>NZ_CP166850.1:0-1219375 GCF_041346945.1 Amycolatopsis sp. cg9 | reverse complement strand
CGGCCACCAAGGCCGACAGCTAGAGCCGCGGGTCCACCGGGTCCGACTCCAGCGCGAGCACGGCGAACACGCACTCGTGCACGCGCCAGAGCGGTTCACCCCGCGCGACGCGCTCCAGGGCCTCCAGCCCCAGCGCGTATTCGCGCAGCGCCAGCATGCGCTTGCGGTTCAGCCCGCGCTTGCGCAGCCGGTCCAGGTTCTCCGGCAGCGTGTAGTCCGGCCCGTAGACGATCCGCAGGTACTCGCGCCCGCGCACCTTCACGCCGGGCTGGACCAGGCCGCGCGGCCCCCGCGTCAGGTTGGCCGCGGGCTTGACGACCATGCCCTCGCCACCGCCGGCGGTCAGCTCCTCCCACCACGAGACGCCCCGGGCGACCGACGCGGCGTCCAGCAGGTCCACCTCGAGCGTCCGGGTCGGCTGGAACCGCGGTCCGGCCAGCCGCGCCAGCGTCGACAGGTGCCACGCGTGCGGCCGGTCGTGGTGGGCCGCCCCTTCGGACGCCAGCAGCTGGAACGGCGCCAGCCGGACGCCGTCCAGGCCCGACGTCGGCCAGCAGTAGCGCCGGTAGGCCGTCCGGTAGGCGTCCACTGTGGACGACCGGGTGGCCGTCCGCGCCAGCAGGCCGGAGACGTCGATGCCGCGCGCGGCCGCTGTCGTCAGCGCCGACACCGCCGCCGGCAGCACCGCCTGGGCGGCCGCGCCCACCGACGCGTACTGCTCCGAAATGAGCGAGCCCGCCTTCGCGCTCCACGGCAGCAGCTCGGCATCGAGCAGCAGCCAGCCCGTGTTCAGCTCGCGGAACAGCCCGGCCGCCGCCGTCCGCACGTCCGCCAGCAGTTCGTCGTTCTGCGCGGCGGAGAAGAACGGCCGCCCGGTCCGCGTGTACACCGCGCCGCCGCCTTCGATGCCGAACCGCCGGGCCCCGACGCCGTCCTGGCAGACCAGCACGACGGCCCGCGACCCCATGTGCTTCTCTTCGCACACCACGGTCTCGACCCCGGCCGCCCGGTACTCGGCGAACGCCTCCTCGGGGTGCTCCAGGTAGTCCTCCCGCGACGACGTCGAGCACGGCGCCATCGTCGGCGGCAGGTACGCGAGCCACCGCGGGTCGACCGCGAACCGGCTCATCACCTCCAGCGCCGCCGCCGACTGCTCCGCCGAGACGCCGACCCGGCCGTGGTGCGCGGTCTGCACGATCCGCTTCCCGGTGACGTCGGCCAGCTCCAGCACCGCCGGCTCGCGCCCGCCCAGCGGCCGCGACGCGTCGAGCGGCCGGGCCGGTTCGTACCAGACCCGGTGCGCCTTCACCGAGACGACCTGCCGCTCCGGGTAGCGCAGCGCGGTCAGCTTCCCGCCGAAGACGCACCCGGTGTCCAGGCACATCGTGTTGTTGACCCACTCCGGCTCGAGCGTCGGCGTGTGGCCGTACAGGACCATCGCGGACCCGCGGTAGTCACGCGCCCACGGCAGCCGCACCGGCAGGCCGTACTCGTCGGTCTCGCCGGTCGTGTCGCCGTAGAGCGCCATGCTGCGCACCCGCCCGGACGCGCGCCCGTGGTACCGCTCGGGCAGTCCGGCGTGCGCGACGACGAGGTCACCGCCGTCGAGGACGTAGTGCGCGATCAGCCCGTCGCAGAACTCGTGCGCCTGCCGCCGGAACTCCTCGCTCTCCTCCGCGAGCTGGGCCAGCGACTCGGCGAGCCCGTGCGCGGCGTTGACCTTCCGCCCGTGCAGCGCGCGCACCAGCTTCTGCTCGTGGTTCCCGCAGACGACCAGCGCGGTGCCCGCCGCGGCCATCCCCATCACCCGCCGCAGCACGCCGGGGGTGTCCGGGCCGCGGTCGACGAGGTCGCCGACGAACACCGCGGTCCGCCCGTCCGGGTGCACGCCGTCGACGTAGCCCAGCTCGGCGAGCAGCTCCTCGAGCTCGGCCGCGCAGCCGTGGACGTCGCCGATCACGTCGAAGGGGCCGGTCAGCTCGCGCTTGTCGTTGCGCAGCGGCTCGACGACGAGCTCCGCCTCGGCCACGTCGGCTTCCGACCGCAGCACGTGCACCCGCCGGAACCCCTCGCGCTCCAACGACTTCAGCGACCGCTGCAGCTCGCCGCGCTGCCGCCGGACCACGTGGTCGCCGAATTCGCGGTCGGGCCGCGACGCGTTGCGCGCGACGCAGACGCCGAGCGGCAGGTCGAGCACGATCGCCACGGGCAGCACGTCGTGCTCCTTCGCGAGCTTCACCAGGCTCGCCCGCGAAGCGCGCTGGACGTTCGTGGCGTCGATGACGGTCGTCCGCCCGGCCGCGAGCCGCTTCCCCGCGACGTAGTGCAGCGCGTCGAAGGCGTCGGGGGACGCCGCCTGGTCGTTCTCGTCGTCGGCGACGAGCCCGCGGAAGAAGTCGCTGGAGAGCACCTGCGTCGGGGCGAAGTGCGTGCGCGCGAACGTCGACTTGCCGGAACCGGAAGCGCCGACGAGCACGACGAGCGCCATGTCGGGGACGGTCAGCTTCACGCGGCCACCTCCTCACTGGTCGAAAAGACCGCCATCTGGGTCGGCGGTCCCGATTCCTGGTCCACCGGTCCGATCGGCAGGTACCGGACGTCGTAGCCGCGCCGGGTCGCGACGCCGTCCGCCCAGGCGCGGAACTCGGCTCGCGTCCATTCGAACCGGTGGTCGGCGTGCCGGAAATGCCCCATCGGCAGGAACTCGAACAGCCGGTTGTACTCCGCGTTGGGCGTCGTGACGACCACCGTGCGCGGCGCCGCGACCCCGAACACCGCGTGCTCCAGCGCCGGCAGGCGCTCCTCGTCGACGTGTTCGACGACCTCCATCAGCACGGCGGCGTCGTAGCCGGCCAGCGCCGGGTCGGCGTAGGTCAGCGCGGACTGCCGCAGCGTGACCCGGGTGTAGCCACCCAGCCGCTTCTCCGCGATGGCGAGCGCGCCCGCGGAGACGTCGACGCCGACGATGTCGACGAAGGAACGCTCCTTCTCGAGCACGCGCAGCAGCGCGCCGGAGCCGCAGCCGAGGTCCAGCACGCGCCGGGCGCCCGCGGCCCGCAGCGCGGCGAGCACGCTGCCGTGGCGTTGCGAGGCGAGGCTTTCCGGCTGGTCAGGCAGCTCGGTGACCAGCGCTTCGGCCTCCGCCGGGACGTCGTCGGCCTCGGCCAGCCGCGAAAGCGCGTAGTTCACCACCGGGCGGCGGCGCTCGAGGTAGCGGTTCGCGATGAGGTCCCGCGCGGGGTGCGTGGCGAGCCAGCCGGCGCCGGCGCGCAGCAGCTTGTCGGCCTCGTCCTGGCCGACCCAGTAGTGCTTGTCGCCGTCGAGCGCGGGCAGCAGCACGTAGAGGTGCCGCAGCGCGTCGGCGACGCGGTGGGGGCCGGTCAGCGTCAGGTCGACATAGCGGCTTTCGCCCCACTGCGGGAACTCCGGGTCGAGCGGGATCGGCGCGGCCGAAACGCGCCAGCCGAGCGGCTCGAACAGCTTGCGCACGGCCTCGGGCCCGCCGCGCGCGGACAGCGACGGCACGCGGACCTCGAGGTCGAAGAGCTCGTCGACGAGCTCCGGGCGCGCGGCGCAGCGCCCCGCGAGCGCCGTCGTGAACGCGGCCCGCAGCGCGACCGCGAGGTACGAGCCGCCGGCGTAGGGCCGGTCGTTGACGTACTGGGTCAGCGCCGTGCCGCCGCCGCGCACG
Organism: Amycolatopsis sp. cg9; assembly: GCF_041346945.1. Lineage (NCBI taxonomy): Bacteria > Bacillati > Actinomycetota > Actinomycetes > Pseudonocardiales > Pseudonocardiaceae > Amycolatopsis > Amycolatopsis sp. cg9. The sequence goes on along the minus strand of NZ_CP166850.1, from coordinate 1,215,684 downwards.
AGCCCGACCGGGTCGATTTCCACGAACAGCGCGGCGGTGCACCGCTGCGGCCCGGCTTCCGGGTAGAAGACGTGCGCGGTGCCGGCCGAGAGCGCGACCGACTGCGCTTTCTCCGGGTGCTTGTGGAGGAGAAAGCCCAAATCGGTGGCGGGGTTCCGGGTCGTGGTGATGGTCAGCAGCACCCGCACAGTGTGGCCGAGCCGCCGGTGCGTGCGCGCCCGCTTTTCCGGGGTGCGACCCTGAAGGCATGAACCGCCTCGCCAGCGCGACCAGCCCGTACCTGCTCCAGCACGCGGACAACCCGGTCGAGTGGTGGCAGTGGGGGCCGGACGCGCTGGCCGAGGCGCGGCGGCGGAACGTGCCGATCCTGCTGTCCGTCGGGTACGCCGCGTGCCACTGGTGCCACGTCATGGCGCACGAGTCGTTCGAAGACGCCGAAACCGCGGCCGTGATGAACGAGCACTTCGTCAACATCAAGGTCGACCGCGAGGAGCGGCCGGACATCGACGCGGTGTACATGGCCGCGACGCAGGCGATGACCGGGCAGGGCGGCTGGCCGATGACCTGCTTCCTGACCCCGGACGGCGAGCCGTTCCACTGCGGCACCTACTACCCGCCGTCGCCGCGGCCGGGTATGCCGTCGTTCCGCCAGCTGCTGGCCGCGGTTGCCGAGGCGTGGGGCGAGCGGCCGGACGAACTCCTCGAGGGCGCGAAGCAGATCGTCGCGCACCTCGCCGAGCAGACCGGCCCGCTCCAGGAGTCCGTTGTGGACGAAGCGGTGCTCGACGCCGCGGTGACGAAGCTGGCGCAGGAGGCGGACCCGGTCAACGGCGGGTTCGGCCGCGCGCCGAAGTTCCCGCCGTCGATGGTGCTCGAATTCCTGCTGCGCCACCACGAGCGGACGGGATCCCCGGCCGCGCTGTCTCTGGTGGACAAGACGGCCGAGGCAATGGCCCGCGGTGGCCTGTACGACCAGCTCGCCGGCGGGTTCGCGCGCTACTCCGTGGACGCCGAATGGCTCGTGCCGCACTTCGAGAAGATGTTGTACGACAACGCGTTGCTGCTCGGCTTCTACGCGCACCTCTGGCGCCGGACCGGCTCGGCGACGGCGGCGCGGGTCACCGCCGGGACCGCGGAATTCCTCTTCGAGGGCCTGCGGACACCGGAGGGCGGCTTCGCGTCCTCACTGGACGCCGACACCGACGGCGTCGAAGGCCTGACCTACGTCTGGACGCCGTCGCAGCTGCACGAGGTGCTCGGCGACGACGCCGGGGCGGCCGCCGAGTTGTTCGGCGTCACCGAGGAAGGGACCTTCGAACACGGCTCGTCGACGCTGCGCCTGTTCGGTGACCTGCCGGAGTCGATCCGCGTTCCCCTGCTGGCGGCGCGGAACCGGCGGCCGCAGCCGGGCCGGGACGGCAAGGTGATCGCGTCCTGGAACGGCCTGGCGATCAAGGCGCTGGCCGAGGCAGGGGTCGCCCTGGATCGTCCACAGTGGATCCAGGGTGCGGTCGAGGCGGCCGAGTTGCTGCTGCGGGTCCACGTCGTCGACGGCCGGTTGCGGCGCAGCTCACGCGACGGCGTCGTCGGCGAGTCCGCCGGGGTGCTCGAGGACTACGCCTGCGTCGCCGACGGGTTCCTCGCCGTGCACCAGGCGACCGGCGCGGCGAAGTGGCTTACCGAGGCGACGCGGCTGCTCGACCTCGCGCTCGCGCACTTCGCGTCCCCGGACGTCCCCGGCGCGTACTTCGACACCGCCGACGACGCCGAAACGCTGGTCCAGCGCCCGGCCGACCCGGGGGACAACGCGAGCCCGGCCGGGGCGTCCGCGCTGGCCGGCGCGTTGCTGACGGCGTCCGCGCTCGCGGGGCACGCCGACGCGGGCCGGTACCGCGACGCCGCCGAGCAGGCGCTTCGCCGCGTCGGCGTGCTGGCCGCGCGGGTGCCGCGGTTCGCCGGGCACTGGCTGTCGGTCGCCGAAGCGCTGCAGGCCGGTCCGGTGCAGGTGGCGGTGGTCGGCGCGGACCCGGCGTTGCGCCTGGCCGCGGCGCGGGGGGTGCACGGCGGCGGCATCGTGCTGGCCGGCGAGCCGGACGCGCCCGGCGTCCCCCTGCTGGCGGACCGGCCCCTGGTCGACGGCGGTGCGGCGGCCTACGTCTGCCGCGGGTACGTCTGCGACCGGCCGGTCACGTCGGCGGCGGCCTTGACCGCTCAGCTCTGATCGCCCTGGGTGAACGCGTCCCTGTTGCTCTTGCATTCGGCGTAGCGTCAGCAGCGTTGTAATCATGTAATCGCGGAGGTGGCGACCATGGGACGAGGCTGGCGAGGTAGCCGAGGCTGGCAGCAGGCCGAAGTGCCTTCGGCGGAAGACGCGGCGGCCTGGTTCGGCGGGCGTCTGCCCGACGGCTGGTTCACCGGAGCCCCGGAGGTGACGGTCGACCGCGAGGAGATCATCGTGGTCGGCGAGCTGCCGGCGTTGAGCGGAGAACACGCCGACGACGCGGCCCGCGCGGCGGCGGAGGAAGGCCGGATCAGCCGGTTCCGCGAGGAGACGCGCGACGAGCGCATCGAGATCGCGCGCCAGGCGGAGCACCGCTACCAGCGCAAGGTCGCGTGGGGTGCCCGCCTCGGCGGCACGAAGGCGCTGTTCACGACGCATTCGGCCCCGGTGATGACGCGCCTGCGGCAGCCGGAGCGGCTGGTGCTCGACACGCTGGTGGACGCGGGTGTCGCGCGGTCTCGCTCGGACGCGCTGGCGTGGGCGGTCCGGCTGGTGGGCGAGCACGCCGACAGCTGGCTGGGCGAGCTGCGCGAGGCGATGAGCAAGGTTGACGACCTGCGCTCGAAGGGCCCCGACCTGGCGTGAAGAAGTCCACGTTTAGGGGTTTCCCGCCGTGCTGAACCTGCGGGGCCGACGGGGCTGCGGCAGGCTTACTACCAACGAGTAGGAAGCCTGCCGTCAGTCCTTTCCGGAGGTAGCCGTGGACGTCCCCGAAGTGCCGTCGAAAGTGGACCCGGACTCGCTGACCGCCGTCCTCGACGGTCGCTGGGCCGAGCTGCGCCGCGGGGTGCGGGCGCAGATGACCGACACGGAGTTCCGCGACCCGGTCGACCTCGCCACCGAGCCGCACCGCGCGCAGGTGCTCGACCAACTGCGCGCGCTCGCCGCGACCGACCGGCCCGGCCTGGGGTTCGACCCGGCGTACGGCGGTGGCGGCGACGTCGGCGGCTCGGTCACGTCGTTCGAGATGCTGGGTTACGGCGATCTCTCCCTGATGGTCAAGGCCGGTGTCCAATGGGGACTGTTCGGCGGCGCCGTCCAGCTGCTCGGCACCGAACGGCACCACGAGCGCTACCTGCGCTCGATCATGAACCTCGACCTGCTGGGCTGCTTCGCGATGACCGAGCACGGTCACGGCTCCGACGTCCAGCACCTGCGCACGACGGCGACGTACGCCGACGGCGAGTTCGTCGTGCACACGCCGGACCACATGGCGCAGAAGGAATACATCGGCAACGCGGCCCGCGACGGCCGGCTGGCGGTGGTGTTCGCCCAGCTGGTCACCGGCGGTGAATCGCGCGGCGTGCACGCGTTCATGGTGCCGATCCGGGACGGCGACGGGAAACCGCTGCCGGGGGTGTCCATCGAGGACTGCGGCCCGAAGGCCGGGCTGAACGGTGTCGACAATGGACGGTTGAGCTTCGACCACGTCCGCGTCCCGCGCGAGGCCTTGCTGAACCGCTTCGGCGACGTCGACGAGAACGGGACGTATTCGAGCCCGATCGAAAGCGACAGCCGCCGGTTCTTCACCATGCTGGGCACGCTGATCCGCGGCCGGGTGAGCGTCGGCGGCAGCGCGGGCAGCGCGACGAAACGCGCGCTGGCACTGGCGATCCGCTACGGCGAGCACCGCCGCCAGTTCCTGACCCCGGACGGCGACGAGGTCGTCATCCTCGACTACCTCGCCCACCAGCGGAAACTGCTGCCGGCGCTGGCGAAGACGTACGCACTGCACTTCGCGCAGGAGGAGCTGGTGTCGAAGCTGCACGACATCGACTCCGCGGCGCCCGAGGAGGAGCAGCGCGAACTGGAGTCGCGCGCGGCCGGGATGAAGGCCCTCAACACCTGGCACGCGACCGCGACGATCCAGGCGGCGCGCGAGGCCTGCGGCGGCTCGGGTTACCTGGCGGAGAACCTGCTGCCCGGGCTGAAGGCCGACACCGACGTCTTCACGACGTTCGAGGGCGACAACACGGTGCTGCTGCAGCTGGTCGCGAAGGGGCTTCTGACCAGTTACAAGCAGGACTTCCAAGACCTCTCGCCGCTGGCGACCGCGCGGTTCTTCGCCGAGCAGGTGGTCAGCGCGGTCCTGGAGCGGACGTCGGCGCGCAAGGCCGTCGAGGCGCTGACCGAGGGCTCCGACGCGGAGGTCTTCTTCCGCCGCGAGTGGCAGCTCCGGCTGTTCGAGGACCGCGAGGAACACGTCGTGGAGGGCGTGGCGAAACGCCTGCGCAAGGCGGCTTCGGACCCGTTCGGCGTGTTCAACTCGGCGCAGGACCACGTGCTGCGCGCCGGCCGCGTCCACGTCGAGCGCCTGGTCCTGTCGGCGTTCGTGGCGGCGATCGAGCGCTGCGAAGACCCGGACGCCCGCACGCTGCTGGAGCGCGTCTGCGACCTGTACGCGCTGTCGGCGATCGAAGAGGACCTGGCCTGGTTCCTGGGCCACGGCCGCTTGACGGCGTCGCGCGGGAAAGCCGTCACCGCGGCGGTGAACGGGTTGTGCGCGCAGCTGCGCCCGCACGCGCGGACCCTGGTGGACGCGTTCGCGATCCCGGAGCAGTTCCTGGCGGCGCCGATGCTCAAGTCCTGAATGGACGTTTTGCGCGGATCCTTCGGTGGGGTGGCGGAAACCGGGCGGTGGCGGCGATCTAGCCTTGCGCGTCCGCTTCCCGAACTCCCCGAAGGACCCGCGATGGGCGCACGCCGCGAAAGACGTCTGCTGGAAACCGCCGCACCGATGATGCAACCGGGCGAAACGCCCGAAGTGATCGCCATGGCCAAGGTCGGCTCGCTGCGGAAGGTGCTGGGTGAGCACTTCGCGCTCGGCATCGCGACCGCGGTCCTGAGCGGCGGGACGATGTTCTCGATCACGTCCCAGCGCGAGCTCTACCTGCTGCTGACCGACCGCCAGCTGCTGTTCTTCGAGGCCGACGTGCACACCGGCGGCCCCGGCAAGGCGCTCTTCGGCGTGCCGCGCACGCACGTCGCGATCACCGAGCCGAAGAGCGGCTTCCTGGTGAAGTTCGAGCTCCGCATCCACGGCTGGGACCAGGTCCTGACCCTGTCGATGCCGCCGTTCCCGCCGTCGATGCGGAAGAAGGGCCTGCAGCTGATCGCGGGTCTGCCCCGCCTCGAGCACGCGAAGTCGTGACCACGGGGTGGCCGGTATCGGGGACCGGCCACCCCGCGGCGGCTCTACCGGCGGCGCTTGCCTTCGTCGTCGGTGACTTCGAACTGCTCCTTGCGGACCTTGCCGGAAACGGTCTGCTCCTCGGTGACCGACTCGGTCCGCAGCCGCGCCCGCTCGACCGGCACGGTTTCCTTGCGCACGACGGGTTTCTCGGCGTGGAGGACGACGTCCTGCTCGGCTTCGCCGATCTCGGCCTCGCCGTCGGCCTCGGTGATCGGCTCGCGCTCGATGCGCACTTCTTCGTGCCGCACCGGGACGGTGACCTGCTGCTCCTCGGTGACGACGTACTTGCGCAGCCGCACGTGACCGGTCTCGACCTGCTCGGTCCCGACGTTCAGCCGCTCCTCGGAGCGGGTCATGCTGCCCTTGTCGTCCATGCCGGACTCGCCCTTGGCCTGCCGGCGGTCGCCGGCCCGGTCGCGTTCGCCCGTCTTGCCCGTCTCGCCCGTGCGGCCCGCGGGCATCCGGCCGTCGGGTGAGGTGCGGGGCACCGGCAGGCCGTAGTGGCGGTAGAGCTGGGCGCTCTCCTCGGGGGAGAGGTGCCCGTCGGCGTCGATGCGGGGCGCGTCGGAAACGCTGTCCTTGTCGACCCGGACGTGGACGCCGTCCCGGTCGGTGTGCGCGCCGGAGAGCGGGACGAAGCTTTCCTTGGTGCCGAAGAGCCCGGTCTTGACGGTGATCCACTCCGGCTGGTGCGTCGCGTCGGCGAGGTAGACGGTGCCGACCTTCCCGAGCTTGTTGCCGTCCGGGTCGACCACGGCACTGTCGATGAGCTCCTGGGGCTGCATGGTCTTGGCCATCGCGGTGCGGCTCCTTTCGCGCGTTGGGTCCTTGGTGAAGCCACCGTCGGCCGCGCTGCCGATCACGGCAACCGTCGTGGTGTCCCCGTGGGTGACCCCCGAAGGTGATCGTTTGAAGGCGCCCCGACTGGCCACGTCCGTGGTGTCGCCGCAGGTCGGGCGGGCGGTCCCCGGCGTGATCGGGGCCGCGGGGTTGGCGCGAAGGTGTGGATGTGACCGGCGCCACTCACCGTGCTGTCACAACCTCGCCGCCGTCCTCGTCATGGCTGTGAAACCGGAAGACGGAAGGGAAGAACGATGGAAGCGCGGCTCAACATGTTCGAGAACGAGATCACCGCCAAGTTCGTCAAGCGCCTGATCGCGGCGTCCCGCCCGGTCGAGGAGTCCTCCCTGCCGAAGGCGACGCAGGAGCTGGTGAAGATCCGCGCGAGCCAGATCAACGGCTGCGGAATGTGCCTCGACATGCACACGAAGGACGCGGCGGCCAACGGCGAGACGGCGGTCCGCCTGGCGATGGTGGCGGCCTGGCGCGAAGCGGTGGTGTTCACCGAGGCCGAGCGCGCGGCCCTGGCCCTGACAGAGGAGGCAACCCGCCTGGCGGACGCGCACACCGGCGTCAGCGACTCGACGTGGTCGGAGGTCCGCAAGCACTTCGACGACGAGCAGATCGGCGCGCTGATCTCGCTGGTGGCGATGATCAACGCGTGGAACCGCTTGAACGTGATCGTCCAGAACCCGGCGGGCGAGTACCAGCCGGGCATGTTCGGCTGAGACCGGTTGCCGAGGAGGGGCTTCGTTCGCTGGGGAGTGCGAGCGAAGCCCCTTTCGCTGTGCGCGCACAATGGAGCCCGGACAAAGACGAGCCACGGGGAGCTTCGTGCCGCGACGAGAACGACCGCTGGAGCCGGCCGAAGACGGCTTGGCCCGGTTCGCGGCCGAGCTGCGGGCCTTGCGGGTCCAGGCGGGCACCCCGACCTACCGGGAGCTGGCGCGGCGCGCGCACTACTCGTCCACCACGCTGTCCGACGCCGCGGGCGGGCAGCGGCTCCCGACACTGCCGGTGACCCTCGGGTACGTCCGGGCGTGCGGCGGGGAGGTCGAAGCCTGGGAACGGCGTTGGCACGAGACCGCCGCGGAGCTGGCGCTCGAGGACTCGGAGACCGCTCCCGGGGAGCAGCCGCCCTACGTGGGCTTGGCGGCGTTCCAGACCGGGGACGCCGACCGCTTCTTCGGTCGTGACCGGCTGGTCGACGACCTGCTCGACCGGTTGTCGCGCCGCCCGCTGGTGGCGGTGTTCGGTCCTTCGGGCGCCGGCAAGTCCTCGCTGCTGCGGGCCGGCCTGATCCCGCGACTGACCGGCGAGCACGTCTTCTTCACGCCGGGAGCGCATCCCCTGCGTGAGTACGCAGCCCAGCCGGCGGGACGCGACCGCGTGGTCGTGGTCGACCAGTTCGAAGAGTGCTTCACCCTGTGCACCGATCCCGCCGAGCGAGCGGAGTTCCTCTCGGAGCTGGTCGGCTCGGCCGTGGGCGGTACCCGCGTGGTCCTCGGGATCCGGGCGGACTTCTACGAGCACTGCGCCTTCCACGAGGGTTTGGCCGGCGCGCTGACCGACGCCCAGATCCTGATCGGCCCGATGCGCCCGGACGAGCTGCGTGAAGCGATCGTCCGCCCGGCCGCGGCGGCCGGCTGCGCGGTCGACACGGCACTCGTCACGAGGCTGGTCGCCGAGGCGACCAGCCAGCCCGCGGTGCTGCCGTTGCTGTCGCACGCGCTGCGGGAAACCTGGCGGCGCCGCAGCGGCATGCGCCTGACCCTCGACGGCTACGAGCGCACCGGCGGCATCGAGCACGCGCTGGCCCGCACAGCGGAAGCGACGTACGAGAGTTTGACCCCGGCGCAACGGGAGACGCTGCGGCACCTGTGCCGCCGCCTGGTCGCGTCGGAAATCGGTTCCCCCGTGGTGAAACGGCGGGTCGCGCGCGACGAGCTGGGCGACGAACCCGCGGTGCGCGAGGTCCTGGACCGCCTCGCCGCGGCGCGCCTGGTGAGCCTCGACCGCGACAGCGTGGAGCTGACCCACGAAGCACTGCTGCGGCACTGGCCGCGTCTGCGGGACTGGCTCACCGAAGACCGCGAAGGCATGCAGGTCCACCGCCGCCTGACCCGAGCCGCCGGCGAATGGGAGACGTTCGACCGCGACCCGGGCGCCCTCTACCGCGGCGCGCGCCTGGACGCCGCTCTGACGTGGCGCGCGGGCAACGAGGCGAGCTTGAACGGCGTCGAGCGCGCGTTCTTGGAGGCCGCGACCGCTCTGCGGGACGGCGAGCGGAACGCCGAGCGACGCCGGGCGAACCGCCGCCGCCTGCTGACGACGACCGTCGCGGTTCTGGTCGTGCTCATCGCGGCCGTCACGGCGTACGGGGTGTCCGCCCGGCGCCAAGCCACGGAGCAGGCCGCGCTCGCGACGTCGCAACGCATGGTGTCGCAAGGCCGTGGCTTCCTCCTCACCGACTCCGGCGAGGCCGCGCGCCTGGCGCTGGCGGCGTACCGGATCGCCCCGACCGACGAGGCCCGTGACCTGGTGCTGAGCGCGGCCGCGGCCGGCGACCGCATCGACTTCTCGACCACCATCCGGGACGCCGCGCTCTGCCGCGACGGCCGTTTGCTCGCGTTCACCACGGCGGCGGCCGTGCAGGTGTGGGACGTGCCGCACTACCGCCGCCTGGCCACCATCCCCGGCGCCCTGGGCCCCCAACCGGCGATCGCGTTCAGCCCGGACGGCCGCTGGCTCACGGTGTCGCGACCGCACAACGTCATCGAGCTCTTCGACGTGGCGAACCCGGCAGCGCCGGCCGCGACGTTCCCGGACGCCGAGGCCGCCCGCATCGACCCCACGGGAAGGGTTTTGGCGCTTCGCGCGGACGGGCACCCGACGCGCCTGCTGGCGATCGACCACGGCGACGCGCCCCGGCTACTCGCCGAGCTGCCCCCGACCAGGTCGATCGCCTTCGGCCCGGACGGCCACACGGTGTTCACCGGCTTGCAGGAGTGGGACACGGCGTCGATCCAGGTCTGGACCTTGACGGACGAGGCCCGCCTGACCACGACGTGGCGCGGAATCGGCAACGTGATCTTCGACGCGGCCCAGGGCTTCATGGCGATCGCCGACGTCTACGGGGACGAGCAGTTGCGGTTGTGGGACACGAGCAACGTCCTCGAGCCCCGCGAGCTGGGTGCACTGCCACTGCCCCCGAGCAGCTTCCAAGCAGCGGCCTTCGACGCCGGAGCGCGGCGGCTGGCGGTGATCGACCGCAGCACAACGGTCCGGATCATCGACCTGACCAACCCCCACCACCCACGCCTGGAGGCCTCCCTGTCCGGGCACCTGGCCCCGATCCAGGCGACGACGTTCCTGCCGGACGGACGCCTGTTGAGCGCGGGATCGGACGGGACGGCACGTCCGTGGAACCTGGACTTCGAGGCGGTCACCGCTCACATGCGCGGGTGAACCGCAGCTAGGCGTACATGGCCAGCCAGATCGCGATGATCTGCTCCTGGCCTCTTCTGCACCTCGGCGTCTCCGCCTCTTAGGTACGCTGAGCTGCGGTTTTGTCTGTCATCAGTTCTCGCGGTTGCCCGCCTCTTCCTGACCTCTGACGGCCTGGAGACGGCCTGGCGACCGACGCCACACCCTGCCCTGCATCCCGATACGAAGCCTCCACGCGGCCGGTGGTGCCGGGGCAAGACACGCTTCATCGTCTTGACGCGGTGCTACCGGCCGTTGTCACGATCCGGCTTCGGGATGGAGGTCTCTTGCGACGGTGCGTAACGGAGATCGAGTCACGAACGACCCGTATGTCACGACCGCTCGCAGAGGAGGCCGACGTTGGCTCTGGGGACCCGTGTGCCGCCGTGCGGCGCTGCGCCAGGTGACCCGCTGGCGGCCGCACCGCCCGGCCGGCGGGCGGAGCGGAGCGGCAGCCCGCCGTGTCGGAAGCGGATGCGGCCGCCCAGGCGAGGGGCTACGTAGGCGACAGGCGCGCCGCCAGCGGCGGCGCGCCCTTGATCCAGTAGAGCCAAGTTCGGCAGTATACGACTACGGGCGGTGTACGATTTGGCGCCAATACAGTCTGAGCAGAGTTGGGGCCCTCGGGTGACGTCTTACGCGTTCTGGAACAACAAAGGTGGCGTAGGCAAGAGCTACCTCTGCTTTATTGCGTCATCCGAATATGCCCACCGAAACGACGACGTCGACGTCTACGTTATCGATCTGTGTCCGCAGGCGAACGTGAGTGAGATTCTTCTGGGCGGCTATCGGACAAGTCCGACTGCGATGCATGAGCTGATCTCCAGGCCGGAACGCGCGACAGTTGCAGGGTACATCGAAGCTCGCCTCAGTTCGCCGTTTCGACAGATTGAGAACGTAGAACCTTACGTTAGTCATCCAGTGACTGTTAACAAAAACATCCCGGAAAATCTGTATTTGGTATGCGGCGACAATCTACTTGAAATCTTGGCTGAGGCAATACGTCAGACGTCTCAACTGGCAATCCCTGTAGATTCATGGAAGAAAGTCACGGAATGGATTAAAGATCTCACGGTCGCATTGGCGGCGAGGAGTGGTGATCGTCCGGCTGTCTTTATGTTTGACTGCAACCCAAGCTTTGCTATTTACACGCAGTTGGGTCTTGCTGCAACTAGGAACATCGTTATTCCGTTTACTGCGGATGACAGTTCTCGTCGTGCGATTGAGAACGTGGTGGCGCTGGTCTACGGAGTCGGCGACAGCAAGGTGTCTGCTTACTCGCGGATCAGCTTCTCGCGTAGGGCGCGAGAGGAAGGGGTCGACCTTCCCCTCTTGCACACGTTTGTTAGCAACCGTGTGACAAAATATGAAGGAAAGCCAAGTAAGGCATTTCAGGCGGTCGCAAATACCATTGAAGATACAGTAAGTAAGATCTATCGGCACAATCGATCAATCTTCGCGAATCCTAGAAGCAAGCCGGAGAGCGCATTTATCACCGTTCCCGATTATCATGGTGCATGTATTGTGTCAGCAATGCTGGGTATTCCTCTCCATAAAATGACTGCGGGTCCAAAGCAGGTGGCTGGTGAGCGGGTTCAGGTAAACCCTGATCCTTTGCGCAGTTACCTCGAAGCGCTCGAAGACTTCGTTGATGCGTTGTGATTCTGATGCCCTCCCCTGCGAGAGTCAAATATCGAGTATCGGTATCTAATGCGGAAACCTTGCGCAATAATGTGCGAAGGACGCGTGGAAAATTTACGACTCATGAGCGCAAAGTTCAATATGCGGCTTGTCTCGCGGCACATGTTGCGGCGTGGGAGACCTATCTCGAAAACCTCGTCAAGGACTTCCTTGCGGCCGTCGCTGATCCTCTTGATAGTCGCTATACGGCCCTTGCGGATCTGTTCATTCCTAAAGTCGAAGTCGAGTTAAAAAAATTCAATACTCCGAAATATGATAACTCGCGAACTCTGATCTATACCTCTACGGGGTACGATCCGATCAATGACTGGAACTGGTCCCAGCGAAACATGGGTGGTCCGGCAGTCAAAAACCTGGTGGACGAGATAGTCACAGTACGTCATCACTTTGCGCACGGGGCACCTATGAGGGCCTATTCGTGGAACACTGGCAGGACTGGTCAACCTCGCCTTACCGATGATTGCCTTGATCTCGTACGAGGTTTGTTTGGTCACTTGGTCAGGGTGACGGATGTGCATGTCAGCTCGCACGCTTGTGCAACCTATAGGATCAGTAAGCTCTGGTACTGACGACTCAGTGCGCGCATTGGTTCGTGTCCGCCTAACTTTGAAGATGAAGTGCGGAGCCGTGAAGCGTAGGATGCTGGCATGGCAGACGACCGTCCGGCGATTCCTCTCGCGCTTCGCAGGCAAGTTTTTATCGAGGCGGGCTATAGGTGTGCGGTACCAACTTGCCGCCAGCATCCAGTCGACATAGATCACATTGTAGATTGGGCTGAAGTACGAAAGCATGAGTTCGATAACTTGATTGCCCTCTGTCCCACGTGTCATCGGCGAAAGGGTAACAAGCCGGGGCAGATTGATCGGGTTGCTTTGCGTCACTACAAAGCAAATTTGTCCGTCATAAATAATCGCTATGGGGACATTGAAAAGCGTCTGATTGAAGCGTATGCGGAACGCCGCTCGAATGGTGAGTTGTTGGACGAAGATGGCGACCCGTATGATTACTTCATCCTCGGCGGCGGCTCCGAGATCTCCGTACGCTACCTCTTGCGAGACGGCTACCTGAGAAAGGTGGAGAGTCATGCTCCGAGGGTGGGTCCAATGCCCTTGGTTGACGTGTATCAGTTTACGGAAAGCGGGAGAGAATTTGTTGACAACTGGGCTGCAGCGCAACCGCTGGTGCCGTCTATGGATGATGAGTAATGTGGTGAATTTGCGTGCACGCCCAGGGGTTAGATGACAGAAGAAGTTAGACTAACGTCTTTTCTCAGGTAAAGTAAGGCAATAATTTTCTCTTGATCGCATGTTCGATTCTTAGTCGAATCGATTTATGAATATTAATATTCTCCAGTTCCGAAACGCTAATCCAAAAGACTTCTTTGCTTTCGCTGCTGGTTCGAAGGTTTCCGCCCGCCGGGGTGGCACGGAAGCAGATTGAGAACTCCTGCCTGACTTCGCCATCGTCGTAGGCGATGACATGCTTAGGGTCTGAGTACAGACCGATCACCTCAGTGACCTTGCACTGGATGCCGGTCTCCTCGTGGACCTCCCGGACGGCCGCCTGCGCCAACGTTTCGCCAAGTTCGAGCTGGCCGCCGGGGATGGAGTACAGGTCGTTGTCGGTGCGCCTGATCATCAGGATCCGGCCTTCGTCATCCTGGATGAACGCTGACACCGCTACTGCGATGTTGTTGGCCTTGGGTGCGTTCGGGTCGTTGTAGTAGTCGACTCGGGTCATGCTGCCTCCTAGAAGGTGGCCGGCTTGGCGAGGTTCCAGACTGACTCGAAGCTCTCCGAGTAGGTCTCGAAGAGGTCCCCGGCGGAGAGTCTGCGCAGGTGGAGGGATGGCGCGTGGGCTCCCTGGAACCCGTATACATGCGTGTTGATGATCATCTCGTCGTCGAACCGGAAGATTGAGTTGTAGAGCGTCGTGTTGTGGAACCGCATCTCCACGCCGTCGACGCCGATCAGCGGCCGGTAGAACGCCAGGGCGTTGCGGATGCGCGCCGCAAGCGTCCCGTCGCCCAATTGCTCTTCCTCGCCGCGCAGCGCGACGCTGTCGCCGTCGGGATCTCCGAATACGAGCCGGATCTTCGCGCCGGCCTCGGCCTTGGCCGTCAGGTCCTTGATGAACCGCGGGCGTTCGACCAGGAACAACGCCGCGTGTACCAGAATCTCGACGGTCTCCGATGCTTCCTTGATCAGCCGGTCCCACAGCTCGACGGGGACGGCGTTGCGGTGCGGGAAGACCTGCACCAGCTCGGCGGCGGCCGTCTCGGCCTTGCGCTCCGGGGCGACCGAGTCCGGCCACAGGTAGGTTTCCGACTCGCGTGCCATGGCGGCGATCTTGTGCCGGTGCTTGGGGTAGGGCGTCCGGTTCTTGGTGATCCAGCGCTCGACGGTCTTCTGATCGACCCCGACAGCCTTGGCGACCTGCTCCAGCGTCAGGCCGTTGCGCAGCAGTGCGTCACGCAGGCGTTCGTTCGGCATCGCCACCCCTTGGGACGTGTAGGGACGTCTTCGACGGTACCAGGGACGTCCCAAGATGTCCCGCCACGTGGTGATCACGTCCCGCCTTTTGGCGGAGTCTGGGTGTCAGGTTGCCGGGGCAGGCCCGGTGCCAGGACACCGAGGAGGTAGGCGTGACCATTGAAACCGCCGTCCGGCCGGCTGGCTTGGACAAGCGGGCGGTCCCTCGCCGACGTGCGGCGTAGGCGCGGCGTGGCATGCGCGACACGGTTCAGATCCACGTCACGGCTGATCTGCCGATTCGTGTCCGGGCGCTGACATACGCAAACCGCGCGGAAGTCCGGTTCGGCAAGGCGTTCCCGGTGGTCCTGCTCGTGGACTCCGACGCCATCGCCGTACTGCGGAGGGAACTGGACGAAGTGAGCGCGGCACTGGACGCCGCAGCGGCACGAGGCGGAGAACCGCCCGAAGAAACCAACTAACAGACGACACAAGGGATTCAGCATGGCTATCGACAAGGGACACCGGTTCAGCATCGACTTCGACGACGCGTTCACGCAGGGCCTGGTGATGGTGGGCGAAGTGTCGCCGGACAACGAGTACCAGTCGCGGGAGGACCGAGCCGCCAATCGCCCGGTGCGGCAGCGGGTCGACGAGGTGACGGGTAAGCGGCAGTGGAAGGTGATGGTCACCGATCCGGCGGAGACTCGGGCGAAGCGGGCTTCGTTCGAGATCACCCTTCTCGCCGACGTCCAGCCGGTGCCGACCACCTCGGAGGCGCTGCCGGGGATGCGGCCGATTGAGCTGGACGGCCTGACGGCGGAACCGCGCGTGGCGGGGCAGGGCGAGTTCAAGTACCAGTCCTACGTGTTCCGCGCGACCGGCTTCAAGCAGGCCGCGAGCAAGCCGTCTCGGTCCGGTGAGACGGCGAAGGCGGCGTGACAGTGATGGGCTTCCGCGAGCGGGTCGAGGCGTGGGAGCAGGCGTATCGGGACTACATGGCCGCGTGGGAACACGGCCGTGCGGTCCTGTCACCGGTCGCGGCAACCAACACGGCGAATGCTGCTCGGCGGGTGTCGCGGGCGTGGCACGAGCTGGCGCAGTCGCGCGGGTTGCCCTGGTGGTGTGTGGCGGCGTTGGAGTCGGCGGCCGAGGGGTTCGCCGACCTGGCCCGGGAATGGGAAGGACATGACGGCAACGTGGGACGGGCTGGGGCTGCGCTGGACAGTCGGGGCGGGGACCGAGGTGACGGTGGAGGAGACCGGGACGGGCGCGTCGCATCCGCCGGTCCTGGTGCTGGCTGGTGGGCTGTGCGTGGTGACGCTGGTGCCACCGGAGGACCAGACCGCCTGGGTGGGGTGCGCGGTGTTCCTTCGCCGGCTCCGCGACCACGCCGAGGACCTGGCGGCCCTGCTGGAAGCCCGCGCGGAGAGGCATGACCGTGCGCAAGGGTGAGCCGAAGACGCTGCTGGACGCCCACGAGGTCGTGATGGACCGCCGGCCACCGAACGACGCGAACCCGCCGGTGTGGCTGGCGTTCCGTCTCGGCAACGCACGGCTCTACAAGGCTGTCGCGGACGTCGACCGGGGTCATCACCACGAGGCGTTGTACTGGGCAGGATACGAGGAACGGAATGCGGGTGAGATCTCGGCGGAACTTCAGGCGGAAGGAACGCCCGCTGATTAGTCGCATGTAGACGACCGAAAAGTCAACATTAGTAGCGAAAAACGCACGCTATGACGTGCGGTGATGAAGCACGTCCTGTTCCGGGTGCGTGTGATCCGTTAAGGCGCAGAAGCGGTGCCTGGCTACCAACCTTGCCGCTCCTGCGCTGTCCACAACCAGCGGAAGTGAACAATGACAACGCTAAACGACGACAACGGGCGAGCGTCAACGGGGGTCACCCGAACGCGCTGCGCTTCCTGCAAACGCTTCGCCAAACTCCTGCCCGGCGAGACCCAGTGCGCCCCCTGCTCGGGAATGCTGCCGCTGGACCTCGACGTGAAGCGGGGTGGTCGGTGATGTCTCCCGGCTTCGCGGTGGTGGCTCTGGCTGGGCTGGGGCTCGGTGTGTGGGTGCTACACAAGATCGGCCGCGCCCTGGCGTCGATTCTGGAAGCTCTGGCTGCGGCGGCCGTGGTGTTCGTCGCGCTGTGGTGGCTGTGCAAGGCCGTGGTGTGGATGCTCGCGCAGGTCGTGACGCGGTGGCGGACCAGCCTCGCCGTCGTCGCGGTCTACGCTTGGTGCGCGCTGGTCGGCTGGCTCTCCCTTGCGATCATCCTCGGCAGTCTCGCGGTCGTCTTCACGGCGTGGTGGGCGATTGACTCGGTCTCGTTCGACCAGTGGTACGGGCGGTTCCTGCGCTCCTGGTGGGCCCGATGGGCGGTCTACGGCCGGAAGCTGCCGGAGTGGCTGCACGCCTGCGGCCTGTCGGTACGAGACGAGGCGCTGCCGGTAGTGGTGAACGTTAACCTCGTCGGCCGCCGACGCGCGCTCTCCCGCTCGACCTCTCCTCGTTCTGGCACCCGATTGCCCAAGGTGCTTGGCGTCCGCTCTGGTGCCTCCTGGGACGAGGTGCGGGTGGAACTGGTGGCCGGGCAGAAGCCGGAGGACTTCGACGACGCCGCTCGTGCCTTGGCTGTCGCGCGGAAGGTCGCTCGCTGTCAGGTTCGCGAGCTGGCCCCCAACGTCGTCTCGATCGACTTCCAACGCCGTGACCTGCTCAGCGGCGGGGTGGCCGGCCCCCAGGTTCCGGACGGCGTCGACTCGACCGGTGTGGATCTGCGGAATGTCTGGGCCGGGCGGACCGAGTACGGGCGTGACTGGCGGGTGCCGCTGCTGGGCTCCGGCGCGCACTGCCTGACCGCCGGTGCCTCCGGGGCGGGCAAGAACAGCGTCATGTGGTGCCCGCTGGTCGCTGCTGCTCCAGCGATCCGCGCGGGAGTGGTGCGCATGTCCGGGATCGACCCCAAGGGCATGGAGCTGGCCTACGGGCGCGGGATCTTCTCCCGGTACGCGGTCGGTGGCAAGGACGCGGTAGAGCTGCTTGACGGCCTGGTGGGGGAGATGGAATCGCGCAAGCGCGCGTTCGCTGGTCGGCTTCGGACGATTCCGGTGTCGAGGGAGTATCCGTTGGAACTGTTGGAGTTCGACGAGATCGGCGCGCTGACCAAGTACACCGACCGCAAGACCCGTGAGGCCATTGTGGAACGTGTCGCGCTGCTGACCACCCAAGGGCGGGCATTGGGGATCTCGGTCCGTGGCTACGTCCAGGAGCCCACCAAGGACACCGTCCCGGTCCGGGAGCTGTTCACCCGGCGGGTGTGCCTGCGGGTCACGTCCAAGACGCACGTGGGCATGGTGCTGGGTGATGGCGCGTACGAGCGCGGTGCCTGGGCGAACCGGATCGGCGACTCGGAGGCCGGTGTCGGTTACGTCTGGGGTGAAGGCATCCGTGAGCCGCTGCGCATCCGTGCTGGGTGGGTCTCCGACGCCACGGTGAAGGCGCTGGAGGCGTATGTGACCAATGGGGGTGTCGCGGATCTGCGGCACGGCGGTGAGGGGGTGGCCGCGTGAACCGGCTGATGATCTTCCTCGACGCCATCCGTGACCACCTCGACTCCCACCAGCTGCCGCCAGCCGCGTCGGTGGACGTCAACGCCTGGTCCAGCCCGATCACGGTCCAGCTCGACGTGGACGGCCTGCCCGACGTCTCCCGGGCGCTGCTGGTGTGGACCCAGACCCTCGACGACGTCTCGGCTCGACTGTGGCGCTTGTGCGACGGCAAGTGGGTGCACCTGTCGATCAATGGACGGACGCCGTGCGGCATCCCGGTCCTCGTGTTCGGCGTGGTGCGGTTCGACCCGAGCACGTTCCCGGACCTCCCGGCCGGAGCGAAGCAAGACATGCCGGTGTACCTGCTGCGCGGCTGGTCGTCGCCCGGGGAGGTGGCGGCCTGATGAGCGAGACACGCGCCGAGCGGATGCGGACTCCGCTGGCTGCCGATGTCATCCGGGCGACGGCGGAGAAGCACGGCGTCTGCGTCCGGCCCTTCACGATGGAAGTCGGCGACACCGCCACCGGCGAACTCCGCTATGTCCCGGTCCCGTGCGGGTCCACGGTCGAGTCGGTGTGCCTGCCGTGCGCTCGGAAGGCGAAGGCGCTTCGGCAGGCCCAGTGCCGCGAGGGCTGGCACCTGACCAAAGAACCCGTCCTCGCCGCCGAGCCGCCCTCGGAAGATCACACGGAGCTGCTGACCTACCGCGCCGATCTGGTGGCGGCGTATCGGGAGGTAGTCGAGCACGACCAGGCCGAAGCCGACGAGCTGCGGGAGGAGGTCGCCGGGGTCGACGCGGAACTTCGGCAACTCGGGATGCGCGGCCGGCTGCCCGCCCTCGACGTCCCGGCCAAGCGCCCGGTGAAGCGGTCGACCAAGCGCAGGCAGGACGCCCCGAACCTGCCTCGGCAGAAGGTCGCGAAAACCACGGTCGGACGGGAGTACGCGGGCAAGTTCCGGCCGTCGATGTTCGTCACCCTGACCTGCGACACCTACGGTCCCGTCCGTGACGGGGCACCGGTGGATCCGTCGCGGTACGACTACCGGCGGGCGGCCCGGGACGCTGTGCATTTCTCGGCGCTGGTGGATCGGTGGTGGCAGAACCTGCGCCGGGTCGTCGGCTGGGACGCGCAGTACTTCGCGACCGTGGAGCCGCAGAAGCGGACGGCTCCGCATCTGCACGCGGCGATCCGCGGGGCGATCCCGCACGACGTCATCCGGCAGGTCACCGAAGCGACTTATCACCAGGTCTGGTGGCCCAACCACGACCAGATCGTCTACACGGACCGGCTGCCGGTCTGGGAACCGGACACCCGGGCGTTCCTCTACCCTGACACCCGGGAACCTTTGACCAGCTGGGACGACGCTGTGGACCAGGTGGAGGATCCGGCGCACGTCGTCACGTTCGGGCGGCAGGTGCACTCGAAGGGCATCCTCGGCGGCACCGAAGAGGCCGGCCGCCACATCGGCTACCTGACCAAGTACCTCACCAAGTCCACCGGCGAAGTGGTCGAGGCCGATACCGCGCGGCTGCGGGATCACCACGACCGGCTGCACGCCGAACTGTCGGTGACGCCGTGCTCGCCTCGGTGCGCGGTCTGGCTGCTCTACGGGGTCCAGCCCAAGGGAGCGGGCAGCAAGACCACGCCGGGGCACTGCAAAGGACGGGCGCATCGGCGGACCACGCTCGGACTGCCGGGTCGGCGGGTGCTGGTGTCGCGGAAGTGGTCGGGCAAGACCCTCGACGACCACAAGGCCGACCGGAAGGCGTTCGTACAGCAGGCGCTGGCCGCCATTGGGATCGAGAAGCCGCAACCGGACCCGTCCCGGCTGGTGTGGCGGAAGGTCGAGCCCGGCGACCCGCAGGTCCCGCCCCGGCCGCACCTGGTCATGCGCGCGATCGCGGAACGGATCACGTGGAAGGCCGAGTACGACCGGGCGCTACTCGCGGCCGCCGGACCGCCGGGGGAGGGTCCGGAAACTTCGGCAACTCAGCTCGCAGCGTGACAAGGGGGAGCAATGAACAACGTCCACAGCATCGAACGCCTCTGGACTGTCGAGGACGTCTCCGACTACCTCGGCGTTCCTGTGAAGACGCTCTACCAGTGGAAATGGCGCGGTGAAGGGCCACCGGTGAAGAAGATCGGCCGGCACCTGCGCTACAACCCGGCCGCCGTGCGGGCCTGGGCCACCGAAGCCGCGTAACCAGCTTCGAGAAGGGAGAGTCCACGTGGGACACATTCAGGACCGGTGGTACCGCCAAGCGCGGAACCCGGAAACCGGACGGCTGCTCTTCAACGAGAAGGGCAAGCCGGTCATGGAGAGGTCCGAGCTGTACGGCGTCGGGCTTCGGTACAAGGTGCGGTATCTCGATCCAGACAACAACGAACGCTCGAAGTCGTTCGCGGACAAGCAGAAGAAGCGCGCCGAAGACTTCCTCATCGAGGTCGAGTCGGACAAGCGGGAGGGCAAGTACGTCGACCCGCAGGCCGGCCGCGTTCTGTTCCCCGTCGTCGCGGATCGGTGGGTCGCCGCCCAGACCTTCGACCACACGACCCGGGAACGCGTGATCAGCCGTCTCGCCAACCACCTCAAGCCATTCTTTAAGGCGAAGACCATCGGCGCGGTCAAGCCCAGCGACGTCCAAGCCTGGCTCCGGTGGCTCCAGGATCGTGGGGTGAGCGAGCGCTCGCGGGTCCTGTACTTCACGCACCTCGTGTCCGTCCTCAGCTTCGCCAAGGAGGACAAGCTCATCGTGAGCAACCCGGCCCAAGCGTCGAGTGTCACTCGGCCCCGGGTGAATCAGCGGCAGGTGCAGCCTTGGCGTCCGGAGCGCGCGCAAGCCGTCCTGAACGCGCTGCCGGTCCGGTTCAAGCCGGTCGTCCGTATCCCGGCCGGGATCGGCCTGC
Organism: Amycolatopsis sp. cg9; assembly: GCF_041346945.1. Taxonomy (NCBI): domain Bacteria; kingdom Bacillati; phylum Actinomycetota; class Actinomycetes; order Pseudonocardiales; family Pseudonocardiaceae; genus Amycolatopsis; species Amycolatopsis sp. cg9. The sequence goes on along the minus strand of NZ_CP166850.1, from coordinate 1,195,247 downwards.
GGCAGGGTGAGGTGTTCGGGTTCTCTCTCGATGACGTCGATCGGGAGCGGAACATTGCCCAGATCGAGCGACAGGTCCGGATCGTCGACAACGTCCTGTGCTTCGCGCCGCCGAAGCGAGGTAAGACGCGTGAGGTGCCGATCGGTGGCGAGCTGCTGTCCGCCTTGGACGACTACGCCGAGCAGTTCCCGGCGACCGAGATCACCCTCCCGTGGGTCCACCCCCAGGGCAAGCCGGTGACGGTGAAATTGCTGATGGTTGACTACGACGGGCTGCCCTTCCGGCGGGGCGGCTTCCGGTTGAGCGTCTGGCTACCCGCGCTCAAGAAGGCCGGCATCGAGAAGCCGACCCGGGCGGACGGGATGCACGCGCTCCGTCACCTCTACGCCTCGGTGCTGCTCGATGCGGGCGAGTCCATCAAGGCGTTGTCCAGCTACCTCGGCCACTCGGACCCGGGCTTCACGCTGCGCGTCTACACGCACCTGCTCCCGACCAGCCACGAGCGAACCCGCAAGGCCGTAGACGCCCTGTTCAGAGACGGCCTAGCGGCGGCCTGAGGAAGATCCAAAACCACAAACCCGCAGCTACGCGTACATGGCCAGCCAGATCGCGATGTAGTGCGAAACCGCCGCCAGCACCGTGCACGCGTGGAAGTACTCGTGGTACCCGAACGTCTCCGGCCAGTGGTTCGGCCACTTGAACCCGTAGAACGCCGCGCCCAGCGTGTAGAACAACCCGCCCACGCAAAGCAGGACCAAAGCCGCGACTCCCGCGTGCGACAACAGCTCCGGGAAGACGAACACCGCGACCCAGCCCAGCGCGATGTAGATCGGCACCCCGAGCCACCGCGGTGCGTGCGGCCACAACATCTTCAACGCCACGCCGGCGATCGCGCCGCCCCAGACGATCGACAGGATCACGTAGCCCGTCGGCTTGGACATCGCCAGCAGTGTGAACGGGGTGTACGTGCCCGCGATGAACAGGAAGATCATCGAGTGGTCCGCGCGCTTCATCCACTTGTACGCGCGGGGGCTCCACAACCGGCGGTGGTACAGCGCGCTCACGCCGAACAGGCCGAGCACCGTCAGGCCGTAGACCGACGTCGCCAGGGCCGCCACCGGGGACACTGTGGACGCCGCCAGGCTGATCAGGGCCGCCGCCGCGGCGAGGGCGCCGAAGAAGGTCCAGAAGTGGATGTGCCCGCGCAGGCGGGGGCGGAGGTCCACTACCGGCTCGCGCGGTTCCGTCGTCAGGCTCACCCGTCCAGGTTACGGGAGCGTAGGTTCTCCAGCAGTGCTCAGTCACGCGCCTCACATCGGGTGCGTAGGCTGCTTCGACGTGAGTGTTCGCTCCTTCTTGTCCGACGTCGTGTACAGCGCCTACGGCAGGCGCCTCATCCAGCAGGCCGCCGGCCGGCATCCCCGGCACATCGCCATCATGCTCGACGGCAACCGCCGTTGGGCCCGTGAAGCGGGCTTCACGGACGTCGCGGACGGCCACCGGGCCGGCGCGAAGAAGATCGCGGACTTCCTGAGCTGGTGCCAGGAGGCCGACGTCGAGGTCGTCACGATGTGGCTGCTCTCGACCGACAACCTCAACCGCGATCCGGACGAGCTCACGCCGCTGCTGAAGATCATCACCGACGTCACCGACGAGCTCGCCGCGCCCGGGACGCCGTGGCGGCTGCGGATCGTCGGGGCGCTCGACCTGCTACCCAGCGAAGTCGCCAAGCGACTCAGCGAAGCCGCCGCGCGCACCGAAGGCCGGACCGGGGTCGAGGTCAACGTCGCGGTCGGTTACGGCGGGCGCCAGGAAATCGCGGACGCCGTGCGCAAGCTGCTGCTCCAGCACGCCGACGAAGGCACGTCGATTCACGAGCTGGCGAAAATCCTCGACGTCGACCACATCTCCGAGCACCTCTACACCTCGGGGCAGCCGGATCCGGACCTCATCATCCGCACTTCGGGAGAACAGCGGCTTTCCGGATTCCTGCTCTGGCAATCCGCGCATTCGGAATTCTGGTTCACCGAAGCGTATTGGCCGGCATTTCGCCGCGTCGACTTCTTGCGTGCGATGCGTGACTACGCCTGGCGGCACCGGCGTTTCGGGTCCTGAACACGCCGAAGGGCCCCGGAGCGGACTCCGGGGCCCTTCGCGCGCCACACTCAGTGGTGGTGGTGCTCCAGCGAGTGCAGGATCAGCGCCGGGGTGGTGGCGATGCCCGTGTAGGCGCCGGCGACCAGGGAGGCCGCACCGTAGCCCAGGGCGCCGCCGCCCTCGATGAACGTGGCGTAGGCGTCGCCGAACGTCGGGTCCGGCGTGCCCGTCGTGTCGCCCGTCGCGGCGAACGCGGTGCTGCCGATCATCATGAGACCCGCAGCCGTGGCGGCGACGAAACCAGCCTTCTTCAGCACTTCGCACACTCCTAGGTAGAACTGTTGGGATCCGGGGCACCGGGGGTCCGGTGGTGTGTCCCGCAGCAAGAAAATTACTCGCTTACCAGGCATCTCGTACGGCTTGTACGCCCATTGTGTGAGCCTGTAGCAGGCGCTTTCACTCGGACCGGTTCTCTCTGCGTGGCGCAAAATGCGCGATGCATCCGAACGTGGTAGAAGCGTTCAATCGATCTTGTGAATACAACGGGTCAGCAATTCCGCCAAGATCATTCCGCCGGGTGTGCATCGATCGAGAGGCCGGTGACCCACCGTAGCCGTCACCGGACGTCGATGTCGGACGACCGACAGTGAGGTGACGATCTGGCGAATCACCGTGTTGGCTCCCTGCGCGATCCGGCATTCGTAGGTACCTTCCGAGGTGAGGACACGCGATCAGTGCGGGTCCTCGCGGGAGGCCCTGGTCGTGACGGTGATCGAGGGGGCGGCGCAGCCGCCCACGAGACGCACGAGGGGGCCGGCACCCGGCCCTCGTGGCCGCGCCACCTGACCCACCGGTCAGAGGGAGTGGTCCAGCCAGGGAGGTGCCCGGCCCAGCGAGTGCGGGCGTGAGGTGCACACGCCCTCGAGGGAGATGCCGTCGTGACTGCGCAGCGTTTGCCCCGTAAGGCCTCTGGCCGTTCTTCGACCGGTGCCGTTCCTGGCCCGGAGAAAGCCTCGACCTCGCCCGAATCCCAGCAGCACATGTACGTGCTCGACACGTCGGTCCTCTTGTCGGACCCGTGGGCGGTCACCCGCTTCGCCGAGCATGCCGTCGTGCTTCCGCTGGTCGTGATCAGTGAACTGGAGGCCAAGCGCCACCACCCGGAGCTGGGCTGGTTCGCCAGGGAATCCCTGCGCATGCTCGACGACCTGCGCCGCCAGTACGGCCGGCTCGACGCGCCGCTCCCGATCGGGGACCACGGCGGCACGTTGCAGGTGGAGCTGAACCACTCGGACCCGTCGGTGCTCCCGTCCGGGTTCCGGACCGACTCCAACGACCACCGCATCCTCGCCTGCGCGCTCAACCTGGCGGCGGAGAACGCGGCGGTCACGCTGGTGACGAAGGACATCCCGCTGCGGGTCAAGGCCGGGGCCGTCGGTCTCGAGGCGGACGAGTACCGCGCGCAGGAAGTGACGCCGTCCGGCTGGACGGGCATGGCGGACGTGGACGTCCAGCAGGAAGTGCTGGACGCGCTGTTCGGCGGCAGCACCGTCGACCCGGTCGAATGGGGCATGGACGAGCTCGCCGAGCTGCCCTGCCACACCGGGCTGCGGCTGCTCGCGGGCAGCTCCAGCGCGCTGGGGCGGATCACGGCGGACAAGCGCATCCGGCTGGTCCGCGGCGACCGCGAGGCGTTCGGCCTGCACGGCCGCAGCGCCGAGCAGCGCGTCGCGCTCGACCTGCTGCTCGACTCCGACGTCGGCATCGTCTCGCTGGGCGGTCGCGCCGGCACCGGCAAGTCGGCGCTCGCGCTGTGCGCCGGCCTGGAAGCCGTGATGGAACGCCGCCAGCACCGCAAGGTCGTGGTGTTCCGCCCGGTCTACGCGGTCGGCGGCCAGGACCTCGGCTACCTGCCCGGGTCCGAGAGCGAGAAGATGCAGCCGTGGGCGCAGGCGGTGTTCGACACCCTCGGCGCGCTGGTCAGCCAGGAGGTCCTCGACGAGGTCTTCGACCGCGGCATGCTCGAGGTGCTCCCGCTGACCCATATCCGCGGCCGCTCGCTGCACGACGCGTTCGTCATCGTCGACGAGGCGCAGTCGCTGGAGCGCAACGTGCTCCTGACCGTGCTTTCGCGGCTCGGCACGGCGTCACGGGTGGTGCTCACGCACGACGTCGCCCAGCGTGACAACCTGCGCGTCGGACGGCACGACGGCGTCTCGGCGGTGATCGAGAAGCTGAAGGGCCACCCGCTGTTCGCGCACGTCACGCTTACGCGTTCCGAGCGTTCGCCGATCGCCGCCCTGGTGACCGAGATGCTGGAGGACCACGGCTGACCCCGGGGTCGTGAGTGCGTAACAGTGTTCTGACACTGTTACGCACTCACGACCGTCACCAGCCGGAGGGGAGGGGGCGGCCTTCGGCGAAGCCGGCCGCCGACTGGACGCCCAGCAGCGCGCGCTCGTGGAACTCCTCCAGGGTGCGCGCGCCCGCGTAGGTGCAGGACGAGCGGACGCCGGAGCCGATCGAGTCCAGCAGGTCCTCGACGCCGGGGCGGGCCGGGTCGAGCGACATCCGCGACGACGAGATGCCCTCTTCGAACAGCGCCTTCCGCGCGCGGTCGAACGAGTTGTCCGTGCGCGTCCGCGCGCCCACCGCGCGCTTCGACGCCATGCCGAACGACTCCTTGTAGGGCCGGCCCTGCTCGTCGAACCGCAGGTCGCCGGGGGATTCGTAGGTGCCGGCGAACCACGAGCCGACCATCGCCGCGGACGCGCCGGCGGCCAGCGCCAGCGCGACGTCGCGCGGGTGGCGGACCCCGCCGTCGGCCCAGACGTGCTTGCCCAGCTCGCGGGCGGCGGCCGCGCAGTCGGCGACCGCGGAGAACTGGGGGCGGCCCACGCCGGTCATCATCCGGGTCGTGCACATCGCGCCCGGCCCGACGCCGACCTTGACGACGTCGGCGCCGGCCTGGATCAGGTCGCGCGTGCCCTCGGCGGTGACCACGTTCCCGGCGACCACCGGGACCTTCGGCGACACCGACCGGACGGCCTTCAGCGCGGCGATCATCTTCTCCTGGTGGCCGTGCGCGGTGTCGACGACCAGCACGTCGACGCCGGCGCCGAGCACGGCCTCGGCCTTCGCCGCGACGTCGCCGTTGACGCCGACCGCGGCGGCGACGCGCAGCTTGCCCGCGCTGTCGACCGCCGGCGTGTAGATGTCCGCGCGCAGCGCCCCGACGGCGGTCAGCACGCCCGCGAGCCGGCCGTCGGCGTCCAGGCCCAGCGCCAGCTGCGCGCCGTGGCCGTGCAGCAGCTCGAAGACCTCGCGCGCCGGCGTGGCCAGCGGGACCGCGACGTGCGCGGGCTGCGCGACGTCGGCGAGCCGCGCGAAGCGGTCGACGCCCGCGCAGGCCGCTTCGTCGACGATGCCGACCGGGCGGCCTTCGCCGTCCACGACCACGACAGCGCCGTGCGCGCGCTTGTGGACCAGGTTGAGCGCGTCGGCGACGGCGTCGCCGCCGGTGAGCACCAGCGGGGTGTCCCACACGGTGTGGCGGCTCTTCACCCAGCCGACGATCTCGGTGACGGCGTCGGTGTCGACGTCCTGGGGCAGCACCACCAGCCCACCGCGGCGGGCGACGGTCTCGGCCATCCGCCGGCCGGCGACCGCGGTCATGTTGGCCACGACGATCGGGATGGTCGCGCCGGTGCCGTCCGCGGTGGCGAGGTCGACGTCGAAGCGGGACTCCACGTCCGAACGGTTCGGCAGCAGGAACACGTCGTCGTAGGTCAGGTCGTGAGCGGGCCGGTGGCCGTCGAGGAAACGCACGAGTCACCAGGCTACCTGCCGGGTCCGTGGCAGGATCTCAGGGTATGAGCCGCCGCGACCGGGACACCGAAGGACGGGCACGCAACGCACGGCCGCGCGACGGCCTCGGGCGGCCCCTGCCGTACGGCTCCGACGGCGTCGAGCGCCAGCCGGAGGGCATCGTGCGGACCCCGGCGCAAACGCTTGCGGAAGCCCAGCGCCTGCTCGACGACGGCAAGCCGTTCCACGCGCACGAGGTCTTCGAAGACGCGTGGAAGAGCACCGACGGCCCCGACCGCGAACTCTGGCGCGGCCTCGCCCAGCTCGCGGTGGGGCTGACGCACGCGGCTCGCGGCAACAACGTCGGCGCGGTGTCGCTGCTGGAGCGGGCCGCGGCGAACATCGAGCCGTTCCGGGCCGAGCCGCCGCACGGGATCGACGTCGCCGGCCTGCAGGCGTGGGCGCTCGCGCTGGCGGAAGAGGCGAAGCAGCGCGTCCGGGTGTCGCCGAGCGCGCCGAGGCTGACGTGCTGACGGCGGTCGGGGCGGCGGCCATCGCGGCGGTGGCGTCGCTGATCGGTGTGACGCTGGGGGCGCTCGTCGAGCCGGTGAAGCTCAACGCCGCCCGGCGCGCGAAGCTGCGGCAGGACCGGGCCGACCGCTGTGCCGGACTGATCGAGGCCGCGACGCGGGCACGCAAGCACATCATCGACATCAACGTGATCCACCGCCGCCGGACTCTCGCCGAGGAAGCCGAGACCGACGCGCAGCGGGAGATCGAGTTCGAAGACGGTTACTACACGGCTCGCACCGACATGCGCGCGTTCTACGGGCTGCTCGTGATGAGCGGGCCGGACGAGCTGGTCGAGCAGGCGAACCTGCTCCGCATGAAGGAGATGGAACTCCACCGCACCCGGTGGGAGCTCGACGACGACAAGAAGTTCGACCGGGAGTTCCTGCCCACGCCGGTCCGGCAGGCGAGTTCCGCCTTCGACCGGGCGATCGAGGAGTTCGCCCTCGTCGCCCGGAAGCACACCTCCTAGGGCTGGTCCCAGCCGCTCGACGCCGTTTTCTCCGCGCCGATCGTCGTGCCTTCGCCGTGGCCCGTGTGGACCTTCGTCGATTCCGGGAGCGTGAAGAGCTTCTCGCGGATGGACTTCACGATGGTCGGGTAGTCCGAATAGGACCGCCCGGTGGCGCCGGGGCCGCCGTGGAACAGGGTGTCGCCGGTGAACAGGACGCCCAGTTCCTCCGCGTAGAGGCAGATCGCGCCGGGGGCGTGGCCGGGTGTGTGGAGGACGCGGAGCGCGGTGCCCGCGATCGTGAGGGTCTGGCCGTCGGCCAGCTCGCCGTCCGGAGCGCGGTCCGGGTGCGTGAGGTCCCAGACGACGCGGTCGTCGGGGTGGAGCAGGATCGGCGCGCCGGTCGCGTCGGCGAGTTCCGGTGCGGCGTTGACGTGGTCGTTGTGGGCGTGGGTGCAGACGATCGCGACCAGCTTCCGCTCGCCGATGACGTTTTCGATCGCCTTCGCGTCGTGGGCGGCGTCGATCACGATCACTTCCGCGTCGTCGCCCACCAGCCACACGTTGTTGTCGACGTCCCAGCTGCCTCCGTCGAGCCGGAAGACGCCGGAAGTCACCAGGTTCTGCACGATCGCCGTCATGCGCCCGACCCTAACGGTCATTCGACGGGTAGATGACATACCGGCGGTATGCTACCGTCGCGTCACCTTACTTCGGGTAAGTTCGAGAGGTGACGCGATGACGCTCCTGGCCGAGCCGCTGAAACTGCGCTGCGGCGCGGTGCTGCCGAACCGCCTGGTCAAGTCGGCGCTGAGCGAGCAGCTCGGCGACCGCCGCAACGCACCCACCCGTGAGCTGGCCGAGCTGTACCGCACCTGGGCCCGCGGTGGCGCCGGCGCGCTGATCACCGGGAACGTCATGGTCGACCCGGCCGCGCTCGGCGAGCCGCGCAACGTCGCCGCCGCACCGGATCCCGCCGGTTACCGGCCCTGGGCGCGGTCGGTCGAGGGCACGGAGACGCGGCTGTGGGTGCAGCTGAACCACCCGGGCCGGCAGAGCCCGCGGTACCTGTCGCGCGAGCCGGTGGCGCCGTCCGCGGTGCCGTTCGGCAACCGCGGCATCCGTACCGCCTTCGCCGCTCCGCGCGCGTTGACCGGCGAAGAGATCGAAGCGATCATCGAACGCTTCGCCGTCGCGGCGCGCACGTTCGTCGAAGCCGGCTTCACGGGCGTGCAGATCCACGGCGCCCACGGCTACCTCGTGTCCCAGTTCCTTTCGCCGCTGACGAACCTGCGCACGGACGAGTGGGGCGGCGACGCCGTCCGCCGGCGCCGCTTCCTGCTGGAGGTCGTGCGGCGCGTGCGTTCGTCGGTGGGGGACGACGTCCCGGTGTCGGTGAAGCTCAACAGCGCGGACTTCCAGCGCGGCGGCTTCACCGAAGAGGAGTCGCTCGAGGTCGTGCGCGAGCTCGGGGAAACCGGGCTGGACCTGCTCGAGGTGTCGGGCGGAACGTACGAGAAGGCCGCCATGATGGGCTCCGGCCGGGCGAGCTCGCAGGCGCGCGAAGCGTACTTCCTGGACTACGCGGCGAAAGCGCGTTCGGTGTCCGACGTCGCCCTGATGGTCACCGGCGGGTTCGCGACACCCGGCGGGATGACCGACGCGCTGCGCTCGGGCGCGCTGGACGTCATCGGGCTCGGCCGGCCGCTGATCGTCGACCCCGGGCTGCCCGCGCGGCTGCTCGACGGCGAGGACGCCCGCGCGGAGCGGCTCTGCCCGAAGACCGGCGTCCGGCTGGCCGACAGCCTCCTCGAGATCCAGTGGCACACCCGGCAGATGCACCGGATCGCGGCGGGCAAGCCGGTCGACCGCCGCGGCGCGCTGCCGACGCTGGTCCAGGCCGGGCTGACCGACGGGCTCAACGCGTTCCGTCGGGTGCGGGGCTGAGCCGGCGGTCGTAGAAGCGCGCACCCGCGGCGAGCGCGGTGAAGAACAGGCCGATGAAGACGCAGTTGAGCGCCACCTGGCCGTAGCCGAGCGCGCCGGCGTCGACGAACGGGTACGGGTAGAAGCCGGTGAGCGCGCCGCGCGGCAGGGTGAACGCGAGCCAGGCCAGCGGGTAGAGCAGCGACCACCAGACCGTGCGCCAGGTCAGGGCGCCGCGCGGCGCCACGAGGAGCCAGCCGAGCACGAACACGATCGGCGTCACCTTGTGCAGCATCGTGTCGGCGAAGAACGCCAGGCCGTGCAGCTCGTACAGGCCGGCGAGCGCGACCTGGTAGACGATGCCGGTCACGATGATGCCGACCAGCGCGTCGAGCAGGAGTACGGTGAACAGGCGCCCGCGGGCCCGGCCCAGCGCGATCAGCGCCGCGGTGAGCGCGACCAGCACGTTCGAGTCGATGGTGAAGAAGCAGAGCAGGTTCGCCACCCGGGCGTCCGCGGTGGTCGCGGTGGACACCACCTGGCTGACGAGCCCGGTCAGCGCGACCACGGCGGTGACCGCGAACCAGGTGCGGGTGAGCTTCTCGCTGCGCATTTCCGCAGCTTAGCTCCACAGTGGACTACTCGATCGGGACCACTCGATCGAGTCACGCCGGTCACCCGCTCCGCGTCCTATCCTCGGCGGCGATGGACGTCGAACGCACCCCCGGACGCCGCGGGCGGGTCGCGCAGGGCCCCGCGGCGGACACCGGGCCGGTCGCGGCGTTCGCGCGCCGGCTGTGGGAGCTGAAGCGCGCCGCGGGTGACCCGTCCTACGACCGGATGCGCGACGAACTGGGCGCGCTGGCCTCGAAGTCGGCACTCTCGGCCGCGGCGCGCGGGCGGCACCTGCCCAGCTGGGAGACGACGTGGGAGTTCGTGCGCGTGCTCGCGGTGGGCGTGCTCGGCGAGGACGAAACGCGGGCGCGGCTGGAGTGGCGGGCCGCGTGGGAGAAGGCACGCGAACCGGAGGTACCCGAGCCGAGGCGGCGGCCGTGGGGACGAGCGCCGGAACCCGGGTCCGGTTCGTCCAGTCATCGCCGGTCGGTTGCCCGCGGACCCGGGCCCGGCTTGCTCAGCCACCGGCTGGCGGGATCGTGGCGTGTGCGCGACGCGGAACCGGCGCGGCGCCGGTGGGCGGCCTACGGCCTCGCCGCGGCCGTCGCGATCGTGCTCGTCGTCGCGCTGGCTCTCCTGTTCGGCGGCGCGTTCTCGGCCGAAGAGCCTGCGGCGGCCGGTGACGTGTCCGAGTTCGTCGCCGACGTGACCGTGCCCGACGGGACCGCTGTCCCGGCCGGCAGCCGCTTCGTCAAGACGTGGGAGCTGCGCAACGCCGGATCGGTCGGATGGATCGGGCGGTACCTCGTGCGCTCGGGTTCGTTCGGCAGCCCCGGTGAGTGCCGCACGGCCGCCCGCGTCCCGATCCCGTACACCGCGCCCGGCGAGCACGTGCGGATCTCCGTCGACGTGCAGGCGCCGCCCGCGGCCGGGCACTGCCAGGTGTACTGGAAGATGGCCGACTCCGAAGGGCACCTGCTGCTACCGGACGCCCGCGCGGTCTTCTTCTCGGTCCGGATCGTGCCCTGAATTTGGCTTTCCCGGCCCGCTGGCCAAATCGCTGACCTGCGAAGACGATCTTCGTTTGGCTTGCGCGCGGAGATGGCCACCGGACGTCTTCCCGCCGCCGACGGCGGTCCTTAACGTCGTCGGTGTCCGGATCTCCTGGGCGAATCCATTTCATCTTTTCACGGTGGGGAAAGGAAATCCATGCGTCCGAATCTGAAGGTCGCGGCCGTCATCGGGACCGCGCTCGCCGCGGGACTGCTGTCGGCCGGCCCGGCCTCGGCGTCCGCTCGGAACACACCGGCGACCGTCGCGAGTGATCCGATCACCACGTGCGAGTCCGGGTACCACGGCTGGATGCGCCGCGCCGGCAAGGACGCCATCTGCCTGTGGCCGGGGGAGCGCACCTGGGACATCCGCGTCTTCGAGTGCGCGGGCGACCTGACGCTCTACTTCGAGAACGGCAAGCACGCCTACTGCGGCGGCTCGATGAAGTTCGGCATCGACATCGCCGAAACGTCCAATGTGGTCAAGACGAAGGTGGGGAACCGATGATCCGCGAACTGGTGGTCCCGGTCGTGGCGCTGGCCGCGACAGTGCTGGCGGCCCCCTCCGCGTCCGCCGCGACGAAGGTGTGCGCCGGCGGCCAGCTGATGGGCGGGGCGACGAAGGTCGTCGAGGTGAGCGCCGGGCAGAAGATCGACATCACCGTGCACAACAGCGACTACCGCGGGATGCTCGTCCAGATCGTCGAGGACGTCTTCGACAAGGGCCTGTGGAGCGGCGCGATCGCCCCGGGCAAGGAGCACACGGTGTCCCACGGCGTGCTCGGCGACCCGCCCGTCTACCACAAGATCCGCTTCGAGGTGACGTCCAACCTGTCCAACAACTACACCTACGCGATCAGGTCGGATCGCTGCTACTGACGCCGGGCGCGCCCCGGCGCCGTGCACCGGGGCGCGCGGTCGTCAGGCGGCGGTGAGGGCGTCCCGGAGGGTGGTGAACGCCTCGTACTCGGCCTTCTGCTCGACGGGCAGCTGGTAACCGGCGGCGAGGACTTTGGGCACGGACGGGAGGATGCTGAGCCGGAAGGTCTGGCCCTCCGTCGTCTTGACCACGAACCGGCCCTGCAGGTCGCGCTTCTTGACCGAAGCCCGGTTCGCGTCGGTGATCGCCAGCGGGGTGCCCGGCGTGATCGTGCCGCTCTTTTCGTCGAGCGGCACGATCACGAGGTCGGTCGAGCCCGGCCGGAAACCCACCGCGAAATTGCTGACGGTGGTGGTGCGAAAAACGATGAAGTTCTTCTGCTTGATTTCCGCGGCGTACACCTTGGATCGACGATTTCAGCTGTTCCTTGCTTTCCACTTACCGTGCTCGTGATCTGTGGGGAAAATCGCGTCATCGAACGGTGTCGAATAAACCGAACGACGACATTTCCGGTCAATGATCAGCGAAGCGCTTTCACCAGTGCGGGGACGAAGACCGACGCGTCGACCGTGCCCCAGCCGCTGGCGATGTCGAAGCCCTTGGCCGCGGTGAAGCCCACGACGCCGTCCTGGCTGTTGTCGCCTTCGGTGACGTCGACGATGCCTGCCTTCGCGCCGGCAGGGCCGAGCTTCGCGTACAGCGCCGGGTTGATCTGGCCGAGCTTGCCGTGCTTGGCCTGCACCGCGAGTGCGAGCACGCCGGCGAACAGCGGTGCGGACTGCGACGTGCCGTGCACGCCTTCCATGCTGATGTCCGGGAAGGACCGCATCTTGCTGCCGGTGATCTGCTTGACGCCGTCCTGCCACGACGGGCGCGCGTACGCCTTCGACAGCCCGGCGCCCTCGGCGAACCCGTCGTCGGCGACGTTCACCAGGTCGTCCGCCTTGGTGCGCGCGCCGTTCGCGTCGAGGTGCAGCTGCGTGCCGCCGAGCGTCGTGACGCGCGGGTCGGACGCCGGCCAGCTCGCGACGCGGTACGGGTAGTTGCCCGGGCCGTACAGGTAGCCACCGGTCGGGCCGTCGTCGCCGGACGAGGCGACCATCGTGATGCCCGCCTTGCTCGCGCGGTCCAGCGCCGGGTCGAGCGCCTTGATCGAGTCGAACGACGGGAAGTTCTCCTCCGTCGTACCGAAGCTCATCGAGATCACGTCGACGAGCTTGTGCTCGGTCAGGTAGTCGACCGCGTGCATCATCTCGGGCAGGCCGGTGAAGCCCTGCGTCTCCGCGACCGGTGTCGCCGCGACGACGATCTTCGCGTTCGGCGCCATGGCGTGCATCATCGTGACGTCGAGGTCGGTCTCGCCGCCCCAGCCCTGGCAGGTGGCGGTGTCGACGCCGGGGTCGGTGCACGCGGGCACCGCACCGGACGGCTCGATGACCTCGACGTTCGCCGGCGGCAGGCCGTGGTTCTTCGAATAGGTGTCCAGAACCTCCTTCACCTTGTCGTCGCCGAAGGAAACCAGTGTCGCCACGGTGCTGCCCGCACCGGTGATACCGGCGTTCCACAGCTTCGTCGCGTTGTACGCGGTGCTCTCCTTCGGCAGCGACGCCATCGCCGCCTCGAGCTTCGCGACGCGCTTCTGCACGGTGTCGGCGCCGACGAACGACCGCGCGGCCGCCGAGAAGTGGTGCTTCGACGGCTGGTGCCCGGCGCCCGGCGTGCTCGGCACGGGTGTGGCGAGAGCCGGTGCCGCGAACGCGGTCACGAGCAGGGTCGTGCTCGCGAGCAAGCCGGACACAGCGCGCAATCTCATGCTTTTCTCCCGTGGCTGAAGGAAACTCCGTCAGCCACTCTGGCCAGATCGGGGAGAAGGCAACATCGACTTTCGTCTTTCCTTTTACGAGGAAAGCACCGCCGACACGCGAGATGTCGTGATCAAGACCTTCGTAGTCAGCTCCCTTCCGACCGGTCGCCGTGCAGCAGGCCGCGGACGGTGTCGATCGTGTCCGCGTCGCCCGGCTCCTTGTCCGGGCGGTAGCGGACCACCCGGGCGAACCGCAGCGCCAGGCCACCGGGGTAGCGCGTCGAAACCTGGGCGCTGTCCAGCTCGATCTCCACCACCACCTCGGGCCGCACGTACACCGTCCAGTCGTCGCGGTGGGTTTCGATCTCCTGGAACCTCGTCGTCTGCCACGCGAGCAGCTCGTCGGTCATGCCCTTGAACGTCTTGCCCACCATGATCGGCGGGCCGCCGTCCGGGTCGCGGGCGCCCAGGTGGAGGTTGGACAGCTTGCCCGTGCGCCTGCCGTGTCCCCACTCGGCCGCGAGCACCACCAGGTCGATCGTGTGCACCGGCTTGACCTTCAGCCACGCCCGCCCGCGCCGCCCCGCCGCGTACGGCGACGCCAGGTCCTTGACCATCACCCCTTCGTGCCCGGCGTCCATCGCCGCCTCCAGCACCTCGGCGGCGCGTGAAACGCCCACCTCGCCGGGGATCACGTGCGCACCGGCGACCTTGCGCAGCGCCGCGTTGCGCTCGGACAGCGGCGCGTCCAGCAGGTCGACGCCGTCGAGGTGCAGGCAGTCGAAGAAGTACGGCCGCAGCAGCAGCGCTTTCACCTGTTCCTCGCGCGTGCTGCCGAACCGGCTCATCGTGTCCTGGAACGGCCGCGGCCGCCCCGCGTCGGTCAGGGCGAGCGTTTCGCCGTCCAGCACCACCGATTCGCACGGCAGCGCCCGCACGAGCTCGACCAGCTCCTGGACACTACCGGTGATCTCGCGCAGCGTCCGCGTCCAGACGTGCACCTCGTCACCCTGCCGGTGCACCTGGATCCGCGCACCGTCCATCTTGTACTCGACGATCGCCTCGGCGTGCTCGGCGACGGCCTCCTCCAGCGACTCCGCCGGCGACGCCAGCATCGGCTTGACCGGCGTGCCGAGCGCGAGCCGGAACTCCGCCAGCGCGCCCTGCCCGCCGGTCATCGCCGCGACCCCGGTGACGCCCAGCTTCCCGGACAGCATGAAGGCCCGCCGCACGTCCTCGGCCGGCACCTCGGCCGCGGCCGCGACGGCGTCGACCATCACGCCCTCCAGCGCACCCTGCCGCAGCTCGCCGGTGACCAGCCGGAACAGGAACTGCTGCTCGTCCTCGGTGAGGCGGGTGAACAGCGCCCGCAGGATCTCCTGACGCCGCCCCGCGGAACCCGAGCCCGCCGCGACCCCGGCCGCCCCGGTCAGCGCGGCGTCCACTTCGAGCACCGACACGACGGGGTCCGGGGCCGGTGCCGCCCCGAGCCCGGCCAGGGTGCGCCAGCCCGCACCCAGCCTGTCCTGCGCCGTCTGCCCGGTCAGGTACGCGATCACCACCGGCAGCTCGAGGACCTCGGCGGCGCGCAGCACCGCGGCCAGGAGGGCGATCTTCGCCTTCCTGGACCTCGTCGCCGCCAGCTCGGCGGACACCCGGACCAACTCGCTCAGCAACACCCGGACATCATGACCCGCACCACCGACAATTTCTCGTCGGTCAGATGTCTCCCCTGGTGCAGAGGGGGTCGAGCAGGCCGTCCTTGGTCACGCAGGGGGTGTACCCGGCGTCCTGCAGCTCGGCCCGCGCGGTCGGGCTCGCCAGGTAGTCGAGGAACCGCTTCAGCACGCTCTCGCCGTCCGGTACGCCCTTCGTGTACAGGTACTCGACGGTCCAGAACCGGTAGCCGGCGCCGATCGTCGTGACGTCCGGGTAGCGGCCGTCGAGCTGCACGACGCCGACCTGCTGGTCGCGGGCGGCCGCGGTCTTGGCCGCCGGGACGTCGGCGTACCCGATCGCGCCCGGCACGTTCGCGACCTCGGTGAGCACCTCGGCGGTCGTCCCGCGCTCGCAGCGGGTGGTCGCCGCGGCCGGATCGCGTTCCGGCTTGCGGCACGAGTCCGAGGTCAGCCGGTCCTCCGTGCCGCCCAGCACCTTCTGCTCGAACGTCTTGCGCGTGCCCGACTCCTGCCCGCGCCCGACGATCCCGATCGGCACCGACGGCCCCGGCCGCAGCTGGTCCCAGTTCCGCACGCGGCCGCTGAAGATGTCCTTGACCTGCTGGGTCGTCAGCCGGTCGACGCCGGCCGCGCGGTTGACGACCAGGCTGTACACGACCACCGCGACGGCCTTCGCCTCGAGGTCGGGCCCGGCTTCCCCGGACCGGCCGTCCGACAGCACCGCCAGCCCGTTCTTGCCCGCCGCGTCGACCGGGGCGAGCGCGCGGACGCCGGTGACGCTGCCGGTCGCGCGGGTCGTGATCGCGGCGCCGTCGCACTGGCCGTGGTACTCGGCGGCGATGCTGCCGATGATCGGGACGAACGCGCTCGAGCCCTCGACCGACAACTTCCCGGTGGCGCACTGCGCGGAAACGGCCGGCCGGGACCACGACACGAGCAGCGTGGCCAGCAGGGCTCCGGTCAGCAGCACCCCGACCGCCGTCGTGAGGACCGGCCAGCCGAACCGGCGCTGCTTGCGGTCGTCCTTGATCCGGCCGGCGGCGAGCCGGGCGTGGTGGTCGATCTCCTTGCTGATTTCGCCGTCGTGCTCGTCGGACTCGCGCAGGACGACGACCAGCTTGAACTTCTCCTTGCGCTTCAACGAAAGCCGCGCGAACCGCACGCCGTGCCACTCGGGCGCCCCGGGCGGGGGTTCGGCCGCGGTGAGCCCGGCGAACCGCTTCGGCAGCCACGCGCGCACCCGGGACAGCTTCACGGCTTCGACCGGCCGCTGCGGGGTCTCGCGGGTGAAGAACTCGAGGCCGTCGCGGACGTGCTGGCGCAGGCCGTCGTCGGTCGCGTCGGACACCCGCGCGTCCCAGACGATCCGGCTGCCGAAGGTGAACGACAGCGGGATCTCGAAGTCCTCGGGCGCGATGTCGAACCCGCCGGTGTTGTGGATCCGGATGACGACGATGCTCATCCGGTCGAGCAGCCGCCCGACCTGTTCGAGCTGCGGGGCCGCCTGCGCCGAGCCGTTCTCGCCGTCGTGCAGGTCGATCGGGGACAGCCCGATCTTCGAGTTGTAGAGCACGCGGAACGTCAGCCGGCGGCGGCGGATGAAGTAGCGGTCGACGAACGGCGCCGCGATCGCGACCAGCGCGGCGATCCCGAGCACGAGGCTGCCGGAGTCGGAGCTCAGGATCTCGGCGAGGGACTGCATGGTCGCGCCGACACCCACCGTGCTGCTCCCAACCCCCGGCTCCCCAGGGGGAAGAGCCTAAGCAGGCCTCACCCGGTTTGGGGTTGCGACCACCGAGTGTTCACCGGTCGTTCATCGGCCGCGATCCAGCTGGCCAGCAGGCCGAGCGCGCGTTCGCTCTCGGACCCCGGTTCGGCGTGGTAGACCACGACTCCCTGGTCGGGGTCGTCGGGCAGCCGGAGCGTCTCGTAGCGCAGCCGCAGGTCGCCGACGATCGGGTTGCGCATGGCCTTCCAGCAGTGCGCCTTCTCGCGCACGGTGTGCGCCGCCCAGAGCTTGCGGAACGTCTCGCTGCCCAGGGACAGCTCGCCGACCAGCTGGGCCAGCCGCGGGTCGCCGGGGTGGCGGCCGCCCTCCGCGCGCAGGTTCGCCACGACCTCGCCGGCCACCGCGTCCCACTCCGGGTGCAGTTGGCGGGAGAGCTGCTCGTTCAGGAAGAACAGCTTGGGGATGTTGCGCTCCCCGAGATCGGCGTAGGCGAACGCCACCGCGCCGCCGAGCGCGTTCCACGCCAGGACGTCGAGGTAGCGGCCGAAGACGAACGCCGGCGCCTGGATGGCGTCCAGCAGCAGCTGGAGCTCGGGCCGGATCCGCTGCGGCGCGCTCCGTTCCCGGCGCTTCGGCGCGGCGAGGTTGCGCAGGTAGGACTGTTCGTCGCCGGTGAGCCGCAGCGCGCGGGCCAGTGCGTCGAGGACCGCGTCCGAGACGTTCTTCGCGCGGCCCTGCTCCAGCCGCGTGTAGTAGTCGACGCTGATCCCGGACAGCTGCGCCAGCTCCTCGCGGCGCAGGCCCTTGACCCGCCGCTGCGTGATCCCGGGCGGCAGGCCCAGGTCGGCGGGGTCCAGTGCGGCGCGGCGCGCCTTCAGGAAGGCGCCCAGCTCGGCTGCGTCACTCATGCCTCCAGTATCCCCGGCCCGCGGGTCCCCGCCTGGTACTGCCGGACCCAGGTTGGACGTGACCTGGCCCGGCGTGCCCGCCCGCCGCAGGGTGGTGGCATGGAACGACGAATTCTGGGCGGCACGGGGATTTCGGTCAGCGAGTACGCGTTCGGCGCGATGATGCTGGGCAAGTGGGGCAATCCGGACCACGAAGAGGGCGTCCGGATGCTGCACACCGCGCTCGACGCCGGCGTGAACTTCTGGGACACCGCGGACATGTACAGCGACGGCGAGAACGAGCGGATCGTCGGCAAGGCGCTGAAGGGCCGCCGCGACGACGTCGTGCTGGCCACCAAGGGCTTCTTCCGGATGGGCGCCGATCCCAACCAGGGCGGCCTTTCGCGGCGCTGGCTGACCCGCGCGCTGGACGACAGCCTCCGGCGGCTCGACACCGACTACGTCGACCTCTACCAGGTGCACCGGCCGGACCCGACGACCGACATCGAGGAAACGCTTTCGGTGCTCACGGACTTCGTGCGCGCCGGGAAGGTCCGCGCGATCGGTTCGTCGGACTTCCCGGCCGAGCAGATCGTGGAAGCCCAGTGGGTGGCGGAAAAGCGCGGCCTGGCGCGGTTCCGCGCCGAGCAGCCGCCGTACTCGATCTTCAACCGGGCGATCGAGGCGGCGGTGCTCCCGACCGCGCGGAAGTACGGCATGGGCGTGCTCACCTGGAGCCCGCTGGCCAGCGGCTGGCTCTCGGGCAGGTACACCCGACCGTCCGATGTGGACCTTTCGGAAGGCCGCAAGACCCTGCAGGCGCACAAGTTCGACCCGGCCCTGCCTGCCAACGCCGTCAAGTTCGAGGCGATCGCGCGGCTGAAGGAGATCGCGGACGACCTGGGCCGGCCGCTCACGCACCTCGCGACGGCGTTCGTCCGGGCGCACCCGGGCGTGACGTCGGCGATCATCGGGCCGCGCACGCCCGCGCAGCTCGCCGACCTGCTGGCGGGCGCGGACCTGGTGCTGGACGACGACGTGCTGGACCGAATCGACGAAATCGTCCCGCCGGGCACGGACCTCAATTCGGCCGAGAAGGACTACACCCCGCCGGCGCTGGCGGACAAGCGCCTGCGCCGGCGGTAGCGGGTCACTTCCCGCCGCGGGCCATGCGGAGGACGTCGAGCGCTTCGTCGAGCTGGGCTTCGGTGAGCTTGCCGTCCTTCACGTACCCGCGCTCGATGACGACCTCGCGGATCGTCTTCAGCTCCTTCAACGCCCGCTTCGCGACCGCGGCGGCCTCTTCGTAGCCGATGTACTTGTTCAGCGGCGTCACGATCGACGGCGAACCCTCGGCGTAGGTGCTGGTGCGGTCGGTGTTCACGGTGATGCCCGCGAAGACCTTGTCCGCCAGCAGCCGCGAGACGGCCGCGAGCAGGCGCGCCGATTCGAGGACGTTGCGGGCGATCACCGGCAGGTTGACGTTCAGCTGGAAGTTGCCCGCGGCGCCGGCGAACGCGACGGCCGCGTCGTTGCCGATCACCTGCGCGACGACCTGCAGCGTCGCCTCCGGGATCACCGGGTTCACCTTGCCCGGCATGATCGACGAGCCCGGCTGCAGGTCCGGCAGGGCCAGCTCGGCCAGGCCGGTGCGCGGGCCGGAACCCAGCCAGCGCAGGTCGTTCGCGATCTTGTTGAGCGACACGGCGATCGTGCGCAGGTGCCCGGACGTCTCGACGACGCTGTCCTGCGTCGCCTGCGCCTCGAAGTGGTCGCGGGCCTCGGTCAGCGGGAGGCCGGTGACGGTGGCGAGCTCGGCGGCGACGCTGGACCCGAAGCCGTCCGGCGCGTTGAGGCCGGAGCCGACGGCCGTGCCGCCGATCGGCAGCTCGCCCAGCCGCGGCAGGCCCGACTTCAGCCGTTCGACGCCGAAGCGGACCTGCGACGCCCACGCGCCGGCCTCCTGGCCGAGCGTGATGGGCACCGCGTCCATCAGGTGCGTGCGCCCGGACTTGACGACGTCGGCCCACTCGGCGGCGCGGACCTCGATCGCGCCGGCGAGGTACTCGAGCGCCGGGATGACGTCCTTGAGCACGGCTTCGGTCGCGGCGACGTGGATGGTCGTCGGGAAGGTGTCGTTGGACGACTGCGACGCGTTGACGTGGTCGTTCGGGTGCACGTCCCGGCCGAGGGCCCGGGTGGCGAGGGTGGCGATGACCTCGTTGGCGTTCATGTTCGACGACGTCCCGGACCCGGTCTGGAACACGTCGATCGGGAAGTGCGCGTCGTGCGCGCCCTCGGCGACCTCGTCGGCGGCGGCCGCGATGGCGTTCGCGACGTCGGCGTCGAGCACGCCCAGCTTGAGGTTCACGCGCGCCGCGGCGGCCTTGAGCAGGCCGAGCGCGCGGATCTGGGCGCGCTCCAGGCCCCGGCCGGAGATGGGGAAGTTCTCGACGGCCCGCTGGGTCTGCGCGCGGTAGAGCGCGTCGGCAGGCACGCGGACCTCGCCCATGGTGTCGTGTTCGATCCGGTATTCCTGATCAGCCATGACACCGATTCTGGACCTGTTCGCGAGTCACCGCGTGGTGGCGTTGCGCACCCTGCGCCGTTCGCCGAGCACCGCCGTGCCGGCCACGGCTGCCACCAGGCCCGCCACGCCGAGGCACGCGAAGACCAGCGGCACCGCCGGGTCCTGCCTTCCCGCGAGCTGGGTGGCGACGAGCCCGGCCGGATCCTCGACGACGGCCACCCGGCCGCCGACCGCCAGCCGCGTACCCGTGCCCGGGTCGAGCGAATCCGGGCTGCCGTCCGCGTTCCGCACGTCGTAGGTGTAGGCGGGGCCGCCCTTCAGCCGGTGCGCGTGTTCGGCGGTCACCAGCACGCCGGCCGGCTTCCCCCGCGAAAGCGCCGAAGACGAACGGGAGGAAGCCCACCGGCTCGGCCGACGGCAGTCCCAGCCGTACCGCGAGAGCCAGCCGGCCGAGCAGCACCACGATCGCCGCGGTCCCGCTCAGCGCGGTCCGCCGCGCACCCCACGGTGGCCGCCGGGCGTCGGGGCGCCTGTGTCGCACGTCGTCGAGTGAACTCCGGTCCGGCTAGGATCGGCTGTGTTCTCGATCACCGCCATCCACCACTGGCTGGAGCGAGCATGACTGAAGCTTCTGGGGACTCCTACGACCTCGTGATCATCGGCGCGGGCCCGACCGGCCTGTTCGCCGCCTACTACGCCGGGTTCCGCGGCCTCTCCATGGCGGTGGTCGACTCGCTGCCCGAGCCCGGCGGCCAGGTCACCGCGATGTACCCCGAGAAGATGATCTACGACGTCGGCGGGTTCGCCGAGGTCCGCGGGCGCGATCTCGTCGACGGCCTGGTCAAGCAGGCCGCGCCGTGGAAGCCGAAGTACCTCCTGGGGCGCAAGGCCGAGAAGCTCGAGACCCTCGGGAACGGCGTCGAGCTGACCCTGGACGGCGGGGAGACGCTGCGCGCGGGCGCCGTCCTGATCACCGCGGGCATCGGCGAGTTCACCCCGCGCCCGCTGCCCGCCGGCGACGGCTGGCTCGGGCGCGGCATGGTCCACTTCGTCCCGTCGCTGCAGGCGCACGCCGGGCAGCACGTCGTGGTCGTCGGCGGCGGGGACTCGGCCTTCGACTGGATCCTCGCGCTGCACCCGGTCGCCGCGAGCGTGACCCTCGTGCACCGCCGCGCCAAGTTCCGCGCCGCCGAGTCCATCGTCCGGCAGGCGCGCGAGCTCGGCACCCGGATCATCACCGACGCCGAGGTCACGCGGTTCGTCGAAAACGAGAGCGGCGCGCTCGAAGCCGTCGACGTCTCGGTCAAGGGCACCGGTGACGAGCGGCTGCCGGCCAACGCCGTCGTCGCGGCGCTAGGGTTCACCGCCGACCTCGGGCCGATCGAGAGCTGGGGGCTGGAGATCGACCACCGCGCCATCGCCGTCGACTCGACCATGGCGACCGCGCGCGAACGCGTCTACGCCGCCGGCGACGTCGCCGCGTACCCGGGGAAGGTCAAGCTGATCGCGACCGGCTTCGGCGAGGCCGCGACCGCCGTCAACAACATCGCCGTCCTGCTCGACCCGGAGGCCCACCTGTTCCCCGGGCATTCGAGCAACGCCGAGTAGGTCAGGCCTTCGTCTTCTCCGCGATCCACGGCGCGTACGCGACCACGGACGTGTAGATCGACGGCGCCGTCGCGCATTCCGGGTCGTTGTTGCCCGGCCGGCTGGTGACGCCGGCGAGCGACCAGTGGTCGCCGTCGCGGACGAGTTCGGGGCCGCCGGAGTCGCCGAAGCACGCGCCGGACTTGCCGCCCGGGTTGTCCGTGCACAGCTCGGCCGTGCCGTCGAACACCGACGTGCACTTCGCGCCTTCGACGATGTGCGTGTCGAGCTGCTGCAGCGTCTTCGGGATCTGGCCGCAGTTCAGCTTCGGGCACGTCTGGCCCCAGCCGAGGATGCGGGTCGCCGTGCCCGGTGCCGCGGCCGTCGCCAGCCCGACCGGCGCCGCTTTCACCGGCGTTGCCAGCCGCAGCAGCGCGATGTCGCCCGCCGGGCTCTGGGTGTCGAAGGCCGGGTTCACGACGATGGCGGCGAGCTTGGCGACTTCGCCGCCTTCACCGGAGTCGTTCGTCCCCGCCCGCACCGACACCGCGGACGGGGACTTGTCGAACGCGCAGTGCGCGGCGGTGACCACCCAGGTGGGGGCGATCAGCGCCCCGGCGCAGAACAGCTTGCCCGTCGAGGAGTGCAGCGACACCGCGAACGGGTACGGCTGATCGGCGTCGCCGCCCCCGACGATGGCGGGGTCGGCCGACGCGGTGGCGGGGACCAGGGCGAACACCAGAACCAGCAGGACCAGCAGTCGCCTGGGCACGGATCTCCTTACGGCAGCGGGGGCACGACGTCGTCGTCGGGCGCGTCCAGCTGGCCGTCGAAGTTGACCGAGGAGTACGCCCGCAGCTTGGTGAGCCGGTGGTAACCGTCGATCATTCTGACGGTCCCGGACTTGGACCGCATCACGATGGACTGCGTCGTCGCGCCGCCCTCGCGGTAGTGGACGCCGCGCAGCAGGTCGCCGTCGGTGACGCCGGTGGCGCAGAAGAAGACGTTGTCGCCGGTCACGAGGTCGTCGTTCAGCAGCACGCGGTCGAGGTCGTGCCCGGCGGCGATGGCCTTCTCGCGCTCGGCGTCGTCCTTCGGCCACAGCCGGCCCTGCAACTCGCCGCCGAGGCACTTCATCGCGCAGGCGGCGATGATGCCCTCGGGGGTGCCGCCGATGCCGACCAGCATGTCGACGCCGGTGGTCGGGCGGGCCGCGGCGATCGCGCCCGCGACGTCGCCGTCGGAGATGAACCGGATCCGCGCACCCGCGTCGCGGATCTCCTTGATGAGCTGCTCGTGGCGCGGCCGGTCGAGGACGCACACGGTGACGTCGCCGACGCTGCTGTTCTTCGCCTTGGCCACGCGGCGGATGTTCTCCGCGATCGGCGCGCCGAGCTCGACCTTGCCCGCCGCCTCCGGCCCGACGGCCAGCTTCTCCATGTAGAACACCGCGGACGGGTCGAACATCGCGCCGCGCTCGGCGACCGCGAGGACCGCGAGCGCGTTCGGCATGCCCTTGGCCATCAGCGTGGTGCCGTCGACCGGGTCCACCGCGACGTCGCAGGCCGGCCCGTCGCCGTTGCCGACCTCTTCGCCGTTGAACAGCATCGGGGCTTCGTCCTTCTCGCCCTCGCCGATCACGACGACACCGCGCATCGACACGGTCGACACCAGCTGGCGCATCGCGTCGACGGCCGCGCCGTCCCCGCCGATCTTGTCGCCGCGGCCGACCCAGCGACCGGCGGCCATGGCGGCGGCTTCGGTCACCCGGACCAGCTCCATCGCGAGGTTGCGGTCGGGTGCTTCACGACGACGCGGCTCGGTGGACATCAGGCCTCCCGGATCGTGGAACTGGCGGGTCAACAGTCTGTCAGATACCCGCGGGCTTTCCCGGTGCCGAAGGCATGGCAAACGTCACTGACCGTCGCCGGTTTCGTCCTCCACGGACGCCAGAGCAGCCTCGATGCGCTCGCGCGCGCCTTCGAGATGGCGCTCACAGACCTTCGCGAGCTTCTCGCCCTTCTCCCACAACGCGAGCGACTGCTCGAGGGACAGGCCACCGGCCTCGAGCTCGCGGACGACCTCGACGAGGCGGTCGCGCGCCTGCTCGTAGCCGAGTTCCTCGCTGGCTGCTTCACTCACGCTCGGTGCTCTCCGACCTTCCGGGCTTCCACGCTGTTCGCGCACACTACCGCGCTGGCCATGGCGTGGTCGTACCCGACGAAGGCGAGGGCGAACTCCTGGCCGTCACCGTCCGCGATCGCCTCTTCGAGGTTTTCCTGCGCGCCGGCCACGCGCTTGCGGTGCCCGGCCCCCTCGGCGAACCACCAGCGCGAGCCGACCTGCATCGACGTCGCTTCGGACAGCCGGCGCAGCTGCGGGCCCAGGTCGCGGCGGCCCGCGCTGTGGCAGCCGGCGAGCAGCGCCGTCCAGCACTCGGCGGCGGCCCGGTCGGTGCGCACCGCCTGGTCCAGCAGTGGCCGCGCGCCCAGGCGCCGGGCCGCGTCCACCGTGAGCGGGAGGAACGTCGCTCTCACTCCTTGGCCCCTTCCGCCACCGCGCCGATCGCGCCGTCGCCCACGCGCACGCGCAGCTGGGCACCGGCCTCGACCTCGGAGACGGAGCGGAGTACCTGCAGGTTGCCTTCGGCGTCGACGAACTGCACGACCGCGTACCCGCGGGCCAGCGTCGCGGCCGGGCCGAGCGCGGTGAGCCGGGCCCGCGCGCTCGCGATCTCGGCCTGGTCCTTGGCGAGCAGGGTCAGCATGGCGCGGCGCGCGCGTTCGCGGTGCACCTCGACGTCGTCCTGCCGGCGCTGGACCGGGCCGAGCGGGTCGGCCAGCGACGGGCGGCTGCGGATCTGGTTCAGCAGCCGCGCCTGGGTGTCGACCCAGCCGTGCAGGGCGCGGCGCCCGCGGTCGCGCATCTGCCGGACGCGGTCGGTCTCCTCTCGCAGGTCCGGGACGATCCGCTTGCCGGCGTCGGTCGGCGTGGAACACCGCAGGTCGGCGACGTAGTCGAGCAGCGGGGTGTCCGGTTCGTGCCCGATGGCGCTGACCACCGGCGTGCCCGTGGCCGACACCGCGCGGCAGAGCGCCTCGTCGGAGAACGGCAGCAGGTCCTCGACGCTGCCGCCGCCGCGGGCGATGACGATGACGTCGATGTCGGGGTCGGCGTCGAAGATCCGCAGCGCGCGCATGACCTGCGGCACCGCCTGCGAGCCCTGCACGGCCGTGTTGAGCACCTTTATCCGGACGTGCGGCCATCGCCCCTGCGCATTGGCCAGGACGTCCCGCTCGGCCGCCGACGCGCGGCCGGTGATCAGCCCGACGCCCTTCGGCAGGAACGGGATCGGCCGCTTGCGCTGGGCCGAGAAGAGGCCTTCGGCGGTCAGGAGCTTCTTGAGGCGTTCGATCCGGGCCAGCAGCTCACCGATGCCGACCGCGCGGATCTGGTCGGCGCGCAGGCTGATGGTGCCGCGGCCGAAGAAGAACGACGGCTTCGCGTGCACCACCACGCTCGCGCCTTCGCGCAGCGGCGGCTCCATCTCGCGGATCAGCCAGTTCGGGCAGCTCACCGACATCGAGACGTCCGCCGACGGGTCGCGCAGCGTGAGGAACGCCGTTTGCGTGTTCGGGCGGGAGCTGACCTGCGTTACCTGGCCTTCGACCCAGACGGCGCCGAGGCGGTGGATCCAGTCGCCGATCTTTCGGGCGACCGTGCGCACCGGCCACGGCTTTTCGGCGGTGCTCGCTTCGGTTTCGGTCACTGGCCTTCCGCGTCGTCGCCGGTTTCTTCGGGCGGTTCGGCCCCGGCTCGTTCGGCCTTGCGCGCGTTGGCGATCCGGCGGGACAGCATCCCGGTGAACGACGAACGGTCGGCGTGCGCGCGCTCGTAGTCGAGGATGGTTTCGAGCTGCGGGATCGAGAACTGGCGCAACCGGGCCCGCAGCTGCGGGAGGGTGAGCTGGTCGTAGCCGGTCAGCCCGGCCGGACCCTCGTACCCGCCCGCGCTGGTCCGGGGGACCTCGCCCTTGGCCTTCTTGTCGAGCTTGGGCGTGCCCGGCTGCGGCTTGTTGTCTTCCGAGGCGTCGTTTTCGCCGTCGGCGTGGTCCTCCGCGAGCGCGCGTTCCTCGTCGGCCCAGGGATCACCCAGTTCCGCTTCGAGGTCGGACAGTGACCCAGGGTGACCGTTCAGTTCCGAACGGGGTTCCGGCACGTCGGCGACCGGCGTCAGGTTCGGCCGCTGAGGCGTGACGTCGACGTCCTCGTCGAACGTCGCCCAGCTCGGCGTGTCCTCGACCGGGCGGAGGCTCGAGAGCGCGTTGTCGCCCTTGATCGCCAGCTCGGTGACGTGCTGCTGCACTCGCATGGAGGCCTGCAGCACCTGGCTGACCACGGTCACCGGGAGCCCGGCGAGCTGGCGGGGGAGGTCACGAACCCGCTCGGCGGTGGAGACGGCGAGGCCCGCGGCGACCCGGAGGGGGAGCGGGAATGGCTTCATGCGTCTAGCCTGCCGCATGTCCGCCATCCTGCCCAACCGAAAGGGTGGACTCGGGCGCGTTGCGTGACCCCGGGCACAGCTCGGAAGGGGGACGAAGCTCACCCGAAAGGGACTTCGAGTTCGGCTCCGGGCTGCCCGTACCCTGGGTGCCATGAGTTCAGCGAGTCCCGGAATCGAGCCCGCGGGTACCCCGACGATCACCGGAACCGCCTCCGGCAAGCGGGTGCTGCTCGCCAAACCGCGTGGTTACTGCGCCGGCGTGGACCGGGCGGTGATCGCCGTCGAGAAGGCCCTCGAGGTCTACGGCGCCCCGGTGTACGTCCGCAAGGAGATCGTGCACAACAAGCACGTGGTCGAGACGCTGCGCGAGCGCGGCGCGATCTTCGTCGACGAGACCTCCGAGGTGCCCGAGGGCGCGCTGGTGGTGTTCTCCGCCCACGGCGTTTCGCCGATGGTGCACCAGGAGGCCGCGGACCGGAACCTGCGCACGATCGACGCGACCTGCCCCCTGGTGACGAAGGTGCACAAGGAGGTCAACCGGTTCGCGAAGGACGACTACGACATCCTGCTGATCGGTCACGAAGGCCACGAAGAGGTCGAGGGCACGGCCGGCGAGGCGCCGGACAAGGTCCAGCTGGTCGACACGGCCGAGGACGTCGACAAGGTCGAGGTGCGCGATCCGTCGAAGGTGATCTGGCTGTCCCAGACGACGCTGTCGGTCGACGAGACGATGGAGCGCGTCGACCAGCTCCGCGAGCGCTTCCCGGGTCTGGCGGACCCGCCGAGCGACGACATCTGCTACGCGACGACGAACCGCCAGGTCGCGGTCAAGGCGATGGCCGCCGAGTGCGACCTCGTGCTGGTGGTCGGGTCGACGAACTCGTCCAACTCGAAGCGCCTGGTCGAGGTGGCGCTGAAGGCGGGCGCGCGGGCGTCGTACCTGGTCGACTTCGCGCACGAGGTCGACGAGGCGTGGCTGTCCGGGGTGACGACGGTGGGCGTGACGTCCGGGGCGTCGGTGCCGGACGAGCTCGTCATGCAGCTGCTGGAGTGGCTGGCCGAGCGGGGCTACGGCGACGTCGACGAGGTGACGACGGCGAACGAGAAGATCACCTTCGCGCCGCCCAAGGAACTGCGCAAGGTCTGAGGTCCGGCACGAAGAACGGCGGTTGCCCCCTCGGGAGGCAACCGCCGTTTTAGCTGTTCAGCGTTCTTCGTCGTCCCAGGGACGGTTCCGCCGCGGCGGCGCGCCCCGGCCCCCGGCCGGCCGTCGAGGCGGCGGAGCGTCTCGGCCGTCTTCGGCGGGCGGCCGCGGCCGACGCCGAGGAGCGTCACCGCGAGGCTCACGCCGGCGCGGGTCGGCGTCGTCCGGCCGCGGCGCACGCCGGTTCGCCGGCGGCGGCTTCCGCGTACCCCGGGTGCCCGGGTCGCGGTCGACGGGCGGCCGCGGCGCACGGCGGTCACCCTCCGCGGGCGGCCGCGGCCGCCGCGGCGGTTCGCCGTCCCGGCCACGTCGAGGCGGCACGGGCGTCTGACCGGTCCGGTTCGCCGGCCGCGGCCGGCTCGGGCGCGGCTGCTCGTCGTCGTCTTCCGCGGGGCGCCGGTCGGCCTTGACCTTCTTCGGGGCGTCCGGGTCGCGCTCGCGGACGATGCGGACGAACCCGATCAGCAGCGTGATGCCGGTGGTGATGGCCATCATCGGGAAGCTGTTGATCAGCGGGCTGCCGATGTTCAGGGCCTTCGACAGGAGGTCGTCGCCCTGCGACCCGGAGGTCAGCAGGATCACGCCGGGCACGGTGACGGCCAGCACGAGCGGCGGCATCACCATCGGCCCGAACAGGCCCCGCCGCCGCACCGCGCAGACCGCGATCACGGCCCCGGCGATGTAGCAGACGATGAAGACCACCGGGATGTTCGCCTGGCTCGGCTTGCCGAGGAGGGCGCCCACGACGGCCAGGACGAGGCCGACCAGGACCGCCGCCCACCAGGGCAGTCCGCGCCTCGAACCGACGACAGGACGCTCATCCCACGGCACGGGGACGTCGTCGGCATCTGGATCGCTCTGGCGATCGCGAATCGCGGTCACAGGGCAACACCGTATCTCGTGGTTGTGAAGATCTTGCCAGCACCGCCGCCGACGTGGGCCTACAGCCACCCGCCGGCATGACCCGGCGGCCGCGGAGAAGCGGACGGTAAGGGTGATGACGACCTTCGCCACGAGTGCTCAGGCAACCGGTCGCGGAGTCGCGTGGTCCGGTTCCGCGCGGCTCGCTTGGGGCTCGCGCGGGCACCGATCGTGCCTGGTCGAGCGGTGAGCGAGCAGGCATGTCGGCCCTCGGGGCTCCGGTGCGCAGGCCGACTGGTCCGGTGTCGTGCTGCCGGGTCGGCTGGGCTCGCCGTGCGGCTCGGTTGCCGCGGGCTCGCCGTGGCTCGTACCGCCGGCTGTCGCTGCGGAGCTGCCCGGCGCGCGTTGGTCGCCGACCGTGGCCGTGAGGTCCCGGTGGCTCGCGCGCCCCGTGGCCGCAGGGCCGCCCGACCGAGACAGCTCGCGCCACCGATCGCAACCGGCCCGCCCTCAGAAGCAGTCCGAAGCCGTACCGTCGCCACCCCGGCCGCGTCGCAAGATCTCTCAGCTCGCCGCCAGTTCGTCCCCCTTCCGCACCGTCGGGACCGGCGCCGGACTGCCCGACGCCTCCGACAACGGCGCCACCGTCGCCCGGAACGTCTCCAGCGCCTCCAGCTCCCGTCGCCGGGCCGACAGGAAGCGCTGGAGGTGCGTGCTCGACAGGTTCAGCGCCTCCACGGCCCCACCCGCCGCGCGATGGGCGGCCGCCGCGCCCGCTCGCACCTGCTCGACGTCGGCCTCCAGCGTGCGGTCGCTCGCCGCGAACAGAGCCGCCGAGGCCAGGACGCCGAAGCCCGTCGGGCCGCACAGGAACACCCGCCGGTCGATCAGCCAGCGCAGCAGCTCCGGGTCCGTGTCCATCGCCGCGACCACCGCCGCGTCGGAAGGGACGAACATGATCGTGCCGTAGATCGCGTCCGCCCAGCGCTGGTAGCCCTTGCCCGCCAGCTCGGCCGCTCGGGAGCGGATCTGGCGGACGTGCGCGCGCAACGCGTCGATCCGCTCGTCCGGGTCGTCGGTCTCCACCGCCTCCGACCACGTGGCCATGCTCGCCTTCGCGTCTACCGGCACCGTGCGGCCGCCGCCCACGCGCAGCACCATGTCCGGTTTCGCCGCGCCGCCGCCCGCGAGGTCCGTCTGCAGCGTGAAGTGGAGGTCTTCGCGCAGCCCGAGCGCGCGCGCCGTCTCGACCAGCACCTGCTCGCCCAGCTCACCGCGGCCGCTGATCGACGCGAACGCCACCTCGTAGCGCCGCAGCGCGAGCTGCTGCTGATCCGCCTTCGCGCGCTCGGCCGCCACCAGCCGGGCCGCCGCGTCCGCCCGGCGCATCCCGTCGTTGTACAGCCGCCACAGCACCGCGACGGCGACGAGCAGCAGGACCGCCAGCACGATCGCCGCGGTGGTCAGCACTGTCGCCACTTCGTCTCCTCCCTCCGGCCGGAATCGGACCGCGGGGACATCATGGCGGACCCCACCGACAAAAACCGCACCCGGATCGTCGCTCTGGGTAGCTGACCTGCGAACACATCGATTCCACGCAGGGCGTGTCCGATCCGGCACGCTCGTGTTAGTACACACGTTCGAGTGAGCGGGCGGCGAGCCTCCGGGTTTTCGTCGGAGGCGGGTCGTACCTTGACCACCGTGAGATTCCTGCACACCTCCGACTGGCACATCGGCCGCACGTTCCACGGCGCCGATCTGCTCGCGGAACAGGAAGCGGTGCTCGGGCACCTCGCCGACCTCGTGGCCGGCGAGGCGATCGACGCCGTCCTGGTGGCAGGCGACATCTACGACCGCGCGGTGCCTTCCGCCGAAGCCGTCCGGGTGGCCACCGCGGCCGTCGCCCGGATCCGCGCGGCCGGCGCCCGGCTGGTCGTCACGCCCGGCAACCACGACTCCGCGCCCCGGCTCGGCGCGTTCGCGGAGTTCGCCGCGGCGGGCGGCCTGCACCTGCGCACCACCGTCGGCGGGCTGGCCGAACCGGTGCTGCTCGACGACGACCACGGGCCGGTCGCCGTCTACGGCATCCCTTACCTGGAACCGGAACCGGCCCGGCACGCGCTGGGCGTGCCGGAGGCGCGCGGCCACACCGGCGTGCTCACCGAGGCCATGCGCCGGATCCGCGCGGACCTCGCGAACCGGCCGGGCACGCGGTCGGTCGTGCTCGCGCACGCGTTCGTCACCGGCGGCGAGCCGACCGATTCCGAGCGGACGATCGCGGTCGGCGGCGTCGAGCAGGTGCCCGGCTCCGTTTTCGACGGCGTCGACTACGTGGCCCTGGGCCACCTCCACGGCCCGCAGACGCTCGCCGAGCACCTCCGCTACTCCGGCAGCCCGCTGGCGTACTCGTTTTCCGAAGCGCGCCAACGGAAATCGGTCTGGCTCGTCGACCTGGACGCCGGCGGCCTCGGCGAAGTGCGCAGGCACGAGCTGCCGGTGCCCCGCGCGCTCGCCACGATCACCGGCGAGATCGAGGACCTCCTGCACGACCCGGCGCACGAGGTCCACCTCGGCCACTTCCTTTCGGTCACGGTCACCGACCGGGTCCGCCCGGTCGACGCGATGCGGCGCCTGCGCGAGCGCTTCCCGTACGCGGTGCACCTGGAGTGGGAGCCCGCCGGCGGCCACGACGGCGCCCCGCTGCGCTACTCCGACGCCGTCCGCGGCCGGTCCGACATCGAGATCTCGCGCAGCTTCCTCGACGACTGCCGGGGCGCCCCGCCGACCGAGAGCGAAGAGCAGCTCCTCTTCAAGGCCCTGGAAGCGGCCGACCGGGGGGCCCTCGCGAAATGAGGCTGCACAGGCTGGAGGTCGAAGCCTTCGGGCCGTACTGCGCACGCGAAGTGGTGGACTTCGACGTGCTCGGCGCCGACGGTCTCTTCCTCCTGCACGGCGAAACCGGTGCGGGCAAGACGACGCTGCTCGACGCGATCGCGTTCGCGCTGTTCGGCGTGGTGCCCGGTGCTCGCAACGAAGCCAAGCGGCTGCGCTGCGACCTCGCCGACCCCGACCAGGTCACCGAGGTCGCGCTGGAGCTCACCGTGCAGGGGCACCGGCTGAAGATCGTGCGCAACCCGGAGTACCAGCGGCCGAAGCGGCGCGGCGAAGGCACCACCACCCAGCAGGCCCGGGTGTCGCTGAGCTGGGTCGGCACCGCGCCCGCCGGGCTGGCCCCGGAGGGCCTGATCCGGATCGAGGAGGTCGCGCGCACCGTCGAGCGGCTGCTCGGGATGACAGCGGCGCAGTTCTTCCAGGTGGTGCTGCTGCCGCAGGGCGAGTTCGCCCGGTTCCTGCGGTCGGACACCGCCGAGCGCGAGAAGCTCCTCGAGCGGCTGTTCGGCACCGAGCGCTTCGCCGACGTCGAACGCTGGCTGGCCGACCTGCGCGCCGAGCGCGGCCGCGAGCTGGACAGCCGGCAGCAGGACGTGCGGGAGCTGCTGGCCAGGTACGCGCAGGAAGCCCAGCAGGACCCGCCGGAGACGGACGTCGCCGGTTGGGTCGGCAGCGTGCTCGCCGCCTCGGGCGAACGCGTCGGGCAGGTCACGGCCGAGGCGGAACGGACGCGGTCGGCCGCCCAGCGCGCCGATGCCTACCTGCAGGAAGAACGCGCGGGCGCGGAGAAGATCCGGCGGGTCCGCACCGCGCACCTGCGGCTCCTGGAGATCACCGAGCAGGCGCCCCAGCGGGCCGAGTGGGCGCAGGAGGTAGCGGCCGCGCGGCGGGCGGCCGGGGTCGCCGTCGAGGCCGACCTGCTGGACCGCCGGGCCGCCGAACTCGCCGAGGCCGAGCAGGCGGAGAAGGCCTGCGGCGGGCACCTGCGGGAGTTCGGCACGCGCGCGACCGGCGACCTGAAGGCCCGGGCGGCCACCGCGCGGGAAGAGGCCGGAGCGGTCGCGGAGCTGGTCGCCGAAGCCGAGCAGCAGCAGATCGACGTCATGCGGCGCGACGACCGGAAGCTGGCCGCCGTCACGGCCCAGCAGCAGGCCGAGCAGCTGACCGCCGAGCTGGCCGCGATCCCCGGTCAGCTGGCCAAGCTGCGCGCGGACGCCCTGGAAGCGGCCGAAGCCGAAGCCAAGCTCGACGGAGCCCGCGCCAAGGTCGAGGAGCTGACGGCCGCGGCGCGCGACGCGGCCGACCTGCCCGAGGCGCGAGCGAAGGTCGGGCGCGGCGAGGCGAAGCTGCGCGAGGTG
Organism: Amycolatopsis sp. cg9; assembly: GCF_041346945.1. Taxonomy (NCBI): domain Bacteria; kingdom Bacillati; phylum Actinomycetota; class Actinomycetes; order Pseudonocardiales; family Pseudonocardiaceae; genus Amycolatopsis; species Amycolatopsis sp. cg9. The sequence goes on along the minus strand of NZ_CP166850.1, from coordinate 1,162,815 downwards.
ATCGACACGCACCAGGCGGCCCGGCAGCGGCGGCTCGACCTGCGGGAGCGGCGGCTCGACGGGATGGCGGCCGAGCTGGCCGCCGCGCTGCCGGAGGGTGCGCCGTGCCCGGTGTGCGGGTCGGCCGAACACCCGTCGCCCGCGAACCGGGACGCCGAGCTGGTCGACCCGGCCGAGGAGCGCGCCGCCGAAGAAGCCGAGCAGGCGGCGGACGCGGTGCGGCAGCGGGTGGTGGTCGCGCTGGAAGAAGCGAAAGCGCGGCTGGCCGGCTTGCTCGAACGGCTGGCCGGGCGCACCGCGGAGTCGATCGCCACCGAGCTGGCGGAGGCTCGCGCCACGGTCGCGGTGCTGGCTCAACAGGCGGCTGGGAAGGCGAAGCTGGGGCAGCAGGTCGTCCTCCTGGAACGGGACCTCGAAGCGCGGACCGAACGCCGCCGCCAGGCCGAGCAGGCGGCGACCGAGGCGACGACCGACGTCCGGGCCCTCGAAGAACGGCTGGCCGAGCGTGACCGACGGCTGGTCGCCGGACGCGGCGAGTTCGCGGACGTCGCGACCCGGCGGGGGCACCTGATCGGCCTGGCCGAAGCCCTCGAAGCGGTCGCCGAAGCCCGGACGGCGGTCACCGGCGCCCGGGAACGCGTGGCCGAGCAACGCACGCTGGTCGAGGCGGCGGTCAAGGCGAAGGGGTTCACGTCGCTGAAGAAGGCGCGGGCCGCGATGCTGCCGGACGAGCAGATCGAGAAGCTCGAACAGGGCATCGCGGAGGCCGAGGCGACGGCGGCCGGGGCGCGGGCCCTGCTGTCCGAGCCCGACCTGTTCGGGATCTCGCCGGACGACGTCGCCGACGTCGACCGCGCGGCCGACGCCGCCGAGCTGGCGCGAGCGCGGGCCGACTCGGCGTACGCGGCGCTGCGCGCGGCCACCGCGCAGCACGAGGAGCTGACCCGGCTGGCCGGCTTGCTGCGGAAGGCGCTCGCCGGGCTGGCGCCGGCCGAAGCGGCGTACGCCGAGCTGCGGGCGCTGGCGGAGGTCGTCAACGGACGCGGGCAGAACAGCCGCAAGATGTCGCTGCGGTCGTACGTGCTGGCGGCGCGGCTGGAGGAAGTCGCGGTCGCGGCCACGCACCGGCTGCGCACCATGAGCCAGGGGCGCTACTCGTTCGTGCACTCGGACGCGGCCGGGGCGCGCGGCACCCGCGGCGGGCTCGGCATCGACGTGCTGGACGACTACTCGGGCACCATCCGCCCGGCGAAGACGCTGTCCGGCGGCGAGTCGTTCCTCGCGTCGCTGGCCCTCGCGCTGGGGCTGGCCGACGTCGTCGCGGGGGAGACCGGCGGCGCGCTGCTCGACACGCTGTTCGTCGACGAGGGCTTCGGCACGCTGGACGCCGAGACGCTCGACGTCGTGATGAACATCCTCGACGAGCTCCGCGCCGGGGGCCGGGTGGTCGGGCTCGTCTCGCACGTCGAGGAGCTGCGGCAGCGCATCCCGACGCGGCTGCGGGTCCGCAAGTCCCGCACGGGCTCGACATTGGAGGTGCGCGCCGGCTGATCGCTCGGACAAGATGAAGCCATGACGGACCAGCCGCCGAACGGCCTGCCCCGCTACCGCCTGCTCACCGGCCCCGACGACGCGAAGTTCTGCCACCGCGTCAGCGAGGCGCTCGAACTCGGCTACCGCCTGCACGGCTCGCCGGCGGCGACGTTCGACGGAGACCAGGTGATCGTGGCCCAGGCGCTGCTGTGGCAGGGCGAGCAGGGCTGACGCGGCTCAGCTGACGGCGAGTCCCGTCGCCGCGCGCTGGAGGTACCTCCCGGCGTAGGAGCACCACGGGGTCCACTTCCGCGCGTGCCGCGGCAGCGACTCCGGGGCGATGCCCAGTACCTCGGCGCCGCGGCGGACCGCGGCGTCCTCGGCGAGCAGGACGTCCGGTGCGCCGAGGACGCGCATCAGCACGTAGTCCGCCGTCGACGCGTCGATCCCCGGGCACGCCAGCAGCTCCGCCCGCAGGTCGGCGGCGTCCCGGCCGACGTGCGGGTCGAGCCGCCCCTCGGCCAGCGCGGTGGCGACCGGGTGACCGGTGGCCGCGATGCGGGCCGTGGCCGGGAAGAGCCGGGTCACGCCCCACTCGCCGGGGATCTCCTCGCCGGGCGAGCCGGGCACCTGGTCGCCGAGCAAGGTGCGGAGCAGCAGCTCCTCGCCGTCCACCGCGCCCGGGACCCGGATGCCGGGCGCCGCCGCGACCAGCGGCGCCAGCGCCGGGTCGGCGCCGAGGACGCGGGTGACCGCCGCCGGGTCGGCGTCGAGGTCGAGCAGCCGGCGCACCCGGCTGACGGCGCTGCCCAGGTCGCGCAGGTCGGCGAGCACCAGCTCGCAGCGCACGTGATCCGCTTGCGGCGTCAGCCGGACCACGCCGGTGCCGTGGGAGAGCCGCAGGCTGCGGGCGTAGGACTCCGCGGTGACGACCTCGACGCCCGGCACGGCGTGGTCGGCGAAGAACCGAAGCAGCCCGTCGGCGTCGAACGGCGGCCGGAACGGCAGCCGCAGGCTGAGCCGCGTCCCGCTCACGTCGCTGTGCCGCCCGCGTCGTGAAGCCGCGAAGGCGCGAAGTTGCGAAGGCGTCGTCGCGAACACTTCGCGGATCGTCTCGTTGAACTGCCGCACGCTGGAGAAACCCGCCGCGAACGCGACGTCGGTCAGCGGCAGTTCGGACAGCTCGATGAGCAGCCGCGCCGAGTGTGCGCGGTGCGCACGGGCCAGGGCGAGCGGGCCGGCGCCGAGTTCGGCGGTGAGGACCCGGCCGAGCTGGCGTTCCGAGTAGCCGAGCCGGCGCGCGAGCCCGGGGACGCCTTCGCGCTCCACGGTCCCGTCGGAGATCAGCCGCATCGCCCGCGCCGCGAGGTCGGCGCGCACGTTCCAGTCCGGCGAGCCCGGCACGGCGTCGGGCAGGCAGCGGCGGCAGGCGCGGAAGCCGTTGGCCTGCGCGGCCGCCGACGTCGGGAAGAAGCGGACGTTCTGCGCCTTGGGCGTCGACGCCGGGCACGACGGACGGCAGTAGATGCCGGTGGTGCGGACGGCCATGATGAACTGGCCGTCGAAGCGCGAGTCGCGGGCGGTGACCACGCGGTAGCAGCGTTCGACGTCGCGCCAGAGCGCCGGCGCCTCGGTTGTCGTGACCATGGATTCGAGCATGCCAGCAGGTCAGCGCCGCGGCTGGCGGAAATCCGACGCGGCGTTGGGTGCGTGGGGCCGGACCGGGGGAGACACGTAGACTGCGGGGTCGTGAGCCTCACCCTCGGTATCGTCGGCCTGCCCAACGTCGGCAAGTCCACCCTGTTCAACGCGCTGACCCGCAACGACGTGCTCGCCGCGAACTACCCGTTCGCGACGATCGAGCCGAACGTCGGCGTGGTGCCGCTGCCGGACCCGCGGCTGGACAAGCTGGCCGAGCTGCACAAGTCGGAGAAGATCGTCCCGGCAGTTGTGTCCTTTGTGGACATCGCGGGCATCGTGAAGGGCGCCTCCGAGGGCGCCGGGCTGGGCAACAAGTTCCTCGCGAACATCCGCGAGGCCAACGCGATCTGCCAGGTCATCCGGGTGTTCGACGACCCCGACGTGGTGCACGTCGACGGCCGCATCGACCCGTCGAGCGACATCGAGACGATCAACACCGAGCTGATCCTCGCCGACCTGCAGACCCTGGACAAGGCGCTGCCGCGGCTGGAGAAGGAAGCGCGGACGAAGAAGGAGAACAAGCCCGCGCTCGACAACGCCCAGAAGGCGAAGGAGATCCTCGACGCCGGGCGCACGCTCTTCCAGGCCCAGAAGGAAGTCGACTTCGACGCGCTGCGCGAGCTGAGCCTGCTGACGACGAAGCCGTTCCTGTACGTCTTCAACGCGGACGAGTCGGTGCTGACTGACGACGCCCGCCGCGAGGAACTGACCAAGCTGGTCGCCCCCGCGGACGCGGTGTTCCTCGACGCGAAGGTCGAGGCGGAGCTGCTGGAACTGGACGACGAGGAGTCGGTCCGCGAGCTCCTGGAGTCGGTCGGCCAGCCGGAGCCGGGCCTGTACTCACTGGCCCGCGCGGGTTTCCACACGCTCGGCCTGCAGACGTACCTGACGGCGGGCCCCAAGGAGTCCCGCGCCTGGACGATCCCCCAGGGCGCGACGGCCCCGCAGGCCGCGGGCGTGATCCACACGGACTTCGAGCGCGGCTTCATCAAGGCGGAGATCGTCTCGTACGACGACCTGATGGCGGCGGGTTCGATGGTGGCGGCGCGCGCGGCGGGCAAGGTCCGCATGGAGGGCAAGGACTACATCATGGCCGACGGCGACGTGGTCGAGTTCCGCTTCAACGTGTGACGGGTCACCAACTGCTCACGAGGGATCTGACCGCGGCGTCGACGTCCTGACCCGAAAGCAGCGCGGCCACGGCGGTTTTCAGCGCGGCCGCGGTTTGCCCGAAGATCATCTCGGACGAGTTGACCAGGTCGAAGCCGGCGCGGTCGATCGTCAGCGTCCCGGTCGGCAGTCCGGGCCCGTCGCCGAGCGCGTCGGCGACCGCCGAGGCGAACTCGCCGGGCAGGCCGACGGTGAAGGGCTGCTTCCACAGAACGCTCGGGCACGTTGGCGCTTCGTCGGCATCGAAGACCCCGAAGGGAGCCACGGCTACCGAGAACCGGGTTTCGTGGTCCTGGCCGGGCACGAATTGTCCGCCGAGAAGTGCGCGTGGAGCGAGACCGCCGAACCGCCGGAGGACTTCGACGTGCAGGCGGAGAGGGACGGCCGGGGCAGCTATGGCCGGGCGGGACGAGCACAGCCAGTCCGCGGCTTGGTAGGTCGCGGGGTGATCACCTTCGCCGATCGCGACGATCCCGTGTTTTTCCACTTCTACGATCGTCATCGCGGTCCCAACCCGTTCATCTTCCGCCACCACGGACCGAACAGGGGCTCCTGGTCGATCACGTCGGGATCATAATTCTTGCCGGGAGGATGCGTTTGCAGCGCCTCGGCGTGCGCATCGTCGTAGCCCATTCCGCCATCCATCAGCTTCGCCTCGAGCGTTTCGTGGCGCATGAAGTTGGTTTGTGCCTCGGACAGGGGCTTCCCCTCCGCGAGGGCCTTGCCGATCCTGTCCAGCATCACATCGTTCGGTCCGAAGTGATCGAGGCCGGGGCGTGACAGGTGCTCCTTCACTCGCGATACGTCGGCCGGGGCGAAGCTGGTGGGCGCGTCCGGGGATCCGCCCTCTCGCGGGAGTCCATTTTCCGAATCTGGTTCGTGCTCGCCGTGCCGAGGCGAACCTTTGATCACCTTTCCCAGGCCGAACGCACTGAACCCGACCAGCGCGTTGCCGGTGATCTTGCCCAAGGCGCGGTCGCCGTGCCCATTCGCCCAGTCGTCCCAAGCGACCATCTCCTTGAAGGTGTCGACCGGGTGCGCGATGTTGTGCGCCATCGCCGCGACCACTTCCGCCGGATCGGCGAGAACCTGGTACAGGCCTTCTCCGGCGCCCTTGATGCTGTCCCAAATACCGCCGAAAAAGTTCGCGTCAGCCTGCTTTCGCGAGTCTTGTGGCGCTGCGGCTCCCTCGTAGCGCAAGGCATCGGCTGTCAGGCCGCCGACGTTCGCCAGCTGCTGACGGGCGCGGCCAAGGATGTCCCGGGCAGCCTGACGCTGGGGCTCGCCCGGATCGACGAACGGCGGTGCCTGCACCACGGTCGGATCGCCCCTTTGTGCGTTGGCCCTGGTTTCGGCTTCGGCATCGGCGGTGGCACGGTCGTGATCGGCTCTGGCTTGCCGCGTGGCGTTGTCACCCTCTTCCCACCGCGCGATGGCTTCCGCTGCCTGCCCTTGTGCCCAGGACAGGCAGTTCGCGAAGTCGGTCAGCGCCGAGGCGGCGTTGTCCAAGGAGTCGCCGGCCTGGCCCCAGCGGGGTACTTCGGTTTGATGATCCTCGTGAAACTTGTTCGCGGCCGGTCCCTGCCATGCTCCGGTGTCGATCCGCTTGAGCGCCTCGCCGACGGCGTGTGCCGTCTTGGCGCGCTCGTATAGCACCCGGGCGTTCTCGAACACCGCCGGCGGGTCGCCGGGCACCAAGGACTTCGGATCGTCGGTCTGGCCGAGCTCTGCCATCACACGCCACCGATCGTGGGCTCGTCGGGCGTGACCGCGCCCCAACCGGGATCGGACTTCAAGGACGCGGTGTTGTCGTGCTCGACCGCGCGGTAGGCAGCGGCGGCCTGGCCCAGCAGGTCGCCGAGATCACCGGCCCGGTCGGACAGCGCATCCAGTCCGACGCTCCACCTCGCGCACAGCTCCGCCAGGGCCTCGTGAACACCGTTATGGCCGTACAGCCGGGACTCACCGCACAACCCGCGTAACTCGAAACTGCTCTGGTCGTGCACTACTGCGCTCATGTTCTTCGACGCACTCTCCAGCACGTCGACGTCGACGTGGAAGCCTGGACCATCCACCGCTCCGCACCCCGTGGCTCGCGTCAGGTGATTACGCCGTCCGATGTCGCCGCCGGTCGGCCTGAACCCATGCTCGTGCGATCACCTCAGGTGGTGCCATCCGCGACAGCACGGGGAACCGGTGCGTATCGTCGGGGTCGACCATCAGACCCACACCCGGCGGTACCAGTTCCAGAAGATCCGCCCCCGTCGTGGTGAAGCAGTCGCATTCGCCCGCGTGCGCGGCCAGCCTCTCGACAGTGGTGAACACGACCATCCACCGGCCCCGCTCCCCGAGGTCGGTCACCAGTAGAGCGGGTGACTCCGGCCGCTGCGCGTACACCACCGTGCTCGCGAACGCGTCCATGAAGTCGCCTGGCTCGCGGCTGCCGTGCCAGATCTGCTGCGCGAGGACGGCCAACCTGGCTTCTGCGGCACTCCCCTCACGATCCACATCCACGAGATTACTGGGCGTGAGCGAATGGCCCAAGTACTAAGTTCGTGGCAATTCCACGAAGGCTGATGAGTAGATGGAGGACACTTGAATCGTTCGCTGACCCCGGACGAGCGCGCGGTCCTCGACGTCCTACTCGCCGGTGACTTCCCCGGCGCGGTCGAACTGCGAGTGCAAGCCGCCACCGCGCAGGTGAGCGGGAGCTGCGGCTGCGGGTGCCCGACCGTCTGCCTCGTGGTCGACGACGCCACGCCGACGGCCGAAATCACGGAGCGGGCTGCGGTCGAAGCCGACGTGCCGGATGGCGGGCTCATCGTGTTCGTCGACGAAGGCCGGCTTTCCTGCCTCGAGTACTGGACCGTCGAAGACGAGCCCCCGGCCGCGTTCCCAGCGCCGGACCAGATCCGGGTCGGATGAAAGACGCCGTCGCTCCGATGATCAGAGCGACGGCGCGAACGTACTCAGCCGAGCAGGCCCATCAGGGCAATCGCGATCAGCACCACCGCGGGGGCGAGGGCGTTGATCCAGGCGCGCTGCGCGGGGGTGAGGGCGGCGGTGCTGTTCATGGCGTTTCCCAGGGTCGAAATCGATGCTTCCGCCCTGCTCAGCGCGCTGATCATGCCCTTCGTTAGCGGCTGTGATCGAACTCACCGGCATCCGGGTGACGGCGGCCCCGGGCGGTGAACCAGAGGACGCCGCCTGCTGCTGCCACCATCGTTGCGAATGCTGCTGTGCCGACCACGATCGCCTGCGTCATGACCCGTCTCTCCTAGCAAAAGTCGTTTACCGAGAGACGTCGAAACCGCGAAAAAGTGCACTCAGCGTAACCGAGATCACAGCGATGACAGCACCGAGTCGATCTGTGAAGCCAGCGAGAAGTCCTTCGCCGTCAGGCCGCCCGCCGAATGGGTGGAGAGCCGGAACGTCAGGGTGCGCCAGCGGATGTCGATGTCCGGGTGGTGGTCGGCCGCCTCGGCCAGCACCGCCACCCGGTCGACCACCTCGATCGCCTGGGGGAACGAGGCGAGTTCCACCTCGCGGGAGATCACCGCACCCGACCTGGTCCAGCTCGCGCCCAGTCGTCCGTCGGCCTCGGAGTCGCTCAAGATTTCCGTCATGTCTCCATGGTCGTCCGTCCTGGACTACGCTGCACGGTTGCCACGGGAGTCCGGTCAGCCGGGCTGAGAGGCGGGTCACCCCGCGACCGTTCGCACCTGACCGGATCATGCCGGCGAAGGGAGGGCTTCCCTCCTCGTCCGGCGAAGTGCAGGAGGGGTAGATGAAACGCAGGGCTGTTCGCGCGGCGACGGCCATCGCCGTCGTCAGCGTCGTCGCCGCGGGGTGCTCGCTGTCGGACGGCGACGGTGGCACGCAGCAGACGCCCACCGTCACCCTCGTGACGCACGACTCCTTCCTGGCGCCGCAGGAGGTGCTCGACGCCTTCCAGAAGCAGTCGGGCATCAAGATCTCCGTGCTCAAGCAGGGCGACGCCGGATCGCTGACCAACAAGCTCGTGCTCACCAAGGCCAACCCGGTCGGCGACGTCGCGTACGGCGTCGACTCGACCTTCGCTTCGCGCGCGCTCAAGGAAGGCGTCTTCGAGCCCTACACCAGCCCGGAGGCCGACCGCGGGCCGCAGCGGTACGCCGTCGATCCCGAGCACCGGTTGTCCGCCGTCGACGTCGGGGACGTCTGCGTCAACGTCGACGCGAACTACTTCGCCACCAAGGGGATCCCGGCGCCGGCCAGCTACGACGACCTGGCCGACCCGAAGTACAAGGACCTCCTCGTCGCCGAGGACCCGGCCACGGCGTCGCCCGGGCTCGCCTTCCTCCTCGGCACCATCGCGAAGTACGGCGAGGCCGGTTGGCAGGACTACTGGACGAAGCTGAAGGCCAACGGCCTCAAGGTCGTCAGCGGCTGGGAAGAGGCCTACACCAAGGAGTTCTCCGGCTCCTCCGGCAAGGGACCGCGGCCGATCGTCGTGTCGTATGCGTCTTCGCCCGCCGCCGAGGTCGGGGACGACGGGAAGCCGCGCACCAAGGCGCTGCTCGACACCTGCTACCGGCAGGTCGAGTACGCCGGCGTGCTCGCCGGCGGCAAGCAGACCGAGAGCGCGCGCAAGGTCGTCGACTTCCTGCTGTCGCAGCAGTTCCAGGCGACCGTCGCGGCCAACATGTACGTCTACCCGGCGCGCCAGGGCGTCGACCTGCCCGCGGGCTGGGCGCAGGTCGCGCCGCTGCCGCAGAAGCCGCAGACGCTGACGGCGGACCAGGTGCAGGCCGGCCGGGAGAAGTGGATCGGCGAATGGCGCACGCTCGTGCAGTCGTAGCCCCGCCAAGGCAGGCTCGGGGGCTCGGCCTGGCGTTGCTGGGGCTGGCCCCGATCGGCTTCCTGGTGGTCTTCTTCGCCTGGCCGGTGCTGGCGATCGTCGGGCGCGGGTTCGCCGCGGGCGGCCTCGACGTCGTCCTCGGCGACGCGCGGACCTGGCAGCTGGCCGGGTTCACCGTCGCGAGCGCGGCCGCGTCGACGCTGGTGGCGGTGGTGGCCGGGCTCCCGGTGGCGTTCCTGCTGGCCCGGGTGAAGCTGCCCGGCGTCGGCCTGGCGCGGACGCTGGTGCTGGTGCCGTTCGTGCTGCCGACCGTCGTCGTCGGGCTGGCGTTCCGCGCGCTCTGGCCGGACGGCGGCGTGCTGCCGATCGTGCTCGCCAACGCCTTCTTCAACGTCGCCGTCGTCGCGCGCACGGTCGCCGGGCTGTGGGCGCGGCTGGATTCGCGGACGACCGACGCCGCCCGCGCGCTCGGCGCGTCCCCGTGGCGGGCCTTCCGCTCGGTGACGCTGCCCGCGCTGGCCCCGGCGGTCACGTCCGCCGCGGCCGTGGTTTTCCTTTTCTGCGCCACCAGTTTCGGGGTCGTGCTGATCCTCGGCGGCGCGAAGTACCGGACGCTCGAGACCGAGATCTACCTGCGCACGGTCGACCTCCTGGACCTTTCGGGCGCGGCGGCGCTTTCCCTGATCCAGTTCGCGGCCGTGGTCGCCGCGCTGGTGCTCGGCGGGCTGGCCCGGCGGCGCAAGGAGGGGGCCAAAACCGGTTCCGGCGGCGCACGGCGGCCGCGTGGCGGCGAGTGGTGGGGCGTCGGCGCCGCGGGTGTCGTCCTGGCGCTGCTGCTGACGCCGATCGTCGCGCTGCTCGCCGAGTCGGTGTCCACTGAGGACGGCTGGAGCCTCGCGGGCTACCGCGCGCTGAGTGGCACCGGGGAGAAGGGCGCGCTGCAGGTGTCCGGCTGGGACGCCGCGGTGAACTCGCTGAAGGTCGCGATCGACGCGACGCTGCTCGCGACCGTGGTCGGCGTGCTCGCGTCCGTGGTGCTGGTGGCGCTGCGGCGCTCACCCGCGAAGTCCGCGCGCGGCCTCGGCGAGACGATGGACGCCGTCCTGATGCTGCCGCTGGGCGTGTCCGCGGTGACCGTCGGCTTCGGCTACCTGGTCACGCTCGACGCGCTGCCTGGCGACCTGCGGACGTCGCCCTACCTCGTCCCGCTGGCCCAGGCGCTGGTGATCACGCCGCTGATCGTGCGGATGGTGCTGCCGGTGCTGCGCTCGGTCGACGTCCGGCTGCGGCAGGCCGCGTCGACGCTCGGCGCGAGCCCGCTGCGGGTGTGGCGCGAGATCGACCTGCCGCTGGCGCTGCGGCCGCTGGTCGCCGCCGCCGGGTTCGGCTTCGTCGTGGCGCTCGGCGAGTTCGGCGCGACCAGCTTCCTCGCCCGGCCGACGGCGCCGACGCTGCCGGTCGCGATCGCGTCGCTGATGGGACGGCCGGGGGAGCTCAACAACCAGATGGCGTACGCCGCGTGCGCGCTGCTGATGCTCGTGACGGTGCTGGCGGTCGCGCTGATCGACCGGCTCGGACGCGGCCGGGTGGGGGAGTTCTGATGGCGCTGTCGGTGCGGGACCTGACCGTCCACTACGGATCGTTCGCCGCGGTGCGCGACGCCCGGCTGGACATCGCCGACGGCGAGGTGCTGGCGCTGCTCGGCCCGTCGGGGTCGGGGAAGTCGACGCTGCTGCGCGCGATCACCGGGCTCGAACCGGGCGCGCGCGGCTCGGTGAGCTGGGACGGCGAGGACCTCGGCGCGGTGCCGGTGCACAAGCGCGGGTTCGGGCTGGTGTTCCAGGACGGCCAGCTCTTCGGTCACCGCGACGTCGCCGCGAACATCGCTTTCGGCCTGCGCATGCACGGCGTTCCCCGCGCGCAGTGGGCACCGCGGGTCGCCGAACTGCTGGCGCTGGTCGGCCTGACCGGCTTCGAAAAGCGGCGCGTTACCGAGCTTTCCGGCGGTCAGGCCCAGCGGGTCGCGCTGGCTCGGGCGCTCGCGCCGAAGCCGCGGCTGCTGCTGCTCGACGAGCCGCTGTCCGGGTTGGACGCCGGGTTGCGCGAGCAGCTGGCCATCGACCTCGCGGATTTGTTGCGGCGCAGCAAGATAACGGCGCTCTTGGTGACGCACGATCAGGAAGAGGCGTTCACGCTCGCCGACCGGGTCGCGGTGCTCGACGCCGGGCAGGTCCGGCAGGAGGGCGCGGTCCTGCGCGTGTGGCGCAACCCGGCCGACGACGACGTGGCCCGGTTCCTCGGCGTGACGACGTTCGTGGACGGCGTCGCGGCCGACGGGCACGTGCACACGTCCCTCGGTGACGTCGCGCTCCCGGACGTCGCCGACGGCCCGGTCCGGCTGGGCTTGCGGCCGCACGCGCTGCGGGTCGCGGCCGAAGGCGTGGCCGGCGAAGTGGTGGCCGCGGTCCACCGCCGCGAGCACGTCCGGCTCGTGGTGCGCCTGGCGGAGTCCACTGTGGACGCGGTGGCCCCGGCGGCGTCGGACCTGCGCGCGGGCGACGCGGTGCGGGTGGAGCTCGACCCGGACGGCGTCGCGCTCGTCGGTTGACGCCCGCCGGGAAGCGGCGTCACCGGCCTCGTCCGCGGGTCAGCGCCGACAGGAGAATGCTCAAGACCCGTCGAGCGTCGGCGCGTCGGCGGTGGTCGGTGTGCAGGGTGGCCGTGAGCACCACGGCCGCCATCAGGAGCAGGCCGACGGTGGTCGCGGCGGCCAGCACATACGGCAGCACCGGCGTGTTCACGACGAGCGCGGATATCGACGACACGGAGAGACCCCTTCCCGTTCACGGCCCCGAAGGTGCTCGGGATGACCCTGCACCCAGTCTCCGGCACGTCACCACCGCGAGAACGGTTGCTGACGAAGGTCGACGGATACTGACGGCTCGTCCCGTAAGCTCGGCCGGAGTTGACGATTCTCGACGCCAAGGGTGGGGAAGCGCCGTGACAACCGTGGGTATCGCCATGCCCGGGCCGGATCGCTTGCCACCCGGCCCTCATCGCGACCTCGTCGAGGCGCTCCACGAGCTGTACCGCGGTGCCGGGAAGCCGGGGTTGCGCCGGATCGCGAAAGCGGTCGTGGACGGCGACTTCCGCGACACCGTCAGCCACGAGAAGATCAGCACGATGCTGCGAGGGGAAAGCCTCCCCAGCTGGACGAAGCTGGAGCCGGTCGTGCGGGTGCTCGCCGGCTGGAGCACCGCCCGCCTCGACGTCGACGAAGAGAGCGTCCGGCTCCAGCGGCTCTGGCACCGGGCGCAGGCGGACGAACCCGAGGAGCTCTCCCCGCCTCGCGACTGGCAGACGGATCTCGGCGACGTGGTCGGCTTGGCACCGTTCAAGGAAGCGATCCACGACCTCGCGAGCCTGGTGGAAGTGCGCCGGTTCCTCGGCAGCGGTGACGTCCCGCTCCCGAGGTTCGTGTTCGCCGGGCCGCCCGGCACCGGCAAGACCGAGGCGGCCCGGATGACCGGCCCCATCCTGCGCGAGCTGGGGCTGTTGCGCCGCGGCCAAGTGGTGGAGGTGTCCCGGGCGGACTTCGCCGCCACGTACTTCGGCCAGGCCGCGGACCGGGTACGAGAGGCGGTCCGGTCGGCGATGGACGGTGTGCTGTTCGTCGACGGACTCCTGAGTCAGCCCATCGCCGAGTCCGACCAGGAAGTCGTGGACACGCTCGTCGTCGAGATGGAGCGCCACCACGACCGGCTCGCGGTGATCATCACCGGGAACAAGGACGACCTGGGCGCGTGGGGCGCGCCGAACCCGGGGCTGGCTTCCCGGTTCACCCCGCCGGTCGAGTTCCCGCCCTACACCGACGCGGAACTCCTCGAGATCCTGCGCCGAGCGGCCACGGCCAAGGGGTACGACTTGCGGCCCGAGGCGGCCGAGCGGGCGGCCGGCTGGCTGGTGGCCCGCCGGGCCGCTCGCCCCGCCGAGTTCGGCAACGCCCTCGCGGTCCGGGAACTGCTAGCCGGGATGGAATCCCGCATGGCGCGGCGCATCGGTACGACCACGCCCGCGACCCCCATCGCGCTGCTCGCGCAGGATGTCCCCGGACCATGACCGTCAGCCGTCGCGGGTGGAAAGGCGTGCGTAGGCCAGCGAGAGACCGATGACGATGTAGCAGACCGCGCGGAGGGCGCCTTCGCCGAGCATCTGCGTGCCCATCGGGTCCTGCAGCACCTCCGCCGGTGCCATCGACCAGTTCTGCGTCAGCAGGAACGGGTGCAGCCAGTCCAAAGAGGACAGGAAGCCGAGGATGGTGAACACGATGTCGGTCGCCAGGACGGACGCCACCACCAGCATCGGGTGCTCGGTCCAGCTGGAGATCGCCAGCGCCACCGCGCCGACCGCCCACAGCTGGAGCACCACCCAGCCGGCCACCAGCAGGATCCGGGCCAGCGCGCCGCCGAGTGACAACGTCGTGCCGGACAGCGTGAACAGCGAATCCGTGCCGTTGATGATCAGCCCGGTCACGACGCCGGTCACGCACATCGCGAGCACCGAGACCACCGACACGGTCGCGACGCCGAACGCCTTCACCGCGAGCAGCCGGCCGCGGCCGACCGGGGCGATCAGCCAGCCGCGCAGCGTTCCGTGTGCTGTCTCGCCGGCGATCGCGTCCGCGCCCGCCATGGCCGAGGCCAGCGGGAGCAGCAGTGCCAGCGACATCACGATCGCCGCGATCGGCAGGACGAACGCGTTGTTGACCGCGGACGCCAGCAGTGCGCCGCCGCCGTCGTCCGGGCCGCCGCCGCTGCCCGGCTGTTCGTCGACCAGGGTCAGGCCGATGCCGATGATCACCGGGATCAGCGCCAGCAGCCCGAGCACGGCCAAGGTGCGCGGCCGGCGGAAGATCCAGCGCAGCTCCGCGGCCAGCAGCCGGGGCAGCGGCACCGTGTCGTGGCCCGTGCGGGCCGTCGGTGCGTCGAGTACCGCGGTCATTCCGCCCCCTCCGTGAGCCGGGCGAACAGGTCTTCCAGCCCGGTGCGGGCCCGCGTCGCCTCGTGGACCGCGACCCCCGCGCCCACCAGGACCTGCAGCACCCGCGGGGCTTCCGCCGCCGTGAGGTCGGCGCGGACGCCGTCCGGGGTGAGCCGGGCGCCGATCCGGTTCTCCCGCAGCACTTCCACCGCCCGTTCCGCGTCCGGCGTGCGGACCAGCAGGGCCGCGTTCCCGGACTCGAGCAGCTCCGCCAGCTCGCCCTGCGCGACGACGTTCCCGCTCTGCAGCACGGCGACGTGCGTGCAGGTCGCTTCGACCTCGGCCAGCAGGTGCGACGACACCAGCACGGTGACGCCGTCGGCGTGCAGCTCGGCGACGATCCTGCGGATCTCCCTGGTACCAGCAGGGTCGAGGCCGTTGGTCGGCTCGTCGAGCACGACCATCTTGCGCGGCACCAGCAACGCCGAAGCGAGCCCGAGCCGTTGCTTCATGCCGAGCGAGTAGCCCTTGTACCGCCGGCGCGCGGCGGCGGTCAGGCCGACGCGCTCCAGCGCGGTGTCGACGGCGGCCGGGATCCCGGCCGAAGTCAGCCGGGGTTCCGCGGCGGCGAAGCGCAGCAGGTTGTCGCGCCCGGACAGGAACGGGTGGAAACCCGGCCCTTCGACCAGCGCGCCGACGTCCGGCAGCGCGTGCGCGGCGGCGTCCGGCATCGGACGGCCGAGCAGCTCGACCTCGCCCTCGGTCGGCCGGACCAGCCCGAGCAGCATCCGGATGGTGGTCGTCTTGCCCGAGCCGTTCGGCCCGAGCATCCCCACGACCGCCCCCTGCGGGATGTCGAGGTCGACGTGGTCGACCGCGACGGTGCTGCCGTACACCTTGCGCAACCCCCGCGTGCGCGCGGCGAGCGGGACCGCCGGGGCGGACGCCTCCGAAGAGACGTCCGCCCCGGACTGGACAGTCGTGCTGGTCACTTCTGACCCAGCGCCTCGTAGAGGACCTGCTCCGGCACCGCACCGGCGGCGAAGCGGCCGTCGTCGGTCAGGACCGCGGTGCCCACCTTCGTCGTGACGAGGTAGCCGCTGCCCCAGGTGCCGTTCACCTTCTTGGCGAACCGCTCGAGCAGTGCCTTCGGGTCGGCGGGCGCACCCTTGCGGTCGCCCTGGGCCTTCGGCGCCGCGTTCAGCGCGTCCGCCGGGACCTTGCCGGTGACGACGGTGTCCCAGCCGTCCCCGACGACCTTGGTGTCCTGCTTCGCCTGCGCGGCGAGGTCCTTGTCCTTCTGGTCGATCGTCGGCGTCTTCTCCTCGACCTTCGCGCCCTTCGGCGGGGTGAAGGTGAAGAGGTCGGCCGGCTGCTGGGTGAACTCGATCTCGCTGAACGCGACCTCGAGCGCCGGCGTCGACGTGCCGTTGCTCAGCACCGACACCCGCAGCGGCATCCGCGTCTGCGAGTCGACCGCGACGCGGATCTCGCGCAGCAGCGTCCGCTCGGTCGGCTTCGGCGTCAGGACCAGCTCGTAGGCCGGGCGGTCGGCGACGGTCGCGGTGCCGTCGACCGACACCGTGCTGCTCTCCCGGACCTTCGCCAGCAGCTCGGTGCTCGCGGCGATCGGGTCGGCCGTCTTCTCGCTGCCCGCGCCCTTCTGCTTGGCCACCTCGGCCGGGATGGTCACCTTGGTCGCGGTGTTCGTCTTGGAGCTGTAGTCCCAGACGGTCGTGCCGTCGTGGACCACGGTCTCCTGGCTGGCCCCCTGCGTGACCGCCAGCCGGCTCTTGCCGGCGCCGTCGCTGAAGATGTGCGCCGAGTCGATGTTCAGCGCCGACGCGCCCGGCACCGCGTTCCCCACCGCGGGCAGGCCCAGGTCGTTGCTCACCTTCACCGTGCCGTCGAACGCGCCCGGCTTCGCCTTGACCACCGACTGGACCAGGTCCTCGGCGCTCACCTGCGGCAGCGCCGGCTTGTCGTCCGCGCTGGCCGGCATCGCGACGAACGCGAGCCCGCCGGCGCCGAGCGCGGTGCCGACGACCGCGGCGGTGATGCCCTTCGTCTTCGGTTTCATGCGTCTCTCCCTGTGGTGTTCCCGGGCCGAGTGTGCCCGGTTCCCTGGCCACGACGCTTCCCTCTCGAGGCTGAGATACCCCTGAAGGTTCTCCCCCGCACGCTGAGATCGTGCTGAGAGCCGGCGCACGACCTGCGCGAACCGGCCATGATGAACCTCGTGAAACCTCGGGTGCTGGTGGTCGACGACGAACCGGGCGTGCGGAAGGCGCTGCAACGCGGGCTGCGCGCGGAGGACATGGACGTGGTCACCGCCGCGGACGGGCCCACCGGGCTGCAGCTGGCGAGCACCGGCTCCTTCGACGTCATCCTGCTCGACATCATGCTGCCGGGCCTGTCCGGCTACCGCGTGCTGGAGCGGCTGCGCAAGGACGGCGTCACGACGCCGGTGCTGCTCGTCTCGGCCAAGGACGGCGAGATCGACCAGGCCGACGGGCTCGACCTGGGCGCCGACGGCTACCTCGTCAAGCCGTTCTCCTTCGTGGTGCTGGTCGCGCAGGTCCGCGCGACGCTGCGCCGGGCGGGGCCGGAGGCGAGCCGCGGCACGCTGCGGCTGGGCGCGCTGGCCGTCGACCGCGGGCTGCGGCAGGTGCACTGGAACGACGAGGAGGTCGGGCTGAGCCCCCGCGAGTTCGCGCTGCTCGAAGTGCTCGTCGGGCGCGCCGGCACGGTCGTCACGAAGGACGAGCTGCTGCGTGCGGTCTGGGGCGAGGAGCAGGCCGTGACGCGCAACCTCGTCGAGGTGTACGTCGGATACGTACGACGTAAGTTGGACGCGGTCGGCGCCGGTGCGTTGCTGCGGACCGTGCGCGGGCACGGTTACCTGGCTTCCGACGCGCAGCTCGACGAGGTCATCACCCCGTGAGCTCCTGGTGGCGGGGCCGGTCCCTGCAAGTGCGGATCACCCTGCTGGCCGCGACGATCACCCTGGTCTGCCTGCTCGGGCTGGCGGCGCTGGCCGCGTCGAACCTCTCGCCGCTGCTCATCGGCTCGGTCGACCGCGAGCTCTCGAGCGCGCTCGGCCCGGCCGGCGCCGAAGTGGGTGCCGGCCGGCCGCTGTCCGGCGCGGCTCCGGTGACGCTGCGGGTCCTGGACACCGCGGGCGCGCCGGTGGACGGCGGCACCCCGACCGGCCTTACGTTGTACGACATCTCGACGCTGAAGGCGGGCCAGCCGGTCCAGCGCGACGGCGCGCGGTACCTCGGCACCGTCGTCAGCGCGCCGGACGGCGCTCAACGGCTGGTCGTGGCGGGTGCGGGCCTGGTCGGGTTCTCGGCCGCGGTGCACTACGGCGGGGTGTGGCTGGTCGTCGTCGCGTCGGTCGGCGCGCTGGTGGCGGGCTTCGCGACGTGGCTGGTGGTGCGCCTGTCGCTGCGGCCGGTCGCGCGGATGCGGGGTTCGGTGCGGGCGCTGCCGCCGGGCGCGCGGCTGGCGCTGCCGGACTCCCACGACGAGCTGCGCGCGCTGGCGGAGGAGTTCAACGCGCTGCTGGAACGGCAGGAGCAGGCGGCCGAGCGGCTCCGGCGGTTCACCGGCGACGCCGCGCACGAGCTGCGGTCGCCGGTCGCCTCGATCCGGGTGCAGGCCGAGGTCGCCGTCACGAACCCGGATCCGGAGCTGTCCCAGGAGACGCTGTCGGACATCCTCACCGAGGCCGAGCGGCTGTCGTCGCTGCTGGACGGGCTGCTGTCGCTGGCACGTTCGGACGCGGGCGAGGTCCCGCCCGCCTCGCCCGTCGAGCTGGTGAGCGAGGTGCGGTCGGCCGTCGCGCGGCTGCCGGCCGGGGCGCCGGACACGCGGGTGAGCACGGCGGTGGCGCAGGCCTGGGCGGCTTCCGCGCACGCCGAGGTGGAGCTGGTGCTGGACAACCTGCTGCGCAACGCCTGCCGCTACGCGCGCGGGGAGATCGTGGTGTCGGTGCTGGCGTCCCGCTCGGCGGTCCGGGTGGTGGTCGACGACGACGGCCCGGGCATCGCGCCGGAGCACCGCGAGAAGGTGTTCGACCGGTTCTACCGGATCGCCGACGACCGGGCCCGCTCGTCCGGGGGCACCGGGCTCGGGCTGGCGATGGTGGCGGAGACCGTCCGGCGCCGCGGCGGGCGGGTGCAGGTGGGGGAGTCCCCGGACGGCGGCGCGCGGTTCGTGGTCGTCTGGCGCGCGGCCGCGGGAGAGGCTTCCGGGTAGATTCCGGGGCTGTGAACGGTGTGATCGTGGGTGCCGCCCTGGTGCGGGACGGGAAGCTGCTCGCGCAGCAGCGGGCCTGGCCCGCCGACCACGCGGGGCAGTGGGAGCTGCCCGGCGGCCGGGTCGAGGAGGGTGAGTCGGACGCCTTCGCGCTCGCCCGGGAGTGCAGCGAGGAGCTCGACGTCGTCATCGAGGTCGGGGCGCGCGTCGGGGAGGACGTGCCGCTGCCCGGTGGGAAGGTGCTCCGCATCTACGCGGCTTCGCTCGTTTCGCCCGGCGGGGAGCCGCGGGCCGTCGAGCACCGGGCCGTGCGCTGGCTCGGGCCCGACGACCTCGACGACGTCGACTGGCTGCCCGCCGACCGGATCCTGCTCCCGGAGCTGCGCGCGCTGCTCAGTTAGCGCCGATCATCCGCAGCGCCGCGTCGAGCCGGTGGGAGCCGCGCTCCCGAGCCCGTTCCGCGCCCGCCTTGCGGACCCGGTCCAGCTCCGCGACGTCGTCGAGCAGCGTTAACGCTCGTTCACGCAAGGGTCGCAGCTCCTCGATCACCGCGTCCGCGACGGCGTCCTTCACCGCGCCGTACGTCGTGAACTCCGCCGCCAGGTCCGCCGGCGAGCCGCCCCGGCAGGCGGCCAGGACCTCCAGCAGGTTCGCCATCCCCGGCCGGGTCTCCGGGGCGTGCACCGGTACCGAACCGCCGTCGGTGACCGCGCGGCGGATCTTGCGGCGGACCTGGTCCGGCTCGTCCAGCGCGAACACCACACCCGCCGCGTCGCGCGTCGACTTCGACATCTTGCGCGTCGGGTCGGTGAGGTCCTTCACCCGCGCGCCCGCCGGCGGGAGGACCGCTTCCGGGATGGTGAAGACCTCGCCGTACGTGCTGTTGAAGCGCTTGGCCAGCGTCCGCGTCAGCTCGACGTGCTGCCGCTGGTCCTCGCCGACCGGGACCTCGCGGGCGCCCTGGAGCAGGATGTCCGCGGCCATCAGCGCCGGGTACGTCAGCAGCGACAGCCGCACGCCGGCCTGGCCCTTCGACTTCTCCTTGAACTGGATCATCCGAGCGGCCTCGCCGTAGTTGCAGGTGCACTCCAGGACCCAGGTCAGCGCGCCCAGCTCGCGGGCCAGGTCGGACTGCACGAACACCCGCTCGGGGTCGATGCCGGCGGCGATCAGCACGGCGAGCTGCTCGCTCGCCAAGGATCGGAGTTTCGCCGGGTTGTGCGGAGTCGTCATGCCGTGCAGGTCGGCGACGAAGTACAGGTCGTCCACGCCGCCTTCGCGGGCCCAGCGGCGGACCGCGCCGAGGTAGTTGCCGAGGTGGACGTGACCGGACGGGGTGATCCCGGACAGCTTGCTCATGTGTCTTCCTTTCGGGGCGGGACCACCCCGGAGAAGGCACGAAAAAAGGCCGCCCGTCCGGGGCGGCCGCTGGTGATCAGCGCAGGACTAGACGGCCGCCGAGGGCGGCCACCAGCTGGACGTCTGCGCGTGCATACGGCGAGCATAGGCGCGAAGGGGCGTGCGGGTCTACCGTCTAACCATGTATGTCGTCCTGCTGAACTACACGGCTCCGATCGAAGAAATCGACCTGGCGCTGCCGGATCACGTCGAGTGGCTGAACAGGCAGTACGAGCACGGCCACTTCCTGGCGTCCGGGCGGCGGAACCCCCGCGTCGGCGGTGTCATCATCACGCGTCCGCTGAACCGCGGGAAGCTCGACGCCATCCTGGCGTCCGACCCGTTCTGCGTGCAGCACCTCGCGCAGTACGAGGTCATCGAGTTCTCACCGACCAAGACCGCTCCGGAGCTGCGCTTGCTCAACGAAGCGGCACCGCATTAGGCGGCGAGGTCCAGCTTCGCCTTCTTGAGCGCCAGCACCGGGCACTTCTTGCAGCGCGGCTTCGACCGGCAGCACTTCTTCTTGACCTTGCCGGCCTTCATCAGCTTGCGCACGACCTTCCGGGGGTCGTCCGGTTGCTTCTTCCCCACGCGCACGCACCTTCCGGATCGGCGACGCTACCGGGTATCCACGTTAGGTGAGGCTAACCGATCTGGGGGCGTGGGGCTCCTCACAAACGTGCGGAAGGTATCCTTGGTGAGGTCCGCGTGTGACCAGAGCCGGTCACGGGATGCCTGACGGCTTGCGCGGCCACCCACCCCTTGAAGTTCAGGAGTTCTCGCGTGCCCGCAGCCAGCGCTACCGTCGAAACCGGCCGGCCGACCGGTAAGACCCGGCCCGACCTGCGCAATGTCGCGATCGTAGCCCACGTCGACCACGGCAAGACCACGCTCGTGGACGCGATGCTCCGCCAGTCCGGCGCCTTCGCCGAGCGGGCCGAGGTCGTCGACCGCGTGATGGACTCCGGTGAGCTCGAGCGGGAAAAGGGCATCACCATCCTCGCGAAGAACACCTCGATCCACCGCCAGACGCCCGAGGGCTCGGTGACGATCAACGTCATCGACACCCCCGGCCACGCCGACTTCGGCGGTGAGGTCGAGCGCGGCCTGGCCATGGTCGACGGCGTCGTCCTGCTGGTCGACGCGTCCGAGGGTCCGCTCCCGCAGACCCGCTTCGTGCTGCGCAAGACCCTCGAGGCCCGGCTCCCGGTGATCCTGCTGGTCAACAAGACCGACCGGCCGGACGCGCGGATCTCCGAGGTCGTCGAGGAGACCCACGACCTGCTGCTCGAGCTGGCCAGCGACATCGAGGACGCCGACCACGACGCGATCCTCGACCTCCCGGTCGTCTACGCCTCCGCGCGCGCCGGCAAGGCGAGCCTCGAGCAGCCCGCCGACGGGGAGATCCCCGAGAGCGAGAGCCTCGACCCGCTGTTCGACACGCTGCTCCGGCACGTGCCGCCGCCCGCCGCCGACCTCGACGCGCCGCTGCAGGCGCTGGTCACCAACCTCGACGCGTCCAACTTCCTCGGCCGCATCGCGCTGATCCGCATCCACGCCGGCAAGCTGCGCAAGGGCCAGACCGTGGCCTGGATGCGCGAAGACGGCACGGTGCAGAACGTCCGCATCTCCGAGCTGCTGGTCACCGAGGCGCTCACCCGCGTCCCGGCGACCGAGGCCAGCGCGGGCGAGCTCGTCGCCATCGCGGGCATCCCGGACATCACGATCGGCGACACCCTCGCCGACGTCGAGAACCCGGTCGCGCTGCCCCGGATCACCGTCGACGAGCCGGCGATCTCGATGACGATCGGCGTCAACACCTCGCCGCTGGCGGGGCGCAACGGCGGCGACAAGGTCACCGCGCGGCTGGTCAAGGCCCGTCTCGACCAGGAGCTGATCGGCAACGTCTCGATCCGCGTCCTGCCGACCGAGCGCCCCGACACCTGGGAGGTCCAGGGCCGTGGCGAGCTGGCGCTGGCCATCCTCGTCGAGCAGATGCGGCGTGAGGGCTTCGAGCTGACCGTCGGCAAGCCGCAGGTGGTCCTGCGCACGATCGACGGCAAGCTGCACGAGCCGTTCGAGCGCCTCTACATCGACTCGCCGGAGGAGCACCTCGGCGCGATCACGCAGCTCCTGGCCGCCCGCAAGGGGCGCATGGAGGACATGAGCGGCAACGGCACCGGCCGGATCAAGCTGGAGTACGTGCTCCCGTCGCGCGGCCTGATCAGCTTCCGCACCGACTTCCTCACCGAGACCCGCGGCACCGGCATCGCGAACCACGTGTTCGAGGGCTACTTCCCGTGGGCGGGCGAGATCCGCACCCGGCACAGCGGCTCCTTGGTCGCCGACCGCACCGGCCCGGTCACCGCGTACGCGATGATCCAGCTGGCCGACCGCGGCACCTTCTTCGTCGAGCCGGGCGCCGAGGTGTACGAGGGCATGGTCGTCGGCGAGAACCCGCGCTTCGAGGACCTCGACATCAACATCACCAAGGAGAAGAAGCTGACCAACATGCGTCAGTCCTCCGCCGACGTGATGGAGACGCTGGCCCGGCCGCGCAAGATGGGCCTGGAAGAGGCGCTGGAGTTCTGCTCCGTCGACGAGTGCGTCGAGGTCGCGCCCGAGGTCGTCCGGGTCCGCAAGGTCACCCTGGACGTCAACACCCGCGCGAAGGAGCGTTCGCGCGCCAAGAGTCGCGACAACGGCTGATCTCTTCGAGACCGCGAAAAAGCCTCCCGGTGCCAGCTGCCGGGAGGCTTTTTCGCGCCCGCTCCGCTACCGCGGGTGGAAAAGCGGCGAACGGGCTGTCACGAAATCCGGTGTTCTTCTCCTTATATCTTTATGGGGCCGACGGCGGCCCCGGCGCGTGTTCCGCCGTTCCGGAACGGTCCGGGAACCCGGACGGTGGTCCGCGCGTCCTTTTTCCATAGCGGCACCAAGGGGCGGTGGGCCCGGCCGATCCGGGTGTGGGAATCTCGGTTCCGGTCGCGAACGCGGTCGTGGGAGCATGGCTGACCCGATCGGCGGAATCTGGGAGGAACTGGGCGTGCGGGTGAATCGCAAGGCGGTGCCGGTACTGGCACTCGCGGCCGTGCTGCTCACCGCGTGCTCCAACACCCCGCCACCCCCGGTGGTGTCCTCGTCGGTCGCGCCGGTGTCCACCACCGGCAAGACGCCGTCGCAGATCGTCGTCGGGGTCGACGACGTGCTCGGCGGGTACAACCCGCACAACCTCGCGGACTCGTCCCAGGTGACCTCGGCGCTGTCGCAGCTGCTGCTGCCCTCGGTGTTCCGCCAGAAGGACGACGGCAGCAGCCAGCTCGACAAGAACCTCATGAAGTCCGCCGAGGTGGTCTCGCAGCAGCCGTTCGTGGTCGCCTACGAGATCCGGCCGGACGCGTCCTGGTCCGACGGCGCGCCGATCGCCGCCGAGGACTTCGACTACCTGCGCACCCAGATGCGCGACCAGCCCGGCGTCATCGAGCCCGCCGGCTACCGGCAGATCACCGACCTGCAGTCCCGCGAGGGCGGCAAGCGCGTCGAGGTCACCTTCGCCAAGCCGTACCCCGGCTGGCAGGCGCTCTTCTCCGGGCTGCTGCCCGCCCACCTGCTCAAGGACGCGCCCGACGGCTGGCGCGGCGCGCTCGCGGCGAACTTCCCGGCCGTCGCCGGCCCGTTCTCGATCAAGAGCATCGACACCGCCCGCGGCGAGGTCATCCTCGAGCGCAACGAGCGCTACTGGGAGAAGCCCGCGGCGATCGACCGGATCGTGCTGCGCCGGTCGGACCAGAACACCCTGCTGGCCGCGCTGCAGAGCGGCAACGACCAGTTCGCGCTGGCCCGGACCAGCGGCGACGAGCTCAAGCGGCTCGGCGAGCTGGGTTCGGCCGTGCGGCTGCACACGGTGGCCCGGCCGGTGGTGGCCGGCGTGCTGCTGCGCCCGGTCAGCGCCACCCTGCAGGACGCCCAGGTCCGCGCCGGGGTCGCCGCGTTCATCGACCGGAACAAGCTGATCACCGAAGGCGTCGACGGCGGCCCGTCGTCGACGCTGCACGCCGACGCCCAGGTCAAGGCGCCGTCGGAAGCCGGGTACGCGGCAACCATCCCGCCCGGCCCGCCGACCGCGCCCGACGTCGCCAAGGCCGAGGAATCGCTGAAGGCGGCGGGCTACGCCAAGACGGCGGGCACCTGGCGCAAGAACGGCAAGGCGCTCTCGCTCGTGATCGCCTCGCCGGGCACCCAGGAGCCGTACGCGTCGATCGCCAAGGAGCTCACCGCCCAGCTCGTCGCGCAGGGCATCGAGGTCAACGCGATCACCCCGCAGCCGCGCGACCTGTTCGGCGGCCTGCTCGCGATGCCGGTCGTCAACGGCGTCCAGCAGCCGACGGGCGACTCGGCGGGCAACGTCGGGATCGACATCGCCGTCGTGCCGCAGGCGGTCGGCGGCGACCCGGCCTCGGTGCTCGCGTCGACCTTCGGCTGCCGCCTCGAGCAGACGGCCACCGGCGCCGACCCCGCCAAACCGGTCGTTCCGGGCAACTCGGCCGGGTTCTGCGATCCGGCACTGCAGTCGTCGATCGACGCGGCGCTGTCCGGATCGACGCCGATCACCGAAGCGCTCACCACCCTTGAGCCTGAACTTTGGCGCCAGAACGTGGTGGTCCCGTTGTTCCAATTGGCTGACACCCTGGCGATCGGATCGGGCATCTCGGGCGTCACGCCAGGTCCCCCCATGGTGGGCCCATTCGGGTCCGCGGTGAACTGGACCCGCGGCCCGAAGTAATCGCGCGACTACGCATTCAGTACTACCGGGTGATCTTCACCGACGCCTTCGAGTGGGTGGCTTTGAATCCGTGAGGTAACCGTCGTATTTCTGGATGTCCACTGGAAGTCACCCTTTGGTCACGATCGACCCTGAACTGGTGACTGTCGGTGCTTTTCCTTTCTAGCGTGCTCCCGCAGTGCGCCAGTTGAGTGTCGCTTGGCGTGTCGTAGGCTCCGGCCCATCCAACCGGAGCGGTGTGGGCCCTTGTCCCGATATTCAAGGGTTCAGTGCTAGGAGGGCACACTTCATGAGGAGATCCAAAGCAGTCTCCGCTTTGTCGCTCGTCGCCGGCGCTTCGCTGCTGCTGAGCGCCTGCAGCGGCGGTGATTCGGGTTCGGGCAACACCGATCAGAACGGATCGTCGACCGACGTCAAGGCGATGGCTGTCGGCAAGGCCGAGACCGGTGACCTGTTCAAGCTCGCGGACACCCCGGGGTACGACGGCACGGTCACGATCGGTATCGACGACGGGTACTCGGGGTACAACAACCAGACCCCGGACACCAACAGCTCGTACAACAACTACGTCCTGACCGCGGTGCTCTCCGGTACGTTGAAGCTCGACGGCAACAACAAGGTGCTGCTGAACAGCGACGTCTTCGAGTCGTGGGACATCACGACGAAGGACCCGCAGCAGGTCACCTACAAGATCAAGCCGAACGTCAAGTGGTCGGACGGGCAGCCGTACGACTGCAAGGACCTGTACCTGGCGTGGCTGTCGCAGAGCGGCCTGGCGAAGGGCCCGGACGGCAAGAACCCGTTCAACTCGGCCTCGACCACCGGGTACTCGCTGATCAAGACGGCGACGTGCAAGGACAACCTGACCTTCGTCACCGACTACAGCGAGCCCTACCTCGACTACAAGGGCCTCTTCAACGCGCCGGCGATCATGCCCGCGCACATCCTCGAGGCCAAGACCGGCATCGCGGACATCACGAAGCTGGCCCCGACCGGCGACCCGGCGCAGATCAAGGCCGCCGGTGACTTCTGGTCGAACGAGTGGAAGGGCTTCAAGGCGGACATCATGCCGTCGTCGGGCCCGTACAAGATCACCGCGTTCGACGCCAACCAGAAGGCCGTCACCCTCGAGAAGAACCCGACCTGGGTCGGCGGCAAGGGTGGCCCGTCGAAGATCATCGTCCGCGCCATGGAAGACACCAAGGCCATGGCGACCGCGCTGCAGAACGGTGAGATCGACGTCGCGGCGTCGACCCAGCCGGACGCCACCGCGGCCCAGACGATGAAGGGCCTCGCGGCCCAGGGCGTGGTCTACGGTTCGGCCCCGCAGCTGACCTACGAGCACCTCGACCTGAACTTCAAGCGCATGTTCGCCGACAAGGACCTCCGCAAGGCGTTCCTCGAGTCGGTCAACCGCAAGGAGATCACGGACAAGCTGCTCAAGGAGGTCCAGGCGGACGCGGAGCCGCTGAACAGCGTCGTCTTCTTCCAGGGTGAAGAGGGCTACACCGACCTGTACAGCAGCAAGGCGGGCCTGGGCGCCGACGCGGCGGCCAAGACGCTGACCGATGCCGGCTGGGTCAAGGGCGGCGACGGCATCTTCGCGAAGAACGGTGTGCGTGCCTCGTTCAAGATCACGCACAACCAGAACGCGCGCCGCAGCCAGACCGTCGAGATCATCATCTCGCAGGCCAAGGCCGCCGGCATCGAGGTCAAGGACGAGACCGACGCCAACTTCCTCAAGGGTGGCCGCGTCTCGACCGGTGACTACGACGTCGCGCTGTTCGGCTGGTCGGCCCAGCCCTTCAAGGCGGAGTCGAAGTCGATCTACGTCTGCCCGGACAACGGTGGTGAGCAGAACTACCAGAGCCTGTGCGACAAGAAGATCGACGACGCCTACACCGCTGCGGTGAAGGCGACCGACGAGCAGGTCAAGCTGCAGAAGTACCAGGAGGCCGACAAGGCCATCGCGGACGACTACGCGACCCTGCCGCTGTTCCAGACGCCGAGCATGTGGGCGTTCAAGGGCATCGACCGCGTCTACATGCAGTCGTACGACGGTGTGCTGTGGAACGTCGGCGAGTGGGAGCAGAAGAAGTAGGGCTCGCCCCGCCTCTTCTTTCCCCTCGCTCCAGATGACCTGGGAGGTACCGGGGTCCGGCCACGAGCCGGGCCCCGGTACCCACCGGAAGTAGCTGTTGACCGTAGGGTTACCGCCACTACGGTAGACAACCGGGTAGCGGTCCAGCGCACTTCTGACGACCAGGCCCGGATGAGGAGCAGTTCGTTGAACCTGGTGATCTACATCCTTCGCCGTCTGGCGATATCGATTCCCGTCCTCCTGGTCGGGACTTTCTTGTGTTTCGTCATGGTCGCCGGCACCGGTGACCCGCTGGGCGAGCTGCGCCAAAACCCGCAGATCAGCAAGGAAGCGCTGGCCGCCACGGCCGCCAAGCTCGGTCTCGACCAGGGCATCATCCCCCGTTACTTCTCGTGGCTCGGTGACTTCCTGACCGGCGACTGGGGCATCTCCATCGCGCAGGGCAACGCCCTCGCGCCGGTCGCCCCGAAGGTGATGGCCGCGCTCGGCGTCACCTTCAAGCTGGTCGTCGGCGCCGAGATCCTCGCGCTGATCATCGGCATCATCGTCGGTGTGCTGGCCGCCGTGAAGCAGTACTCGATCATCGACTACATCGCGACCACCCTCGCCTTCCTGCTCTTCTCGATGCCGATCTTCTGCGTCGCGATCGTCCTGAAGCGCTACGCGATCGAGATCAACGGCTGGGTGCGCGACCTGGGCCTGTCCGACGTCCTCGGCAACCCGTGGCTGCGCACCACCAGCCCGGAGCAGCTGCGGACCGACGGGGTCGGCGACTTCATAACGAGCACGATCGGCGCGTACCTGCTGCCGACGCTGTCGATCATGGCGATCAGCTTCGCCGCGTACAGCCGGTTCCAGCGCGCCTCGATGCTCGAGGTCATGGGCTCGGACTACGTGCGCACCGCGCGCGCCAAGGGCCTCGCCAACGGCCGGGTCATCTTCCGGCACGCGTTCCGCAACGCGCTGATCCCGGTGACGACGCTGTTCTCGGTGAACTTCGGCTCGGTCCTGGCCGGCGCGATCATCACCGAGACGGTCTTCAACTGGCACGGCATGGGCACGCTGCTGGTGGAAGCGGTCACGAAGAACGACACCCAGGTCATGATGGGCTGGCTCGTGGTGATCGCCTCCCTCGTGATCATCGCCAACCTGATCGCCGACCTGATGTACGGCATCCTGGACCCGAGGATTCGCGTTGGCTGACTTGAACTCTCTTCTCGCGACCGAACAGGCGACCGCCGACGGTACGCTCCCGCCGGACGCGCTGCCGGAGCCGCGCAGCCAGGGCAGGCTGGTCCTCCGGAAGTTCCTGCACCACAAGCTGGCGATGGCGTCGACGGCGGTGCTGATCCTGATCGTGCTGATCAGCGTGGTCATGCCGATCTTCTGGAAGCACGGCTACCAGGACAGCTCGTTCCCGTCCTTCGCCAAGCCGAGCGGGGACTTCCCGCTGGGCACGACCCAGGTCGGCAAGGACATGGTGTCGCAGGTGCTGCGCGGCACGCAGTACTCGCTGCTGATCGCGCTCACCGTGTCGATCCTCGCCACCGTGATCGGTGTCGTGTTCGGCGCGGTCGCCGGTTACCTGCGCGGGTTCACCGACTCGGCGATCTCGCGGGTGACGGACCTGTTCCTGATCATCCCGCAGATCGCCGCGGCGGCCATCCTCGCCAAGGTGTTCGGCGGCGGTACGTGGTACATCGTCGCGCTGGTGCTGTCCGCGTTCGCGTGGATGCCGATCGCCCGGATCACCCGGGCCGAAGCGATGTCGCTGTCGCAGCGCGAGTTCGTCGACGCGGCGCGCGCTTCGGGGGCCGGCGTCGTCCGGATCATCTTCAAGCACCTGGTGCCGAACATGGTCGGCAGCATCACGGTCAACGCGACCCTCGCGGTCGCGCAGGCCGTGCTGGCGGAAGCCGCGCTGTCGTTCATCGGCCTCGGCGTGCAGCTGCCCGACACTTCGCTGGGCCGCGTCATCCTGGAGAACTACGCCCAGCTGCAGACGCGGCCGGCGCTGTTCTTCGGGCCGTTCATCGTGCTCGTGCTGATTTCACTGACGATCAACTTCATCGGTGACGGTCTTCGCGACGCCTTCGACCCGCGCCAGCGGAGAATGAAGGCCTGAACGCACGACGCGGGGGTGACCGGGGTTCCGGTCACCCCCGCGCTCGTTCCCGCCGCGGGATCGCCGGACCTGGGGGTTTCGGATGAACCTTGTGCTCTACGTGCTCAGACGGCTGGCCATCTCCATCCCGGTCCTGCTGGTCGGCACGTTCCTCTGCTTCGTCATGGTGGCCAACACCGGCGACCCGCTGGGCGAGCTCCGCAGCAAACCGGGCATCAGCGCGTCGGCGATCGCCGACACCGAGCACAAGCTCGGCCTCGACCAGAGCGTCGTCGCCCGCTACTTCACCTGGCTCGGCCACTTCCTGACCGGCGACTGGGGCATCTCGATCGCCCAGGGCAACGCGTTCACGCCGGTGGCGCCGAAGGTCATGGCCGCGTTCAACGTGACGCTGGAGCTGGTGCTGGCGGCGTCCGTGCTGGCGCTCGTCTTCGGCGTGCTGGTCGGGGTGCTGGCCGCGGTCAAGCAGTATTCGATCTGGGACTACGCCGCGACGACGCTGGCGTTCCTGATGTTCTCGATGCCCATCTTCTGCGTGGCGATCGTGCTGAAGGGCTACGCGATCCGCGCGAACATCTGGGTGCGCGACCTCGGCCTGGCCGACGTCCTGGGTGACCCGTGGCTGCGCACGACGAGCCCGGAAAGCCTGTCGGCGACCGGGGTGGGCGACGCGCTCGCGAAGTACGTCGGCGCGTTCCTGCTGCCGACGCTGTCCATCATGGCGATCACGTTCGCCGCGTACAGCCGGTTCCAGCGCGCGTCGATGCTGGAGGTGCTGGGCGCCGACTACGTGCGTACCGCGCGCGCCAAGGGCGTCTCGAACAGCCGCGTGATCTGGCGGCACGCGTTCCGCAACGCGCTGATCCCGGTGATGACGCTGTTCTCGGTCAACTTCGGCGCCACGGTGACGGGCGCGATCATCACCGAGACGGTGTTCAACTGGCACGGCATGGGCACGCTGCTGGTGGAAGCGGTCAACAAGAACGACCCGCAGGTGCTGATGGGCTGGCTGGTGGTGATCGCGGCGAGCGTCATCGTCGCGAACCTGCTCGCGGACCTGCTCTACGGCATCCTCGACCCCCGCATCCGCGTGGGCTGAAGGGGACGTTCGGCGCGTCAGACGCAGTGAAGGGGACTTTCCTCGCATCCGATGCGAGGAAAGTCCCCTTCAGCGTGCGTCAGTCGGCCACCGGGGCCAGCTTGCCGGCCTCCCAGGCCGCGCGGCGCTCGGCCTGCAGGATCGGGTCCGCGACCGGGGCCGCCGACAGCAGGCGCCTCGTGTAGTCCTGCTGCGGCGAGTGCAGCACCTGGTCGCGCGTGCCGACCTCGACCAGCTTGCCGTGCTGCATCACCGCGACGCGGTCGGCCAGCAGGTCGACCACCGCGAGGTCGTGGCTGATGAACAGGCAGGCGAACTGCAGCGACTGCTGCAGGTCGAGGAACAGGTCCAGCACGCGGGCCTGCACCGAGACGTCCAACGCCGAGGTCGGCTCGTCCGCGATGAGCAGCGCCGGGTCCAGCGACAGCGCGCGGGCGATGGCCACGCGCTGGCGCTGGCCGCCGGAGAGCTCGTGCGGGTAGCGGTTCATGTAGTGCCCGCCCAGCTCGACCTTGTCGAGCAGCGAGCGCACCCGCGCCGACAGCTCCTTGCCGGAGAGCACCTTGTGCAGCACCATCGGCTCGGCGATCGACTCGCCGATCGTCATCTTCGGGTCCAGCGTGGACGCCGGGTCCTGGAACACGATCGAGAAGAACCGGCGAAGCGGGCGGATCTCCTTCGCCGACATCGTCGTGATGTCCTTGCCGGCGATCGCGATCGTGCCCTGGGTCGCGCGCAGCAGGCCGACGGCGCAGCGGCCGACCGTCGACTTGCCGGAGCCCGACTCGCCCACCAGGCCGACGATCTCGCCCTTGGCGATGGTCAGCGAGACGTCGTCCACCGCCCGGTTCTTGGCCTGGCCGCGGCGGCCCGGGTACTCGAGCACGAGGTTCTTGATCTCCAGGGCCGGCGCGGCCTCCTCGATCACGGCCTCCAGCTCGGCGTCGGCCAGCCGGATCTCCTCGGCGATCTTGGCCGCCTCGGTGCTGTCGGACGCGATCCCGGTGTCGTCGAGCAGCCGGCGGCCCTCGGGGCGCTGGCCGAGCACCGGCACCGCGGCGAGCAGCCGCCGGGTGTAGTCCTCCTTCGGCGCCGCGAACAGGTCGCGCACCGGCGCCTCTTCGACGATCTCGCCCTGGTACATGACGATGACGCGGTCGGCCATGTCGGCGACGACGCCCATGTCGTGGGTGATCAGCACGATCGCGGTGTCGAGCGTGTCGCGCAGCTTGCGCAGCAGGCCGAGGATCTCGGCCTGGACCGTCACGTCGAGCGCCGTCGTCGGCTCGTCCGCGATGATGACCTTCGGGTCGCAGGAGATCGCCATGGCGATCACGACGCGCTGGCGCAGCCCGCCCGACAGCTGGTGCGGGTACTGCTTGAACCGCAGCGGCGGGTTCGGGATGCCGACCATCTCCAGCAGCTCGATCGCGCGCTTGTCGGCGGCGTCCTTGGAGATGTCCAGGTGCGAGCGGAGGGACTCGCGCAGCTGCCAGCCGACCGTGTAGACCGGGTTCAGCGCGGTCATCGGCTCCTGGAAGATCATCGCGACCTGGTTGCCGCGGATCTTCTGCATGTCCTTCTCTTTGAGGTCCGCCAGGTTGCGCTCGCCGAGGCGCAGCTCGCCCGCGATCCGGCTGGTCTTGGGCAGCAGGCCCAGCACCGACATCGACGTGACGGACTTGCCGGACCCGGACTCCCCGACCACGGCGACGATCTCGCCGGGCTGCACGTCGAACCCGATGCCCTTGACGGCGTTCACGACGCCGTCCTCGGTCTGGAACGACACGCTGAGGTCGGAGATCGACAGAACGGATCCGGACACGCCGGCGACGTCCGCCGAAGTTGCTTCAGTGCTCACCAAGATGCCCTTCGTGGGGGTACAGACGATCGCGACGCGGCGGTCGCGACTCGCGCGAGGATAACCGAGGGTGTCCCCGACGAAGGTCGGAGCACGGGAATTACGCTCAACCCGTGATCTCCCCGGTACCGCGCAGGCTGCTGCTCGTCCACGCCCATCCCGACGACGAGAGCATCACCACCGGCGCCACGATCGCACGATACGCCGCCGAAGGCGCCGAGGTGACCGTGGTGACCTGCACGTTGGGTGAGGAAGGCGAGATCATGCCGGGCCTGGCCGAGCTGTCCGGGCTGGGCGCCTGGGCGGCCGACCAGCTGGGCGGCTACCGGGTCGCCGAGCTGAAGGCCGCGTGCGCCGCGCTCGGGGTGTCACGGCATCGTTATCTCGGCGGGATCGGCCGGTGGCGCGATTCGGGCATGGCGGGCACGCCGTCGGCGTCGCACCCGCGGGCGTTCACCGGCGGCAGCGCCGAAGAGCAGGCCGCGCAGCTGGCGGAGATCCTGGACGAGGTGCGCCCGCAGGTCGTCGTCACCTACGACGCCTTCGGCGGCTACGGCCACCCGGACCACATCCGCGCGCACGAGATCACGATGGCGGCGGCACCGCGGGCGGAGTCGGTGGCGCGCGTGTTCCACACGGTGGCGTCGAAGAACGCGGTGCGCACCGGGTTGAACGCGCTGCGTGCGGGTGCCCCCGAATACGGCGTCCCGGCCGACGACGAGCTGCCGGCGACCCCGGACGAAGAGATCACGACGGTGCTCGACGTCGCCGCGCACGTCCCCGCGAAGGTAGCGGCGCTGCGGGCGCACGCGACGCAGCTCGCCGTGGTCGACGGTCCCGTCCCGTACTTCGCGCTGACGAACGAGGTCGCCCAGCCGATCGCCGCGAAGGACTACTTCGTGCTCGCCCACGGCCCCGCCGAGGGCGCGGCGGACGACCTGTTCGGCGGACTGTGACCGTGGAACCGCTGACCTGGGAGCAGCGGCTGCTCCTGGCGCTGCTCGTCTTCGACACGGTCCTGCTGGCGATCGTCGAGCTGTTCTTCCTGCCGCTGCGGATCGGGGTCGTGCCGCTGCCGGTGACCGTCCTGGTCGGCGCCGTCACGACGCCGTGGCTGGTGTCGACCACGGCGAAGCTGGTGCGGCCCGCTCTTTCGTGGGTACCCCTGGCGGTGTGGGTGCTCGTCGTGTTCGGGGTCGGCATGCTGGGACCCGGCGGCGACCTGGTGCTGATCCAGGACTGGCGGGCGCTGCTCTTGCTCGGCGCGAGCGCGCTGCCGGGCGCCTTGGTGCTCGGCGGTGGGCTGGGCCGTGCGGTGGGAAGGGGAACGGGACGTGGCTGAGGCGATCTCCGATCGGCAGGTCGTGGCGGTGCTGCGGCCGTTCGTGCGCGCGTGCGGGCCGATGCTGGACGCGCTGCGCGAGTCCGACCCGTTCGGTCTGCAGGCCCGCGCTGCGGACGACCTGGCCGAGGTCGAAACGGGCCTGAAGGCGAAGCTGATCCACGGCGTGACGTCGGTGAAGGTCCCCGGTACGGCGGCGTGGGCGCGGATGACGGGCTACGACCGGTCGAGCTGGTGGATGAACCGCGTCGGCCGCTTCACGGCGCTGCTGACGTCGATCCCGGGGCTGGGCGGCGCACTGGCCGACCGGCTCCCGGTGCAGGACGCGCTGGGCGCGGCGTCGCAGGGGTTGCTGCTGTGCGCCATCGCGGGCGAGTACGGCGTCACGGACGTCGGCACGCGCGTGCGCCTGATCGCCTGGGTGCTGTTCGAGCGGGAGATCGACGCGGACCTCGCCGCCGGCAGCCACGCGGAGCACGACGAAGCCGCGGAGGCGGACGAAGCCGCGAGGCTGACCGAGGAACTGACGGCGTCGGAGAAGAAGCACGGCAAGGCGACGGTCAAGGCGGCGGGCCGCACGCTGTGGCGGCTCGGGCGCGGACTGCTCGGGATCACCGGCGAACTGGAGAAGCGCCCGCGCGGCAACTTCCTGCACCGTGCGATCGGCATGTTGCCGGTCGTCGGCGCGGCGGGTGACTACCTCGGCGAGCGCTCGGGGCTGCGCGTGGCCTGGAAGCGCGCGCACGTCTGGCTGACGGAGCACCGCACCTGAGCTCCGGTGCGGTGCTCGCGCCGGCTCAGTTCCAGAACTGGAAGACGCTGAACCCGATCTGCGCACCGTCCACATAGCCCCCGAAGGCGCCGAAGAGCGCGTACGAGCCGTTCCACAGGAGCGCGTTCGCCGGCTTGATGAACCACAGGATCGCGAACAGGATGATCGGCGCCCACGGGCGGACCTGCGCGCCGATCTCCCGGGCGCGCGGGGGCAGGTACGGCTCGATCGCGCCCCAGCCGTCGAGGCCGGGGATCGGGAGGATGTTGAGGATGAACGTCACGACCTGCAGCAGCGCCAGGTAGGACATCGCGATCACGAGGCCGCCCGCCATCGGGACGAGCGCGACCACCAGCGCCAGTGCCGCGCCGACGGCGAGGTTGCTCAGCGGGCCCGCCAGTGACACCCACGACGACGTCCCGCGCGAGCGCAGCGCGCCGCGGTTGATCCAGACCGCGCCGCCCGGGAGCGGGATGCCGCCGATGATGAGGAAGATCAGCGGCAGGACGATCGACAGGACCGGATCGGTGTACTTCCGCACGTCCAGGGTGAGGTAACCCTTGTGGGCGACGCTGTAGTCGCCGCCGCGGTAGGCGACCATCGCGTGGCCGAACTCGTGCAGCGACAGCGACGCCACCCAGCCGGCGGCGACGAAGATCACGACGCCCGCGATGAGCAGCGGGTCGCGGTCGCGGACGAAAACGGTGTTGATGTCACCGAACGCGGCCATCGCCCCACCGGCGACGGTGAGCGCGAGGATGCCGAGGAAGACCGGGCTGGGGCGCACTGCTGACTTCTGCACGAGTCCCAGTCTTCCGTATGCCCGGTGTGAAGTTACCGGCGTGTCCCCTTGCGCGATCGGGCTCCGACGTCCCCCGAACTCGCTACTCCGCTTGACCTGACCGCACTACACGGGTGTAATCACAGTGATGTCATTCGCCGCCAGAGGGGGCGGCGAGTGTCGTTTCACCACCGCCAGCCTGGGGAGTGCTAGGGAGCGAGGAGGCGGACGTGCGGTTGGAAGCCGATGGTAAGGAATGGGGGCACGTCATGAGTTGGGGCGAGATCCCGGAGCAGGCTCTGGGAGATCTCACCGAGCTCATCGATGCCACCGAAGAAGAGCAGGATTGGCAGGAACGCGCTCTGTGCGCGCAGACGGACCCGGAGGCGTTCTTCCCGGAGAAGGGCGGCTCCACCCGCGAAGCCAAGCGGATCTGCCTGGGCTGCGAGGTCAAGGACGAGTGCCTTGAGTACGCGCTGGCCCACGACGAGCGCTTCGGCATCTGGGGCGGCCTGTCCGAGCGGGAGCGCCGCAAGCTGAAGAAACGCGTCGTCTAGAGGGCGAATCACCGGTGATGCGTGCGTCACCGGTGATTCCACGTGGTGAACACTCGGCGTGGGTTCACCACCGGGTGACGGACCGGGGCCGTAGGGTGGCCGCACCGACCCGCCGCCTGATCTGGAGCGTTCGTTGCCCCGCACCGCCGCGCCGCCCGTCCTGCGCACCGCGCCCGTTCTGGCCATTGTGGTCTGTCACAACGGCGAAAACTGGCTGCCGCTGGCGCTTTCTTCGTTGCGCCGCAGCTCCGTCCGGCCCCGGCACGTGCTCGCCGTCGACACCGGCTCCACCGACTCGACCCCGCGGCTGCTCGCCGAAGCGGCGGCCGAACCCGGCTCGGATTCTTCTCCCGTGCTCTCCGGGGTCATCACACTTTCGAGCGACACCGGCTTCGCGGCCGCGGTCGCCGAAGCCGTCGAGCACGCCACCGAACGCTGGGGCGATCCCGGATCGTGGCTGTGGCTGCTGCACGACGACTGCGCGCCCGAGCCCGACTGCCTCGACGAACTCCTGCGCGTCGCCACGAAAACGCCGTCGGCGACGGTGCTCGGCGCGCTCGGGCTCGACTGGACCGACCCGCGGCTGATCGTCGAAGCCGGCCTGTCCACCGACGCGTCCGGGCACCGCCAGCAGGTCGCCGCGCTCGGCGAAGAACCGGCCGAGGTGCTCGCCGTGCCCAGCGCGGGCTCCCTCGTCCGCCGCGACGCCTGGGACGACCTCGGCGGCTTCGACCCCGGATTCCCGTTGCTGCGCGAGGATCTCGACTTCGGCTGGCGCGCCAACGCCGCCGGCGGGATCGTGCTCTCCGTGCCGACCGCGCGGGTCCGGCACGCGCGCGCCGTCACGACCGGCCGGCGCGCGGCGGACGCCGTCACCGCGCCCCTGGCCGCCGCGAACCGCGCTCACGGGCTGCGCGTCTTCCTGGTGAACTGCTCGCCCGTTTCCTTCTGGCTCGGGATGATCCGGCTCCCGCTGCTCTCGGTGCTGCGCGCGCTCGCGTTCGTCCTGCTGCGCCGCACCGGCGAAGCGCGCGCCGAGTTCGCCGCGGCCGCGTACCTCCTCAGTGGACGCGGCGGATTGCGCGCCGCCCGTGCCCGCCGGCGGCGGAATCCGCGGCCGGGCACGGTTCGCGGGCTCTTCACCGGGCGCGTCACCCGGCTCCGCAACGCTTTCCGCGCGGGCGTCGTCGGGCTGGTGCGCCGGGGCGTGGAGAGCGACGTCGCGCTCGGCCGGGTTCCCGAGACCGTCGAAACCGAGTCGGCGTGGGTGACGCCGGAAGCGCTCGACGCCCGCGAGACCCGGCCCGTCGGGCCCGACGCGCTGCCCGCGGGTGCGCTGCGCGGGCTCAGCTCGCGCGGGTCCGGGCTGCGCCGGCCGGGCACGCTCGTCGCCGTCGCGTTGCCGGAAACCCCGGCGCCGGCCGCGGTCTCCGACGAACCGGTCTCCGCCGAACCGGCCGAAGAGGCCGAGCCCGAACTCGTCTTCGTCGAGGTGAACCGGCGGCGGGTGCTCGCGGCCACGATCTTCGCGCCGCCGGTCGTGCTGCTCGTCGTGATGACGGCGCTCGGGCTGGTCGTCAACCGGGCCCGGCTCGGCCTGGACCTCTTCGGCGGCAAGCTGCTCCCGGTCGGCGGGCTGGGGGAGCTCTGGTCGTCGTACCTCACGCCGTGGCACGCGATCGCGGGCGGCACCGGCGCCCCCGTGTCGGCGACGCTGCCCGTGCTGGGCACGCTCGGCGCGGTCTTCGCCCCGATCGGCGGCCCGGCCGCGCTCGTCGCGGTCCTGCTCCTCGGCGACATCCCCTTGGCGGCGCTGAGCGCCTACGCGGCGACGCGGCGGCTTCGCGTCCGCCGCTGGGTCCGCGCGGTCGTCGCGGCCACCTACGCGCTCCTGCCCGCCGCGACCGCCGGGGTGGCGCAGGGCCGGCTCGACGTCGTCGTGGTGCACCTCGTGCTGCCGCTGGTGGCCGCGGGCATCGCCGGGCTGCTCGTCCACGCGGACACGCGCTGGCTGCACGTGTCCGCACTCTCGGCGTTCGGGGTGGCGCTGCTCGGCGCGTTTTCCCCGCTGGCGCACGGGCTCGCGCTCGCCGGGCTGCTGATCGGGTTCGTCGTGCTGCCCGCGCCGACCGGGCTGGCCCGGCGGATCGCGTCGGTCGGCATCGTGGTGCTGCTGCCGCTGGCGCTGCTGCTGCCGTGGCCGACCGTGCTGCTGCGGCACCCGGAGCTGCTCGTGCAGGGTCTTGGCGGCGCGGCCGCTGCGGTGTCCGGCACCGACCTGGCCGGCCTCGACCCCGGCGGGCCGGGCGCGTGGCCGATCGGCGTCGCGGTGATCGCCGCGGCCCTCGTGGCGGTGGTCGTGCGCCCGACGAAGCTCGCCGCGGGCGGGCTCGCGCTGGCGGCGCTGGGCGCGGGCGGGCTGGTCCTGGTGCGGCTGGTGACGGCGGCGCCGATGCAGGGCGGCGCGGCGGCGCACGGCTACGCGGGCGTCCCGCTGCTGATCGTCGGCGCCGGGCTGCTGTGGGTCGTGCTCGGGTCGTGGCAGCGCGGCGGTTCGGCCGGGGTGCCGTCGCCGTGGCTGCCGCAGGTGATGGCGGTGGCCGGGGTCGTCGTGTTCCTGGCTCTGGCGGGCGGCGCCGTCGCCGTCGGCGGCCAGGGCCCGCTCCGCGCCGGGCCGCGGCCCGCGCTGGCACCCGAAGTCGCGGCGGAGATCTCGGCGTCCGGCCGGTCGGTGCTCGACCTGGCGGCCGACACGACCCGCCAGATCGGCGGCCGGCTGCCCCACTACGGCGACGACGAACTGGCCCCGACCCCCGGCACCCCGGCCCGCCTGGCCGCGTGGCGCCACGACCTCGGCCAGGGCGACGCGGCGGCCGTCCAGCGCACGTTCGCGGCCGCGGCCGCCGCCGGCGTGGAGTACGTGGTGCTGCCGCCGGGAGCGGACCCGCGGGCTTACCCGCCGCTGGCGAAGGACCTGGTGTCGGTGGCCGCCCCGACGTCGGACGGGCGGGGCGTGCTCCGCCTGCTCGCGCCGGCGGGCCAGGTGATCCTGATCTCGCCGGAGCAGGCGAAGGCGGCGGTCACCGGCGGCGGCGCCCCGGGCCTGGCCCCGGGCGTGGCCCCGGTGCAGGCCGGTCTCCCGGACGTGCGCGTCCGGGTGTCGGACGGCCCGACCGGCCGGCTGCTGGTGCTGGCGGCGGAGCAGGAAGCGGGCTGGAAGGCCGCGGTGGGCGGCAAGAGCGTCCCGATCGTGCCGGCCTGGGGCCACCAGGTGGCGGTGTCGGTGCCGCCGGCGTCGTCCGAGGTGACGGTGGAGTACCCGGGCACGGAACGGAACCTGCTCCTGCTGGCCCAGCTGGCGGCGGTCCTGTTCACCCTGTTGACGGCGGTCCCGGCCCGGCGCCGCCCGTGACGATCACCGCGCAATGGGTCCGCGTGTCGTGGACGAAGCACTCGCGCGGTGGCCCGGCCGCGGCGGTCCGGAACGCGGCCCCGGCCGGCTTCGCGCTGCCCGCGTTGCCGGGCCGGGTCGCGCACGTGGTGCGGATGCGTGAAGAGGACGGGTTCGCGCCGGTCGCGTCGGTGGAGAACCTCCGGGACGTGGCTGTGGACCTGCGGGAAGCGGACGGCCGGCTGCGGGTGCTGCCCCGGGTCGGCGAGCTGTTCGGCCTCCCGCCCCGCGAGCGGCGCCCGCCTGCGGTGAAGCTCGCGCCGGGCGAGTGGGTGCGCTGGCGGCTCAACTACCGCTTCAGCAGCGCGGCGGGCAGGCAGGACTGGTCGTACTGGCTGGACACGTTCAACGTCGGCTTCGGCGAGCTGCCCGCCGACGCGTTCCTGGGCGAGCCCACGCACTCCGTCGACGAGCGGGGACCGGTCCGGTAGGTCACTCGCCTTCGATGACGTCCGGTTCCACGCCCAGGTAGCCGGCCACCTGCTCGACCAGCACGTCGTGCACCAGCTCGGCCAGCTCCGACGGGTCCTTCGCCCGCGCCTCCAGCGGCCGCCGGTACAGCACGATCCGGGCGCGCGTCGGCAGGCCCGTGCGGTCCACGCCCGCCGGGACCAGGCGCGACAGCGGCACCGCGCCGTCGTGCAGGACGCCGTCCGCCGGGGAGTGGCCGTTCTCGCGGATCTCCGGGACGTCGTCCACCGCCACGTCGAGCTTCGTCAGCTCGTGGCGCCAGCGGGCCTCGATCGGTTCGAGCGCGTCCAGGACCAGCGCGTCGAAGCGTTCCGCGCGGCTCGCGGCGGCGGGCAGGGTCGCCGGGTACAGCGTCCCGCGCAGGCCCCGGCCGTGCCGGTCCCTTCGCAGGCGCCGCCGCTGTCGGTAGTCACGAGCCGTCGCCACCCCGGAAGTCTATGCGGTCGGCACGTCCCAGCGCGTGTCGCTCCTACTAGCTTGCGGCGACGCGCTATCGTTTCGGATCGTGCGGAACGTAC
Organism: Amycolatopsis sp. cg9; assembly: GCF_041346945.1. Taxonomy (NCBI): domain Bacteria; kingdom Bacillati; phylum Actinomycetota; class Actinomycetes; order Pseudonocardiales; family Pseudonocardiaceae; genus Amycolatopsis; species Amycolatopsis sp. cg9. The sequence goes on along the minus strand of NZ_CP166850.1, from coordinate 1,123,069 downwards.
GGAAGTGTTCGCGTACCGGCTGTCTCGAGCCGGCTGTGGCCACGCTGACGTATGCCTACAGCGACTCCACCGCCGTCGTCGGCCCCCTGGCCACCGCTTCCGAGCCGCACTCCTACGACCTCTGCGAAGCCCACGCGCTGCGGCTGACCGTCCCCAAGGGCTGGGAAGTCGTCCGGCACGAAGGCGCCTTCGCCGCGCCGGACCCGTCGGCGGACGAGCTGACGGCGCTGGCCGAGGCCGTGCGCGAGGCCGGCCGCTCCGACAAACCGGCTCCCGCGCCCGAGCCGGAGGGCCCGTCCGGGCGCCGCGGCCACCTGCGTGTCCTCCCCGGCCGCGCCTGAGCGCGTCGCCCACCACCACCGCCGGTAGGCTTTCCGCGCGGCGCAGCGGGCGCCAGGACGACTAATCGCGGGGAGACGGCGTGTCAGACCTTTCGGGCATCGTGAAGGCCTACGACATTCGCGGCGTGGTCGGCGAGCAGCTCGACGCGGACCTCGTCCGCGACTTCGGCGCCGCATTCGCCCTGCTCATCAAGCCCGAGGCGCCGTCGGTGGTGATCGGCCACGACATGCGCGACTCCTCGCCGCAGCTGTCCGCGGCCTTCGCCGAGGGCGTCACCTCGCAGGGCCTCGACGTCGTCAGCATCGGCCTGGCCAGCACCGACCAGCTGTACTTCGCGTCGGGCTCGCTCAACCTGCCGGGCGCGATGTTCACCGCCAGCCACAACCCGGCCAAGTACAACGGCATCAAGCTGTGCCGCGCCGGCGCGTCCCCGGTCGGCCAGGACACCGGGCTCGCCGAGATCCGCGACACCGTCGAGCAGGGCGTCCCCGGGTTCGAGGGCCAGCGCGGTTCGGTGACCGAGCGGGACGTCCTCGCCGACTACGCCGCCTACCTGCGCAACCTGGTCGACCTGTCCGGCAGCCGGCCGCTGAAGATCGTCGTCGACGCGGGCAACGGCATGGGCGGGCACACCGTCCCGACAGTGTTCGCCGGGCTGCCCATCGACATCGTGCCGATGTACTTCGAGCTCGACGGCACCTTCCCGAACCACGAGGCCAACCCGCTCGACCCGAAGAACATCGTCGACCTGCAGGCGAAGGTGCGCGAGGTCGGCGCGGACGCCGGCGTCGCGTTCGACGGCGACGCGGACCGCTGCTTCATCGTCGACGAGCGCGGCGAGCCGGTTTCGCCGAGCGCGATCACCGCGCTGGTCGCCGTCCGCGAGCTGGCGAAGGACCCGGGCGGCACGATCATCCACAACCTGATCACGTCCAAGGGCGTGCCGGAGATCGTCGCCGAGCACGGCGGCAAGCCGGTCCGCACCCGCGTCGGCCACTCGTTCATCAAGGCCGAGATGGCCCGCACCGGCGCCATCTTCGGCGGCGAGCACTCCGCGCACTACTACTTCCGCGACTTCTGGCGCGCCGACACCGGCATGCTGGCGGCGCTGCACGTCCTCGCCGCCCTCGGCGAGCAGAACGGCCCGCTCTCGGAGCTGACCAGCGCGTACTCGCGCTACGCGGCCTCGGGTGAGATCAACTCCACGGTCGACGACCAGGTCGCCAAGATGATGGCCGTCAAGGACGCCTTCGGCGCCCGCTCCGGTGTCGAGATCGACGAGCTGGACGGCCTCACCGTGCAGCTGCCGGGTGGCGCCTGGTTCAACCTGCGCCCGTCGAACACCGAACCGCTGCTCCGCCTGAACGTCGAGGCCGCGAACGCCGAGGCCGTGCAGGGCCTGGTGGACGAAGTGCTCGCGATCATCCGCAACTGACCCCACCCCCTAAGAAGGGTGCCTAGGGGCCGAACTGTGTCCTGAAGTGCTCTTCAGCACAGTGCCCCGCGTGGTATGGAGGAACCATGGCCATCACGCTCGACGCCCAGCTCCTCGAGATCTTGGCGTGCCCGTCGCCGGATCACGCCCCGTTGCGCCCCGGCGCACCGGACGATCCCGAGGCCGACGCGCTGACGTGCACCGAGTGCGGCCGGGTGTACCCGGTGCGTGACGGGATCCCGGTGCTGCTCCTCGACGAGGCGACACAACCGGGCACCAACGGAACTTCCGATGCCGACAGTGCTTGACGACACCCTGCTCGACGACCCGGCGCGGCTGGCCGAGGCCGACAGCGCGGGGCTGCTGCGGGCCGCCGCGATGGCCGGCGCCCAGGTGCGGGCGACCGCCGAGCTCGCCGCCGAGCTGGAGCTGTCCGAGCGGCTCGACATGGGCCGCCCGCGTGCCGTCGTGCTCATCGACCGGCCGGGCGTGTCCCGCACGCTCACGCGGCTGCTGGCCGCCCTCCTGACGCCTTCGTGCCCGGTCCCGGTGGTCGTCGCCGAGGTCGTGCCGAGCTGGATCGGCGCGCTCGACGTCGTTTTCGCGCACACCGACGACCCCGGCGACCGCGAGCTCGCCGCGTCGCTGGAGCGCGCTGCCCGCTACGGCGCTTCGGTGGTGCTGTCCGCGCCCGCGGAGGGCCCGGTGGCGGCCGCGGTGGCGGGCAAGGGTGTGCTGCTGGCACCGCGCGTCCCGGTGCCGCCCGAGCTGGCGTTCCCGCGCGGCCTGGCCGCCGGGCTGCTCACGGCGAACGCGCTGGGACTGCTGATCTCCGACGTCCAGGTGCTGGCCGACCAGCTCGACCTGGAGGCCGAGAAGGACTACCTGGCCCGGGAGTCGTTCGCGAACCCGGCGAAGGCGCTCGCGCTGCGGGTCGCCGACCGGGTGCCGCTGCTGTGGGGGCTGGACCCGGTCGCGGTCGCCGTGGGCGAGCACGCGGCGCACGCCTTCGCCGCGCACGCGGCCATGGTCTGCGACGTCGAGGACTATCGTCAGGCCCTGGCGCGGCCCGCATTGCGGCGAGCGGCGCAATCGGGGGGCTCCGAGCGTGACATCTTCGCTGATCCGGACGATCCCTCTGGTGACATCCCCACCCGGGTGCTGCTGCTCTCGGTGCGCACCGGTCCGGCGACGGACGCGGCGCGGTACCAGGCCGAGGACCTGCTGCCGGGTGCGGACGTCATCGCCCCGGCCGAGGAGATCGAGGCCGACGAAATCGTGCGGGCCGCGGTGCTGGCGCTGCGGTTCGAACTGGCGGCGGTCTACCTCGGGCTGGCGGCGGGCAGCATCGGCGGCGCAGGCCGCTACGCGCCCGCGACGGCGTGAGACCCGCCGAGCACCGGCCCCGGCCGGTGCCGAAGGAGTGGAGTTGAGGTGACAGTGGAGCTGCTGCGCAACGCGGTGCGGCCCTACGCCTGGGGATCGCGGACGGCGATCCCCGAGCTGCTGGGCCGCCCGGTACCCGCGCCGCACCCCGAGGCCGAGCTGTGGATGGGTGCCCACCCGGGCGACCCGTCGCACGTGATCGGCCCGGACGGCACCGAGCGAAGCCTGCTGGAGCTGGTGGACGCCGACCCGGTGACGCAGCTCGGCGAGAAGTGCGCGAAGCGGTGGGGCGGGCGGCTCCCGTTCCTGTTGAAGATCCTCGCGGCGGAGGAACCGCTGTCGATGCAGGCGCACCCGTCGGCGGCGCAGGCCGCGGAGGGGCACGCCCGCGAGGAGCGGCTGGGCATCCCGCGGGACGCCTCGAACCGCAACTACCCGGACCCGACGGCGAAGCCGGAGCTGGTCTGCGCGCTGACGGAGTTCCACGCGCTGGCCGGGTTCCGCGCTCCGGACCGCACGGTGAAGCTGCTCAAGGCGATCGAGACGCCGGGGCTGGCGAAGTACACCGGGCTGCTCGAGGCGCAGCCGGACCCGTCCGGGCTGCGGGCGCTGTTCACGACGTGGATCACGCTGCCGCAGGCGTCGCTCGACTCGCTGCTGCCGGAGGTGCTCGACGCGTGCGTCCGGCACGTCCAGGAGCACGGCGAGTTCGCGGTCGAGTGCCGGACCATCCTGGAGCTCGGGGAGGCGCACCCGCGTGACGCGGGCGTGCTGGCGGCGTTGCTGCTGAACCGGCTGACGTTGCGCGCGGGCGAGGCGATCTACCTGCCGGCCGGCAACCTGCACCTGTACCTGCACGGCACGGCCGTGGAGATCCTGGCGAACTCGGACAACATCCTGCGGTGCGGCCTGACCCCGAAGCACGTGGACGTCCCCGAGCTCCTGCGCGTGGTCGACTTCGCGTGCGGCGAGATGCCGGTCCAGTGCGGCGACGGCGGGGAGCGCCTGTCGGTGTACCGCACGGACGCGCCGGAGTTCGAGCTGTCGCGCGTCGAGTGGGCAGCGGGGCAGGACGACGAGATTTCGGTAGACAGCGTCGGCCCCCAGATCCTGTTGTGCACGGCCGGTGACCTGCTGGTGACGGCCGATGACGGCGAGAAGGTGGAGCTACGGCGCGGCCAGTCGGTGTGGCTTCCGGCGGCGGACCCGCCGGTCCGGGTGCGTCCGCTGGACGGCGCGCGGGCGCAGCTTTTCCGCGCGACCGCGGGTACCTGCGAAGACTGACTTCGCGTTCGGCTCGGTTCGGAGGCCTCTCGGGATTCCCGAGGGGCCTCCGCCGTTTTGTGTGCGTTCCGTGTGGCGGCGTCGGCAACTATCGACCCAACGGGGGGACCCTGGTGCGCTGGCGCGCGCTGCCGGTCCGCTGGGGGTGGCGCCGGTCAGATCCCTGCCCGGCGCCCGTGGGCGTGGAGGTGGTGCCGCGAGGGGGCGGCACCACCCGGCCCAGAGGGAACGCGCAGCCGAGCCGGGGAGGACTCGGGGGCGCGGTCCTGAGGGGGAGGGGACGGCGGTGCTGCGGGTGCGGGCATCGGCTGGGCGGGGGTCTGGCCGGTGCCGCTGGGGGCGAGCGTTGGTTGGACGGGGGCGGGTGGTGTTGGCCGGGGCGTGTGTTCGGCCGGAGGGGCCTGGCTGGGGCTTTGGGGGCGGGCATCGGCCGGGCGGGGGGCAGGCGGTGCTGCTGGGGGCGCACAACGGCCGGAGGGGCGCCGGGCAGGACTTTGGGGGCGAGCTTCGGCCGGGGGGGAAGTCTGGCGGTGCTGCTGGGGCGACCGGTGGTTGGGCGGGGGCCTGGCGGAGGGGCGTGCCGGCCTTTGGGTTGGAGAGCCCGCGCTGGTCAGTGGAGACCACGGGCGGGGAGCACCAGCCGATTGGGGAGTCCAGCGGGCCTGTGCCGGCCGGTCAGTGGTCCTGCCGCCGCAGTCGGGGCTGGTACCCCGGCGCGGGGCGAGCGTCGGCCGGGGGAAGGTCTGGCGATGCTGCCGGGGGTGTGGACATCGGCTGGCCGGTGAGCCAGGCGGTGCTTTCGAGGGGCGAGCATCGGCTGGGCGGGAGTCTGGTGGCGCAGCTGGGCAGGCACCGGCTGGGCAACCGACCGGCGCCGACCGGGCCGCAAGAGCGGCAGCTGCGCCCCGCCAGGCCGGCCGCCCTGGCTCAGACCCGCTCGGTAAGCGCCAGCAATGCCCGCCTCAGCGCTGCCGCGCTGGCGTCGCGGGGGTCGGTGTGCTGCTCCGCTTCCGCCGCCGCCTCTGCCGCGCCCACCTCGTCGCCGACGGCGTCGCAGGCTCGGCTCAGCACGAGCCACGTCAGCCCTGTCGCGGAGCGGCCGCCCATCTCGCGGAATTCCGTCAAGCACTGCCGCAGGACCGGGATCGCCTGCGCCGCGCGGCCTTCGCCGATCCAGCCCGCGGCCAGTGCCCGGGTGCAGGACAGCTCGCGTGGCCGCTCGTCCAGTTCCCTTGCCAGCTCTCGGGCTTCTCCGAACGCCGCCATCGCGCCGTCGCGGTCGCCCGTTGCCGCGGAGATCGCGCCGAGGGTGCGCAACGACTTCGCCAGCTCCGAACGGGCCGGTGTCGGGCGCAAGTGGTCCACCCCTTCCGCGATCGCCGCGGCCGCCTGGACGTCGTCGCCGGTCAGGAGCGAGGACCACGCCAAGCCGTGCAGGGCCGTGCCGATCTGTCGTGCGTCGCCGGTTTCGCGGGCCGCTGCCAGTGCGATGCGGTCGACGTCGCGTGCTTCCGCCACCCGGCCGAGCCGCAGGAGGGCCGCCGATTCCGCCGAGCGCACGCGGAGCGGCTCCGGTTGACCGTCCACTGTGAACAGTTCGCGCGCGTGGGCCGCCGTCGCCAAGGCTTCTTCGGCGTCGCCGAGCCCGATCAGGCAGTGGGCCAGGTTGGCCGTCACCCACGCGTGGGTGCGGTGTTCGCCACGCGCTTCCAGCTCCTTCGCGCATTGGCGGTACGCGGCCGCGGCCTCCTCGTACTGACCGCGTTCGTGGCGCAACAGCGCGAGGTTCGCCTCGGCGAGCAGCGCGACCGCCGGGTCGTCCGTCGCGGCGAGCACCGTTTCGTACGCCGCGCGCATCTCCGCGTACTGGCCGTGCAGGTACAAGTACACGCTCAGCTTGTCCAGCAACCGCACCGCGTCCGGGGCGGGCAGCCACCCGATCAGCAGGACGAGGTTCGCGCGCTCGGCGGCGAACCAGTCGTCCGGGCGCGCCAGCAGCCGCGCCACCAGCTCGCCGGGCAACGGCTGGGGAAGCTGCGAAGCGGCCGGCGGTGGCATCGGCACCGTGCGCGGCAGGCGGGCCGCGGCCGCGTCGGCGAGGGCGAGTGTCGCCGACAGCACCGTCCGGAGGCCGCCGGTGTCTTCGGCGAGCTCCGCCGCGTACAGCCGGACGAGGTCGTGCATCCGGTAGCGGCCCTCGCCGGCCGGGTCCGCGCCGCGCGCCTCCAGCAGGCTCGCCTCGACGAGCTCTTCGACGGCTTCGTCGGCCTCCGGGGCGCCGATCAGCGTCGTCACCGCCCAGGCCGGGAGGTCGGCGAGGCGGCAGCGGCCGAGCAGCCGGAACGCGCGCCGCGCGGGCGGCCGGAGGCCTTCGTAGCTCAACGCGATGCTGCTGCGGACGGCCAGGTCGCTGACGGTCAGCTCGTCGAGCCGTCGGACTTCGTCTTCGAGGCGGCCGGCCAGCTCGCCGAGCCGCAGGTGCGGGCGGATGGCCAGCCTGCTGCCGGCGATCCGCAGGGCCAGCGGCAGCCGCGCGCACGCCGCGATGATCCGCTCGGCGTCGGCCCGCTCCCGGGCGACCCGCGCCCCGGCGAGCCGGTTCAGCAGCTCGACGGCGTCGGCGCCGGACAACGGCCCGAGCGGCAGCCGGTGCGCCCCGGCGAGCCCGCTCAGCCGGCGCCGGCTCGTCACGAGCACCGCGCACCCCGGCGTCCCCGGCAGCAGCGCGCGGACGTGCCCGGGGTCCGCGGCGTCGTCGAGCACCACCAGCACCCGCCGGTCGGTGAGCCGGCCGCGGAACACCGCCGCGCGCGCCCGGACGTCGTCCGGCACCGCGGGGCCGGGCACGCCGAGCGCGCGCAGGAGGTCGGCCAGCACGTCGCCGATGTCGCGGCCGGCGAGCGGGACGTACAGCTGCCCGTCCGGGAAGCGCGCCCGCAGCCGATGCGCGGCGCGCACGGCCAGGGTGCTCTTGCCCGCGCCCGGTTCGCCGCTGAGCACGGCGACGGGGACGCCGCGGTCGTCGCCCAGCACACCGGTCAGCTCGGCGAGCTCGGCTTCGCGGCCGGTGAAGTCCCCGATGTCCGGCGGCAGCTGGCACACCGGCCAGACCGGCGGCGGCAGCCGCGGCACCGGGTCTTCGCCGCGCAGGACGGCCGCGTGCACCCGCCGGGCCTCCGCGCCGGGTTCGACGCCGAGCTCTTCGATCAGGGTGGTCCGCAACCGCCGGTAGACCTCGAGCGCGTCGCCCTGCCGCCCGGCCCGGTGGAGCGCGATCATCAGCTGCGCGGCGAGCCGTTCGCGCAGCGGGTGTTCGGTGATCATGGCCTGCAGCTCGCCGGTCAGCTCCCCGTGCCGCCCGGCGGTGAGCTCGGCGTCGACGCAGTCTTCGAACACGGCGAGCCGCTCGGACTCCAGCCGCGCGACGTCGGCGTCGAGCCGCGGCACGTGCAGCCCCGCCAGCACCGGCCCCCGCCACTGCGCGAGCGCCCGCCGGTAGTGCCCGGCGGCTTCGACGGCGTCCGCGGCCCGCTTCCCCTCGGCGGCGGCCGACCGGAAGCCGAGCAGGTCGAGCTCGCCCGGCTCGACGTGCAGCCGGTAGCCGAGCGGCCCGTGCTCGACGCGGAGGCCGTCGATCCGCTCGCGCAGCCGGGAGAGGTAGGTGTGCAGGTTGGAGGTGTGGGACTTCGGCGGCCCGCCCGGCCACAGCGCTTCGACCAGCACGTCGACGTGGACGTGCTGGTTGGCGTTGACCAGCAGCACGGCCAGCAGCGTGCGCTGCCGCTCGCCCCGCAACGCGACCCAGTGCCCGGGCGGACACTCGATGGCGAGCGGCCCGAGCACGCCGAAGTGAGCCATGTCCGCCCTCCCGAGTACCGGAACGGCCACCGTAGCGAAGGGGTCCGACAAAACCGGGCGGTGCGGCGGGACCCGAGGCGGGTCCTCTAGGCTCCAACCCGGCAATTCGGGAACGTCGGCAGGGGAGCGGTCGTGTCAGCTGGAGGCGGAACCAAGGCGATCATCGCGGCCCTCGGGGCGAACGCCGGGATCGCGGTCGCGAAGTTCGCCGGCTTCCTCGTCACCGGGTCGTCGTCGATGCTGGCCGAGTCGGTGCACTCGCTGGCCGACACCTCGAACCAGGGCCTGCTGCTGCTCGGGCAGAAGACGTCGAAGCGGGAGGCGGACCAGGAGCACCCGTTCGGCTACGGCCGCGACCGGTACTTCTACTCCTTCATCGTCGCCCTGATGCTCTTCAGCCTGGGCTCCGCCTTCGCGATCTACGAAGGCATCCACAAGATCGGCCACCCCGAGCCGCTCGAATCGCCGATCGTCGCGGTGGTGATCCTGGTCGTCGCGCTGTGCCTGGAGGGCTACAGCTTCTACACCGCGATCACCGAGTCGAAGAAGATCAAGGGCGACGCCGGCTGGTGGGGCTTCATCCGGCAGGCCAAGGAACCCGAGCTGCCCGTCGTGCTGCTGGAGGACGCCGGCGCGCTGCTCGGCCTCGTCTTCGCGCTCGCCGGCGTCGGGCTCGCGGTCGCGACCGGCGACCCGGTCTGGGACGGCATCGGCACCCTCGCCATCGGCGCGCTGCTCGGGGTCATCGCGATCATCCTGATCGTCGAGATGAAGAGCCTGCTCATCGGTGAAGGCGTCACCGCACAGGTGCTCGCGGTCATCGTCGACGAGCTCGCCGCCGGGAAGGTCGAGCGCGTCATCCACATCCGCACCCAGTACCTGGGGCCGGACGAGCTGCTCGTCGCGGCCAAGCTGGCGATGGTGCCGGGGCTCGACACGGCCGAGCTGGCCACGGCCATCGACGACGCCGAGGCCCGCGTCCGCGCCAAGGTGCCGGTCGCGAAGCTGATCTACCTCGAGCCGGACCTCGACCGCAGCCTGGCGAAGTAGCTTCAAGATCCACTTCCGGGCGTTCGGCGAGCCGTCACGGACGTGACCCGTTAGGGTGACGTACCGCGATAAACGCAGTTCAGCCGCAGGAGGTCAACGGTGCCCGGAACGGGATTGTGGCGCACTAAATCGATCGAACAGTCCATTTCGGACACTGATGAGCCGGACACCAAGCTCCGGCGGAACCTCAGTGCCTGGGACCTCACGGTGTTCGGCGTCGCCGTCGTCATCGGCGCCGGGATCTTCACGCTGACCGCGCGCACCGCCGGTGACTACGCCGGGCCGTCGGTGTCGCTGGCGTTCGTGTTCGCGGCGATCGCGTGCGCCCTCGCGGCGCTCTGCTACGCGGAATTCGCGTCGACCGTGCCGGTCGCGGGCAGCGCGTACACGTTCTCCTACGCCACCTTCGGCGAGTTCATGGCGTGGATCATCGGCTGGGACCTGATCCTCGAGCTCGCCGTCGGCGCCGCCGCGGTGGCCAAGGGCTGGTCGGTCTACCTCGAGACGGTGCTCGGCTACCTCTTCGGCAAGGGCACCACGACGACGTTCGCCGTCGGCGGCGTGACCGTCGACTGGGGCGCGCTGCTCGTCGTCGCGATCCTGACGACGCTGCTGGTGCTGGGCACGAAGCTGTCGTCGCGGGTGTCGATGGTGATCACCGGCGTCAAGGTCGCCGTCGTGCTGTTCGTGATCATCCTCGGCATCTTCTACATCAAGGGCGCCAACTACACGCCGTACATCCCGCCGGGCGAGACCGGCGGGGCCGGCCAGACCGGCGTCGACCAGTCGCTCTTCTCGCTGATCGCGGGCGGCGCGAGCAGCTCGTTCGGCGTGTTCGGCCTGCTCGCCGGCGCGTCGCTGGTGTTCTTCGCGTTCATCGGCTTCGACATCGTCGCGACCACCGCCGAGGAGACGAAGAACCCGCAGAAGGCCGTGCCGCGCGGCATCATGGGCTCGCTGGCCATCGTCACGGTGCTCTACGTCGCGGTGTCGCTGGTGGTCGTCGGCATGACGAACTACAAGAAGCTGGCCACCGACGCGGGCGACGGCAGCCACAAGACCCTCGCCACGGCGTTCTCCGACAACGGCGTCGACTGGGCGGCCAACATCATCTCCTTCGGCGCGCTGGCCGGCCTGACCACCGTCGTCATGGTGCTGATGCTGGGCCAGGTCCGGATCATCTTCGCGATGTCGCGCGACGGCCTGATGCCCCGCGGGCTGGCGAAGACCGGCGAGCACGGGACGCCGAAGGGCGCGACCCTCATCGTCGGCGGCCTGGTCGCGCTCGCGGCCGGGTTCTTCCCGGCGGACAAGCTCGAAGAGATGGTCAACGTCGGCACGCTGTTCGCCTTCGTGCTCGTCTCGGCGGGGGTGATCGTCCTGCGCCGGACGCGCCCGGACCTGCCCCGCGCGTTCAAGGTGCCGCTGATGCCGGTCATCCCGATCCTGGCGATCCTGGCCTGCGTGTGGCTGATGCTGAACCTGACCGTGCTGACCTGGCTGCGGTTCGTCGCCTGGATGGTGCTGGGCGTGGTCATCTACTTCGCCTACAGCCGCCGTCATTCGCTGCTCGGCAAGCGGCAGGCCGACGGGACCGGCGACCCCGTCAAGACGCCCGACGCCTGATCCGCACGAGAAGGCCCCGTCGACCGGATTGCGCAGGTCGGCGGGGCTTTCGCGTGCGCATGGTACGGAACAGCCGGTCACGAACGAGTTAAAAGGATCTTGCTCTGCGCGCCCAAAGGGGGACCCCGCGTAAAGGGTCGAGTGACGTGCGATACCTTTCGATCCTCCGCGTGCCACTGACGGGTGAATTACAGCAGTGTGGTTACACGCTCAGTGGTGCCGCGACCACAGATTTCGCAAGTGCTGTCTCCCCGCCGGTACAGGAGTTCCTCTATGCGCAGACGTACCTTCCGCGGCGCCGTTGCGGTCATGGCGCTGACCACCGCTGCCCTCATCGGCACCGCCGGCTCCGCGCTGGCCTGCCACAGCGACGACAACCGCCCGCACCCCACGCCGGGCAAGGCGACGCCGTGCGCCGAGGGCACCGACCTCAGCCAGAGCGACGTCGACTTCAAGATCGTCAAGAACCGCCTCAACATCTCGAAGGTCCACGAGGGCGTGACGGTCAAGCGCATCGTCGTCATCGGTGGCGACGACGGCTTCAACGACTACACCCCGGGTGCCCGCGGCCTCGAGAAGGCCGCGCCGTGGAACGACCTGCGCGCGCCGTTCAGCCGCAACGGGCGTCAGGCCGACATCGAGAAGTGGTACCTGTGCGGCACGAAGACCGAGAAGCCGACTGAGACCACCACGGCCCCGACCCGGCCGACGAAGCCGACCGAGACCACGAAGCCGAGCGCCCCGGCGTCCTCGGAGACGGTCGCGCCGACCAGCACCACCGCGCCGGCCGCCGTCCCCGCGGGCAACGAGTCCGGTACCGGTGGCGGCCTGGCCAACACCGGGTTCGACAACAGCTGGCTGATCTGGATCGCGGCCCTGCTGCTGGTCGCCGGTGGCGGTCTGCTCGCGCTGCTGAAGTTCCGTCGCAAGGCTTCCGAGTAAGCCTGGTCGAAGTGCCGTGAAGGCCGCCTTCAGGAACTACAAGTTCCTCGAGGTGGCCTTCACGGCTTTCCGGGGAAGTCGCCGAAGAGCAGACCCTGCTCGCCACCGGAAGGTTTGCCGAGGCCGGCGGCCATCGCGACGGCGCGGTCCCACTCCGCGTCGACCACGTAGTCCTGGTGCCGGAGCACCCCCGGGGCCCAGCGGTGCCGCCCGGTCGGGCCGCGCAGCGGGTCCGGCAGCCAGTGGTCGCCGCCGAGGATGAGGACGCCGTTCTCGTCGGCGCGGGCCTTCAACGGCCCGGAGCCGCCTTCGGGCTGGAACCCGACGCCGAAGAGCTGCCGGTCGGAGACTTCGTGGCGCCACGTCGTCACACCGCCGCCGAAGATGTCGGTGCCGCGGCACAGCGCCCGCCAGCGGCCGTCCAGGTCGGCGAAGAGCGTCTCGAGAGCCTCCTGCGGCAGCAGCGCCGGGAACGCCCGCTGGTACCCCCACTGCAGCGGGGAGCCGGCGGTGAGCACGCCGACGCGTTCGAGGTCCGCCGCCGGCAGTTCGGCCGCGAGCCGGGCGGCCGCCATGACCGTGAGCAGGCTGCCGAGGTTGTAGCCGGAGAGCACCACGCGCGTCCCCGGTTCGGCGAGGTGCTCGCGGGCCCGCGCGGCCAGTTCCGGGACGACCTTCAGCGCGTAGCACGGCGGAACCGTCGGGTGCGCCGCCCGCGGCCAGAAGCAGACCAGGTCGGCCAGCGCGCCGAGGTGGCGGCTGCGCTGCGGGGTCCGCGCGGCCGTGTAGACCACGCGCAGCAGGCCGGCGGCCAGCGCGCCGAGCGCGACCACGCCGATCGCGGACAGCGGCTTGAACCAGCCGGGGACCAGCCCGAACCCGAAGCGCAGCACCAGCAGCGCCGCACCGCCCGCGGACATCGCCGACGCCACCGCGAGCGCCAGGTGGTGCAGGTGCCGCCGCTCCCACGCCGACCGCGCCCACGCCGCCGCGGCCTGCGCCTCCTGGCGCTCGTCGTGCTCCATCAGCTCGACGATCTCCGGGACGCCCCGCCGCAGCCGGCGCAGCGGGACGGCGACCGCGAAGCCCAGCACGGCGAGCACCGCGGCCAGCGCGAGGCCGGCGCCCCAGAGCACCGTGACCAGCAGGTACGTGTCGGGCACCTGGAGCAGCTCCGCGCCGGACAGCCGCCGGAGCGCTTCGGCGAGACCGGCGCCGAACCCGCCGCCGAGCAGCCCGGCCAGCGCGAGCACCGGCGCGGCCGCCCAGCCGCCCAGCCACGGGCGCAGCCGGCGCGGCTTGTGCCGCCAGCCGGGCCGGGCCAGCAGCGCGGCCGGGGCCAGGAACAGCGCGAACAGCACCGCGACGACGACCAGCGCCGCGCCGAGGCCTTCGACGACGCCGTTCGTGCCCGGCAGCGGGCCGGTGCCGGGGCGCAGCCGCACCGCGGCCAGGACGACCAGCAGGCTCGCGAAGGCGAGCACGCCGGGCCGGGCGAACCGGCCGGTGTCGACGCCGATCGCGGCCGCGACGACGACCGCGAGCACGACGGCCAGCGTGACGATCCAGACGACCAGGCCGAAGGTGTCGCCCGGCACCCGGAACGGCCCGCCCAGCAGCAGCAACGCGACCGAGGCCAGCGCGGCGACGGTGTGCAGGCAGCGCAGCGCCGGCGTCTCCGGGTCGGCGCGCATCCGCAGCGGCCCGCCGGTCAGGTCGCCGTCGGCGTGCACCGCCCAGGTCGCCGACGAGATCCGGTGCAGCACGAAGATCACGACGAGCAGCGGGACGACGCCGAGCGCGATCCGCGCGGGAACCGTGCGGAGCACGTCGGGGACCACGGGCAGGCAGCCCGAGCCGGGTGCGAGGCACTGGGTGGCGAACAGGTCGAGCGCGATCGCCGCGAGCTGGCCCATCAGCAGCATGGTCAGCAGCAGGGCGCCGACGCGCAGCAGGCCGCGGCAGACGGCGCCGAGGACGCGCGGGAAGCGGCGGTCCGGCGGGACCGGCGGCAGCATCCAGAAAGCGACGTTGGCCAGCGAGAACGGGAACAGCAGCGCCCAGGTGGCCTTGGCGGCGCCGCCGGACGTCATGCCGTGCCACAGGTAGCCTTCGAGGGTCCGCGGGATCGTCCGGCCGAGCGCCGGCAGCACGGGCCCGGGCGCGGGCCGCCGCAGCCGGTCGGCCGGGCGGATCACCCGGCCCAGCCCGTCGCCGGCGACGTCGACGGTCGCGACCGCGTCGAGCAGTGTTTCCCCGCTGGTGCCCACGAGGCCGGCGACGCGGATTTCGACGACACGGGTGTCCGGGCCGGGCATCGGCACGGTAAGGGTCTCCTAACCGCTCTAGGGAAGGTCGAGCGGACAACGGTAGTGTTCCGGTGTCATCGAGTCTTGGAGGAATCGCCACTATGCCCCCCGAAAGCGTTGCGAAGCGGCACGAGACCCGCAACGGCATCGAATTCGCCGTCGCCGACCTCGATGCCGCCGAGTTCGGCCGCAAGGAGATCCGCCTCGCCGAGCACGAGATGCCGGGACTGATGGCGCTGCGGCGTGAATACGCGGAGGTCTACCCGCTGCGCGGGGCGCGCGTGTCGGGCTCGCTGCACATGACCGTGCAGACCGCGGTGCTGATCGAGACGCTGGTCGCGCTGGGCGCGGAGGTGCGCTGGGCCTCCTGCAACATCTTCTCGACGCAGGACCACGCGGCCGCCGCGATCGTCGTCGGCCCGCACGGCACGCCCGAGGAGCCCAAGGGCGTCCCGGTCTTCGCCTGGAAGGGCGAGTCGCTCGAGGAGTACTGGTGGTGCACCGAGCGCATGCTCACCTGGGACGGCGAGGGTCCCAACATGATCCTCGACGACGGCGGTGACGCCACTATGCTGGTGCACAAGGGCACCGAGTACGAGAAGTCGGGCGTCGTGCCGACCCCGGACGAGAACACCTCGGACGAGTTCCGCGTGTTCCTCGAGCTGCTGCGCACCTCGGTCGCGGCCGACACGGGCAAGTGGACGAAGATCGGCGAGGGCATCCGCGGCGTGACCGAGGAGACCACGACCGGCGTCCTGCGGCTCTACCAGCTCGCGGCGGCCGGTGAGCTGCTGTTCCCGGCGATCAACGTCAACGACGCCGTGACGAAGTCGAAGTTCGACAACCGCTACGGCATCCGCCACTCCCTGATCGACGGCATCAACCGCGGCACCGACGTCCTGATCGGCGGCAAGGTCGCGGTGGTCTGCGGCTACGGCGACGTCGGCAAGGGCGCGGCGGAGTCCCTGCGCGGCCAGGGTGCGCGCGTGATCGTCACCGAGATCGACCCGATCTGCGCGCTGCAGGCGGCGATGGACGGCTACCAGGTCCGCACGCTGGAGAACGCGCTGCCCGAGGCCGACATCGTCATCACGACGACCGGCAACAAGGACGTCGTGCTGGTCGAGCACATGGCGAAGATGAAGCACCAGGCGATCCTGGGCAACATCGGCCACTTCGACAACGAGCTCGACATGGCGGGCCTGCAGCGCTACCCGGGCATCCGGAAGATCACCATCAAGCCGCAGGTCGACGAGTGGATCTTCCCGAACGGCAACACGATCATCGTGCTGTCCGAGGGCCGGCTGCTGAACCTGGGCAACGCGACCGGGCACCCGTCGTTCGTGATGTCGAACAGCTTCTCCAACCAGGTGATCGCGCAGGTCGAGCTGTTCACCAAGCACGAGGAGTACGACAAGGAGGTGTTCCGGCTGCCGAAGAAGCTCGACGAGAAGGTCGCGAAGATCCACCTCGACGCGCTGGGCGGGGAGCTGACGAAGCTCACGAAGGAGCAGGCCGAGTACATCGACGTGGACGTCGAGGGCCCGTTCAAGCCGGAGCACTACCGGTACTGAGGTTTCCGCGTTTTCGCTGGTGAGGGCCGCCCCGAAAGTGTTCGGGGCGGCCCTTTGTTTTGCGCTCTGAACAGTGATAGCACGATTGGGTGGCGTGTTATCATGGGGTGGTGAAACAGTTGATCACGAGGATCGACGACGAGCTGCACGCCCGGCTGAAGGCGCGAGCCGAAGCCGAAGGGCGCAGCATGAACGACCTGGTCACGGAAGCGTTGAGGGGCGTTGTGGCGAAGGCGGAAACCCGAGCGGAATGGAAACGGCGACTGATCGCCGAAGGCAAGGTCGTGCACGTCGAGGCGCCGGCCCACGTGCCGACCCTGGACGAGATCGAAGACCTGTCCCGCGGCTGGGGCACGGCTGTGAGCGAAGCACTCGACTGGACCCGAGGGGAGTGGTGACCGTGCTGTACGTCGACACCAGCGCGCTGGTCACGGCCTACCTTTCGGACGAGCCGGAGCACGACAAGTTCCGCAAGCTGCTGATCGAAGGCGATTCCCTGGTCGTGAGCAGCGACTTCACCCGCGTCGAGTTCGCCGGTGCCATGACGGCCGCCGAGCGGACCGGCCGGATTCCCGATCCCGCGACGGTGCTGGCGCACTTCGATCACCTCGCCTCGCCGGACGGGGACCTGGTGCTCATCCCGTTCAACCCGAACCGGATCATTCCCGCCGCGCGGCGGCTGGTCACCGAGAACTACCCCGTGCGCACCCTGGATGCCATCCACATCGCCGTCGCCATGCACGACACCGCCGAGCTCACCGGTGGCGAGCCGGTCACCTTCGTCACCCGCGACGAGCGGCAAGCCGAAGCTGCGAAGGCCAACGGATTCGAGGTGCTGTGACCGTCGAACTCTTCGCCGGGATCGCCGTCCGTGACTTCGCCGGTGCGGTCGCCTGGTACGAACGCCTCTTCGGCTCCCCGCCGACGTTCGTCGTGCACGACACCGAGGTTCTCTGGGAAGTCACCCCGCACGGCTCGGTCTACCTCGTGCTGCGGCCCGAACGCGCGGGCCTCGCCATGCACACCCTCTTCGTCGAGGACCTCGACGAGCGCGTCGCCGGGATCTCCGCGCGGGGCATCGAGCCCGCGGACCGCGAGACCTACGACAACGGCGTCCGCAAGATCATCTACCGCGATCCCGAGGGAAACGAGCTCGGCATCGGCGGCGGACCCGCGTAACCTCATGAACGTTCTTGGCTTCACGAACCTCACGGCCCGGTAGGTAGTCCGGGCGGTCCGCACGGGCTCGTTGTCCCGCAAGGGAAACCGGTGGCGCCAGGCTGATCCGTCACGCCTGGAGGTTTCCCGATGCACGGGGTGTTCACGCTGTACCACGACGGCCGGTTCTGGGTCGGTGTCTACGAAATCCACGAAGACGGCCTGGTGCGGGCCGCGCGGCACGTCTTCGGTGCCGAGCCGAACAACGCCGAGCTGGCGGCCTTCGCCGCGGGACGCGACTTCGTGCGTCTCGCCGACGAAGCCCGAGAGGCGCCGCCGGTTCCCGTCGAGCGGCGGCCGAAGCGGACTCACGACGACGAAGGCATCGGCACCGCCGCCCAGCGGGCGTTGAAGCACGCGGTTACCGAGCGGGCGATCGAAAACAAGGCGGCCCGCAAACGCCGTGCCGCCGCCGAAGCCGCCCGCCGCCGTGCCCTCGCCAAAGCGAAGTCGCGCGCCAAGCACCGCGGCCGGTGAGCGGCACTTTCACGTGAAAGTGCCGCTAGTTCCACTCCACCGCGACCCCGGCCAGCCCCGGCCCGGCGTCGCTGAAGAACGCGCTGCTGACGCCGCCCATGTCGCACGCCAGTTCCTCCGCCACCACCGGCAGGGCGTCGTCGCGCGCCCGGACCTGGCGGGTGCACCGGGCCGGCAGGGCGTTGCGGTCGAACCGGAGCTGGACGAGGTAGCTCGCGCACCGGTCGCGCAGCATCCGGTAGTAGCCCGGCGACGCCGACCCGGAATCGTCGCGGACCTCGAAGCAGAACACGTGGATGTCGCCCTCGGCGAGCTTGCGGTCGAACAGCAGCTCCGTCGCCATCGTGTCCGCGTCCGGGTTGCGGCGCATCCGCCCGACGCGGCAGCCCTCGTCGGTGATGAGCTCGACGTCGTCGATCCGGCAGCCCGGATCGCCGTTGTACACCGTCAGGTACCGGTCCGGGCCGTGGCGGCGGGCGCGCGTCACCAGCCGCGTGCGCAGGCTGACCTGGCGGTGCTCCGCGTCGAACGTGATCGTGTCGTGCACCGACAGCAGCTCGAGGTCGGCGTTGTAGTGGTTCGACGACGGGTACGCGCCGAGTTCGGCCAGCAGGTCCTCCACGATCGACCCCATGTCACCGGAACGCAGGTCGTGGAAGGACGCCGCCGGCTGGTGGCCGCGGCGGACCAGTCGCGGTCCGATCAGCACCACGAGGGCGTCCGCGGGCAGCTGGAGGACCGATTCCAGGGCCCGGACCGCCGGGAGCGCCTTCGGCACCTCGGGCTGGCGGAGCCCGCGTTGCCAGTAGCTCAGCGTGGACTGTCCGATTTGGACGCCGCGCAGCGCGAGGTGCGCGCGCAGCCGGGCGAGCGAGAGGCCGCGGTAGGCGATCGCCAGTCTCAGTGCGTGGTGGAACTCGCCGGTGCGGAGCGCCTCGGTCAGCTCTTTCGGCAGTTCGGCGACCGATGCCCGGGTCGTGCGGGCGCCATCGATGATCAGTGGGAGGTTCCCGTCTTGTGCCACCGCTCGTCCCTTCACCCGACCAGTGTGTGCGCTGGGCGTGAACACCGCGGAACGTTCACGTTAGCAGCGTAGAGTGCCCTGGCCGACCCCCGTTCAGGGTGGTTGGCCTCGCCAGGGTGACTGTTCCGCGTTCCGGCTATGACCCGGAACGGTCCGTTCCTCCGGATGGCGTTCTTGCTCCGGGTGACCACGTTGTTCACCGTTGTGACCACCGCTGGTTCGCCCACGTTCGAGCAGGAGGCCGTCCGTGCTGGTGAAGTCGAGCCAGGTTCACGCCGTACTGGCTCTGAGCCTGATGATGTGCCTGGTCGCGCCGGTCACCGCCGGAGCCGCGCCCGGAGTGCCTTCGACCTACCGCAACCAGATCGTGATGCAGGCCCAGCAGAAGAACCAGTGGTGCTGGGCCGGCGCGGGCAACACCATCGCCGCCTACCACGGCGCCGTGCTGAGCCAGCGGAAGTTCTGCCAGCTCGCGCACGGCGAGACCGGCCAGGACTGCGCCAACCGCACCGGCACGCTCGCCGATCCGCAGCGCGCCTTCGCCCGGCTCGGTTTCAGCTCGCCGGGCCGCTACCTCGACCGGCCCATCACCTACGCGGCGATCCGGGCGCAGACCGCGGCCGACCGGCCGGTGGAGACCCGGGTCGGCTTCCGCTCGGGCGGCGGGCACTCGCACGTCCTCTACGGCTACGACTCCGGCGGAGACTGGGTGTACTGGGGCGATCCGGGGCCGGCCAAGCGCTACAACTGGTCGACGTACGGCTTCTACACGCACAATTCGTCGTTCTCCTGGACGCACACGCTCACCGGGATCGCCCGATGAGCAGGCGAGTGCTGGCGCTCGCCGTGCTGACCGGCGCGGCGCTGCTGATGACGGCACCGGTGTCAGGCGCGGCCCAGTCCGCCGGCATCAGCAGCGCCGACGCCGTGGCCGCGCGGGCCGCGGCCGCGGACCTCCAGGACACCCTGGTCCGGTTCTTCGCTCAGGCTCCCGACGCCCGGGGCCCGGTCACGGTGCGGATCGCGCCGGACGCCTACCCCGTCTACGAGCTGTCGCCGGACTTCGTGGTGGGCAAGCCGGGCGCGGCGCCCGGCGACTTCGCCTACTTCGCCGTGCCGGCGCGGGCTTCCGACGGCCGGACCGCCACGCTCTGGTCGGTGCGCGGCGACGACGGCGCCTGGCAGGTGGGCAACATCGCTTCGGGCGACGTCGAAGGCACGTACGCCCGGCAGCTGCCCGCGGGAGCCCAGTTGCTGCACGAGCCCCAGGTCGACGCCTGGTACGCGGTGCGGGACGGCCACCTCACCCCGCTGGCCGGCGGGACCGCGGTCACCGTCGCCGACTACCAGCGGACCGTCGGCGCGCGCTACGCGGACAAGCTGCCCGGCTCGGCCTACGCCCGCGACGGCGAGGCCGGCGGCTACGACGCCACCTCCCAGGTGATGCCCCGCGGCGACGGCGGTCCTTCGGCCGCCAGCCACGACACCGGCTGGGTGCCGCTGCTGATCCTCGTCGGCGTGCTGGCGGTCAGCGGCGCCGGCTACGTCTTCCACCTGCGGCGGCACACCGCATAGACGAACCGGCGGGCTCGGCGTCGATCCCCTTCCACCGAGCCCGCCGGTCCACCACCGCTAGTGTGACCACTCGTGGGTCGATTGGTGGTCATCGAAGGGCTCGACGGCGCGGGCAAGCGCACGCTGGCCGACGGGCTGACGGCGGCGCTGGGGGCCAAGGGCGCGAGCGTGGCGTCGCTGGCGTTCCCGCGCTACGGCAAGAGCGTGCACGCGGACCTCGTGAAGGAGGCGCTGCACCGCGGGCACGGCGACCTCGCCGACTCGGTGTACGGCATGGCCGTGCTCTACGCGCTGGACCGCAGCGGCGCCGCGGACGACATCCGCGCGTTGCGCGAGACCCACGACGTCGTGCTGCTCGACCGGTACGTCGCCTCCAACGCCGCGTACGCCGCCGCGCGGCTGCGCCAGGACGCGACCGGCGACGTCGTGAAGTGGGTGCACGAGCTGGAAGTCGACCGCTTCGGGCTGCCCCGCCCGGACGCGCACCTGCTGCTGCGCGTCGCGCCCGCGGTGGCGGCCGAGCGCGCCGAACGCCGGGCGGTGACCGAGACCGACCGGGAGCGCGACGCCTTCGAAACCGACGACGGCCTGCAGCGGCGGTGCGCGGCGGTGTACGACGAGCTGGCCGCGTCCGGCTGGCTCGCGCCGTGGCACGTCCTGGACGGCGTCGCGGGCGTCGACCACGAAGCCCTCGCGACGACGCTGCTAGGTCAGTAGCCGGGCCGGGTCGAACCGCGCGATCGGGTGCGCGGTGGTGCCGTCGACCACCAGGTCCGCGAGCACCTCGCCGACCACCGGCGCGAACTTGAAGCCGTGGCCGGAAAAGCCGCAGGCGAGCACCACCCGCTCTTCGTCCGGGTGCGGAGCGAGCACGAAGCTCTCGTCGGCGGTGTCGGTGTACATGCACGTCGCCGCGCGGAGGAAGGCGCCGGGCAGCGTCGGCAGATGCCGCTTCACCGCCGTCGCGATCCGGTGGATCTCGTCGCCGGTCACCTCGCGGTCGATGCCATCGGGGGTGCACACGCCGCCCCCGCTGTGGAACGCCACCTTGACGCCGTCCGCGGGCGCGTTGTGCGCCGGGAAGCCGTAGAACGTGTAGCCGTCGCCCTCCCAGATGTAGACGGGGTGCCGCTGGAACGGCGCGACCCCGCCCGACGGCGCGAACCAGTACTGCACCTGCCGCCGGACGGTGAAGGCGACGCCGAAGTCGCGCAGCAGTTCCCCCGCCCACGCGCCGGGGCAGAGCACCAGCCGGTCCGCCGTGTAGTAGTTGTGCGACGTCCCGACGCGCACCCCGCCGGCCATGGTGCTCCAGGTGAACACCTTCTCCTCGTGGTGCAGTTCGGCGCCGCTGCGCGCGGCGAGCTGCAGGTGTGCGGCGACGCTGCCTTCGGGCGAGACCAGCCCGGCTCCCGGTTCGTACAGCGCGACTTCGTCCGGCGACGGCGCCATGGTCGGGAACCGCCGCCGGACCTCCCGCGCGTCCAGGAGTTCGTGCGGGATGCCGAAGGCCGCCGCCGAGGCCAGGCTGCCGGTGATCGTCCGCGAATCGGCCGTGCCGACCATGACGCCGCCGCAGCGGGTGAACAGCCGCCGCCCGCTGTCGCGTTCGAGGCCCGCCCACAGTTCGTGCGCCCGCAGCAGGAGCGGCACGTATTCGGGACCTTCGAGGTACGCCTGGCGCGTGATGCGCGAACCGCCGTGGCTCGACCCGCGGTTGTGCACCGGCGCGAACTGGTCGATGCCGAGCACCCGCTGCCCGCGCTGCCCCAGCCGGTACGCGGCGGCACTGCCCATGCCGCCGAGCCCGACGACGATGACGTCGTAGTGCGTCATGGCACCCTTCCGAAGTTGCGTCTTCGGCAACAACGTGCGTGGTGCGCGACGCGGTTGTCAAGCGCGGGCGAACTCCATGACCCAGTTGGACTCCCAGGTCCGCCCGCCGTCCGCGGAGAACCCCTGCTCCCACCGCGGCGCGGACGTGGTCGTGCCGGTCCAGGCGTAGTGCACCTTGATGGGGGTCCCTTCGTGGGTGTCGTCGCCGTAGAAGTCGCCGCGGCCGCCCTGGAACGCGCCCACGACCGGCGGCTGGAGCCGGCCGTCCCGGCTGTTGGCCCAGTACAGCGACCACTCTTCGCGCTCGACGTCGAAGAGCCGGAGGGTGCAGCCGCGGAACCCGAGGGTGGGGAAGGCGATTTCGTCCATGTTGCCGCTGCCGTCGAAGAGGGACCAGCAGGTCGTCGTGCCGGGGAACTCGGTCCAGTCGTCGCTGCCCGCGAGCGGCTTGCCGAGCCGCCGGTTCGTCACGGTCCAGGAGCCGAGGAGGAAGTCGAAGTCGTTCATGACGGAGAGCTTGGGGCGTCACCACTGACACCTTTTGTCAGTGGTGCCTGGCAGACTTCGCCGGGTGCGCGCGAGCCGGCTGGTGTCCCTGCTGTTGCTGCTGCAGAACCGCGGGCGGCTGAGCGCCGCGCGGCTGGCGGCGGAGCTCGGCGTGACCGCGCGGACGGTGTACCGCGACGTCGAAGCGCTCGCCGCCGCGGGCGTCCCGATCTACGCCGAAGGCGGCCCGAACGGCGGTTACCAGCTCATGGACGGCTACCGGACCCGGCTGACCGGCCTGACGGCGGGCGAAGCGGGTTCGCTCTTCCTCACCGGCCTGCCGCAACCGGCCGCCGAACTGGGGCTGGGCGCGCAGGTGGCCGCCGCCGAGCTGAAGCTGATGGCGGCGTTGCCGACGCCGTACCGGGACGCGTCGCTGCGCATCCGCCAGCGGTTCCACCTCGACGCGCCCGGCTGGTACCGCGAAGCCGACCCGGTGCCGCGGCTGGTCGCCGCCGCGGAAGCGCTGTGGGAGGACCGGGTCGTCGAGGTCCGCTACCGCCGCTGGTCGCCGTCGCCCGGGGTCGTGACGCGGCGGCTGCACCCGCTCGGCCTCGTCCTCAAGGCCGGGGTCTGGTACCTCGTCGCCGGGCCGGAACCGCGGACCTACCGCGTTTCGAACATCGAAGACCTGCGGCCGCTCGACGAACACTTCACCCGGCCCGGCGGCTTCGCGCTCGCGGACTTCTGGCGCGCGCACGTCGACCGCTACGAAGAAAGCGAAATCGACGAGACCGCCGTCGTCCGGCTGACGGCCGCGGGGATCGCGGCGCTGCCCGACGTCCTCGGCCCGAAGGCCGCCCGGCTCGTCTCCCGCACGCTCGGACCCGAGGACGCCGAGGGCTGGCGCCGCGCCCGCGTACCGCTGGAAAGCGTGTCCCACGCCGCCGCCGGGTTGCTGCGGCTCGGCGCCGGCGCGCAGGTGCTCGCGCCGCCGGAACTGGTGGCGCACATGGGAAACACCGTCGCGGCGATGGCCCGGCTGTACCCCTAGTCCCGGAAGTACCCGAGCTGCGCGGAAAGTTCGTCCGCCGCGTCGGTCATCGGGCGCACGACCTGCTTGACCCGCTGCTTCGAAAGCCGGTACGCCGGACCGGAAGCGCTCATCGCGGCGACGACGTCCCCGCCGGGGCCGTGGATCGGCACGGCGACCGCGTGCATGCCGAGTTCCAGCTCCTCGTAGCAAGCCGCGTAGCCGTCTTCGAGCACTCGCTCCAATTCGGACAGCAGCTCTTCCGGCTCGACCGTCGTGCGCGGCGTGTACTGCTCCAGCTTCCGCTTCAGCACCCGCTTGCGCTCGGCTTCGCCCATGTACGCCAGCAGGACCTTGCCGCTGGACGTCGCGTGCAGCGGCGTGCGCTGGCCGGTCCAGTTCTGCGTGGTGATCGCGGCCGAACCGCGGGCCTGGCTGATGTTGATGGCGACGCCGTCGTCCGCGATGGCGATGTTCACCGTCTCGCCCAGTTCCTCGGCGAGCGTCAGGCAGCTCGCGCGGCCGAGCTTCGCCAAGTCCATGCGGCCCGTCGCGGCGCCGGCGAGCCGGACGACGCCGAAGCCGATCGCGTACTTCCCGCGTTCCCCGAGCTGTTCGACGAGCCCTCTGGATTCCAGGACGCTGAGCAGCCGCGACGCCGTCGACTTGTGGACGCCCAGCTCGCCCGCGATCTCGGTGATGCCGGTTTCGCCGTGGCGGGCGAGCAGCTCCAGCACGCTGATCGCCCGGTCGACCGACTGCACCTGGCTCTGAGTTGCGTTGCCCGAGTCCTGGTTCCGCATAGCGCAACACTATCCGTTTCGTGCGTTTCCCATCGGCTGAGTGGGCGAATCTCTTGACGGACGCGGCCGTGAGGCCCGATTGTTGCGCCGGAGGCACGCCAGGCGCGCACTGCGCAACTTTCACGCACTGCCGCGACATCCGGCCAGCCGTTTCCCTGAACTCGCCTCTCAGGTCCGTGGAGGCCGCGCCGGAAACCCGCGCGGCCTCCACGGACCGTCCAAAGCCGCCGGTACCGGCACCCGGATGGAGCAGGGACGGGCCGCGATCTTGATCTTTCTGGTGGTCAAACACGCGGGTCGCGCGTCCGGCCGCCGGAACTAGTGCGAATATGTGGACATGAAGGCACGTGTTCTCGTGGTCGACGACGACCCCGCCCTCGCGGAGATGCTCACCATCGTGCTCCGTGGGGAGGGGTTCGACACGGCCGTGGTCGCCGACGGTTCCCGCGCGCTGCCCGCGCTGCGGGAGCTGAAACCCGACCTCGTCCTGCTCGACCTGATGCTGCCCGGGATGAACGGGATCGACGTCTGCAAGGCGATCCGCGCCGAGTCCGGGGTGCCGATCGTCATGCTCACCGCCAAGAGCGACACCGTCGACATCGTCCTCGGCCTGGAGTCCGGCGCGGACGACTACGTCGTCAAGCCGTTCAAGCCGAAGGAGCTGGTCGCGCGGGTGCGGGCCCGGATGCGCCGCACCGAGGCCGAGCCCGCGGAGTCGCTGACCATCGGGGACCTGGCGATCGACGTGCCGGGGCACGAGGTCACCCGCGAGGGCAAGGCCATCCCGCTGACCCCGCTGGAGTTCGACCTGCTGGTCGCGCTGGCCCGCAAGCCGCGCCAGGTGTTCACCCGCGAGGTGCTGCTGGAGCAGGTCTGGGGCTACCGGCACGCGGCCGACACCCGGCTGGTCAACGTGCACGTCCAGCGGCTGCGTTCCAAGGTGGAGAAGGACCCGGAACACCCCGAGGTGGTGTTGACCGTTCGCGGCGTCGGGTACAAGGCCGGCCCGCCGTGATGCGTCGATGACCCTCGCGACCGGCAGACGGCTCCCCGCGTTCGCGCGTTCGACGGCACGCCTGATGCGGCGTGTCGTCGTTTTCGCGCGCCGTCGCGCGATCGCGTTCAACGAGCTGTGGAAGCACTCGCTGCAGTTCCGGGTCACCGTGTCGACCCTCGCGCTGTCCTCCGCCGTGGTCTTCGTGCTGGGCATGGTCCTGCAGAACCAGATCACCGAGCGGCTGCTGGACACCAAGCGGGACGCGGCGATCGCGCAGACCCGCGCCGCGGCCGAGACGGCGGCCGGCGAACTGGTCGGCCTCGGCGGCGAGGGGCGCGACGCGACGACCAACCGGCTCGAGAACGCGCTGAAGAAGATCGCGATCACACCGACCAGCCAGGACGCTGCCGGGTCGGCGGCCGGCACGTTCGTCCCGGTGCTCGCCAGCGGCGGCCACGACCAGTCCGGTGACGAGCCGGCGTCCGCGGGCCCGTACGAGAACGTGCCGCCGCGGCTGCGCCAGTTCGTCGAGGCCGACCAGATGAGCTGGCTCGAGCACACCGTCCCGGACACGATGGGCGGGCGCACGACGTACCTGATCGTCGGCATCCCGCTGAACACCGTCGCGAGCCCGCTGCAGCTGTACTTGCTCTTCCCGCTGACGACCGAGCAGAACACCGTCGCGACCGTGCAGAACACGCTGCTGGTCGGTGGGCTCGTGCTGCTGCTCCTGCTGGCGGGCATCACGAACCTGGTGACCCGGCAGGTGGTGCGCCCGGTCCGCCAGGCCGCCGCGGCGGCCGAGCAGTTCGCGGGCGGTGACCTCGACCAGCGGCTCGCCGTGCTCGGTGAGGACGACCTGGCGAAGCTCGCCGTGTCCTACAACGGGATGGCCGCCAGCATCCAGCGCCAGATCCGCCAGCTCGAGGAGTTCGGCGGGCTGCAGCGCCGGTTCACCTCCGACGTCTCGCACGAGCTGCGCACGCCGCTGACCACCGTCCGGATGGCCGCGGACGTGCTGCACGCGTCCCGCGAGCAGTTCCCGGCCGGGCTGGCCCGGTCGACCGAGCTGCTGGTCGACGAGCTCGACCGGTTCGAAGCGCTGCTCGGCGACCTGCTGGAAATCAGCAGGCTGGACGCCGGCGTCGAGGAGCTGGCCGCGGAGTTCATCGACGTCCGCCCGATCGCGACCCGCGCGGTCGAGCAGGTGCGGGTGATCGCCGGCAACGCGGGCAGCTCGGTCGAGCTGGTGCTGCCCGACGACGAGGTGATCGCGGAGGTCGACGCCCGGCGCGTCGAGCGGATCCTGCGCAACCTGCTCGCGAACGCCGTCGACCACAGCGAAGGCCGGCCGGTGGTGCTCCGCGTCGGGGCGAACGAGACGGCGGTCGCCATCACGGTCCGGGACCACGGCGTCGGCCTGCGGCCCGGCGAAGCGGACCTGGTGTTCAACCGGTTCTGGCGCGCCGACCCGTCGCGCAACCGGCGCACCGGCGGCACCGGGCTCGGCCTGGCGATCAGCCAGGAGGACGCGCGCCTGCACGGCGGCGAGCTCGACGCGTGGGGCGAATCCGGCTACGGCGCCTGCTTCCGGCTGGTGCTCCCGCGCCGCCAGGACGTGCCGGCCGGCGACCCGCCGCTGACGCTGCCGCCGCCGGACCACGTCCCGGCCGAGGTGCCGCTCGGGATCATCGACGTCACGCCGGCGCCGGAAGCGATCTTCGCGGAACGTGAGGGAATCGGTCAGTGACACCACAATCTTTCCGGGGGGCCGGGTGGCGAAGCCCCCGGCTCGGGGCGAAGCCCCGGTTGGCGCGGCTTCTGGTGTCCTTGCTGTGTTTCGTGGTGCTCGCCGGCTGCGCCAACGTGCCGCTGGAATCGCAGCCCGTGGTCGTCCCCGGTGAACGCCAGGGCCAGGGCTCGGGTGACGTGGTGGCCGAGCCGCGGCCGGACCTCGACCCGCTGACGCTGGTCCGGGAGTTCGTCCGCGCGACGCTCAAGCCGGGCCAGAACAACGCGGCCGCGCGCGCCTACCTGGACGACGCCGGCCGGGCGAGCTGGCGGCCGAGCCGCAGCCTGACGATCATCCAGAACACCTTCGGCACGGTCTACGACACGAACCCGCAGCCCGACCCGAACACCCAGGTCGTCAACGTGCGCGGGAGCGACATCGGCACGCTGGACCAGAACAACGCGTTCGTGCCGGACTTCAGCCCGGCGTTGCTGCAGGTCAAGGTGCGCAAGCAGCCGACCGGCCAGTGGCGGATCGTCGACCCGCCCGCCGACCTGTACGCGACCGAGTCCGACTTCAGCGAGAACTACACGCCGGTCCCGGTGAGCTTCTACTCGGAGTCGTCGAACACCTTCGTCCCGGACCGGCGCTACGTCGTCGCGAAGCCGCAGTCCGGGCTGCCGGGCCGGGTGATGGACCTGCTGGTCGGCGGCCCGTCGACGAGCCTGGCCGGCGCGGTGAAGAACTTCCTCGGCGAGCCGGTCGAGATCGACACGAACGTCAAGAGCCTCGACGACGGCACGCTGGTCGTCCCGCTGACCGGGCTGGCCGGGGTGTCCGACGACACCCGGAACCTGATCGCCGCGCAGATCGTCCTTTCGCTCCAGTACGTCACGTCGGCGCGGATCCGGATCCTCGCCGACGGCGCCCCGCTGGTGCCGAACCACCCGGACTGGCGCCTGAACGACCTCCCGGCGTACGGCTCGACGCTGTCGCCGAACCTGGAGCTCCAGGGCCTGATGACGGTCGGCGGCCGCGTCCGCTCCCTCGGTGACGGCACCCCGGTCCCCGGCCCGGCCGGCAACGGCGGCTACGACGTGGTGAGCGCGGCCCAGTCCCTGGACGGCAAGCGCCTGGCGGTGGTGGAGCGCGACGGCGGCGGCGTCCGCCTGCGGATCGGCGACCTGGGACGCGAGCTGTC
Source organism: Amycolatopsis sp. cg9 (assembly GCF_041346945.1). Taxonomy (NCBI): domain Bacteria; kingdom Bacillati; phylum Actinomycetota; class Actinomycetes; order Pseudonocardiales; family Pseudonocardiaceae; genus Amycolatopsis; species Amycolatopsis sp. cg9. The sequence goes on along the minus strand of NZ_CP166850.1, from coordinate 1,094,881 downwards.
CCAGGTGGCCCTCGGCGGCACGACACTGAGCCGCCCGACGTGGCGTCCCGGCACCGGCGAGGTGTGGACGGTGGTCGACAGCCTGTCGGTGGGCCGGATGGTGGTCAACCAGAACGGCGTCTGGACGGCGCTGGGCGTCAACGCGACGGACCTGAACCAGCAGGGCGAGATCTCGGAACTCAGGTTCTCCCGCGACGGCGCCCGCGTGGCCGCGGTGATCAAGGGCCAGCTGTGGGTGGCCTCGGTGGTCGGTGTCGGCGACTCGGTTTCGCTGCGGGAGCCCCGCCACCTCCAGCCCCACGACCTCGAAGACGTGGTCGACGTCGACTGGGTCGCCCAGGACAACCTGGTGGCGGTGACGAAGTCCTCCTCCCAGCCGGTGGTCCGCGTGACGGTGGACGGCCAGCGCATGGACGCGTTCAACAGCTCCAACCTGACGCCCCCGGTCCACGGCGTGACGGCGGCCCCCGGCCGCCAGATCGTGGTGGCCGACCTCAGCGGCCTGTGGACGGCTTCGGTGCTGGGCGAGGTGTGGCGGCCGCAGGCCCACACGATGAAGGACGCGGACCCGTTCTACCCGGGGTGATTTCACTCGTGTGGGTGGCGGCTGGGTGTTCGAAACTGTCGGTGGTGGTCGTGAGACTGTCCGTGTGCTGGAGAAGCTGCTCGATCTGGTGATCCCCCGCCGCTGCGCCGCCTGTGGGGCGCGCGGCGAGCCGTGCTGCGCGCGGTGCGGGGAGGTCTGGGGTTCGGTCCGGGAGGTTTTTCGGGTGCCGACGACGGGGTTGGTCCGGGTGTTCGCACTGGCCCGCTACCACGGCGTGGGACGGCGGTTGCTGATCGCTTACAAGGAGCGGGGGCGGCGGGACCTGGCGCCGTCGTTGGGGCGGGCTTTGGCGGAGGCGGTGGTGGAGCTGCCGCTGGGTCGGGTTGGTTCCGGTGAGCGGGCTGATGCCTCCGGAGCCGCCTCGGCCGTCCGAGCGCGGGAGGTCGCTCCGGCCGGCCATCTCGCCGGTGCGGTGGCCTCCCCGGCACGCATGTCTGGGGTCGGCTCGCCGGTGCAGGTGCGCGAGGCAGGTTCCGCCGCCTCGGTTGCCCGCGAGCGCGAGACCCAAGTCGGCACGACTGCTTCCCCGGCACCGCCGCCGCGGTCGATCTGCCTGGTTCCGGCGCCAAGCCGCCCCTCGGCATCCCGAGTGCGCGGCGGTCCGCACATCGAGCGCCTCGCGAACGCCGCCGCAAAGGTCCTGGCCGCGAGCGGCGTCGAAGTGGCGGTCGCCCCGGCACTGGAACTGGCCGGCAGCGCCCGCGACGCCGTCGGCCTGGGCCGTGCGGAACGGGTCGCCAACCTGGCCGGCCGCCTGCGGTTCCGCGAGGCCGGCCGCCCGCCTCCGGGCTGTCTCGTCGTGGTGCTGGACGACGTGGTCACGACCGGGGCCACCGCGGCAGCCTGCGCCAGCGCGCTGGCCGCGGCCGGGGTCACGGTCTCCGCCGTCCTGACCCTGCTCTCAGCCGGGTGAACCGCCGGTCGTCCATGACCCCACCATGGCACCGCGGCCCGGGAAACGCACACCCGAATCCCGCCGGACACAAACCCCGCACGTCCACACCATCAAATCCAACGCGGTACCGGTTCCGCCGACAACGACCCCCGAACCACCCCAAAAGAAACACCGCACCCGGGTGAACCCACCCGTCACCTACACGAGTGATGCCACCCGGGAACGCGAACGCCCCGGCGCCCGTTGTCCGGGCATGAGGGTGTCGATCACGACCACTCGGCCGCCACACCACTCCACCGGAGTGGCGGCTGCGCCGGACGAGGCCGTCACCCTCGGCGTCCACCTGGAGGAAGCGATGCGCCGTCCGTGTGAAAGCACGCTCCGTGCACTGCGTCCGACCAGCGGGTGTTTTCTGGTGTTCATCCCGCGATCACTGCGCGGGGTGACGGAGTCTCATTCCTCGACATCCCCCGGCTCGGGGGCTGTTGCAACGGGCGTGAGGAAGCTAACGTGCTCCGCTATCAGCAATCCCCGCAGGCAGGGAGGTGACGAGCCCATGTCCCTGGCGCCGGAGGTGCGCTGAGTCCGCGCTCGGGCCCCGGCACGAGACGTCGTGAACCGTTCCCGAGTTCCTTCTCAGCCCGCGATCCGGGCTCACGTCCCCGCAATACCGGCGCCGTGTGAAAACACAACAGCTCGCAGTCATCGAAGCGAGGGAGGTCGTGTATGGACATCGTCGTTAAGGGCCGCAACGTGGAGGTGCCCGACCACTATCGGGCGCTTGTCAGCGAAAAGCTGGCCCGGCTCGAGCGCTACGACAGGAAAGTCATCCGGTACGACGTGGAACTGTTCCACGAACCCAACCGACGCCAGGCCAAGAGCTGCCAGCGCGTCGAGATCACCGGAAAGGGGCGGGGCCCGGCCGTGCGCGCAGAAGCGTGTGCCGCCGACTTCTACGCAGCGCTTGATTCCGCAGTCACCAAGCTGGAAAACCGGCTGCGGAGGACACACGACCGGAGGCGTGTGCACTACGGGCGCAGCCGCCCGGAATCGGTCGCCGAAGCGACCTCGATGCTGCCCGGTGGTGGATCCCCGGCCGCAGCCAGTCCCGCCGCGAGTACCGCGGTGTTGGAGGCACCCGAAGCCCTGCCGCAGACGAACGGCTTCGCGAGTGCCGACGAGATACACCTGCCCCAGCAGCAGAGCTGGGCCGACGACGACCTCGGTCACCAGCCCGGTCGCGTCGTTCGCGAGAAGCAGCACACCGCGGAGCCCATGACGGTGGACCAGGCTCTCTACGAGATGGAGCTGGTCGGCCACGACTTCTACCTCTTCAACGACTCCGAAGCAGGCCGGCCCAGCGTGGTCTACCGGCGGAAAGGCTTCGACTACGGCGTGATCCGGCTCGGCTGAGCCGGCTCTAAGGAGGCCTTCGCGGACGGCCCGCACGCGCTCGCGTGCGGGCCCTCCGCATGTCAGGACGTACGGCGTGTGCACACGACGGCCACCGTTCCCTACGATGGGGGTGGGAAGGTGGCGCCGAACACGGCCGCCACCGCGGGAGAACCTGCCCGGGACCGGCCCGGGCGTGCTCATATTCAGCTAGTGAGGTCGACCGGATGGTGCTGAACCGCCTGCTCCGCGCGGGTGAGGGCAAGATGGTGAAGCGGCTGCGCAACATCGCCGATCACATCAACACCCTCGAAGACGACGTCAAGGACCTGACCGACGCCGAGCTGCGGGCCAAGACCGAGGAGTTCCGCAAGCGGAACGGCGACGGCGAGTCCCTCGACGAGCTGCTGCCGGAGGCCTTCGCGGTCGTCCGGGAGGCGGCCAAGCGGGTGCTCGGCCAGCGTCACTTCGACGTCCAGCTGATGGGCGGCGCCGCCCTGCACCTCGGCCAGGTCGCCGAGATGAAGACCGGTGAGGGCAAGACGCTCACCTGCGTCCTCCCGGCGTACCTCAACGCCATCCCCGGCAAGGGCGTCCACGTCGTCACGACGAACGACTACCTGGCCAAGCGCGACTCGGAGTGGATGGGCCGCATCCACCGCTTCCTCGGCCTCGAGGTCGGCGTGATCCTCTCCGAGCAGCAGCCGGACGTCCGGCGCAGCCAGTACAACGCCGACATCACCTACGGCACGAACAACGAGTTCGGCTTCGACTACCTGCGCGACAACATGGCGTGGAGCCTCGACGACTGCGTGCAGCGCGGGCACAACTTCGCCGTGGTCGACGAGGTGGACTCGATCCTCATCGACGAGGCGCGGACGCCGCTGATCATCTCGGGCCCGGCGGACCAGTCGTCGCGCTGGTACGTCGAGTTCGCCCGGCTCGCGCCGCTGATGCAGGGCATCGACACCACCACGATGGGGTCGCGCGAGCGCACCGAGAAGACGAACCTGATCAACTCGAAGTACCACTACGAGGTCGACCAGCGGAAGCGCACCGTCGCCGTCACCGAGAAGGGCGTCCGGTTCGTCGAGGACCAGCTCGGCATCGAGAACCTCTACGAAGCCGCGAACACCCCGCTGGTCGGGTACCTGAACAACGCGCTGAAGGTCCAGGAGCTCTTCCACAAGGACAAGGACTACATCGTCCGCAACGGCGAAGTCATGATCGTCGACGAGTTCACCGGGCGCATCCTGGTCGGCCGCCGCTACAACGAGGGCATGCACCAGGCGATCGAGGCGAAGGAAAAGGTCGAGATCAAGGCCGAGAACCAGACCCTCGCGACGATCACGCTGCAGAACTACTTCCGGCTGTACGAAAAGCTTTCCGGCATGACCGGTACGGCCGAGACCGAAGCCGCGGAGTTCCACCAGACCTACAAGCTGGGTGTGGTGCCGATCCCGACGAACCGGCCGATGATCCGCGTCGACCAGGCGGACCTGATCTACAAGACCGAGCAGGCCAAGTTCGAGGCCGTCGCCGAGGACATCGCCGAGCGGCACGAGAAGGGCCAGCCGGTCCTGGTCGGCACGACCAGCGTCGAGAAGTCCGAGCACCTGTCGAAGCTGCTGGTGAAGCTGAGCGTGCCGCACGAGGTGCTGAACGCGAAGCACCACGACCGGGAGGCGCTGATCGTCGCGCGCGCCGGCCAGAAGGGCGCCGTCACGGTCGCCACGAACATGGCCGGTCGCGGTACCGACATCGTGCTGGGCGGCAACCCCGACCTCATCGCCGACCAGGTGCTGCGCGAGCGCGGCCTGGACCCGGTCGAGCACTCCGAGGAGTACGAGGCCGCGTGGCCCGAGGTCCTCGAGCAGGTCAAGGCCGAGTCGAAGGCCGAGGGCGAAGAGGTCCGCGAGGCGGGCGGCCTGTACGTGCTGGGCACCGAGCGGCACGAGTCGCGCCGCATCGACAACCAGCTGCGCGGCCGGTCCGGCCGTCAGGGCGACCCGGGCGAGTCCCGCTTCTACCTCTCGCTCGGTGACGAGCTCATGCGCCGCTTCAACGCGACCATGGTCGAGCGCGTCATGACGACCATGCGGCTGCCCGACGACGTGCCGATCGAGCACAAGATGGTCTCCAAGGCCATCAAGAGCGCGCAGACCCAGGTCGAGCAGATCAACATGGAGCAGCGCAAGGACGTCCTCAAGTACGACGAGGTCATGAACGAGCAGCGCAAGGTGATCTACGCCGAGCGCCACCGCGTGCTGGCCGGCGAGAACCTGCGCGACCAGATCGAGGGCATGCTCGAGGACGTCGTCAACGCCTATGTGGACGGTGCGACCGCCAACGGCTACGCCGAGGACTGGGACCACGAGAAGCTGTGGACGGCGCTGAAGCAGCTGTACCCGGTCAGCGTCGACTGGGACGACCTGATGGAGGACGGTGACCTCGACGCGGCCGGCCTGCGCGAGGCCCTGCTCCAGGACGCCCGCCGCGCCTACGACAACCGCGAGGCGGAGATCAACGCGCTCGTCGGGCCGGAGGGCATGCGGACCCTGGAGCACCAGGTGATGCTGACGGTCCTCGACCGCAAGTGGCGTGAGCACCTCTACGAGATGGACTACCTCAAGCAGGGCATCGGCATGCGGGCGCTCGCGCAGCGCGACCCGCTGATCGAGTACCAGCGCGAGGGCTTCGACATGTTCCGCGCGATGCTCGACTCGCTGAAGGAGGAGGCCGTCGGCTTCCTGTTCAACCTGCAGGTCGAGCGGGCCGAGGCGCCGCCGGCGGAGGAAGCCGCGGCGCTGCCGACGGGCGTTGCCGCCGGCAACGGCCAGGCGGCCGAAGGCCGGCACGCGCGGCCGGCGCCGCCGCAGCCGCCGACGACCGACACCGAGTCCGTCCCGGCCGCGCTGCGCGGCAAGGGCCTCGGCGGCGGTGGCCAGCCGACGGGCGTGACGCTGTCCGGTCCGGGCGAGGACGGCGAGGTCGAGTCCCACGCCGACGGTGGCGCGCAGGCCGCGGGCGGCGGGAGCGGCAGCCGCCGGGATCGCCGCGCCGCGCAGCGCGACGCGCAGAAGAAGGGCAAGAAGGGCCCGCGTCGCTGACGTGGGCAGGCACACCGGGGCGCGTGGCTCAGCCACGCGCCCCGGTGTCGTGAACGGGGGATTCGTGACGCAGGTGGCAGCCGATCCGCAGGAGTTCTTCGCACTGTTCGCGGCCGATCGCCGGCCCGACCCGTACCCGCACTACGCGCGTTGGCGCGAACGCCGGCCGGTCGCCGAACTGGCCGCGGGGATGTTCGCCGTCAGCGGCCTCGCCGAAGCCACGCAGGTGCTGCGCGACCCGGCGTTCGGGCACCCGGAACCCGAGTACCTGGATCCGGCGGACCGCCTTCCGGACCAGCCGGTCGACGAGTCGGGACGCGTGGTCCGGGCGTTCCTGTCGCTGAACCCGCCCGACCACACGCGGCTGCGGCGCCTGGTGGCGAAGGCGTTCACCCCGCGGATGGTGGAGCGGCTGGCGCCGCGGATCGAAGAGCTCACGGCGGAGTCGCTCGCCCGCGACCGCGGCGAGTTCGACCTGATGACGTCGCTCGCGAAGCCGTTGCCGGTCGAGGTGATCGCCGAACTGCTGGGCGTCCCCCTGGACGACCGCGAGCAGTTCGCGGCCTGGTCGCACGCGATGGCCCGCGCACTGGACCCGCCGTTCCTGCAACGCCCGGAGACGGTCGAACCGGCGGTGAAGGCGCGGCAGTCGTTCGTCGGCTACTTCCGCGAGCTGGCGGCCCGGCGCCGGAGCGAGCCGGGGGAGGACCTGCTGTCCGCGCTGGTGGCGGTCTCCGACGCGGGGGACGCGCTCACCGAGGGCGAGCTGCTGGTGACGCTCACGCTGCTGCTGATCGCGGGCCACGAGACGACGACGAACCTGATCGGCAACGGCGTGCTGGCGCTGCTGCGCCACCCGGCGGGCCTCCGGGCCGTGGCGGACGCCCCGGACCGGGTGGTGGAGGAGGTGCTGCGCTACGACTCGCCGGTTCAGCTGACCGCGCGCACGGCGCTGCGCGACACCACGCTCGGCGCGGTCCCGGTCCCGGCGGGCAGCCAGGCGGTCGTCGTACTGGGCGCGGCCAACCGCGACCCGGCGGCGGGCCCGGACCCGGACGAGTTCGACCCGGCCCGGCCCGCGGCCCGCCACCTGGCGTTCGGCCAGGGCATCCATTTCTGCCTGGGCGCGCCGCTGGCGAGGCTGGAGGGCCGGATCGTGTTCCGCGAACTGGCCCGGCGGCTCCCGGACCTGCGACTGGCGGGCCCCCCGGAGTGGAACCCGACGACCACCCTGCGCGGCCTGTCGACGTTGCCGGTCGCGCGCTGAAGGCCACCTTCAGGGCACTGGAGGTGGCCTTCGGAGACCACGCACGACCGGCCTACCTCACGCCGCTCGCCGCAGTGGCCGGCCCGGGTGCTGGGGCTTGAGCACCGCGAAGCGCACGCACCGCCACCCCCTCGCCGTCCGCGTGAACCGGGCCGCCAGCGCGAACGACCGGCCGTCCGCCTCCACCCGCGCGCACGCCTCGATCACGTCCGGGGCCGGGGTGCACGTGTGGATCGTCTGCGTCCGGTGCCGCGGCCGGGTCCGGCTGGGGCCGCTGAAACCCGCGTACACCTCCGGCGCCACCAGTGCGCGGACCTGGGCCGCCGGGCGGCGGCCGTCGTAGGCCTCCAGCAGCATGTTGAGCACGCGGCCCACTTCGCTCGCTTCGAGCTGCCGCGGCGCCGGGCACCGGGCACCGCCGCGACGGTGTTCCAGCGGCGTCACCGACGGCGGCGGCCCCGCCCGCCTGGCCGCTTCGCAGTGGATGAGCGTTCGCAGGCGGTGTTCCTCGATCATTTCGTCCCCTCCTGGACTCGGCATTTCCCCACCTCCGCGGCTTAGAGGCGGGAACGGGCCGGAAAGGCGACGGGAATCGCACAATCCGGGCGAGATCCGCCGAACCGTGGGAATCCTCGGCAGTGTTGCGCTATGCGAGACAGCGCGTTGCCGCCCGGCTATGGTGTGCCGGGTGCTGAAAGGGCTATTGGTCGATTTCGCCGGAGTTCTCACGGACCCCGACGCCGGCCGGTTCTACGACTACCTGGCGGCCGCGCGCGAGCGAGGCGTCCGCACCGCGCTCCTGTCGAACGCCCCGGGGGCGTCGGCCGAGGTCAAGAACACGATGTTCGACTATTTCGACGCGCTGGTGTTTTCCGGCGAGGTCGGCGTGGCCAAGCCGGACCCGGCGGTCTACCTGATCGCGGCGGACCGCCTCGGACTGCCCGCGGTGCGTTGCGCGTTCGTCGACGACTCCGCGACGAACATCCGCGGCGCCGTCCAGGCGGGCATGGTCGGCGTGCACCACCGGTCGGTCGAAGAGACGCTCGCCGAACTGAACGTGTTGTTCCCGCACGGCTGAGTAGTCAGCGGGCGCGGCGCACCAATTCGAATGACAAGACCGCCGCGGCGGCGGAGACGTTGAGCGACTCGACGTCACCGGGCATGGGAATCGACACCCATTCCGTGACGAGCTCGCCGACTTCTTCGCCGACGCCGGCCGTCTCACCGCCGAGGACGAACGCCGCGCGCTGCGGCAGGTCGACGTCGAACACCGTGGTGCGCGCCGAAGCGCCCAGCGCGTAGATCGCGTAGCCCGCCTCGGTGAGCATCTCCGCCGCTTCGCGCGCCGAGCCGCAGCGCAGCACCGGAGCGCGGAACGCGACTCCGGCCGAAGCTTTGACCACCAGCGGGTCCAGCGCCGCCACGCCGCGGCGCGGCACGATCACTCCCGCCAGCCCGGCTGCGGTCGCCGTCCGCAGGATCATGCCGACGTTCGCGGGGGTGGTGATGCCGTCCAGCAGCAGCACTCGCGACGGCGGCCGCCGGTCGGCCAGCGCAGCGGACAGCGCCCGCATCCGCGGCGCGACGACGTCGGCGAGCACGCCCTGGTCCTGCTTGCCGTTGCCGGCGAGCACCTTGACCCGGTGCGCGCTGGCGCGCTGCACCGCCACGCCGGCCTCCTTGGCCGCGCGCTGGATCTCCGCCGCGCCGGGGCCGCGAGCGGTGTCGGCGAGGATCACCTTGTCCACGCGCAGGGCGTCGTCCGCCAGCGCCTCGAGCACCGGCTTGCGGCCGTACACGGTCAGGAAGCGGTCTTTCGGCGAGACCGTCGACTCATCACCCACACCCGGCAGTCTCGCACTGTGCGACGATCGGCTCATGCCCGACCGCCTTTCCGCGCTGGACGCCTCGTTCCGCTACGTCGAGGACCACGCGACGCCGATGCACGTCGGCGGGGTGGCGATCTTCGAGCGGCCCCGGTCCGGGTTCACCTACGCGCAGCTGATGGACCTCGTCGGCGCGCGGCTGGCGTACCTGCCGCGGTACCGGCAGCGCGTGCTGGAGGTGCCGGGCCACCTGGCGCGGCCGGTGTGGGTGGACGACGTCGACTTCGACCTCAACTACCACGTCCGGCGTTCGGCGCTGCCCCAGCCGGGCAGCGACGAGCAGCTGTTCGACCTGGTCGCGCGGCTGATGTCGCGGCGGCTGGCGCCCGAGCGGCCGCTCTGGGAGGCGTACTTCATCGAGGGGCTGGCCGGGGACCGCGTCGCGCTGGTGACGAAGACGCACCAGTCCGTTGTGGACGGTGTCGGCACGATCGAGCTCGGCCAGCTCATCCTCGACCCGACGCCGGCCGAGCCGGAACCGTTCGAGGACATCTGGACGCCGCGGCGCGAGCCGAGCCGCACGCAGCTGGTGCTCGACGCGGTCAGCGAGGGCATCCAGCGGCCGGGCGAGGTCGTCGAGAACGTCCGCTCGGCGGCGAACGACGCGTTCGCGGCGGCGGGCAAGTTCGCCGAGACCGTCGGCGGCGTGACGTCGACTCTGCGCACGCTGGTGAAGCCGGCGCCGACCGGCCCGCTGAACGTCCGGGTGTCCGGCGGCCGCGTGTTCTCCGTGGTCCGGACGCGGCTGGAGGACTTCCGCAAGATCCGCGCGGCGCACGGCGGCACGGTCAACGACGTCGTCCTCGCGGCCATCACCGGCGCGCTGCGCGAATGGCTGCTTTCGCGCGAGGAGCCGCTGACCCCGCACACGACGATCCGCGCACTGGTGCCGCTGGCGGTCCGCGACGCGGAGACGGCCGAGTTTTCGACGCCGGCGCTGGTCGGCAACCAGGTGGCCGCGTACCTGGTGGACCTGCCGGTCGGCGAGCCGAACCCGGTGCTGCGCCTGCAGCACATCGGCCACGCGATGGCCGAGCACCTGGATTCGGGCCGTTCCGTGGCGGCCCGCGGCCTGCTCAAGGTCGGCGGCTTCGCCCCGGCTACGCTCCATTCGCTCGGCGCGCGAGCGGCGGGGTCGCTGTCGGGGCGCATCTTCAACGTCATGGTGACCAATTCGCCGGGCCCGCAGGTGCCGATGTACGCGGGAGAGGCCAGACTGGTCGAGATGTTCCCGGTGATGCCGCTGATGCGCACCCAGGCGCTGGCGATCGGGGTGACGTCCTACCACGGCGGCGTCTACTTCGGACTGAACGGCGACCGCAAGGCCGCTTTCGACGTCGACCTGCTGGCCGGGATGATCGAAGAATCCTTGGAAGAGCTGAAGGGTGCGCACTGGTGAGGGTTTATCTGCCTGCGACCATCGCGATGCTTCGCGACCTCGAGTCCTCGGGGGAGTTCCGCGCCCGCAGCGGAACGGCGTTCGCGCTGACGCCGGCGTTGCGCGAGGCGTACGTGAGCGGGTCCGACGAGGAACTGGAGTACGCGGCCCTGCTGGACGCCGCGCGCGCCTCGCTGCGCCTGATCGCGGCGGAGGAGAAGGGCGAGCCGCGCCGGGTGGTGATTTCGGCGGACGTCGAGGGCGTGACGCCGCGGCCGGACCTGGACGCCCCGGTCGTCCGCATCGGCGGCCCGATCCCGCTGAAGGCGGTGGCGGCGATCCACGTGGACGCGCCTGAGGCAGCCGAAGCGGTGTCGGCGGCGGCCGCGGTGATCGACGCGGCTGACCTGGGGGATCCGGACGCGGAGTTCACTTTGGGCGATGCCGAGGATCATGAACTGGCTTGGTACGCGCCGCAGGAACTGCCGTTCTTGCTGGAGCTGCTCTGAGTTGTCCACAGGTGGGTTCACCTGTGGACAACCCGGGGGATCAGTCCTCCGTGAACCAATCCGGACCCGGCACCGGACGCTCGCACTTCCACCCGGTCGCCGTCATGAGCTTCGTCGAATCGACCCGCTGCGACCGCCCCATCGGCTCCGCCGGCGGGATCCGCGACACCAGCCACTTCGGCAACGCCCGAGCCCGGCGCACCCCGGCCGCGGCGGCCAGCGCCGCGCCCAGGTCGCGCTTCAAAACAGGCGGCGCGCCCACGTTGTAAACCCCTGAAGGCGCGTCCAGTGCCGCCACCGCGGCCGCGGCCGCATCCGTCGGGTGAATCGCCGTCGTCCAGTCCGTGCGTGCGCCCATGATCAGTGGCGCACCTCGACGGGCGGCTGCGAGCAGGGTCGACGTCATCGGGTCCGGACCCAGCAGTGTGCCGATCCGCAGCCGCACCACCGTCCGGTCCGTCAACGCCGCCACGTTCGAGTGCGCCTCGACCGAAGACGCCGTGACCACGCCCGGACGCAGGGAAGCCTCCTCAGCCAGCAGCGCCGAACCCCCGTCGGCGTACACGAACGAGATCCCCTCCTGTACGACGATCCGCACCTCCTCGACCTGCCGGACCGCTGCCACCAAGGCCGCGCTCCCCGCACGACGGACCTGGTCGTTCAGCGCCCAAGCCGCCTTGCTCGTCAGCTTCGCCGGAATCCGCGTAGCCAAGTTCACGACCGCGTCGTGGCCGCGCAGGGCCGCCACCAGCGAATCGACCGAAAACAAGTCACCCGCGACGGCCTTCGCGCCCGCCGGCACTCGCGAAGACGAATGGGTCAGGGCACTCACCTCGTGGCCGTCGGCCAGCAGCCGGGTCACCGCCGGCCGGCCCAGTACGCCCGTCGCCCCGATCACCAGCACCCGCATGTCCTTCTCCCTTCGTCGGAGAGCGGACGAGGCAGCGGGCGGGAACGTGACTACCCCACCTCGCCCGGGGGCGGCGGCTGGACGTCGACCGGGGTACCCCAGTCCGAATAGCGCGTGGTGATGCGCGCTTCGGAGCCCTGCAGGATCGGGGTCAGGTCGAGCACGATCCGCAGCGGCCGGTGCGCGTCGTCGAGCCACAGCTCCACCGGGAACTTGCCGAGGCGCCCGGCGGACTCCGGGGGCAGGCCCGCGGGCAGGTCCGTGCCCAGGCGGGCCAGGTCCAGGTCGACGCGGTAGTGCTCCGCCGCCACGCCGTCCAGCCGGCCGCGCTCGGCCGAGACGATCGTGCCCGCCGTCCGGATCTCGCCCAGTGTGTGCGCCGGGTCGTTCTGCGCCGCCAGCTGCGCCAGGCTGCCGCCGAGCACCTGGGAGAACGGGTCGCTGCCGTCCGCCGCGACCACCACCCACGGCTTCCCCGCGCCGACCTCGTCGCGCGAGCCCTCCGGCACCTTCGCGTACAGCTTGCCCGCCACCAGGCGCAGCTCCATCGGCTCGCCGATGAAGTCGGTCGTCATCACCTGGGACATCCCGCCGGCGCCGAAGCGCGCCTGGCCCTGGCCCTTCGACCGGACCTCGCCCACCGCGACGTCCGTGGCGAACTTCGCCGAGCCGCTGCCCGTGGTGGCCGCCGTCGCGGCGTCGGCCAGCGCCCGCGCGTCGCTGAACGCGGGTGGGGACGGCGGGCCGGAGCAGCCGGCGAGCAGGACGAACAGCAGCACGACGGCGGCTTTGCGCATGGTGCCAACAAAAACACAGCGGCTCCCCCGAACCCGTTCGGGGGAGCCGCCGCTACTCAGAGTTTTCCGGTCAGCGACCGGCCTTCTTCATCAGCTCGCCGAGGTCGACGACCTGCTCGGCCGGCGGGGCCGAGACGTCGACCTGGGTGCCCCAGTCGCTGTACTTCATCGTGAACTTCGCGTCGCCGGCCGGCGCGCCCAGCGCCTGCATCATCGCGCCCTGGTCCATGGTGACCTGCACCGGCAGGTTGTCCTTGTTCAGCCACAGCTCGGCCGGGATCTTGAGGTCCTTGCCCTTGAGCTTCTCGTTGACCTGGTCGCGCGCGGCGGCCGGGATCTGCCCGGTGAACTGGTCGAGGGCCTTGGCCACGTCGAGCTCGACCTTGTAGTGGTTGACCTGCTCGCCGTTCAGCTCGGTCTGGTCGGACGAGATGATCCGGCCCGCCTTGGAGACCTGGTCCAGGATCTTGCTCGGGTCGCTCTGCTCCGCCGACTGCGACAGCGCACTGCCCATCGCCTGCGAAATCGGGTCGGTGCCGTCGGCCGAGATCTTGGCCCACGCCTTGTCGGTGCCCATCTGCTTCTGCTGGTCGGCGGGCAGCTTGATGTACATGACCTTGTCGACCATGCGCATCTCGGTGGTCTCGCCGGCCGCGGTGCTGGTCATCGAGAACTTCGTGTTCGCGCCGTCGAAGGCCATCGCGCCGGTGGCGCTCATGGTCTGGCCGGCCGCGGAGCCTTCCATGGTGAACTTCGCCGACTTGGACTTCTCGGTGCCCTGCTTCGACGCCGACGCCAGCTGGAACGCGTCGGTGAACGGCGAAGCGAGGCCGCTGCTGCTGCCACCGGCCTGCGACTGCTCGCCGGCCGGGGCGGCGGTGCCCGTGGTGGAGTTACCGCTGCACGCCGTCAGCGTCAGAACCAGCGCGGCGCCTGCCGCGACCAGGGTGGTCTTGCGCATGTACATCCCCTCAGGATTGGATCTTCCGCTGGGCATATCGCCCGAACGGGCGAATCATTACCTCTGAGACGGTGACGATCCGCGATCGGTTCCCGGTTGCCTCAGGACTCCGTGGGCCGGGTCACGTCGTGCCCGCCGCGGGAGGCCAGCAGGCGCCGCAGCGACGCGAGCCGCTCGGCACTCGCCGTGCCGTCGGTGACGACGTCGTCGAGCGCGCAGTCCGGGTCGTCGGGCGGGCCGAGGTGCCCGCAGCCCGACGGGCACTCCTCGGCGGCCGCGGCGAACTCCTCGAAGGCGTCGACGATGTCGTCCGCGGTGACGTGGGCCAGCCCGAACGACCGCACGCCCGGCGTGTCGATCACCCAGCCGCCGTCCGGGAGCGGCAGCGCCACCGCCGCCACGGACGTGTGCCGCCCCTTCCCGACCCCGCTCACCACGCCGACGGCCAGGTCGGCGTCCGGGACCAGCCGGTTGACCAATGTCGACTTGCCGACACCGGAGTGCCCGACGAGCGCCGTCACGCGGTCTTTCAGCAGCTCGTCGAGGTCTTCGGGCTGCTCGTCGAACCGGCTCACGATCACCGGGATGTCGAGGCCCGCGTACCCGGCCAGCAGCTCGTCCGGGCTGGCCAGGTCGGCCTTGGTCAGGCACAGCACGGGCTCGACGCCGCCCGCGTAGCAGGCGACCAGGCAGCGGTCGATGAAGCCGGTGCGCGGCGGCGGGTCGGCCAGCGCGGTGACGATCAGCAGGCGCTCGGCGTTGGCGACGACCAGCCGCTCGTACGGGTCGGTGTCGTCGGCGGTGCGCAGGAGGGAGCTGGTGCGCTCGTCGACGCGGATGATGCGGGCGAGGGTGTCCGGCTTGCCGGAGACGTCGCCCACGATCCCGACGAGGTCGCCGACCACCACCGGGGTCCGGCCCATTTCGCGGGCCCGCATCGCGGTGATCACCCGTTCGGGGTCGGCGTCGATCGCGCACGTCCAGCGGCCGCGGTCCTTGCCGATGACCATGGCGGTGACGGCGTCGGCGTGCTCGGGACGGCGCTTGCTGCGGGGCCTGGTGCCCTTGCCCGGACGCACGCGGACGTCGGACTCGTCCAGCTTGCTCCAGTCGTTGCGCGCCAAACCCGCGTCCTTTCGTGCTCCGGTGCCCACCCGAATGATCCCATGCCGCTCGCCAGCGCCCTGGCCTGCGTGTAACGATGGCGTCCCGGACGTTTCCGGCAGGTGCGAGGAGGTTGGCGATGTGCGGCCGTTACGCCGCCACTAAGGACCCGGCGAAGCTGATCGAGGAGTTCGAGGCGATCGACCTCACCGAGGGTCACGCGCGCGCCGACCACAACGTCGCGCCGACGAAGAACGTGGTCACGGTCGTGCAGCGGCACCCGCGCGACGAGGACGGCCAGGTCCTCGAGGACGAGCCCGCCGAGCGCTCGCTGCGGATCATGAAGTGGGGCCTGGTCCCGTTCTGGGCCAAGGACCCGTCGGTCGGCTCGCGGATGATCAACACGCGTGCCGAGACGGCCGCCGAGAAGCCGGCCTTCCGCCGCGCACTGGTGTCCCGCCGCTGCCTGGTGCCCGCCGACGGCTGGTTCGAGTGGCGCCGCACCGGCAAGGAGAAGGAGCCGTTCTACATGACGGCGCCGGACGACTCGTCGATCGCGTTCGGCGGGATCTGGGAGAGCTGGCACCCGAAGGACGACAAGGACGCGCCGCCGCTGATCACGTTCTCGATCATCACGACCGACGCGGCCGGGCAGCTCACCGACGTCCACCACCGGATGCCGCTGATCGTGCCGAAGCCGCACTGGGACGGCTGGCTGGACCCGGACCGCGAGGACGTCAAGGACCTGCTGGTGCCGACGCCGGACGACATCGTCGCGTCGCTGGAGCTGCGGCCGATCTCGACCCTGGTCAACAACGTCCGCAACAACGGGCCCGAGCTGCTGGAGCGCGTCGACCCGGCGCACGAGGGCACCCTCTTCTCATGACCGCCCTCGAGATCGGCACCGCCTACGGTCCCGCGCGGGCCTACCTGCACTGCGCCGAGGAGGGCGAGGCGGTGCTGATGCTCGGCCACGGCGCGGGCGGCGGTCTCGGGGCGAAGGACCTGGTGGCGGTGACGCGCGCGGCCCAGGCGGCCGGCGTGCACGTGGCGCTGGTCGAGCAGCCCTACCGGGTGGCCGGCCGCCGCGCCCCGGCCCCGGCGAACCAGCTGGACACGGCGTGGCTGACGATCGCGGACGACCTGTCGGAGCGCTTCGACGACCTGCCGTTCGTCTTCGGCGGCCGGTCGTCGGGCGCGCGGGTGGCCTGCCGGACGGCGAGCCAGGGCCAGGCGGTGGCGGTGCTGTGCCTGGCGTTCCCGGAGCACCCGCCGGGCAAGCCGGAGAAGACGCGCCAGCCGGAACTCGACGCGGTCGAGGTGCCGGTCCTGGTGGTGCAGGGGGAGAACGACCCGTTCGGGCGACCGAAGGCGGGCCCGCACCACGAGATCGTGGTGGTCGAGGGCGACCACAGCCTGTCGAAGGACCTGGAAGGCGTTTCGCGGGCCGCGACGGAGTGGCTGTCGCGAGTGCTGCGCCCGCTGGCCTGACCCTGGTCCCGAGCGCCCCAATGGGGTTGTTTCATCGTGGTTGTGGCTGGTTGGGGCGGTGTGGCTGGGTGGATGAGGTTGCGTGGCAACACCTGCCCGCGCGGACCAGCGTGGTGGCCCGGACATAGGCGAAGCCCTCGGCAAGATCGAGATGTGAGTCAATCACCCGCCGAGGGCTTCGGTTCTCTTTTCTACCAGGTCACCCTTCCCCTCTCACGACAGACCCTGCAGCTGACCGCCGAGCTGATCCGCACCCATCGCCGGCGGCGGCGCTCCCGCTGGCGCAAAGCCACCCCGGCCGGGCAGGCCCTGGTCGTGCTGGCGGTGCTGCGCCACGACCCCCGCCTGGCCCACATCGGCGCCGGCCACGGTGTCTCAGCGGCCACGGTGCGCCGGTGGGTGCTGGAAGTCATCGCCCTGCTCGCCGCCCGAGCCGCACGGCTGGACCGCGTGCTGCGCGGCCTGCTCACCCGAGGTGAAGCAGTGGTGCTGGTCGATGGCACCCTGATCCGCACCCGCCGCCGCACCGGGCGAGCGAACCGCGGCAACTACAGCGGCAAACACAAACACCACGGGCTGGTCGTGCTCGCGTTGACCGACGAGGCAGGCCGGTTGCTGTGGGTATCGGCGGTGCTGCCGGGCAAGACCGCCGATATCACCGCCGCCCGCCGGCTGGGGCTGCGGGAACGGCTGCACGCTCACGGTCTGACCCCGGCCGGAGATAAAGGGTTTCACGGCTGGCACAAAGACGTCCGCGGCACCCGCGACTGCGGTATCTGCGGCGGGGTGTGTGAGCAGATCGTGCTCACCCCTGACAAAGCCGAGGCGAATCGGCCGTTGACTCCGGGCCAGCAGCAGGCCAACGCGGCGTTCGCTGCGATGCGCTGCGCTGTTGAGGGCGGCTTCGCCGCCCTCAAAGCCTGGCGGGTGCTGGACAAACTCCGCCTGCATCCCCGCCACGCCACGACGTTGCTGCGGGCTGTGCTCGTGCTGACCCAGCACGAGCAGAGCGTCCGACACGCCCAGGCCTGAACCAATACCAGACTTGGTCAACCCGCCCTGACCAGCACAGACCACGATGAAAAAACCCCAATGTGGCGTTGGTTGCGTCAGACGCACCGAACGCCACATTGGGTGCGCTGGACGCACCGAACGCCACATTGGGGCGCATGGGGCGGTCAGCGGGACGCGGGTCAGCGGGTCAGGCCGCGATCGGCGCCACCACCGCGCCGGTCAGCCGGATCAGCTCGGCCGGGGCCAGCTCCACCTCCAGGCCCCGGCGGCCCGCCGAACAGAACACCGTTTCGAACGTCGGGGCCGAGGCGTCGATCACCACCGGCAGCCGGCTCCGGTGCCCCAGCGGTGAGATGCCGCCCAGCACGTAGCCGGTCGCGCGCTGGGCCGCCGCCGGGTCGGCCATCTTCGCCTTCTTGCCGCCCGCCGCCGCGGCCAGGGCCTTCAGGTCGAGCTGGCCGGTGACCGGGACCACGCCGACCGTCAGCTTGCCGTCGACCTCGGCGACCAGGGTCTTGAAGACCCGCGCGCGGTCCAGGCCGAGGGCCTCCACCGCCTCCAGCCCGTACGACTCCGCGCGGGGATCGTGGTCGTACGCGTGCAGCGTGTGCGCCACCTTCTGCTTGCCCAACAACGCCGTCGCCGGGGTGCCCTTGCCAGCCATGGGCCGGAAGTCTAGGGAATGCCCGCCCGCCCCGAACGGTTGTATGGGACGTGACACCAACGCTCGCCACCACACGCTCTCGCAGCCGTCGTCGTCCCGATGCACCGGCGAACCGCGGCGTGCCCGGCCCCCGCGTAAACTCGGGTCTGCCGTATGCGCGCACGCGCATCGACGCCGAGCGGGAAGGGAACGGTTTGCCGAGCACGCAGAACTCAGCGCCGGAGGAAGCGACCGAGGCCGAGCGCGCCGAGCGCTTCGAGCGGGACGCCATGCCGCTGCTCGACCAGCTGTACTCGGCCGCGATGCGGATGACCCGCAACCCCGCTGACGCCGAAGACCTGGTCCAGGAGACGTACCTGAAGGCGTACGCCGCCTTCGCGTCCTTCAAGGCCGGCACGAACCTCAAGGCCTGGATGTACCGCATCCTGACCAACACCTACATCAACGGCTACCGCAAGCGGCAGCGGCAGCCGGTGCAGCAGCCCACCGAGGAGATCACCGACTGGCAGATCGCCAAGGCGGAGAGCCACACCTCCAGCGGGCTCCGGTCGGCCGAGGTCGAGGCGATGGACAACCTGCCCGACACCGACGTCAAGGCCGCGCTGCAGAAGCTGCCCGAGGAGTTCCGGCTGGCCGTCTACCTGGCCGACGTCGAGGGCTTCGCGTACAAGGAGATCGCCGAGATCATGGACACCCCCATCGGCACCGTGATGTCCCGCCTCCACCGCGGCCGCGCCCAGCTGCGCGACCTGCTCGCCGACGTCGCGAGGGAACGCGGCTTCATCCGGGGTGCCAAGGAGGAGGTGGCCGGGCGATGAACGACATGTGCGAAGGCGCGTCCGACAAGGTCCGGTGCGAAGAAGCGCTCGCCGACATCTACCTGCTGCTCGACCGCGAGTGCAGCCCCGAGCGGGACGCCGCGCTGCGCGCCCACATCGACGACTGCCCGCCGTGCCTCGAGGAGTACGGCATCGACGAGCACATCAAGCAGCTCCTGGCCCGCAAGTGCGGGGGTGACCACGCCCCCGCCGAGCTGAAGAGCCGGCTGCGCGCGTCGATCCGCCAGACCGTCGCCTCCCGCGGCGGGGTGACGGTCGAACGCACCGAGATCACCCTCGAGCAGCGTTCCGAATAACGCGCCTGAGCACGACGAAGGCCCCCACGCCGCAGCGTGGGGGCCTTCGTCATGCCGACGCCGGGAATCAGGCGTTGGGCTTCTTGCCGTGGTTTGCGCCGTTCTTCTTCCGGTCGCGACGCTTGCGGGCGCGCTTCGACATGTTCACTCCTCGTCGTCAAAGCTGGTCAACCTCTCAAGTGTGTCATGACGTCCCGTTCTGGTTGGATGGGGTGGTCGGGCGAGCACGAGGAGGGGTGGCGATGGCCGAGATCCGGGCGGAGATGGTCGGCACCGTGCTCGAGGTCGTCGCGGCGCCCGGTGCCGCGCTGAAGGCCGGCGACACCGTGCTGATCCTGGAGTCGATGAAGATGGAGCTGCCCGCCGTGAGCGAAAAGGCAGGCACGCTGACCAGCCTCGTCGTGGCGAAGGGTGACCGGGTCCAGCAGGGCGACGTCCTCGGGACGGTCGAGTAACCGTGTCGACGCTCGCCGAACTGCTCGCCGACAACACCGGCCTCCCCGGGGAGGCGGCGGACCACCTCCAGACCGTCGTCGCCGAGTGGCAGCTGCTGGCCGACCTGTCCTTCGCGGACTTCCTGCTCTGGGTCCCGGTGACCGAGGAGCTGCAGCCCGACGGTGGCGACTTCGTCTGCGTCGCGCACGCGCGGCCGACGACGGCGCCCACCGCGCACCCCGAGGACGTCGTCGGCACGCGGTTCACGGTGGAGGAGCACCCGCAGCTGGCGAAGGCCATGCGCGAGGTGCGGATCTGCCGCGAAGAGGACCCGCACTGGTACCGCGACCTGCCGATGCGGCGCGAGGCCATCCCGGTGCGGTTCCACGACGAGGTCATCGCCGTGATGAGCCGCGAGACCAACCTGGCCGCGCCGCGCGTGCCCTCGCCGTTGGAGATCGCCTACCTCGGCAGCGCCGGCGACCTGTGCCAGATGATCGTGGACGGCACGTTCCCGCCGAACGGCACCAACGCGACCGACACGCACACGTCGCCGCGGGTCGGGGACGGGCTGATCCGGCTCGACTCGAGCGGCACCGTCGTCTTCGCCAGCCCGAACGGCCTGTCCGCCTACCACCGGATGGGCCACGAATCCGACCTGGTCGGCACCCGGCTGGCGCCGCTGACGCGCTCGCTGATCCGCGACCCGTTCGACGCGACCGAGGTGTCCCACCGGATCATCGAGGCCCTCGACGGGAAGCCGTCGAGCCGCACGGAAGCCGATTCGCGGCGCGGTGCCGTGGTGCTGTTCCGCGCGCTGCCGCTGCGCCCGGCCGGGCAGGCGGCGGGCGCGCTGGTGCTGGTCCGCGACGTCACCGAGGTGAAGCGGCGCGACCGCGCGCTGCTGTCGAAGGACGCGACGATCCGCGAGATCCACCACCGGGTGAAGAACAACCTGCAGACGGTGGCCGCGCTGCTGCGCCTGCAGTCCCGCCGGACGTCGTCGGAGGAGGCGCGGCTCGCGCTGGCCGAGTCGGTGCGCCGGGTGACGTCGATCGCGCTGGTGCACGAGGCGCTGTCGATCTCGGTGGACGAGCGCGTCGACCTCGACAAGCTGCTCGACAACGTGCTGCCGATGGTCGGCGAGGTTGCCACGGCGGAGTCCCAGGTCGGGCTGAAGCGCACGGGCTCGTTCGGGGTGGTGGTCGCGGAGATCGCCACGCCGCTGGTGATGGTGCTGGCTGAGCTGGTGCAGAACGCGATCGAGCACGCCTTCCCGGCGGGCCGCTCGGGCAAGGTCGAGCTGATCGTGGAGCGTTCGGCCCGCTGGCTGGACGTCGTGATCCGCGACAACGGCCGTGGCCTGCCGGCGGGGTTCTCGCTCGAGCGGTCGGACGGCCTCGGGCTGCAGATCGTGCGGACGCTGGTGGAATCCGAGCTACGCGGCTCGCTCTCGCTGCGGAAGGTGCGTGTGGAAGCGTCCTCGACCCGGGTGACGGGAACCGAAGCGGCACTGCGCATCCCGCTTTCGCGGCGTCTCTAGAACAATCCTGTTTGGACTCGAGCGTTGCCGGGAATACCCGCTGCAGCGACGTGATCGGGTGCGGATCGCGGGAGGGAAACACGCTGAAGGCCCGGCACCAAGGTGAGCAGGTGCCGGGCCGTTCAACGTTTTCGCGGGAGGACTTGAAGTCCCGGTGAGGTTTCAGCACACCCGTCTACAGGTGGTTTCGCCTCGGTTGTTAAGCTTGAGCTGGGTAGGTATCACCCCAGACGGCGTGGGCACAGGAAATGCCCGCCGGGTGAAATTCCTACTCGGCTCGGGTGGATCGGTGGATCTATGCAGAACTTCAGGCGTTGGTACGCGTGCCGATGTGCGTACGGCGGCGCTTGAGCGCGCGTCGCTCGTCCTCGCTCATGCCGCCCCACACGCCGGCGTCCTGACCACTGGCCAAAGCCCAGGCCAAGCAGTCGGAAGCGGAGGGGCAGCGGTGGCACACGGCCTTCGCCTGAGCTACCTGCGACAGAGCCGGACCGCTGGTTCCCACCGGGAAGAACAGCTCAGGGTCCTCGTCTCGGCAGGCCGCGTCGTGGCGCCAGTCCATGTTCGTGAGCTCCTTACACATGGCGCGGGAGGGCCGCGCCACAGTCGTCAATGGCGGTCGTGTTCTTGGGTGCTTGTGAATGCTTTCACGAAGCACCGCTTTCGACAAGGGTTTCCGGAAGATCGGTGAGTCAGCTCACCCGGCCGAGCGACGCTTCTGACCTGCGGTTTCTCTCCGAAACAGCCCGCCTGACGGAAGGCTGATGCGCTGAGTGGAGCTTCTGGGTCGACGAACGGCAGATTGCACTTTGCCGCAGGCGATCAGCGGTCCCGTCGTCACACGATTACGGTGAGTGCATCCGGGACGCTGAAAAACTCCACTCGGGTCCGCTGGCCGACGAGGTCGCCGTCCACCTGGAAGTTTACCGGTTCAGCTGCATCGATGCGGATCATCGGCAGGTCATCGTGACGCACGAGACGCCGTCCCTTTTGGTTGCTCTTCGTAGCCAAAGCACGGCGTACATGCTTGAACACCGTGGGCAACCCCAGACCGTTCAACGCGAACAGGCCCAATCCCGTCTCGAACGAGCAACCTGGGTTGAGGTGGACCGGACGCTCGCCCAGGTAACTCCACGGATCGGTGTTGGACACGAAAGCGGTCAGCGCTTCGGCGGGTTCGTGACCCGGGATGCGGATCGTGAGGGCCGGCCGGCCCAGCGGCGGCCGGAAGTAGGAGCGGACGGCGGCCCTCAGGTAGAGGCCGGACGTCGTCTGCTTGCCGCGGCGCTTCGCCACGCGGCCGACGACGTCGGCGTCCCAGCCGAGCCCGGCGTTGAAGGTGAACCAGTGCCCGTCGGCCAGGCCGAGGCCGACCCGGCGCGAGCGGTCGTTCTCCAGCGCGTGCAGCAGCTGGTGGGTGGCTTCGACCGGGTCCGAGGAGATGCCCAGGGCACGCGCGAACACGTTGGCCGAGCCGCCGGGCACGACGCCCAGGGCCGGCACCCGCCCGATTTGCGTGGGATCCCCGTCCGCGTCGGCCAGCAGGCCGTTGACGACCTCGTTGACCGTGCCGTCGCCGCCGTGCGCCACGACCAGGTCGATGCCGTCCCGCGCGGCCGAGCGAGCGACGGCCATCGCGTGGCCGCGGTAGTCCGTCTCGACCACGTCGAGCTTGACCTGGCTGGCGAGCGCGTGCGCCAGCACGTCCCGGCCACCGGCGGTGGTCGAGGTGGCCTGGGGGTTCACGAGGAGGATTGCGCGCACTACCGCAGGGTAGGTGACTTCCGGCGGCCCGAGAACCTTCCGGACCCGCATGGTGACCGGCGCAACCCCGGCGAACAGCACCTTCTCGTCCCTGTGGCGGGCGGCCCTCCTTCACGTGCGGCGTCCGCTCGTCGTGACAAGTGCACCCGGGCCGACCGCCCGCTCATCGACGACCCTTGAATTCTCAGCGCCCGGGCGGTCCCGGGAAAACGGCCGACCGGGTGGCATACGATCGAATCAGCTCACGCACGGTGACCCGCCCTGGTCGAGTCCACTGTGCTCCCGCGAAAAAGACCTTCCGGAAGGCCCCCTGTGAAGCTCTCGCCCGCTCCCCGCGAGGTCCGGCTGGCCGGCGCGGTCACCGCGGTGCCGTCGCTCGCCCTGCTGGTGTTCGGGGTGGTCGTGCTGGTGACCGGCCTGGGGTCGCCGACCCGGCCGGGGAACAACGTCTTCGTCGAGTCGGGCACGTTCATCGTGGTGGCGCTGGCCTTCCTGGCCGCGTCGGCCGGGCTGGTCCTCGGCCAGACGTGGGCGCGCTCGCCCGGCGTGGTGATCGCGCTGATCGTGATCGGGCTCGGCTGGTACCTGCTCGGCCCGTCCGGCGAGCCGGCGTGGGGGGTGCCGGTCGCGTTGTTCGGCATCGCGGCGCTGGCGCTGCTGTTCCGCCGGCCGGCCCGCGAGTGGGCGCTGGGGCTGCGTGAGGGCGAGACGGAGACGGAAGCCGCCGAACGCGGCGGGCTCGCCGGCCGCCGCGCCGAGCGCGAAGGCCGCGAAGAGGACTGAGCCCGCCGACGTCAGGCTTGGGCGGCCAGGGCCTGCAGGGGTTCGTCGGTGAGCCGGTTGACGGTCCACTCGTCCATCGGGACCGCGCCGAGCGCCTTGTAGAACTCCGTGGCCGGGTTCCAGTCCAGCACCGACCACTCGAGCCGCGCGTAGCCGTTCGCGACGCACTCGGCCGCCAGCGCCGCCAGCAGGGCCTTGCCCAGGCCGGACCCGCGGTGCGCGGGCAGCACGAACAGGTCCTCCAGGTAGATCCCGTGCACCCCGCGCCAGGTGGAGAAGTTGAGGAACCACACCGTGAAGCCGACGATCTCGCCGTCCACTTCGGCCACGTGCCCGAACAGCTTCGGCGCTTCGCCGAACAACGCGGAATGCAGCTGCGAAGCCGTCAGGTGGCACTCGTCGGGCGCGCGCTCGTAGTCGGCCAGCGCGTAGGCGAGGGCGACGGCGGCCTCGACGTCGTCGGGTCTGATCCGGCGGATGCGGTCGTCGGGCACGTCAGTCCTCCAGGGCGGGCAGCAGGTTGAGGTGTTCGATCTGCGGCTCGCCGCGCTCGTCGCCGAGCACCGCGATGCCGGCCGCGTCGAGTCCGAAGTGGACGCCGGCGGTCGCGGGCAGGCCGAGCCAGCGGGCCACCAGCACGCGGCTGAAGTGCCCGTGCCCGACCAGGATCACGTCGCCGGATTCCGTGTCGCGGCGAGCGCGCGCCAGGACGCGGTCCGCACGCGCGGACACCTCGCCGGCGCTTTCGCCGCCGGGGATCGGGTGGGTCCAGACCGTCCAGCCCGGCACCGTCTCGCGGATCTCCGGGGTGGTGATGCCTTCGTAGTCGCCGTAGTCCCACTCGGCCAGGTCTTCGGTGACTTCGTCGACGCGCAGCCCGGCCAGCGCGGCGGTCCGCAGCGCGCGGGTGCGCGGGCTCGACAGCACCAGCGAGGGGCCGCCGACCAGGCTCCGCAGCGTGCCGCCCGCGGCCAGTGCCTGGCCTTCGCCGGCCGGGGTCAGCGGGATGTCGGTGCGGCCGGTGTGCCGTCCGTTCACCGACCATTCGGTCTGGCCGTGCCGGAGGAGGAAGAGACGGTTCGCCACGCGGCCGAACATACCCGGCCGTTTGCGCGGCAGCAGGTCGTCTGCTTAGCTACTGAGCAGTAGCTTAGTTCGAGGAGAACCCATGTCCGAGACGCCGACGTTCGCGCTGTGGCACAAGCTGGCCTCGAAGCCGGGTGGGAAACAGCTGTTCAGCGCCGCGATGTGTGTGCGCGTGCCGTACTTCCGCACGGTGCTGCCCTCGGTGCGCGAGCTGCGCCCCGGCCACTGCGAGGTGACTGCGCCGAAGTGGTGGGGTGTTTACAACCACATCCGCACGTTCCACGCGATCGCCGCCTGCAACCTCGCCGAGATCGCGATGGGCATGCTGGCCGAGGCGACCGTCCCGCCGACCCACCGCTGGCTGCCGAAGGGCATGAACGTCCAGTACGTCGCCAAGGCCGAAACCGGCCTGCGCGCGGTGGCGTCGCTGCCCGGGCTGCCGGACTTCGGCGACGAGGGCGTCGAGCTGGACGTCCCGGTGACCATTTCGGACACGAACGGCAAGGCCGTGGTCACCGGGACGATCACCATCTGGGTGACGCCGAAGAAGCGTTAGAGCGGCTTGTACTGCACGTAGGTGGTCTGGTGGAACGTGTTCTCGCCCGACGGCGACGGCAGGCCCAGCCGCCGGTCGACGACCTTGCCCAGTGCTCCGCAGCCGGTGGTCGCGGGCACGGCCAGATCCGGGTCCACGACGCCGAAGTGCATGGTCGGCGGGGTTTTCGAGATCACCGTCGACGGCACGGCCGGGTCGTCGTGGACGACGGTGTGCATGACTCCGATCCGGCAGTCCTTGCGCAGCAACGGATGCCGCAGCACGGCGTAGACGTCCAGCTCGCCGCGCCGCGCGTCGTCGCCCTGGAAGTCCGAATAGCCGCCGTAGCGCAGCTGGAGCGTCGTGCCGGCCAGGCCGGGGACGCGGACCGGCTCGTGCCGGAGCGCGCCGAACGCCTGCGCGTACTCGCCGTTCACGCGGCCTTCGCTGAACGTCAGGCGCATCTCGCCGAGCGGGATCTTCTGGCCGTCGATCGTCAGTTTGCCCTGCGAGACAAAGGCTTCGCAGCGCCACGTGCCCGGGTCGGCGTTCGCGGGCGGTGCCGGGCAGTCCGAGAAGTCGAACGTCGGCAGCTCGTCGGCGGACGCCGTCCCGGGCACGACTCCCAGTGCGGCGACGGCGGCCGCGGCCGCCCCCAGTGCGAGAAGTTTCATGCCGGTGAGCCTGCTCGCACCGCGCGGCCGCGACATCCGGGATCGCCCCCAGGGGAGACCCGAGGATTTCCCTCGACTGGGTGAAACGTGTTTCAAATAGTTAACACTGTTCACTGAACTGGGTCATGATCGGGTGCATGTCTGCCTTCTCCCGCCGCCGCTTCCTCGGCCTCGCCGCACTGAACTCCGCCGCCGCGCTCGGGCTGACCACGGTGTCGACGCGGCCCGCGACCGCCGCGACGCTGCCCGAGCACGTCCCGGCGGTGGTGATCGGCACCGGCTACGGCGCCGCCGTCACGGCGTTGCGGCTCGGTGAGGCCGGGATCCCGACGCTGATGCTCGAGATGGGCCGGCTGTGGAGCACGCCGGGCGCCGACGGCAAGGTGTTCTGCCCGATGCTCACCCCGGACGAGCGGTCGATGTGGTTCAAGGACCGCACCGAGGCGCCGCTCGCGTCCTTCCTCTGGCTCGACCTCGCCAACCGTGCCATCGGGCGCTACGCCGGCGTGCTCGACCGGGTGAACTTCGGCGACATGGCGGTGTACCTCGGCCGCGGCGTCGGCGGCGGTTCGCTGGTCAACGGCGCGATGGCGGTGACGCCGAAGCGCTCCTACTTCGAGGAGATCCTCCCCGGGGTCGACGCCGAGGAGATGTACGGCAAGTACTTCCCGCGGGCCCGCGCCCAGCTCGGCGTCAACGTCGTCGACCCGGCGTGGTTCGAGACCTGCCGCTCCTACAAGTACGCCCGCGTCTCGCGGAAGGCCGCCCGCAAGGCCGGGTTCGACACCGTGTTCGTGCCCAGCGTCTACGACATGGACTACCTGCGGCGCGAGGAGGCGGGCACGGTCCCGCGCTCGGCCGACGCCTCCGAGGTCATCTACGGCAACAACCACGGCAAGCGCTCGCTCGACAAGTCCTACCTCGCCGCCGCGCTCGGCACCGGCAACGTGACCATCCAGGCGCTGCACGAGGTCCGCGAGATCAGCCACCAGCCGGACGGGTCGTACACGCTGGCGGTGCGCGAGATCGACGACCGTGGCACGGTCCTCGCCACCAAGCACGTCACGACGAAGCACCTGTTCCTCGGCGCCGGCAGCCTCGGCTCGACCGAGCTGCTGCTCCGCGCCCGCGAGACCGGCCGGCTGCCGGAGCTGCCCGACGCCGTCGGCCGCGGCTGGGGCACCAACGGCAACGTCATGCTCGGCCGCGCCAACCACGTCTGGGACACCACCGGCAGCCTGCAGTCCGGCATGCCCGCGCTCGGCATCGACAACTGGGCCGACCCGGTGCACCCGGCCTTCGCCGAGATCGCGCCGGTGCCCGCCGGCCTTGAGACGTGGGTCAGCCTGTACCTGGCCATCACCAAGAACCCCGAACGCGGCCACTTCACCTACGACGCGGCGAGCGACTCGGCGAAGCTGCGCTGGACGGCGTCGCAGGGGCAGCCGTCGATCGACGCCGCGAAGGCGCTGTTCGACCAGGTCAACCGGGCGAACAAGACGATCTACCGCTACGACCTGTTCGGGGACACGCGCACGTTCGAGAACCGCTTCACCTACCACCCGCTGGGCGGGCTGGTGCTCGGCGAGGCGACCGACGGCTACGGCCGGGTGAAGGGCTACCGGAACCTGTACGTCACGGACGGCTCGCTGATCCCCGGCAGCACCGGCGTCAACCCGTTCGTGACGATCACGGCGCTCGCCGAACGCAACATCGAGCGCGTCCTCGCCGAAGACGTCAGGGGCTGAGCCGGGCCAGCGACGCGGTGAAGTCGTCGCCGACGCCGTCGAAGAACGCGGCGTCGGCGGCCTCGACGTCCTTCAGCGCCTTCGCGACCAGCTCCAGGCCGGCCGGCGTGACTTCCAGGCGCTTCGCGCGGGCGTCGGCCGGGTCGTCGGCGCGGGCGAGCAGGCCGCGCTCGGCGAGCTTGCGGACGACCTGGCTGGTCATCATCGTGTCGGTGCCCGCCTGCTCGGCGAGCTGCCGCTGGGACGGTGGCTCGCCCGAGCGGGTGAGCCACCACGTCGTCGTCAGCAGCACGAACTGGACGTGCGTGAGGTCGTGCGGGGCCAGCGCGGCCCGCATCGCCCGTTGCCAGGCCAGTGTCACGCGCCACAGCAGGAAGCCGGGGCTGCGCTCGGGGCCGGGCAGGCGGGACTCCGGGGCGGTCATACCCGCGAGGATGCCTCAGCCAGGCGCGCAAGCGCTTGCATCGCGTCTGGAGTGTCTTCGGTGACCTGGGGGCCGAAGCCGTCCGGGCCGTCGATCGTGACGCGGTAGGTGATCTCCGTGCCGCCTTCGACGTCGGTCAGGACGTGCTCGAACCGCAGGAACGCGTCGGGGAGGCGGGTCTCGTCGGTGAAGCTCCGGCCCTCGGTGACCTCGGTGAGGGTGAACGGGATCGGCGGCATCCCGTCCATGGTCATCGTGCCGCTGGTCCCGACGGCGAAGGGGCCGTCGACGACCACCGACCGGACGCCGGCGTCCCACTCCGGCCAGCGGGCGGTGTCGGCCCAGAGCGGCCAGATCGCGGCGGCGGGTGCGGTGGACGTCTCGCTGTGCTCGTACTCGTAAAGTGCCATGCGGGCAGACTATATGCGCGCTTACTAACTTGGCAAGCGGCTTCTCGGCCGGCCCGGCGGGCGGCTCAGTTCATCGAGCGCAGCTTGTCGTAGTAGGCGACGCAGTCCTCGTACACCGGGAGCAGGCCGCTCTCGCGGGCTTCGGCCAGCGTGGGCGCGGCGAGGTCCTTCGGGGACAGGACGGGCTCGAGCTCCGCCGGCCACGGCAGGTCCAGCGCCGGGTCGAGCGGGCTGATCCCGTGCTCGCCCGTCGGCGTGTACGGCTCGGAGCAGAGGTAGGCCATCACCGTGTCGTCCTCGAGCGCGACGAACCCGTGGCCGAGGCCCTCGGCGACGTAGACGGCGCGGTACTCGCTCGAGTCGAGCCGGACCGAGTCCCACTCGCCGAAGGTCGGCGAGCCGACGCGGAGGTCGACGACGACGTCGAGCAGCGACCCGCGCGGGCAGTAGATGTACTTGCCCTGGCCGGGGGGCGTGTCGGCGAAGTGGATGCCGCGGATCGTGCCGCGCCGCGACACGCTGTGGTTGGACTGGCCGAGGCGCAGCGGGTGGCCGACGGCGGAGCGGAAGGCCTCCTCCTGGAACGGGGCCACGAACAGGCCCCGATCGTCGGGGAACGCCCGGGGGAAGAACTCGAAGGCGTCCGGGACGTTCAGCCGGCGGAATTGCATGGCTTCATCATATCGGGTGCTTAGAAAACCGGACAGACGTCTTGGGAATTGCCGGAATTGGGCTTCGGTGTGACATCAACCGCACCAAGGGGTCCACCGCGCGACCGGACCTGTCACAATGACCGGACCGCCGCGTCCGCGGCCATCGCCAGACCCACGGCACCGATGGCCGACGTGACGCCTCGCCGACAGGCCGGCGCTACCGCGCTGGGCTGCCGTGCCGGGAATCACCACGGTGTCCCCTGCAGCCGTGGTCCCCCGCTCGCAGGCCCAGGAGAAATTCCAGTGACACACGTTCGATCCGCGAGTTCCGTCATTCCCACTGGACGAATGACGGAAACGACGACAGGAAACCCCATGAGCGACCCCACCGGCGCCGTCGCGCCGGTCACCGACGAAGAGATCTTCACCGGGCACGAGGGCGGCAAGCTCTCGGTGGCGGCCACCCGCCCCATCTCCAGCCCGCGTGACCTTTCGATCGCGTACACCCCGGGTGTGGCGAAGGTGAGCCGCGCGATCGCCGAAGACGCGGCCAAGGCCAAGCGGTACACGTGGGCGGACCGGCTGGTCGTCGTGGTCAGCGACGGGACGGCGGTGCTCGGCCTCGGCGACATCGGCGCGAGCGCGTCGCTGCCGGTCATGGAGGGCAAGTCGGTCCTCTTCAAGACGTTCGGCGGGCTCGACTCGATCCCGCTGGTCCTGGACACCACCGACGTCGACGAGATCGTCGAGACGCTGGTGCGGCTGCGGCCGTCCTTCGGGGCCGTCAACCTGGAAGACGTCTCCGCGCCGCGGTGCTTCGAGCTGGAGGACAAGCTCAAGGAAGCGCTGGACTGCCCGGTCATGCACGACGACCAGCACGGCACGGCGATCGTCACGCTGGCCGCGCTGCGCGGCGCCAACCTGGTGCTCGACCGCGCGATCGCCGACCAGCGCGTCGTCGTCTCCGGGGCCGGCGCGGCGGGCGTCGCCTGCGCCAAGATCCTGCGCGAAGCCGGCATCGGCGACGTCACCGTCCTCGACTCGCGCGGCATCATCCACGACGGCCGCGACGGCCTGAACCCGGTCAAGCAGCGGCTGGCGGAGACGACGAACAAGGCCGGCCTGCGCGGTGGCCTGGCCGAGGCGCTCGAAGGCGCCGACGTGTTCCTGGGGCTCTCCGGCGCGACGATCGACGAGTCGCTGCTGGGCCGCATGGCGGGCGGCGGCATCGTGTTCGCGCTGTCGAACCCGGACCCGGAGGTCCACCCGGACGTCGCGGCGCGCTACGCGTCGATCGTGGCCACCGGCCGCAGCGACTTCCCGAACCAGATCAACAACGTGCTGGCGTTCCCGGGCGTCTTCCGCGGCGCGCTGGACTCCGGCGCGCGGGCGATCACGGAGAACATGAAGCTGGCGGCCGCCGAGGCGATCGTGTCGGTGGCGACCGACGACCTGGGCCCGGACCGCATCGTCCCCAGCCCGCTCGACCCGCGGGTGGCCCCGGAGGTCGCGGCGGCGGTGGCGAAGGCCGCGGAGGCCGACGGCGTCACCGACTGACCCGCCCCACCCAGCGCCAAAGCGGCACTTTCATAGGGAAAGTGCCGCTTTGTGCCGCAAACCCGCACTTTCACGTGAAAGTGCGGGTCTCAACCCAAGAGCTGGGGGAGGCGGTGGCGGGGGACGTCGACCAGGCGCAGGTCCGTCAGGTCCTCGGGGACGTCGAGGGAGACGTTCGCCAGCCGGGCGTGGGCGCGGGTCAGCACCTCGTCCTGGTGCTCGACGGCGTCCGCGACCACCACCGCGTGCCGGTTGTCCGGGGTGCTGCGCAGGTACCGCAGCGCGTACTTCCCCCGGACGAGTGACGCGAGCGCCTCCTGGGACGCCTGGTCCGCGAGGTCCGGGTGCGCGTTCGGCACCAGCAGCGCCAGGCGGCGGGCGTTCGTGCCCAGCAGCGTGCGCAGCAGCCACGGACCCGGGTCGCCCGAGAGGTCCATCGCGACGGCGTCGCCCTCGGGCCCGGAGATCGACCAGTCCACCGGCCGCGACTCCAGTGCGAGCCCGCCGGCGGCCGCGATCTCCTTCAGCTTCTCCAGCAGCGCCGGCTTCGTGCCCGCCGCCTCGACCGACTGCGGGCCGTGCGTGTAGATCGCCTTGGCGCCGCGCACCTTCTTGGCCTTCGCGGTCGGCTGGCAGACGTACAGGTCCGCCGAGCTGCCGATCGCCTGCGCGCCGAAGTAGCGGTTGAAGCCCGGCAGGATCGCCTGGAACGTCAGCCCGAGGGTGGCCAGCGAGCGCTGCACCTGCGCGCCCAGCGCCGGGTGGCGCGGGCTGTAGCCGTAGGCCAGCAGCAGCCGCCCCTCGCTCGGCTCCCGCAGCGCCTGCACCCCGCGCGTGGCGAACAGCCCCATGCCTTCGGGCGTGTACGGCGGGTCGCTGAACACCAGGTCGAACCGGCCGGCGAACGCCGGGGGCAGGCCGACGCGCAGGTCCGCGTGGGCCGTCGCGATCGCGCGCTCGCCGCGGTCGTCCAGGTAGGCGAGCACGCGCTCGTCGAGGTCGACGACCGTGAGCGACGCCGCCGGGCTGACCGCCCGCACCGCCAGCGACGTCAGGTCGTGGTCGCCGAGGAACAGCACCCGCGCCGAGGCGAGGTCGTACTGCGCGTCCAGCCACAGCGCGCGGCGCAGCACGGTTTCCGGCGTGGCCTGCACGTGGTCGAGCGCGGCCAGCGGCGACGGCACCTCCGCCACCCACTCGGCGATCTTCGGCAGCAGCTCGTGCCCCGCGACGGCTTCGTCGAGCGGGTCGCCGTAGCGGGGAACGCTGTACCGCAGGTACGACGCGGCGACGCCGGGGGCGATCCGCAGCCGGTCGCCGCTGCGGTCGAGGTCGTCGCCGAGCGCGGTCAGGACGTCCTCCACGCTGCGCCGCGGCGCCGTGGACAGCCGCACCAGCTCACCGAGGTCGTGGTCGCCGGTGCGCAGGAGGTCGATGACGCGGTACAGCGGGCGGACGCCGACGCCGTGCGCGGCGAGGACGTCGTCGAGTGCGCTCACGGGCCACGAGCCTAGTGGCCACCCTGCGGAACAGCGTGCCAACCACCGCGGACTCGGCTACGGTCGGACGGACCGGGACATGGGGAGTGGCAGTGACCATCGAATTCCGCGACGTGACCAAGCAGTATCCGGATGGGACGGTCGCCGTCGACAAGCTGAACCTGACGGTCGAGGACGGCACGATCACCGTGTTCGTCGGCCCGTCCGGCTGCGGCAAGACGACGTCGCTGCGGATGATCAACCGGATGGTCGAGCCGACCGGCGGGCAGGTGCTGCTCGACGGCAAGGACGTCGCCGAGGGCGACCCGGCGCTGCTGCGCCGCGGCATCGGGTACGTCATCCAGCACGCCGGGCTCTTTCCACATCGGACGGTGCTGGACAACATCGCGACCGTGCCGCTGCTTTCGGGCTGGGACAAGGCGAAGGCGCGTCAACGGGCCGCCGAACTGCTGGAGATCATCGGCCTGCCGTCGGAACTCGGCAAGCGGTACCCGGCGCAGCTCTCGGGCGGCCAGCAGCAGCGCGTCGGCGTCGCCCGCGCGCTCGCCGCGGACTCGCCGGTGCTGCTGATGGACGAGCCGTTCTCCGCCGTCGACCCGATCGTGCGCGAGGACCTGCAGAACGAGCTGCTGCGGCTGCAGTCGCAGCTGGGCAAGACCATCGTGTTCGTCACGCACGACATCGACGAGGCCGTCCGGCTCGGCGACAAGGTGGCGGTGATGCGGGTCGGCGGCAAGCTCGCCCAGTACGGCACCCCCGCCGACGTGCTGCGGCACCCGGTGGACGACTTCGTGGCGTCCTTCGTCGGCCGCGACCGCGGCTACCGCGGGCTGTCCTTCCTCTCCGCCGATGGCGTCGAGGTCAAGGAGATCGAACTCGTCGAGATCGGTTCCCCGGTGGCCGCGAGCGACGGCTGGCGGCTCGCCGTCAACACCGACAAGCAACCCCGCGGCTGGCTCGCTCCGAACTCCACAGTGGACGGCGCACTGTCCGAAGAAGACCTCGTCGCCGGCGGTTCGCTGTGGATCCACGGCACCCCGATCCGCGGCGCGCTCGACGCGGCCCTGTCGTCCCCGGCCAGCCTCGGCGTGGTCGTCGACGAAGACCACCGCGTGCTCGGCGGCGTCGTCGCCCGGCAGGTCCTGGACGTGATCGAGGCCACGCCGCAGGCGTCATGAGCTTCTTCGACGAGCTCGGGCGGTACCTGAGCAGCGGGAACAACCGCGGCCAAGTCCTCGGCGACCTCGGTGACCACGTCTACCTGGCGCTGCTCCCGCTGGTGCTCGGCATCGTGCTGGCGATCGCGGCGGGCTGGCTCGGTCACCGCTGGCAGCCCGCGCGCCAGGTCCTCATGGTGCTGGCGAACCTGCTCTACACGATCCCGTCGCTCGCGCTGTTCGTGGTCATCCCCGGCCTGATCGGGTCGAAGATCCTCGACAGCGTCAACGTCGTCGTCGCGCTGACGATCTACACCACGGCGCTGCTGGTCCGCCCGGTGCTCGACGCGCTGGACGCGGTGCCGCCGTCGGTGACCGCCGCGGCCACGGCGGTCGGGTACAAGCCGCTGCGCAAGTTCTTCGCCGTCGAGCTGCCGCTGTCCGTGCCGGTGCTCGCGGCCGGCGTGCGGGTGGCGTCGGTGAGCAACATCAGCCTGGTCAGCGTGGGTGCGCTGATCGGCACCGGCGGCCTCGGCGTGCTGTTCACCGACGGGTTCCAGCGCGAATACTTCTCGCCGATCGTCGTCGGCATCGTGCTGACGCTGCTGCTCGCGCTCGTCGTCGACCTGGTCCTGGTGGGGATCCGGAACCTCCTGACACCGTGGGAACGGGTGACTGCCGCGTGATCACCGATCTCTTCCACTGGTTCGGCGACCCGGCGCACTGGTCCGGGCCGGACGGCGTGCCGCAGCGGCTGCTGGAACACCTGGGCTACACCGCTTTGTCGCTCGTGATCGCGTTGGTCATCGCCGTCCCCTTGGGACTGTTCGTCGGCCACACCGGCCGCGGCGGCGTCGCGCTGGTGAGCGTGGGCAACGCGATCCGCGCACTGCCGACGCTGGGGCTCGTCACGTTCTTGTTCTTGCTGTTCACCGAAAGCGTCACCTCGACGATCATCGGGCTCGTCGTGCTGGCCGTGCCGCCGATCCTGGCCGGGACGTACGCCGGGCTGCAGGCGACCGACCACGGCGTGGTCGACGCGGCCGAGGGCGTCGGGATGACCGGCTGGCAGCGGCTCTGGAAGGTGGAGGTGCCGATCTCGCTGCCGCTCGTGCTCGGCGGCATCCGCAACGCCGTGCTGCAGCTCGTCGCGACCGCCGCGGTGGCCGCGTACGTCGGACTCGGTGGCCTCGGCCGGTTCCTGCTCGACGGACTGGCTATTTTGGACTATTCCGAGGTGATCGCGGGCGCGCTGCTGACGACGTTGCTCGCCATCGTCCTGGACCTGCTCTTCGCGCTGCTGAACCGGGCGCTGGTGCCCCGGGGTGTCCGGCTCGCGACGGCGGCGGCGACCGGCAAGAAGGTGACGGCGTGAAGCGCTTCCTGGCGATGGCCGTCCTGCTACTGGCGGCCGGCTGCGGCAACCCGCTCGCCGGCGGTGGTGAAGGCGGCGCGACCGGCGACATCATCATCGGCGCGTCGGACGTCGGCGAAAGCCTGCTGCTGGCCCAGATCTACGCGGGCGCGCTGAAGAACGCGGGCGCGTCGAACGTCACCGTGCGGCCGCCGGTCGGCAGCCGCGAGGTCGTCGTCAAGGCGCTGCAGGACAAATCGCTGTCCGTCGTGCCGGACTACAGCGGGAACCTGTTGCGGTACTTCGACAAGGACACGCAGGCGACCACCTCGCAGGACGTCTACGCGCAGCTGCGCCAGAAGATCCCGGCGGGTTTCGAGGTGCTGGACCAGGCACCGGCCGAGGACAAGGACCTGCTCGTCGTCGGCCCGCAGCTGGCGTCCACCGGCGTGAAGACGTTCTCGGACCTGGGGCCGCGCTGCCGCGACCTCGTCTTCGGCGGGCCGGGCCAGTGGAGCAGCCGCTGGAAGGACAAGATCAAGTCGTTGTACGGCTGCGAGTTCAAGGAGATCCGCACGACCGACACCGGCGGGCCGGTGACGGTGGCGGCGCTGAAGTCCGGCGACGTCCAGGTGGCGGACCTGTTCAGCACGTCGTCGACGATCGCCGCGAACGGCTTCGTGCCGCTGGCCGACGACAAGAACATGTTCCCGGCGCAGAACATCGTTCCGTTGGTGGCGAAGGGAACGCTGTCGCCTGGCGAGGTAGCCGCGCTGAACCGCGTGTCGGCGGCGCTGACCACCGAACAGCTCACGCGGCTCAACGTCGAGTTCACCGAGGAGAAGCGCAACCCGCTCGACATCGCGGAAGACTTCCTCGCCCGCAACAACCTCAAGTCCTAGGTTCGTAGCGGTCGAACACCGTCTCCAGCACGCCCTCGCCCCGGGTGAGCCCGGGGAGCCTGCGGTGCAGCTCGTGCACCGCGGCGGCCGGGAGATCGCCCTCGATCCGGGCTTCCCCACTGTCCGAAGTGGTCTGGAGCGGGGTGCCGCGCAGACGGGCCACGGCCTGCGTGACGGCGCTGATCGCGGCGGCTGGGACGTCGAGCCGGAACCGGTGGACGGGTTCGCACTCGACGGTCCCGGCCCGCTCCAGCGCCTCCCGGAGCACGATCGGCGTGAGGTCGCGGAAGTCGCCGGCGGTGCTCGACATGCTCTTGTCGAACGTGCCGTGGGAATGGCTTTGCCGTGCGCAGTAGCCGGAGTGCGTCACGGTGACGGCGCAGGCCGGGATCGACCAGCGGGCCAGCGTCGTCCGCACGGTCTCCTCGACGGCGCGGAAGAAGGCGGCGGGCATCGACCCCGGCTCCACTTCGAGCCCGAACGCCACGCCGTCCTCGGCCGGTTCGACGCGGAGGCCGATGGTGGCGAGGAACGGGTTCGGTGCTTCGCCGATCAGCCGTGCGGCGCCGCCGGTGCCGGTCAGCCGCCGGACGTGGATCGTGGTCGTCTCACCGAACTCGGCTTCGATGCCGTACTCGTCGGCGAGGGTCGCCTGGATGACCTCCTTCTGGACTTCGCCGTACAGGGAAAGGAAGAGCTCGGACCCGTCGACGCGCAGGGCGATGAGCGGGTCCTGGTCGGCGAGCCGCGCCAGCGCGGCGTGGAGCGCGCCCCGGTCGCCGCGGGTGCGAACGACGGTTTCGAGCGTCGGCGGCGCGAACTGCCGCCCGGCAGCCATCCGGGCTTCGCCGATCGCGTCGCCGATCCGGGCGTCGAGGCCGGTGACCTTCGCGATCCGGCCGGCGGTGACCCGGTCGCGCCGGACGGCTTCGCCGCGCTCGAAGACGTGGATCGCGGTGACCTTGCCGGCCGGGAGCCGCTGCCGGACGCGCAGCGTGCCCGAGAACACCCGGACGTGGACGACGTTGCGCCGGTCCACTTTGAACACGGTGCCGGACAACGGGCCGCCGCTGTCCTCTTCGGACTTCGGCAGCAGTTCGACGATGGCGCGCCGGAGCTCGTCGATGCCGTCGCCGGTGAGCGCCGACCCCTCGAAGACCGGTGCGGGTGGCAGTTTCGCGGCGATTTCACGCCGCACGCGACCGGGATCGGCGCCGCGGCGGTCGGTTTTGTTGACGAAGTGCAGCGCCGGGATGCCGAGCCGGTCCAGCGCCCTGGCCAGCAACCGGGTCTGCGCCTGGACGCCTTCGACGGCGGAAACGACGAGCACGGCACCGTCGAGGACGGCCAGCACCCGCTCGACCTCGGCGATGAAGTCCGGGTGGCCGGGGGTGTCGATGAGGTTGACGGTGGTTTCGCCGATGGCGAAGGAGACGACGGCGGACTTGATGGTGATGCCCCGGGCGCGTTCGAGCGCGAGGGTGTCGGTCCGCGTGGTGCCGTCGTCGACGCGCCCCAGCCGCTCGATCACCCCGGCGGCGAGCAGCAGCCGTTCGGTGAGGCTGGTTTTACCGGCATCGACGTGCGCGAGGATTCCCAAGTTGAGTGCGGGCAATGAGCTTCAGGTCTCCGGTGGTGGCGAATTCGGCCGGCGGGAAGAACACGAAAGCTCCGCGCATGATCAGCTCCTGGGATCGGTTCGGGCCAGTGCAGCAGAGCCGCGCCGGCCGGGGCAACCGATTTAGCGGTCGACGGCCAGCCGCACGCCGAGCCCGATGAAGATCCCGCCGGTGGCGACCTCGATCCGCCGCTGGGCCTTCCGCCGCCGGCGCAGCCACCCGCCGATGCGGCCGGCGAGGACCCCGACGGCGCCGTCGACGAGGAACTCGAACGCGATGAGGATCGCGCCGAGGACCGCGAACTGCAGCCAGAGGTGCCCGCGGGCGGGGTCGATGAACTGCGGGAGGAAGGCGATGGTGAAGGTGACCATCTTCGGGTTGAGCAGGTTGGTGAGCAGCCCGCTCAGGTACGCGCGGTCGACTTTGCCCCCGGTGGTCTCGGTCATCTTGCCGCGGTGGCGGATGGCCTGAACGCCGAGGTAGACGAGGTAAACGGCGCCGACGATCCGCACGACGGCGAACGCCACGGGCACGGCGGCGAACAGCGCGGCCAGCCCGGCCGCGGCGACGGCGACGTGGACGGCCTCACTGGTGGCGACCCCGGCGGTGGCGAGCAGCCCGGCTTTCGGCCCGCCGCGCATGCCGCAGCCGAGGATGAAGAGCATGTCCGGACCGGGCGTCACCATGGCGACGATCGTGGTGGCGACGAAGGCCAGGAGGAGGTGCGGATCGACCGGCATGGGGTCGATCCTGACACGCCCCACACGGGCGGCGAACTCCTTTTCCGCAGCCGGTCCCCGAGCGCCCCAATGTGGCGTTGGTTGCGTCCAGCGCACCCAATGTGGCGTTCGGTGCGTCCAGCGCACCGAACGCCACATTGGGGCGCATGAATGCCGCGGGAAGCTCAGCCGCGCAGGGCCGCCGCCACCCGGCCCGCGTCCTCGATGCCCTGCTCCGGCGGTTCCTCCGGCAGGGGCAGCAGCACCACCGATCCGCTGCCGGCCTCGTGCAGGGCGCGCACCGATGTCACGCACTCGTCCAGTTCGCCGCAGATCGCCAGCTTGCTCAGCCACTCCGGGCGCAGGTCCGCTGCCAGTTCGTCCACTGTGGACGCCGAGTCCACCAGCGCCAGCAGCTCCGCCGCGAACGGCAGGCCCTCCACCTGGACCCGGGCGCCCGGTGTCAGGGATTCCGCCACCGTGCGGCGGGCCCGGTCGGGGTCGCCCAGTGCCAGCCAGTTGTACGTCACCAGCGCGTGGGGACCGTCCGCCTTGATGTCCGCCAGTGCCGTCCGGACGAACTCCGGTGGGGACGGTTCGGCCAGGATCGTGCCGTCGGCCGCCGCGCCCGCGACCGCCAGGGACTTCGGGCGGCGGACGCCCGCCAGCAGCGGTGGGACCGTCGACGGGGGGAACACCAGCTCGACCTCGTCCAGCGAAACGTGCCGCCCGGTCATCGTGACCCGCTCGCCCGCCAGCAACCGCCGGACCGCCACCAGCGTTTCCTCCAGGGCCGCCAGCTGCGAAACCGGGTACGCACCGATCTGGCGCATCCACGACGCGACCCCGTGGCCGAACCCGCCGATCAGGCGGCCCGGGTGGAGCTCGGCCAGCGCCGCGAGCTCCATCGCCGCGATCGCCGGGTTGCGGGCGACCGCCGGGAGCACGCCGATGCCCACCTTGATCGTCGACGTCGCCGCCAGCGCCGTCGCGACCGTGGCGATGCCTGCCGCCCAGAAGCAGTCCTCGACCAGCCAGACTTCGTCGAGTCCGGCGGCTTCGGCCCGCCGCGCCAGCTCGACCAGCTTGGCCGGTGGCTGCTCGCGGTTGATCCGGACCCCCACGGACGTGCTCGGTGCGTACATCGGCGACTCCTGTTCAGACCCGGGAGAAAGCCGGCGCGTACTCGAACGCGCCCGCCTGGGTGGACTTGTACCCCGACAGCGTCCGGGCCTGGAAGTGCTTGCCCCAGGCCGGGTCGGGTGCGGTGATCGAAAGCGTCGACGCGGTGACGAAGCCGAACCGCGCGTAGTAGGCCGGGTCGCCGAGCAGGACGACGAGGCCGTGGCCGAGCGCGTCCGCCGCACCGAGGACCGCGTGCACGAGCGCCGAGCCGACGCCGCGCGCCTGGTGCGCGGGCAGCACGCCGAGCGGGCCGAGCCCGACCGCGGACGCGCTGTCCTCGCCGAGGCGGGCGGGGCTGCAGCACACGTGCCCGACGACCTCGCCGTCGCGCATCGCGACCAGGGACAGCGCGTCGATCAGGTCGCCCGCGGCGCGCAGGTCGTCCACGAGCGGCGCCTCGACCGGCGTCACGCCCTCCGCACGCCGGAACGCTTCGCTGTGGACTCGGTGGATCGCGGCCTGGTCGGCCGGGGTCGCGCGGCGGATCAGCATGGCCGTCACCTTGCCGCGAACCGGCGCCGAGCGGAAATCGTTTTCGCGGGCAGACTTTGGTAGGGGACCGTTCGAGTGGTCTTGAACTGCGCAAACGGGACGATCTACCGATCTGGGCGGACCGCGACCTACAGTTCCGTCCACGTTCCACGTGAACGCGCTTCACGTCTCACCCCTGGCGACCCGGCGGCCGTGCACCGCCCGGTCGACCCTGCCCAGAAAGGGACGAACCATGCGCCTGGTGACCAAGATCGGGGTCGTCGCCGCCGTTTCGGCGTTGACGGCGTTGAGCGGCAACGCCGTCGCGACGGCGAGCGAAGGGACGATCGTCGGGGCCGGCGGCGCCGACGCCGTCAAGGACAGCTACATCGTCGTGTTCAAGGACGGCACGGCGGCGGAGAGCAAGGCGAAGGAAGTCACGAGCCGCCACGGCGGCACCGTCGCGAGGACGTTCTCCGCGGCCCTGCGCGGCTTCACCGGCACGATGTCCGAAACGCAGGCGAAGCGCATCGCCGCCGACCCCGCGGTGTCCACTGTGGAGCAGAACAAGGTCGTGCGGGCGAGCGCCGACCAGCTGAACCCGCCGTCGTGGGGGCTGGACCGGGTCGACCAGCGGAACCTGCCGCTCGACCAGAAGTACAGCTACAGCACGACGGCGTCGAACGTGCACGCGTACGTGATCGACACCGGCATCAACCTCACGCACAGCACCTTCGGCGGCCGCGCGACGTCGGGCTACGACTTCGTCGACAACGACAGTGACGCCACCGACTGCCAGGGCCACGGCACGCACGTCGCCGGCACCATCGGCGGCTCGCAGTACGGCCTGGCCAAGGAGGTCAAGCTGGTCGCCGTGCGCGTGCTCAACTGCAGCGGCTCCGGCACGACCGCCGGCGTCATCTCCGGCGTCGACTGGGTGACGGCGAACGCGGTCAAGCCGGCCGTCGCGAACATGAGCCTCGGTGGCGGCGCTTCGAGCACGCTGGACTCGGCGGTGCAGCGCTCGATCAACGCGGGCATCACCTACGGCCTCGCGGCGG
This sequence comes from Amycolatopsis sp. cg9, assembly GCF_041346945.1. Classification (NCBI taxonomy): domain Bacteria; kingdom Bacillati; phylum Actinomycetota; class Actinomycetes; order Pseudonocardiales; family Pseudonocardiaceae; genus Amycolatopsis; species Amycolatopsis sp. cg9. Next base: position 1,054,182 of record NZ_CP166850.1, on the reverse strand, counting down.
GCAACGACAACGGCGCCAACGCGTGCAACGGCTCCCCGGGCCGCGTCGCGGCGGGCATCACCGTCGGCGCGACGACGTCGACCGACGCCCGCGCGAGCTACTCCAACATCGGCACCTGCCTCGACATCTTCGCGCCGGGCAGCGGCATCACGTCGTCGTGGATCGGCAGCAGCACCGCCACCAACACGATCAGCGGCACGTCGATGGCCACCCCGCACGTCGTCGGCGCGGCGGCGCTGTACCTGGCTGCCAACACCGGCGCGACGCCGCAGCAGGTCCGCGACGCCCTCGTCGCGAACGGCACCACCGGCAAGGTGACCAACGCCGGCACCGGCTCGCCGAACGTCCTGCTCTACACCGGCACCGGCACGACCCCGCCGCCGCCGACCTGCGGCACCGTCACCAACGGCACCGATGTCGCCATCCCCGACAACGGCGCCGCCGTGACCAGCACGGTGAGCGTGTCGGGCTGCAACCGCAACGCGTCCGCGACGACGGCCGTGGAGGTCCACATCGTCCACACCTACGTCGGCGACCTGGTGATCGACCTGGTCGCGCCGGACGGGTCGGCCTACCGGCTGAAGAACTCCAGCAACGACTCGAGCAACGACATCAACACGACCTACAGCGCGAACGTCTCGGGTGAGGCCGCGAACGGCACCTGGACGCTGCGGGTCCAGGACGTCGCCGCGATCGACACCGGGCGCATCGACACCTGGTCGCTGACCGTCTGAGTGGTTTGCGTCGAAACGCCCGCCCCGGTCGCACGAATGGCCTAGTGTCCGGTTCGTGCAGCAAGGACCCCAGTACCCGTACCCGCAGCAGCCCTACCCCCAGCAGCAGTACCCCGGCTACCCGCCGCCGAAGTCCGGCGGGAAGACGGTGCTGGTGGTCGTGCTGGTCGTGGTCGGCGTGCTCGTCCTGGCCGGGGCGGGCGTTGGCGCGTTCTTCCTCCTCACCGCCGACGACAAGGGGTCCACGGCCGCGCCGCCCACGACGTCCGCGGCGGGCGAGCCGGACAAGTACGCGGCGCTCCCGCGCTGCAGCGAGGTCGGCAGCCGGATGAACAACCTGCCGCCGCTGTCGAGCGACGCCCCGGCGGAGCCGGCCACCACCTCCGACGACAAGATCCAGCTGTCCCAGCTGAGCTGCTCGTGGTCGAAGGCGGGGTCGTCGTCCGGCACGGTGTCGATGATGCTGGCGAAGTCGAACCAGCCGGGCTCGGGCAACGGCCCCGGGTACGCGAAGGCCGGCTACGACATCGAGGTGGAGCGCGGCGCGAAGCCGATCACCGAGAAGATCGGGAAGGCGACGAAGGCCGCCGACGTCGACTACGACAGCAGCGGCACCATGCAGTGCGGCGTGCGGTTCTACCAGGGCAACGTCGACGCGACCGTGATCGTCACGGCCGCCGACACCTCGGACAAGAACATCGAGCGCTGCCGCCGCAACGCCCACAGCCTGGCGAAGGCCGCTTCCGAATCGCTCAGCTGAACGACGAAGGCCCCCGCACCGGAAGTGCGGGGGCCTTCGTCGTGCTTCAAGCGATCAGTCGAACGCCTTCGAGATCAGCGCCTTCTGCTCGACCTCGTGCACCTTCGACGAACCCGCCGACGGGGCCGCCATCGGACGGCGCGAGACGACCTGCAGACCCGAGAGCAGCTCCGGGAACTTCCGGGGCAGGTTCAGGCCGAAGAACGGCCACGCGCCCTGGTTTTCCGGCTCCTCCTGGACCCACGCGACCTGCTGCGCGTTCGAGTACCGCTCCAGCGCCGCCACCAGCTTCTTCTTCGGCAGTGGGTAGTACTGCTCGATGCGGACGATCGCGACGTCGTGCGCCTCGCGCTTCGTCCGCTCCGCGACCAGCTCCCAGTACAGCTTCCCGGAGGTCAGCAGCACCTTGCGGATCTTCGCCGGGTCCGGCGTCGTGTCGTCGATGACCGACATGAACCGGCTTTCGCCGGTGAAGTCCTCGACCGGCGACGTCGCGGCCTTGTTGCGCAGCATCGACTTCGGCGTGAAGACGACCAGCGGGCGCTGGATGCCGTCGAGGGCGTGCCGGCGCAGCAGGTGGAAGTAGTTCGCCGGGGTGGACGGGACCGCCACCGTCATCGAGCCCTCCGCGCACAGCGAGAGGAAGCGCTCGATGCGGCCGGAGGTGTGGTCCGGGCCCTGGCCCTCGTGGCCGTGCGGCAGCAGCAGCACGACGTCCGAGCGCTGGCCCCACTTGGCCTCGCCCGAGGAGATGTACTCGTCGATGACGGTCTGCGCGCCGTTGACGAAGTCACCGAACTGCGCTTCCCACATCACGAGCGACTCGGGGTTGGCGACCGAGTAGCCGTACTCGAAGCCGACGGCCGCGTACTCCGACAGCGCCGAGTCGTAGATCATCACGCGGCCCTGGCCCTCGGCCAGGTTCTGCAGCGGCGAGTACTCCTGGCCGGTCTTGCGGTCGATGAACACCGAGTGCCGCTGCGTGAACGTGCCGCGGCGGGAGTCCTGACCGGACAGCCGCACCAGGCGGCTCTCCATCGCCAGCGACCCGAACGCGAGCAGCTCGCCGAACGCCCAGTCGATGTCGCCTTCGCGGGACATCTTGTGGCGGCGCTCCATGACCGGCTTGACGCGCGGGTGCGGCGTGAAGCCCTCCGGCACGTTCACGAACGCGTCGCCGATGTGCTCCAGCGTCTTCGTCGTGATGGCCGTAGCTACCTTGGCCGGCACCTGCTGCTCCTCCTCGACCGAGGGGCTCGCCTTCGCCGGGTGCTTCTCCAGCTCCCGGACCTCGTTGAAGACGTGCTCCAGCTGGCTCGAGAAGTCGCGCAGCGCGGCTTCGGCCTCCTCGACGGAGATGTCGCCGCGGCCGATCAGCGACTCGGTGTAGGTCTTCCGCACCGAACGCTTCGTGTCGATGATGTCGTACATCGCCGGCTGCGTCATCGAGGGGTCGTCGCCCTCGTTGTGGCCGCGGCGGCGGTAGCAGATCAGGTCGATGACGACGTCCTTGTGGAACGCCTGCCGGTACTCGACGGCCAGCTTGGCCACCCAGTGCGCGGCTTCGGGGTCGTCGCCGTTCACGTGGAAGATCGGCGAGCCGATCATCTTCGCGACGTCGGTGGCGTACTGCGACGAGCGCGAGTGCTCCGGCGCGGTCGTGAAGCCGACCTGGTTGTTGACGATCACGTGCACGGTGCCACCGGTGCGGTACCCGCGTAGCAGCGACAGGTTCAGCGTCTCGGCGACGACGCCCTGGCCCGCGAAGGCCGCGTCGCCGTGCATCAGGACCGGCAGCACGGTGTAGCCCTCGCCGCCCTTGTCCAGGAGGTCCTGCTTCGCGCGGACGATGCCCTCGAGCACCGGGTCCACGGTCTCCAGGTGCGACGGGTTCGCCGTCAGCGACACCTTCGTCTCGCCGTCGCCGAACATGCGGAAGTACTTGCCCTCGGCGCCGAGGTGGTACTTCACGTCACCGGAACCGTGCGCCTGGCCCGGGTCGAGGTTGCCCTCGAACTCCTGGAAGATCTGGCTGATCGGCTTGCCGACGATGTTGGCCAGCACGTTCAGGCGGCCGCGGTGCGGCATGCCGATGACGACCTCGTCGAGCTCGTGCTCGGCGGCCTTGTCCAGCAGCGTGTCGAGCAGCGGGATCGCCGTCTCGCCGCCCTCCAGCGAGAAGCGCTTCTGGCCGACGTACTTGGTCTGCAGGAACGTCTCGAACGCCTCGGCGGCGTTCAGCTTCGAGAGCACGTACTTCTGGACCGCGGGGTCCGGCTTCTCGTGCGGGATCTCGACGCGCTCCTGGATCCAGCGGCGCTCCTCGGGGTCGAGGATGTGCGTGTACTCGATGCCGACCGTGCGGCAGTAGGAGTTGCGCAGCACACCCAGGATGTCGCGCAGCTTCATCCGCTCCTGGCCGGCGAAGCCACCGACCGGGAACTCGCGGTCGAGGTCCCAGAGCGTCAGGCCGTGGGACAGGACGTCCAGGTCGGCGTGGCTGCGCTGGCGGTAGTTCAGCGGGTCGGTGTCGGCCATCAGGTGGCCGCGCATCCGGAACGCGTCGATGAGCTCGATCACGCGGGCGGTCTTGTCGACCGGGCCCTCGGGGATGTCGGCGACCCAGCGGATCGGCTCGTACGGCAGGCGCAGGCTGGTGAAGACGTCGTCGTAGAAGCCGTCTTCACCGAGCAGCAGCTGGTGGATGCGCTTGAGGAACTCGCCGGACTCCGCGCCCTGGATGATGCGGTGGTCGTAGGTCGAGGTCAGCGTCATGATCTTGCTGATGCCGAGGTCGACCAGCGTCTTCTCGCTGGTGCCTTCGAACGCCGCCGGGTACTGCATGGCGCCGACGCCGATGATGGCGCCCTGGCCGGCCTGCAGGCGCGGCACCGAGTGGTTGGTGCCGATGCCGCCGGGGTTGGTCAGCGAGATCGTGGTGCCGGCGAAGTCGTCCGCGGTGAGCTTGTTGTTGCGGGCCTTCTTGACGATGTCCTCGTAGGCCTGCCAGAACTGCAGGAACGACATGTCCTCGACGGACTTGACCGAGGCGACGACGAGGTTGCGGGACCCGTCCTTGCCCTTCATGTCGATCGCGAGCCCGAAGTTGACGTGCTCCGGCGTGATCGCGAACGGCTTGCCGTCGATCTGCTGGTAGTGCCGGTTGAGGTTCGGGAAGTCCTTCAGCGCGCGCACCATGGCGTAGCCGATGAGGTGCGTGAAGGAGATCTTGCCGCCACGCGTGCGCTTGAGGTGGTTGTTGATGACGATGCGGTTGTCCGCCATCAGCTTGGCCGGGACCGCGCGCACGCTGGTCGCCGTGGGGACGCTCAGCGAGGCGTCCATGTTCTTCGCGATGGCGGCCGCGGCACCGCGCAGCTGCTTCGACTCCAGCTCTTCCTTCTTCGCGTCGGCCTTCGGCTCGGCCTTGGCCGCGGCGGGCTTGGGAGCCGCCTTCGGCGCCGGCTTCGCGGGCGCGGCCTTCGTGGGGGCGGCCTGCTTGGCCGCCGACTCCGCGTTCTGCACGGCCTTGGCCGACGGCTGCGCGGCCTGGCCGTTGGTGGCCGGCTTGGCTTCGGCCTGCTGCCGGGCGTTGTCCGCCTTGGCCTGCGCGTTCTGCGTCGGCTTGAAGTCCGCGAAGAAGTCGTGCCATGCGGCATCGACTGAGGAAGGGTCGGCGAGGAACTGGTCGTACATCTCTTCGACCAGCCACTCGTTGGGGCCGAACTGTGACGCAGGGCTGCTGCTGGACACGGCTGGGGCTCGCCTCTATCCGTCTCGATCTCGATCTTGAATCCGCTGATGCGCCTACCAGGCTAACCCCCTCGGTGACCGCGATGTGATGGAACCGGCCTGTGTGAGGCGTGGCGCACTAGGGGATCGGTCACTGACTCGATCAAGATGTGCTAAGGGAACCTTAAGCAGTGGACCCGGTACAGGGTTCGCGGCGTCTTTTTTCCCGGTTCGCCCGGCTGCCGCCGGACGTTCACCGCGGCGGGTTCCACTGGACGGATGTGGCTGGTCGAATGTCCTTCGTTCTGGGACCAGGGCCTGGTGCGGCCGCTGGTCACCGAGTCCGGGACGGTCGTGCTCCGGTGCGATTCGTGCCACGCGGTCTGGCCGACGCTGGCCGACTTCGAGGAGATGGAGTGGGTCGAGCCCGACGAGCCGGACTGGCTGGTCGGCGCCGGGGTCCACGTCCGGCCGGGGACGGTCCGGTGGGCCTCCCGGCCCGACGTCGAGGCGGCCGGGATGGGCTCGCTGAAGTGGCGGGCGCTGCCTTAGCCGGTGGCCCCCACGGCCTTGGCGAGGTCTTCGCCCAGCGGGTACGGCGGCTCGTGGGGGACGAGCCGGACCGCCTTGTGGAGCTGGTCCGTCGCCAGCAGCCCGGCGATGTCGCGGATCACCGGTGTGACGTCGGTGATGGCGGTGATCCAGTCACCGGTGTAGTGACCGGCCGCTTCGCCGGTGAGGCCGAGGCGGAGCGCTTCGAAGTTCAGCGCCGTGTGGTCGAGGTCTCGCTCCGCTTCCCACCGGAGGAGCACCGGACCCGGGTGGGCGAGAGCCCACTCGAAGCCGTCGCGAGTGAGGTCGACGGCCAGGATGCGCTCGTGGCCGGGCTTGCTCCCGTTGCCGCTGCCGTAGGCCGCCCAGCGGAACGAGAGGTCCAGCCAGGTCGTGCCCTCGAGTCCGGCGAACGTCTGGTTTTCGAGCGCGGCGTCGGCGACGGCCGGTGAGCACGCCTGGTAGACGCGGACGGTCGTCTCGGTCCGCGCGGCTCGGACCTGCCGGTCGGGGACCCGCTTCTCTTCGAACATGCCCGCCATGCTCCCAGTGCCCCGAGCGTCCGGCCACGCACTTTCGGCGTTCAGCTCACCCGCCGGCCGCGAGTCAGCCCAGGGCCCACAGCCTCGCGTAGTGCCCCTCGGCCGCCAGCAGCTCTTCGTGGGTGCCCGTCTCGACGATCCGGCCGTGGTCCAGCACCACGATCCGGTCCGCGCGGGCCGCGGTCGCCAGGCGGTGGGCCACCACGAACGTCGTGCGGCGGCGGGCCACCGTCTCCGTCGCGCGCAGGACCGCCGCCTCCGTCGAGGGGTCCAGGGCCGCCGTCGCCTCGTCGAGCAGCAGGACGTCCGGGTCCACCAGTTCCGCCCGGGCCAGTGCCACGAGCTGGCGCTGGCCCGCCGACAGCGAGCGGCCGCGTTCGCCCACCGGCTGGAGGAAACCCGCCGGCAAGGCCGCGACGCCGTCGAACGCGCCCACCGCCCGGACCGCCGCCTCGACCTCCGCGTCGGAGGCCGACGGGCGGCCGTAGCGGACGTTGTCGGCCACCGTGCCCGAGAACAGGTGGGCCTCCTGCGGGACCACGCCCATCCGGCGGCGCAGGCCGGGCAGGTCGTACTCGCGGACGTCCGTGCCGTCGATGCGGACCTCGCCGCCGGTGACGTCGTAGTAGCGCGCGACCAGCTTCACGACCGTCGACTTCCCGGCGCCCGTCGCGCCGACCAGCGCGATCGTCTCGCCGGCGCCGACGTCCAGGGAGAACTGCTCCAGCGCCTTCGCCTCGACGCCGGTGTAGGAGAAGTCGACGTCCTTGAACGCCACCTCGCCGCGCAGCCGAGCGGGTACCGCGACCGAGCGCTCGGCCGCGGGGACCGACGTCGGCGTGCGCAGCAGGTCGCCGATGCGGCCGAGGCCGACGCGGGCCTGCTGGTAGCCGTCGAACACCGACGACAGCTGCTGGATCGGCGAGAAGAACTGCTGCAGGTACAGCAGGAACGCCAGTAGCACGCCGGCCGACAGCGTGCCCGCCGCGACGCGGTTCGCGCCCGCCACCAGCACCGTCGTGGTCGCCAGGTCGGACAGCAGCGCCACCAGCGGGAAGTACGTGGCGACGTACTGCTGGGCCCGCAGCCGGGAGCGCCGGTACGAGTCGCTCAGCGAGGCGAACGCCGCCGCGGACCGGTCTTCGCGCGAGTACGCCTGGGTGACGCGCAGCCCGCTGACGTTCTCCTGCATGTCCGCGTTGACGACGCTGACCCGCTCGCGGGCCTCGTTGTACGCCTTCGACGCCGCCCGCCGGAAGATCACCGTGGCCACCACCAGCACCGGCACCATCGCCAGCGCGTACAACGCCAGCCCGGCGTCGGTGACCAGCAGCGCGGCCGCGATCCCGGCCAGCGTCAGCGCGCTGACCACCGCCGTGGCCAGCCCGGTCTGCAGGAACGTCGAGAGCGCGTCGACGTCCGTCGTCATCCGGGTCATGATCTTCCCGGACAGCTCCCGCTCGTAGTAGTCGAGGCCGAGCCGCTGCAGGTGCGCGTAGCTGCGGACGCGCAGCGAGTACAGCACCGTCTCGCCGACCCGCGAAGTCAGCCGGGTCTGCGCGAACACGACCAGCCAGTCGGCCGCGATCACCACCGCGCCGATGCCGGCCGCCAGCCAGACCAGCCACTCGACGCCCGTGCGGACGCCGTGGTCGACGCCGAACTGGTACAGCGCGGGCAGCGCGATCGACGCCAGCGCGTCCGCCGCCACCAGGCCGACGACCACGGCCAGCGGCCAGCGGACCGGCCGCAGCAGCCGGGCCAGCCGGAAGCCGGGGTCGGGCGCCGTGACGTCCACATCGGACAGCCGCGGCTCGTCGACGGCCGGCGGGAGCTGCCGCACACCCTCGATCAGCTCCGGCGTCGGCGGCAGGTCGAGGCCGGCGCCGCCGCGGCCGACGAACCCGCTGCTGTTCGGGTCGCCGCTGCGCAGGCGCGCCGCGTCGGCCAGTTCGTCGACCTCGTCACGTTCTTCGTGCGGCCACAGCGACGGCGTGACCCCGGCCGGGCCGAGGTCGAGCCCCTCGCACCGGTGCTTCTCCTCGACGCCGTCGCCCGGGCCCGCGATCAGCTCGCGGAAGAGCGGGCAGCGCGCCATCAGCTCGGCTTCGGTGCCGACGTCGACGACGCGGCCGTCGTCCAGCACCGCGATCCGGTCGGCCAGCGCCAGCGTCGAGCGCCGGTGCGCGATCAGCAGCGTCGTGCGGCTCGCCGTGACCGAGCGCAGGGTGTCGTAGATCGCGGCTTCGGTGACGGTGTCGATCGCCGACGTCGCGTCGTCGAGGATGAGGATCCGCGGGTCGGTGATCAGCGCCCTGGCCAGCCCGAGCCGCTGCCGCTGGCCGCCCGAGAGCGTCAGCCCGCGTTCGCCGACCAGCGTTTCGTAGCCCTCCGGCAGCGCGCGGATGAACTCGTCCGCCTCCGCCGCGCGCGCGGCCGCGAAGATCTCTTCGTCGCTCGCGTCCGGCCGGCCGTACGCGATGTTGTCCCGGATCGTCGTGGAGAACAGGAACGCCTCTTCGAACACCACGCCGATCGCCTGGCGCAGCTGCCGCAGCGGCACGTCCCGGACGTCGAGGCCGCCGACCCGGACCGCGCCCGCGTGCACGTCGTAGAACCGCGGCAGCAGCAGCGAGATCGTGGACTTCCCGGAGCCCGCGGTGCCGACCAGCGCGAGGGTCTCGCCCGGGTGCGCGGTGACCGAAAGCCCGTTCAGCACCGGGTCGCTGCGCGTGTACCCGAAGCGGACAGCGTCGAGCTCCACGCCCAGCGGGCCGTCCGGCAGCGGCCGCGCGTCCGGTGCGTCGACGACCTCCGGCTGCGCGTCGATCAGCTCGTACACGCGCTCGGCGCCGGCGCGGGTCAGCTGGGCCTGCACGACCAGGCTGGACAGCATCCGCGCCGGCCCGACCAGCGTCGCGAGGTAGGTCGCGAAGGCGAGGAACGTGCCGAGCGTGATGGCGCCGTTCATGGCGAGGACGCCGCCGATGCCGAGCACCGCGACCTGACCGGCGGCGGGCAGCGACGCGGTCGTCGCCGTCGGTACCGCGGACAGCTTCGCCGCGCGAAGCCGCTCCGCGAACAACTTGCGCGCGGTCGCTTCGAGCCGCCCGACTTCCCGCGCCTCCTGACCGAAACCCTTGACCACGCGGACGCCGGTGACGGTCTCCTCGACCTGCTGCGCGACGTCGCCCGCGCGCTGCTGCGCCGACCACGTCGCCGGAAAGAGCCGCTTGCGCCCGCGCGCCACGATGATGCCGACCGCGGGCGTGACGACCAGCGCGATCAGCGTCAGCACCGGGGACAGCCACAGCATCGCCGCGAACGAGAGCAGCGCGAAGAGCACCGAACCGAAGGACACCGGGATCTGCATCAGGATCCCGGTGACCAGCTGCAGGTCGGAGATCGCGCGCGAGACGATCTGGCCGGTGCGCATGGCGTCCTGCTTGCCGCCGTCCAGCCGCGAAACCGCGTTGAAGACCCGCTGCCGCAGGTCGTGCTGGACGCCGAGGGCGAGCTTCCCGCCGACGTACCGGCGCACGAACGCGGTGCCGAACGCCACCAGCTGCAACGAGATCAGGAAGACCGCGACCCCGGGCAGCCCGCCGGTCTGCCCAGCCACCGCGTCGTCCACCGCCGTGCGCACCAGCAGCGGGCTCGCGGCCTGCACCCCGACGCTGAAGACGGCGGCGACCAGCGACAGCACGACGAGCGCGCGGTGCTCCCAGGCCGCGGCGGACAGCCGGCGGACCCAGCCGGCGGTCTCGGCTGGTGGGAGCTCTTGACGGGAGCGGGGCGGAGCGGTGGTCACGTAGGGACAGTAAGCGCCGCCACCGACAATTTATTTCCGCCAACGCCGTGAAGGCCACCCCGACGACGTCGAGGTGGCCTTCACGGACGGGTGAAACCTAGGTGATGTCGCGCTTCTGGTTGCCCAGCCAGCCGAGGCCGAAGAAGAGCATGGTCCAGGCGAAGAAGATCAGCGCCGAAGCCCACCACGAGATCACGCCCGGTGCGCCCGCCGCGAGCTGCAGGCCCAGCTGCGACCAGTGGTCGACCCCGCCCGGCAGGTTGAGCGTGTTGATCCCGAAGGCGTCCGCCGCGATCCCGCCCACGATCCCGTTGGCGGTGCCGTTCGGCAGGATCCCGCCCAGGATGTCGACCGGGCCCCAGAGCGCGATGACCAGCACGTTCTCCACGATCAGGAACCACACCAGGAACAGCACCACGGCGAGCGGCACACTGCGCAGCACCGCGCCGAACCCGATGCCGAACAGCGTCACCAGCACCGAGGCCAGGATCGTCCCGCCGAGCGCGGCCAGCCACTGGCCCGCGCTGGGCCACCGGCCGGAGTCGACCGACGCCATCACCGCGACCGCCGAAACGCCGAAGCTCACCAGGCCGTAGATCGCGCCCCACGCCACGTAGGTGAGCATCTTCGCGGTCAGCGCCGTGATCCGGTTCGGCGCGGTCAGGAACGTCGTCGTGATCGTCTTGCTGCGGTACTCGCCCGCCAGCGCGAAGACGCCGAACAGGCCGGGGATGAGCTGCGCGATGTTCACGCCGTGCGCGAACGCCAGCAGCCCGACCGGCAGCTTGCTCGCGTCCAGGCCGACCGCGCCCGCGACCTCGCGCGCGTCGCTCGAGCCGATGAAGTCCGCGAAGTCGTTGGTGATCTTGCCCCAGACGAAGGTCAGCCAGAACGCCACCAGTGCCAGCGGGATCAGCAGCACCCACCACGTGTTCAGCGACAGCGTCTTGCGGAACTCCGCTTTGATCAGGTTGCCCATCACTGCTGCGGTCCTCCCCAGTGCTGTTGCTGCTGTTGCTGCTGCGGGCCCGAAGGCGGGTACTGCTGCGGCGGGTACCCGGGCGGCGGGCCCTGGTACTGCGGCTGCGGCGGGTAACCCGGCGCGCCGGCGTACTGGCCCTGCGTCAGCTGGAAGAACATCCGCTCCAGGTCGGCGTGGTCCTCCTGCATCCCGTAGACCGCGATCCCGGCCTTCGCGGCGATGTCACCGATCTGCTGGACGCTCGACCCGGCGACCGCGACCCGGCCGTCCGGCGTCGGCGAAACCCCGGTGATGCCGTTCTCCTGCAACGCCTTCACGAGCGCCGACGGGTCCGCCGGCTGCACCAGCACCCGCGACTGCTGGCTCTTGCGCAGCTGCTCCAGCGGGCCGTAGTAGCGCGTGACGCCCTGGCTGATGATCACGACCTGGTCGATCAGCTGCTCGACCTCGTTCAGCAGGTGGCTCGACACCAGCACGGTCCGCCGCTGCTCGCGCGCGTAGGAACGCAGGAAGTTCCGCAGCCACAGGATGCCCTCGGGGTCGAGGCCGTTCGTCGGCTCGTCCAGCACCAGCACCTGCGGGTCGCCGAGCAGCGCGGTGGCCAGCGCCAGCCGCTGCCGCATGCCGAGCGAGAACCCGCCCGCCTTCCGGTCCGCGGCACTGCCCAGGCCCACCAGGCCGAGCACCTCGTCCGCGCGCCGGTCCGGCACGCCGATGGCCGCCGCGTAGACCCGGAGGTGGTTGCGGGCCGTCCGGCCCGGGTGGAAACCCTCGTTTTCCAAAACCGAGCCGACCACCCGCGCCGGGTTCCCCAGCTGCGAGTGCGGGCGACCGTTGATCGTCGCCGCCCCGGAAGTGGGCGTCACCAACCCGAGCAGCATGCGCAACGTGGTCGTCTTCCCGGCGCCGTTCGGGCCGAGGAAGCCCGTCACCGACCCGGGTTCGACCGTGAAGCTGAGGTTCTGCACCGCGTTCACCGCGCCGAACTGCTTGCTCAGGTTCTGCACCACAATCCGGCCACTGCCGTCGTGCATACCGTCCCCTAACGTTCCCCGCTGATGCGGCGTCATCCTGCCCTACCGCTGCCGGTCGCGCGCACGGAACTGCCGAACCCGCGGGGAGCGACCTTCGTCACGTTCCGCAATCGGGGATGCGCGTGACCTGAGGGTTTACCGGACGGGACAGATCAACTTGGTAAAGAATTCGCTCGACTTGCCGACCCGGTGCAGCGAAGTCGCCCGAAGACCTCTAAGCTAGGTATCGGCGGCCCGCTCCCAGTGACCCCCAGGCTGGTTGAGCGGGTCGCCCCTTCGTCTCTCCTTTGGGCTTCGCCCTTCGCTCGACTTCGTCGTATTGCCCGGGGGCCGAGCCCCCGGACCCCCGCGGTGCCGTACGTGGCGGACCCAGCGTTGTCCCGTCGTGGTCCGGTGGTGTTGGCGGGTGCGGTGGTGGTCCGGTGGTGTTGGCGGGTGCGGTGGTGGCCCGGTGGCGTTGGCGGGTGCCGGTTCGGTGGTGTGGCATCGTGGCGCGATGCGGATCTTGCTCGTCGAGGATGAGCGGCGGCTCGCCGAGGCTCTCCGGGCCGGGCTGAGCGCCGAGGGGTACGCCGTCGACGTCGCGCACAACGGGCGGGACGCGCTCTGGTACGCCGGGGAACACCCCTACTCCGCCATCGTCCTGGACATCATGCTGCCCGGGCTGAACGGGTACCGCGTCTGCCGGCGGCTGCGGGAGCAAGGTGACAGCACGCCGATCCTCATGCTCACCGCGAAGGACGGGGAGGACGACGAGATCGAGGCGCTCGACACCGGTGCCGACGACTTCCTGCCCAAGCCCTTCTCCTACGGCGTGCTGCTCTCACGGCTGCGGGCGCTGATCCGGCGGGGCGGCGCCACCCGGCCGGGGGTGCTCAAGCTGGGGGACCTCGAGCTCGACCAGGCCGGCCGGACCTGCCGGCGCGGCGGGGCCGACATCGCGCTCACCGGCAAGGAGTTCGCCCTGCTCGCCTACCTCATGCAGCGGCCGGGGCAGGTGGTCACCAAGGCCGAGCTGCTCGACAACCTCTGGGACTTCGCCGCCTCCGCGACCGCCAACCTCGTCGAGGTGCACGTCAGCGCGCTGCGGCGCAAGCTCGGCGCCGCCAGCATCCGGACGGTCCGCGGCGCCGGCTACCTGGTGGCGCCGGGTGCTTAGGGTCCGGTACTCGACGCGCTTCCGCGTTGCGGTGACGGCCTTCGCCGCGTCGGCCGTGGCGCTGGGGGCCATGTCGGTCTGGTTCGTGCTCCAGGCGCAGGACCGCCTCGAAAACGCCGCGACGCAGATCGCCTACGCCCGCGCCCAGGCGATCGTCCAGCTGCTCGACACCGGGGCCCGGCCCGCGGACCTGGCGTTGCTCGTGCGCGACTCGATCTTCGAGGTCACCGACCGGTCGGGGCACCGGGTCGCGTCCTGCCCGGCGCTTCGCGGGGCGTCGCTGGGCGGGTACGACGCCGACGTGACGCTGCCGCCGTACGCGATCGACCGCGCCGACCCCGCGTCCGTCGGCTGCGCCCCCGAACTGGGCGGGTTCGACGAGGCCCTCACCGCGCACGTCATCCACGAGGTCAGCGGCGACAGCAAGTACGACGTCTACGCCGGGGTGCCGATCGATCCCGCGGGCCAGGCGGCCGTCGACTCCGTCCGCACCGTGCTCACGTTCGGCGTCCCCGCGGTCGCGCTGCTCATCGGCGTCATCGCGTGGCTCGCCGTCCGGCGGTCGCTGCGGCCGGTCGAGGCCATCCGCGGCGAGGTCGCCGAGATCGGCGCGCACGACCTGAGCCGTCGCGTGCCGGCCCCGCGCAGCGGCGACGAGATCGCGCGGCTGGCCGGGACGATGAACGCGATGCTCGCCCGGCTCGACGAGGCCGTCACCCGGCAGGGCCGGTTCACCTCCGACGCGTCGCACGAGCTGCGGACGCCGCTCGCGTCGCTGCGGACGCAGCTCGAGGTTCTCCTCGCGCACCCCGACCGGCTCGACTGGCGCCACGCCTGCGAGAACGCGCTGCTCGACGTCACCCGGCTGCAGGACCTCGTCGCCGACCTCGTGCTGCTCGGCAAGCTCGACCACGCGGGCCCGGACCGCCTCGAACCCGTGCTGCTGCCCGAAGCGGCCGAAGCCGTCGCCGCCGGGCGAGCCGAGCTCGTGGTCAGCGGCGCACCCGTGGTCCGCGGGCACCGGGCGCGGCTGGAACGGCTGGTCCGCAACCTCGTCGACAACGCCGAGCGGCACGCGGCTTCCCGGGTCGTCGTCGAGGTGTCCGCTGTGGACGGACGGGCCGTGCTGACGGTCACCGACGACGGGCCCGGCATCCCCGAAGCGGACCGCGAGCGCGTCTTCGACCGCTTCGTCCGCCTCGACGACGCCCGCGCCCGCGACGACGGCGGTTCCGGGCTGGGCCTGGCCATCGTGGCCGACATCGCCCGCGCCCACGGCGGCACGGCCGTGGCCGAAGCGGGCAGCCGGTTCGTCGTCACGCTTCCGGAGCTGAAGACGTCTTAAGCTCGCTTCAGGTCCGGTTCAGCGGCCGCGGCCGACGCTGCGGGCATGATCATCTCTTGGCGGCCACTCGACCACGCCGAATACCGGTCGTCGTCGTGGTTCCCCGGCCTGACCGGCCTGCGCGCGCTCGCCGCGCTGGCCGTCGTGTGCTTCCACTACGGCGGCCCGGTGGTCGACCGGCTGCAGGGCTGGATCGCCGTCCAGCTGTTCTTCGTACTGTCCGGCTTCCTGATCACGACGCTGGCGTTGCGCGAGGAGGACCGCACCGGCCGGATCTCGGCGCGCGACTTCTACGTCCGCCGCGTCTTCCGGATCATGCCGGTGTACTTCCTGCTGCTCGGCCTGACGGCGCTGGCGGTGACGCTCGCCGGGACGTACGGGAGCAGCCGGCTCGCCGACGCGATGCCCTACTACCTGACCTTCCTCAACGAAGTCGTCGACTTCAACACGCCGTACCCGACGTCGTGGTCGCTGGGCGTGGAGGAGAAGTTCTACCTGGTCTGGCCCGCGCTGCTCGTGCTGACGTCGTTCGCCAAGACGGGCAAGACCGCGCTGCGCCTGCTGATCGGCGCGGGCGCGGTGGGGTTCGTGCTCGGCGTCCTGCCGCTGGCGCCCGCGCACCAGTGGGCGAGCCTGACGGTGCACTACGGCTCGCTGGTCGTCGGCTGCCTGCTCGCGCTGGCGCTGCACCACCCGCGCGGGTTCGCCGTGCTGCGGCCGCTGACCAGCCCGGCCGCGGCGGTGCTGGTGGCGCTCGGGTTCGGCGTGCTCCAGCTGTCGGTCAAGCCGCTGGGGCGGGCGTTCGGCGGGAACTGGCAGTTCGTCGTCCCGGTCTACGCCGCGGGAGCCGCGCTGCTGCTGGTCGCGGTGGTCTCGGCGGGCCCGGTCCGGCGGCTGCTCTCGAGCCGCGTGCTGACGTTCGTCGGCGACCGCTCCTACGCGCTCTACCTGGCCCAGACGGGCGCGGCGGGCGTGACCGGGCTGCTGTTCCCGACCGGGCTGGGCAAGGCGGCCGCCACCTCCGCCGTCGCGCTGCTCTTCGCGTGCGGTCTCCGGAGGTGGGTCGAACTGCCCGCGATCGCCTACGGGCGCCGGCTGGTGGCGAAAGGGGAGCGGGCCCCTGCCGCGGAACGACAGGGACCCGCTCGGGTGGGATAGGTCAGGCGAGAACGGTGGCCAGCGGCGTGTGCACCAGGTCGTGCGCCACCGCGACCGGGCCGTTGGTGAGGGCGCCGGCGTGCGTGTTGAGGCCCTTCGCCAGCGCGGCGTCGGCCTGCAGCGCGGCCTTCCAGCCGTGCTCGGCCAGCTGTACGGCGTAAGGCAGCGTGACGTTGGTGAGGCCGTAGGTCGACGTCCGGGGCACCGCGCCCGGCATGTTCGCGACGCAGTAGAAGACCGACTCGTGCACGGTGTAGGTCGGCTCGTCGTGCGTGGTCGGGCGCGAGTCGGCGAAGCAGCCGCCCTGGTCGATCGCGATGTCGACGAGCACGCTGCCGGCCTTCATGCGGGACACGAGCTCGTTCGACACCAGCTTCGGCGCCTTCGCACCCGGCACCAGCACCGCGCCGATGACCATGTCCGCCTGCAGCACCGACTCCTCGACCGACAGGCGGTTCGACGTCACCGTGCGGATGCGGCCGCCGAAGTCGTTGTCGATCTGGCGGAGGCGGTCGACGTTGGTGTCGAGGATCTCGACGTCCGAGCCGAGGCCCAGCGCGACGCGGGCGGCGTTGAGGCCGGCGACACCGCCGCCGATGACGACGACGCGCGCCGGGTGCACGCCGGGGATGCCGCCGGGCAGGACACCGCGCCCGCCGCTCGGCTTCATCAGCGAGAACGCGCCGACCTGCGGGGCCAGCCGGCCCGCGACCTCGGACATCGGGGCGAGCAGCGGGAGGGCGCCGTTCGCGGTCTGGACCGTCTCGTAGGCGATCGCGGTGGTGCCCGCGGCCAGCAGCGCGTCGGTCAGCGGGCGGTCGGCGGCGATGTGCAGGTAGGTGAAGAGGACCTGGTCGGCGCGCAGCCGGGGGTACTCCTCGGCGATGGGCTCCTTGACCTTGAGGACGAGCTCGCCCTCGGCCCAGGTCTCGTCCGCGGTGGCGAGGATCTTCGCGCCGGCGGCGACGTACTCCTCGTCGGCGATCGACGAGCCGGTCCCGGCACCGGTTTCGACGAAGACGTCGTGCCCGCGCCCGACCAGTTCGTGCACGCCGGCCGGGGTCAGTGCGACCCGGTACTCGTGCTTCTTGATCTCACGGGGAACGGCGATACGCACGGTCGGCCTCCTGGGTCGGTCTGCGTCGAAAATCGGTGCGGTGTTGCCACTCACGGTGAGCCACCCGGACGGCGGTGTCATCGTGCTGCGCGGACATTTCTGAGCGGTATTCGTGGTGCCCCGCGGACAACACCGTTGACTTCGACTTCACTTGAAGATGCAGCGTGGGCGCATGAGAGCTGTTTGGTTGCGCGAGTTCGGCGGCCCGGAGGTGCTGGTTCCCGGGGACGCACCGGATCCCGTCGCCGGGCCCGGTCAGGTGCTGGTCGAAGTGGCCTTCGTGAACACCACGTTCGTCGAGACGCAGTTCCGGGCGGGCGCGCCCGGGCCGTTCCGGGTGACGCCGCCGGTGATCCCGGGCAACGGCGTCGGCGGGGTGATCAGCGCGGTCGGCGAAGGCGTCGACCCGGGACTGGCCGGGCAGCGGGTGGTGACGTCGACCGGCGGCTCCGGCGGCTACGCCCAGCGTGTCGCGGTGGACGCGGCGGCAGTGTTCGCGGTGCCGCCTGCCCTGGAGCTCGACGCGGCGGTGGCGGTGCTCGCGGACGGCCGCACCGCGACCGGCTTGGTGCATGCCACCAGGGTGCGCCCGGGCGATCGAGTCCTGGTCGAGGCGGCGGCGGGCGGCGTCGGAGGCCTGCTGGTCCAGCTGTCGAAGGCGGCGGGCGCCACGGTGATCGGCGCGGCGGGCGGCCCCGCGAAGGCGGCTCGGGTGCCGGGAGCGGACACCGTCGTCGACTACCTGGCACCGGATTGGGCGGCCGCGGTGGGCGAGGTCGACGTGGTCTTCGACGGTGTGGGCGGGTCGATCGGCGCGGCCGCGTTCGGGCTGCTGCGGCGCGGTGGCCGGATGGCGGTCTACGGGCTGGCGAGCGGTTCGTGGGCGGAAGTGTCCGAAGAGGACGCTGCCGCGCGGGGCGTCTCGCTGGTGCGCTCGATCGGGAGCCCGGCGGAGCTGCGGGCTTTCACGGAGTCGGCGCTGGCGGAAGCGGCGGCGGGCCGGCTGGTGCCGGTGATCGGCCAGCGCTTCCCGCTGGAGCAGGCCGCGGCCGCCCACGCGGCGATCGAATCCCGGACGACGGTGGGGAAGACGCTGCTGGTCGCCTGAACACCGTGAAGGGCACCCTCGTGGACCCAAGAGCCAGGAGGGTGCCCTTCACGGCGGAGCGTCAGCCGCGGTAGGCCGACCAGGAGCTGTTCATCCGCGTGCCCTGGCCCGCGGTGAACTCGTACATGCAGCCGTCGTAGCTGTAGTCCATGAAGTTGTGCACCGGGTCCGCGCCCGTCGACGTGCACGTGTCCTTCGAGGCCGGGCAGCCGGACGTCGCCGTCTTCTCCGCCGGGGTGTCGGAGACGTAGTCGCCCGAACCGGAGCAGCCGCCCTGGAACGTGTGGTAGAGGCCCATCCAGTGGCCGACCTCGTGGGTCGCCGTGTCGCCCTCGTTGTAGTTCGTCGCCGAGCGGCCCGGGAGGGACTCGTCGAGGATCACGACGCCGTCGAGCTTCGGGGAAGACGTGTAGTTCCAGGGGAACGTCGCCCAGCCGAGGAGGTCGTCGCCGAGGTTGGCGGTGTAGATGTTCAGCGCGTTCTTGCCGCCCTTGCGCAGCGCGTTCTTCATGTTGCGCTCGGCCGACGTGCCGTCGGTGATGCCGTTGTACCAGGTGGAGTTGTTCGTGTAGTCGGTGCTCACCAGCGAGAAGCTGAAGCCGCTCGAGGCGTACGCGCTGTTCAGCACCGAGATCTGCTTGGTGATCGTCGACGCCGGCAGGTTGCCGGTCGAGCCGCTCGTGATCACGTGGAAGTACACCGGGATCGAGACGGCCGCCGCGGCCTTGAACGCCGTTCGCTTGCCCGCCAGCTTGCTCTGCATGTCCGCCTCGACGCGGGCGGCCTCGGCCGGCGACAGGCTGTCGGCGTGGCCGTCCTTGCTGCGGTCCGCCGCGTGGGCCGGCGTGAAGCAGTCGGCGGACGGCGCCGCGACCGCGCTGCCGGTGGTGGTGCCCGGGACGACCAGGGCGACGAGGGAGAGCGCGGACACCGCACCCAGCTTGACGGCCCTGCGCAACCGCTCCGAACTGCTCATGGACACTCCTCTGCGACGACCCGGCGACCCCGGGTGGTGCAGAGAAGGTGCGTCAGCCGATCACCGGAATCCACCACCTTTCGGCTGGAAAACACAATCCGGACGATCGGTGCGATCCATGCGGAGCAACGCATGCATCCCGTATTGGGCCGAACGGCGCAATCAGCTCCAGCGCAGCGCGACCAGCTGGGTGAGCAGCGCCAGCCGGACGTCGGGGTCGTCGAGGTCCAGCGGGACGAGTTCCAGGAGCTTCCGCATCCGGTACCGCAGGGTGTTCGGGTGGATCCGCAGCTCCCGCGCGGCCGCCCGCGGGTCGCCGGGGTGGCGCAGCCACTCGTAGAGCGTCTCGACGTAGCCGGCCTTGCCCGTCTCGTCGTGCGCGCGCAGGGTGCCCAGCGGGCCGAGCTCCGCGACCTTCGCCCCGGCCGCCGCCGTCGCGCCGCGGTGCAGGGTCAACGCCGTCCAGGCTTCGTCGAAGGTGATCACGCGCTCGCCGAGCAGCTCCGCGCGCAGCAGGCCGAGGGCTTCGTCGGCCTGCAGGCGCGACGCCGAGAGGTCGCCGATCTCGCCGGGTGCGCCCGCAGCGGCGCGCGGAGCACCGACACGACGGGACGGTCCCGTCGCGACGAGAGCCTCGCGCAGTTCCGCCCACCCGCCGGGGCCCGGCCGGTCCGGGACCACGGCGTAGAGCAGCCCGCCCAGCTCGGTCGCCACCGGGCGGCTGCCGATGCCTTGGGAGATGCGTTCGAGCAGCGCGAGCCGCAGGCCTTCGGCGTCGCGCCCGTCGCCGCCGGTGACCTCGATGACGACCACGCGGTGCGGCTCGTCGGACAGGTCCAGCTCCGCCATCGCCTTGCGCGGGTTCGCGCGGCCTTCGAGCACTCCGCGCAGCAGTTCGGCCGACGCGCGGCGCTGCGCGTCGGTGTGCGCGCGGCGCCGCAGCAGGTGCAGCGCGACGACCGGGGCGGCGTCGGCGAACGCGGCCGCGCGCTCGTCGGACACCGGCCCGGCCACGACCGCCCACATCGACCCGAGCAGCTCGCCGCCCATCCGGATCGGCACGATCAGCCGTGGCAGCGTGCCGTCCCTCTGGGCGGGGACGAAGATCGTCTGCCGGCCGCGGGACAGCTCGCGGAACACCCCGCGCGAGCGGAACCGCGCGAGGACGTCGTCGGGGATGCGGCGGCCCATGATCGTGGCGACGCGCGCGGGGTCGGTCAGGTCCTGGCGTGCGGAGTAGGCGAGCACGCGCGAGTTGGTGTCCTCGATGGTCACCGGGGCGTCCACGACGGCCGCGACGGCGTCGGCGAGCCGGAAGAGGTCGCCGGAGCCGGGGTCGAGGTCTTCGGACTCGTCGGCGAGGGCGTCGAGGACCGTCCGCAGCAGCCACACGAGCTGCGCCCACGACGTCGCCGCGTGCACCTGGACCAGCGCGATCCCGCTCGCCTTCGCGGCCCGTTTCACCGACGGCTTCCCGGCGACCGGCTGCTTGAGCAGCACCGCGGCGGCGCCCTGCCCGGCGCTCTGCCGCACCAGTTCGGCGGCGTCTTCGGGACCGGTCGTGGCGACGCCGAGCACGAGGTCCCCGGCCGACAGGGTGACCGCGCCGCCGGGCTCGGCGATGACGACGTCGGCGACCGCGGGGGAGTCGTCGGGCACCTGGAGCGCGTGGAGCAGCGTCGGCCCCACCCGGTCGACCACGCTGCGCACCGAGACCACGGGATCATTCTGGCCGAGAAACCGGTGGACGGCTCGGTAGGGTCGAGGGGGTGAGCGAAGCACGGCGGATCGTCGAATCCGGCTACGACAGCTCGGCGGAGCGGTACCTCGAGTGGAGCGCCCGGATCCAGGACGACCCGCGAGCGCGCTTCCTGACCGAGCTGACCGGACGGCTCCCCGGCGGCGCCCGCGTCCTCGACCTCGGGTGCGGGGCCGGTGTCCCGTGCACGGCGGCGCTGGCCGAGCGCCACGACGTCGTCGGCGTCGACCTCTCCGCGACGCAACTGGAGCTGGCGCGGCGCAACGTCCCCGGTGCCCGGTTCGAGCAGGGCGACATGGCCGCGGTGTCCTTTCCGGACGGCAGCTTCGACGCGGTCACGGCGTTCTACTCCGTGCTGCACGTGCCCCGCGAGGAACAGGGCGCGCTCTTCGCGCGGATCGCCGGCTGGCTGCGCCCCGGCGGCTGGTTCCTGGCCGCACTCGGCTGCAGCGAAGCGAACGGCGTCGAAGCCGACTGGCTGGGCACACCGATGTTCTTCAGCAGTCACGCGCCGGCGGTGAACCGGCGCCTGCTCGAAGCGGCGGGTTTCACGCTCGAACTGGACGAACCGGTGACGATCCAGGAACCCGAAGGGCCGGCCCGCTTCCACTGGGTGCTCGCCCGGCGCTGAGCCAGGGCCTACCGGGGCGGTGGCGGGCGGACGCACCGCCCCGGCAGGCGTTCAGGGGGTCAGAGCTCCACGCTCTTGACCACGCGGCGCGCACCGGCGATGAGCATCCCGATGTTCGCCGAGCGCGGGCAGACGACGACGGCGACCACGTCGGCGTTCCGGTTGTCCCGCAGGAACAGGTGCGTCAGGTTGGCGCTGTTGACCAGGATTTCCTGGAAGTAGTGCTCGTTGCCGGCGATCCCGCGGCGTTCCTTGAAGATGTCTTCGATCATCACGACCGTGCGGCCCTGGAACAGGTCGAGGGTCGCCCCGGCCAGCAGGTCCAGCACCTCCGGCGGGTGGGCGTCGGTGGTCTCGACCGACAGCAGCATGCCGGTGGCCAGGTCGACGACGCCGGAAGCCAGGCAGTCGGGCACCTCCTGCCGCATCCGCTTGACCAAGACGGTCATCTGGTCCGACATGGTCTGGCCATTGCCCAGCATGTCCGTTCTCCTTCTTCCGGTTTTCGGGTTCAGCAGGCGGTGAGGATCGAGCCGATGCGCTCGATCGTGGGCAGCGAAGCGTGGTGCAGGCGGCCGATGTCGAGGCCTTCGTCGCCGAGGACGACCATCAGCGCGAGACGGTCGACGGAGTAGACGGCCAGGTAGCCGCCGCTGCTGCGGACGACGGCTTGGCGGAACGCGCCTTGGCCGATCGCGGCGGCGGTCGTGTGCGCCAGCCCGAGGTGGGCGGCGGCGAGCGCGGAGACGCTTTCGGGGTCGATCCGGTCTTCGGTGTCGGCCACGATGAGCAGGCCGTCCACCCCGGCCACGAGGGTGTCGGTGACTCCGCTCACCCGCTGTCGGAGCGCGTTGAGCTCGGTGACCAGCGCGTCACGGTCCACGTGCGGTTCCTTTCCGGTCCTCGGGTTCGTCGGTGTTCCGGTCGGGCGCGGTGCCCGGCGGCCCGGCGCGGATGCGGTTGAGCAGCCGGGGCAGCACCTGCCAGCCGGACGGCCGCCGGTCGTCCCCGGCGCCGCTGGCCCCGGGATCGCGCCGCGGCAGCACCGGTTCGGGGTCCGGTTCCGGGGCGGCGACCGCCGGGCCGGGTTCCCGCGGGCGCAGCGCGCGCCGCGGACCGCCGGTGCCGGCCGGCACGCCGTCGGCGATGGCGAGCAGCCCGTCGCCGACCAGCCGGGACACCTCGACCGTCACCGGGAAGACGTTGCGCCCCAAGAGGAACGCGATGTCCCTGGCGCAGCGGCGGCCGTTGGCGCAGGCGACGATGTCGCGCCGGGCCCGGCTGGGCGCGGGCGCGGCGGGCACCGGCACCAGGCGTTCCCGGTACGGGGAGACCGGGGTGGGCAGCGCCGCCAGCGCGTCGATCCGCCGCCGGGTTTCGGTCAGCAGCCGGTCGAGGTCGAGGCCCGGGCTGACCGGCACGGGCACGTCGAGCGGCCGGGGGTCGACGGCGTACTCGTCGATCGTGCCCGCGACGACAGCGAACGCGCCGTCCTGGGCGGCCATGGTGGCGATCAGCCGCAGTTCGGCGGCACCGATCCCGGCGTCGGCGAGGAGGTCGCCGAGCGGGACGGCGCCGCCGGCGCTCAGCACCGCGGACCAGTCCTCCTCGCGGATCCGGCCCGAGCGCAGCAGCAGCGCGTCCGTCCCCGGCGCGCCCGGGCTGCTGACCGCCACCACGGCTCCGCCGCGCAGGTGGACCACGCCGCCGGGGCGGCCCGCGAGGTAGAGCGAGCCGGTGGTCCCCTCGGCCCGGCAAGCGCTCAACGCCCACGCGAGGAAGTCGAACGAAGGCCGGGATCGCGTTTCGCTCACCGCACTCCTGGCTGTTTCCGGAAATGGCGGCCCGAAGGATCTTCTTCGGGCTCGAGGAGTGGCCGACTCTATGGCACCCGTGGTCGCGTTCCCAGAGGGTTCCCCCGATTTTCGCAATAGTCGAAAATTCCTGTCACGGCCGCCGGGAGACCGAAAAGAACTGTCCGCTCGGGAGTGAATCTCCTTACGGGGCAAGAACATACCCCGGTGGCAGCGCTGGTCGATCTTGTGGCATTCTCTCGCGCTTGTTCGCAGCGACCGGTTTTGAAAGCGCGAGGTGATCGGCTTGTACGGACGTGACGTGGCAGAATGGAAAAAGATGATCGCGGCCGGGCGCGCGATCCTGATCGCCAGAGCGGTGGCGGACCGGACCACTTCGTACGGCGAATTCGCGGCCGCGCTCGTGCGCGCCACCGGCGTCGCCGGATTCGACTTCACGACCGGCGCCGGCCGCGCGAGCATGGCCTACCTGCTCGACCGCATCTCCGAGGCGGCGTACGCGGAGGCGGGCGGCCGGCTGCTCGGCGCGCTCGTCCGCAACCTCGGCGCCGACGACGCCGGCCCGGGCTTCTACCGGCTCGCGAGCCGGAAGGGGCTGGCGGTGCCGCGCACCCGTGGCGGGCGCCAGCTGTTCTGGGCCCAGCACGTGCGGGAGCTGCACGAGCACTTCGCGGCCGTCGCCCGCCGGCCGGCGGCGGGGTGAGGGACGTCAGACGTCGTGCGGCTTGCGGGCGTCGATGTCTTCGGGTGTGTACTGCTCGCGTTTGGTGGTCAGGGCCCACCGGTGCCCGTCGGGGTCGACGACCCGGCCGTAGCGCTCGCCGAAGAACATTTCGGTCACCGGTGCTTCGACGGTCGCGCCGGCGAAGACCGCGCGGCGGGCGAGGTCGTCCGGGTCGCCGGTCTCCAGGGTGAGCAGCATCGGGGTGCCGCCGATCGTCGACGGCGCCAGGGCGTCGAGCGCCGCGATCTCCTGGCTGACCAGCAGCCGCGCGTCGCCGACGGCCAGCTCGACGAACAGCACCGTGCCGTCCGGCAGTACCGTGCGGAACAGTTCGACCGCGCCGAACGCCTTGCGGTAGAAGGAAAGCGCTTTGTCGACGTCGCGCACGAACAGGTGCGGCACCAAGCCGAGCGGGCGGCTCACGCCGACTCCTCGCGGCCCAGCAGTCCCGCGTCACCGGCCGCGGCGACCAGCCGGCCCAGCATCGCGGCCTCCCGGGCGGCGGCCGCGCGGCCGGCCGGGGTGATCCGGTAGTAGCGGCGGCGGGAGTCCTCGCCCGGGAGCTCTTCGGCGAGGCCGTCGGCGGCCAGCCGGGTCAGCGTGCGGTAGAGCGTGCCGGGGCCGAGCTGGACGGCGCCGCCGGTGACCTCGGCGACGAACCCCATGATCCCGTAGCCGTGCGCGCGCCCGCCCGCTCCGTTCGCGAGGGCGAGGAGCACCTGGAAAGCCGCGGGGGTGAGCGGGTTGCCGTCGGCCACGGGGTGAGCTTACACTCCGCCGTGGTTATATCCACGGTGGATATAGAGAGGTGAGGTCATGCCCATTCGAGGTGTCGGCAAAGTCGTCGTCGGGGTCGAAGACCAGGCGCGCGCGAAGCGGTTCTGGTCCGAAGTGGCCGGTTTCGCGGTGACGACCGACGTGCCCTACGACGACCAGGGCCGCCGCTGGGTCGAGGTGACCGCCCCGGACGGGACGATCCTCGTGCTCGGCGAGGAACCCGACAGCCATCGCCGCCAGGATGGTGACCAGCTCCCGACGTCGAACTTCTTCTTCTACGCCGACGACGTCCAGGCGACGTACGAGGAGCTTTCGGCGAAAGGCGTGGAATTCCCCGCGAAGCCGGAGAAGCAGCCGTGGGGCTGGTGGTCGATGTTCACCGACTCCGAAGGGAACCGCTTCGCGCTGCAGCAGCGCGACTAACGCGAGAGAACCGCCGTCAGCACACGCCGCAGCTCGCTCGCCGGGTCGTCGACGGGGTCCGGGGCGCGCCACGCCACGATGCCGTCCGGGCGGACGAGGGAAGCGCCGCCTGCCGAAAGGCCGTAGCGCGCAGCGAACAGGTCGTCCTCGACGACGTGGCAATCGATGCCGGCGGCCGCCGCGGCCGGGCGCCACGCCGAACCGTCACCCGCGCAGAGCAGCACCCACGACCGGCCCAGCAGGTCCAAAGTGGACGCCAGGCCGGGCGCCCGGAACCCGGGCCGCCCGGTCGGGGCGAGCGCGGCCTCGACCCGCGCGCCGTCGTCGGGCTCCTCGGAAAGGACGGCCGTCGAGCGGTAGCGGAAGCCGAGCACGATGCCCAGCGGGTCCTCCGCCGGCGTGATCCCGGAGACGTCGAGGCCGGGGTGCATGCGCTGCTTCATGTTGTGCAGCGAGGTGTCGACGACCATCCGCGCGATCGGCCTGCGCTCGGCTTCGTAGGTGTCGAGCAGCCCCGGACCCGCTTCGCCGCGCAGCACCGCGGCGAGCTTCCACGCGATGTCCGCGGCGTCGCCCACCGCCGTGTTGCCGCCCATCCCGCCGGTCGGCGGCGTCACCTTCGCCGCGTCGCCGACCAGGAAGACCCGCCCTTCGCGGAACCGGTCGGCCAGCCGCGCGGCGACCTCCCACGACCCGGTCCAGACGATCTCCGGGTCGAGGTCCGGCAGGTCGGTGGCGCTGCGGATCATCGCGACCAGCCGCTCGGGGGTGAAGTCCGCCGGGCTCTCGCCCTTCTCCGGGAAGTAGTCCGGCGCGAAGACGTACCGGTCCGGCACGTCGGTGTTGACCAGCCCGGCGGTGAACTCGGGGTGCTGCAGGTAGAACAGGTCGGTCACGCCGGCTTGGACGCGGTCGCGGAGGTCGGCGTCGAACACCACGCCGAGGCAGTGGCTCAGCGCGTCCATCCCGGTGGTGCCGATGCCGAGCCGGGCCCGGACGCCGCTGCGGCCGCCGTCGGCCGCGACGACGTAGTCCGCGCGCACCGTCGTCTCCTCGCCCGAATCGCGGTGCCGCAGCGTGGCGGTGACGCCGTCGTCGTCCGGCGCCGGCTCGACGAGTTCGGTGCGGAAGCGGACCCGCGCGCCCGCCTTCTCCGCGTGCGCCAGCAGGATCGGCTCGACGACGTCCTGCCCGGCCATGCCGGCGGGCAGCGTGGTCGAGGCCGAGACGTCGAACTCGCTGCCGTCCTCGGCGAGCCGGTGCAGCACGCGGCCGGCCAGGCTGGTCGCGACGGTGATCCGCAGCCCCTGCGACGCGCGCGGGCTCACCGCCAGCACTTCGCGGTCGATGCCCGCCCAGTGGAACAGCTCCATCGTGCGCCAGTTCTGCCCGGCGGCCCGCGAGTGGACCGACGTCCCGGCGTGCCGTTCGACGGTCAGCACGTCCACTCCGGCCTGCGCGAGGAACAACGACGCCGACAGCCCGCCGAGCCCGGCCCCCACGACCAGCACCTGCACCCGCTCCGTCATGACTACCTCCATGTCCGTGAATCTCTCTGCAAAAGTATCTTAGCTAGAGAGAGATTAGTTTGCCAAGTCCGTGGTACTCCCAGGACGTGGGAACGGTTGGGTGCTCCGTTCGGCCCAAGTAGCTTCGGCCTGGCAGCCCCATGAAGCCCTTGAGCCGCAAGGAGAAACCGATGAGCGCGGACGACACCTCGGCGTGGTCCTTCGAGACCAAGCAGATCCACGCGGGCGCCGCGCCGGACCCGGCGACGGGTGCGCGGGCGACCCCGATCTACCAGACGACGTCGTACGTCTTCCGCGACAGCCAGCACGGCGCCGACCTGTTCAGCCTCGCCGAGCCCGGCAACATCTACACGCGGATCATGAACCCGACCCAGGACGTCCTGGAGCAGCGGCTCGCGGCGCTCGAGGGCGGCGTCGCGGCGCTGGCGTTCGCGTCCGGCTCGGCCGCGACCACGGCGGCGATCCTCAACCTCGCGGGCGCGGGCGACCACTTCGTTTCGAGCCCGTCGCTCTACGGCGGCACCTACAACCTCTTCCACTACACGCTGCCGAAGCTCGGCGTCGAGGTCACCTTCATCGACGACCAGGACGACCTGGAGCAGTGGCGCGCCGCCGTCCGGCCGAACACGAAGCTGTTCTTCGCCGAGACGCTGGCCAACCCGGGCAGCAACGTCCTCGACATCCGGGGCGTCGCCGACGTCGCGCACGAGGCCGGGGTCCCGCTCGTCGTCGACAACACGGTGCCGACGCCGTACCTGGTGCGCCCGATCGAGCACGGCGCCGACGTCGTCGTGCACTCCGCGACGAAGTACCTCGGCGGGCACGGCACCACGGTGGCCGGCGTCCTGGTCGACGGCGGCACGTTCGACTTCGGCAAGGACCCGGCGAAGTTCCCGGGCTTCACCGAGCCCGACCCGAGCTACCACGGCCTCAAGTACTGGGAGGCGCTCGGCCCGGGGGCGTACGCGGCCAAGGCGCGCGTCCAGATCCTGCGCGACACCGGCGCGGCGATCTCGCCGTTGAACAGCTTCCTGATCCTGCAGGGCATCGAGACGCTGTCGCTGCGCCTCGAGCGGCACGTCTCGAACGCGCAGGCGCTGGCCGAATGGCTGGAGCAGCGCGACGAGGTCGAAAAGGTGTACTACGCCGGCCTGCCGTCCAGCCCGTTCTACTCCGCGGCGCAGAAGTACCTGCCGCGCGGCGCGGGCGCGGTCCTGTCGTTCGACCTGCGCGGCGGCGTCGAGGCGGGCCGCAAGTTCGTCGACGGCACCGAACTGCACAGCCAGCTGGTGAACATCGGCGACGTCCGCAGCCTGATCGTGCACCCGGCGTCGACCACCCACAGCCAGCTGAGCCCGGCGGAGCAGCTCTCCAGCGGTGTCACGCCCGGCCTGGTCCGGCTCGCCGTCGGGCTGGAGGGGCTCGAAGACCTCAAGGCCGACCTGGAGGCCGGATTCCGGGCGGCCAAGGCGGAACTGTGACGGGTGGTCCCGTCACCGGGGCCTGGCGGATCGGTGATCCGCCGGGCCGCCGTCAGTTCGTCACCGGTCCCGGCGCGCTCGCGCTCGAGGCCGGTGGCGTGCTGCCGTCGTTCACGCTCGCATACGAGACGTGGGGGACGCTGAACTCCAGCGGGTCCAACGCGATCCTCGTCGAGCACGCGCTGACCGGCGACAGCCACGCGGCCGGTCCCCTCGAACCCGGTCACCCCAACGCGGGCTGGTGGGACGCGCTCATCGGGCCCGGCAAGGCCTTGGACACCGACGAATACTTCGTCGTGGTCCCGAACGTGCTGGGCGGCTGCCAGGGATCGACCGGCCCGTCGTCACCCGCGCCGGACGGGCAGCCGTGGGGCAGCCGGTTCCCGGTCGTGACCGTGCGGGACCAGGTCGCTTCCGAGGCGGTGCTGGCCGACCACCTCGGCATCGACCGCTGGGCGGCCGTCGTCGGCGGCTCCATGGGCGGGATGCGCGCGCTGGAGTGGGCGGTTTCGCTGCCCGCGCGCGTGGCTTCGGTGCTGGTGCTGGCCTCCACCGCGCGGGCGTCGGCCGAGCAGATCTCGTGGGCGGCCCCGCAGCTGCACGCGATCCGCAGCGACCCGTTCTTCCACGGCGGCGACTACTACTCGGCGCCTTCGGGTCCCGCGGCCGGCCTCGGCATCGCCCGGCGGATCGCGCACGTCACCTACCGCAGCGAACCGGAACTGGCCCAGCGCTTCGGCCGGTCGTACCAGGGCGACGAGGACCCGTTGCGCGGCGGGCGGTTCGCCGTCGAGTCCTATTTGGACCACCACGCCGACAAGCTGGTGCGCCGCTTCGACGCGAACAGCTACCTGGTGCTGACGGAGTCGATGAACACCCACGACGTCGGCCGCGACCGTGGCGGCGTGGCGGCGGCGCTGGGCCGGGTGACGGCTCGCGCGGTGATCGGCGGCGTCGACAGCGACCGGCTCTACCCGCTCTACCAGTCGGCGGAAATCGCCGCCGGGATCCCGGGAACCGCGGAGCCGTCGGTGGTTTCCTCACCGTACGGCCACGACTCGTTCCTCATCGAGTCCGGCCAGATCGCGTCCTTGGCGAAGGCGCTTCTGGGCTAGCCACGCGCTCTCCCCAGCGCACCAGCGTGTTCGCGACCCGCCGCGACGTCTGGGCCGCGTAGTCGCCGAGCCGTTCCGCGGCACGGTCCGACAGCTTCGCCACCCGCCAGGCGACGTCGTCCGCGCGGTCGCCCGCTTCGTCGCCCGCGGTGGTGATGCGGTCGGCGAGCCGGCCGGTGCCGGCGGCGAGCAGATCCTTGAGCGCCATGCCTTTCCCCTTCGTCTAGAGCATCCCGGCACGGCGCCACAGCACCGCGCTCGGGCCGCCGATCAGGTCGTTCTCCTTCAGGAACCGGACGAGCTTCCGGGCCCCGAAGGCCAGCGTCTCCCGCCGGTGCGGGCTCGTCCGCGCGGCGGCCACCGCGGCGCCGGGGTCGATCCCGGCGCGCAGGTACTGCCGCGGGCGCGACAGCAGCCGGGACATCAGCAGTGCGCCCACCGCGACCACCACCCTGGCGAACTCCTTGCGCCACCACGGGGCTTCGGCCAGCGAACGGACCAGGTCGTCGCGCGCGTACCGGACGTGCCGGGCCTCCTCCGTCACGTGGATCCGCATCACCGCGCGCACCACCGGCTGCACCGACTCGTCGTCGAGGTGCTCGCGCTGCAGCGCGTCGAAGATCTCTTCCCCGATCAGCGTCGCCACCCACATCGCGGGCCCGTGCAGGATCGCCGGGAGCGCCTGCGCGGACCGCTGCAGCCAGCGGTTGTTGCGGTACGGCCGCCCGTCGACGTGCTCGATCAGCCGGGCGAACATCGTGGAGTGCCGGCATTCGTCGGCGACCTCGGTCAGCGCGTAGTGCACGTGCCGGGTCGTCGGGTCCTGGTGGTAGGACGCGCGCAGCAGCATCTGCATGAGGATGAGCTCGAACCAGATCCCGACGCTGACGGTGTTCACCAGTTCCTGGCGCGACAGCTCGATCCGCTGCTCGCGGCTCAGCGTGTCCCACACCGGCGTGCCGTACAGCGAAACGAGCTTCTCGGGGATGAAGAACTGGTCCTCGTTCAGCGGTGCGTCCCAGTGGACGTCGACGTCCGGGTCGTAGGAGAGCCGGGCGCTCGAGCGGAGCAGCCGTTCGGCGGTGGCTTCGCGCTCACCCATGCGTGCCTCCCTGTGTCGTGTAACACTAGAACGCATGAAACAATCTCCGTCAAGATGTAAAGTCGGCGCATGCGCGATCTCCTGAAGCACGCCCTCGAAGCCGACCTCCCCGGTGACGAGACCGCGGAACGGATCATGGGCGCGGCGCTCACCCAGGCCGAGGACTTCGGGCTGCGCCGGTTCACCGTCGACGACGTCGCGCGCCGCGTCGGCCTGTCGCGGGTGACGATCTACCGGTACTTCCCGAAGAAGGACCAGCTGCTGGGCGCGCTGATCCTGCGGGAGATGAAGCGGTTCTTGACGAAGGTCGACGCCGTCGTCGAGGCGCAGGCCACCCCGGAGGAGAAGCTCATCGAGGGGTTGAGCTTCTCCCTGGGGTACCTGCGCGGCCACCGGCTGCTCAACCGCCTGCTGCGCACGGAGCCGGAGCTGATCCTGCCGCACCTGACGGTCCAGGCCGGCGGGCTGTTCGCGGCCGCGCGCGCCCGGATCGCGGCGCACTTCCACGCGGAGATCGCCGCCGGGCGGCTCAGCCTGCCTGCCGAGGACATCGACGGGATGGCCGAGCTGCTGATCCGCATCGTCGTGTCGCTGGTGCTGACGCCGGACACGGTGCTCCCGGTCGACGACGACGGGCAGCGCCGCCGGCTCGCGGAGCTGTACCTGGCCCCGATCGTCCGCTCGCTGCGCCCCTGACTCAGCCCTGCCGGGTGGGCCGGATGGTGAGGTCGCCGATCTCGACGTCGTCGGGCTGCTCGATGGCGAACGCGATCGCCCGCGCGACGGCGTCCGGGCTGATGCCGAGCGTCGCCATCGCCTGCTGGGCCTGCTCGCGTTGCGCGGGATCCTCGACGTGGTCGACGAGTTCGGTGCGCACGTACCCCGGTGAGATCGACGTCGTGCGCAGGACGCCGTCGGTGGACTCCTGGCGCAGTGCCTCCAGGAGCGTCCGGACGGCGTTCTTGGTCCCCGCGTAGACGGCTTGGGTCGGGACGATCTTCAGTCCCGACGTCGAGACGGTCGTGACGAAGTGGCCGCGGCCCTGCGCGCGGAACACCGGGAGCGCGGCGGCGATGCCGTGCAGGACGCCGCGGAGGTTGACGTCGATCATCGCGTCCCAGCTGTCGACGTCGAGGTCGCCCACCGGCGCGATCCGGGCGACGCCGGCGTTGCCGACCAGGACGTCGAGACGCCCGAAGCGGTCGACGGCGAGGGCCACGAGCCGCTCGAGATCGACGCGCCGCGTCACGTCGACGTCCAGCACTTCCGCGCGGCCGCCGTCGTCGCGGATCTTGTGCGCGAGCGCTTCCAGCCGGTCGGTGCGCCGGGCGCCGAGCACCACCGCCGCCCCGCGGCCGGCGAGTTCCCGCGCGGTCGCTTCGCCGATCCCGCTGCTCGCGCCGGTGATCGCGACGACCTTGTCCAGTCCGTTCATCGTGCTGCCTCCACTAAGCTGACAACTGTCCGGTTATCTTCGACTGTACCGGACACTTGTCCACTTAAGCGAGGAGAGTGCCGTGGCCGGTCGTGAGCGCCGTTCGGACGCCGTCGCCAACCGCGACCGGATCGTCGAGGTCGCGCGGGCGGAACTGAGCGAGTCCAACGGCGCGGCCGACGACCTGAAGCTGCACCGGGTCGCCAAGGCCGCGGGCGTCGGGCAGGGCACGCTCTACCGGCACTTCCCGACGCGCGAGCACCTGCTGGCGGAGGTCTACCGGGCCGAACTGACCCAGCTCGTCGAAACGGTGGCGCCCCTGCTGGCGGAGCATTCCCCGCTCGACGCGCTGGCCCGCTGGCTGGAGCGGCTGGTCGAGTACGTGCGCGTCAAGCGCGGCGTGATGGCGGCGATCGAGGTACCGGCGTGGCAGGACCTCTACTCCGGCCAGCACCACCGGCTCGACGAAGCGCTCGAAACGCTGCTGGACCGGGGAAAGGCCGCGGGGGAGATCCGCGCCGGGGTCGACGCCGCCGACGTCATCCTGCTCCTCGGCGCGCTTTCCCGGATCCCGGAAGCCGAGTGGGACGAGCGGGCACCCCGGATCGTGGCGGTGATCGTCGACGGCCTGCGCGCTTAGTCCGAGACCGCTTCCGAGATCCAGGGGGCCACCGGCAGGTCGCGGTCCAGGCACTCCACCGACAGCCGGATCGTCCAGCGCAGAGCCTGCAGCACCAGGCTGTCGACCTCGTCCGGGGCCGCGTTGGCCAGCGCGATCTCCACCTGCTCCTGCGCCGCCTCGGTGTTGCCGTGTACCTCCGCGAGCAGCGTCCGCACCGCGGTCCGCACCGGCGGGTCGGCCTGGTCGATCGAGACCTCTTCGCCGTCCTCGTCGAAGACTTGGACCTTGACGGGCGCGCTGCCGCCGTCGCCGAGGGTGGCGACCATCGCGCTGCACTCGCCGAACAGCAGCAGCATCAGTGCCTTGGTCTCGTCCGCGCGGGCCTGCGGCTCGGCGCCCGTCGGCGCGACCTCGACGAGGGCTTCGGCGTCGTCTCCGAGGCTCAACGCCGTCAGCGCGCGCTGAGCCTTTTCGACGAGCTCCTGCTCGTTCCAGTCCGCTTCCACGTGCCCCATCAAACACCAGCCGCGCCGGTTGTGGGGATACCTTGATCCGGGACGGTCATCCCACCGCGCGGAGCGCACCCAGTGCGAGCCGGGAAAGCAGTTCGGCGAGTTCGCCGTCACCGAGATGGCGGTTGTACGGGGTCGAGTTGATCAATCCGAACACGGCGTGTGCCGCCGACCGCGCCTGCCGTTCTCCCAGTTCCGGCACGGCTTCGCGGATCGCGCGGACCCACACTTCGACGTACTGGCGCTGCAGCGCGCGCACCTGCTTGCGGTCGGCGTCGGTGAGGTTCGCGAGGTTGCGCTCCTGAACGGTGATCAACGCCGGGTGGTTGAGCGCGAAGCCGACGTGGAACGCCACGAGGCCGGCCAGCGTGTCGTCCGGCGTGCCGGGCCGGGCCGCCCACCTCGTGCCGCCGTCGAGCAGGTAGCGGCTGATCGAGTTCAGCATCTCGCCGAGGATCGCGTCCTTGCTGCGGAAGTGCCGGTAGAGCGCCGGGCCGGAGATGCCGACCGCGGCTCCGATGTCGTCGATGCCGACGCCGTGGAAGCCGTGGTGGGCGAACAGCTCGGCGGCCGCCGACATGATCTGTTCGCGTCTGTTCGCCTTCTCGCCGTTCACGAGCGGCGTGGAGTTGGCCGGCATCTGGCCATATTAAGGCCCGAAGTTAGCGACCGCTAACACCCGTTCCATCCTTCCGACGTGGGCCGAGTGGGTTACCTACGGGTAACTAGGGGTTCCTTGTGGGGCTTCCACCTGCTGTCCTATTCGGGCTGGCCCTGTCACAAAGGAGTGACCCATGGCTGTTCCCACCCGTAAATTACGGCGATCCCTTCTACGGTTGAGCACGGCCCTGGGGGCCGTCGTCCTTGCTTCTCTCGGTGTGACGGGCCTCGCCCAAGCCGCCGGGACCGTGTACGCCGCGGTCGGCGACTCCTACTCCTCGGGGGTCGGAGCCGGCAGCTACGGCAGTTCCGGGAGCTGTTACCGCAGCTCGAACGCGTACCCGCAGCTGTGGACCAACGCCCACAGCGGCACCTCCCTCACCTTCCTGGCCTGCTCCGGCGCCAAGACCGGCGACGTGATCAGCCAGGCGAACTCCATCCCGTCCAACGCGACCCTGGTCACCGTCACCGTGGGCGGCAACGACGCCGGCTTCAGCGACGTGATCCAGACCTGCACCCTCGGCAGCGACTCCGACTGCACCAACCGCGTCAACACGGCGAAGACCTACGTGAACAACACGCTGCCGCCGCTGCTGACCAACACCTACAACGCGATCAAGGCCAAGGCGCCGGGCGCGAAGCTCGTCGTCCTGTCCTACCCGCGCTTCTACACCGTGCCCGGCTCCTGCTGGGTCGGGCTGAGCGACACCAAGCGCTCGGCGATCAACTCCGGCGCCGACACCCTGGCGTCGGTGATCCAGTCGCGGGCGGCTTCGGCGGGCGCGACCTTCGTCGACGTCCGGTCGGCGTTCGTCGGGCACAACATCTGCTCGTCGGCCGACGACTACCTGCACAGCCTGACCTGGCCGGTGATCGAGTCCTACCACCCGACGGTGGCCGGGCAGTCCGGCGGCTACTACACGCCGCTGCGCGCTGCGATCGGCTGATCTTCCCTGCTGGTTCGTGAAGGCCACCTTCCGGAAGTGCAACTTCCGGAAGGTGGCCTTCACGGCATTCCGGCGACTGGACACCCACGTTAGCGGTCGCTAACATCGGAGCGGAGGTTAACGCCTGCTAACTTCGAGGGAGCTCATGGACACGCCGGTACTGGGGACGTCTGCTGCCCCGGACAGCGAGGCCTACGCCCGCAACGCGACGTCACACGCGGAGCTGGTCGAGGAC
Organism: Amycolatopsis sp. cg9; assembly: GCF_041346945.1. Lineage (NCBI taxonomy): Bacteria > Bacillati > Actinomycetota > Actinomycetes > Pseudonocardiales > Pseudonocardiaceae > Amycolatopsis > Amycolatopsis sp. cg9. The sequence goes on along the minus strand of NZ_CP166850.1, from coordinate 1,019,406 downwards.
CTCCGCAAACGTTTGGGGAGCGCCCGGCTGGGCGGGCCGGAGAAGGCGCGCACCCGGCACGTCGAACGCGGCAAGCTGCTTCCGCGCGACCGCGTCGACACGCTGCTGGACCCGGGGTCGCCGTTCCTGGAACTGTCGCCGCTGGCCGCGAACGGACTGTACGACGATGAGGCGCCGTCCGCCGGGATCATCACCGGGGTCGGGCGCGTCTCGGGGCGCGAGTGCGTGGTCGTCGCCAACGACGCCACCGTCAAGGGCGGCACGTACTACCCGATGACGGTGAAGAAGCACCTGCGCGCCCAGGAGGTCGCCCTCCACAACAACCTGCCGTGCGTCTACCTGGTGGACTCCGGCGGCGCGTTCCTGCCGAGGCAGGACGAAGTCTTCCCGGATCGTGAGCACTTCGGCCGGATCTTCTACAACCAGGCGACGATGTCCGCGCGCGGCATCCCGCAGATCGCCGCGGTGCTCGGCTCCTGCACCGCCGGCGGCGCGTACGTCCCGGCGATGAGCGACGAGGCCGTGATCGTCCGGAACCAGGGCACGATCTTCCTCGGCGGCCCGCCGCTGGTGAAGGCCGCGACCGGCGAGGTCGTCACGGCCGAAGAGCTCGGCGGCGGCGACGTCCACGCGCGCCAGTCCGGCGTCACCGACCACCTGGCCGACGACGACGCGCACGCGCTGCGGATCGTCCGCTCCATCGTGTCCACGCTGGGCCCGCGCACGCCGCGCCCGTGGGACGTGCTGCCGACCGAAGCTCCGGCGGTCGATCCCGCGGAGCTGTACGGCGTCGTCCCGACCGACCCGCGCACCCCTTACGACGTAAGGGAGGTGATCGCGCGGATCGTCGACGGCAGCCGGTTCGGCGAGTTCAAGAAGGAGTACGGCTCGACGCTGGTCACCGGGTTCGCCCGGATCCACGGTCACCCGGTGGGCATCGTCGCGAACAACGGCGTGCTGTTCGCCGAGTCCGCGATGAAGGGCGCGCACTTCATCGAGCTGTGCGACAAGCGCTCGATCCCGCTGCTGTTCCTGCAGAACATCACCGGGTTCATGGTCGGGCGCGCGTACGAAGCGGGCGGCATCGCCAAGCACGGCGCGAAGATGGTCACCGCGGTGGCCTGCGCGCGGGTGCCGAAGTTAACGGTCGTTATCGGCGGGTCATTCGGCGCCGGCAACTACTCGATGTGCGGCCGGGCGTACTCGCCGCGGTTCCTGTGGATGTGGCCGAACGCGCGGATCTCGGTGATGGGCGGCGAGCAGGCGGCGTCGGTGCTCTCGACGGTCCGCCGCGACTCGATCGAGGCCCGCGGCGGCGAGTGGTCCGCCGAGGACGAGGAAGCGTTCAAGGACCCGATCCGCGAGCAGTACGAAGCCCAGGGCAGCCCGTACTACTCCACCGCGCGGCTGTGGGACGACGGCGTCATCGACCCGGCGGACACCCGCACGGTGCTCGGTCTCGCGCTCTCGACCGCGGCCAACGCGCCCCTTTCCGATGTCAACTACGGCGTCTTCCGGATGTGATGATGTTCGACTCAGTGTTGGTCGCGAACCGGGGCGAGATCGCGGTCCGGGTCATCCGCACGCTGCGGGACCTCGGTATCCGCGCGATCGCCGTGTACAGCGACGCGGACGCCGAAGCCCGGCACGTCCGCGAGGCGCACACCGCCGTCCGAATCGGCCCGGCCGAGGCTTCGAAGAGCTACCTGTCCATCCCGGCCATCGTGGCCGCCGCGGTGTCGACGGGTGCGCAGGCCGTGCACCCGGGCTACGGCTTCCTGGCGGAGAACGCCGAGTTCGCGCGGGCCTGCGAGGCCGCCGGGCTGGTGTTCATCGGCCCGCCGGTCGAGGCGATCGACGCCATGGGCGACAAGATCCGCGCCAAGGCGACGGTGTCGAAGGCCGGCGTGCCGGTCGTGCCCGGCGCGTCCGATGTGGACATCCCCGAGGGGGGCTTCGCGGAGGCCGCCGCGAAGGTCGGCTACCCGCTGTTGCTCAAGCCGTCCGCCGGGGGTGGCGGGAAGGGCATGCGGCTGGTCCACGAGGAGTCCGAACTGGACGCCGCCATCGAGTCGGCGCGGCGCGAGGCCAAGGGTTCCTTCGGCGACGACACCCTGTTGATGGAGCGGTTCGTCACCACGCCGCGGCACATCGAGATCCAGGTCATGGCCGACAAGCACGGCAACGTCATCCACCTCGGCGAGCGCGAGTGCAGCCTGCAGCGGCGGCACCAGAAGATCATCGAGGAAGCGCCGTCGGTGCTGCTGGATCCCGCGACCCGCGAAAAGATGGGCTCGGCGGCGGCCGAAGCCGCACGGTCGGTGGGGTACGTCGGGGCCGGCACGGTCGAGTTCATCATGTCGGCGCACAACCCGGACGAGTTCTTCTTCATGGAGATGAACACCCGGCTGCAGGTCGAGCACCCGGTCACCGAGCTGGTCACCGGCCTCGACCTGGTCGAGTGGCAGGTCCGGGTCGCGGCGGGCGAACACCTGACCGTCGCGCAGGAGGACGTCGTCCTCAACGGACACGCCGTCGAGGCGCGCGTGTACGCCGAAGACCCGGCGCGCGGGTTCATCCCGACCGGCGGCACGGTGCTGGCGGTGCACGAGCCGTCCGGCGACGGCGTGCGCGTCGACTCGTGGATGACGCGCGGCGCGGTGATCGGCTCGAACTACGACCCGATGCTGGCCAAGGTCATCGCCTGGGGCCCGGACCGCGCGGCGGCGCTGCACCGGCTCGACCTGGCGCTGGCGGACACGGCGTTGCTGGGCGTCGGCACGAACACGGCGTTCCTGCGCGGGCTGCTGGCGGACGCCGACGTCCGCGCGGGCAAGCTCGACACCGAGCTGGTCGACCGGCGGCTGGCCGAGCTGGTCTCTTCGGACGTACCCGCGGAGTTCTTCGTCGCGGCCGCCTTGGACCGGTTCCTGGAACTGCAGCCGTCGGGGTCCATTGTGGATCCGTGGGACGTGCCGGACGGCTGGCGGATGGGCGGCTCCGGCGGGGTGACGTTCCGGCTGAAGTCCGGCGCCGCCCGCGCGGTGGTCCGGGTGCAGGGCACGCCGGGCGCGGCGACGGTGTTCGTCGACGACGCCGAGCCGGTCGAGGTCTCGGCCCGGCGCGACGGCGACGTCCTGGAGGTCCGGCACGCCGGCGGCTTCCACCGCTACCGCCACGCCTGCGCGCCCGACCGGACCGTCTGGCTGGCCCGCGACGGCCTGAGCTTCCCGTTCGGGGAGCAGGAGTTCGTGTTGTCTTCGCGCGGCGAAGCGGCCGGAGCGGGGCCGGTCACCAGCCCGATGCCGGGCACCGTGCTCGTCGTGAAGGTCGCCGCGGGCGACGTCGTGAAGGCCGGGACGCCGCTGCTGGTCGTCGAAGCGATGAAGATGGAGCACACGGTCACCGCGCCGGTCGACGGCGTGGTCAGCGAACTCCCCGTCCGGGCCGGCCAACAGGTCGCGCTGGACGAAACCCTTGCCGTAGTCACGCCCCAAGAGGAGCAGCAGTGATCGACTTCCGCCTGGACGAGGAGTACGAGGCCCTCCGCAAGACCGTCGAGGACTTCGCGCACGCCGAGGTCGCGCCGGTGATCGGTGAGCTGTACGAGAAGGAAGAGTTCCCGTACGCGATCGTCGCGAAGATGGCCGAGATGGGCCTGTTCGGCCTGCCGTTCCCGGAGGAGTTCGGCGGGATGGGTGGGGACTACTTCGCGTTGTGCCTGGCGTTGGAGGAGCTGGCCCGGGTCGATTCGTCGGTGGCGATCACCCTGGAGGCCGGGGTTTCCCTCGGCGCGATGCCGATCTTCCGGTTCGGGACGCAGGAGCAGAAAGAGAAGTGGCTCCCTTCGCTCTGTGCGGGCACGGCGCTGGGCGGCTTCGGCCTGACCGAGCCGGGCGGCGGCTCGGACGCGGGCGCCACCCGCACGCGCGCCACGATGGACGGTGACGAGTGGGTCATCAACGGCAGCAAGGCGTTCATCACGAACTCCGGTACGGACATCACGCGCTTGGTCACGGTCACCGCGGTGACGGACGTGATGGAGAACGGCCGCAAGGAGATCTCGGCGATCATCGTCCCGTCGGGCACGCCGGGCTTCGACGTCGCGCCGAAGTACTCGAAGGTCGGCTGGAACTGCTCGGACACGCACGAGCTGTCTTTTTCGGACGTCCGAGTCCCGGTCGAGAACCTGGTCGGCACGCGGGGCCGCGGGTACGCGCAGTTCCTGTCCATTTTGGACGAGGGCCGGGTCGCGATCGCCGCGTTGTCGGTGGGGTTGGCGCAGGGCTGCGTTGACGAGTGCCTGAAGTACGTGAAGGACCGGGTCGCGTTCGGTCGGCGGATCGGGGAGTACCAGGCGATCCAGTTCAAGATCGCCGACATGGAGGTCCGCACGCACACGGCCCGGCTGGCGTACTACCAGGCGGCGTCGAAGATGTTGCGGGGTGAGCCGTTCAAGAAGGAAGCGTCGATCGCGAAGCTGGTCGCGTCGAACGCGGCGATGGACAATGCGCGCGACGCGACCCAGATCTTCGGCGGCTACGGCTTCATGAACGAATTCCCGGTCAGCCGCTTCTACCGCGACGCCAAGATCCTGGAGATCGGTGAGGGGACGAGCGAGGTGCAGAAGATGCTGATCTCCCGGCACCTCGGCGTCGCCTGACTCACTGCTGCTGTTGCTGTTGCTTGTCTTCCTCGGCCCAGGCCGCTTCCGCCTGCATCTGGATGTCGGTCAGGCCGCGGTCGACCTGCACGATGTCCTTGCCCGCCCAGCCCACGAAGTTCTTCGAGCTCTTGGCGTCGGAGAGGGCCTTCAGCATCGGGTAGTAGTCCGGGTGCTTGGCCTTCAGCCAGTCGTCGACGAACTTCATCTTCTTGTAGCTGTCGCCGAACTTCGTCTTCAGCCAGTCCTCGTGCTTCTTGATGGTCGAGATGTCGTGGTCGCTCAGGTGCGACTTCGGCGGCGTCGGTTTCGGCGGCTCCGGTGGCTTCGGCAGCGGCCGCGAGAAGTTGGGCGTGGTGCCGTCGCCGGGAGGCCGGGTGCTCGGGGTGGCGCCACCACCAGGGTTGTCGTGCGTGACCGCCGTGCCCGGTGGGGGTAGCGGCCGCGAGAAGTTCGGGGTCGTGCCGTCGCCCGGGGGCCGGGTGCTCGGCGTGGCGCCGCCGGTGGTGGGCGGGCCGTTGTGGGTGATCGCGGTGCCCGGCGGCGGCACCGGCGTCATTTCGTGGCCCGCGCTCGAGGAGGAGCCCGGCTTCCCCTTGACCAGCTTCGACAGGCCGGTGAGCCGGGCCAGCGTGCGCCCCGCGTAGGCGACGACCTTGGCGAGCTTCGCCATCATCGCCGCCACCTGCACCGAGACCGTCGCGACGCACTTGGTCACCCCGACGGCGATCGACGCGCCGAACGTGGGGATGGCGAGCGCGAGCGCGATCAGCATCGTGGAGATGATGTCGCCGAGGATCGTCGTGATGATGTCGCGCAGCAGCGACCGGACCGCGCCGATCAGGGCGCCGGTGGTCTCGACCATGTAGCCGGCGACGTCGGCCGCCTTGGCGTTCGCGTCGATCCAGCCCTTCCGGTCGTTGATCGACTTCAGGAAGCTGTCGTAGCCCTTGCCCTGCCACTGGGTGATCGTCGACTTGAGCGTCTCGTCCAGCTCGGTGCCGGTGTTGCGCAGCGACTCGCCGATCTTGTGCAGCTCGTTGGCGACCTTCGTGACCTCGGAAGGGTTGCCCGCGACCTGGTCGAGCGGCCACTTCAGGAACGAGACGTGCTCGATCAGCCAGCCCAGGCCCGCCGCGATCAGCTTGGCCAGCGGGTCCATGGCGAAGGCGACGGTGTCGAGCACGGCGCTGATGACGTTGATGCCCAGCTCGACGCTGACGGCCGCGAGGTCGCCGCCGTGCTCGGTCTGGACCTTGCCGATCGAGTCGCCGACCTGCTTCCAGCTGTCGAAGACGCCGGCGCCGGTCGTGGAGTTCGACGCCGTGATGGGGACGGTCACTTGCCCAGCTCCGTTTCGAAGGTGCTCAAACCCTGCGCCGTGTTCGTGTCGTGGGTCGCGTACGTCTCGGCGGCCTTCTTGACGTCGTCGGCGGACTTGCCGATGTCGCCGACGAGGTTGTTGATCTCCCCGGTGATCACCGCCATCGTGACCCGCGAGGGCACGGCGAGGACCTGGGCGAGCAGGATGCCGAACGCGGCGTTGTCGAACCCGTTGGCGGCCTGCATCCGGTTCGCGGCTTCCTGCACCGCAGGCTGCGTGGTGCCCGACAGGAACTGGCTGAACTTCTGCAGCTCGGCCGGGTCGACCGAGAAACCTTCTCCGGTAACCACCGGTTCTCCTCCGTACTACCAGGGGTTGCTTTCGCCGTCGTCCTCGTCCGGCGCGGGCCGGGGACGGCGGCGCGGCGGACCTTGCTGTTGCGGCGGCGGGGGCGGCGGGCGGTGCGGGGGCCGCGGCGGGCGCTCCTCGGCCTCCTGCTCCGGCATGAACACGTCGCTCTTGCCCGGGGGCGGTCCCGCCTCCGGTTCGGGGGCGGGCAGGAACTCGTCCAGCAGTTCGCGGGCGGCGGAGCTCTCGCCGACCATGCCGCTGAACGCGTCGGCGACTTGGGCCGAGACCTTCTGCTGCGCCTTGCCGATCAGCTGAAGCACCAGGCCGGACAGGGCTTGCGGGGGCCGTTCGTAGGCGCGGGGGCCGAACCGGAGGTCCTGCAGCACGCCGCTCGGGCCGACGGTCACCGAGACCGCCCCGTCCGGCGACTGCACGCTGGCAGAGGCGGACCGGAGCGTTTCCTGGGCTGCTGCGGCTTTTGCCCGGATTTCCTCGAGTTCGACGGTGAACGCGGCCAACGGATCGCCCGGGGGCACTGACTGAGTCAATTCGTCCTCGTCGCGAGAGAGGTGGGGAACGGACGAAGTCAATCAGCGCTCTTTGAAGCTCGGATGACGCGAACCGAGCCACCGGCTGAACGCGGTGTGGATCGCCGAAGTCGGCCCGTGCGTACCCGGTGTGCGGTAAACAGGGGCATGGACAACACCGTCATCCGATCGGGCGATCCCGGGGACGTCGACACCTTGCTGGGCTTCTTCGACGAAGCCGTCGAATGGCTGGTCGCGCGGGGCAGCTCGAAGCAGTGGGGCGCCGAGCCGTGGAGCCGCGTCCCGAAGCGCGTCGAACGCGTCAAGGGCATGGCCGCCGACCCGGGGCTGCGCATCGCGGTGGTCGACGGCGAACCGGCCGGCGCGCTGATCGTGTCGGAGGAGCACGACCCGCACGTGCCGGCGGTTAACGAGCGTGAACTGTACGTCCGGCTGCTGATCACGTCGCGGCGGTTCACCGGGCGGCGTGTCGGCGGGCGGCTCGTCGAGTACGCGCTCGACGAGGCGCGGCGGCGCGGCATCGACCTCGTGCGCGTCGACTGCTGGGCCGGCGGCGACGGTGCCTTACAGCGTTACTACGAGAGCCAGGGCTTCAAGCCGACCGTGCGGTTCAACGTCGAGGAGTGGGTCGGGCAGGTCCTGGAGCAACGCGTGGGGTAGCGCGATCGCGGGCCAGGGGTGACACTGTTGACACTGCGCCAACAGACGAAGGAGTCGCCATGGCCGAGGAGCTCGCGGGCAAGGTCGTCGTCATCACCGGCGGCGGGCAGGGGATCGGCGCGGCGACCGCGTCGGCGCTGTCCCGCCTGGGCGCGAAGGTGGTGATCGGCGACCTCGACCAGGTCAGGGCCGAGAAAACCGCCGGCGAGCTGGACGCCGAAGCGCTGCCGCTGGACGTCACCGACATCCGCGGCTTCACCGAGTTCCTCGACGAGGTCGAGCGCCGCCACGGCCGCATCGACGTGCTGGTCAACAACGCCGGGATCATGCCGCTGGCGCACCTCGAGGAAGAGAGCGACGCGACGACCCGGCGTCAGCTGGAGATCAACCTGCACGCCGTCATCCACGGCACCCGCGAAGCGATGAAGCGGATGCGGCCGCGGCGGTCCGGGCACATCGTCAACGTCGCTTCCTTCGCGGGCAAGGCCGGATTCCCGGGCGCGGCGACGTACTGCGCGACGAAGCACGCCGTCGTCGGGCTGTCCGAGGCGGTGCACCTGGAGCTGCACGGATCCGGCGTGCACATCTCGTGCGTGATGCCGGCGATCGTCCGGACCGAGCTCGCGAGTGGCCTCGGCGAGGCGAAGCTGTTCAAGTCTTCGCGTCCGGAAGATGTGGCCGACGCCATCGTATCCACGCTGCGCAAGCCTCGTTTCGAGGTCTTCGTGCCCCGGTCCGTGGGAACTATGGGCAAGCTCACCCGGCTGCTCCCGCGGCGGGCAGGCGAAGCACTCGCCCGTGCGTTGAAAGCGGACCAGCTTTTGGCTTCAGCGGCCCATTCCCCGGCTCGCGCGGAGTACGAGGCGCGGGCGGCGGAAAGCGCGCCCGGAGCGTCCCAGGAGTAACTCGGACGGCCTAGCGACTGTCCGATTTGGACGTGGGCGGTGTTGAGTCCACCGGGCTGACCGGGCAAGATTGACCGGAAGTGCCCGGGGACGTCGCAGGAGGCTTTCGAAATGGTTTCACCGCCCGCACGGCTCGCCGCCGCGGCGTCGAACGTGGTCGGCAAGGTGCTGCACGGCGGTGTCGCCGACCTGCGCCCGATGCCGCGGGTGCTGGTCGACCAAGGCCCCAACCGCTCGCTGTACCGGATGACGCACAGCAGCCGCCCCGTGTCCGGGCCGCCGATCCTGCTAGTGCCGCCGCTGGCCGCGCCGGCCATCTGCTTCGACCTGCGCCGCGGCTGCAGCCTCATCGAGCACCTGGTCGAGGGCGGCCGAAACGCCTACCTCGTCGACTACGGCATGGTCGCGTTCTCCGACCGGCGCCTGGGCATCGAGCACTGGATCGACGAGGTCCTGCCGCGCGCGATCCGCAAGGTCAGCCAGGATTCGGGCGGCCAGGACGTCCACCTGGTGTCGTGGTCCCTCGGCGGCATCTTCTCGCTGCTGGTGAACGCGGACCAGCCGGACCTCCCGATCGCGTCGATCACCGCGATCGGCTCACCGGTGGACTTCACGGCGATCCCGATCGTGGCGCCGTTCCGCCCGCTGGTCGACCTGACGAACGGCCACCTGTTGACGCCGATCTACCGCGCGTTCGGCGGCGCACCGTCCTATTTGGTCAGCCGCGTGTTCCGCGCGACGGGCATCAGCAAGGAGATCACGAAGCCGATCGCGATCCTGAAGAACCTCGACGACCGCGACTACCTCGCGCAGATCGAGGCGGTCGACCACTTCATGAGCAACATGTACGCCTACCCCGGGCGCACGTTCGGCCAGCTGTACCACCGGTTGTTCCGCACGAACGACCTGGCCGAGGGCAAGGTGGACCTCAACGGGCGCATCATCTCGCTCTCGGCGGTGCGCGTGCCGACGCTGGTGGTGGCGGGCGAGAACGACACGATCGCGCCGCGGCCGTCGGTGGAGCGGGTGGTGGAACTGCTGGACAAGGCCCCGGAGGTCCGCTTCAAGACCGCGCCGGGCGGCCACCTCGGCGTCCTGACCGGCCGCAAGGCCCGCGGCACGACGTGGCGCTACCTGGACGAGTTCCTCGACGACCAGGCCGCCGCCTCAGCCGACTAGGTCGATCTCGAACGGCTCGGCCGCGCTGTAGCGCACGTCCGCCCACACCGCGCCCGGCACGCCATAGCGCCGATGCGAAGTCAGCTTCGCGTCGTACCCCGGCACTTCACCGGGGTTGTGCCCGATCCCCGCGCGGTCCGATCCCCACGCGAAGATGGCCGGTACCCACAAGGGTTTCGCCGAGCCGTCGCCGCCCAGCCGCGGCCGGACGACGATCGCCGCGCCCACGCTGCCGGACAGGAAGACGCGCACGGTGTGCTCCCCGTCGTCGGGCGGTGTGACGGTGATGCGTTCGAGGATTTCGACTTCCGCGCCGAGCACGCCGGCGCCGGCGGGATTGGCGGCGCGCTCGCGCAGCCACCCGGTGTCGATGCCGACGGGATCGATCTTGCGGCCGACGGGCAGGCAGACGTCCCGGTGGCCGGCGTAGCGCTCGACCCCGCGCGACATGTACCGCAGCAGCGCGGCGACGAGCTTCGGGTAGGCGTCCCGCTGCGCGTCCGTCCAGCCACCGGCACCGGCGGACTCCGCTTCGATGCCGAGGAATTCGTCGTTGACGTCGAGGAACCCGAGCCACCGCGACGCACCGGCGTGGTAGGCGCACCCGGCGGCGACGACGTAGATCGTCCCGCTGCGCCCGAGCCCGAGGTTGCACAACGGCCCGGCGAGGTCGGCGCGCCCGCGGGTGACGATGTCGAGCGAGGGGTAGTCCCCGGGCGCGGAATCGGCGGTGGCGGTGTGGTGCCCGACCACCCCTTCGACGACGCGCATGCCGCCGTGCCCCCGGGTTTGCCACCCGGGCACCTCGACCACGGGATAACCGGTGCTGCGAGCGGCGTCGACGAGCCAGGGAACGTACACCGCTCAGCCCTCCGGCACGTCGTCGTAGGCGCCGGATTCGGCTTCGGTGTCGGGCGCGTGCGGATCCGCGATCCGCTCGGCGAGCGCGGCGCGGGCTTCGCCGAGGTTCTTCGGGCTCTGCCGATCGGCGTCCCAGCCTTCGGCGTCCCATTCCTGCGGTGACTTGATCGGGGTGTCATCCCCGGGCCCGTGCACGACGGCACCGGCGAGGAGCGTGGTCTCGATGTGTTCGGTCACGATCGGCCTCCGGCACCCCAGGGTACCGGAGACCGGCCGCCCGCGACCTACTTCAGTTCGGCGGAAGACTTGCCCAAGACGCGCCGAGCCACGATCAGCTGCTGGATCTGCTGCGTCCCCTCGAAAATGTCCAGGATCTTGGCGTCCCGAGCCCACTTTTCGAGCAAAGACTCTTCGCCGTAGGCACCGGTCAGTTCGACGCACTTCAGCGCGATCTCCACCACCGAACGCCCGGCTTTCGCCTTCGCCATCGATGCCTGCAGCGAGTTCGGCTTCCGGTTGTCCGCCATCCACGCGGATTCCAGCGTCAGCAGGTAAGCCGACTCGTAATCCGCTTCCAGGCGGAGGAATTCCGCCGCCGCCGCGTGCTGCGTGTTCGCCGGCCGGTCGTAGTCGATGGTGACGCCGGCCGCGGTCAGGATCTCGCGCGTCTCCTCCAGCGCCGCCCGGGCCACGCCGATCGCCATCGCCGCCACCAGGGGGCGGGTGTTGTCGAACGTCTGCATGACGCCCGCGAAGCCCTTGGCCGTGTCGATTTCCGGCGTGCCCAGCAGGTTTTCCGCCGGGACGCGGCAGTTTTCGAAGCGCAGCACCGCCGTGTCGGAGGCGCGGATGCCGAGCTTGTGCTCGACGCGCACCACCTCGAAGCCCGGTGTGCCCTTCTCCACCACGAACGACTTGATCGCCGCGCGGCCCTTGGACTTGTCCAGCGTCGCCCACACCACCACGGCGTCCGCGCGCTCGCCCGACGTCACGAAGATCTTCTCGCCGTTCAGGACGTAGTGGTCGCCGTCGAGGCGGGCCGTCGTGCTGACCGCGGCCGAGTCCGAGCCGAACGACGGTTCGGTGATCGCCATCGCCGCCCACATGCCGGAGAAGCGCTCCAGCTGTTCGTCGGTCGCCACCGAGCCGATAGCCGCGTTGCCGAGGCCCTGGCGGGGCATCGAGAGCAGCAGCCCGACGTCGCCCCAGCACATCTCGATCGTGCCGAGGACCACGTTCAGGTTGGCGCCGTTGCGGTTCCCCTTCTCCTCCTTGTCGGAGCCGGAACGGCGGACGCCCGCCGCGCCCGCGCCGCCCTCGCCGGAGGAGTTGAGGCCGTCCAGCAGCGCCGCGAACATGTCCAGCTCGGCGGGGTACGTGTGCTCCGCGCGGTCGTACTTGCGCGAGATCGGCCGGAACACCTCGGCCGCGGCCTGGTACGCCTGGTTGATCAGCGCGCCGGCCTTCTTGGGAGCTTCCAGGTTGATCATGAGTCAAAGCCCTTTCTAAAGAAGGACGGCGCCTTCCATGACGCCGATGGCGCGCAGGTCGCGGTACCAGCGCTCGACCGGGTGCTCCTTGACGAAGCCGTGCCCGCCGAGCAGCTGCACCCCCGCGTTGCCGATCTGCATGCCCTTGTCCACGGCCAGCTTCCGGGCCAGCGCGACTTCCCGCGCGTACGGCTTGCCCTGCTCGGCGCGGGCCGCGGCGCGCAGCGTGACCAGGCGCAGGCCCTCCAGCTCGATCGCGATGTCGGCGACCGAGAACGCCACCGCCTGCCGGTGGCTGATCGGCTCGCCGAACGCCACCCGCTCGTTGACGTAGGGGACGACGTAGTCGAGGACGGCCTTCGCGGTGCCGGCGGCCAGCGCCGCCCAGCCCAGCCGCGAAAGCCGGACGAGGTCGGTGAAGACGTCGAGCTTGCCGCCGCCGAGCAGCGCGCCCGCGGGCAGGTTGACGTGATCGAGGTGCAGCTTGCCGGTCGCGGCGCCGCGCAGGCCCATCGCCGGCTCGGCCTCGATGGTCACCCCGGCGTTCGACGACTCGACCAGGAACAGCGCCGGGCCGCGGCCTTCGAGGTCGGCCGACACGATGAACAGCTCCGCCTGCGCCGCGCGCGGGACCAGCGACTTCACCCCGTCGAGCTGGTAGCCCTTCGGCGTGCGGCGCGCCTTCGTCGCGGGCTTGAACGGGTCATAGAGCGCTTTCTGCTCCTGCAGCGCCAGCGCCGCGGCGGGGACGTTCTCGCCGACGAACGCGGGCAGGTAGTCCGCCTGCTGCTGCTCGTCACCCCAGCTGACCAGCGCGGTGCTGACCGCGGACGGCGCGAGCACGGCGACGGCCAGGCCCAGGTCGCCGTGCGCCAGTGCTTCCGCGACGAGCGCGTTGGTCACGACCGAGCGCTCGGTGCCGACGCCGCCGAGCTCCTCGGGGATGCCGACCAGGCTGATGCCCAGCTCGGCGGCCCGGCTCAGCAGGCCCTCGGGCGCCTCGAGCTTGGCGTCGGCGTCCGCGGCGGCCGGCCGCAGCTGCTCGGCGGCGAACTCCGTCACCGTCTCGACGATGAGCTGCTGGTCCTCGCTCGGCGTGAGGTCGAACAGCCCCGTGTCGGCGGACGGTGCGAGCCGGGCGGGCTTGCCCAGCTTCTGCACCGACTTGAACGACCGGGTCGCCGCGCCGGCGACGCGGAAGCCGTTGCGAGTCCCCGCGGTGACCAGGTCCTCGAGCGGCTTGCGCAGCCCCGCTCGGTCGACGACCTTGCTCCCGGCCAGCCGGGTCAGCGCGGACAGGCCCCAGCCCATCGCGTCCCGTTTCCTTGGCGCAGCCATGTGGCCCTCCATCCCGTTACCTACTCGCCAGTAGGTTAACCCGGGATGCTGCGCCGCGCCAGTGCAGGGTTGACCTTACGACGTAAGACGGGTCGACATCTCCCACAGCTCCCGCGCGCCGGCGTGCGCCTTACGCTGTACGAGGCGAGGCTGCTCGCCGTTGCGCCCGCCCGGCCCGACGTAGGCGTTGCCGGGGACGTCCTCGGTCGCGGCGAACAGTATCGGCAGCGCGCCGTACTCGGGCCTCTTCTGGGTGATCAGCGGGTAGAGCGCCTTCAACGCGATGGCCTGCACGCCCCCGAAGTGCCGGTCGATCCCGGTGCGTGCGACGCCGGGGTGGGCGACGACGGCCCGGACGGCGCTCCCGGACTCGGTCAGCCGGCGCTGCAGCTCCTGCGTGAACAGCAGGTTCGCCAGCTTCGACTGGTTGTACGCGCCCAGCGCGGAGTAGCGGCGGTGCGCCCAGTTCAGGTCGTCGAGACGGAGCCGTCCCATCCGCGCGAGGTTGGACGAGACGGTGACGACCCGGCCGGTGAGGTGTGGCAGGAGCAGGTTCGTCAGCAGGAACGGGCCGAAGTGGTTGACGCCCATGTGCGTCTCGAAGCCGTCCGCGGTCTTCGCGTACGGCACGGCCATCACGCCCGCGTTGTTGATCAGGACGTCGAGGGCGCCGGACCAGCCGCCGGCGAACTCCCGCACCGACGCCAGGTCGGCGAGGTCGAGGCGCCGGACCTCGGTGTCACCCGGCGGCGGCGTGACGCGGGCGGGGTCGCGGACGGCGAGGACGACGCGGCCGCCCCGGGCGGCGAGCTCGCGGGCGGCGATGGCGCCGAGGCCACTGCCGGCCCCGGTGATCAGGTACGTGGTCATGGCGTTCAGCGTCGTTGTCCGGACAGGGGCGCGGCAGAGCGCGCCGATCGGGGGATCGGCGATCCCTGGGTGAGCGGGGTGCGAGCGTCGATAATCGGGACCGTGAACCGCGCCGAGCTCGCCGACTTCCTGCGCCGCCGCCGGGAGGCCCTGCGCCCGGACGACGTCGGGCTGCCGCCCGGGCAGCGCCGCCGCACGTCCGGGCTGCGCCGCGAGGAAGTCGCGACGCTCTCGGGGATGTCCACCGACTACTACACGCGGCTGGAGCAGCAGCGCGGGCCGCGGCCGTCGGAGCAGATGCTCGCCGCGATCGCCCGCGGCCTGCGCCTGACGCTCGACGAGCGCGACCACCTGTTCCGGCTGGCCGGGCACACCGCACCGAGCCGCGTGTCGCGCGCCGACCACGTCAGCCCGGCGCTGCTGCGCGTGCTGGACCGGCTGCACGACACGCCCGCGCAGGTGATGTCGAACCTCGGCGAGACGCTCGTGCAGAACCCGCAGGCCCGGGCGCTGCTCGGCGACGAGACCGGCCACACCGGGCCGGCGCGCAGCGCAAGTTATCGGTGGTTCACCGACCCGGCGGAACAGCTGCTCTACCCGCCGCCGGACCGCGCGCGCCACGGCCGGTTCCTGGTCGCGAGCCTGCGGGCGGCCAGCGCGAGCGACACCCGGGCCGCCGACCTCGCGCGGCTGCTGGCGGCGAAGAGCGGGGACTTCGCGCGGCTCTGGGAAGCGCACGAAGTCGCGGTGCCGTTCGAGCGCCGCAAGACGCTCGTGCACCCGGGCCTCGGCGAGATCGCGCTCGACTGCCAGCTGCTCTTCACCGACGACCTCGCGCAGGTGCTCCTGGTGTTCACGGCCACGCCCGGCACCGAGGACGCCGAGAAGCTGCGGCTGCTGTCGGTCGTCGGCCCGGAGCTACTGTGAGTGCGCGGCGTGCACCTGCTTGCGCCACTCGGCGAACCGCAAGCGCTCGAAGCCGATGAGTCCGAGCACGACCGCGGCGACGATCAGCAGCAGCGCCGCGGCGGCAACGTGCTCCAGCAGCGGCGTTGCCGCGACCAGCAGCACACCGACGACCAGCCGCTGGTGGTTCCAGCTGCCCAGGTTGCGCCGGCGCAGCGCGCTCAGCGCGATCAGGTAGAGCCCGAGCCCGCCTGTCAGCGTCCAGATCGGCACCCCGTGCAGCGCTTCGCCCGGCGAGTGGTGCTCGGTGTCGGCGATGTAGAGGAAGGCCTTCTTCAGCCCGAGCGCGACGAGCACGATCCCGGCGATCAGCGGCAGGTGCAGGAACGTGTAGGAGTCGGTGGCGAGCTTCGTGCGCTCGGTGCCGGTGGCCTGGGTGAGCCGGTGCTCGGACACGCGCGCGACGACGTCGAAGTAGGTCCACCACATCCCCGCGGCCAGCGCCAGCCCGCACACGGCCGCGCCGGCGACCAGCCACGACATCGGCAGCGACCCGATCCCGATGCCGATCGCGACGATCGACTCGCCGAGCGCGATGATCACGATCAGCCCGAACCGCTCGGCGAAGTGCGCGGGCGCGTTCAGCCGCCACCCCTCGGGCCCGGCGAGGTAGACGTTGAGGTAGTCGGCCAGCAGCGCGGCGACCCACAGCCCCAGCTGCCACGGCCCGCTCAGCGCCGTGCCCACGGCCAGCAGCCCGACGCTCGGCAGCAGCCCGACGAACATCTTCAGCAGCACCCGCCGCAGCCCCGGGTCGTGCTTCGCCGCGCCCAGGTAGGCCACGAGGTGCAGCAGCCGCACGAGCGCGTAGCAGGCGACGAACAGCACGGGCGCGTACAACCCGCCGGGATGGTCGACAAAAGCTTCGGGAATCGTCAGCGACACCAGGAACATCACGGCCATCGCCCCGAACATCGCGAGCCGCGCGATCCCGTGGTCGACGTGGATGGTGTTCCCGAGCCAGGCGTAGGAGCACCAGCACCACCACAGGACGGCGAGCATCGCCAGCCCCTGCCCGACACCGATGGGGCTCAGGTGGTCGGCCATCAGCTGGGTGGTCTGCGTGATGGCGTAGACGAAGACCAGGTCGAAGAAGAGCTCGATGGTGGAGACGCGGTGGTCCTCATCCGCGCTCACCAGGTGCAGGCGTGTCGTGGGCACGCCGAATTATGGCCGCCGCGGCCCCGCACGCGTCGCGTTTCGGGGTAACGCCCTGCGCGAACATGGCCGAGCGTGCATACGTCTGGGACAATGAGTGCGGGACGTGGGGAGGTGGGTCGTGCATTCCTATGCGGCCGCGCTGCACCGGACGATCATGGCCGTGGACGTCGCGGGGTACAACAACCCGAGCCGCACCCTGGCCCACCTGCGCGAAGTCCACGAAGGCCTCTGGCGGGTCCTGCGCACGACGTTCGCCGAAACGGGCATCCCGTGGGACTCCTGCTACGTGGAGAACACCGGCGACGGCGCGATGATCCTGCTGCCCCCGGACATCGCGAAGGCGGACCTGGTCGCCCAGTTCCCGGCCCGCATGCGCGACGAGCTGCGCCGCTACAACCACGTCCACGCGGAGGAAGCCCAGATCCACCTGCGCCTGGCCCTCCACGCGGGCGAAGTGGCAGAAGGCAGCCACGGCCGCGTCAGCAAGGCGGCGAGCTTCACGTTCCGCATCCTCGACGCCCCGGAAGCGAAGGCAGCCCAGAAGGCGGCGAAGGCCGACCTGGCGCTGATCGTGTCGGACCTGGTGTTCCAGGACGTGGTCCGCGAAGACCCGGCCGCCGACCCGGGTTCGTACCACCGGATTCCGGTGAAGGTGAAGCCGGGGGAGCACGCCGCGTGGGCTTGGCTCCGCCTGCTCGGCGCCGTGAACGGGGTAGCCGTCTCCGCCTCGGGCGAAGCGAAGAGCGAGGGGTTCCCGGCGCTGATCGAGGCGTTGCTCGCGGTGCCTTGTGTGCGCAAGGCGGAAAGCCGCCGTTTGTTGCTGGAAATGTTCCCCCGGCGGGAAATCGCCGATGCCGTTCCCTATCACGCCGAGGACCGTCTGCACGTCATCGCGCTCGCCCGGACGTGCGAGCGGTACGCGAGCGGAATGGCCGATCTCCTCGCCGCCATTCGGCTGCTCGACCCGGGATCGCCGCAGGTGGAAAAGGTGGCGGCGCTGGTCGAGACGGAGGCGGGGCGGCCGGTGGGCTGAGTGATGTCCACTTTTTGCCATTCTTCCGCCCGGGTGAATGGGTAAACTCACGATCTTCGGGGGCGCTCCGCGGGGGCGGGAGGTGGTTCGTCAGATGTCCGTGCGGCGAGGCTTGCCCCAGCTCGGGATCGCGATCCGCAAAGCGCTCGTGGACGTCCTCGTGGTGGCGGGCTTCGCCGACGACAAGGCGATCCGCGCGTTGATGGTGGGTGAACTGCGCACCGCGCTCGACCACCCGTTCACCTTTTCGGACCAGCTCGCCGCGCGGGACCAGCTCGTCGAAATCGTCACCGCCTGCGGCCGGCTGGACAACGGGCTCGCCGTACTGGCCGAGGTCCTCGAATTCCTGCGGCCCGGGACGAAGGAGTGCGCGGAGGTGCGGCGGCTGGTGTCCTCCGTGCGGATGCACGACGTCGTACCGGAAGCCGAACAGGAGAAGCTCCACCGCCGGTTGGAGGGGTTCGTCCCGCCCGGGCTCGGCGGGGCCGTCCGCCGCGCCGCGCGGTACGTCGTCCCGCCGCCTTCGTACCCCGACGCCGCCGCGGCGTTCTCCGGCCTTGCGGACTTCAATGCCGCGCGCGGGGAACTGCCGCCCGTGTTGATCTTCGTCGAACTCATCGCTGGGGAATGCGACGAACCGCTCGCCGGCCAGCTGCGGGAATGGTGTTCCGGGCAGGCCCGGCGGCTCCGCCTCGACAAGGCGCTGTCGGAATTGCGTGAAGAAATCGGCGGTACTCCGCCGCCGGAGGGTCGGTTGCACCTGATGATCGTGGTCCGGCCGGACGCGATCGAGCCCGGGCTGTACCAGTTGTCCCACTGGCGGCAGGACGATCCCGGCGAATGGCCACCGCCGTGCGGGGACACCGCACTGGTCCGCGAAGAGGATCTCGAGGAGCGTGTCGACGCTCTGGTCGTCGCGGCGGAAGAGTCCTGGTCGGGTGGGACCGCTGACGTGACACTGGAGTTCGTGCTGCCGAGGGCGTTGTTGAACCTTCCGGTGCATTCGTGGGTCACCGACCGCGGTTCCGGTGTGCCCAAGCCGTTGTACCTCGGGTACCCGACGGTCATTCGTTCACTTGAACGGATGAGTTCCCGCAAATGGCATCGCGTGTGGCGGCGCCGGTGGGAGGTCTTGAGTCGCGATCCGTCGTTCGAACGGGTGTATTTCTGCCCGGCCGGCGTATCCGAAGACAACTATCGGCTCGATGCGATACTGAGCGACGAACAGTGGGTTGTGCTGGTGCTCAGTGAATCGCCGCCGGTCAGCCCCATTTCCGAAGGTGACGAGCTTTTGGCGGCATTGCGCGCGGGCCTGCCGGTGATCGTTTGGCATCCCACGGCCCCTTCGGAAGTCGTGCGCGAAGTGGTAGCCTGGCTTGCCGGTAGTAGTGGCGGATTGGGGGATTTGCCCGCGCGGGCAAGGGAGTCCCGGCTGGATGCACTTCGAAATCCGCCGTCGTCGACGGACGACGGCGTAGTACGCGATCTGGTGGTGCTATGGGACGACCCGAACCGGCTGCTCCCCCTCGCCTAGACCGGCACGGTCCGGCGGGTCGAGGGAGGCGCTGATGAGCGTGACCGAGCATCCCGACAGCCCGCCCGATTGGTGGATCTACCGCGGGACCGGCCGTCCGCTGCAGGACATCCGGCTGGCGGATCGTCTGCCCCCGCCGCCGCCGTGGCGCGACTTCTCGACCCCGGCGTTGCCGGAAGTGGACGTGACCCCACCGGACGACGGTGAAACGGATCGCAAGCTCGGCACCGAACTCAGCTATTCGGCGAGGAACGTCAACCGGCACGAAGTCGACATGGTCAACGCGGCGCTCTACCTGCGGCGCCCGCTGCTGGTCACCGGCCGGCCCGGCAGCGGCAAGTCGAGCCTGGCCTACCGGATCGCGCGGGAGCTGCGCCTCGGCCGCGTGCTGCGCTGGCCGATCACCTCGCACACCACGCTGAAGTCGGGGCTGTACGACTACGACGCCATCGGCCGCGTGCAGGCGGCCGCCGCGCGGCAGACACTGGCCGCGGGCTCGGAACCGGAAGCGCCGCCGATCGGCGAGTTCGTCCGGCTCGCCGAGCTCGGAACCGCCTTCCTGCCACGCCGGCTGCCGCGCGTGCTGCTGGTGGACGAGCTCGACAAGGCGGAGTCCGATCTCCCGCACGACCTGCTGAGCCTGTTCGAAGACGGCGAGTTCCAGGTTCCCGAGCTGGCCCGGGGTGCCCGGCGCTCGGTGCAGGCCGAGGTGTTCACCGCCGATCCGGGCTACACCGCGGTGGTCGAGCACGGCCGGGTCCGGTGCGCGGCGTTCCCCGTCGTCGTCATCACCAGCAACGGCGAGCGGGACTTCCCGCCGGCGTTCCTGCGCCGCTGCCTGCGGCTGGAGACCCGGGAGCCGGACACCGACCAGCTCGCCGCGATGGTGGCCGCGCACGCGCTGGACCCGCAGCGCACGCAGAGTGCGCTGGTCGAAGACTTCGTGACGCGCAGCGCCGCGGTCGGCGGGCTCCCGGCGGACAAGCTGCTGGACGCGGTGTACCTCGCGACGTCCGGCGCCTACCGGCCGGACGACGATTCGTGGCCGCGCCTCGTGGATTCCCTGTGGCGTCAGCTGAATCCGCAGGTGCCGTGACATGGCGGAACGGCCGGACGGGACGCCGGGCGACCACGACCTGACGTGGCGCGAGCTCGCCGACGGGATGTGGCTGATGACCACCATCCAGGGCACCCGTCCGCTCGCCGAACCAGCCCGGCCCGAACGTCCGCGCGGCGACGACGCCGAGGCCGCAGCCGGTGAACACCGCCCCGTCGGGCAGCGCCCGCGTGCGGACCCGCCGCCGGATCCCGGAGGAATGTCGTTCGCCCACGCTGTCGAAGCTTCGCGGCCCGATCCGCCGCCGGACCGCGGCCCGGACCTCGAGCAAGCCGCCGGCGACGGCGGCTTGCTCGCACAGCGCAGCCCGCTGACCGCCCCGGAGCCGGACGGCGACGCCGAAGGCGAACAGTCCGCGACGCTCCCGGTGCTGCCCGACGCTCCCCGCCTGGTCCGTGCGCTGCGGCCGTTCAAGCGCAAGGTCCCGTCCCGCCGAGAGGACGACGTCGAACTCGACGAGGAGCGGACGGCCGAGGAGGCCGCCGCGACCGGGATGTGGCTGCCGCACACCCGTCGCCGCCGCGACCGCTGGCTCGACCTGACGCTGGTCGTCGAGTCCGCGCCGTCGATGGCGCTCTGGACGCCGACCGTCACGGCGTTCGTGACACTGCTGGAACGGCTCGGCGCTTTTCGGTCGATTCAGCTCCGGCTGCTCGAAACGGGCAAGACCGGTCAGGCCGAAGGTGGCGTGGTGCTCGGCCCGACCCTGCACGGTGGCACGGCGGAGACCCCGCCGCGCGGACCGCGGGAGCTGATCGACCCGTCGGGCCGGCGCCTGGTGCTCCTGCTGACGGACGGGATGAGCGACGCCTGGCGGCGCGACCTGATTTCGCCGCTGCTTGCCCAATGGGCGCGCGCGATGCCGGTCGCGCTCGTGCACCTGCTGCCGCAGCGGCTCTGGTCACGTGGCGGCGTCGACGTGCAAGCCGCGGAACTGATCAGCCCCGGGCCGTTGCGCGCCAACAGCGCGTACCGTTTGCGGCTCACCGACGCGCTGCTCGACGCGGCGGAAACCGCCTCGCTGGTCAAAGGCGCGGTCGCCGTCCCGGTGCTGGAACTGGCCGAGCGGTGGTTCCGCTGGTGGGCCGGCCTCGTCACCGGGGACGGCGGAAGACCCCGCCCGGCCGCGGTCGTCCTGGCGCGGGATTCGCCTCGCCCGGCCGACGCGGAACCCGCTGAAAACGCACCGGAACGCGTCGCCGCCACAGCGACCGAACAAGTGAAACACTTTCACAGCATGGCTTCGCCGCCCGCGTTCCGTCTGGCCACCCTGCTGGCGGCGGTTCCGGTGGACGTGGGCGTGGCGCGGGCCTTGCAGGCCGAATTGCTGCCCGGGTCCGGGCCCGGCCACCTCGCCGAGGTGTTCACCTCGGGCCTGCTGGAACGAGCCCGTGACGGATCGCCGTGGGACCGCACCACGTGGGAATTTTCCGCCCAGGTAAGGGAAGTCCTGCTGCGTGGCGCGCGCCGGTCGGACACCGCGCACGCGGTGATCACGGCGTCGCGGCGGTTCGGCGAACGCAGTCCGGTGCTCGCGCGGCTCCACGCGGCGCTGGCGGAACCGGACGCCACTCCGGATCCCGAGCCGGCCGCCGCGACGGCGGCCGAGATAGCACTCGAACGCGACGTGATGCGTGCGCTCTCGGGGCCGTACCTTTCCCGTGCCGACCGTCTGGCGAGTAGGATCGGGGAGCCAGGTGGCGGTTTACGTAGATCCACTATGGACACTAGTATCCCGGCGGTGAGCGAGACCATGTCGCAGGAACTCGAAAGCAAGAGATACTCGGGTGATCCTGCATCCGTCGTCCATCCCGACACCAGGACCAGCAGGTATTCCGCGTCGCCGATCGAAGCGCCGACCGCCGTGCAGACGAAGATCGTCCGCGAGATCGCGGACACGACCGTCCGGAGCGAACGCCGTTCCGGTGATGACGCGCCACCCGTTTGGGGAACGGTTCCGCCCAAGAACCCCAATTTCACCGGAAGGCGTGAACTGCTCGATCAATTGGGCGAACGGCTCGGAGCGGGAACGACTGCCGTCCTGCCCGCGGCATTGCACGGAATGGGTGGCATCGGCAAGACGCAGATGGCCGTGGAGTACATCTACCGGCACCTGCAGGACTACGACATCGTCTGGTGGATCCAGGCCACACAGGCCACGCAGATCCGGAAGTCGCTCACCGAACTGGCCCAGCACCTGGGGCTGCCGGGCGCCGACGAAGCCATCACCGCCGTGCCCGCGGTGCGGGAAGCCCTGCGGCTCGGCCGGCCCTACCGGCGCTGGCTGCTGGTCTTCGACTCCGCCGAAGACCCGGAAATGGTCCGCCCGTTCTTCCCGGTCGACGGACCGGGCCAGATCCTCGTGACTTCGCGCAACCCCGGCTGGGCCGGAATCGCACGGCCGCTTGAGGTCGCCGTCTTCCAACGCGACGAGAGCAAGAACCTGCTCGGCCTGCGCCGCGCCGGCCTCGCCGACGAAGACTCCGACCTGATCGCGGAGAAGCTCGGTGACCTGCCGCTGGCCATCGAGCAGGCGGCCGCGTGGCTCGCCGAGACGGGCATGCCGGCCGAGGAGTACCTGCGGCTGTTCGACGAGAAGGTCACCGAAATCCTCGACACCTCCGCCCCGAGCGACTACGAGGTTTCGGTCGCGGCCGCGTGGAACGTGTCGTTCGACGAGCTGAGCTCCCGCAGCCCGGCGGCCCACCAGCTCCTGCAGGTCTGCGCGTTCTTCGCCCCGGAGCCGATTGCCCGGAGCGTGTTCGCCGGGGTGCGTGGTGTTTCGGTGGCCCCCGAACTCGACGCGGCCCTGCGTGATCCGATGCGCCTGGGCCGCGCGATCCGCGACATCAACCGCTACGGCCTGGCGAAGATCGATCACCGCAGTGACACCCTGCTGTTGCACCGGCTGGTGCAGCTGGTGCTGCGCAACAGAATGGACGATCAGCACCGCCTGGGAATGCGCCACGGCGCCCACCTGCTGCTGGCGAACCTCGACCCGAACGACCCGGAGTCACCGCAGACCTGGACCCGCTACCAGGAGATCCTGCCGCACATCTACGACACCGAGCTGATCGACTGCACCGATCCGTGGGTGCGGCAGCTGGTGATCAACCTGTTCAAGTTCCTCTACCACTGGGGTGACCACCAGGGTGCGCTGACGCTCGCGGAACGGGCGGTCAAGGCGTGGGCGGCGGACCGTGAGCAACGGCGGATCCATGGTGAGGAACCGGCGGAAGATCCGCCGCTGCTCGAACTCGGCGCGTCCGAACGGCTCGCGTTCTTCTACTGGGTGGTGGGCCGGTACGACGAGGCCGCCGAAGTCGCGAAAGAGACGCGTCGGCGTTACATCGAGGCGCTTGGCGAAGACAGCGAAGACACCCTGAACGCCCAACTCACTTACGCGCTCATCTTGAAGGCGCGCGGCGATTTCGCGGAGGCGCGGAACCGCAACGGGGAGATCTACGAAAAGACGAAGGGCCTGTTCGGCGACGACGACCCGATCACCCTGGGCGCCGCGCACGAATTCATCGTCGCCCTGCTGCTCACCGGCGAATACAAGGAAGCACGCGAGCTGGCGGACAAGACGTACACCCGCCGCGCCGAGATCTTCGGCTACGACAACGTCAGCACGATCGGCACGCAGGTGCTGCACGTCCTGGCGCGCCGGGAACTGGGGCACTACCCGTGGGCGCGCATCGAAATGGAGCGCATCGCGGAACGCGCCGAGCGGCTTTACGGCGGCGACAGCGTCGGCACGCTCCGCCGTCGTTACTTCCAATCGGTGACGTGCCGCAAGGACGGCGAGCACGACGCGGCACTCGAATTGTCGACCGACGCTCTGCGTCGGTTCCGCATCCGCTACGGCGACAGTCACCCGAACGCGATGGCGTGCGCCCTCGGGCACTCCATCGACCTGAGGCACGCGCGGCGGTTCGCCGAAGCCCGGGAGCTCGGTGAAGAGGTGTTCGACCTCTACCGCGAAAACCTCGGCGAAGGCCATCCGCACACCCTGTCGGCGGCCCTCGACCTGGGCGTGACCCTGCGCTTGAGCGGCGATCCAGCAAGCGCGCGCGTGACCGACGAACGGTCGCTGGCCCAGTTCCGTGAGAACGTCGGCGAAGACCACCCGCACACGATCGTCTGCGGGATCAACGTGGCGAGCGACTTGTTCGCACTGGACCGCGTGGCCGAGGCGGCGGAACTGGACGCCGATCTCCTCGAACGTTCCCGTCGAGTGCTGGGCGACGACCACCCGACGACGTTGGCCGTGCAGCTCAACCGCTCCCTGGACTTGCGTTCGCTGGGCCAAACCGCGGAAGCGGACCTGCTGTACGACGACGTGCTGACCCGATACCACATGGTGCTGGGCGAAAACCACCCGGGAACGGTCTCCGCTTCGCGTGGAGTGCGCGCGGACTGCGACATCGACCCGATGCCGATGTAGCCGTTTGGCGAACTGGCCGGGCGGGGGCGATCTCCACCGCCCGGCCTTTTCCGTGTCCGAACCAACCCGTTGGCAAATTCTTGAGGATGGCGGGCGCGCTTCGCATTTTTCATCGCCGTCGTGACCAGTAATGGGGAACGCGAATTCCCGACGGTGTTTCCGCTGGTCGTGGCGCAACCTTTGAGGTTGTACTGGTCGCTATGCAGTGAAATTGGTTCTCGGCGATTCGGGCAGGGCTGGTGCTGCTAGCATTTCGTCACCGCAACCCGAACTCTCGGATATCTCGATCTCGTCGGATTGGATCCGGCGTGGAAGGGGCGCCACCTGTTCCAGCAGGTGGCGCCCCGGTACGACAACCCCGCACGCTTCGCAACGGACAGGAGACAGTCGTATGGCCAAGAGTAACCACGACGAGGAGCGCAGCCCAGATCGGCCGCCCGATCACACCGTCTGGTGGGCCGTCGTCGAGGTGCTGACGAGCGGGAAGATGTACGGCCGGCTGTTCAGGCTGCTGTGCCTCATCGCCGCCGTGATCATCGTACTGGCAGCTCTGGCGGTGATCGCTCTCGTGCTGAGCGGCACCGACGTCTCGACCTTGCTCCAGGAGTTCGCGGCGGTTGCCATCGGATTCCGGTTCAAGCTGCGTTAGCGGGGCTGTCGGCGACGCCACTCAATGAGTGAACCGACCCAGCCAGCCGGCGATCGTTTCCACCGGCGGCGTCCCTCCCGGCCCGCCGCGCAACGCTCGATGCACCGCCCGGACCAGTTCCGGGCGGTGCAGCAACGCGCGGGACGCCGGTCCGGTGCTGCGGGCCGCGAGCGCCAAGCCCAAGCCGGCCAGGGCCGCCGGGTCGTCCGGGTTCGCTTCCAGCGACTTCCGGTAGCCGGCCGTCGCTTCCACCGGGCGGCCGGCCACGAAGTGCAGGTCCGCTTCCGTGGCGCCCGGGACCGCGGATCCCTGCGCGGCGAACCGCGTAGCACCGTCGGGGCCGAGGCGAAGGCGGATCAGGTCCGTGCGGGCGTCGTGCCAGTCGCCGTCCGGGACCGGGGTCGGGACCCGCGGCTCGGGCAAGGCGGCGAACCGTGGTCGCGCCAGTCCGGCGCGCCAGGCCGCTGCCAGCTCCGCGACCGCGCCGGCGTCGGGGCGGAGGTGCCTGGTCCGCCAGGCCGCATAGTGGTCTTCGGCCGCGAACCGCGCCCAGGTTCGAGGGGCCGCGGCGACCGGCTCGTCCTGCCACGGCTCGAGTTCGGCGGCGATACCCGCGAGAAACCGGCGCCCGGCGACGGTGAGGCTTTCGTCGGCGTGCACCACGTCGAGCGTGCGCCGGACCTGCCCGCGCCACAACGCGAACTCGAACGCGGCGAGTTCGTGGTCCGGTTCCGCCGCGGCCAGCGCGCGCCAGAACGACGCGACGCCGAAGAAAGCGTAAATCCCGTGCAGCACGCCACCGATCGGACGGGGGTCGGCGCGCCACGGTGCGTAGAGCCGTTCCCGCGGGTCGTCCACGCTGAGCCGGACGAGGTGGAGCAGTCCGCCCAGCCGGATGTGGTGGAACTCGTGCACCAGCGCGGCCGCCAGCGTCGCGGGATCTTCGCCGTACGCGACGATCGCGCTGCCGAACGCTTCCCCGGTCGACGCGCTGGGCAGCCGGAACGGGACGGTGGGCGCGGGCACGATCGAGTCCAGGCCGACGCGCATCGTGTCCGCGACATCCGGTAGGTGCTCGGCGAGCAGCGACCAGGCGCCGTCGAGCACCGTCCGCCACGATTCGACTTCGACCGGGCTCAGCCGGTCAGGCAGGATCGGTTCGTACAGCCCGCGATAGGGATCCACGTCGTCGAGCCGGACTTCGAGCCGTCGCTCACCGGCCCAGCACACGGTCGTCCGGATCCCGGACCACCCCGGTGCGTCGGTGGACGGGTGCGCCGGCAGGCGGACCACCGAGTGGCGGTTCCGGATTTCGACGTCGTTGCCGTCGCCTCGGACGGTGGCGACGGAGAACGGTGCTTCGGCGCGCAACTGGGCCGAACCGAGCGTCGGCAGTGCCGCTTTGCCCAGCCAGACCGGGATTTCCGTTTCGAACGGGATCCCGGCTCGGACGGCGGCCGCGGCGGCGAGGCAGTGCACGTGCCCGACGTGCACCCAGAACGGGCAGACACCGGTGACGTCCTGGCGGTACAGCCGGGTCGTGTAACCGGCCCACGTTCCGGTGTACGGGTGGGCGAGGATCGCCTCGAGTGCTTGGGGCGCCGCGTGTTCGACGCGGGCCAGCAGTTCCCAGGCCGTTTCCGGAGAGGGGAGCGGGCGGTACAGGTCTTCGGATTTCGTGACCACTTCGACCAGATTGCGCAGCAGCAGGAGCCGTCGGCTCCGTTCGGTCGCCCGCAGTTTGCGCAGCGGCCCGGTACCGCCCTCGCCGCGGGCCACCGCGTCGAAGTCCGACCAGAGCAACTGGTGACGGTTCAGTTCCGCGGCGGGATCCTCGGTTTGCCCGGAAACCATGGTCAGTCGACTCGTTTGGCCTCGCTTCCGCTGGCTGTGACTTGCACGTGCGAGGCCCGTTCCACCGCATGCCGCAACGACTTGCGCAGTTCGCCGCCGTCCAGGGTGCGCAGTCTGGTGAGGGAGACGCCGCCGAGGTCGAGGAGTTCGGATTCGATTCCGTCTTCTGCGCCGGAACGAGCTGCTTGCATCGCGCTTTTCCCCTTCCGCAGGGAGAGCGGACCCCGTCGGCCCGTTTTCATTGTCCCGCATTCCGGGCCGTTTCGACAGGGACGGACGCCGTGCGCCGATCAGGCTACGTCCAGCACCGTGTGCAGGAGGGTCGTCAGCTCCGCCGCGAAGTGGGGGCGGGCCGCCACCCGGCGGGTGCGCGCGAGGTCGTTTGCGATGGTCAGCGCCGCGTGGACGGTGATCTTCGCTTCCCGGGGCGGCAGGGAAGGGTGCACCGCGGAAAGCAGCGTGACCCACTGGGCGACGTAATCGCGTTGCACGCGCAACAGATCCGCTTTGTCGCGGTCGGGCATCGTGACGCGGTCCGCCGAGAACGACACCAGCAGTTCCGGCGTGTGCAGAATCGTGTGCACGTACGACTCCGCCAAGCGACGCAGCGCCGTGTGTTCGTCCGGTGCCTGGAGCGCGCGCTCGGCCGCGAGGGCCAGGCGGTCCGCCGCGCGGTGGCCGATCGCCACCATCAGGGCCGCTTTGCTCGGGAAGTGGCGGTAGACGCTCGGGCCCGCGATGCCCGCCGCCGCGCCGATGTCCTCCATGCTCACGTCGTGGAAGCCGCGCTGGGCGAACAGCGCCGTCGCTTCCGCCAGGACCTGCTCGCGACGGGACGGTGTGCCGAGCCGCAACGAAGGCGGAGACGGCGGCTCGGACGGCGAGGGGAGTGTGGCGTTCAGCACACCCAGCGCCAATTCGACCAGCAACTGGGCGAAGCGGCGGCGCGCCACCGACGTGTGGTGCACCGACACGCTGCCGAACACCGACAGCGCCGCCCAGCACAGCAGCTCCGCGTCTTCGCCGGGCAGTTCGGGGCGCTGGGTGAGCAGCGCTTTCGACCACGCCGACAGCGCGAGCGCCGACCGGCGGGCGATCCCCCGCTGGTCCTCCTTGGGCAGGTGCCGGCCCTCCCAGCGCCAGAGCGCCGCGATCTCCCGGCGCTCGACGGCCTGCGTCGCGAGCCGGCGGAGCAGGGATTCCAGCTGGTCGGAAGGCGGAACGGAGTCAGACAGCGCTTCCGCCGTCGCCGCCTCCAGGTCTTCGAAGCCGCTGAGGACGACGTAGGCCAGGATCGCCTGCTTGTCCGCGAAGTGGCGGTACAGCGCGGGGCCGGTGACGCCCGCCGCATCCGCTATGTCCTTGATGCCGACCCCGGGGAAGCCGCGCGCGCGGAACAGCTCCGCCGCCACCGCGGCCAGCTGGGCCTTGCGGTCGCGGGGGCGCGTGGTGCGCTCGACGTCGGTCATGGTGAGTGAACGATAGCGGCTAACGGCACACCTGCAACCCATTGACACCATGGGGTTATCCGGCGATATGTTAATGGCCATTAGCCCTACTGGTCGGTATCATCGGCCACGGTACGAAGACGTCCCACACGCTCGCGAGGAGTTGTTCTGTGAGTAGCGAGGCCTACATCTACGAGGCGATCCGCACGCCTCGCGGCAAGAACAAGGGCGGTGCCCTGCACGGCACCAAGCCGGTCGACCTGGTGGTCGGCCTGATCGAAGAGCTCAAGGTCCGCCACCCGAACCTCGACCCCGCCGTGATCGACGACATCGTGCTCGGCGTCGTCTCCCCGGTCGGCGAGCAGGGCGCGGTCATCGCGCGCACCGCGGCGCTGAACGCCGGCCTGCCCGAGACCGTCGCGGGCGTGCAGCTCAACCGCTTCTGCGCCTCCGGCCTGGAAGCCACCAACACCGCCGCGCAGAAGATCCGCTCCGGCTGGGACAACCTGGTCATCGCCGGCGGCGTCGAGTCGATGTCGCGCGTACCGATGGGCTCCGACGGCGGCGCGCTGTTCATGGACCCGGCCACCGCGTACGACAACTACATCGTCCCGCAGGGCACCGGTGCCGACCTGATCGCGACCATCGAGGGCTTCTCCCGCGAGGACGTCGACCGCTGGGCCGTCCGCTCGCAGGACCGCGCCGAGGCAGCGTGGTCCGGCGGCTACTTCGCCAAGTCCGTCGTCCCGGTCAAGGACATCAACGGCGTGACCGTGCTGGACCACGACGAGCACCGCCGCCCCGGCTCCACCGTCGAGGGCCTCGGCAAGCTCAAGCCCGCCTTCGCCGGCATCGGCGAGCTGGGCGGCTTCGACGCCGTCGCGCTGCAGAAGTACCACTCGGTCGAGAAGATCAACCACGTCCACACCGGCGGCAACTCCTCCGGCATCGTCGACGGCGCCGCGCTGGTGCTCGTCGGCTCCGAGCAGATCGGCAAGACCTTCGGGCTGACGCCACGCGCCCGGATCGTGGCGACCGCGTCGATCGGCTCCGAGCCGACGATCATGCTCACCGGTCCGACCCCCGCCACCGAGAAGGTCTTGAAGACCGCGGGCCTCAAGCCCGAGGACATCGACCTGTGGGAGCTCAACGAGGCGTTCGCTTCCGTCGTGCTCAAGTGGATCAAGGACCTGCACCTCGACGAGGACAAGGTCAACGTCAACGGCGGCGCGATCGCCATGGGCCACCCGCTCGGCGCCACCGGCGCGATGCTGGTCGGCACCGTGGTCGACGAGCTCGAACGCCGCCAGGCGCGCCGCGCCCTGGTGACCCTGTGCATCGGCGGCGGCATGGGCGTCGCGACCATCATCGAGCGGGTGTGAGGAAAGAAATGGCCGAGAGCAAGACCATCCGCTGGGAGCAGGACGAAGACGGCATCGTCACGCTGACGCTGGACGACCCGAACCAGTCGGCGAACACGATGAACGCCGACTTCCGCGAGTCGCTCGGCGTGACCGTGGACCGCCTGGAGGCCGAGAAGGACTCCATCACCGGCGTCGTCATCACGTCCGCCAAGAAGACCTTCTTCGCCGGCGGCGACCTGAACGACCTCATCCAGGCGAAGCCCGAGAACGCGGTCGAGCTGACCGAGGGCAGCACCCTGATGAAGGGGCAGATGCGCCGCATCGAGCAGCTCGGCAAGCCGGTCGTCGCGGCGATCAACGGCGCCGCGCTCGGCGGCGGCCTCGAGATCGCGCTGGCGACGCACCACCGCATCGCCGCCGACGTCAAGGGCAGCCAGATCGGCCTGCCCGAGGTGACGCTGGGCCTGCTGCCCGGCGGCGGCGGTGTCGTGCGCACCGTCCGGTTGCTGGGCATCCAGAGCGCGCTGCTGAACGTCCTCCTGCAGGGCCAGCGCCACCGCCCGGCCAAGGCGCTCGAGCTCGGCCTGGTGCACGAGCTCGTCGGCACGGTCGAGGAGCTCGTCCCCGCCGCTAAGGCGTGGATCAAGGCGAACCCCGAAGGCGGCGTCCAGCCGTGGGACGTCAAGGGTTACAAGATCCCGGGCGGCACGCCGTCCAACCCGAGCTTCGCGGCCAACCTCCCGGCGTTCCCGGCGAACCTGCGCAAGCAGATCAAGGGCGCGAACATGCCGGCGCCGCGCGCGATCCTCGCCGCCGCGATCGAGGGCGCGCAGGTCGACTTCGACACCGCGATCACGATCGAGACGCGCTACTTCATCCACCTCGCCACCGGCCAGGTGTCGAAGAACATGACGAAGGCGTTCTTCTTCGACCTGCAGACCATCAACTCCGGCGGCTCGCGGCCGGACGGCTTCGAGAAGTACACGGCCAAGAAGGTCGGCGTGCTCGGCGCCGGGATGATGGGCGCCGCGATCGCGTACGTGTCGGCGAAGGCCGGCATCGACGTCGTCCTCAAGGACGTCTCGCTCGAGGCGGCCGAGAAGGGCAAGGGCTACGCGGAGAAGCTGGAGCAGAAGGCCCTTTCGCGCGGCAAGACCACGCAGGAGAAGTCGGACGCGCTGCTGGCGAAGATCAAGCCGACCGGTGACCCGGCCGACTTCGCGGGCGTCGACTTCGTCATCGAGGCCGTGTTCGAGAGCGTCGAGCTGAAGCACAAGGTGTTCGGCGAGATCGAGAGCATCGTCAACGCGGACGCGGTGCTGGGCTCCAACACCTCGACGCTGCCGATCACGACCCTCGCCGAGGGCGTGCAGCGCACCGAGGACTTCATCGGGATCCACTTCTTCTCGCCGGTGGACAAGATGCCGCTGGTCGAGATCATCTGCGGCGAGAAGACGTCCCCGGCGACGCTGGCGAAGGTCTTCGACTACACGCTGCAGATCAAGAAGACCCCGATCGTCGTCAACGACAGCCGCGGCTTCTTCACCTCGCGCGTCATCGGCACCTTCATCAACGAGGCCGTCGCCGCGCTGGGCGAGGGCGTCGAGCCGGCGTCGATCGAGCAGGCGGGTTCGCAGGCCGGCTACCCGGCGCCGCCGCTGCAGCTGATGGACGAGCTGACGCTGACCCTGCCGCGCAAGATCCGCAAGGAGACCCGCGAGGCGATCGAGGCCGCGGGCGGCACGTGGAAGGCGCACGCTTCCGAGGCGGTCATCGACCGGATGCTGGACGAGTACGACCGCAAGGGCCGCTCGACCGGCGCGGGCTTCTACGAGTACGACGCCGAGGGCAAGCGCGCGGGTCTGTGGCCGGGCCTGCGTGACGCGTTCAAGTCCGGCTCGACGGAGGTGCCGTTCGAGGACCTCAAGGAGCGCATGCTCTTCGCCGAGGCCCTCGAGACGGTGAAGTGCTTCGACGAAGGCGTGCTGACGTCGGTCGCGGACGCCAACATCGGCTCGATCTTCGGCATCGGCTTCCCGGCGTGGACCGGCGGTGTCATCCAGTACATCAACCAGTACGAGGGTGGCCTGCAGGGCTTCGTCGACCGGTCCCGCGAGCTCGCGGCCCGGTACGGCGACCACTTCGAGCCGCCGGCCTCGCTGGTCGAGAAGGCCGCCAAGGGCGAGATCTACGAATAGCTGATGGGTCCGTAAAGGCCTCCTCACCGGCTGATGGCGCCGGCGAGGAGGCCTTTACGGCGTTTCGGACCGGAAGCTGTGCCCGAGCTCCGGGCCCAGGCCGAAGTAGTGCCGGAAGTTGTAGATCAACGGGCTCCACGCCGCCGGGTCGATGTGTTCGGTGCCGGGGACCACCAGCTCCGGAGCCGCGTGCACGGTCAGGACCTGCGCTTCGACGATGTGAAACTCTCCGGAGATGTCCGATTGCACGGCCGCGGCCCGCGCCTCCAGCTGCAGCGGACATTCCGCGACGCGCGGCGGACGCACGAGCCGCGACGGCTGTGGCGTCAGCCCCGCGGCCTCGAACTTCGCCCGCTCGTGGCGGAACACCGCCGCCTTGCCCGCCGGAACCGGATCCCGGCCGGTCAGCGGCGCGAGACGCTCCACCGCCGCCCATTGCGCGGAAGCCGGCAGGTTGATCACGACGTCCGGGCGCGCGCGGAGGTTGTCCGCGGTGTGTCCGTTTGCGGCGATGCCGAGCACGACGGTCCAGCCGAGCGCCCAGGCCGACGACATCGGCGCGAGGTTCGGGCTGCCGTCCTCGTTCTCGGTGCTCAGCAGCACCACCGGCGTGCCGAAGTACAGGATGCGCGGCTTGATCTCCATGTCCGCGAACGTAGGTGCCGGAGCGTTCGACGCGGGCCGAAGTGTCCGGCAGCTTGTCCACCTCGAATTCGCCGGAACGCCATCGAAGCCGGTTAATCTCCGCCCATGCGCCGTCCCGTCACGGTGGCACTGGCCGCCGCCCTGCTCGCCTCCGCGTTGACAACGATGTCAGCAGCCGCCGACCTGAGCCCCGCCGACTTCGTCGACCCGCTGATCGGCTCCGCCGGGGACGGCAACACCTACCCCGGGGCCACCGCGCCGTTCGGGATGCTCTCCTGGAGCCCGACCAGCACGCGCGGCGACCAGACGTCGACCGGCGCCGCCAACGGGTACCAGTACGACACCACCCGCGTCCGGGGCTTCGCGTTAACGCACGTTAACGGCGCCGGCTGCAATCCCGGCGCCGCGGGGGACGTGCCGATCCTGCCGTTCGCCGGCGACATCACCTCCTCGCCGACCGCCGACACCACCGACGCGATCTACGCCAGCAACTTCAGTCACGCAGACGAGAGCGCAACGCCGGGACGGTACCGTCTCGGCCTGGCCAACGGCGTCACGACGGACGTCGCGGCGACCGCGCGGACCGCGATCGGCACGCTGACGTACCCGCGGGACAAACCCGCGAGCCTGCTCTTCCGCACGTCGAACTCGCTCAACGGCAGCGAGGACGCCGAAACGCACCTCGACCCGGCGAACCGCCAGGTCACCGGGTCGGTGCTGACCGGCGCGTTCTGCGGCCGCCGCGCGAACGGCGGCGTCAACAACCGCAAGTCCTACTACCGCCTCCACTTCACCGCGCGGTTCGACCAGCCCTTCACCGGCACCGGCACGTGGAAGGACGCGACGCTCCAGCCCGGAGGTCTCGACCAGACCGGCGGCGAAGGCTACGCGACGGGCAAGGACCGCGCGGGACGCGGCTCGGGCGGTTACGTCACCTTCGCACCCGGCAGCAAGGTCACCATGCGGCTCGCGATCTCGTACGTCTCCCTCGACGGCGCCGAACGCAACCTGCGCGCCGAGCAGCCCTCGAAGTCCACCGTGGACAGCGTCGCCGGCGCGACGAAGCGGGCCTGGAACACCGAACTGAGCCGGATCGACGTCGGCGGCGGGACGGCCAGCCAGCGGATCGTCTTCACCACGGCGCTCTACCACAGCCTCCAGCAGCCCAACCTCGTCAGCGACGTCGACGGCCGGTACCTCGGGATGGACCGGCAGGTCCACCGCGTCGAACCGGGGCAGGACGCGCAGTACTCCAACTTCTCCGGCTGGGACCAGTACCGCGCCCAGATCCAGCTGCTGGCGCTGCTCGAACCGCGCGTCGCCGGGAACTTCGCGCAGTCGCTCTACAACTACGCGAAGCAGAATGACGGCGTCTGGGACCGCTGGGTGCACGTCAACGGCGCGACGCACGTGATGACCGGCGACCCGTCGGCAGCGACGCTCGCGACGTTTTACGCGATGGGCGTCCGCAACTTCGACTACCGCGGCGCGTTCGATTCCCTCTACAAGCAGGCGACTGTCCCGCGACCTGAAGGCCTGCAGGACGGCGGCTGTCCCGGCCAGTGCGTCGGCCAGCGGCCCAACCTTACGCAGTACGTGGCGTCCCACTATGCGCCGAACGACGTCTGCCACTGCTGGGGCGGCGCCGCCGAGACGCTCGAAGATGCTGTCGCGGACTCTGCAATCGGACATTGGGCGGAACAGCTCGGGCGGACCAGCGAAGCCGCGGAGCTGCGCGCACGCGGCGCGTACTGGTGGAACGTCTTCAACCCGGAGACCGGCTACGCGCAGGCGCGCAACCTCGACGGCAGCTGGGTGACGCCGTTCGACCCGGCGAGCGACCGCGGGTTCGCGCAGGGCAGCGCGGCGGCCTACACGTGGATGGTCCCGCAGGACGTCTCCGGCCTCGCCGACGCGATGGGCGGCCAGGCGGCCGCCCTCACCCGGCTCGACGGGTTCTTCCACGACGCGAACGGCAACTGGCAGCTCAAGGGCGGCGGACCGCTCAAGTACGACCCGACGAACGAGCCCGACATCCACGCGCCCTGGCTGTACAACGAGCTCGGGCAGCCGGCGAAGACGCAGGAGACCGTCCGGCAGCTGGTGAACTCCGTCTACACGACCGGTCCGGCCGGCCTGCCGGGCAACGACGACCTCGGCACGATGTCCGCCTGGTACGTCTTCGCCGCGCTCGGTGTCTACCCGCGCACGCCGGGAACCGGCGAGCTGCTGCTGTCGAGCCCGCTGTTCGCGACCGCAGTCGTGCGGCCGGCGGGCGGGGCGCCGATCCGCCTTACAACGTCAGGGAGCGGGAAGTACATCGCCGACGTCCGTCGCGGTGGACGGCCGCAGCGGGACTGGAAACTCGACGCGTCCTTCCTGCGCACCGGCGGCACGCTGGAATTCCGCTTGTCCGAGACGCCGACGACCTGGGGGCGCTGATCACCCGATCGGGTTTACCGCCGTCGCGGGTACGGTCTGCGGGGTGGTTTCGCCCGTTCACAGAACGATCTTCTTGGTCGACGTCGAAAAGTACGGCGCCGCGGAGAGAACGACACCCGACCTGCTCGCGTTGCGGAGCGGTCTGTACGGGGCATTGGAAAGGGCCTTTCTCGACTGTGGCCTGCCTTGGCAGGAGTCGCGGCTCGACGACGCGGGGGACGGTCTCTTCGTCCTCGTGCCCGCCACCGTGCCCAAATCGGCTTTCGTGGAGCGGTTTCCGACCGCACTCGCCGAGGCCGTGCGCGCGCACAACGCCCGGCACCCCAAGCAGGCGCAGATCCGGGTGCGGGTCGCGCTGCACGCCGGGGAAATCGCCTACGACGAGCACGGAGTGGCGTCGCGGGCGATCATCAAGGCCTTTCGCCTGCTCGACGCGAAGGTGCTGAAGAAAGCACTCGCCAAATCGGACGGCGTGCTGGCGCTCGTCATGTCCAAATGGTTTTCGAAGAGGTGGTGAAACAGAGCGCGCACGCGAAGGCCGACACCTACCGGCGGGTCAAGGTGAAGGTCAAGGAGACCCGCGAAACCGCCTGGATCGCCCGCCCGGACGACCCATATCCGCCGCCGGCGCGACGGGCCTGGCTGCGGTGGCTGGGCGCGGTGGTCGTCGTGGCGCTCACCGCTGTCGCCGCGGTGCTCCTGTGGCCCGGCGACGACACGTTCCTGGGCGACCCGCGCACCGCGGACCCGTGCGCGCTGACCTACGCCGAGGCGCTGAACGCCTACGGAATGGTCGAGACGTCCGAGGACTACGGCAACTTCAACCGCTGCGACGCGCTCGTGTACCTGACGCAGGACCGCAAGCAGTTCGTCGACGTCCGCGTCGAGTTCGCGAAGGGCGTCTCGGACCCGAGCCTGCCGGTGCACCGGGAAGGGACGCTGGGGATCCAGCGCGCGCCGGCCCAGCCGGACAACTGCGTCCGGCTGGTGCTCCTGCCGGACGACGAGCAGGTGATCTTCCAGGCCCGCGAGACCGGCGAGCGGCCGGTCGACCTGTGCGGGATGGCCGAGACGGTCCTGGCGAGCGCCTTGCTGAAGCTGCAGGAGGGCGAGATCGCCCGGCGCGAGTTGCCCGCCGGATCGCTCGCCGGGAAGGACGCCTGCGCGTTGATGGACGCCGCCGCGGTGACGGCCGCCGTCGGTGCCGGGCCGGTGGAACGGACGGCGGACTTCGCGAACTGGGGGTGCGACTGGGACTACACCGACCACCCCGGCGTGGTGAAGGTGCTCTTCGACCGGAGCGACGCCGAGCACCTCGAAGGCACCCCGGTCGCGTTGCCCGGCTTCGACGCGCGGGTCGGGGCCGCGATGCGCAGCGACACCAGCTGCACGGTTTCGATCGTCTACCGCCAGTACAGCGACCCGAACCACGTGCTGACCGACGAGCTCGTGCTCGTCGACGTCGAGAAGGGCGACGAGCCGCCGGACCGGTTGTGCGCCCCGGCCCGGCAGCTGGCGGACACCGTCGCGCGGCGCCTGCAGGCTTAAGGCTCGAGCGCTAGGTGCGGGAGCCGCCGGTCCAGCCACTTCGGCAGCCACCAGGCCCGCGCGCCGAGCAGCCGCATGATCGCCGGCACGACCAGGCAGCGGATCACCAGCGCGTCCAGCAGCACCGCGACCGCGAGGCCGAGGCCGAACTGCGCCAGCATCCGCGACGGGTCGAGCAGGAACGCGCCGAACACCAGCACCATGATCGCGCCGGCCGCGGTGATCACGCCGCCGGTCGCGGCGAGTCCCTCGCGCACGGCGATCCGTGCGTCGCCGGTGCGCCGCCACTCCTCGTGCATCCGCGACACCAGGAACACCTCGTAGTCCATGGACAGCCCGAACACGATCGCGAAGATCATCACCGGCACGAACGCCTCGATCGGGCCGGGTTGCGCGCCGAACCAGCCGTCGCCGAACACCAGCGTCATGACGCCGAGCGAAGCGCCGATGCTCAGCAGGTTCAGCAGTGCGGCCTTGAGCGGGATGAGGACCGACCGGAACACGACCATCAGCAGCAGCGCGGACAACCCGACGACGACCAGCACGAACAGCGGCAGCCGGTCGGCGACGGCACCCGCGAAGTCGGTGGCGGCCGCGACCGGCCCGCCGACCAGGTAGCGGCCCGGGAGCCCCGGCAGGACCTCGGTCCGCAGCCGCGTCACCAGCTCGGCGGTCGCCGCGTCCTGCGGTGACGTCGTCGGGAACGCGAGGACGGTCCGGCCCATCGGGGGCAGCGCGCGAGCGACCCCCGGCGTCGACACCAGCCGTTGCTGCAGCGCGACGGCGTCGCCTTCCGCGGCGACGACCGCGAGCGGCCCGCTGAAGCCCGGTCCGAAGCCTTCCGCCAGCAGGTCGTACGCCTTCCGCGTGGTGGACCCGGCCGGGTCGGTGCTCGCGTCGGCGAACCCGAGCCGCATGCCCAGTGCCGGGATGGACAGGCCGACGAGGAGGAGCAGGCCGATCGCCAGCGGAGCTGCGGGCCGTCGCTGGACGCCGTCTGCGAGCCGCCGCCACGCCCGGCCGTGCTCGCGCTTCTCCGCGTGCCGCCGGATCCCGCGTTCGAGCCGCTTCCCGAACAGCGAAAGCAGCGCGGGGAGCAGCGTCACCGACGCGAGCATCGTCATCAGGACGGTCAGCGCGACCGACAGCGCGACGCCGCGGAGCCCGCCGAGCCCGAGCGCGAGCAGGCCGAGCAGCGCGATGATCACCGTCGTCCCGGCGAACAGCACCGAGCGGCCGGCGGTGTCGAGCGCGCGCCTCGCGGCCGCTTCGCGGTCGAGGCCGTTCAGGATCTCCGAGCGGTAGCGGGAAAAGACGAGCAGCGCGTAGTCGACGCCGACCCCGAACCCGACCAGCATCATCAGCGGCGAGGTGTAGCTCGCGATGTCGACGTAGTGCGAGACGACCGTGATCACGCCGAGCGTGCTCCCGACGGCGAAGACCGCGGTGATGACCGGCAGCCCGGCCGCGAGCAGTGAGCGGAACAGGAACACGAGGATGACCAGCGCGGCCAGCAACCCGACGCCTTCCGCGGGCCCGCCGCCTCCGGAGATGCGCTCGACGGGTTCGCCGGCGAGCGCGGCCTCGACGGGACTGTGCCCGACCGTGTCGGCGAACTGCACGATGTCGTCGTAGGGCAGGTCGGCGGCTGCCGCGTCGAAGGTGACGGTCGCGTAGCCGATCCGGCCGTCGGCCGACAGCGTCTCGAACGGCCCGGTCACCGACCGCACGTGTGGCTGCAATCGGACATTCTCCAGAAGATGTCCGATTGCAGCGCGCTGCGCGTCGAGCCCGCTATCGGACTTGAACACGATCTGCGCGCTCGTGTCCGATTGCGCGGTGTTCCGCAGCAGGTCGACGACCTGCTGGGACTCGGTTCCGGGCAGCGAGTTGTCGTCGTGGAACGCGTCTCCGGCCAGCTGCGAGGTGAGCGTGACGCCGATGAGGACGAGCGCCCAGAGCGCGACGGCGAGCCACCGGTGGCGCTGCGCCCAGCCGGCCAGTTTCGCCAGGCTTCCCCCGGTGGGGCGAGTGATGGTGTCCATGGCGGACAAGGATTCGCGTTCGGGTGCCTGCTCCGCGTCGAGCACGGGAGGACACTTGCGTTCCTCCCGGCGGTGTCCCTTAAGGCTCGTCCCGTACACCCGGGGGAGTACGGATCAGGGGTTCACCCAGCGCGGCGTCACGGCCCCGGACTCGTAGGCGAGCACGACGAGCTGCGCCCGGTCGCGTGCGCCGGTCTTGGTCATGATGCGGCTGACGTGCGTCTTCGCGGTCGCCGGGCTGAGCGTGAGCTCGCGCGCGATTTCGTCGTTCGACAGGCCCGCCGCGACCAGGGACAGCACCTCGCGTTCGCGGTCGGTGAGCCGGTCCAGCGCCGGCGGCGGTGCCGGTCGGGTGCCGCGCGACGCGAACTCCGAGATCAGCCGCCGGGTGATCGACGGTGCCAGCAGCGCGTCGCCGCGAGCGACCACGCGCACCGCGTGGATCAGCTCCTCGGGCTCGGTGTCCTTGACCAGGAACCCGCTCGCGCCCGCGCGCAGGGCGCCGTAGACGTCCTCGTCGAGGTCGAACGTCGTAAGAATGACGACCTTACTGTGTACGGCGGGGTCTTCGAGGAGGTGCCGTGTCGCGGCCAGACCGTCGAGCACCGGCATGCGGATGTCCATCAGCACGACGTCCGGACGGTGGTCGTGCGCGGCCTGCAATGCCTCGCGGCCGTCCGCGGCCTCGGCCACGACGGTGATGTCGTCCTCACCGTCCAAAATGGACCGGAAACCGGCCCGCACCAGCCGCTGGTCGTCGACGAGCAGGACCCGGATCATCGGCCCATCATCGCACCGGCAGCCGCGCGCGCACCCGGTAACCGCCGCCTTCGCGCGGCGCGGCCGTGACTGCGCCGCCCAAGGCCCGCGCGCGCTCGGCCATCCCGCGGATCCCGTTCCCCGGTGGCGCGTCCCCGCCGCGGCCGTCGTCGTCGACCTGCACGGACAGTTCGTCGGCCCGGTAGCCGAGCCGCACGACGACGGTCTTCGCGCTCGCGTGCTTGGCCACGTTGGTCAGCGCCTCCTGCACCACCCGGAATGCGGCGTGCTCGACGTCCGGCGGCAGGTCCCGCGCGACGCCGTCGATCTCGGTGCGCACGGTCAGCCCGGACGCCCCGACCGACTCGGCCAGTTCCGCGACGCGGTCCAGCGCGGGCCGTTCGGTCCGGAGTGTGCCGAGCGTCGCGCGCAACTCCTGGAGTGCGGTCTTGCTTGCGTCTTTGATGGTCCCGAGGGCTGCTTCGGCCTGCGCGGGATCGCGGCGGTGCAGCGCGGCGCCGGCCTGGACGTTGATCAGCGCGAGGTGGTGGCCCAGTGCGTCGTGCAGTTCGCGCGCGATCCGGAGCCGCTCGTCGGTGGCGCGCGCCCGGGCTTCGGCTTCCTTGGTCCGCTCGGCTTCGGCTCGGTAGTGCGCGACGGCGCCGCCCGCGACCAGCGCGACGAACCAGCCGGTCATCAGGAAGAACGCGAAGTTGTCGACGTGCCGCCCGGTCCGCGAACTGATCTCCCCGACGGCGACCCCGGCCATCGCGGCGACGACGAGCAGCGCGGCCCCGCGGATCCGCCCGGCCGCGGCGGCGTTGAAGAGCGCGTACGCGAAGGCGAGGAGGACGAGCCCGTCCGGGTCGGTCAGCGGGTAGTAGAGGGCGCAGCAAACGAGCGTTAACCCGGCGACGCTCAGCGGGTAAGTCCGGCGGCAGAACACAGCGGCGCAGCAGAGGACGGTGAGCACCCACCCGGCCGCGGCGTGGTGCGCGGGCTTGGCACCGTCGTTGAGGACGGCGAAGAGCGAGCCGACGAGCACGGCGACGACGACCGCGAGCTCGGCCGCGTAGCGCCGCAACCAGGACATGCGCCGAGTTTAGGCGGCGTAACAAACGCTCTCGGGCGAGCGACTACGGCGGCATTGGTTCGGGTTGCTAAGGAGTCCTCGTGAGCAAGAAACTGGGGTGGGTCCTGGCCGCCGGCCTGCTGGTCGCGGGCTGTGGCGTCGGCGCGGTGCCGCCGAAGGACGCGGGGAGCGTCGGGGTCCTCGACGCTCCGTCGTCGACGTACCAGACGCCGACGACGTCGGTTCCGGCCACGACCGAAGCGCCCGCGACCACGTCCGAAGCGGCCGCCACGACCGTGCCGACGACCCCGCAGGCCGTCGCGCCGAAGACGAGTGCGCCGAAGCCCAAGCCCGCGCCGAAGACCAGCGCGCAGGCCGCGCCGAAACCCGCCGAGTGCGGCGCCGACTACTACCGCAACTCCGATGGCAACTGCGTCCACCGGCCCAGCGACAACCCGTCCGGCGCGACAGCAGTCTGCAAAGACGGCAGCTACAGCTACAGCCAGCACCGCTCCGGGACCTGCTCCGGACACGGAGGCGTCCGCACCTGGCTGTGACGAAACCGCCACTCGTACGGAAACCCGCCACCCCGTAGGTACAGTGCATGAAGTTGCATGATGCGTACTAACTACACACCGTGGGGGTGTTGGTGTCCCGTCCCGAGCGGTCCGGCCGCGCGATCGTCGTCGTGCTCGCTTCGTGCGGGCTCGTCGCTTCGTTCATGCAGACGCTGGTCGTACCGCTGATCCCGGTATTCCCGCGGCTGCTGAACGCCTCGCCGGCCGACGCGTCCTGGGTGGTCACCGTGACGCTGCTGGCCGCCGCCGTCATCACGCCGGTCAGCGGGCGGCTCGGCGACCTCTACGGCAAACGGCGGATGATCCTGGTCAGCCTCGCGCTGCTCATCGCCGGTTCGGTCGTGTCCGCGACGACGAGCGCGCTCGCGTTCCACATCATCGGCCGCGGGCTGCAGGGCTGCGCGATGGGCGTGATCCCGCTCGGCATCAGCATCATGCGCGACGAGCTCCCGCCGGAACGCGTCGGCGGCGCGATCTCGCTGATGAGCGCGACGCTCGGGGTCGGCGGTGCGATCGGGCTGCCGGTCGCGGCCGTCGTCGCCGAGAACGCCGACTGGCACGTGCTCTTCTGGATGGCCGCCGGCCTGGGGCTGTTCTTCGCATTGCTGATCATCAAGTTCGTGCCGGAGTCGCCGCTGCGCACGCCCGCGCCGTTCGACTACTTCGGCGCGTTCGGGCTGGCCGCCGGCCTGGTCTGCCTGCTGCTGCCGGTGGTCAAGGGCGCCACGTGGGGCTGGACCAGC
The DNA here is from genome assembly GCF_041346945.1 of Amycolatopsis sp. cg9. Classification (NCBI taxonomy): domain Bacteria; kingdom Bacillati; phylum Actinomycetota; class Actinomycetes; order Pseudonocardiales; family Pseudonocardiaceae; genus Amycolatopsis; species Amycolatopsis sp. cg9. The sequence goes on along the minus strand of NZ_CP166850.1, from coordinate 977,614 downwards.
ACGCCGACGCTGGGGTTCGCCGCGGCGGCCGTCGTCATCCTGCTGGCCTGGGGCACCTACCAGCTGCGCCGGCGCGACCCGCTCGTCGACCTGCGGGTGTCCGCGCGCCGTCCGGTGCTGTTCACGAACCTCGCGTCGATCATGGTCGGGTTCTCGATGTACGCCATGGCGTTGTCGTTCCCTCAGCTGCTGCAGGCGTCGGCGTCGACCGGGTACGGCCTGGGCCAGACGATGGTGGAGTCCGGGCTGTCCCTGGCGCCGAACGGCCTCGTGATGATGCTGCTCTCGCCCGTTTCGGCGCGGCTCATCGCCCGCTTCGGCCCGCGCCCGACCCTGATGACCGGCGCGCTGGTGATCGCCGTCGGGTACATCTTCGCGATCCTGCTGATGGGCAACGCCCTCGAGCTGATCACGGCGTCGGTGATCATCGGAGCCGGCGTCGGCATCGCGTACGCGGCGATGCCCGCGCTGATCATGGGCTCGGTGCCGGTCACCGAAACGGCGTCGGCGAACGGCCTGAACTCCCTGATGCGCTCGGTCGGCACGGCGGTCTCCAGTGCGGTGATGGCCGCGATGCTGGCCCAGCTGACGATCACCGTCGGCGGGCTGCCGGTGCCGTCGCTGTTCGGCTTCCGGGCCACGTTCGCGGTGGCCGCGCTCGCCGCGCTGACCGGTGTCCTGCTCGCGGGGCTGGTGCCGAAGACGCGCACTGCACCGGAGCTGGTCCCCGCCTAGTTCTTGCGCGCCACCAGCGCCAGCCCGCCGCACTCGGCCGGGTTGGCCGGCACGTCCGCGGGGTCGTCCGGCCGCCACTCGGGGATGAACACGATGCCCGGGTCGAGGATCTCGAAGCCGTCCACCAGTGCCTGGAGCTCGTCGGCCGAGCGCGGGGTCACCGGGTTCGCGCTCTTCTGGTACATCGCCACGGCGCGGGCCGTCCCGTCGCTCTGCTGCTCGTACGTCGCGGACGACAGCGCGAGGTAGCTGCCGGGCGCGAGCGCGTCGCGGTAGGAGGCGATCAGCCGGGCCGGGTCCCGTTCGTCCGGGATGAAGTGCACGAACAGCGCCATCACGACCATCACCGGCTGGTCCAGGTCGAGCATCATCTCAGTGATGTCGTGCTCGAGGACGTCGTCGGGGAACTCGGCGTCGGCGTGCACCATCGCCGCGTTCTCGTTGCCCTCGAGCACGATCTCGCTGTGCGCGACGGCGATCGGCTCATTGTCGACGTAGACGATCCGCGACCTCGGGTCGACCGCCTGCGCGACCTCGTGCACGTGCCCGACGGTCGGCATGCCCGACCCGATGTCCAGGAACTGCCGGATGCCCTGGTCCATCCCGAACCGGATGGCCCGGCGCAGCCACCGCCGGTTGAGCCGCGCCCGCTCCCGCGCGTTCGGCTGCGCGGCCAGCACCTGCTCGGCGAACACCCGGTCGACGGCGTAGTTCAGCTGGCCGCCGAGGATGTAGTCGTACACCCGCGCGGGGTTCGGCTTGTCGAGGTCGATACCCCGTCTGGCGTACTCGTCTTCGCTCACTGCGGCTCCCGTGTTCTGGGTGTGCAGGCGAGGATAGCCGGGCCGGGCCGCCTAGATCTTCCGCGCCACCAGCGCCAGCCCGCCCGAGCGCGCCGGCGGGTCCTCGAGCGGCTCGTCCGGGCGCCACTCCGGCGTGAACACCACGCCCGGCGGCAGGATCTCGAAGCCCTTCACCAGTGCGCTCAATTCGTCGGGGGAGCGCAGCGTCAACGGCGTCCCGCTCTTCTCGTACAGCGAAACCGACCGCCGGGTCTCCTCGCCCTGCCCTTCCCACGTCCCGGAAGACAGCGCGAGGTAGCTGCCGGGCGCCAGCACGTCGGCGTAGCGGGCGATCAAGCCCGCCGGGTCACGGGAGTCGGGGATGAAGTGCACGAACGCGGCCATGATGACCATCACCGGCTCGCTGAAGTCGATCATCGCCTCGGTGGTCGGGTGCTCCAGCACCTCGTCCGGGTACTCGGCGTCGGCCTGGACCATCGCCGCGTTGTCGTTGTCCTCGAGGACGATCTCGCTGTGCGCGACGGCGATCGGCTCGTTGTCGACGTACACCACCTGCGCCGTCGGGTCGATGGCCTGGACGACCTCGTGCACGTGCCCGACTGTCGGCATGCCCGACCCGATGTCGAGGAACTGCCGGACGCCCTGCTCGGCGCCGAACCGCGCGGCGCGGCGCAGCCACGCCCGGTTGGTCAGCGCCATGTGCCGCGCGTTCGGCAGCACCCCGGTGATCTGGTCGGCGAACATCCGGTCGACGGCGTAGTTGAGCTTCCCGCCGATCATGTAGTCGTACACGCGCGCCGCGTTCGGTCGCTCGAGGTCGATGCCCCGCTTCGCGTGTTCGTCTTCGCTCATCCGCCGCTCCCGGACTCAGGGGTGTGACGGGAGAATAGTCCGGTTCTACAGCAGCGGCGGCACCGCGGCGTCGATGAGGTGCGGACCGGGCTCGGCGAAGGCGCGCTGCAGCTGTTCCGCGAGCTCTTCCGCGGTGGTCGCGCGCGTCGCGGGGACGCCCATGCCCTCCGCGATCTTCACGAAGTCCATGTCCGGGCGCGAAAGGTCGAGCAGCTCGTTCGCCTTCGGCCCGCCCGACGCCGCGCCGACGCGCTGCAGCTCCAGCCGCAGGATCGCGTACGCGCGGTTGTTGAGCACCACCGTCGTGACGTTGAGGTTCTCCCGGGCCTGCGTCCAGAGCGCGGAGATCGTGTACAACGCGCTGCCGTCCGATTGCAGGTTCAGGACGGGACGGTCCCGTCCCGCCACTGCCGCGCCGGTCGCGACCGGCATGCCGTAGCCGATCGCGCCGCCGGTGAGCGTCAGGACGTCGTGGCGCGGCGCGCCCGCGGTCGCCGCCGGCAGCATCAGGCCGGACGTGTTGGCCTCGTCGGCGATGATCGCGTTCTCCGGCAGCAGCGCGCCGATGACGTCGACCCAGTTCTGCGGAGTCAGCGGCCCGGTCGGCAGCGCGGGACGGGACGGCTGCTGCAGCACCGGTTCGGTGCCCGCGGCGACGAGGTCCGCGACTTCGTTCAGCGCGCGCGTGACGTCCTGGCCGACGGACGCGAGCGTGTGCACCTTCGCGCCTTCGGGCACGAGGTCGCTCGGCTTGCCCGGGTAGGCGAAGAACGACACCGGTGCCTTCGTGCCCGCGATGACGAGGTGCTTGATCCCGTCGAGCTGGTAGGTGACCTGCTCGGCGAGGTACCCGAGCCGCTCGATGTTCGGCAGCCCGGCGCCGCGCTCCAGACGAGACGGGAACGTCTCGACGAAAGTTTTCGCGCCGGTCGCGGCGGCGATCCGGCTCGCCGCGCGCAGCCCCTCCTCGCGGCACGCGGCACCGCCGATGAGCAGTGCGACCGGCTCGCCGGCGCCGAACACCGCGGCGACGTCCTTGACGGTCGTGGCGTCGACGGCCTGCGGTACGCGCGGCGGGATCGGCGCGCAGGTCTCGCCGCCGTCGCCCCACGACGCGTCCGCGGGCAGGATCAGTGTCGCGACGCGGCCGGGCGCGTCCTGGGCCGCGGCGACCGCGGCGGCGGCGTCGGCCCCGACGTCCTTGGTGTGCTCCGAGCGCCGCACCCAGCCTTCCAGCGAGCCCGCGACGGCCTCGATGTCCGACTCCAGCGGGGCGTCGTACTGCTTGTGGTAGGTCGCGTGGTCGCCGACGACGTTGACGATCGGCGTGTGCGCGCGCCGCGCGTTGTGCAGGTTCGCCAGGCCGTTGCCCAGGCCCGGACCGAGGTGCAGCAGTGTCGCGGCGGGCTTGTCCGCGATGCGCGCGTAGCCGTCGGCAGCCCCCGTGACGACACCTTCGAACAGCGCGAGCACGCCCCGCATCTCCGGGACGGTGTCGAGCGCGGCGACGAAGTGCATCTCCGACGTTCCGGGGTTCGCGAAGCACACCTCGACGCCGGCGTCGACCAGCGTGCGGATCAGGGACTGGGCGCCGTTCAGCTCACTCATGCGGTTCCTTCGGGGAAGAGAACGCCGGGGTTGAGGATCCCGGCGGGGTCGAAGCTCTGCTTGATCCGGCGCATCAGCTCGATCTTCGCCGGGTCTTCGAGTTCCTGGTGGTAGCTCGCCTTGGTGCGGCCGAGGCCGTGCTCGCCGGAGATCGCGCCGCCGAGTTCCATCGCGTACGCGAAGATGTCGGTGAGCAGCTGCTTCCGCTTGGCCGCGTCCTTGCAGAAGATCCCGAGGTGGACGTTGCCGTCGCCGGCGTGCCCGCAGCCGAGCGCGCCGCCGCCCGCGGCCATCGCCAGCTCCCGGGCCTTCGAGATGAACTGCGGCATCGCGGTCCGCGGCACGACGACGTCGATCACGTCGTCGGCGCCGGCCGCCTTCGCGGTCCAGAACGCCTTCTCGCGGGCTTCGATGAGCTTGCGCGCGGCGTTGCCTTCGAGGACGTAGACGTCGGTGGCGCCGAGTTCGCCGAGCAGCTCGCCGACCGTCTCGACGTCCTCGGCCAGGCGTCCGCTCTCGCGGTTCTCCAGCGCGACGACGAGGTAGGCCTCGCTGGTCTCGCGGATCTTGTCCGGCACGCCCAGCTCGAGCTTCTCGTTGTAGACGATCGCCGCCATCGTCAGGTTGTCGATGTACTCGAGGATGTGCGGTCCGAGCCCGCTGGAGAGGATCTCCGGCACGGCGGCCATGACCTGCCCGAAGTCGCCGAAGGGGGCGAGCACGGTGGCGCCGTGGGTCAGCCGCGGGTGCAGCTTGACGGTGATCTCGGTGGCCAGCGCGAGGGTGCCTTCGGAGCCGATGATCAGCTGCGTGAGGTCGTAGCCGGTGGAGATCTTCGACGTCTTGCCGCCGGTCCGGAGGATCTCGCCGGTTGGCAGGACGGCCTGCAGGCCCAGCACGTTGTTGCGGGTGACGCCGTACTTCACCGCGCGCATCCCGCCGGCGTTGGTCCCGACGTTCCCGCCGACGCTCGCGCTCAGCTCGCCGGGGTAGACGGTGTAGCTCAGACCGGCTTCGGCGGTCTTGGCGTCGAGCTCGGCGAGCGTGACGCCGGGCTGCACGACGGCGACGTGGTTGCCGGTGTCGACCTCCAGGACGGCGTTCATGCGCTCGAACGAGATCAGCAGTCCGTCTTCGCGAGGTCGTGCGGCGCCGGACAGGCCGCTCCCGGAGCCGCGCGCGGTCACGGGGACGTTGTCCTTCGAAGCCGCTTTCAGCAGCTCCGCGACTTCCTCGGCGGTTGCCGGCTTCGCGACGTACGCGGGCTTCTGCGGCTTCGCCGTCAGTGCCTCGTCGTGCGCGTAGTCCTCGGAGATCGCCTCGCCCGTGAGCAGGTTCTTGTCCCCGACGATCCCGGCCAGCCGTGCCGCCACGTCGCCCATCGAGAGTTTCTCCTCCGCGCCGTTGCTGTGGTTACCGCAGCGTAGTACGTACCGCCGGTACGCCGCCATGAAGGTTTTTCACATTCTGGATGCGCTCGGTGATCTATTGGTTACAACGGCTTGAATTTAGCTGAGACTAAATCTCTGGTGGGTGACGCGGAGGGCGGCGAAGCTTCCCCCATGACCTTGACGCACACCTTCGAAGACGGCTTTTCCGTGCACCGCCTCGGTTTCGGTGCCATGCGGCTCACCGAGTGGGACCATGCGCGCGACGGCGCCGAAGCGGTCGCCCGCCGTGCGGCCGAACTCGGCGTGACGTTCTTCGACACCGCCGACGCCTACGACCTGGGCCTGAACGAAGAGCTGCTCGCCCGCGCCCTGCACCCGTACCCGGGGCTGCTCGTGGCGACGAAGTGCGGGCACGCGCGTCCGAGCCGGGGCGAGTGGGTGCCGCTCGGCCGGCCCGAATACCTGCGGCAGCAGGCCGAACTTTCGCTGCGACGCCTGCGTGTCGACCGCCTCGAGCTGCTGCAGCTGCACCGGCTCGACCCGCAGGTGCCGCTGGCCGACCAGGTCGGCGCACTTGCTCGGCTGCGGGAGGAGGGCAAGGTGGCCCGGATCGGGTTGTCCGAAGTGAGCGTCGCGCAGCTGGCCGAGGCGCGGGCCATCGCGCCGATCGCCAGCGTGCAGAACCGCTACAACCTCACCGACCGCGCGTCCGAAGACGTCCTCGCCTACTGCGAGCGCGAGGGGATCGCGTTCGTGCCGTGGCTGCCGATCGCCCGCGGTGACCACGCGACGGCCGGCGGAGTGCTCGGAAAGGTCGCGGCCGGACTCGGCGCGACACCCGCCCAGGTGTCCCTCGCCTGGTTGCTGCGCCGTTCGCCGGTGGTGATCCCCATTCCCGGTACGTCGTCGATCGGGCACCTCGAAGAAAACTGCGGCGCCGCGGAAATCGAGCTTTTCGACGCCGATTTCGCGCGACTCGAAGAGCTGGCGTGAAAACGGCCCGGCCACGGTTTCCCGCGGCCGGGCCGTCCGGTTCAGGCCTGGATCAGACGAGCCAGCCGATGAGGTGCGCGAGGTGCGCCAGCGCGCCCGAGATGATGTCGTGGCAGTAGTGCGCGTGCTGGGCGAACGTCTGCATGGAATGGCTCCTTAGTGACTCAACAATGATTTCCCTGGAGATGCTCCGGTAAGAGCGGAGTCAGGTTTTCACTGTGCTGGCGAGCTGTCAAAGAGCCATTTCCGAGTGTTCCCGGTAACGCGGAATCTTCCCATCCTAAACACGTAATCCTTTCGTGTTCGACGCCGGGGTGCCCATTTCGGCGGTCAGCCACTCTGGGTAGTAGGCGAGTCGATCATCACTGTCGGTGATGTCAGCCTTGATCCGGCATCCCGGGTATGTGGGTAGCTCGATCCGGTGATCACCGGCCACGAAAGGTAAGTTCCCGATGATCACCCTTTCGAGTGGCGGCCAGCAGCGAAAAGGGGACGCCGGGCGCGGCATCCGCACCCGGCGTCCCCTTGGGGGAGAAGAGAATCAGGCTCGCGCGAACGAGAGCGTCTCGCCCTCCACACCCCGCAGCCACAGGTCCTGCGCGGCCGCCGCCATCTCGGCCAGGCCCTCCTCGATCGTGGCGAACACGTTGCCGGGCACCCAGCCCGCGTCGCCGTTGATCAGCAGGTTGTTGCGCCCGTAGAAGATCGCGAGGTCGGTCGCGCCCTGGTCGCTGTGCGCCTCGCTGTCCTCGTCGTAGCCGTACGCCGGGTTGCCGATCTCCCAGGCTTCGAAGCCGAAGTACACGACGTCACCCGGGATCGGCGTGATCGTCGGGTTCTCGCGTCCGGGCTTCGGCTCCGCGAACGGCGGCACGAGCGTGTAGACCTCGTTGCGCGCATACTTCGCGTGGTAGGCGGAACCGCTCTGCGGCAACGCGTCCCACACCGCGCGGCACGTCCGCGGCGCTTCGTCGTCGAGCAGCCGGGCCCGGCAGGAGACCCCGCGCTTGTCGAGGGTGATCGTGATGTACCGGGCCATGCTCAGCTCCCCGTGACGGACGCGACGACCTCGCCCCAGATGCGCAGCGCGTCGTCGACCTGCTCGGCGTTGACGACCAGCGGCGGCACCATGCGGACGACGTTCATGTACGGCCCGCAGGTGAGCAGCAGCAGGCCGTTCTTCGACGCGGTCTGCTGGGCGGCCGCCGCGGTCGCGGCGTCCGGCTCGCCGTCGGCGGTGGTGAACTCCGAGCCGACCAGCAGGCCGAGCCCGCGCACCTCGCCGATCGCCGGCGTCTTGTCCGCGATCACCCGCGCGCCTTCGAGCAACTGGCGCCCGCGCTCGGCGGCGTTCTCCACCAGGTTCTCCTGCTGGATGACCTCGAGCGTCGCGATCGCCGCGGCGCACGAGACGGCGTTCCCGCCGTACGTCCCGCCCTGCGAACCCGGGAACGCCTTCGCCATCAGCTCCTGCGAAGCGGCGATGCCGGACAGCGGGAAGCCACTCGCCAGGCCCTTCGCGATGAGCACGATGTCGGGCGAGACGTCGAAGTGGTCGTGTCCCCAGAACTTGCCGGTGCGGCCGAAGCCGGTCTGGATCTCGTCGAGGACGAGCAGGATGCCGTGCCGGTCGGCGCGCTCGCGCAGGCCCGCCATGAACTCGGTGTTCGCCGGGACGTACCCGCCCTCGCCGAGCACCGGCTCGACGAAGATCGCGGCGGTCTCGTTCGGGGCGCTGACCGTCTGGAACAGGTAGTCCAGCTCGCGCAGCGCGAACTTCGTCGCGGTCTGCTCGTCCCAGCCGTAGTGGTAGGCGTACGGGAACGGCGCGACGTGCACGCCGGCCATCAACGGTCCGATGCCGGCGCTGAACCGCGTCCCGGACGTCGTCATCGACGCCGCCGCGACGGTCCGGCCGTGGAAGCCGCCCTGCATGACGATGACGTTCGGGCGCTTCGTCGCCTGCCGCGAGAGCCGCAACGCCGCTTCGACGGCTTCGCTGCCCGAGTTCGCGTAGAAGAGCGAGTCCAGTCCGTTCGGGAGCACGTCGCCGAGGCGCTTGGTCAGTTCCAGCAGGGGCTGGTGCATCACTGTCGTGTACTGCCCGTGGACGAGCTTGCCGATCTGCTCCTGCGCCGCGCGCACGACGTGCGGGTGGCAGTGCCCGGTGCTCGTGACGCCGATGCCGGCGGTGAAGTCGAGGTGGCGTTTGCCGTCGACGTCGTAGAGGTAAACCCCTTCACCGTGGTCGACCACGACGGGCGTTGCCTGCTTGAGCAGCGGAGATAGCTGGGCCATGGCAGCGTGCTCCTAGGTCGGTTGAGCGGGTTGTCGATTGTTGACAATATCCATAGCATGGCCCTCGGGACAACACGTGAGGAGCAGTCGGGATGAGCGCGAGCACCGAGTCCGGCGTCGTCGACGCGGTCGGCAAGGAACTGTTCATCGGCGGCAAGTGGGTCGCCGCCGAGTCCGGGAAGACGTTCCCGGTGGTCGACCCGGCCACCGGCAAGGAGCTGTGCCAGGTCGCCGACGCCTCCTCGGCGGACGGCCTCGCCGCGCTGGACGCCGCCGTCGCCGCGCAATCGGACTTCGCGAAGATGGCGCCGCGGGAGCGCGGCGAGATCCTGCGCCGGGCGTACGAGCTGCTGATGAAGCGCCAGGAGGAACTCGCGCTGCTCATGACGCTCGAGATGGGCAAGCCGCTCGCCGAGTCGAAGGGCGAGATCGCCTACGCCGCGGAGTTCTTCCGCTGGTTCGCCGAGGAGGCCGTCCGCATCGACGGCGGCTTCGCGACCGCCCCGAACGGCGTGGGCCGGTTCCTCATCACGAAGCAGCCGGTCGGCCCGACGCTGCTGATCACGCCGTGGAACTTCCCGATGGCGATGGGCACCCGCAAGATCGGGCCGGCGATCGCCGCGGGCTGCACGTCGGTGATCAAGCCCGCCGCGCAGACGCCGCTGTCGATGCTCGCGCTGGCCGGCATCCTCGCCGAGGCCGGACTGCCCGAGGGCGTGCTCAACGTCATCACGACCAGCGACTCCGGCGGCGTGATGGAGCCCCTGATCCGCGACGGCCGGGCCCGCAAGCTTTCGTTCACCGGTTCCACCGGCGTCGGCCGCAAGCTGCTGGAGCAGTGCGCCGACAAGATCCTCCGCACGTCGATGGAGCTGGGCGGCAACGCGCCGTTCCTGGTCTTCGACGACGCGGACATGGACGCGGCCATCGACGGCGCGATGCAGGCGAAGATGCGCAACATCGGCGAGGCGTGCACCGCGGCAAACCGGTTCTACGTGCAGCGCGGCGTCGTCGAGGAGTTCTCGCGGCGGCTGACCGAGCGCATGCAGGCGCTGCCGATGGGCCGCGGCACCGAGAAGGACGTCGTCGTCGGCCCGCTGATCGACGACAAGGCCGTCGACAAGGTGACGGAGCTGGTCAAGGACGCCACCGACCGCGGCGCGCGGGTGCTCACCGGTGGTGCGGGCGTCGACGGGCCGGGGCACTTCTACCAAGCCACCGTGCTCACCGACGTCCCGCAGGACGCGCGGCTGACGCACGAGGAGATCTTCGGTCCGGTCGCGCCGATCACGCCGTTCGACACCGAGGAAGAGGCGGTGGCGAAGGCGAACGACACCGAGTTCGGTCTCGTTTCCTACGTCTTCACCAGCGACCTCAAGCGCGCGCTGCGCGTGTCCGAAGCGCTCGAAGCCGGCATGATCGGCCTGAACCAGGGCATCGTGTCGAACCCGGCGGCGCCGTTCGGCGGGATCAAGGCGTCCGGCCTCGGCCGCGAGGGCGGCACGGTCGGCATCGAGGAGTTCCTGGAGACCAAGTACATCGCGGTGGCCCTGTGACGACCTACCGCTTGGCGAGCATCCCCGGCGACGGGATCGGCGTGGACGTCACGGTCGAGGCCCGCAAGGTCCTCGACCGGGCGTCCGCGCTCTTCGGCTTTTCGCTGGAGTGGACCGAATTCGACTGGAGTTGCGAACGGTACGCGCAACTCGGCGCGATGATGCCGGAAAACGGTGTCGCGCAGCTCTCGGCGTACGACGGGATCCTGCTCGGCGCGGTCGGCTTCCCCGGCGTGCCGGACCACGTTTCGCTGTGGGGCCTGCTGATCCCGTTGCGGCGCGCGTTCCAGCAGTACGTCAACCTGCGCCCGGTGCGGCTGCTGCCGGGCACGACGTCCGTGCTGGCCGGGCGGAAGGCCGAGGAGCTGGAGCTGGTCATCGTCCGCGAGAACTCCGAAGGGGAGTACTCCGCGATCGGCGGGCGGCACAACGCCGGGCGGCCGGACGAATTCGTGCTGCAGGAGTCGGTTTTCACGCGGGTCGGTGTCGAACGGATCATCCGGTACGCCTTCGAGCTGGCGCGTACGCGGTCTTCGCGCGTCTGCTCGGCGACGAAGTCCAACGGCCTGATCCACTCGATGCCGTTCTGGGACGAGATCTTCGCCGAGGTCGCCGCCGAATTCCCGGATGTCCACAGTGAACAGATGCACGTGGACGCGCTGGCCGCGCGGATGGTCCAGGCACCGGATCGGCTCGACGTCGTGGTGGCGTCGAACCTCTTCGGCGACATCCTGAGCGATCTGGCGGCCGCGATCACGGGCGGCCTCGGCATGGCGCCGTCCGGCAACATCAACCCATCGGGTGAATCCCCGTCGATGTTCGAGGCGGTTCACGGGAGCGCTCCGGACATCGCCGGACAGGGGATCGCGAACCCCGTGGCGCAGATCCTGGCGGCCGCGATGCTGGTCGAACACCTGGGCGAAACCGTTGCCGCGCAAGCGATCCGCGCCGCCGTGGACCGCGTCCTCGACGAGGGCCGCGTGCGCACCCCCGACCTCGGCGGCACGGATACCACAGAACGGCTCGGCACGGCAGTGGCCGAAGCACTGGGCTGAGTTTTTGTCGGTGCCCTCCGGCACGGTGGCCACAAGCCCACCGAGGGGGAGGAGAAACCGATGTGCTGGCAATGCGAAAACCCGGATCGGCCACAGTCCGACTACCTGGCGATGCTCCAGGAGAAGGTGGCCGATCGGGGCTGGCTCGTGCAAGGCGTGGAGGGCAACGAGCTGTATCCGCCGTGGGCCTACACGATCGGGCTCAGCGGGTACGGCCTGCCTGAACTGGTCACCACCGGCTTACCGCTCGAGGAAGCCGCCGAACTGCTCAACGACCTGGCGTCGCACGCACTGCACGCGTCGCCACCCGAGCCGGGGGAACGCATTCCGCTGCGGGACGGCCCGCTGGTCGAGGTCGTCCCGCTGACGGAGCCGTCGGCGCACCTGGTTTTCGCGGTCGCCTTGTACGGTCCGGAAATCCGTGCGCTGCAACTGGTCCACGCGGACGAGCACGGCCGCTGGCCGTGGTCACCCGACTTCCGCGACGGCCGGGGCGGCCAGCCGGTGCTGGGGGTGCGCCGTGCCGGCTGACTGCGCGTGCAGAGTGCCCAGGGACTGCTTCCCGATACCCGTGCCGGCCGTCCACGCACGCGTGCCGTCCAGCCGGGCGCACATGGTGTCCGTCCGGCTTGACGAGCCGACGTGGGTGGACGAGCCCGGCGCTTGGGCGGACGAAGGGTCCGCCTGGGGAGAGGAGCCGGCCGCCTGGCTGGACGAATCGGCCGCATCCGTGGCCGAGCCGGCGCCGTCGGCGGAGGAACCGGCCGCAGCGGCGGATGGGCTGGACGAAGCGGCGGATGAGCCGGCGGCGTGGGCGGACGAGCGGGCCGCAGCGGCGGCCTGGGCGGAGGAACCGGCCTCCGAGGTGCGCGGACCGTCCGTCACGGTCCGCGTGTCGCCCCTGCGATCGCGCTTGGCGGCCCTCCGGTCACGCGTTTCCCGGTACCGGCGGCGCGTGCCCGTCCCGGAGGCTGGTGCCGGGCGCGAGCCGCTGCACCGCGTCCTCCATGTGCGCCTCGAGGAGCGCCAGCGCGGTCTCCTCGTCGCCGTCCCGCAGCGCCTGGATGAGCTTCGTGTGCTCTTCCACGCGTTCTTCGACCCGCTGGTACGTGCTTTGCAGCGCGGTGAGGCACATCCGCGTCTCGATGAGGAGCGTCCGGGCCATCCGGACGAGCCGCTTGCTGCCCGAAGCGCCGATGAGGGCCTCGTGGAACTTGAGGTCCGCGGTGGAGAGCGCGTTCGGATCGTCTTCACTCGCGGCGGTCGCCATCTCCGCGACGGTGTGTTCGAGCAGGTCCGCGATCCGGTCACGGTCCCCGCCCCGCAGGGCGCGAAGCATGGCGGCGCGTTCGATCGCCGTTCGAGCTGCATAGATGTCGTAGACGTCCCCGGGCTCGAGGTCGATCACGAACAGCCCGCGGTGCCGCTCGCTGCGCAGGAGTCCCTCGGAGACCAGATGCTGCATGGCCTCCCGGAGCGGCCCCCGTGACACCTGGAACCGTGCGGCCAGCTCGGTCTCGCCGAGCTGGGTGCCGGGCGGGAGGGCGCCGGTCATGATCGCGTCACGCAGCTGACGAGCGATGACGGCGGCCGTCGACTCGCGGCTGACCGGCTCGATCTCGGGCAGCATGCCCGGCGGCAGGGCCATGTCAGGCGCCCCCGTCCGGCAGGTGCCGGAAGAGGGCGCCGAGCGAGCGGACGAGGCGGTGCCGCCCGGTCAGGCGCAGCCCCTCCCACACCGTGACCTGGTTGGCGGTCAGCACGGGCTTCTTCAGCGCGGCTTCGATGGCGTTGATCTCGCCGAGGGTGCGCATGGCGGTGTCCGGCACGAGAACGGCGTCGGCAGCCGGGTGGTCGTGGCGCACGGCGAGCTCCACGACGGCCTCCGGGGGCATGGCGCCGACCTCGGCCGCCGTGATGATGTCCGCGCTCGCCATCGAGACGACCTCGATGCCGCCGGCCTTGAGGAAGTCGACGAACAGCCGGGCGATGTCGTCCGGGTAGCTGGCGGCCACGGCGACACGCTTGACGTCCAGGGCGCGCGCGGCGTGCACGAACGCGAAGGAGGTGCTGGAGGCCGGAACCCCGGCGACGGCGGACAGGCGGTCGGCCTGGTCGCGGGCGCCGTCCCAGCCGTAGACGAAGCTGCCGCTCGTGCAGGCCCAGATGATCGCGTCGGGCTCGTGCTTCTTGAGCAGCGCGGCGCCATCGGCGAGGCGGCTTTCGCTGCCGAGGTCGAGCAGTTCCGCCACCGCGTGCTTGTCGGTGCCGTAGATGTGCTCGACCGCGAGCCGGATGTCGCCCTCGTCGGCGGCCATCCCGCCGAGCAGCTGCTCGGCCAGCGGGTAGTCGTCTTCGGCCGCGTGGTCGGGGTAGATGAAGCCGATGGTGGTCACGGAACCTCCGGAGGGACGCAAATTGTCGACAATGCTAGAGGGGTGGTCAAGGAAAACCTTCACGACCTGCCGGGCGCTCCCCGACATGTTCGTCCACGTCGAAGTCGCTCCGGGCGCCGGGCGGGCGCGCTCTGTCACGACACGTCACGAAGCCACTTCCCGGGGCCGACGATGGGGAGGCCCATGCGCCGCAGGCACGCCCACATCGTCAGCTGGTTGGCGGTGAGCACCGGCTTGCCGAGCGCGGTCTCCAGCGGCTCGATCAGGTCGTAGGTGGGGAGGTTGGTGCAGCTGACGAAGATCGCCTCGGCTTCGCCGTGGTCAGCGGCGAGGATGCGCTCCGCGATGGTCCGGTAGCTGACCTTCCAGATGCCGCCGCCGAGCCCGAGGTGGTCGCTGGCGACGGTCTCGACGTTCAGCTCGCCGAGGAAGTCGTGCAGGGCCTTGGTGAGGTCGCCGTCGTACGGCGTAAGCACCGACACGCGGTGGAGGTCGAGCTGGTGCAGCACCTCGGCCAGCGCGCCCGAGGTCGTGACGGCGTCCGGCGCGCCGGCGTCGCAGATCGCCTTCGTCAGCGAGCGCTCGTAGTCGACGCCGTTGACGAAGCTGCCGGACGTGCAGAGGTACGCGACGACCTCGGGCTCGACGTGCAGGACGTCGCGGGTGGCGCTGGCCAGGTGGTGGCTGTCGCTGACGAGGCGGGCCATCTCCATGCTGACCGGCACCGGCTCGTAGGGCGTGCGGGCGAGGTGGAGGGACACCTCCATCGGGACCCACCGCCAGAGCTCGCGCTCCAGCGCGAGGTCGAAGGGGGCGATCACGCCGATGCCCCGCTGGGCGAGCGGGCCTTCGAACGCCAGGAAGTCGAAATCCAAGGCTCAGCCTCCGGAATACGTCTGCACTTGATGACACGTCCGGTGCTCCGGGGGTCGTTCCTCGGATTGTTGACAATCATACGAGCCGCTTTTACCGTGTCAACGTGATCGCCTCGGAAAACCAGGAAGCCCCGGTCCTGGCAGTGCTCTGTGGCGAGCAGCGCCCACCGGACATGCGTGCTGTCGAATCCGGGGCGGTCGTGCGTTACACGGACGCGGCGGGCCTGCCCGAAGCGTTGTCCGGAGCCGACGCGCTGTTCGTCTACGACTTCCTCTCCACGGCCGTGCCGGGCGCCTGGTACGCGGCCGATCGCCTGCGCTGGCTGCACATCGCGAGCGCGGGCGTCGACCCGGTGCTGTTCCCCGGGCTGGTGGAGAGCGACGTGGTCCTGACCAATTCGCGGGGAGTCTTCGACGACGCCATCGCGGAGTACGTGCTCGGCGTCGTCCTCGCGTTCGCGAAGGACTTCGCGCGGTCGCACGACCTGCAGCGCGAGGGCCGCTGGCTGCACCGCGAGAGCGAGCGGATCGCCGGCCGCGAGGTGGTGGTCGTCGGCACCGGGCCGATCGGCCGGGCCATCGCGCGGCTGCTGCGCGCCGCCGGGATGCGGGTCAGCGGTGCCGGGCGCCGGGAGCGGACCGGGGATCCCGACTTCGGTGTCGTGCACGAGTCCGCGCGGCTCACCGAGGTGCTGCCGCACGCCGACTACGTCGTCGCCGTGGCGCCGCTGACCGAGTACACCAAGGGCATGTTCGATGCGCGCGCGTTCGCCGCGATGAAGCCGTCGGCGCGGTTCGTCAACGTCGGCCGGGGCGAGCTGGTGGTGACGTCCGACCTGGTGGACGCGCTCCGGAGCAAGTCCATCGCCGGCGCCGCGCTCGACGTTTTCGACACCGAGCCGCTGCCGCCGGAAAGCCCGCTGTGGACGCTGCCGGACGTGCTCGTCTCGCCGCACATGTCCGGTGACTTCGTCGGCTGGCGGAACACGCTCGTCGAGGTGTTCACCGAGAACTTCCGCCGCTGGCAGGCTGGGGAGCCGCTGCGCAATGTCGTCGACAAGACGCTCGGCTACGTGCCGTCGGGGAACCAGGGAGCCGGATGAACGACAGGATGCTGACCGCCAGCGAGCTCGTCGCCGCCTACGCGACCGGTGAGCTTTCGCCGATCGAGGCGACCCAGAACGCGCTGCAGGCCATCGAAGCCCGGGACGGCGAGTGCAACGCCTACTGCCTCGTCGACGCCGACCGGGCGCTGGAGCAGGCCAAGGCGTCCGAGATCCGCTGGCGGGACGGGAACCCGATCGGCTGGCTCGACGGCGTGCCCGCGTCGATCAAGGACATGTTCCTCACCCAGGGCTGGCCGACCGTCCGCGGCTCGCGGAGCATCAGTCCGGACCAGCCGTGGGACGTCGACAGCCCGGTCGCCGCGCGGATGCGCGAGGCGGGCCTGGTGCTGCTGGGCAAGACGACCACGCCCGAGATCGCGTGGAAGGGCGTCACGGACAGTCCGCTGTGCGGCATCACGCGCAACCCCGTCGACCCGTCCAAGACCGCGGGCGGGTCGAGCGGCGGCAGCGCGGCGGCGGTCGCGGCCGGGATGGGTGAGCTGTCGGTCGGCACCGACGGCGGTGGCTCGGTGCGGATCCCGGCGTCGTTCTGCGGCATCGTCGGGCTCAAGCCGACGCACGGCCGCATCCCGCTGTACCCGGCGAGCCCGTTCGGTCCGCTCTCGCACGCCGGCCCGATGGCGCGTTCGGTGGACGACACCGCGCTGCTGCTGGACGTCCTGTCGATCCCGGACCACCGCGACCCGGCCGCGCTGGCGCCGCCGGTGGCGTCGTTCCGCGAGGCCGTCCGGCGGGACGTGCGCGGCCTGATCGCGGCGTTCTCGCCGACGCTCGGCTACGTCGACGTCGACCCGGAGGTGGCGGCGATCGTCGCCGCGGCGGTGCGCGCGCTGGGTGACGCGGGCCTGCACATCGAGGAGACCGATCCCGGGTTCGCGGACCCGAAACCGGCGTTCGACATCCTGTGGTCGTCGGGCGCGGCGAAGCTGCTCGGCACGTTCCCGCCGGGTTCCGAGGACCGCACCGACCCGGGCCTGCGCAAGGTCTGGGAGCTCGGCAAGACGTGGAGCGCGAGCGACTACCTCGACGCGACGGCCGAGCGCGCGGCGCTGGGCATCCTGATGGGCGAGTTCCACACGCGCTACGACGTGCTGATCACCCCGACCCTCCCGATCGCGGCGTTCGAGGCGGGCCACAACGTGCCGCCGGGCAGCGGGCTGAGCGAATGGCCGGAGTGGACGCCGTTCACCTACCCGTTCAACATGACTCAGCAGCCGGCGATCAGCGTCCCGGCGGGGCGGACGTCGGCGGGGCTGCCGGTGGGCCTGCAGATCGTCGGCCCGCGCCACTCGGACGACCTGGTGCTCGCCGTCGCGAAGCTGCTGGAGGAAGTGCGGCCCTGGTCGCCCAGCTGACCCTCCTTAGGGTGAACCGGCGGCCGGAGCGGGGAAAGCTGTGCCACTGTCGGCCGGGTGAACGCTGAAGGCTGGCGCTATGAACGAGCCATCCCGACCACCGACGCGGCCGGGCGGCCCACCCGGGTGGTGGTGGGGCTGGTCGAGCAGGGCAACCGCTTGTCGGCGGCCCTGCGCGTGGACGACGGGAAGGCCGCTCTGGTCCCGCTGGAAACCGGTGGGGAGCTGCTGAAGGCGCTGCGCGAGACACTGGAGAGCTGGTGGCGTCTCGACGGCCACCGCGACCTGACGCCGGAACCCCGCGCCAGCCGTTAGTGCGAGTCCGCCGGGCTCCGGCGCCGGCGGACCAGCCCGCGCACCTGGGGGTGGACGGCCACGATCGCGGTCGCCGCGACGACCAGGGTGGCGCCGCCGAGGAGCGTCGCTTCGCGGCCGGCGTGCTCGGCCAGCGGGCCCGCGGCGATCTGGCCGAGCGGCATCGCGACGAACGAGCCGAGCATGTCGTAGGAGTACACCCGGGCGAGCTTCTCGGGCGGGATGTTCTCCTGCAGCGACACGTCCCACGCGACGGCGAACTGCTCGATCGCGACACCCGCGAGGAACATCGCGAGCAGCAGCGGCAGCAGGTACGGGGTCTCGCCGAGGGCGAGCATCGGCAGGGCGTCGGCCACGACGAGCGCGACGCCGATCAGGAGCATCCGCCGTGGCTGCCAGTGCGCGGCGATGACGCCGCCGAGCAGCGATCCGGCCGTCTGGGCGGCCAGCGCGAGTCCCCAGCCGGTGCGGCCGAAGGTGTCGTCGGCGACCAGCGGGCCGATCACCAGCAGCGCGCCCGCGGTCACCGCGTTGACCACCATGAACTGCAGCACCACCAGCCACACCCAGGCCCGCGCGCGGAACTCCCGCCACCCTTCCGCGAGCTCGGCGAGGGGACGGCTGCCGGGCACCCGTTCGCCGCGCGGCAGGCGGATCCGGCGGTAGGTCAGCGCGGCGGCGAGGAACAGCACGGCGTTGCCGGCGAGCGCCCAGCCGGACCCGGCGAAGGCGACGAGGATCCCGGCGAGCCCGGCTCCGGCGATGCGGCCGACGTTGGAGAGCAGCCGGACCAGCGCGTTCGCCTGCGCGAGCTGCGACGCCGGGACGGTCAACGGCGTCAGCGAGGCCGCCGCGGGGAGGGAGATCGCCGAGACGGCGCCGTTGACCAGGCTGAGCCCGACCAGCAGCGGGATGGACGCGAATCCGCAGAGGACACTCGCGGCGATGGCGGCCTGCGTGAGGGCGGCCGCGGTTTCGGTGCCTTGCAGGATCACCGACCGCGGCAACCGGTCGGCCAGCATGCCGCCGAACAGCACGAGCAGCACGTTGGCGAGCGACCGCGCTCCGACGACGAGCCCGAGGTCCACGGCCGAACCGGTCAGGTCGACGACGGCGAAGGCGAGCGCGAAGGGTGCGACGGCGTTGGCGAAGTCGGCGAACGTGCGGCCGGTGACGAGGGCGCGGAAGCGGTTTTCGCGCAGTGGGGCGAGCAGTGGGATCACAGGACTGGTCCGATTCTGGGAGCGAGTGGTCGGGTGCGGGACGGTCCGGGGAGTTTCGCGAGCGGCTCCGGGGAACCGGGGAAGGCGAGCGCGCTCATCGCGGTTCCGTCGAACCGTCGGTCAGCTCGAACAGGGCGACGCTGGCGCTGACCCGGACCGTCCCCGGCGTCCGGGGTGGCTGGGCCGCGTCGTGCAGCTCCTGGCTCAGCTCCGTCGCCTGCTTCAGCAGCCGCGTCCACACCTCCGGGGCCACCCACAGTTCGGCGTCGGTCAAGGACGCCGGGCGGCTCGCCGCGCGCGAATCGGCGCGGCGCACCAGCTCCGCCGCGATCGCTTTCGTCAGCAATCGCTCTTCGCCCGGGTCGCGGCTCGTGAGCCGCTTGCCCGACTCCGGGTGGTGCCGGTAGCGCTTCGCGCGGCCGCCGCGGATGTGGACTTCCTCGGCCACCTCCAGCAGGCCCGCGTCGTGGAGGCGGCGGAGGTGGTAGCTGGTGTTCGCCTGCGTCTCGCCGAGCTCGCGTGCGGCTTCGGCGGCGCTCATCGCCGTGCCCGTCAGGAGCGACAGGATGCGCATGCGGAGCGGGTGGGCCAGTACCCGGAGGTGGTCGTGCGGCATGGAGACAGTCTGGCACGACTGTCAAAGAGTTATTTGGGGGTTTATTCCTGGGGCGCAGCGGCCTCGAAGTGCCGAAGGTCGCCTTCGGCACCTGGCAGCTGGGCGGCGACTGGGGCGCGTTCGACGAGGACACCGCGATCGCGGCGATCCACCACGCGCGCGACCTCGGCGTGAACTTCTTCGACGCCGGGAAGATCCGGCACGTCGGCGTCTCGAACTACACGTCGAGGCGAGGATCGCCGCCGCCGACATCGTGCTGGCGTCGGATGGCTTGGCCGAGATCGACCGGATCGCCGCCGATGCCGTCCAGGTGGCCGGGGCCGCTCCCGGAGGCATCGCCTAGAGCGAAAACTCCGTGCCGTCCGGGGGCAGCAGGGCGCCCGCGGCGAGCACGGCGGCGTGCTCGGCGGACGCCGGGTCCAGCACCGGGTTCGTGTTGTTGAGGTGGGTGAACGCCCAGGGCCGCCCGGCGATCCGGGCCAGGCTCGCGGTGATCGGCAGGTGCCCCATCGCGAGCTGGTCCGGTCCGCCGACCCCGGCCATCTCGTCCGGCGCGTAGAACGTCCCGTCCAGCAGTACGAGGTCCGCGTCCGCGACGAACGCGTCGAACCCGGCGGGCCAGCTCTTCAGGCACGGCGCGTACACCAGCACGCCGCCGGTCGCGAGGTCCTCGATCCGGTAGGCGACCACCCACGGCCCGGCCTCGGCGGAGGACACGTACTTCGGTTTCTTGTCGCTCACCGGCAGCGTCCGGACCCGCAGTCCCGGCAGGTCCGCCGGGGACGACCAGGTCCAGCCCCCGTAGCCGTCGACGATCTCGCGGAACGGCGTCAGCGCCCGCAGCACCGCGTCCGGCGCCCACACCGGGAGCCCGCCCGCCTCGCGGAGCATCAGCAGGCCGAGCGAATGGTCGAGTTCGGCGTCGGTGAGCAGCACCCCGCGCAACGGGATGTCCCGCGGACCCGGTCCGGCGCGCAGCGCGGCCGTCCCGAGGATCTGCGCCCGGATGTCCGGCGAGCAGTTGAGCAGCAACCAGCCGGCGCCGTCCGCGCTGACCGCGACGCAGTCCTGCGTCCGCGGCGGCAGCCCGGCCGTGCAGAGGCGGCACGCGCAGTTCCACTGCGGACAGCCGCCACCCGCCGCGGTGCCGAGCAGGATCACCCTCACCGGCGCATCACCAGGCCGGCGACCGGAGGGCGGGCGAGCACCAGGTCGACGACGTCCCGCCGCGGCGACCGCGAGCACACCGGATCGGTCGCCGCCGCGTCGCCGGTGAGCAGGAACGCCTGGCAGCGGCAGCCGCCGAAGTCGAGCTCGCGGCGGTCGCACGTGCGGCACGGCTCGGTCATCCAGTCCTCGCCGCGGTAGGCGTTGAACGACTCCGAGCGGTACCAGATGTCGGCCAGCGGGGTGTCCCGCACCGAGGACAACCGCAGCGTCGTGATCGCAGACGCGGCCGGGCAGGGCAGCACGGTGCCGTCCGGCGCGACGGTCAGCTGCCGCGCGCCCCAGCCGTGCATGCACGGCTTCGGGTACGGCTCGTGGTAGTCCGCGACGACGTAGACGATCTCCATCGCGCCGCGCAACCGCGTGACGGCCGCGCGCACGATCGGCTCTGCGACGGCGAGCTGCTCCGGCGTGGGCATCAGCGCGTCGCGGTTGCGCAGCGCCCAGCCGTAGTACTGGGTGTTCGCCAGCTCCAGGCGGTCCGCGCCCATCCGCTCGGCCAGGTCGATGATGCCGGCGACCTGGTCGTGGTTGCGCCGGTGCAGGACGACGTTGAGCGAGAGCGGTAGCCCGGCGGCCTTGACCGCCGCGGCCGCGGCGAGCTTGTGGTCGAACGCCCGCGCACCGGCGAGTTCGTCGGCACGGTCCCGTATCGACCCTTGCGCCGACAGCTGGACGTGCGCCAGCCCGCGCTCGACGAGACCGGACAGCCGCGCGGACGTCAGCCCGAGCCCGGAGGTGACCAGGTTGACGTAGCAGCCGAGCGAACTCGCGTGCGCCACCAGCTCCGGCAGGTCCGGCCGGAGCAGGGGCTCACCGCCGGACAGGTGCACCTGCAGCACGCCCAGCTCGCGCGCCTGGGACAGCACCGACAGCCAGTCCGCGGTGGACAGTTCGGCGTCCCGCTTGGTCAGCTCCAGCGGGTTGGAGCAATAAGGACAGTGCAGCGGGCAGCGGTGGGTCAGTTCGGCCAGCAGGCCCAGCGGCGGTGTCACGTCCATGCGACGACCCGCCGTTCGCCCAGCCGCGCCAGCACGTCGAGGACGTCCTGCGCGCGGACGCCGGTGTAGCGCCGCTCCAGCACCGCGGTGATGTCGGTGACGCTGCGGGCGCCGTCGCAGAGTTCGAGGACCGCGGCCGCGGTCGCGTTCGGCACCAGGACGCCCTCCGGGAACAGCAGCACGTGCGTCTCCCGGACGTGGTCGAAGGACAATCGGACACCCCGCCGGAGCTGCGGCACCGATCCCGCCGTGATCACCGCGCCGCCCGCTCGACGGCGTCCAGCACGGACCACAGGACGTCGCACTTGAACGACAGCGCGGCGATCGCCCGGTCCTGCTGTTCGCGCGTCACGCAGTGGCGGACGACGATGTCGAGCGTGTCCTTGCCTTCGCCGGCGACCTTGTCGATGCGGTTGGTGAAGTACGCGAGGTCTGCCGGCGCGATCCACGGGTAGTGCGCGAGCATGTCCGCGACGCGCTGCCGCATCAGGTGGCCGGCGAACATCTCCGTCAGTCCGGAAGCGACCGCCTCCCACCACGGTTTCGTGCGCGCGAAAGTCACGTACGCGTCGACGGCGAACCGGACTCCGGGGGCGACGTGGCGCTCGTCGAGCACCTCTTCGCGGTCGAGGCCGACCGCTTCGCAGAGCCGCAGCCAGCGTTCGGTGCCGCTGCTGCCGGCGCTCGTCCCGTCGTGGTAGACGATCCGGTCGAGCCACTGGCGCCGGATCTCCGGCAGCGGGCAGTTGCTGATGATCGCCGCGTCCTTCTGCGGCAGCACCTGCTGGTAGTACCACCGGTTCGCGGCCCAGAGCCGCAGTTCGTGCGCGTCGAGCTCGCCCGCGTGCAGCCGGTGGTGGAACGGGTGCGTGCCCCAGTACCGGTGCGAAAGACCGCGCAGGGCCGCGATGAACGCGCTTTCCGCGAGCGGCTCGACGGGCACGTCAGTCCGCCATGCGAGCCGCGTAGGCGGTGACCTCCATGGGGGTTTCGTATTCGACGAAGTCGGGAGTCGTCCACACCTCGGTCATTTCCTGCTCCTCTCCCGGGAACTGATCGCCGTCACGGTAAGAGCGCGGCGAGCCGGCTGACCAGGGTTTGGCCGCGGAGTTCGGAAAGTTTCCTTCCGATGGCGCAGTGCGGTGCCGATCAGCGGGCTACCGGACCGCCGCTTCCAGTTCGACGAGCGCCGTGTCGAGGTGCGTCAGGATCCGCTGCAGGTGCGGGACGCTGCGGCGGCAGCCCGTCACGCCGAAGTCGAGATTGTCGCCGTTGCTGGTCAGCGTGATGTTCACGGCCTGGCCGTCGAGCAGCACCGACGCCGGGTAGATGCCGTCGAGCTGCGCGCCGTTCCAGTACATCTGCTTGCGCGGACCGGGCACGTTCGAGATCACCAGGTTGAACGGCGGGCGCGTGTTGTTGACGATGCCCGGGATCGGCGAGACGCCGAGCTGCGCGACGTTGACCGCGGATAACAACAGCGTCTGCAACGGCGTCAGTTCCGAGAACAGCCGCTTGCCGTTGCGCATCGACTGGTGGATCGTGACGAGCCGCTTGCCCGCGTCCGGCAGGTCGGTGGCGAGGTTGCACAGCAGTGCGCCGATGTTGTTGCCCGCCGCTTCGCCGGGGTCGTTCTGGCGGCGCAGCGACACCGGCACCATCGCGACGAGCGGCGCGTCCGGCAGTGCGCGCTGCTCGATGAGGTAGTCCCGCAGCGCGCCCGAGCACATCGCGAGCACGACGTCGTTGCGCGACACCCCGCCCGCGGTGGCGACCTTCCGGACGCGCTCCAGCGACCACGACTGGGCCGCGAACCGCCGCGCGCCGCCGATCGGCACGTTGAACATCGTGCGCGGCGCCTGTCCGGGCAGCGTTAACGTGTGTTCACCGAACGCTTCGCGCGCCACCTTCATCGCGGCCGGCGCCAGGCTCGCGAGCTGGTTGGCGGTCCTGCCCGCGGTCTGGAGGAAGGACCGCGGGCGCTTGACGCGGCCTTCGCCGGGCTTGCGCCGGCTGCCCCACCACGGCGGGCAATCCAGGTCCGCCGGGTCGTCCGAGAGCGTGCCCTGCAGCTGACGCAGCGCCGAGACGCCGTCCATCAGCGCGTGGTGGACCTTGGTGTAGACGGCGAACCGGCCGTCGGCGAGGCCCTCGATGAGGTGGGTCTCCCAGAGCGGCCGGTGCCGGTCGAGCAGAGTGCTGTGCCAGCGGCTGGTGAGTTCCAGCAGTTCGCGGACGCGGCCCGGCTGCGGCAGCGCGGAGTGCCGGAAGTGGTAGTCGAGTTCGAGGTCGGCGTCGGTGGACCAGGCCACGTGCCCCATCGTGTTGACGGGACGGGCCGGGCGGCGCCGGAACACCGAGCGCATGTTGTCGGATTCGAGCAGGTTCCGGCGGACGTCGCGCAGGTAGTCCGGGCCGGCGCCGTCGGGTTTCTTGAACAGCTGCAGACCGCCCACGTGCATCGGATGCTCGCGCGTTTCGACGAGGAGGAACATCGAGTCGGTCACGGGCATCATCGCCATGGGACATCACCTTCCGCACTCGGCAGGCCGACTCTACGCGCTCGGCCGCCGTGGGTGGATCACGTTCTACATTGGCGAGTATGACCTTCCGCGGGCCTGGGGAAACGTCCTTGCCACCGATGGCCGAGTGCGTCGTGATCGGCGGCGGTGTGATCGGGGTGAGCTGCGCGTTCCGCTTGGCGGAAGCCGGCGTCGACGTCCTGCTCCTGGAGCGCGGCGGGCTCGGCGAGGGTTCGACGGCGAAGGCCGCGGGCGGCATCCGGTCGTCGTTCACCAGCCGTGTGAACGTCGAGCTCGGCCTGCGCGGGCTAGCCGCGTACAGCGCTTTCTCGCGCGACTTCGGCGTCGAGATCGACTTCCGCCGGGACGGCTACCTGTACCTGCTCACCGACCCCGCGGACGTGACCGCAATCGGACATTGCGCGGAGTTGCAGCGGGAGTACGGCGTCCGCAGCCACCTGCTGGACCCCGCGGAAGCGAAGGCGGTGCTCCCGCTGCTCGAGACGGACGGGATCCTGGCGGCGCTCTGGTCTCCGGACGACGCGAAAGCGACTCCGGACGCCGTTGTCCAGGGGTATGCGCGCGCCGCGCGGGCGTGCGGTGCGGAGCTGCGGACCGGCGTCGAGGTGATCGGCATCGAACGGGACGGTGCCGTCCTGACCGGTGTCCGCACGACCGCGGGGTTCGTCCGGACCGGCGCGGTGGTCTGCGCGGCGGGTGCGTGGTCGGGCCGGGTGGGGGAGCTGGCCGGTCTGGACCTGCCGGTTCGGCCGTTCCGGCGGCAGGTCGTGTTCACCGGGCCGGTGCCCGGGCTGCCGGAATCGCTCCCGCTGACCATCGAGCTGCCGTCGGCGTTCTACTTCCACCGCGAAGGTGCAGGTCTGGCGATGTCCGTTTGCGAGGACGACGGCTTCCCCGGGTTCGACACGCGCTACGAGGCGGGCGAGTGGCTGCCCAAGCTGGCCGAGGTCGCGGGCCGCAGGATCCCGGCCGTACTGGACGCGGGGATCCGCGCGGCCTGGGCCGGCTTGTACGAAGTCACGCCGGACCGCAACCAGATCGTGGGGGAAAGCGTCCTGCTGTCGCGGTTCCTCTACGCGACCGGTTTTTCCGGGCACGGCTTCCAGATGGGCCCGGCGGCCGGCGAGCTGGTCCGGGACCTCTACCTGGGTCTGCCGACGTCGGTGGACATCGCGGAGCTGGACGTGCGGCGGTTCGAGAACGCCGATACCGCACCGGCGGAGCACAACATCGTCTAGGGGTCGATTGCCAGATCGTTCAACGATCTGGCAGTATCCGCGACGTGGCTGTGAGTGGTGCTCGGGAGCTGGTGGACGCGCTGGAAGCGCTCGGGACGGAGATCGTCTTCGGCCTCCCGGGCGTGCACAACCTGCCGTTGTGGGAGGCGCTGTCCGAGACCCGCATCAAGCTCGTCGGGGTGCGGCACGAACAGACCGCGGGCTACGCCGCCGACGGGTACGCGCGCGCGACCGGGAAGCTCGGCGTCGCCCTCGTGACCACCGGGCCGGGCGCCGCGAACACCCTCGGCGCGGTCGGCGAAGCGATGGCTTCCGCGGCTCCGGTGCTGGTCGTCGCCACCGACATCCCGTCGACGCTGCGGCGGCCTGGCGTCGTCCGCGGTGTGCTGCACGAGACCTCGGACCAGCAGGCCATGTTCGCGCCGGTGACCAAGGGCGGCTTCACGGTGCGGGCCGCCGACCAGATCGGCACCACCGTGCACCGCGCGGCGCGGCTCGCGCTGCAGCCGCAGAGCGGGCCCGTCTACCTCGGCGTGCCGACCGACTACCTGCGCGAGACCGTCCCGCACCGGCGTCCGCCCGCGCCGCACCGCAAGCCGGACGTCGACGTTCCGGACCTCGCGCGGGCCGAGGCGATGCTGTCCGACGCGCGGCAGCCGCTGATCTGGGCCGGGGGCGGCGCGCTGCGCTCCGGGGCGGGCGACGCGATCGGGGCGCTCGCGGAGAAGCTCGCCGCGCCGGTGATCACCACCTTCGCCGCCCGCGGGCTGCTGCCGCTGGACCACCCGTGCCTGGCGCCGAACCCGGTGCACACGCCGGAGGTCGGCGAGCTGTGGGACGAGGCCGACGTCGTGCTCGCCATCGGCACCGACTTCGACGGGCTGATGACGCAGAACTGGCGGATGCCGAAGCCGCCCAAGCTGATCGCGGTCAACGTCGACGCCGACGACGCCGCCAAGAACTACGCGCCGGACCTGACGCTGGTCGGCGACGCGCGGTCGATCGTCGAACGGCTGCTGCCGAAGCAGCGGCCGGGGCTCGGGGACATCACCCTGCGGCTGGCCGGCATCGGCCGCCGCGTGCGCCAGCGGATCCGCGACGAAGAACCGCAGGCGTACGACTTCCTGTCCACTTTGGACGAGGTGCTGCCCACCGACGCCGTGCTGGTGTCCGACATGTGCGTCGCCGGGTACTGGGTCGGCGGCTTCCACCGCGTGCGGGCGCCGCGCAAGCTCGCCTACCCGATGGGCTGGGGCACCCTCGGGTACGGCTTCCCGGCGTCGCTCGGCGCGGCGGCGGCCGGCACCGGGCGGGCCATCTGCATCACCGGCGACGGCGGGTTCCTCTACGGCTGCGGCGACCTCGCGACGCTCGCGCAGGAACAGCTGCCGGTCACCGTGGTGCTCGTCGACGACGGCGGCTACGGGATGTTGCGCTACGACCAGGACCGCGAGGGCGTGCCGCACCGCGGGGTCGACTGGGACAGTCCGGACTTCGTCGGGCTCGCGCGGTCCTTCGGCGTGCACGCCGACCGCGTGTCCGGCTTCGGGCGGGCGTTCCGGCGGCTGCTCGGCGAGTTCGTCGAGTCCGACGAGCCGAACGTGCTGGTGGTGAAGGCCAAGCTGAAGCCGCCGCTGAACACGTCGCCGCGGTGGTACCGGACATGAGGCTCGGCGTCGACATCGGTGGCACGTTCACCGACCTGTGCGCGGTGGACGACGCCGGCATCGCCGCCGTCGGCAAGGTCCTGACCACACACGACGAGCCCGCGCGCGCGGTCGAGGAGGGGCTGGCCGCGCTGCTCGCGGACGCCGGGATCGCCGCTTCCGACGTGACGCAGGTGGTGCACGGGACGACGCTGGTGACCAACGCGCTGATCGAGCGCACGGGCTCGCGGACGGCGCTGCTCGCCACCGCCGGCTTCCGCGACGTCCTGGAGATGCGCCGCGAGCACCGCTACGAGCTGTACGACCTGCACCTCGAACTGCCCGCGCCGCTGGTCCCGCGGCACCTGCGCTTCGACGTTCCGGAGCGGATCCTCGCGGACGGAACCGTCCGGACCGCGCTCGACGAGGCTTACGTTGTAAGGCTCGGGCGGGAACTGGCGGACCGCGGGATCGAAGCCGTCGCGGTCTGCTTCCTGCACGCGTTCACGAACCCGGCGCACGAACGGCGGGTGGCGGAGCTCCTCGCCGAGGTCGCACCCTCGCTCAGGGTCGCGCTCTCCTCCGACGTCGTCCCCGAGATCCGCGAGTTCGAGCGCGCGTCGACGACGGTCGCGAACGTCTACGTCCAGGACCTCACCGAGCGCTACCTGCGCGACCTCGAACGCCGCTTGCGGCGGCTCGGGATCGCCGGGGCGCCGCACATCATGCTGTCCAACGGCGGGCTGGCGACCGTCGACACCGCGGCCCGGCACCCGATCCGGATCCTGGAGTCCGGGCCGGCGGGCGGGGCGCTCGCCGCGGCCGCGGTCGGTCCGGCCGACCTGCTGGCTTTCGACATGGGCGGCACGACGGCGAAGCTGTGCCTGATCGCGGGCGGCGCGCCGCTGGTCACGCACCAGTTCGAGGTGGACCGCAAGTACCGGCTGCTGCCCGGCTCCGGGCTGCCGGTGCAGGTGCCGGTCACGGACATGATCGAGATCGGCGTCGGCGGCGGGTCGATCGCGCGCATCGACGCGCTGGGGCTGCTGACCGCCGGGCCCGACTCGGCGGGGTCCGAGCCCGGCCCCGTCTGCTACGGCCGCGGCGGTACCGAGCCCACGGTCACCGACGCCGACCTGGTGCTCGGCTACCTCGACCCGGGCTACTTCCTCGGCGGCGGCATGCGCCTGGACGCCGAGGGCGCGAGAGCGGTGCTCCGGGACAAGATCGCCGATCCGCTCGGGGTGAGCGTCGAAGAGGCCGCCTGGGGCATCCACACCAGCGTCAACGAGGACATGGCCAACGCCGCGCGCGTGCACGCCGTCGAGCGCGGGCACGACCCCGCGAAGCTGCCGATGTACACCTTCGGCGGCGCGGGCCCGGTGCACGGCGCCGGTGTCGCGCGGGCGCTCGGGGCGCCGTCGGTCGTCGCGCCGCCCGCCGCCGGGGTGCTGAGTGCGGCCGGGTTCCTCACCGCGCCGCTGGCGTTCGACTTCGTGCGCTCGGCCCGCGCGGCCGTGCACGACCTCGCGTGGGAGCAGGTCGACGCGCTGTTCGCCGAGATGGAGGCCGAGGGCGAAGCGCTGCTGGCGAAGTCCGGGGTCGCCGACGTGACGCACCGCCGGGTCGCCGAGATGCGCTACGCCGGGCAGGGCTACGAAATCCGCGTCCCCGTGTCCGGCGGCCGCTGGCCCGAGGCCCTGATCGGCGAGTTCACCCGGACCTACCGCGAGCTCTACCGGCGGACCGGTCCCGAGGTCGGCGTCGAGGTGCTGAACTGGCGGGTCGTCTCGAGCGGGCCCGCGCCGGACGTCACGCTGCGGCTGGCCGCGCGCGCCGCCGGGGGTGACGCGCGCAAGGGCACCCGCAAGGCGTACTTCCCCGCCGCCGGTGGATTTGTCGACACGGCGATCTTCGACCGGTACCTTCTGCGGCCCGGGACGCGGATCGACGGACCGGCCATCGTGGAGGAACGCGAGTCCACCGTGGTCGTCCCGCCCGGTGCGCACTGCGTCGTCCGGGACGACGCCGCGCTGGAGGTGACGGTGTGAGCGTCGACCCCATCGTGGTCGGGTTGTTCGGCAACCGGCTGCACTCGATCCTCGCCGAGCAGCAGAACGCGCTCGTCAACACGGCTTTCTCCGCCGTGGTGCGGGAATCGCTCGACCTGGCCTGCGCGGTGTTCGACTCGCGCGGCGAGATGATCGGCCAGTCCGTCGGCGGCACGCCGGGGCACATCAACGCGATGGCGACCGGCATGCACCACTTCGTCGCGGCCCACCCGCCGGAGACGCTCGAACCCGGCGACGTCCTGCTCACCAACGACCCGTGGCAGACCGCCGGGCAGATCAACGACATCACGGTGGCGACGCCGGTGTTCCGCGACGGCAGGCTGGTCGCGTGGTTCGCGTCCTGCTGCCACGCGCCCGACATCGGCGGGCGGCTGGTGTCCGCCGAAGCCCACGAAGTCTTCGAAGAGGGTCTCCGGCTGCCGATCCTGAAGTTCCTGCGCGCGGGCGAGGTCAACGCCGATCTGGAGCGGCTGATCCGGGCCAACGTGCGGACGCCGGAGGAGACCATCGGGGACCTGTACGCGCAGGTCACCGGCAACGAGGTCGGCGCGGCCAGCCTGCTGCGGCTGCTCGACGAGCTGGACCTCGACTCGCTCGACGAACCAGCCGCCGAACTCATGGACCGGTCCGAAAAGGCGCTGCGGGACGCGCTGCGCGAACTGCCGGACGGCGTCTACACCAACGAAATCGCCACCGACGGCTTCGACGACGAAGAAGTCGTCCTGCGCGTGACGGCCACTGTGGACGGCGACGAGATCCACCTCGACTTCGCGGGTTCGTCGCCGCAGAGCCGGCGCGGGATCAACGTCGTGCTGAACTACACGCGGGCGTACGCGTCCTTCGCGGTCAAGGCGGCGATCTCGCCGGAGGTGCCGCACAACGCCGGGTCGTTCCGGCCGGTGCACGTCACCGCGCCCGAAGGGTCCGTGCTGAACTGCCTGCCGCCCGCGCCGGTCGCGTCGCGCCACCTCATCGGGCACTTCCTGCCGTCGCTGCTGATCGGCGCGCTGCCCGGGGCCGCGATCGCGCCGAGCGCGGACGCGCTGTGGATGACCATCTGGCGTGGCCCCGGGTTCATGCTCAACGTCTTCCAGACCGGCGGCATGGGCGCCCGGGTGGACAAGGACGGGCTCAGCACCACGGGATTTCCCAGCGGCCTGCGGTCGACGCCGACCGAGGTCATCGAGACGATGGCGCCGCTGGTCCAGCTTTCGCGGGAGCTGCGGCCGGATTCCGGCGGCGCGGGGCGGTGGCGCGGCGGACTCGGACAGGTGACCACGATGGGGTCACGGAGCGCGGATTCCTGGAGCGTGAACGGGAACGTCGACCGCGTGCGGACCGCCGCGTCCGGAGTGGACGGCGGAACCGCGGGGACACCCGGACGGTTCGGTTTGCGCGAAGGTGCCGACCTGCCCGCGAAAAGCCGGGTGACGCTGGCGCCCGAGTCTATTGTGGACGTCACGCTGCCCGGTGGTGGCGGCCACGGGCCGCCGCGCGAACGGCCGGTGGCGGCGGTCCTCGCCGACGTCGTCGAGGGGTACGTCTCGGTGGCCGCGGCGCGCGAGGTGTACGGCGTCGCCGTGCGGTACCTCGGGCAGCCGGACGCGCTCGTCCGGCTGCCGGAGGACTACGCGGTGGACGAAGAGCAGACAGCACGACTGAGAGCGGGGAAGTGACATGGGTCGGTTGGCCGGCAAGGTGGCGGTCGTCTTCGGCGGCGCGCGGGGCATCGGCCTCGCGACGGTCAAGGAGTTCCTCGCCGAGGGCGCCGCGGTGTACGCCGCCGACATCCGCGAGCCCGCGGAAGAGATCGGCGGGTACCGGCACGCCGTGGTGGACGCCACCGACGAGGCCGCGGTGGCCGCGTTCGTCGACGGCGTTGTCGCCGAGGCGGGCCGCGTCGACGTGCTGTTCAACAACGTCGGCATCCACCTCGGCAAGCCGCTGGCCGACACGACGCTGGCCGAGTTCGACCACATCTTCGCGCTGAACGTCCGCGCCGCGTTCCTCGGCACCCGCGCCGTGCTGCCGCGCATGATCGAGCAGCGGGCCGGGAGCATCGTCACGACGTCGTCCAACGGCGGCGTGATGGGCCGCCCCGGCGACCCGGTCTACAACGCCACCAAGCACGCGCTGGTCGGGCTGATGAAGTCGGTCGCCGTCGCCCACGCGCACCAGGGCGTCCGGGCGAACACGGTGAACCCGGGCGCGATCGACACCGAACTGCTGCGCGGCACCCTCGCGTCGCCGGACGACTTCGAAACCAAGCAGCACCAGCTGGTCGCGAGCACGCCGGCCGCCCGCGTGGGCGAGGCGTGGGAGGTCGCGAAGGCGGTCGTGTTCCTGGCGAGCGACGAGTCGAAGTTCATCAACGGCGTCGTCCTGCCGATCGACGGCGCGAAGGCGGCGGGCGCCATGCCGGGCAACCGGTACAGCCTCGACTTCGACCTCGGCGTCGGGTAGTGCCATGACCGTCGATGCCTCGGGGCTGGGGAGCGAGCGGCACCTGCTGGAACGCAGCGGCACCGCCGAACGGGTCGCGGCGATCCTGCGCCAGTACATCACCGACGGTGTCTTCGCCCCCGGTGAACGCCTGTCCGAGCCGGTGATCAGCTCGGCGCTGGGAGTCTCGCGCAACACGCTGCGCGAGTCGTTCCAGCTGCTGGCCCACGAACGGCTGGCGGTGCACGAGCTGAACCGCGGGGTGTTCGTGCGCGAGCTGACCACCGAGGACATCGAGGACCTCTACGTCGTCCGCCGCGCCACCGAGTGCGGTGCCCTGCGCCGCGCCGCCGAATTGTCCACTGTGGACCTATCCGGACTGGAACGCGCGCTGGCGGACGGGCGCGCGGCGGCGGACGCCGAGGACTGGCCCGCGGTCGGCACCGCCAGCATCCACTTCCACCAGGCGCTGGCGGACCTCGCGGGGAGCGAGCGGCTGTCCGCGACGATGCGCCAGGTGCTCGCCGAGACGCGGCTGTTCTTCGTGCTCAACGAGAACACGCGGGAGTTCTACGAGCCGTTCCTCGACTGCCACGAGCGGATCCTGCGCGACCTGCGCCGCGGCCGGTTCGACGCCGCGGCGGCCGCGCTCGACCGCTACCTGCGCGACGCCGAGGCCCGGTTGCTGGAGTTGAGCTCGTAGGGGAAAGCGACGGTGACCGCGTACGGCCGGTGGAGCGCCGTGCCGCGGTAGACCCCGTCGGCGCCGGCCGAGAAGCCGAGCCGGACGACCGTGCGGACGACGGAGGACACGGCGTAACCGGCCGGCGCGGGACGAGCCTCGGCGGGTGGCGCGACGGCGAGCAGCGCGGCGGCCACGGCCGCGGCGGCGGTCACACGTCCTGGGAGCACCCGCCCACTCAACCGCGGCGGAGGGCCGGACCGGAAAGGATTCGAGCCGGTTCAAATCCGCCGCGGCCCCTGTTACCGTCGATCGGTGTTCACGCTGCGGGTCGACGTCGAGACGGTGGCCAGGACACGGTTTTCGCCTTCCCTCGCCGCGGAGTCGCTGGCCTGGCTGAAGCTCACCGCCGACGCCGGCCGCCACCCGGTGTTCGGCGATCCCGGCCCGCTCGCCCGCGCGTCGCTCGCCCACCCCGACGTCGCCCTGCTGCTGGATCTGCTGCCGCGCGCCGGCGAGGTCTACACGCCGGACCTGCTCACCCCGCAGCCGGGGACGGCGACCCGGCCCGGCGACCTGCTCGACGAGCAGATCGCGCGGATCGAAGCGACCACGCAGGACGACCTCGAGGAACAGGTCCTCGCCTACACGCAGGTCCACTGGAACCGGCCGCTGCCGATCGGGGCCCGCCGGATCGCGGAGTCGGGGTCGATGCCGCGGCGGCTGGCCGGCGGCCTCGCCCGGTTCTGGCGGGACGCGCTGTCCGAAGACTGGGGCGCCCTGCACCCGGTCGTCGACCGCGACATCGCCCACCGCGCGACGACCATCGCCACCCACGGCGTCGGCGCCGCGCTCGCGTCGTTGCACCCCACCATCGGCTGGGCCGGCGACGCGATCACCCTCGCCAAGCCGTTCGACGGCGAAGTCGACATCGCCGGCCGCGAGCTGGTCCTCGCCCCGGGCGTGCTCAGCTGGCCCGGCACGAGCATCCAGGTCGACGTGCCCGGCCAGGTCGTGCTCTGCTACCCCGCGCTCGGGATCGGCACGGGCGCGGACCGGCCGCCCGGGCGGCTCGCACCGGTGGTCGGCGCGGCCCGGGCGGCGCTGCTGGCCGACCTCGAAACCGCGCGGCCGACCGCCGAACTCGCCGCCCGGACCGGGTACAGCCCGGGCACCGTCTCCTACCACCTGAGCGCCCTGCTCCGCGCCGGGCTCGTCAGCAAGGTCCGGGACGGGCGGTACGTGCTGTACCGGCGGACCGCGCAGGCCGTCGTCCTCCTGGAAGGGGCGCTCAGCAGCTGACGTACGGCGCGATCCAGTCGGCGTACTCGCCCGCCGACCCGTCGCCGCCGTCGTCGACCGCGATGGCCAGCTGCTGCACCCCGGTGACCGGGAGCGTCAGCTTCTGCGGCTTCGCCCCGGGCCGGACGATCCCCGTCGCGTACAGCTCGCGGCCGTCGCCCAGTACCCGGAACGCCACCGTGGCCTGCGGGCTCGAGACGTCGTCGACGCCGTACTGCACCGAGAACGACTTGCAGGCGCCCCCGAGGTACAGCCGGATCACCGACGGCGCGTGCACCCCGATCCCGCTGTTCGGCTGGTAGCCGACGCCGCCGACCGACATCGCGCGCCCGTTGGCGACGCTGCCGCGTTCCACCGGGCCGGACCCGTTCTCCGAGTAGAGCCACGGCCGCGTCGACAGGTACGTCGTGCCGGCCGGTGGCGCGGTCACCAGCGGTGCCTCCGCCGACCCGGTCGCGGTGCGCGTCCCGAGCGCGCTCGTGTAGCCGCCGCTCGCGCCGACCAGCAGCTTCGCGGCCGGCGCCGCGGTCGGCCGCAGCGTGATTTCCCGCGTGACCGCGCTGCCCGGCGACACGCGCGGGACGTCGACCTGCGCGGGCCCGTCCAGCTGCCAGCCGGCGGGGACGGTGATCGCGTAGCTCGCGTCGGTGATCGGGGTGTCGCCGTCGTTGGTGAGCGTGACCGTCCCGTCGACCTGCTGCCCCGCCAGGAAGCCTTCCGGCAGCTGCACGCCCAGCGTCACCAGCGGATCGGCCGCCGACGGCTGTCCTGGCCACGCGCCGAAGAACACGCTGCTCAGCGCGGGCACGGACGCACGCAGGGTGCCGGTGCTGGTCAGTTCGGTGCCGGCCCACAGGTCGCGGACGCGGTAGGCGGGCGCCCCCGCGATGCCGGTCTCGGCGAGGTCGAACGGGATCGTCCGCGCGTACGAGCCGCGGTTGAGCAGCAGCACCGCGACCGAGCCGTCGGACATCGGCTTCGCCCAGACTTCGCCGTCGGACAGGTCGCGGACCTTGCGGCCCGGCGTGCCGGACCAGTCCTGGTCGACCGCGATCACGTCCCGGTTGGCGAGCGTGTCCAGCGGGAACGACTCGTTCGGGATGAGCGGCGCGTTCATCAGCGCCCACAGCGAAAACTCCGTCCGGCGCACCCAGGGGTCCACGAAGCTGAAGTTGAGGTAGCCGGGATCGCTCCAGCCGCCGGGACCGGTGTGCCCGGCCAGCGGGACCTGCCGGTCGATCGCGTCCATGACGACGCCGAGCGGTTCCCCGAGGTCGCTGGTCAGCTGCCACGTCTGCGCGCCGGCGCCGGGCGCCCACTCCCACTGGCGGTAGTTGTTCGAGAACGTGTCGATCATCGCGAGCAGGATCGGCCGTCCGGTGCTCTTCAGCGCGTCCCCCATTTTCTTGGCCGCCGCCGCGACGCCGTTCTCGCCGCCGCACGTGTCGTACGCGAGGTAGTCGACGCCCCAGTCCGCGAACGTCCGCGCGTCCTGCGCTTCGTGGTCGCGCGAGCCGGGCATCGCGCCGCCGCAGGTCAGCGCGCCGGTTCCGCTGTAGAGCCCGAACTTCAGGCCGTAGGCGTGCACGTACGCGATGAGGCCCGGCAGGTCCGGGTACTTCGCGGGGTCGGGCTGCAGCGTGCCGTCGGCGGCTCGCGTCTTGGCGGCCCAGCACCCGGCGATGTTGACGTAGGTGTAGCCCGCGTCGCGCAGGCCGGAGCCGACCAGCATGTCGACGGCCGCGCGGACCTTGGCGTCGTCGATCCGCGGGCACTGGTTCCAGCCGCGGGACCACGAGATCCCCATCGGCGGCGTCGCGGCGAGGACGGGCTCGTCGGCGGCCGCGGGCGCGGCGACGGCCGTGACCAGACCGAGGAACGTGAGCAGCAGGACACCGAGTCTTCGCACGGTTCCCTCCCCAGGAGTGCGGACAAGAGTTCCAGGGTGCATCGGGGACGAACCGGGCATGAGGGGAGAAGTGCCGTCCCCGGACGGGTGGCCGGGGACGGCAGGGTGGTGCGTGATTTTCCCTTGCTCAGCAGGTGATCGCGGCGTCCGCCCAGTCGGCGTGGTCGTTGGTGTTGCCGTCGCCGCCGTCGGTCACGGCCAGCTCCAGCACCTGGACGCCGGCCAGCGGAGCTTCGAGCGGCCGCGCCGCGTCGCCGGGGTGCAGGACGCCGGTGGCGGCGAGCTCCTTGCCGTCACCGAGGATGCGGAACCCCGCGCTGCCGCCCGAGTTCTCGTCGTCCAGGCCGACGAGCGCGCGAACCGACGTGCAGGCCGCGCCGACGTAGACGCGCACGCTCGACGGGGCGTGTGCACCGATCCCGTCGTCGTAGCCCACGCCGGCGATCGTGATCCGGTGCCCGTCACCCGCTTCGCTCTCGCCGTTGCTGGTCCCGCGCTCGACCGGGCCCCAGCCGTTGTCCGACGACATCCACGCGGCCTTCGACAACGCCGTCGTCCCCGTGGCCGGGCGGGTGACCAGCGGTGAGCTGCCTTCGGACGTAAGGCTGCGCTGGCCGTACAGCGTAAGGTAGCTCGCCTTCGCGGCGAGCGTGACGCGCTCACCCGTGGGCGCGACCGGCTCGAACGTGACGCTCTGCTGCCACGTCTTGCCGGGCGCCACGACCGGCACGGTGAACGCGCCGGGACCGCGCAGCCGCCAGCCCGCGGGGGTCGCGATGCTCGCGCGCAGCTGCGCGATCGGCGTGCTGCCGTCGTTGGTGACCTTCAGCGTGGTGGTCAGCGGCCGGTCGGCGGGCACGTACTCCGGGTTCGGCAGGGCGAGCGTCGTCAGCGGCGCGGCGGACGGCTTCTTCTCCGGCCGGACGCGGAACGTGGCCGACCCGTGGGCCGGAACGGCGGCGCGGACGGTGCCCGCGGTCTCGGTTTCGGTGCCGGTCCAGAGGTCGCGGACGCGGAAGCCGCGCCCGGTCAGGCCGAGCTCCTTCGCCGTCGTGCTCATCGCGGTGCTCGCGGAGCCGCGGTTGAACAGCACGACCGCGGCCGAGCCGTCGGACATCGGCTTCGCCCAGACCTCGGTGTCGCCGTCGTCGCGGATCTTGTGGCCCTGCACGCCCGCCCAGTCCTGATCGAGCGCGATGACGTCCTTGTTCTCCAGGATCGCCCGGGTGGCCGGGGTCATCGCGGGCAGGTCGTTGCCGGCCAGCAGCGGTGCGTTCAGCAGCGCCCACAACGCGAAGTGCGCGCGGTACTCGGTGTCGGTCATGCCGCCGTTGCCGACTTCGAGCATGTCCGGGTCGTTCCAGCCACCGGGCCCGCTGTACTTCTCGAGGCCGGCCTGCTGGTCGAGGATGCCGGTCAGGCTGCCCCAGTTGTCGCTGATGTCGCCGGTGGTCCGCCACAGCTGCGCGCCGGCGTCGCGGCCCCAGGTCCAGGGGTCGTTCTCGCCCCACTCGCACAGCGCGTAGATCATCGGGCGGCCGGTCTTCTTGATCGCGTCGCCCATCTTCGTGTAGCGCTCGACCGCCGGGCGGCCCTGGTTGTTGCAGTTGTCGTACTTGAGGTAGTCGACGCCCCAATCGGCGAACGACTGCGCGTCGGCCTCCTCGTGGTCGAGGGCGCCGGGCATGGTCTTCTGGCAGGTCAGGGTGCCCGCGCTGGTGTAGATGCCGAGCTTGAGGCCCTTTTCGTGGACGTAGTCGGCGAGTGCCTTGATGCCGTGCGGGAAGCGCTCGTGGTTCGGCTCGAGCCTGCCGTCGGCCGTGCGGTTCTGTTCGGCCCAGCAGTCGTCGATGTTGACGTACTGGTAGCCCGCGTCCTTCATGCCGGTCGACACGAGCGCGTCGGCGGCGCCGCGGATGAGGTTTTCGTCGATCTCGCAGCCGAACTTGTTCCAGCTGTTCCAGCCCATCGGCGGGCGTTCGCCGACGCGCTGGGCGGCGAAGTACTGGGGTTCGGCGGCCGCGGGGGTGGCTTGGGCGACCGTGACCACCGAGGTGCAGGCGGCTATCGCGGCCGCCATTCCAACAAGACGACGCATAGATCCCTCCAGGAGTGCGCAACTTTGCACAGACTCACTCAACAAACAACAGGACGGGAGTGACTGTCGTCTACGTCCGTTAGTA
Organism: Amycolatopsis sp. cg9; assembly: GCF_041346945.1. Taxonomy (NCBI): domain Bacteria; kingdom Bacillati; phylum Actinomycetota; class Actinomycetes; order Pseudonocardiales; family Pseudonocardiaceae; genus Amycolatopsis; species Amycolatopsis sp. cg9. The sequence continues at coordinate 940,171 of NZ_CP166850.1, read as the reverse complement.
GGTAATCCATTTCCGGGGGTGCGCGAGGTAGAAAGGGGGCTGGCCGCCCAGCTCGACGAGGAGCCGCTGATGCCCGAAGGATTCCGCCCGCTCGACGGGATCAAGGTCGTCGACCTGTCCCGCATCCTCGCCGGCCCGTACTGCACCCAGTACCTCGGGGAGATGGGTGCGGACGTGGTGAAGGTCGAGCCCCCGGGCCACGGCGACGACACCCGTGGCTGGGGTCCGCCCTTCGTCGGCGACGAAGCCGTCTACTACCTGGCGGCGAACCGGAACAAGCGCGGGATCGTCCTCGACCTCAAGAGCGACCGCGGCCGCGAGGCCCTGCGCCGGCTGGTCGCGGACGCCGACGTGCTCGTCGAGAACTTCCGCCCGGGCACGCTGGAGAAGTGGGGGATCGGCTACTCGGCGCTGGCCGAATCGAACCCGAGGCTGATCCACGTGTCGATCACGGGTTTCGGGCAGACCGGGCCGTACCGCGACCGCGCGGGCTACGACCTGGTCGCGCAGGCCCTCGGCGGCGTCATGTCCCTGACCGGGGAGCCCGACGGTGCGCCGGCGAAGGTCGGGCTGCCGGTGGCGGACCTGAACGCGGGGACGTGGGCGATCATCGCCGTCCTGATGGCGCTGCAGGCGCGGCACACGACCGGCCGCGGGCAGTACCTCGACGTGTCCCTTTTGGACAGTCAGCTCGCTTGGCACGTGTACGCGGCGGGCGCGCACTTCTACGACGCGCCCCGCCCGCGCCGGATGGGCTCGGCGCACCCGAGCATCGTCCCGTACCAGGCGTACCACGCGGCCGACGGCTGGCTGATCATCGCGGTGGGCAGCGAGAAGCTGTGGCACGCGTTCTGCGGGGTGCTGGCACTGGACATCGCGGCGGACCCGCGGTTTTCGTCGAACGCCCGGCGGGCCGCGCACCGCGACGAGCTGAACGCGATCTTGGTGCCGGTGCTGGTGACGCGCACGGCCGCGGAGTGGCTGAAGTCCTTCGACGCGGCGGGCATCCCGGCGGCCCCGATCAACGAGATCGACGACGTCTACGCGGACCCGTGGACGGCGGCGCGCGACCAAGTGGTGCGGCTGCCGCACCCGACGGTGGGGACGTACGTGGGGACGGGGTTTCCGGTGAAGGCGTCCGACACCCCGGCGCGGGCCACTTCCGCGCCGCCGACGCTGGGGCAGCACACGGCGGAGGTGCTCGCGGAGCTGGGGTACCCGCCGGAGGAGATCGCCGAGTTCCTGGACTGACCGGCCAGTCCGGGGGCGCGAACTGTGCACGATGGAGTGTTCGCGCTCGCCGCTTCGCCCTGGTAGGGATGGGGGCAGGACTGAGGAGGACCGATGTCAGCACAGCACGCCCTGTGGCACCCGTTCGCCGACATGGGCGCGGTCGACGGCGACCGGATGGTCATCACGCGCGGCGAAGGCTCGTACGTCTGGGACGACGCCGGTCGGCGGTACTTCGACGCGACCGCGTCGCTCTGGTACGCGAACTTCGGGCACGGGCGCCCGGAAATCACCGACGCCGTCGCGAAGCAGCTGCGGACGCTCGACTCGTACAACCTGTTCGGCTACAACGCCAACGAGCCGGCGATCGAGCTGGCGGACCGCGTCGCCGCGCTGGCGCCCGAACCCGGCTCGAAGGTGTTCTTCGGCTCGGGCGGTGGTGACGTCATCGACACCGCCGTCAAGCTGGCGCGGGCGTACTTCGCGCACACCGGGCGGCCGGAGAAGGTGCACGTGATCGGCCGGGCGCAGGGGTACCACGGCACGCACGGCTTCGGCACCGCGGTCGGCGGCATCCCGGCCAACGCGGCCGGCTTCGGTCCGCAGCCGCCGGACTTCTCGCACGTCCCGTTCGACAGCGCGGCGGCGCTGGAGGCGGAGATCGAGCGCGTGGGCGCGTCGCGGGTGGCGGCGTTCTTCTGCGAGCCGGTGATCGGCGCGGGCGGCGTGCTGCTGCCGCCGGAGGGGTACATCGAGGAGGTCGCGGCGATCTGCCGCCGCCACGACGTGCTGTTCGTCGCGGACTGCGTGATCGCGGCGTGGGGCCGGCTCGGCACGTGGTTCGGCATCGACCGCTGGGCCGTTCGGCCCGACATGATCACGACGGCGAAGGGCATCACCGGCGGCACGATCCCGCTGGGCGCGCTGATCGTGGCCCCGCGGGTGGCGGAACCGTTCTTCACCGGCGCGCCGGGCGCCCCGATCTTCCGCCACGGCGCGACGTACGCGGGCCACCCGGTGGCGTGCGCGGCCGGCCTGGCGACCCTGGACATCTACGAGCGCGACGGCCTGATCCCCCGCGGCCGCGAGTTGGAGAAGCCGTTGGCCGACGCGGTTTCGAGCGTCGGCGGGCACCCGCTGGTGGCGGAAGTCCGCGCGGGACTCGGGTTCCTGGCCGCCGTCGAGCTGACGGCGGAGGTCATGGACGCCGACCCGGGCGCCCCGGTGAAGCTGCAGCGCGCGTGCCGGGACGAGGGCGTGATCGTGCGGAACCTCGGGCGCGGGGTCGCGGTGTCACCGCCGTTGATCGCGGCGGAGCCGGAGCTGGACCTGCTGGCAACGGCGCTGCCGAAGGCTTTGGACCGCTTGGCCGCCCAGCACTGAGGGATCGCGAGCCGGCGGCGGCCCCCGGTCCGCCGCCGGCCGCGCACCTCACGAAATGCAGAACTCGTTCCCCTCCGGATCCGCCACGGTCACCCAGCTGTGCGGCCCCTGCCGCCCCCGGTGCAGGTACGTCGCCCCGCGGGACGTCAGCTTCTCCAGCGTCGCCTCGACGTTGTCCGCCCCCACCCAGACGTCGATGTGGACCCGGTTCTTGACCGTCTTCCCCTCCGGGACCTCCTGGAACAGGATCCGCCGTGGCGGCCCGTCGGGTGGCGAATCCGGATGCCGGATCGCCGCCCCCGTCTTCCAGACCAGGGAGCCGCGGTAAGTCCGGGTTTCCTCCTCCTTCGCGTACCCCTTCGCGATCATCTCGCGGATGAAGCCTTCGTCCGTCGGTTCCACGGACCAGCCGAGCGTCTCGGCCCACCAGTCGGCCTGCACGTGCGGGTCGGCCGAATCCACCACTACCTGGAAGTCATGCGCCATACGGGCACGTTAACGACCGAGTCCGACATTTTCCGGAGCGCCGGGTCCTCGGGGACGACCGTGAAGCGCCACTTGTCCACGCCGCCGCCCATGATTTCGGCGTACCGGCGGGCGCCGTCGGCGTTGGCGAAGCGGACCTGCTGGCCGTTCGTCAGGTGGGTGATCTTGACCGCCACAACAACCTCCCGAAGTCTGTGGGCCGGCCCGCGGAGCTTCCCCCTCCGGGACCGGCCCGCACAGTAGAACACATGTTCGACCGTGCGCGCCAGTGCATCCCCCCAGTAGGGGAGGAAGCCGCAAAATCGCAGGTCAGAGCGGTCGGATCAGGGCGACGCGCGGCCAGGCGTCCAGGCCACGAGCCGCTTCGGCGCCGCGGATCGCGCGCAGCCCGACGCCGATTTCACCGTCCGGGAGGACCCGGAACCCGAGCCGCTCGTAGTAGGGCGCGTTCCACGGCACGGCGGCGAACGTCGTGAGCGTCAGCGCCGGAAGATCGCGGGCGAGGGCCCACTCCGCGAGCGCGTCGATCAGCGCGCGGCCCAGTCCGCGCCGGGCGTGGCCGGGGTGGACCGAGACCTGCTCGATGTGCGCGCACCCGTCGATGACCTCCGCGACGAGGTAGGCGACCGGCCGGTCGCGCTCGTCGACGCTCACCCACGCGCGGCCGCCGGCCTGGTACACCGCCAGCTCCGCGACCGAGCCGGGGTCGTCGTCGGCGATCGCGGTCATGCCGACGTCGCGGAAGAGGCTGCCGGCCTCGCGTTCGATGTCGATCAACGCGGGCAGGTCGTCGGGGCGCGCGAGCCGGATCACCCGGCCATTCCTACGGGCTCGCGCGGGATTCTCACAGCGAATAAGACGAGATCGTCCGCTGGATCCGGATCGCGTACTCCTGCAGGGCGGTGATCGCGGTGTGCCGGGCCTCCTCGGTGATCCGCGCGGCCGGGCCGGCCATGCTGAGCACCGTGGGGCGCCGCCCGGGCGTGTGCACCGGCACCGAACAGGCCCAGACGCCTTCGTCGATTTCCCCCGAGCTGACCGAATACCGGTTCTCCAGCGCGTGCTTCAGCTCGTCGCGGACAGCGGTGCCGCGCTGCTCGACGATCGAGGGCAGCCGCCGGTCGCGTTCCATCTCGGGCAGCAGGGCGAGCAGCATCTTGCCGGACGCCCCGAGCCCGAGCGGCATCGAATGCCCCGGCTCGAACGTGAACCGCATGGCGCGGTCGCACTCGACGCGGTCCGCGCACACGGCGGCGTCGCCGAACTGCTGGAACAGCATCACCGTTTCGCCCAGCTCCCGCGCGGCCTCTTCCATCGACGGCCGCGCCAGCCGGACGAGGTCGTTCGCCAGCTGCGCGGCCCGCGCCAGCGGCATCACCTGGCTGGTCAGGTGGTAGTGCCCGGCCCGGCCTTCTTCGAGCAGCTGCAGCTCCTTGAGCAGCGCCACGTAGCGGTAGGTCGTCGCGACCGGGGTGCCGATCGTCGCGGCGAGCTCGGCGACGCTGGCCTCCCAGCGTCTTTCGGAAAAGGCGAGCAGCAGTTGCAGGACCTTGCGGGAACTGCTGGCACCGGGGGTGCGGCGCGGTGCGGAGGTGGCGGGACCGTCGACGGCACTGACGGCAGGCGTCATCATGACCTCTCGGTGAGACAAAAACGACCTTCGCTATCACACGGGGTGAATAAATTAGCACGTTGTGTTAAACGAAGGCCAGCATTCCGCCACCCGGGAAAGAACCGCGGTCAGCGGGTGAGGAACTCGCCCGGTTTCGTCACGACAGGTGACTCGACGTAGAGACCGCGGTACTCGTCCTGGATCCCGGAGTTGTGCACCTGCAGCGCGAGCGGGCCGACCCGGCCGGCGGTCTCGTCGGTGAACCGCAGGACTTCGACGCCCTTGCAGGTGACGGCCGTTCCGGTGAGCGGGCAGCACGCCATCCGCGCGACGCCGGTGGCCGCGTCCCCGATCAGCTCGCACTGGGCCCACTTCCCGATGTCGATCGTGGGGTGCGGCAGCTGCCGGAACAGGGTCCCGCCGCCGTTGTTGTGGCCGGGCCGGTAGTCCCAGTGCCCGCCGTTCGGCGGCTGGAACTGGATGGCGCTCAGCGCGTCGCGGATCGGGTCGGTGGTGCCCCAGATGAGCACGGTCGGTTTGTGGTCGCCCTTGACCTGCCGCACATTGAATATCCACCGAAACGTGCCGACCTGCTGTTTGTTGTAGTACAACCAGCCGCGCGCGGTGCCGTTTCCGTGGATGACGCCGTTTTTCGCCGACCACAGACCGGGCTTGGACGACGTCCAAGCGGTCAAATCGGCGCCGTCGAACATCGAGACCAGATTCGGGTCGCCGTACGGGTTTTCCGCGGCCGCCGCGGTGGGTGCGAACGCCGACGCCGCGACGATCCCCGCGGCGAGCACACCGAAGAACTTCCGGAACATCCTGCCGTCCTCTCGTGAACGCGGTGGACTTGCGTTTCGGACGGCGGATCCACGCTACGAGCGGCTTCGGCGGGACGTCAACCGCGGTCCCGCTCACCGGTCAGGAACGGCGTCAGCAGTCCCGGGACGGCCCGGTCCGCGAGCGCCAGCCCGTCGGTCTCCCCGACGTCGAGCACCCGGTACCGGCCCTTGCCCGCGGCGACCGGCGCGATCACCGTGACGAGGCCGGCGCGGCGCTGGAAGTACGAGCGCTCGACGACGATCCCGGTCATCCCGTCGCAGCGGACCGCCGCCGTGCCGCGGTCCAGCGAGCCCGAGCGCGTCACCAGGTAGCGGCCGGTGAGCGCGTGCCCGAGGCCGCGGTAGCGGTCCCAGCCGACGAGCGCGGCGAACGGCAGCAGCACGAGCGCGGCCTGCCACGGCCAGTCCGGCAGCGCGCCCAGCCACGCGAGGCCGTAGAGCGCCGCGGCGAGCAGCAGCACGCCGACGACGGCGCGGGAGATCCGCCGGTACAGCGCCCGGCGCGGGTGGCGCGTCAACGGCGTCGCGACCGGGTCCTCGCCGAGCACCTCCGCGACGACTTCGTGCGCCTTCGAAAGCGGCGCGGGCGGGAGCAGCAGGCCACCGCCCTTGTCCGCGCCCTTGCCTTCGCGCAGGCCGCCGGCGATGGCGACGCAGCGGGCGCCACCGGCCAGCCGCAGCGGCAACGGCTCGCGGATTTCCACGCCCCGCAGGCGCTCCTCCTCGATCGACACCGACCGCGTGGTGATCAGCCCGCGCCGGATGTGCAGCGTGCCGGCGGGCTCGCGGGTGAGCCGGAAGTTCCAGAACGAGAGCACGTACCCGCCGACCGACAGCACCGACACGAGCACCAGCAGCCCGGCGGCGGCCAGCACCAGGCTCAGCCACGCCGGCGTGTCGGTGAAGTGCCCGACGACCGTCTGGACCAGCGAGAACTGGATCGGGTCGAAGTGCAGTTCGTGCGCGAAGTGGTAGACGGTGCCGACCACGGCGCCGACGACCGCGAGGCCCGAGAGCGTGAACGGCGCGTACCGCAGCCACTTCTTGTCCACCGCCGCCACGAGCTGCTCCGGCGGCGCGGCGGCCTGCGACGGTCCCGCCTCGGCCTTGCGGTGCAGCAGCAGCGTCCGCAGCCGCCGGGCCTCGGCGACGGTGACGGCGTCGAGGACGAGTTCGTCCTTGCCCGGTCCCTTCCCGTGCGAGTGCCGCCCGGTGCCGATGCGCGCCGCGGCGAGGGAGAACAGCCGGTGCTTCGGCTCGGAGGTGACGTCGACCGTGCGGATCCGGTCGCGGGGGATCGCGCGCTGCTTGCGCAGCAGCAGCCCGGTGTGCCACTCGACCTGCGTCGCGGTGATCCGGTAGCGCGAAGTCAGCACGTGCGAGACGCCGGTGAACACGGCGATCGCGGTGAACGCCAAGCCGATCCACTGCCACGGCTCGCCGTGGCCGAACAGCAGCGCGCCCAGCAGCACCGGCAGTGACTTCGCCAGGTCCAGCACCGGCCGGATGAGCAGCATGCGCCGGTCGAGGCGGTGCCAGGGCGCGTCCTGCGTGCCTTCGGCGGGCGGGGTCACGACGGCTTCGGTGCTCATGTCGCGTCCCCGCGCACGGCCTGGGTCGTCTTCGTCAGCTCGTCGGCCAGCTCCAGCGCGCGGCCGTGCGCCAGGCCCGCGATGCGCAGCGGTCCCGCCGCGGACGCCGTCGTCACGGTGATCTTCGCCAGCCCGAACAGCTGCTCGAACGGGTCGCGCTCGATGTCGACGGTCTGGATCCGCGAGACCGGCGCGATCCGCCACTCCTGCTTCAGCCACCCCGCCTGCGTGTAGACGGCTTCGCCGGTGACCTCCCAGCGGTGCACGCGGTAGCGCCACTGCGGCATCACGACCAGGTGCAGCGGGGCGAGCACGCACGAGACCACCAGCGTCACGCTCAGGAACGACGGCGGGTCGTCGCTGGTCACCACGATGACGGTCTGCAGCCCGATCAGCAGGACCCAGAAGATCGCGGCGGTCACCGTCCAGTAGCCGATGGCCCGGCGGCTGACCCGGTGCGCCGGCGGGCGCAGCCGCAACGCCGTGTTCGTGGTGTGTTCGCTCACGCCTCAAGCGTGCCCGATCGGAGACTTGCGCGCCCACGACACTTGTCACGATGCCGATCCGGTCCGGCCTCGATCGCGTGCCGTTACGATCGGCGACACCGTCGGTGGAATCAAATCCCCGGACGCGTGTGTTGTGCTTGAAGGATTCAAGTGTCTGAGAGCAGGAGGACCCGGTGGGACTCGATCCCGACGACCTGTACGAGGTGGACTCGGACGTCCCCGACCTGACCGGAGCGGTGCTCATGCACCACTTCGAAGGGTTCATGGACGCCGGCTCGGCGGGCCGTCTGCTGGCGGAGCACCTGCTGACCGGCGAGCACCGGGTGGTCGCCCGCTTCGACGTCGACCGGCTCATCGACTACCGCTCGCGGCGGCCGACGATGACCTACGCGGTCGACCACTGGGAGGACTACGACGCGCCCGAACTGGTCGTGCACCTGCTGCACGACGCCGACGGCACGCCGTTCCTGCTGCTGTCCGGCCCCGAGCCGGACCACGACTGGGAGCGGTTCTGCCGCGCGGTCCGGAACCTGGTCGAGCGCTGGGGCGTCCGGCTCACCGCGGGCTTCCACGGCATCCCGATGGGCGCGCCGCACACCCGCCCGCTCGGCGTCACCGCGCACGCCACCCGCCAGGACCTGGTCGGCGAGCACCAGCCGCTGCCGAACCGGCTGCAGGTCCCCGGCAGCCTCGCCGCGCTGCTGGAGTACCGGCTCGGCGAGTGGGGCCACGACGCCGTCGGCTTCGCCGCGCACGTGCCGCACTACCTGGCGCAGTCGACGTACCCCGCCGCTTCTCTGGTCGTGCTCGACGCGCTGAGCCGCGCGACCGGGCTGAGCCTGACCGAGGGCGAGCTGCGCACGGCCGCCGAGCTGGCCGACGCCGAGATCAACCGCCAGGTCGCCGAGTCCGACGAGGTCGCCGACGTCGTCCGCGCGCTGGAGCGGCAGTACGACACGTTCGTCGAGGCTTCGGAGAAGGGGTCCCTGCTCGCGGAGTCCGTCGAGCACATGCCGACCGCGGAGGAGCTCGGCTCGCAGTTCGAGCGCTTCCTGGCCGAGCAGAACGGCGGCGACGGCCCCGAGCGCTGATGGCACGCTACGACGAGATCGGGGTCGGTTACGCGCTGGGGCGGCGCACCGACCCGCGGTGGCTCGCGCCGGTGGTCGCCGCGCTGGGTGCGGCGCGGTCCGTGCTGGACGTCGGGTCCGGGACGGGGTCGTACGAGCCGCCGGACCGCCGGGTGGTCGCCGTCGAGCCGTCGGCGGAGATGATCCGGCAGCGCCGGGCCGGTGCCGCGCCGGTCGTGCGGGCGGTCGCGGAGGCGCTGCCGTTCGCGGCCGGGACGTTCGACGCCGCGCTGGCGGTGCTGACCGTGCACCACTGGCCGGACTGGCGCCGGGGGCTCGAGGAGCTGCGCCGGGTCGCGCCCCGGCAGGTCGTGCTGGCCTACGACACCGCGCTGCACAACGACTTCTGGCTCGTGCGGGAGTACGTGCCGGAGGTGGCGGAACTCGAGCGGTCGCGCCCTTCGGCGGCGGACATCGCGGACTTCCTCGGCACGTCGTCGGTGCTCCCGCTGCCCGTGCCGTGGGACTTCACCGACGGGGTGTTCCCGGCGCACTGGCGGCGGCCGGAGGCCTACCTGGACCCGGCCGTGCGGCGGGCCTGCTCGGCGCTCGCGCAGACGTCGCCGGAAGCCGTCGAGCGGGGGATGGACCGGCTGCGGGCCGACCTCGAGTCCGGCCGGTGGCACGCGGAGCACGCCGAACTGCTGGCCCGCCCGGAGTGGGACGCGGGCTTCCGGCTCATCGTGGCGGCCAGTCAGCCAGCTTCCCGGCCGCTTCGGCCGTCCGGCGGAAACCGTCCTCACCCAGGACCGCCCGCAGCTGCGCGTTGAACGCCTCGACTTCGGGCGCGACGCGGGCCAGCGCTTCCGCGCCCGCCGCGGTCAGCTCCAGCACGATCGCGCGGTGCTCGCGCGGGTGCGCCCGCTTGGCGACCAGCCCGGCGGCGGCGAGCCGGGTGACCATCGCCGTCACCGCCGACTCGCGCTGGCCGAGGCGGTCGGCGAGGTCCCGCTGCGTCAAACCGCCTTCGCGGACCGCGAAGAGGGCGCCGAGCTGGGCCGAGGTGATGCCCGCGGCGGCGGCCAGCCGGCGGTCGGCGTCCACGCGCAGGCGGTGGGCGGCCTGCTGGAGCAGGAAGAACAGGCGCTGGTCGGGTTCGGGCACGCCCCGATCTTGACAGCCGGCGGCGTGCCGCGCCATTCTCACTTCACTAGTGAAGTGAGGGGCCATGCTCGATGTGGAAGCAGCACGCCGTGGTCTGGCGAGCCAGCCGTTCAGCCGGCTGCTCGGTGCCCGGCTGACCGAGTTCGGCGACGGCGCCGCCACCCTGGAACTGGACGTCCGCGAGGAGCTCGAGCAGCAGAACGGCTATCTGCACGGCGGGGTGCTGGCCTACGCCGCCGACAACGCGCTCACCTTCGCCGCGGGCACGGTGCTCGGCCCGGAGCTGCTGACCGCCGGCTTCACGATCGACTACCTGCGCCCCGCCGTGGGGGCCACGCTGCGGGCCCGCGCGGTCGTCGTGCAGGCCGGGCGGTCGCGGGCCACCTGCCGGTGCGAGGTGTACACAGTGGACGGCAGTGGCGCGGTCACGCTGTGCGCCGCCGCGCAGGGGAGTGCCCGGCTCGCGCCGGGCCGTCAGGTACCGTCCCGGGATGAACCGCACGAAAACCCGTTCACCCGTAAGGAAAACCCTGGGCAAGCTGCTCCACGCGCTGGCCTCGAAAGTGCAGGACCCGTACACCGATCAGCTGAACCGGATGGCCGCGGAGCTCCGCGAGGAGATCGTCCGCCAGGGTGACCGGGTCCTCGATCGGGTGGTGGAGTTCGAGATCCGCAGCCGCCGCGACATCGTCTACGCCGGCGATCAGGACGCCGCCCTCCAGAGCAACGTCTTCGCCCGCGAGCACCTCGTCGGCTCCCGCCACTTCGGCCGTCCGAAGGAGACGCTCGAGTACGCGCTGTCCCTGGCACCGCAAGGCGGCATGGCGCTGGAGTTCGGGGTCGCGTCCGGCAACACGCTGCGGACCATCGCCCGCGCCCGCGGCGGCCGCGAGGTCTACGGCTTCGACTCCTTCGACGGCCTGCCCGAGGCGTGGCTCAACGGCATGCCCGCCGGCGCCTTCGCCCGCGACGACCTGCCCGACGTCCCCGGCGCCGAGCTCGTCGTGGGGCTGTTCAACGACAGCCTTCCCGGGTTCCTGGCCGACCACCGGGGACACGTCGACTTCCTGCACGTCGACGGCGACCTCTACAGCTCCGCCAAGACCGTGCTCGACCTCTGCGGGCCGCGGCTGCGCGCGGGCAGCATCGTGCACTTCGACGAGTTCTTCAACTTCCCCGGCTGGCAGCGGCACGAATACCGCGCCTGGACCGAGTACGTCGAGCGCACCGGCGTCGAGTTCGAATACGTCGCCTACACCTACAGCGACAACCAGGTGACGGTGCGGATCACGAAACCCTAGCCGTGGCAGCCTTCCTCGTTCAGCGGGCCGATCGAGGGCAGGATCAGCCCGCACAGGTAGCCGTCGATGAAGCGGCCGTTGCCGGCGATGTTGGTGCCGAGCCGGACCAGCGGCGCGAACCCCTTGATGCCGGCGGCGAGCGCGTCCTGGTTGCGCTGCAGCATCGACGTCAGCTGGTCGAGCTGGGTGAGCAGCGGGCCGACCTGGGCCTCGTTTTCGTCGATCAGCCCGGAAAGTTCGGTGGCGAGCTGCCGCGAGCCGTCCAGCAGCGTGGTGATCGCCTGCTCCCGGGCGCTCACTTCGGAGAGCAGCTGGTTGCCGTCGGCGAAGAGCCGCTGGACGGCGGCGTCGCGGTCGACGAGCGTCTGCGACACCGCCCTGGTGTTGGCGAGCAGCGTGCCGAGCTGGTGGTCGCGGGACGCGAGGGAGTCCGACAGCCGGGACAGCCCGGTGAGCGCGGCGCGGACGCTCTGCGGCGTGTTCGCCAGTGTCGCCGACAGCGTGTCGAAGCTCTTCGCCAGCTGCACCGTGTCGATGTTGTCCACAGTGGACGAAAGCTGGCCGAAGGCCGCGAGGACGTCGTACGGGACGGTGGTGCGGGACCGCGGGATCGGCTGCCCGGGGTCGAGCGTCCCTTCGCCCTCCGGGTCGAGCGCGAGGTACTTCTGGCCCAGCACGGTCTTGAGCCGGATCGCCGCACCCGTCGCGTCGCCGAGCCAGGCGTCCTTGGCCTTGAAGGAAACCAGCACGTGACCGCCGCGCAGCTCGAGGTCGGTGACGCGCCCGACCTTCACCCCGGCGATCCGGACGTCGTTGCCCGCGAACAGCCCGGCCGCTTCGCTGAATTCGGCGGAGTACGTGGTGCCGTCGCCGATCACGGGCAGGGACCGGACGTTCAGCGCCGCCACGACGCCCAGCGCCAGCACGGCCAGCCCGGCGATCGCCGTCCTGACGGGGGCGTCGGCGGCCCGGCGCGGTGACATGGCGTCGAGGGTGACGCACGCCACGCCGGGCCGCCAGCCGAGTCCCCCGATGAGACGAAGATCGTCGGCTCATGCCGTGGTGAGCGCGGGGTACTCCCGGTATTCGATCGCGTTGGCCGCGCGGTCGGTCATCCAGGTGAACACCTTGCCGAACAAGCGGGTGCTGATCATCCGGTAGGCGCGGTTGCGGCTGCGGATCTTCGCGACCGTGAGCGGGGCGAGGAAGTTGCCCGAGCCCTTCCCGTTCTTCTGCCCGACCGTCGCCGGCTTGCGCAGCCGCTCCTCGTACTTCGCGAACGCCGTCACGTGGTCCCCGCCCGCCGCCGCGAGCTCGCCGGCCAGCACCTGCGCGCCCATCATCCCGAGCCCGGTGCCGGACCCGCCCGGCCCGGCGCACCAGGCGGCGTCGCCGAGCAGCACGACCCGGCCCTTCGACCAGCGGTCGAGGTGGATCTGGCTGATCGAATCGACGTAGAGGTCGTCGGCGGCGGGCAGTGCTTCGAGCAGCTTCGGCACTTCCCAGCCGGTGTTCGCGAACAGCTGTGTGAGGAGGGCGCGCTGCTCGCCGGGGGAGCGGCGGAACTCGACGCCGTCGGCGGCGAAGACCAGGCTGACGTGCAGCTTGCCGGGCAGCCGGTGGCTGCCGACCGACACGCCGCGGCCGGGCTCGTTGTACATGACGCTGGTGTGGTCGAGCCCGAGGTGGTTGGGCGCGGTGAAGCCGGCGATGCCGAAGCCGAGGTCGTGCCGGAAGTCGCGCTCCGGGCCGAACGCGGCGGCGCGGACGCCGGAGTGCACGCCGTCGGCGCCGACGACCAGGTCGAACTTCCGCGGCGCGCCGTGGCGGAAGGTGACCTCGACGCCGTCGGCCGTCTCGGTCAGCGCCGTGACGCGGTCACCGAAGACGTATTCGGCGTCGTCCTTCGTGTGTTCGTAGAGGATCCGCGCGAGGTCGCCGCGCAGGATCTCGACCTCGCCGCTCCAGGCGGCGCCGGGCACGGTCAGCGCGGGCCGCGCGTCGAGGCCGAGCACGGTCTGGTCGCCCATCGCCGTCTCGCACCGGCGGATGTCGGCCAGGACGCCCATCGCGGCCAGCAGCTTGACCTGTTCACCGCGGAAGTCGACGGCCTGGCCGCCGGGGCGCAGCGCGGGGGCGGCCTCGACGACGGTGACGCGGTAGCCGCCGCGGTGCAGCCACCAGGCGGCGGTCGGGCCGGCGATGCCGGCGCCGGAGACGAGCACGGTCTTCATCGGGGGTTCCTCTCGGTCGTGGTGACCCGAGACTGCGCGGCGCCGCTGACGGTCCGCGCACGGTTCGCTGACCGTTCGGCCGGTGGGGCGGGGAGCGAGTGGCTAGCATGGCGCGGTGGACCGCTCCGCCGCAGACCGGATCCCGCAGGACGGCGATGAAGCCGTCGAGGCGCGCATCCTGGGCGCCGCCGCGCACCTCATCGCCGAGGAGGGCTTCGGCAGGCTGAAGATCGGCGCCGTCTGCGCGCGCTCCGGCTACGCGCGATCGGTCGTCTTCCAGCACTTCGGTGACAAGGAAGGGCTGGGGAAGCGGCTCGTCGAGTTCGCCGTCGAAGAGTTCACGAACTCCTACAGCGAGGCCGTCGCGGCCCGGACCGGCGCGGCCACCGCGACGCCGATGGACATGCTGCGCGCCCTGCTCGACATCATCTTCGAGCTGATCCGCACGATGCCGACGCTCAACCAGGCGTTCCTCGCGCTCTGGGGCGACGGCGCGGCGGAGTACTCGGCCCTGCGCGGCACGCTGACCGAAGCCGACCGCCGGTTCCGGTTCGCCATCGCCCAGACCGTGGCCAGCGGCGTCGCGGACGGCTCCATCACCGGCGTCCGCGACGCGGACGCGTACGCCTCGGCCCTGCTCGCCCAGCTCCGCGGCATCTCGATGCAGGCGCTGATCGACCCCGACGGCATCGACCTGCGCGGCCTGCGCGCGGAGCTGGAGAGCGGCGTCGACCGGCTCTCCGCGGGCTTCCGCGGCACGCTTTAGAGGGCGAAGACGATCGACCGCAGCACGATGACGCCGATGAAGACCAGCGTGAAGGCGAGGTCGAGCGAGATCCCGCCGATCCGCACCGGCCGCACGACCCGCCGGACCGGCCCGATCACGGGCTCGGTGGCGGCGTAGGCGAGCCCGCGCGCCCGCCGCGCCCACGGCGGCGTGTCGGCGACCACCGCGACCCAGTCCAGCACCATCCGCGCGACCAGTACCAGCAGGTACAGGCTCAGCGCGAACCCCAGCAGCGTCCACAGGGCACCCATGGTTCCTCCCGTTCTCCCTACCTGGAGAACGCACGGACGGACCCGGAAAGTGCCGGATCCGTCCGTTTCACAGCTTTTCGACAGGAACTAACCGAAGGTCACGACCAACCGGCCGTCCGAGGCGAAGGACCACCGCAGCGTCCCGCCGTACGACGAGCACCGCGACCCGTTCGTCCCGGTCCAGAACTGGTTCGAGCTGTCGGCGTTCCCGACGGTCTTGTCGTTCGACCCGTCGACGGCGAACCGGCACGACGTGTTCGCGCGGAAGACGGAGGTGCCGGTGTCGAAGGAGAAGTTGCGTTCGGCGTTGTCGATGCCGACGTTGTCCGAGACGGTCATCGAGCCGGGGTTGCTGTTGTAGGTGAACCCGTGGTGCCCGTTCCGGTAGGCGATGTCCCGGCGCACGACGTGGTCGACCGCGATCTTGTCCCCGCCGAGCTTGAAGCCGTTGCGGTCGCCGTTCTCGTTCACCGTCCCGTTGCTGAGGGTGCCGTTGGCGTAGGCGAGCGAGTCCTCGATGGTCACGGGACCGATCGGGCCGGTGTCGGTCTTGGTGTAGAGGTCCCAGCCGTCGTCGATGTTGTGGTGCGAGACGTCGTAGCGGAAGACGTTGCCGGTGCCGGAGGTGAGCTTCGAGGCGAACCCGTCGGCGTCCTCCCCGTCGGAGTCGGCGTTGTCGTGCGATTCGGAGCTGACGACGAGGTTGTTCGACGGCCATTGCGCTTGGGGGGTGTCCGACGCGATCCGCGAGATCTGCAGCCCGGAATCGCGGTTGAAGCGGGTCACCACGCGCTCGACGACGTTGTTGCTGCCCCCGACGAAGATCCCGTTGTCCCCGGCCCGTTCGACGACGAGCCCGGCGACCCGCCAGTACGACCCGTTCAGGGCGAGACCGCGGTTGGCCGGGTCTTCGGCCATGGCCGAGAAGTTCAGGACGGGCGTCTCACCGGCGTAGGCGGAGAGGGTCTTGCGGGAGCTCGAGGTCCCGCTGTTGGCCGGCGGGATGGTGACGGTCTGAGAGTAGCTGTAGGTCCCGCCTCTGAGGGAGATCGTCCCGCCGGCCCCGATCTTGGCGATCGCGGCGGGCAGCGTCAGCGGATCGGCGAGCGTGCCTTCGGCGGAGTCCTTGCCGTTGGGGGCGGCGTAGAGGGTGGTGCCCGCCTGGGTGCCGCCGGTGGTGAACTCGGCGTAGTCGATGTTGGGCAGCCCGCCCGCGGTGGTCGGGCTGAGCCGGACGGTGCTGCTGTTCGCGGTCAGCGGGATCGTCTGCGACGCCCACGTCGACCAGGAGCCGGTGGCGGGGAAGGAGAGGGATTGGGTTTTGACGCCGTCGACGAGAACGTCGGCGGCCCGGGCGCTCGTGGTGCCGTTGGCGAACCGGACCACGGCGCTTTCGGCACCGCCGGTGGAGAACTGGACGTAGGCACCGACGGCGTTGTCACCGTTGCAGAAGCCGGCGCCGGAGTAGCCGGACCAGTTGCTGTCGACCGTGCCGCTGCAGGTGGCGGCTTCGGCCTCGACGCGTTGGGTCGCGGCGGCCGCCGGTGCGGCTGTGGCCGCGATCAGGGCCGCGGTGGCCGCCAGTGCTGCGTATGAACTCATGCACGCCTCCTCTTGAGCGGGACTTCAGAGGGTGAGAGCGCTCCCGGGAAACGTCGGTTTCCGTTGGGGCGTACGGTATCACCGGGGTGGAGGGGGTGGGGTGGGCCAAGTGGGTTGTGCTGGATGAAAACGCTTTCAGTGGGTGGTTGAAAGCGCTTTCTCACGTCTGCTCTGGGCGAGTGCCTGGATTGCCCCGCAGGAGTCACCCAGCTCGGAGCGGAGGGGATGGGATCAGGCGAGGGTGCCGGGGTCGTTGTCGCCGAGGATGCGTTCGCTGCGGGCGAGGGTGTCCTTGTCCAGCTCGCGAGCTCGCCGGTGGTCGCCCAGCTGGTTGAGGTTGGCGGCGAGGTTGTTGGCGGAGTTGAGGGTGTGCGGGTGGTCTTCGCCGAGGACCCGCTTGCGGCGGGCGAGGGTGTCCTCGTTCAGCTCGCGGGCCTGCTGGTGTTCGCCGAGTGTGCCGAGTTCGATGGCGAGGTTGTGGGCGGAGTTGAGGGTGTGGGGGTGGTTGTCGCCGAGGATCTGCTTGCGGCGGGTGAGGGTGTCCTCGTTCAGCTCGCGGGATCGCTGGTGTTCGCCTAGCTCGCTGAGGTCGGCGGCGAGGTTGTTGGCGGAGTTGAGGGTGTCGGGGTGGTCGTCGCCGAGGATTTGCTTCCGCCGCGCGAAGGTGTCCTCGTTCAGCTCGAGGGCCTGCTGTTGTTCGCCCAGCAAGCTGAGTTTGGCGGCGAGGTTGTAGGCGGAGGTGAGGGTGTCGGGATGGTCTTCTCCCCGGACGCGTTTGTAGCGGGCGAGGGTGTCCTCGTTCAGCTCGCGGGCCCGCTGGTGTTCGCCGAGTGTGCCGAGTTCGATGGCGAGGTTGTTGGCGGAGTTGAGGGTGTCGGGGTGATCGTCGCCGAGGATCTGCTTGCGGCGGGCGAGGGTGTCCTCGTTCAGCTCGCGGGATCGCTCGTGTTCGCCCAGCAAGCTGAGTTTGGCGGCGAGGTTGTGGGCGGAGGTGAGGGTGTCGGGATGGTCTTCTCCCCGGACGCGTTTGTAGCGGGCGAGGGTGTCCTCGTTCAGCTCGCGGGCCCGCTGCTGTTCGTTCAGCATGCTGAGGGCCATGGCGAGGTTGTTGGCGGAGTCGAGGGTGTCGAGGTGGTCGTCGCCGTGTGCGTCTTTGACGAGTTTGTACGCGCGTTCGTGCAGAGGCAGTGCGGCGCCGGTATCGCCGCGAGTCTGGAGGTAGAGCCCGGCGTAGTTGAGCAGGTATCTGATCTCTGCGGTCAGTCGGAGCGGCACGCGTTCCGGTTCGCAGACAGTGAGCAGATGCGGCAGGAGTGCCTGCCACTGGGGCCAGCTGGCCGGGTTGTTCCACGGAGAGTCGGGTAGACCGGCGTGCAGCAGCCGGACTGCGGTAGCGGGCCAGGTGGCGTCTTGGGCGTCGGCCACGACGTCGTGGCGGGTGTGGGCTCGCAGTAGTGCGGCGGGGACGCGGTGGAGCTGGATGGTCGTGGTGGTGACCTCGGCCAGGCCGCGGCTGCGCAGGGCGGTGGTGATTTCAGCGAAGGCCAGCGGGTCTCGTGCGGCTACTCCGGCGTCGCCCGTTTGGTGGGTGAGCAGGGTGAGCGGTACCGGTTCGGGAGCCAGCCACGCCACGAGGGTGAGGGTGTTGAGCGCGGCGGGGTTTTCGCGGGCGAGCTGGTCGAACGACACTGTCCAGGCTGCGGCCAGTGAGACGGGGTAGCTGCTGCCCTTCTCGTGGCGGGCCAGGAGGTCGTGGGCGCGCTGGGTGTGCAGATCGAGGTAGGTATCCGCCGTCCAGCCGGTCGTCGCAAGAAGTCGTGCGGCTTGGTCGACGGCCAAGGGCAGGTCGCCGAGGGCCTCGGCGATGCGGTCGGCGTCGAGTTCGGTGAGCCGGGGACAGCGGGATTGCAGGAGTTTGACCGATTCGGCGCGGGTGAACTCCCGCACCGGTAGCGCGGCGCCGATGTCGTCCCAGTCGGGGTCGCGGGAGGTGATGATGACGTGCCCGTCGCCACCAGGCAGCAACGGGCGCAGAGCGGCGGGGTCTTCGGCGTTGTCGAACACCAGCAGCCACCGCTCGCGCGATTGCAGCGCGCCGCGCAGCCGCGCCAGCGCGACGTCCGGTGGGTCTTGGCCGGTGGCCAGGGTCATCGCCTGGGCGAGGGCGGCGAGGTGGCCGGCTACCAGGGTCGGGTCTTCCGAGGGGACCCACCAGGCAAGGTCGTAGTCCTCGGCGTGCCGGTGGGCGTACTCGATCGCGGTGGTGGTCTTGCCGACGCCGCCCATCCCGTTGAGCGCCTGCACCACCGCAGGCCGTCCTGAACACAACGCCGCCCGCAGCCCGGTCAGCAGCTCGTCGCGGCCGGTGAAGGTGACGCTGCGGGCGGGGATGTTGGAGATCCGGCCCGCCGGCATCGACTTCTGCTGCGGGCGGTCGAGTTTGGTCAGGGCCAGCTGCAGCTTCGCTTCCAACTGGCCGGGTGAGGACACCTTGGTGATGGCGAGTCCGCTGTCGTGCAGCCGTTGCCGGAACGCTTCCTGCCGGGGTCCGTACTGCAGGTCCCTGATCAGCGCCGGTGGTCCTTCGGTGTCTTCGGCGAGGATGAACACCAGCCGTTCCATGCCGGCGTCGGTGGCGATCTGGAACTCCTGCTCGGTGTAGGAGACCTCCGGGCGGCCGCGAACCGGCATGCCGTACCGGAATCCGGCGATCAGCACGTAGACGTCGGCGTCGGCCAGCATCTCCCGGTCCAGCTGCTCCGGCGTCGCGTCCCGGGCGGTGAAGGAGGACATGTCCACCACCGCATCCCCGGCGGCGGCCACCGCGTCCTTCGCCGCGGCGACGAACGACCGTGGCTTCGGCAGCTCGCCCAGCTCGCTGGTGTGACTGAGGAACACGCGGCGGGCCGGTGGCTTTCGCGTGCGCTGTTCCGCAGATTCACCGACCGCCAACACCCGCTCCCTCACGCCGCCGACACTCTGGAACAGTCTCCACGATTCACGCGGGCGTTACGGGACGACGACGAAGTGAGCGAGTCGGACACGACGGTGTCCGGATGTGAATTGGTGATAAGCGGGTTTCCGCTGATAAAGGGGTGCCCTCGGCAGGATTCGAACCTGCGACACCTGCCTCCGGAGGGCAGTGCTCTATCCCCTGAGCTACGAGGGCCCATCGCTGGGCGACTCCGAAAGCTTAGCGCATCCCCCGTACCCCTCGCGCGCAGGTTCCCCCACCCGCGTTTTCCCAGGTCAACGCTATGAAGTTGATCGGCTCCGCGCGGCGTCGCTAGCGTGGGAACCCCACCCGAAGGAGCCGTGATGGCTGAGCCGTTCCAGGTAGCTCTCGATGAGAGTGATGTCGCCGACCTGCGGGAGCGGTTGCGGCGGACTCGGTGGCCCGAGGCGGAGACCGTGGGCGATTGGTCGCAGGGGGTGCCGCTGGCCTACGTCAAGGAGCTCTGCCGGGACTGGGGTGAGGAGTACGACTTCGGGTTCGCGCGGCGGCTGAACGCCTTCCCGCAGTTCCGGGCGACCGTCGACGGGGTCGGGGTGCACTACCTGCACGTCGAGTCCGAACAACCGGACGCGCTGCCGCTCGTGCTCACGCACGGGTGGCCCGGGTCGGTGCTGGAGTTCCTCGACGTCATCGGGCCGCTCACCGATCCCGGGGCGTACGGGGGTGATCCGGCCGATGCGTTCCACGTCGTCGTGCCGTCGCTGCCCGGGTTCGGGTGGAGCGACAAGCCCGCGTTGAAGATCCCGCGGGTCGCCGCGCTGTGGGACGCGCTGATGGTGTCGCTCGGCTACGACCGCTACGGCGCCCAGGGTGGTGACTGGGGTGCCGCCATCACCAACTCGCTCGCGCAGGTCGCGGCGGAGCGGGTGGCCGGGGTGCACGTCAACTTCGCGCCCGTGCGGATGGACCAGGGCGATCTGACGGCCGCCGAGGAGCGGGCGCTCGCCGACCTGCAGGAGTTCCGGCGGACCGGGAGCGGGTACTCCGCCGAGCAGGGCACGCGGCCGCAGACGCTCGGGTACGGGCTCACCGACTCGCCCGCCGGGCAGGCCGCCTGGATCGTCGAGAAGTTCTGGGCCTGGACCGACCACAAGGGGCACCCCGAGGAAGCCGTCGACCGGCAGAAGATCCTCGACGACATCTCCGTCTACTGGTTCACCGCGACGGCGGCCTCCTCGGCGCGGATGTACTGGGAGAACAACGATCGCGATCTGTCCACGGTGGACGTGCCGGCCGGGGTTTCGGTGTTCCCCAAGGAGATCGTGCGGCCGTCGCGGCGGCAGGCCGAGCAGCGCTACACCGACCTGCGGTGGTTCGAGGAGCTGCCCGTCGGCGGGCACTTCGCCGCGCTCGAGCAGCCGCAGTTGTTCGTCGAGCAGGTTCGCGGGTTCTTCCGGCTGGTTCGCGAAGCGTGACGGATCCACCAGGCGGGAAACCCCGCCTGGTGGATTGGTCGCCACCGCCGTCCGGGGTAGCTTTCCGAGTGGGTGAACTTAGGCTGCCCTCTGTTGCACATATGCGCATCTCACTATATGTTTGCGGCGACGGTGAACCGGGAACGGAGGCGGTATGGGGCAGGGACACGGCCACGGGCACGCGATCGCGCCGGCGAGCGCGTCGGGCCGGTACGTGCGGAGCCTGACCATCGCCCTGGCCATCGGCGCCGGCTTCATGGTCCTCGAGTTCGTCGTCGGCTTCGCGACCGGTTCACTGGCCCTGATCTCCGACGCCGCGCACATGTTCACCGACGTCCTCGGCGTCGGCATGGCCCTGGCCGCGATCATCCTGGCGCGCCGCAGCGGCCCCACGGTCAGCCGCACCTTCGGCCTCTACCGCGCGGAGGTGCTGGCGGCGCTCGGCAACGCGATCCTGCTCTTCGGCGTCGCGGGCTACGTCCTCGTCGAGGCCATCGGCCGCATCAGCGACCCGCCCGCGGTCCCCGGCCTGCCGGTCTTCCTCGCCGCGGCGGCCGGCCTGGCGGCCAACATCGTGTCGTTCTCGGTGCTGCGCTCGGGGGCGAAGGAGAGCCTCAACGTCCGCGGCGCGTACCTCGAGGTGCTCGCGGACCTGATCGGCTCGGTCGGCGTCCTGATCAGCGGCGCGCTGACGTTGCTGACGGGCTGGCGCTACGCCGACCCGATCATCGGCGTGGCGATCGGCCTGTTCGTCCTGCCCCGCACGTGGGTGCTGGCCCGCCGGGCGCTGCGCATCCTCTTCCAGCACGCCCCGCAGGGCGTCGACGTCGGCGCGATCAACGCCGAGCTGGCCG
Source organism: Amycolatopsis sp. cg9 (assembly GCF_041346945.1). Lineage (NCBI taxonomy): Bacteria > Bacillati > Actinomycetota > Actinomycetes > Pseudonocardiales > Pseudonocardiaceae > Amycolatopsis > Amycolatopsis sp. cg9. Next base: position 918,823 of record NZ_CP166850.1, on the reverse strand, counting down.
CGCTCCCGGGCGTGGCGGACGTGCACGACCTGCACGTCTGGACGCTCACGTCGGGCATGGAGGTCGCTTCGGCGCACCTGACGCTGGCGCCGCCCGCACAGCAATCGGACGTGCTGACGGAGGCGCAGAACCTGCTGTCGTCGCGGTACGCGATCGAGCACGCGACGTTGCAGGTGGAGGCGCCGCAGTGCGCTCGGCGGTGCCAGGAACTTTCCTGGTAGCGGGCTTCGTCGTCCCGTAACGCCCGCCTGGGTCGTGGAGACTGTTCCAGAGTGTCGGCGGCGTGAGGGAGCGGGTGTTGGCGGTCGGGGAGTCTGCCGAAGGGCACGCGAGGAAGCCGCCGGCGCGGCGGGTGTTCCTCAGCCACACGAGCGAGCTGGGTGAGCTGCCGAAGCCGCGCTCGTTCGTGGCGGCGGCGAAAGCGGCGGTGGCCAAGGCCGGGGACGCGGTCGTGGACATGGACGACTTCACCGCCCGGGACGCGGCGCCGGAGCAGCTGGACCGGGAGATGCTGGCCGAGGCCGACATCTACGTGCTGATCGCCGGGTTCCGGTACGGCATGCCGGTGCGCGATCGCCCGGACGTTTCGTACTGTGAGCAGGAGTTCCAGCTCGCCACCGAGGCCGGCATGGAACGGCTGGTGTTCGTGCTCACCGAGGACACCGACGGGCCGGCCTCGTTGTTCCGGGACCTGCGGTACGGCCCCCGGCAGGAGGCGTTCCGGCAGCGGCTGCACGACAGCGGCCTGACTGTGACCAAGGTTTCCTCACCCGGTGAGCTGGAAACCAAGCTGCTGCTGGCGCTGAATCGGACTGTGCGGCCTCGGCAGACATCGATGCCCGCGGGCCGGATCTCGAACGTCCCCGCTCGCACGGTTGCGTTCACCGGTCGCGACGAGCTGCTGACCGGGCTGCGCGCGGCGTTGTGCTCGGGGCAGCCGGCCGTGGTGCAGGCGCTCAACGGGATGGGCGGCGTCGGCAAGAGCACCACCGCGATCGAATACGCCCACCGCCACGCCGACGACTACGACGTCGCCTGGTGGATCCCCTCCGAAGACCCCGGCCTCATCGCCGGTCACCTCGCCGACCTCGCCCAGGCCTTGGACCTGGCCACCGGGCAGGATCCGCCGAAGGTCGCGCTGGCCCGGTTGCGCGGGGCGCTGCAGTCCCGTGAGCGGTGGCTGCTGGTGTTCGACAACGCCGAAGACCCCGCCGCCCTGCGGCCGCTGCTGCCCGGCGGCGACGGGCACGTCGTCGTCACCTCCCGCAATCCGAACTGGGGCGACATCGGTGCCGCGTTGCCGGTGCGGGAATTCACCCGGTCCGAGTCCGTCCAGCTGCTGCAAAGCCGCTGTGACCAGCTCACCGAACCCGACGCCGACCGCATCGCCGGCGCCCTGGGGGATCTGCCCTTGGCCGTCGATCAAGCTTCACGCCTGCTGGCGTCGACCGGCTGGACCGCCGACACCTACCTCGACCTGCACGCCCAGCGCGCCCACGACCTCTTGGCGTACCACGACGACGGCAGCAGCTATCCCGTCTCGCTGGCCGCGGCCTGGACGATGTCGTTCGACCAGCTCGCTCACGAGAACCCCGCGGCGCTGAACACGCTGACCCTGGTGGCGTGGCTGGCGCCGGAACCGGTGCCCCTCACCCTGCTCACCCACCAGGCCGGCGACGCCGGAGCCGCCGCGCGGGATCCGCTGGCGTTCGCCGAACTCACCGCCGCCCTGCGCAACCGCGGCCTGGCCGAGGTCACCACGACCACCATCCAGCTCCACCGCGTTCCCGCCGCGCTGCTGCGGGCTCGAAGCAGCCATGGCAACACCGCCGAAGACGACCAGAGCGTCGCCTGGCCCGTCATCGCAGTTCGCCTGCTGCGTGCGGGGTTGCCCGACAACCCCTTGAACAACCCGGCGAGCTGGCCGCCGTGGCAGTCCCTCCTGCCGCACGTGCTCGCCGTTTGCGACCCGGCGCGCGCGATACGAACAGTGACAGCGGAAATCGGTGCCTTGCTCACCTACGCCGGGATATACCTCCAAACCCGCGGCAACGCGCGCGCCGGGCTGCCCCTGCGCGAACGGGCACACACGCTCTACAAGGACGCACACGGCGACGACCACCGCAGCACCCTCGTGGCGGCCAACAACCTCGCCGCCGGCCTGAGGAGGGTGGGTGAGTACGAGCGGGCGCGTGAGCTGGACGAGGACACTCTCGCGCGGCGGAAGCGGGTTCTCGGTGAGGATCACCCCGATACCCTCAACTCCGCCCTCGGCCTCGCCCTCGACCTCAGTGACTTGGGTGAGTACGAGCGCGCGCGTGAGCTGGACGAGGACACTCTCGCGCGACGGAAGCGGGTTCTCGGTGAGGACCACCCCGACACCCTCAACTCCGCCCTCAGCCTCGCCATCGACCTCGGCGGGCTGGGTGACCATCAGCGAGCTCGCGAGCTGAACGAGGACACCTTCACGCGGCGGAAGCGGGTTCTCGGTGAGGATCACCCCGACACCCTCCTCGCCGCCAACAACCTCGCCACCTGCTTCACCAACCTGGGCGAGTATCAGCGGGCGCGTGAGCTGGACGAGGACACCTTGGCGCGGCGGAAGCGGGTTCTCGGTGAGGATCACCCCGACACCCTCGTCTCAGCCAGCAACCTCGCCATCTGCTTCCTCAACCTGGGCGAGTACCAGCGGGCGCGTGAGCTGGACGAGGACACCTTGGCGCGGCGGAAGCGGGTTCTCGGTGAGGATCACCCCGATACCCTCAACTCCGCCCACAACCTCGTCGTCGGCCTCACGAGGTTGGGTGAGCACGAGCGGGCGCGTGAGCTGGACGAGGACACCCTCGCCCGCCGCAACCGGGTCGTCGGCGACGAGCACCCCGATACCTGACTCGGCTTCCGGGCGTCGCTCAGGGCAGCGGCTGCGCGCCCCGGGCGGAGAGCATCAGCTTCATCTGGTCCATCTCGGCCCCCTGCGAAGTCAAAATGCTCCGCACCAGAGCCTGCAACGCCGTCAGGTTCGAATGGGCCGCCGCGTACTGGGCCATCGTCGTGCCGCCCTGGTGGTGGCGGAGCATCAGCTGGAGGAAGTACACGTCCAGCTGCTTGCCCGACAGCGAGCGCAGCTTGGCCAGCTCGGCCTCGGTGGCCATGCCCGGCATCAGGGGACCCGCGCCCGGGTTGACCGAGGACGTGCCCATCGCCATGCCGTCGTGGCCCTGCATCGGCTCCGTCATCCACTTCATCGGGGCGCCGATGGGCTGCTCGGGCTGGTCCCACAGCATGAGCCAGCCCTTCATGCGGCCGACCTGCTCCAGCTGGGTGCGCTCGATGTCGAACGCCAGCTGGCGGATCTCCGGGTCCGTCGAGTGGTCGCGAGCCCAGCCGGCCATCGTCACGGCCTGGAGGTGGTGCGTCGACATGTCCTGGGCGAAGCCGACCTCGACGGACCCGGCTGCCGGGGTGGCAGCCGGGGCGTCGTCGATCGTGCGGGTCAGGAACATGCCCGCCGTCGCGCCGATCAGCAGGACCGCGAGGAGCGTTCCGCCGATGATCACCCAGCGCGACCAGGTGGGCTGCTCCTGAGCCTCTTCGGAACTCACTTGGTGGGCGTGCCCGACGCGGGTGCGGACGGCTGCTGGCTCATGCCGCCGTTCTGGTCGGCCTGGGCGTTCGGCGTGCCCTTGTAGTCCATCGGCTTGGCGTCCGGGCCCGGCTTCGACGGGTCGAACGGGGGCGGGTTGTCCGGGTCGAACTGGCCCGCGCCGAGCGCGTCGCAGGAGGCGCCGACCTCGGGGTAGACGCCGTTCGGGTTGCTCCGCAGCGCCGCGATGAACTCGTCGATGCGCGCGTCGTCGGCCTTGTCCACCTTCAGCTGGTGGCCCCACGACTGCAGCGAGATCGGCTTGTCGAGGCCCGGGTACGGCGACATCATGGTGTACGGCTTGCCCTCGACGCGGACCTTGAGCAGGTTCAGCGCGTCACCGGTGATCTGCTGCGGGTTGTAGGCGATCCAGACGGCGCCGTGCTCGAGGCCGTGCACCATGTTCTCGGTGCGGACGGCGTTCGGGTACACCGTGCCGGTGCAGGTGGCCCAGTAGCCGTCGTGCGGGCCGCCGAACGGCGGGGTCTTGTCGTAGGCGACGCGCTCGGTCGGGAGCACGTGCACGCTGCCGGTGTAGGTCGCGGTCACCACGCCGGGGATGCGCTTGGAGGGGTCCGGGTCGGACGCCGTCGGCGCGAAGGACGCGGCCGCCGCCTCGCGGTCGGACTGCTCGCGCTTCGGCGCGGACGCCACCATGTAGTAGGTGATCACGGCGGCGGCCAGTGCGACGATGGCCACGACGGCGATGATCGTGCCCCAGGGCGTGCCCTTCTTGCTCACCACGGAACCGCGGGCCGCCTTCACCGCCGACCCCTTTTTCCGAGTTGTCCCGTTCGCCATGGCTCCCGCGTTCTCCCTCTGGTGGCTGCGGACGGATTCCCGCCCGGGCCAGTGTAGAGACCACGCGTCTGATCACGGTTAACGCCTCACGTGGATGCCCGCCGTGACGTGGCCGAGACCGATGAAAGCGCCCGACCAGGGCACACCTAGAATTCGACGAGTGACTCCCGCCGCTCTCGCCGACCTGGTCCGCAGCTCCGCCGTGCAGGTGCTCGCCGCACGCGGCATCGACGACGCCGTGCTGCCGGAGCAGGTGACCATCGAACGCCCGCGCAACCCCGAACACGGCGATTACGCGACGAACATCGCCCTCCAGGTGGCCAAGAAGGCCGGGCTGAAGCCCCGCGACTTCGCGGAGGCGCTGGCCGAGGCGGTCTCGGCGGACGACGGCGTCGCCTCGGCCGAGGTGGCAGGCCCCGGCTTCCTCAACTTCCGGCTCGCCGCGGCCGCGCAGGGCGACATCGTGCGCCAGGTGCTCGACGCCGGTGCCGCGTTCGGGCGCGGGGACGCGCTGGCCGGCACGAAGATCAACCTCGAGTTCGTCTCGGCGAACCCGACCGGCCCGATCCACCTCGGCGGCACCCGCTGGGCCGCGGTCGGCGACGCGCTGGGCCGGGTGCTGGGCGCGCAGGGCGGCGAGGTCACCCGCGAGTACTACTTCAACGACGCCGGTGCCCAGATCGACCGGTTCGTCCGGTCCCTGATCGCCGCCGCGAAGGGCGAGCCCGCGCCGGAGGACGGCTACGCGGGCGGCTACATCAACGACATCGCCGCCGAGGTCATCAAGGCCGAGCCGAGCGCGCTGTCGCTGCCGGAGGAGCAGCGCCACGAGACGTTCCGCCGGATCGGCATCGAGCTGATGTTCGGCGAGATCAAGTCCAGCCTGCACGAGTTCGGCACCGACTTCGACGTCTACTTCCACGAGAACTCGCTGCACGAGTCCGGCGCGGTCGACGCCGCCGTCCAGCAGCTGAAGGACTCCGGGAACCTCTACTTCGACGAGGGCGCGTGGTGGCTGAAGTCGTCGGAGTACGGCGACGACAAGGACCGCGTCGTCATCAAGCAGGACGGCAACCCGGCCTACATCGCCGGTGACCTGGCCTACTTCAAGGACAAGCGCAACCGCGGCTTCGACCTGTGCATCTACATGCTCGGCGCGGACCACCACGGCTACATCGCCCGGCTCAAGGCGGCGGCCGCGGCGTTCGGCGACGACCCGGCCACGGTCGAGGTGCTGATCGGCCAGATGGTCAACCTGGTCAGCGACGGCAAGCCGGTGCGGATGTCGAAGCGCGCGGGCACCGTGATCACCATGGAGGACCTCGTCGAGGCCGTCGGCGTCGACCCGGCCCGCTACGAGCTGATCCGGTACTCGGTGGACTCCACTTTGGACGTCGACCTGGACCTGCTGCGCAAGCACTCCAACGACAACCCCGTCTACTACGTCCAGTACGCGCACGCGCGGCTGGCGTCCCTGCAGCGCAACGCCGCCGACCTCGGCATCAAGTCCACTTCGGACGTCGACTTCGGACTGCTCACGCTGCCCGCCGAGGGCGACCTGATCCGCACCATCGGCGAATTCCCGGAAACCGTGCGCCGCGCCGCCGAAATGCGGGAGCCGCACCGGATCGCGCGCTACCTCGAAGAACTCGCGGGCGCCTACCACAAGTTCTACACCGTGGGCCGCGTGCTGCCCATGGGCGACGAAGAGGCGACCCCTCTGACGTACGCCCGGCTCGCGCTGTGCGAGGCCGCCCGCCAGGTGCTGGCCAACGGCCTCGCCCTCCTCGGTGTCTCCGCTCCGGAACGGATGTAAGAAATGGCGCACCCCGCGGGCCCACGGCACGCCGACGTCTACCCCCACGCCGACACCTCCGGGCTCCAGCCGTCCGGGGTCGAAGAGCTCGACAAGCTGCCCGCGAAAGTGTGGCCGCGCAACACCTTCCGCGCCCACGACGGCGTCGTCCGGATCGCCGGCGTCGACGTCCGCGAGCTGGCCGAGCAGCACGGCACGCCGCTGTTCGTGGTCGACGAGGCCGACTTCAAGTCCCGGTGCGCGGACTACGCCGAGGCGTTCGACGACCCCTCGCTCGTGCACTACGCGTCCAAGGCGTTCCTCTCCATCGAGATCGCCCGCTGGGTGGCCGAGCAGGGGCTGAGCCTCGACGTCTGCAGCGGCGGCGAGCTCGCCGTGGCGCAGCGCGCGAACTTCCCCGCCGAGCGGATCACCTTCCACGGCAACAACAAATCGCCCGCGGAGCTGGAAGCCGCGATCGTCGCGGGCGTCGGCACGGTCGTGCTCGACTCCTACTACGAGATCGCGCGGCTGGCCGACATCGCCGCCCGCCACGACGTCGTGCAGCCGGTGCTGATCCGGGTGACCGTCGGCGTCGAGGCGCACACGCACGAGTTCATCGCGACCGCCCACGAGGACCAGAAGTTCGGGTTCTCGCTGGCGAGTGGCGACGCCGCCGAAGCGGTCCGCCGGGTGCTCAACGCGTCCTCGCTCAAGCTCGTCGGCCTGCACAGCCACATCGGTTCGCAGATCTTCGACGCCGACGGCTTCGAGGTGGCCGCCCGCCGCGTCGTCGGGCTGCTCGCGGACCTGGCCAAGGAGCACGGCACCGAGCTGCTCGACCAGCTGAGCCTGGTCGACCTCGGCGGTGGCTTCGGCATCGCCTACACCGAGAAGGACAACCCGCCGCCGCCGGCGCAGATGATCACGCAGATCCGCGAGATCGTCCGCAAGGAGTGCGCGTACGCGGGCCTGCCGGTGCCGCGCATCGCCGGCGAGCCGGGCCGCGCGATCGCCGGTCCGGGCACCGTCACGCTGTACGAGGTCGGCACCATCAAGGACGTCTCGCTCGGCGACGACGCGGTCCGCCGGTACGTCAGCGTCGACGGCGGGATGAGCGACAACATCCGGACCGCGCTCTACGACGCGGTGTACGACGTCCGGGTGGTTTCCCGGTCCGCGGGCGACAACGAGCAGCCGGTGCAGGCCGTGCTGTCCCGGGTCGTGGGAAAACACTGTGAGTCCGGCGACATCGTCGTACGAGACTGCTGGCTGCCCGACACGCTGGCTCCCGGCGACCTGCTGGCGGTCGCGGCGACCGGCGCCTACTGCTACTCGATGGCGAGCAGCTACAACCGGCAGCCGCGCCCGGCCGTGGTCGCGGTGCGCAACGGCAGCTCCCGGCTGCTGCTGCGGCGGGAGACGACCGACGACATGCTCCGCCTGGAGGTCTGAACACAGTGGCTGCCCCTGAGGAACGCCCGGCCATCCGCGTCGCCCTGCTCGGCTGCGGGACGGTCGGCGGCGAGGTCGCCCGGCTGCTCACCGAGCAGGCCGACGAACTGGCCGCGCGGGCGGGCGCGCCGGTCGAGCTGGCCGGCATCGCCGTGCGCCGCCCGGACAAGCACCCCGAGCTCCCGCCGGAGCTGCTGACCGCGGACGCCGAGAAGCTCGTCACGTCCGACGACGTCGACGTCGTGGTCGAGCTGGTCGGCGGGATCGAGCCGGTGCGCGGCTGGCTGCTGGCCGCGCTGAAGGCCGGGAAGTCCGTGGTCACCGCCAACAAGGCGCTGCTCGCCGAGCACTCGGCCGACCTGTTCGAGGCCGCCGACGCGGCGGGCGCCGACCTCTACTTCGAGGCCGCCGTGGCCGGTGCCATCCCGCTGCTGCGCCCGCTGCGCGAATCGCTGGCCGGCGACCGCATCACGCGCGTGATGGGCATCGTCAACGGCACCACGAACTACATCCTGTCCGCGATGGACTCCACCGGCGCCGGCTACGCCGAGACGCTCGACGAGGCCAGCCGGCTCGGGTACGCCGAGGCCGACCCGACCGCCGACGTCGACGGCTACGACGCCGCGTCGAAGGCCGCGATCCTCGCGTCGCTGGCGTTCCACACCCGCGTGACCGCTTCGGACGTGCACCGCGAAGGCATCGCCGACGTCACCGCCGCCGACCTCGGCGCGGCCCGGATGCTCGGCCGCACGGTCAAGCTGCTGGCCATCTGCGAGCGCGTCACCGACGACGACGGCGTCGAGTCCGTCTCGGCCCGCGTGCACCCGGTGATGATCCCGCGCAGCCACCAGCTGGCGGGCGTCGGCGGCGCGTTCAACGCCGTCTACGTCGAGGCGGACGCCGCCGGCGAGCTGATGTTCTACGGCCAGGGCGCGGGGGGCGCGCCGACCGCGAGCGCGGTGCTCGGCGACCTGGTCGCGGTGGCCCGCAACCGGGTGGCCGGCGGCCGCGGCCCGCGCGAGTCCGCGCACGCGGCGCTGCCGGTGCGGCCGATGGGCCAGACGCCGACCCGGTACCACGTAAGCCTTTCCGTCGCCGACCGCGCCGGCGTGCTCGCCCAGGTGGCGCAGGCGTTCGCCGGGCACGGGGTGAGCATCGCGGCCGTGCGGCAGAGCGACGTCGGCGACCGCGCGAGCCTGGTCGTGGTGACGCACCAGGCGCCCGACGCGGCGCTGCAGTCCACTGTGGACGAGATCGCGAAGCTCGACGTCGTCCACGAAGTTGTCAGCGTGATGCGGGTGGAAGGCGAAGACCAGTGATCAGGCACCCCTGGCCCGGGCTCATCGAGGCGTACCGGGACCGCGTCCCGGTGCCGGACGGCGCGCGGGTCGTCACGCTCGGCGAAGGCAACACGCCGCTGCTCCCGGCGCACCACCTGTCCGAGCTGACCGGCTGCGAGGTGCACCTCAAGGTCGAGGGCGCGAACCCGACCGGCTCGTTCAAGGATCGCGGGATGACCGTGGCCATCACGCACGCGCTCGCCAGCGGCCTCAAGGCGGTGATCTGCGCGTCGACCGGCAACACGTCCGCGTCGGCCGCCGCCTACGCCGCCCGCGCGGGCCTCACCTGCGCCGTGCTGGTGCCCCAGGGCAAGATCGCGATGGGCAAGCTCGCCCAGGCCGTGCTGCACGGCGCGCGGATCCTGCAGGTCGACGGCAACTTCGACGACTGCCTCGAGCTGGCCCGCAAGACCGCGGCCGACTACCCGGTCACGCTGGTCAACTCGGTCAACCCGGTGCGCATCGCCGGCCAGAAGACCGCCGCCTTCGAGATCTGCGACGTGCTCGGCACCGCGCCGGACATCCACTGCCTGCCGGTCGGCAACGCGGGGAACATCACTGCCTACTGGGCGGGGTATTCGGAGTACGCGGCCGACGGTGTGGTGAAGAACACCCCGCGGATGTTCGGCTTCCAGGCGGCCGGCGCGGCGCCGCTGGTGCACGGCGAGCCGGTGGCGGACCCGGAGACGGTCGCGACCGCGATCCGGATCGGCAGCCCGGCGTCGTGGACCGCCGCGGTGAAGGCGAAGGAAGCGTCCGACGGGCTCTTCGAAGCCGTCACCGACGAGAAGATCCTCGAGGCGTACCGGCTGCTGGCCGGGCGCGAGGGCGTGTTCGTCGAGCCGGCGTCGGCGACCAGCGTGGCGGGCCTGCTCGCCACCGCCGCCGACGGCAGGCTCCCGAAGGGCTCCCGCGTGGTCTGCACGGTCACCGGGCACGGCCTTAAGGACCCGCAGACGGCGCTGGCGGGCAACGTCGAGGTGGAGCCGCTGGCGGTGGACCCCTCGGCCGTGGCGGCGGCGCTGGACCTGCGGTGAGCAGCGGCTCGCAAGCGCCCCAATGTGGCGTTCGGTGCGTTGGACGCACCGAACGCCACATTGGGTGCGCTGGACGCAACCAACGCCACATTGGGGCGCTCCGGTGAGCGGCTTCAAGGTCACCGTCCCGGCGTCCACGGCGAACCTCGGGCCGGGTTTCGACGCCTTCGGCATGGCGCTGGGCCTGCACGACGTCGTCGAGGTGCAGGTCGCGGGCAGCGGGCTGAAGGTCGAGGTCGTGGACGCCGGGGCCGGCGGGGTCGCGGACGTCCCCACCGACGAGACCCACCTCGTGTTCCGCGCGATCGAGCGGACCTGCGGGCACCTCGGCGTCGAGGTCCCCGGCCTGCACCTGCGCTGCTTCAACGCGATCCCGCACGCGCGCGGCCTCGGCTCGTCCGCGGCCGCGGTGGTGTCCGGCGTGGCCGCCGGGTACGCGCTGGCGGGCCGGGAGCTCGACGAGTTCGAGGCGCTGCAGCTGGCCGCGGGCTTCGAAGGCCACGCCGACAACGCCGCCGCGAGCCTGTTCGGTGGCCTCGTCCTGGCCTGGTGCGAAGGCGGCGTGTTCCACGCCGAGACGCTCACGCCGCACCCGTCGATCCGCCCGGTCGTGGCCGTCCCGTCCGTGCGTTCCGCCACCGCGACCACCCGCGGCCTGCTGCCCGCCGTCGTGCCGCACGCGGACGCGGCGCACAACGCCGGCCGCGCCGCGCTCGCCGTCCACGCCTTGACGGCCAAGCCGGAGCTCCTGCTCGCGGCCACCGACGACCGGCTGCACCAGAGCTACCGGGCCCCCGCGTACCCGGCCAGCACCGAGCTGGTGGCGACGCTGCGTGCACAGGGCGTGGCCGCCGCGGTGTCCGGCGCCGGTCCGACGGTGCTCGCGCTGACCACCTCGGGAATACTCCCGGCGGGGGGCGGCGTTGACGGTTTCGACGTCTTCGAGCTGCCCGTGGATCTCGCGGGTGTGCAGGTTGCGGCTCAGTAAAGGCTGGGTCACGTGCCTGCGGTAGGGGCCGCCACGCGGGGGGTGGTTGTTGCACCCGGCACCCGCGCGGTCTACCCTCGGGGGCGTTCGATCACCGTGCGTTTCCGCACCCGATGCCGGTCCTCTGGGATCGCATCCTTCGTTGATCCGCCGAATCCGCACCGCCTGGCAAGCGGGGTAACGCGGAAGGACGTTGGCGGGTTTCCGGTTTCGGCGGTGCCGAATTCCGTGTCCTCCGTTTGGAGGACGCAAACCCCTGTGGTGGAGGCGCTCCAGCTGTGTTCCGCACGGCCGAAGAGCTCATCTCCCGTATCGGGGGGCAGTTACGCCGGTTCGCGATCAGAAGCGAGCGGCAGTCCGCTGATCCACCTGGAGGCGTGGATCGGTCAGGAAGGACATGTGTGAGCAACACCGATCTTTTGAGCGACGTGGGTAGCAGCGCCGCGGAGTCGAACGGCACCACCCCCGCTCCCAAGAAGACGGTCGGCGGGTTGACCGGGAAGACCGTGGCGGAACTGCGTTCGCTGGCTGGGGAGCTCGGCGTCGGGGAGACGACGGGCATGCGCAAGGGCGACCTGATCGCCGCGATCCGCGAGCGTCAGGGCAAGTCCCGCAAGCCGCGTACGGCGGCCGAGACGCTGCCACTGGAGGGCGTGGGCGAGCCCCCGAAGGCCGCCGCGCCGAAGACCGAGGCGCCCGCCGCCCCGGTCGAGACCAAGCCGGAGCCGAAGGCCGAAGCGCCGTCCCAGGACGCGCAGCCGCAGGCCGAGCGCCCGCAGCAGGACAAGCAGGACGGCCCGCAGGGCCAGGACGGCCAGCCCGAGGAGGGCGGCCGCAGCCGGCGCCGCCGCGGCTCCAACCGCGCCGCCGGCGCCCCGGACGGCCAGCCGCAGGGCCAGGGCGGCGACCGCCAGCAGGGCGACCGCCAGCAGGGCCAGGGCGGCGACCGCCAGCAGGGCGGCAACCGCGACCAGCAGCGCCAGGGCGGTGGCAACCGCAACGACAACCGCCAGGACGGCAACCGCCAGCGCAACCAGCAGGACGGCGGCAACCGCGGCGGTCAGGACAACCGCGCGCAGCAGCAGGACGACGACGAGGAAGGCGGCCGTCGCGGCCGTCGCTTCCGCGACCGTCGTCGCCGCGGCAGTGGCGGCGGCCAGCGCGAGGGCGGTTCGCCGGACACCGAGATCCGCGAGGACGACGTCCTGCTGCCCGTCGCGGGCATCCTGGACGTGCTCGACAACTACGCGTTCGTGCGCACCTCCGGCTACCTCGCCGGCCCGAACGACGTGTACGTCTCGCTGTCGCTGGTCCGCAAGTACGGCCTGCGCCGCGGTGACGCCATCACCGGCGTCGTGCGCCAGCCGCGCGACGGCGAGCAGCAGCGGCAGAAGTTCAACCCGCTGGTGCGCGTCGACTCGATCAACGGCCTGGAGCCGGACGAGGCCAAGCGGCGTCCCGACTTCACCAAGCTGACCCCGCTGTACCCGAACGAGCGGCTGCGCCTCGAGACCGAGTCGCACAAGCTCACGACCCGCGTGATCGACCTGATCATGCCGGTCGGCAAGGGGCAGCGCGCCCTGATCGTGTCGCCGCCGAAGGCCGGTAAGACCACGATCATGCAGGACATCGCGAACGCGATCTCCACGAACAACCCCGAGTGCCACCTGATGGTCGTCCTGGTCGACGAGCGTCCGGAAGAGGTCACCGACATGCAGCGCTCGGTGAAGGGCGAGGTCATCGCCTCGACCTTCGACCGGCCGCCGTCCGACCACACGTCGGTCGCGGAGCTGTCGATCGAGCGGGCCAAGCGCCTGGTCGAGATGGGCCACGACGTCGTCGTGCTGCTCGACTCGATCACGCGGCTGGGCCGGGCGTACAACCTGGCGGCCCCGGCGTCCGGCCGGATCCTGTCCGGTGGTGTCGACTCGACCGCGCTGTACCCGCCGAAGCGGTTCCTCGGCGCGGCGCGCAACATCGAGAACGGCGGCTCGCTGACCATCTTCGCCACGGCGATGGTCGAGACCGGCTCGACGATGGACACGGTCATCTTCGAGGAGTTCAAGGGCACCGGCAACGCGGAGCTCAAGCTCGACCGGAAGATCGCCGAGCGCCGGGTGTTCCCGGCCGTCGACGTCAACCCGTCGGGTACCCGCAAGGACGAGCTGCTGCTCTCGCCGGACGAGCTCGCGGTCACGGTGAAGCTGAGCCGGGTGCTGCACGCGCTCGACTCGCAGCAGGCGATCGACCTGCTGATCTCGCGGCTGCGCAAGACGAAGACGAACGTCGAGTTCCTCATGCAGGTCTCGAAGACCGCCCTCGGCGGCAGCGAAGACGACTGAGCCCGGTTCGCATCGGAGGCCTTCCCACCGCGCGTGGGGAGGCCTCCGGCGCGTTCGGAATACCTGGTCAGCGGGGTGCGTTCCAGTGAGCGTCTGCCCGTCTGGCAGAATTACCCGCTGAAGTCCGGCGCCGGTTCACCCCGCGAGAACGACTGGGGACCCGGAGCCAACGAGAGAGGACACCATGAAGAGCGGTATTCACCCCGAGTACGTGGTCACGAACGTGAACTGCGACTGCGGCAACAGCTTCACCACGCGCAGCACCAAGACCAGCGGCAACATCCACGTCGAGATCTGCTCGAACTGCCACCCGTTCTACACGGGCAAGCAGAAGATCATGGACACCGGTGGCCGGGTCGCGCGCTTCGAGGCTCGCTACGGCAAGCGCCAGAAGAAGGCCGACGCCAAGTAGCTTTTCCGACGGCGCCCACCCGGGACTTCCCGGGTGGGCGCCGTCGCTTTGTTTTCCCCCGGGCTGAGAGGTGGCAGAGGTGGATTCGAGCTCGCTCAAGGGGCTGCTCGCCGAACACGCGGAGCTGGAGACCCAGCTGGCGGACCCGGCGGTGCACGCCGACCAGGCGCGCGCCCGCAAGCTCGGCCGCCGCTACGCCGAGCTGACGCCGGTGGTGCGCGCCGTCCACGAGCTCGACACGGCCCGCGACGACCTCACGGCCGCCAAGGAGATGGCCGCGGAGGACGCGGAGTTCGCCGCGGAGGCCGAAGAGCTGGCCGCGAAGATCCCCGAGCTGGAGTCGAAGCTCACCGAGCTGCTGCTCCCGCGTGACCCGTACGACAGCTCCGACGTGGTGATGGAGATCAAGTCCGGCGAGGGCGGCGAGGAGTCGGCGCTGTTCGCCGGCGACCTCCTGCGCATGTACCTGCGCTACGCCGAGCGCCACGGCTGGAAGGCGGAGGTCCTCGACTCGGTCGACTCCGACCTGGGCGGCTTCAAGGACGTCACGCTGTCGATCAAGACGAAGGCGGCCGACGTCGACGGCGTCTGGTCCCGCCTCAAGTTCGAGGGCGGTGTCCACCGCGTCCAGCGCGTGCCGGCGACCGAGTCGCAGGGCCGCATCCACACGTCCGCGTCCGGGGTGCTGATCTACCCGGAACCGGAGGAGGTCGAGGTCGAGATCGACCCCAACGACCTGCGCATCGACGTGTTCCGGTCCTCGGGGCCCGGCGGCCAGAGCGTCAACACGACCGACTCGGCGGTGCGGATCACCCACCTGCCGACCGGCATCGTCGTCTCCTGCCAGAACGAGAAGTCCCAGATCCAGAACCGCGCCCGCGCCCTGCAGGTCCTGCAGGCCCGCCTGCAGGCGATCGCGGAGGAAGAGGCGGCGGCGAAGGCCTCGGACGCCCGCAAGTCCCAGGTCCGCACGGTCGACCGCTCGGAGCGGATCCGGACGTACAACTTCCCGGAGAACCGGATTTCGGACCACCGGGTGAACTACAAGGCCTACAACCTGGACCAGGTGCTGGACGGCGACCTGGACGGGGTGCTGGACGCGCTGGCGACGGCGGACCGCGAAGAGCGGCTGGCGGCTTCGGCGGGCTAAGCCCCGCGCACCAGCCAGCACAGGCAGAAGGGGTGCCCGGCCGGGTCGGCGTAGACCTGGAAGTCGTCCCCGCTCGTGGCCCCGGCCGCCGGTTTCAGCACCGTGGCGCCGAGGGCCGTGACGTGCTCGTGCGCTTCGGCGAAGTCCTCCACCCACAGGTCGAGGTGCACCTGCTGCTTGGTCGGACCGCCGGGCCACTCGGGCGGCACGTGGTCGGGGGCGAGCTGCACCCCGACCCGCGGGGCCCCGGCCACCATGACCATGTGCCAGTCGCCGTCCTCGTCCACCTCGCCGCCGAGCACGCCCGCCCAGAAGCGGCTCTCGGCCGCGAGGTCGGCGGCGTCGAAGGTGACGACCTGGTGCTTGATCCGCATCAGCCGGCCCAGAAGCCGGTGATGAAGCGGAGGTAGATCGCCGCGCAGATCAGCGCGTTCGCGTACAGGACCACGTGCACCGCGCCGCGCAGCCGCGGGCGGCGCTCGCCGAACAGGACCAGCGCCACGTACATGACCAGGCACGGTAACAGGTAGCGGTGCACCGACACGACGTTGCTGTTCACCGTCAGCAGCGCGATCGACGCGAACCCGAACAGCGCGAGCGGGACGCCCTTCGACCGCAGGGCCACCAGGACGTAGACCGAGGACGCGAACAGCAGCCCCAGGCCGATCATCGGCAGCACGTGGCTCATCAGCGTCCACTCGCTCATCGGGGTGTCCCCGAGCAGCGCGTGTCCGGTGATCTTGGCTTCGTCCCAGAGCGTGGCGAGGAAGTTCGGGGCGAACTTGTGGTACGCCCAGCTCTTCGCGCCGTCGAGGGCGTGGAAGCTCGCCAGCGCGTCCCCGGTCTGGAGCTTCATGTAGAGCATCACGCCGCCGAGGCCGAGGAAGGCCGCCGGGAACCACAGCAGGTGCCACGACAGCAGCCCGCGGGGCTTCCAGCCCTCCGACCGCCAGAACTCCAGGAAGCACAGGCCGACGAACAGCACCGCGGTGACGCGGGACGCCGTCAGCGGGATGAGCGTCAGGCCCATCCACAGCCATTGGCGGCGCAACGCGAACAGGTAGGCCCAGAAGCCCAGCGCGCAGAACACCGCCTCGCTGTAGAACGAGTGCAGGAAGAAGGCGGCGGGCGCGGTGAGGAACGCCGCGACGACCAGCCACGGGGCCCGCTCGCCGTCGAAGAAGTGCCGGGCGATCTTCAGCAGCGCCACCGCGGCCAGCCAGGTGGCCGCCAGGTTGACCACGAAACCGGCGACGAGCAGGCCGAGCGTGCCGAAGCTGACGGTCTGCACCAGCCAGACCAGGATCGGGAACACCGGGTAGAAGGCCCGCGTCGGGACGTAGTCGCCGGTGTAGGCGTGCCGGGCGATCTCGCCGTAGTCGCCGGCGTCCCAGCGGTAGGTGTGCGACAGGAGGCTCAGCGTCGAGCCGATGCCGGTCTTCGGGAGGCCTTCGCTGGTGGGGCCGGACGAGCCGAACAGCCAAGCCACGGCGATCAGCACGACGTTCCAGGCGAGCACGATCGCGAAGACGCGGGCGAAGTCGCCGTTCACCCAGGCCCAGCGGTCGTGGCGGGCGGCCTCGGAGCGTTCGGGCGCCACCTCGCCGGTCGTCTGCGGTGGGACGGCGGTGCTAGTCATGGGAAACCTCCGGGACCGGCGTCCCGGCCCGCTGCCGGAAGACGATTTTGTGGTGGAGCACGTGGTTCCAGACGAGGCCGACCGCGATCCCGACGATGCCGAACCGCGGCTGGGTGGGGGTGATGAGCTTCATCGGGCGACGCTCCGGCTGTCCTCGGTGACCCCGGTCCGCACGGCCGCGACGGTGTACAGCGGCCGGTTCTGGACCTGCGAGTACGTGCGGCCGATGTAGCTGCCGAGGACGCCGAGCATGATGATCTGGATGCCGCCGAGGAAGAACATCGCGATGGTGATGAACGCCCAGCCGGGCACGGCGGTTTGGGGCGCGAGCAGTTTGACGCCGACGACGTAGAGCACGCCGAGGAAGCTGAGCAGCGAGATCAGCGAACCCATTCGAGTGATCATTCGCAGCGGCGTCGTCGAGAACCCGAGGATGCCGTCGGCGGCGAAGCGCAGCATTTTGGTCAAGGGGTAGCCGGTGACGCCGGCGTGCCGTTTGTCGCGATCGAAGAGAACCGCGGTCTGCTTGAAGCCGACGTAGCTGACGAGCCCGCGCAGGAATCGATCGCGTTCGCGGTACTTGCGCAGTTCGTCGACGACTTTGCGGTCGATGAGCCGGAAGTCCCCGGTGTTCTTGGGGATGTCGACGGCGGCCATTTTCCGCAGGAACCAGTAGAACGCGCTCGCGGTGAACTTCTTGAACGGCGAATCCCGGCGGGACCGGCGTTGGGCGTAGACGACGTCGTAGCCCCGCTCCCATTCCTCGAGCAGTTCGAGCGCCACCCGCGGCGGGTCCTGCAGGTCGCTGTCCATGATGATGACGGCGTCGGCGTCGACCAGGTCGAGGCCCGCGGTGACGGCCATCTGGTGGCCGAAGTTGCGCGACAGTTCGACGACGGTGACGCGGGCGTCGGCGGCGGCGAGTTCGGTCAGCCGCTCGAGCGAGCTGTCGCGGCTGCCGTCGTCGACGTAGAGGAAGCTGAAGTCGTACCGTCCGGCCAGGGGTGCGGTGACGTCGTCGACCGTGCGGTGCAGCAGGTCGATGTTCGCTTCCTCGTCGTAGATCGGGAAGACGAACGCGACCCGGCGGCGCACGATCGGCTCGATGGCCACTGCGGGACTCCCGTGGGTTCGGCGCGGGCGGCCCGTCGATCAGCCGAAAGCCCCGCTGTGGAGCTCGTATCGTAGAGAGGACGGCTGGGGCGCCCCGCCGTTGCCCACCCGCATCACCGGACCGCCGGCTCCTCCGGCTCGCGGAAGGCCTCGAACACCTCGGTCGCGGGCTCCTCCTCGGCCGCGGCCGGCTCCGGCCGGGCCGGGCGCGGGAAGAGGCTCAGCACCCCGAACACGAACGCGAGCACCGTCGGGAACAGCGTCAGCAGCTGGTGCTTCACGCCCTCGACGCCCTCGCCGAGCGCCGACAGCCCGAACTGGCCCACCGCGAACAGCAGCAGGAAGAACACCACGATCCCGTACTCGCGCCGCGACCGGCGGAACGCCCGCACCCCGGCCCAGCCGATCAGCAGCCAGAACGGGACCAGCAGGTACAGCCCCAGCGGTGCCGCCAGCGCGGCCAGGCCCGAGAACACCGGGACCCGGAACTCCTGCGCCATCGGCGGCAGCCCGGACGTGTCGGCGAAGCTGCCCAGCCGCGCCGGGCGGGCCGTCAGCGTGTCGACCGCGCCCTGCTGGAGGATCTGCAGCGTGCGCTGCGGGTGGGAGGCGTAGTAGCTCACCACGTTGCGGCGGCTGATCTTGTCGCGGAAGCCGTTGTAGTCCGCGTCCTTCCACGGGCTCGCTTCCCACCAGCCCGTGCCGATGAACTTCTTCGCGCTCGGCGGCAGGCCCAGCGCCGCCAGATCGGCGTCCGTGTCGTGCTTGCCGTCCACGATGCTGTCGAACACCACGTGGTACATGTTCGCCTCGCGGTACTCCGCGTTGGCCGGGTCGCCGTGGGACTGCACCGCCGCCGTCCCCGCGCCCACGACCACCAGCACGCCCAGCGGCAGCAGCCACCGCGCCCACCCCCGCGTCCCGAGCGGCTTGACCAGCACCAGCGCCAGCACGAACAGCGGGATCAGCAGCAGCGTCTGCGACTTCGCGTTGATGCCGATCAGCGCGCCCACCACGGTCAGCGCCGCGCCCCAGTACCGCCACGCGCCCGTGCGGTGCATCAGCAGCAGCCCGCCGGCCATCAGGAGCATCCCCAGGAACCCGGCGCCCTCGCTGAGCACCGAGGCGAAGTAGCCGAAGAACGCCGAGTCGGCCATCACGAGCAGCAGCAGGAGCGTGGCGATGACGCGGTTGCGGACGCTGAGGTCGAGCGCCAGGACGGTCGCCGCGATGCCCACCGCGACCAGCACGGCCGTGATCGCGCCGAGCACGAGGAGGTTGAGCTCCGCGGACGAGCCGAGCACCTTCCCCAGCTTGCTCGCGAACCAGTCGAGCCATGCCTGGCTCGAGATGTAGTCGCTCTTGCAGCCCTGGCCCGGCCCGTAGCTGAAGTGCACGTAGAACTCGGGCTTGATCTCGGTGTGCCGGCCGCCGAGGTCGCACAGCAGGCGCCAGCCGTCGCCGTTGTCGGCCATCCCGACCGGCCGCGGTACGAGGAACCGGATCAGCAGGACGCCCAGGGAAAGGACGAAGACGCCCAGGCCGAAGCGCAGTTCACGGGATCGCACCCGGAACAGCGTACGAGATCACGCAGAGTCGGCGGGTGCTGCACCGGGAACGGGCGAAACCGGCCGGTGCCGGAACACCACGTAGTGGTAGAGGAGGTAGTTCCAGAACAGGCCGACGACGATCGCCGCGCCCTTCGGCACCAGCACGTTGACGCCCGGGAACAGCCGGCCGACCAGCC
This sequence comes from Amycolatopsis sp. cg9, assembly GCF_041346945.1. Taxonomy (NCBI): domain Bacteria; kingdom Bacillati; phylum Actinomycetota; class Actinomycetes; order Pseudonocardiales; family Pseudonocardiaceae; genus Amycolatopsis; species Amycolatopsis sp. cg9. Next base: position 899,361 of record NZ_CP166850.1, on the reverse strand, counting down.
AGATGACGCCGAACTGGACCACCCAGAGCCCGAACGCCGTCACGCCGAAGAACAGCAGCGCCTGGCGGCGGACGTCGCCGTCCTTCGCCCGGAAGGTGAAGTTCCGGTTCAGTGTGAACGACAGGAGCATGCCGGCCGTCGTCGAGAGGAAGTTCGCGACGAACACCGGCACGCCCAGCGTGATCAGCAGCGCGTAGCCCAGCGCGTCGACCAGCGTGTTGCCGATCCCGACGATGCCGAAGCGCAGCTGTGTCGAAGTGATGATCCTCATCGGGCGGCGCTCCTGCGGTTCTCGTCCGCTCCGGCGGGTTCGGGAAGGCCGGTGCGCACCGACGCCACCGTGTACAGCGGCCGGTTCTGGACCTGCGAGTACGTGCGGCCGATGTAGCTGCCGAGGACGCCGAGCATGATGATCTGGATGCCGCCGAGGAAGAACATCGCGATGGTGATGAACGCCCAGCCCGGCACCGCCGTCTCCGGCGCGAACAGCTTCACTCCTACGACGTAGAGCACACCGAGGAAGCTCAGCAGCGAGATCAGGTACCCCATCCGCGTGATCATCCGCAGCGGCGTCGTCGAGAACCCGAGGATGCCGTCCGCGGCGAAGCGCAGCATCTTCGTCAGCGGGTAGCCGGTGACGCCCGCGTGGCGCTTGTCGCGGTCGAACAGCACCGCGGTCTGGCGGAACCCGACGTAGCTGACCAGCCCGCGCAGGAACCGGTCGCGTTCGCGGTACTTGCGCAGTTCGTCGACGACCTTGCGGTCGATCAGCCGGAAGTCCCCGGTGTTCTTCGGGATGTCGACCGCGGCCATCTTCCGCAGGAACCAGTAGAACGCGCTCGCCGTGTACCGCTTGAACGGCGAATCCCGCCTCGACCGGCGCTGCGCGTAGACGACGTCGTAGCCCTCTTCCCACTTCTCGAGCAGTTCGAGCGCCACCCGCGGCGGGTCCTGCAGGTCGCTGTCCATGATGATGACGGCGTCCGCGTCGACCAGGTCCAGCCCGGCGGTCACGGCCATCTGGTGCCCGAAGTTGCGGGAGAGCTCCACGACGGTGACCCGCGCGTCGCGGGCCGACAGCTCGGCCAGCCGGTCCAGCGAACCGTCCCGGCTGCCGTCGTCGACGTAGAGGAAGCTGAAGTCGTACCGCTCCGCCAGGGGAGCGGTGACGTCGTCGACCGTGCGGTGCAGCAGGTCGATGTTCGCTTCCTCGTTGTAGATCGGGAAGACGAACGCGACCCGGCGGCGCGTGGTCGGCTCGGTCGGCACTGGCGCTCCCGTGGGTCGGCGTCTCGGGCATCCTAGGGTCCGGCGACGGCCTCGGCGAACGCGGTCATCCGCTGTTCGAAGGTCTCCGCCGGGCCGAAGTGGACGGCCACCGCGTCCGCCCCCGCCAGGATATACGCGCGGAATCGCGCGGTCGCGGAGTCGAGATCGGTCCCGTCCCAATCCATTCTGGCGGTGACCCGTGTTTCTTGGCCGTTTGTCATGGCCGTGAGCTTCCCGGCGCGCTCGCCGACCTCGGCGGGGGACAGCCCGGCGCTGAACCAGCCCGCGCCGACCCGCACGGCCCGGCGCAGCGCCGCCGCGGAGTTGCCGCCGACGGTCAGGGGCACCGGCCGCGCCGGCCGCGGCTCGAAGTACCCGCCGCCGGGGCCGCGGCCGGTCCGGAACAGCTCGGCGAGCAGGTCCAGGGACGCGTCGGTCCGCTTGCCGCGGGTGGCGAAGTCGACGCCGACCTCGGCGAACTCCGGCTCGTTCCAGCCGGCGCCGACCCCGAGGTCGAACCGGTCACCGGACAGCCTCGCCAGCGTCGCGGCCTGCTTGGCCAGTGCGAACGGCTCCCGCAGCGGCAGGATCAGCACCGCCGTCCCGAGCCGGATCCGGCTGGTCACGGCGGCGAGGTGGGCGAGGGTGACCAGCGGCTCGTGGACCCCGCCGAACACCTCCCCGAAGGGGCCGGGCGGGATCAGGTGGTCGGGCAGCCAGGCGGCGCGGAACCCGAGCTCTTCGGCGCGGCGGGCGAGTTCGGCGATCCGGGCGGGCCCGACGTCCGGCTGCTCGTTCGGCAGGACGACTTCGAGGTCCGGGAAATGTTCGGTCATGACGGCGACGTTAGGCATTCACATCGGTGTGAAGGTCAACCGTTCAGGGGGTGGGAGTTGCGGATCGGCGAGCTCGCGGAACGCACCGGCGTCAGCACGCGGCTGCTGCGCTACTACGAGGAGCAGGGGCTGCTGGCGGCGTCGCGCGACGGCAACGGCTACCGCGCCTACGAGGAGGGCGCCGTCGTCCGGGTCCGGCAGATCCGCCGCCTGCTCGCGGCGGGGCTGAACACCGGGGTGATCTCCTCGGCGCTGCAGTGCGCGAGCGGCGAGGAGGCGCACCTCGACCTGTGCCCGGAGCTCGCCGGCCTGCTGCACCGCGAGCTGAGCGCGCTGGACGACCGGATCAGCGCGCTCCAGCGGCGGCGCGGCGAGCTGGCCGGGTACTTGTCCGACGAGCGCTGAGGGTGCCTCGATACGCTGGACGGCGTAGGACCGGCGCGTGTCCTCACGGGGGAGTTCCGCCTGGTGTGCCAGGCTTGACGAGGTGAAGGACGACGAGTGAATCGGCAGCCGCTGCGCCTGGCCATCATCGAGGCCACCCGGATCCTCGAGCGCGCCGGCGTCGCCTCGCCGCGGTTCGACGCCGAGGTGATCGCGGCGCACGTGCTCGGGGTCGAACGCGGGCGGCTGCCGATGGTGCCACTGGTCGACCCGCCGGTCATCGAGGCCATCGGCCAGCTGGTCCAGCAGCGCGCGAAGCGGATCCCGCTGCAGTACCTGACCGGCTGGGCGGCGCTCGGCGAGATCACCGTCGCGGTCGGCGCCGGGGTGTTCGTGCCGCGGCCGGAGACCGAGCTGCTGCTCGAGTGGGGCGTCAAGTTCCTGCAGGGCCGCGAGTTCCCGGTGGTGGTGGACCTGTGCACCGGGTCGGCCGCACTGGCACTTGCGGTCGCGCACGCACGGCCGGACGCGGTCGTCTACGCGGTGGACGTCGACCCGCAGGCGCTGGCCTGGGCCCGGCACAACGCGGACGTCCACGCCGACGCCGGCAACACCCCGATCCGGCTGTACTCGGGTGACATCAGCGACCCGACGATGTTCGCCGAGCTCGACGGCCTGGTCGACCTGGTGCTGTGCAACCCGCCGTACGTCCCGGAGGGCACGCCGGTGCCCCCGGAGGTCGCCGAGCACGACCCGCCGCGCGCGGTGTTCGCCGAGGAGAGCGGCCTGGCGGTGATCCGCCACGCGATCGCGGCGGGCGCCCGCCTGCTCCGCCCCGGCGGCGGCCTGGCCATCGAGCACGACGACACGCACGGCTCGGCGGTGCCGGCGCTGGTGCGTGCGCGGCGCGTGCTGACGGGGGTCGAGGACCACGCGGACCTGACCGGCCGGGCCCGGTTCGTCACCGCGCGCCGGCTGGGCTGAGGGCTTGGGCCGGACCCGCCCGACTCGGCGGCCGAGGTGCGCCGGACGCCGGCTGACCGCCCCGGCCTGGGGGCGCCCCCCGTTTTCCACGCTACCGGCGGGCACCGACAGTTCCGGGTGCGCGTCTGGCCCGGGAGGTCGCGAATGACTCATTCGGGACCTCAGCGGTCCCGAATGAGTCATTCGCGGCGTTCACCCCGCCGGGGCTAGAAGCCGAACGCCGTGCAGCTCGCCGACGCCGTCTTCGACGGGTCGCTCACCGAGGTCGCCGTCAGCTTCACCCGGGCCGCGAGGTCGGCGCCCTGGCCGCGCTTCGCGTACGCCGGGACCTTCACGTGGCCGCCGAACTTCGCCGTCGTCAGCTCGTTCGGGAGGCGGACCTCCCAGCCGCGCGCGTCCGTCGACACGCTCAGCCGGTACGTGTCCGTGTCGTACGGCGCCTTCGCGCCCCGCGCCGAACCCGTGTTGAGCAGGCCGAAGTCGCAGGTCGCGAGGCCGCCGCGGGCGAACGCCGGCGGGGCCGGGGTCACCGCGGTGCCGCGCGCCTGGCTGCCCGAGCCGTCCAGCGAAGCGACCGTGACCGTGTACGACAGGATCCCGCGGCGGTCCCGCGCGAGGTCGGTGATCAGGAACCGCAGCCGGTTGGCCTGGTCGGTGTACTCGTACGGGCTCGCCGCCTCCGTGCCGGCCTTGAACAGGGCGTCGTTGAGCTGCCGGTAGTCGCCGATGGTGATCTTCACCGGCGTGCCGTCCGGCTTCGTGTAGTCGGTGATGCCGATGTCCTGCGGGTTCGCGTCGATCACCCACTCGAACGGCGCCGCGTCCTTGTTCTTCGTCTTCGCGATCAGCACCCCGGAGTCCGGCGCGAAGGAGTCCGCGCCCATCCGGTCGACGACCTCGACGGTGTAGTTGTCGTAGCCGCCGCCGTCGCAGAACGGGTCCGTCGCCCGGTCGCACTTCGGGGTCTTGTCGCCGCCGGTCAGCTTGATGTTCAGCCCGGTGAACGCGCCCGGCTGCGCTTCCGCTTCGCGCGCGGTGATCCGCGCCGACACCGGCCCCGACGACGCCAGCTCGGCGCGGTCGAGCTGCAGGACGTCGGCGGGGTCGACGATGCCGAGCTTCAGCTTGTTGCGCAGCATGTGCTGGGCACCCATCGAGCTGCCCTGCGTCGCCGGGATCTGCCAGCGCGTGTGCGGGCCGCCGGGTCCGTTGAACGTGCCGCGCGACAGCATCTCCCAGGCCCCGGAGTAGTCGCGCCACGGCGGGATGCCGAACGGGTTGTTGTAGTTGTCGCCGATGCCGAGGATGTGGCTGAACTCGTGCGCGTAGGTCGACTGGCCCGAGCTCTCGGCCTGCACCGAGCTGCCGTTCTCGGCGTTCGGCCAGATGCTGGCGGCCGACGCCCACGACGTCCACGGCACGTACCGCGTCGCCGCGTAGTTGGGCAGGTCGTGGTTCGGCGGGCCGAACGCGTCCGGCACGTTCTCCTTGGTGCCGAACTTCATCTCGCCGAACTCCTGCCAGGTCGAGCTCTCGTCCTGGCCGGCGGAGAGGTAGAAGACGAAGTCGAACTGGTTCGCCGTGTCACCGACGTCGGCGCGCCACGCGTCCCCGGCGTCCTTGCGGATGTCGCGGTCGCAGTTCGCGCTCGGCGGGCAGGCGGACGGCTGGAACTCCATGCCGTACTCGTAGGACTTCCCGGGCATCCGGTACGGCCCGAACGCGGTCAGCTGCACGCCGAAGCGGCCGCCGGAGTCCTCCATCCAGTACTCGTTGATGGTGTGCCCGTTGTTGAGCGCCTCGGGCTTGTTGAGGAAGTCCTGGTAGTACTGCGCGACGCCGGCCCGCGGGATGTTCGCGGCGGCGGGGCCGGGGTTGCCGAAGATCGTCGAGTTGGCCGGCTTCGTGACGACGAAGTCCTGGTCCGGGTAGTCGGCGAGCACGACGGCGCCCTTGAACGTGCGCTGCGTCGGCTTGAGGGCGGGGTCGGCCCAGTTCGTGCCGGGGACCTTCTTGTAGTCGGACCAGGTCATGTGGTCCTGGTTCTCCCATCGCGCGGAGTCGATGGGGGCGGGCCAGCCGCGGGTGAGCGGCTCGGCCGCGGCGGTGCCCGCGCCGAGCCCGGTCAGCACGGCGGCCGCGGCGAGCAGGGCGAGCGCCTTCGGGGTTCTGGAACGCATCTGCGGCTCCTTCACTGGGAACCCACGGGGGTCGGCGGTTCCCGGTGATCGACCGTATTGAGCCGCGCTGCCGGAGTTCTGCCTCGCGGCGAGGTTTACCCGCTTGCCCCACGACGAAAGTCTGGCCGGTTGTCAGGCACTCGGCCGGATGTCATGAACGACCCTTTCACGTCGTCCGGCGCGGTGAACGAGTCGTTCACGGCGGCAGGGCACGGGCGGGCCGGGCGCGCCGAGCCGGGACCCGGGCGGGAGGCGCTGTGGACAACTCCGGCCGCGGGCACCGCGAGCGCCGGGAACTGTCGGTGCTCGCCGGTAGCGTGGAAGACGGGGGCGCCCCCGGCGGCGCGGGGTGTGACGCGGCGGACGTCGCCTCCGGCGGCGGGACTACCCTTGGGCGCCATGAGCGTGGTCTACGACTGCAGCAAGCGCGACACCCGGGCCGACGGGCTGGCCGCCGCGGCGGGTGCGGTGCGGTCGAGCAGGCTGGTCGTCCTGCCGACCGACACGGTCTACGGCATCGGTGCCGACGCGTTCGACGCCGGCGCCGTCCAGGCGCTGCTGCGCGCGAAGAACCGCGGCCCGGACATGCCGGTCGGCGTGCTCGTCGGGTCCTGGTCCACTGTGGACGGCCTGGTGCTCGGCGTCCCGCCGCAGGCGCGCGCGCTCATCGAAGCCTTCTGGCCCGGTGACCTGTCCATCGTGCTGCCGCACGCGCCGAGCCTGCAGTGGAACCTCGGCGACGCCCGCGGCACCGTGATGCTCCGGATGCCGCTGCACCCGGTGGCGCTGGAGCTGCTGCGCGACGTCGGCCCGATGGCCGTGTCGAGCGCGAACGTCTCCGGGCGGCCGCCGGCGAGCACCGCGCAGGAGGCGCAGGAGCAGCTCGGCGACTCGGTCGCGGTGTACCTCGACGGCGGGTCGAGCGGCGAGCCCGTCGCGTCGACCATTGTGGACCTCACGGGTACCGAACCGGTGGTGCTGCGCGAGGGTTCGGTCTCGAAGACGGCGGTCGCGGAGGTGCTCGGTGTGCCCGCGGAATCGTTGGCCTGAAGCCGGATCAAGGTCCCAGCCGCGGCACGATAGCGTGTCGCGGGTGACCCCGACCCCGCGAGCGTGACGCACCCGTGCCGCCCACATCCGGTCTCCTCCCCATCCGGGAATACATCCTCGTCGCGCTGACCGCGACGGCCGTGACCTACCTGCTCACCGGCCTCGTCCGCCGGCTCGCCATCCGCGTCGGCGCGATCGCCAACCCGCGGGCGCGCGACGTCCACGTCGCCCCGATCCCGCGGATGGGCGGGATCGGGATCTTCCTCGGCGTCGCCGGCGCGATGGGCCTCGCCCACCAGCTGCCCGCGCTGTCGCACGGGTTCGACGCCTCGTTCGACTCGGTCGGCGTGCTGCTCGCGGCGGGCGTGATCTCGCTGATCGGCGCGCTCGACGACCGGTTCGAGCTGGACGCCTGGACGAAGCTGGCCGGCCAGGTGATGTGCGCCGGGATCCTGGTCATCTTCGGCGTGCAGTGGGTGTCGTTCTGGGTGCCGTGGGGCGGCAGCGGCGACTCGTTCGGCTCGGTGCTGGTGCTCGACAAGAACCAGGGCGCGCTGCTGACGGTCGTGATGGTCGTGGTGATGGTCAACGCGATGAACTTCGTCGACGGCCTCGACGGCCTGGCCGGTGGCCTCGGCTTCATCGCGGCGGCGGCGACGTGCGCGTTTTCGCTGGGCCTGCTGGACAGCTCCGGCGGCGACGTCGGCACGTACCCGCCGGCCCTGATCGCGGCGACGCTCGCGGGAGCGTGCCTGGGGTTCCTGCCGTACAACTTCCAACCGGCGAAGATATTCATGGGCGACTCGGGCTCGATGATGATCGGCCTGATGCTCGCGGGCGCGACGACGTCGGCGTCCGGCCGCGTGCCGTACCCGCAGTTCAGCGGCAAGGACGCGATCGCGCTGCTGTCGCCGCTCGTGGTCGTGGCGGCGGTGCTGTTCGTGCCGCTGCTGGACCTGATCATGGCGGTCGTCCGGCGCACGCGCCGCGGCGAAAGCCCGTTCGCGGCCGACAAGATGCACCTGCACCACCGCCTGCTGGAGATCGGCCATTCCCAGCGCCGCGCGGTCCTGCTGATCTACTTGTGGGCGGGGATCCTGGCGTTCGGCGCGGTGTCGGTCACGCTGTTCGACGACGCCGCGGCGCTGTGGATCATCGGCGCCGGGCTGGTGTTCGCGGTGGTGGTTTCGATCGTGCCGAGGCTGCGCTCGCGCAACCAGCCGGGCACCTGACCGGCGGGGTTCTCTACACTCGGTGCCGAACCGAGCAGGGAGTCAGCTGTGAGCGAGACCGAAACGCAGGACCAGGAGAACCCGCACGCCAAGGTGGTGCTGCAGGCGGCCCGCGCGATGACGAAGGCCTCGCTGCTGATCACCCCGCCCGCCGTGCTGGTGTGCATCGTGCTGTTCAGCGTGCTCTTCGGGCTGCACGGCTTCCTCGGCTCGCTCGTCGGCGGCGCGCTCGCGATGATCGCCTCGCTGTCGACGCTGGGCCTCATGAAGTTCAGCGCGGGCCAGGACCCGATGTTCGTCATGGTCATCGCGCTCGGCGGGTACGTCGTGAAGATCGTCCTGCTGTTCGGCGCGCTGACGCTGCTCAAGGGCGTCACCGCGCTGCACCCGCTTTCGCTCGGCATCACCATGATCGTCGCCATCCTGCTGGCCGCCGCGGCCGAGTTCGCGGCCTTCCGCAAGACCAAGATCCCGACGATCATCCCCTCCTGACCCCGTCCGTTTTGCCGGACAGTTCCGTTACGCTGGGTGAACTCCGGCGCGGCCACGCGAGTGTGACCGGCACCACACGGCCTGTCGGTCAGGTGCCGGTCCGGGACCCGTCAACTGGGCTGTTCCGGAGCGGGTCCCGGACCGGTCCGGACCTCGGTCCCTGGTGGACCCGGGACCTAAGTCCTGGGCTGATCGGTGGGTATGGAGTACGCGTGTACGGCACTGATTGACCTGCTGGTATGGTCCGCGTCAAGGGTGGCGGCTCGGCCGCGCACTCCCTAAGACGAACCGCGATCAGCAGTGTGGCGACCGTGTAGTTCCGCCTCGTCAGCCGCTGGTCCGAAGTAGACCGCAGGGCAGTGTTCACGCGAGAGAACCCCGTGTGCAGAACGTGAAGGCGTGTTCTGCGGACAGTGGGGTAGCCGCCTCCGACGTCCCGATACGTATCGGGTACGTTAAGTCCAGATCGTGACGATTCCCCCGGCGGAGTGAACGCCGGCCGGGAGAACCGGAAGGAGCCCAGTGGGCGCGCTGGTTTTGGCCGAGGGTGCGGTATTCGCGCCGCCCGGCGCCGAAAGCTTCGAGTTGCCGGCGTTGTTCGGCGGGGTCACCAAGCCGATGCTGCTCGTCGTGCTTTCGGTGGTCATCATCGCGACGTACTTCCTGCTGGCGACCCGCAAGCTCAAGGTCGTTCCGAGCAAGGGGCAGTTCGTCGCCGAGTCGATCTACGACTTCAGCCGCAACAACATCGCGCGCGAGCAGATCGGTTCGAAGGACTTCAAGTCGTTCGTCCCCCTCGTTTTCGCACTGTTCACCTTCGTACTGGTGAACAACCTCTACGGGATCATCCCCGTCCTGCAGTTCCCGACCATGGCGCGATTCGGCTTCCCGGTCGCCCTGTCGGTCCTCGTCGTGTACCCGGTCTACCACTTCGTCGGGTTCAAGCGGCACGGCTTCGCCGGCTACTTCAAGAAGGAACTCGCCCCGCCGGGCGTTCCCAAGGCGGTGCTGCCGCTCTTCTCGCTGATCGAGTTCGCGGAGAAGTTCTTCCTCAACCCGCTGACGCTCGCCATCCGTGTTTTCGCCGCCATGTTCGCGGGTCACCTGATCCTGGCGGTGTTCACGCTCGGCGGCACCTTCCTGCTGACCGAGACGTCGGGCTGGGCGCTGAAGCCGGTCTCGCTGGTGGCGTGGATCTTCGCCATCGGCATGACCTTCCTCGAGGCCTTCATCCAGGTGCTGCAGGCCTACATCTTCGCCCTGCTGTCGGCTGGGTACATCGGCGCCGCGCTGGCGTCGGAGCACTGAGAACACAAGCCCCCGATCCACGCGAGCGCGTGGACCGAAGTGAAGGGAAATGCACGTGAGCAACATCGTTCTGGCCCAGGCCGCCGCGGAGCAGGTCAACCTCAACGCCGGCCTCGCGGCCATCGGTTACGGCCTGGGCGCGATCGGCCCGGGCATCGGCGTGGGCCTGATCTTCGCGGCCGTCATCAACGGCACCGCGCGTCAGCCGGAGGCGCAGGGCAAGCTGCAGGGCATCGGCTTCTCGACCTTCGTGCTTACCGAGGTGCTCGCCCTGATCGGCATCGTCATCTACTTCATCGCCTCCGCCGCCTGAGTTTCGGCTCATCGCTTTAAGGAGACGCCGTGCTGAACAGTGCCTTGGTCCTCGCCGCAGAGGGCGAAACGCACAACCCGATCATCCCCGACATCTCGGAGCTGATCCTCGGCATCGTCGCCTTCCTCATCCTGCTGTTCATCCTCAAGAAGTACGTCGTCCCTCGCTTCGAGGCCGCGTACGAAGAGCGTGCGCAGAAGATCGAGGGTGGCATCGAGAAGGCCGAGAAGGCCCAGGCCGAGGCCGAGGAAGCGCTGGCCAAGTACAAGGCGCAGCTGGCCGAGGCCCGCACCGAGGCCGCGAAGATCCGTGACGACGCCCGGCTCGAAGCCGAGCAGATCAAGGCGGAGCTGCGGGCCGAGGCCGAGGCCGAGTCCCAGCGCATCGTCGCCCAGGGGCAGGCCCAGCTGCAGGCCCAGAAGGCGCAGATCATCGCCGAGCTGCGGGCCGACATGGGCCGCAACGCCGTCGAGCTGGCCAGCCGCATCGTCGGCGAGTCGCTCGAGGACGAGGCGCGCCGCCGCGGCACCGTCGACCGGTTCCTGGCGGAGCTGGAGACCGCCGGTGCCTCCAACGGAGCGGGGAAGTAGACCAACGATGACGCTGCATGCTGCGAGCCGTGAAGCGCTCGGCCTCGCCGAGGAACGCCTCGGCGAGGTTCTGGCCGATGCGGGAGCCGATGCCGCCACGGTCGGCGACGAGCTGCTCTCGGTCGTCGACCTGCTGGACCGGGAGATCGGCCTGCGCCGGGCGGTGAGCGACGCCTCGGCGACGCCGGAGGCGCGCACCGGGCTGGTGCGCCGGCTGTTCGACGGCAAGCTGTCCGAACCGGCCCTGAAGGTGCTCGACTCCGTGGCGGGCAGCCGCTGGTCCAGCCCCCGTGAGCTGACCGACGGCCTCGAGTCGCTCGGTCGCTCGGCCCTGCTCACCTCGGCGGAGAAGACCGGGAACGTCGACGCCGTCGAATCCCAGCTCTTCCAGGTCGCGCGGGTCGTGGCCAACCACCCCGAGCTCGAGAAGGCGCTGTCGGACCTGACCGGTTCCGCCGAAGCGAAGCGCACGCTGGTGCGCGGGCTGTTCGCCGACAAGGTGGACGTGGTCACCGAGACCCTCGTCGAGCAGGTCGTGCGCCGGGCCAAGGGCCGCGGCGTCGGCGTCGGGCTCGACAAGCTGGTCAAGCTGGCCGCGGAGCGGCGCCAGCGCTCGGTCGCCTACGTGACCAGCGCGAACGCCCTGTCCGACGAGCAGACCGCTCAGCTGGGCGCGAAGCTCGACGCCCTCTACGGGCGGCCGATCGCGCTGCACGTCGAGGTCGACCCCCGGCTCGGCGGCGGGCTCGTCGTCCGCGTCGGCGACGAGGTCATCGACGGGAGCGCGGCGGGGCAGCTGGCGGCGCTGCGCAGGCGGCTGGCCCGGGCATAGCCCCAGGTCACACAAGACTTTGCATACTGGCAAGAACGAAGCGAGAGCGGGAAAGACATGGCCGAGCTGACGATCTCCTCGGATGAGATCCGTAGCGCGATCGAGAACTACGTCTCGAGTTACGCCCCGGACGTGAGCCGGGAAGAAGTTGGCGTCGTGATCGACGCGGGTGACGGCATCGCCCACGTCGAAGGCCTTCCCTCGGCCATGGCCAACGAGCTGCTCGAGTTCCCCGGCGGCGTCCTGGGCGTCGCACTGAACCTGGACGCGCGCTCCATCGGTGCCGCGATCCTCGGTGACTTCGAAAGCATCGAAGAGGGCCAGCAGGTCAAGCGCACCGGACAGGTCCTGTCGGTGCCGGTCGGCGACGGCTACCTCGGCCGCGTCGTCAACCCGCTGGGCCAGGCGATCGACGGCCTCGGCGAGATCGAGACCACCGACCGCCGCGCGCTGGAGCTGAAGGCCGCTTCGGTGGTCGAGCGCCAGCCGGTGTCGGAGCCGCTGCAGACCGGCATCACCGCCATCGACGCGATGACGCCGATCGGGCGCGGCCAGCGCCAGCTGATCATCGGTGACCGCAAGACGGGCAAGACCGCCGTCGCCGTGGACACGATCATCAACCAGAAGGCCAACTGGGAGACCGGCGACCCGAAGAAGCAGGTCCGCTGCATCTACGTCGCCGTCGGCCAGAAGGGCTCGACGATCGCCGCGGTCAAGAAGTCCCTCGAGGACTCGGGCGCGATGGAGTACACCACCATCGTCGCGGCCCCCGCGTCGGACTCCGCCGGCTTCAAGTGGATCGCGCCGTACACCGGCTCGGCCATCGGCCAGCACTGGATGTACGAGGGCAAGCACGTCCTCATCGTGTTCGACGACCTGACCAAGCAGGCCGACGCCTACCGCGCGATCTCGCTGCTGCTGCGCCGCCCGCCGGGCCGCGAGGCGTTCCCCGGCGACGTCTTCTACTTGCACTCCCGCCTGCTGGAGCGCTGCGCGAAGCTGTCGGACGAGCTGGGCGCCGGCTCGCTGACCGGTCTCCCGATCATCGAGACCAAGGCGAACGACGTGTCGGCCTACATCCCGACCAACGTCATCTCGATCACCGACGGCCAGTGCTTCTTCCAGTCGGACCTCTTCAACGCCGGTCAGCGCCCGGCCATCGACGTGGGCATCTCGGTGTCCCGCGTGGGTGGTGCCGCGCAGGTCAAGGCGATGAAGTCGGTCTCCGGCTCGCTCCGCATCGACCTGTCGCAGTACCGCGAGCTGGAGGCCTTCGCGGCCTTCGCCTCGGACCTCGACGACGCGTCGAAGGCGCAGCTCGAGCGTGGTGCCCGCCTGTACGAGGTGCTCAAGCAGCCGCAGTACTCGCCGATCCCGGTCGAGGAGCAGGTCTGCACGGTGTGGCTCGGCACGAACGGCCACTACGACTCGGTCCCGACCGAGGACGTCCGCCGCTTCAACCACGAGTTCCTCGACTCGGCCCGTCGCAAGCACGACGACATCCTGGGCGCGATCCGCGACTCCGGGAAGTTCGAGGACGAGACGGCCGACAAGCTGGTCGCCGCGGTGAACGAGTTCAAGAAGGAGTTCACCACCTCCGAGGGCAAGCCGCTCCAGGAGAACGCGGACGCCATGGAATCCGACAAGGTCGGGCAGGAGACCGTCAAGGTCAACAAGCCCGCCCCGAAGAAGTGAGCTGGTAGCTCATGGCCGCACAACTCCGGGAACTCCGGTCGCGCATCAAGGCGACCAAGTCGATCGGCAAGATCACCAAGGCGATGGAGCTCATCGCCACCGCGCGCATCACCAAGGCGCGGGCGCGGGTTGCCGCTTCCCGGCCGTACGCCGACGAGATCACCAAGGTGCTCTCGGCGCTGGCCGGCGCGGCCACCACGCTCGACCACCCCATGCTGGTCGAGCGCCCGAACCCGAAGCGGGCCGCGGTCCTGGTCGTGACCAGTGACAAGGGCCAGTGCGGTGGCTACAACTCCAACGTGCTGCGTGCGACCGAAGAGCTGCTCGCCCTCCTCCGCGAGGAGGGCAAGGAGCCCGAGGTCTACGTCACCGGCAACAAGGGGCTGAACTACTACCGGTTCCGGGGCCGCGAGGTCGTGGACGGCTGGACGGGCTTCTCCGACCAGCCGGGCTACGCGAACGCGGTCGCGGCCGGCGACGCCCTGGTCGAGTCGTTCATGCGGGGCGTCGACGACGAGCACGGCAACGCCGACGGCATCACGGGTGTCGACGAGATCCACATCGTCTACACCGAGTTCGTGTCGATGCTGACCCAGCGGCCGACGGCCAAGCGCGTCGCGCCGCTGGAGGTCGAGTACTCCGAGGGAGAAGAGGAGAAGCCCGCCGGGCTGCTCCCCAGCTACGAGTTCGAGCCGAGTGCCGACAAGCTGCTGGACGCGCTCCTGCCGAAGTACATCAACACGCGGCTCTACGCGGCCCTCCTCGAGTCCGCGGCGTCCGAGCTGGCCGCCCGCCGGACCGCGATGAAGGCCGCTTCGGACAACGCGAACGAGCTGGTGGGGAACCTGACGCGGGAGATGAACCAGGCCCGCCAGGCGCAGATCACCCAGGAGATCTCCGAAATCGTCGGTGGCGCGAACGCGCTCACCGCAGCAGGAAGTGATGATTGATGACCAGTACTGAAGCCCCGCGCGCCAAGGGGCGCATCGTCTCGGTGACCGGGCCGGTCGTCGACGTCGAGTTCCCGCGCGGTTCCGTGCCCGACCAGTTCAACGCGCTCAAGGTCGAGATCGAGTTCGAGCAGCTGCGCAAGACGGTCACCCTCGAGGTCGCCAGCCACCTGGGTGACAACCTCGTCCGCACCATCTCCCTGCAGCCGCAGGACGGCCTGGTGCGCGGCGCCGAGGTCACCGACACCGGCGGCCCGATCACGGTCCCGGTCGGCGACAAGGTCAAGGGTCACGTCTACAACGCGCTCGGCGAGTGCCTCGACGAGCCCGGCTACGGCGATGACCTCGAGCGCTGGGGCATCCACCGCAGTGCGCCGTCCTTCGACCAGCTCGAGGGCAAGACCGAGATGCTGGAGACCGGCCTCAAGGTCGTCGACCTGCTCACCCCGTACGTCCAGGGTGGCAAGATCGGCCTGTTCGGCGGTGCCGGCGTCGGCAAGACGGTGCTCATCAAGGAGATGATCACCCGCGTCGCCCGGAACTTCGGTGGTACCTCGGTGTTCGCCGGCGTCGGCGAGCGCACCCGTGAGGGCAACGACCTCTTCCTGGAGATGTCCGAGGACGGCGTCATCAACGACACCGCCCTGATCTTCGGCCAGATGGACGAGCCGCCGGGCACCCGCATGCGGGTCGCGCTGTCCGCGCTGACCATGGCGGAGTACTTCCGCGACGTCCAGAACCAGGACGTGCTGCTGTTCATCGACAACATCTTCCGGTTCACCCAGGCCGGCTCGGAGGTGTCGACCCTGCTGGGCCGCATGCCGTCCGCCGTGGGTTACCAGCCGACGCTGGCCGACGAGATGGGGCAGCTGCAGGAGCGGATCACCTCGACCCGAGGCCGGTCGATCACCTCGATGCAGGCGATCTACGTCCCCGCGGACGACTACACCGACCCGGCCCCGGCCGCGACGTTCGCCCACCTGGACGCCACCACCGAGCTCTCCCGGTCGGTGTTCCAGAAGGGCATCTTCCCGGCGGTGGACCCGCTGGCGTCGACGTCGACGATCCTCGACCCGGCCATCGTCGGTGAGGACCACTACCGCGTGGCTTCCGAGGTCATCCGGATCCTGCAGAAGTACAAGGAACTGCAGGACATCATCGCGATCCTCGGTATGGACGAGCTCTCGGAAGAGGACAAGCTGACCGTTCAGCGCGCGCGCCGCATCGAGCGGTTCCTGTCGCAGAACATGCTGGTCGCCGAGGCGTTCACGCAGATCCCGGGCTCGACGGTGCCGCTGTCGGAGACCATCGAGTCGTTCGACCGCATCACCAAGGGTGACTTCGACCACTACCCGGAGCAGGCGTTCCTGGGTATCGGTGGCCTCGAAGACCTCGAGAAGAAGTACAAGGAAATCACCAAGAAGTGACGTCCTGAGCGCGGCGGGGGCAGTGTCCATTGTGGACTCGCGCCCCCGCCGTTCTCATAGCTTGAGTCAGACCTATTACACTCGGGAGTAACACCCCGAGCTAAGGAGTGCTACGTGGCTGAGATGTCCGTGGAGCTGGTGGCCGTCGAGCGCCGTCTCTGGTCGGGTACCGCCACTTTCGTGGTGGCCCAGACCACCGAGGGTGAGATCGGCATCATGGCCGGCCACGAACCCGTGCTCGGGCAGCTCGTCGAGGGTGGCGTGGTCAAGGTGACGACCACCGACGGTGAGACGGTCTGCGCGGCCGTGCACGGCGGGTTCCTGTCGGTCACCGGCACCGGGGTCAGCATCCTCGCCGAGAGCGCCGAACTGTCCGACGAGATCGACGTCGACGCGGCGAAGGCGGCATTGAGCGCCGACGACGAGACCGAGCGGACGAGGGCCACGGCCCAGCTCCGCGCGGCAGGTCAGTCGGCCTGAGCGGGAGACGGGCAGGAGCCGGGCCGTGAAGATCACCGTGGTCGTAGTCGGGCTCCTGATCGTGCTCGCCGTGCTGGCCGCCTGGTACGGCCAGCGGTGGATCCGGATGCGTCGCGGCGGGGGCGTCAGCGTCGCGCTGCGGTGGCGTCCGGACGCCGCGCGGTCCAGCTGGCACCTGGGGCTGGGCCGCTACGAGGGCGATGAGTTCGTCTGGTACCGCGTGTGGAGCCTGCGGACCGGCCCGGACCGCGTCTTCCAGCGCGAAAGCATGCAGATCGCCGACCGGCGCGACCCGTCCGGGAGCGAGGCCTACGCCGTTCCCGAAGGCTCGACGGTGCTGCGCTGTGAGTCCGAGACCCAGGAAGCGATCGAGATCGCCATGGGGCCGGGCGCGCTCACCGGGTTCCTCTCCTGGCTGGAGTCCGCCCCGCCCGGGCGACGCCTCCCGCGAGCCTCCTGACCCGGTCTCGCTGTGCTGTCTCAAAGTGGGACAGCTGCGGCCGCTTTTTTGGCTTACGGTTGAGCGCATGATCCTCATCGTGGTCAAGTTCCCGGTCAAGCCCGAGCACGCCGAAGCGTGGCCGGAAATCGTCGCCGACTACACCCGGAACACCCGCGCCGAAGACGGCAACCGGTTCTTCGAATGGTCCCGCAGCCTCGAGGACAAGAACACGTACGTGCTGGTCGAGGGCTTCGACGGCCAGGACGCGGCCGTCGCGCACGTCGGGTCCGACCACTTCAAGTGGGCCGTCGAAAACCTGGGCGCCTACATCAGCGACAACCCGCGGATCATCAACGTCCAGGACGCCTCCGACTGGGGCCCGATGGCCGAGATCCAGCCGCACTAAACTGGGGTTCGTGACCCTCGTCGAGATCCCCGGCTCCAAGTCCGTCACCGCCCGCGGCCTGTTCCTGGCCGCCGCCGCGCACGGCACCACGACCCTCGGCCGTCCGCTGCACTCGGACGACACCGAGGGCTTTGCCGAGGGGCTCGTCAAGCTCGGCTACCAGGTCGACCGGCAGCCGGGCGCGTGGACCATCGAGGGCCGTCCTTCGGGCCCCGGGGTCGCCGAGGCGGACGTCTTCTGCCGCGACGGCGCCACCACCGCCCGGTTCCTCCCCGCCCTGGCCGCGGCCGGCACCGGGACGTTCCGCTTCGACGCCTCCGACCAGATGCGCCGGCGCCCGCTCGGGCCGCTGACCGACGCGCTGCAGGAGCTGGGCGTCGACCTGTCCTTCGAGGGCGAGCCCGGGCACCACCCGCTGACGGTCCGCGCGGACGGCGTCAAGGGCGGCGAGCTGACCCTCGACGCGGGACTGTCCTCGCAGTTCCTGACCGCGTTGCTGCTGCTCGGGCCGCTGACCGCGGAGGGGCTGCGGATCACGGTGACCGACCTGGTGTCGGTGCCCTACGTCGAGATCACGCTCGAAATGATGCGCCGCTTCGGCGTGGACGTCCGGCGCGAGGGGAAGACGTTCGTCGTCCCGCCGGCGCCTTACCAGGCCTGCGAGTACCCGGTCGAGCCCGACGCGTCCACGGCGAGCTACTTCCTCGCGGCGGCGGCCGTCACCGGCCGCACGGTGACCGTCCCGGGGCTCGGCTCGGCCGCGCTGCAGGGCGACGTGCGCTTCGTCGATGTCCTGGCGCAGATGGGCGCGCACGTCGAGCTGGCCGAGGACTCGGTGACGGTCGCGGGCCCCTCGGGCGGCCTGCGCGGGATCACGGTGAACATGCGCGACATCTCGGACACCGTCCCGACGCTGGCGGCGATCGCGCCGTTCGCGTCCGGGCCGGTGCGCATCGAGGACGTCTACAACACCCGCATCAAGGAGTGCGACCGCCTCGACGCGTGCGAGGAGAACCTGCGTGCGCTGGGCATCGAGGTCGAGACGGGCCGGGACTGGATCGAGATCCGGCCGGGCGCGCCCACCGGCGCGCTGGTCAAGTGCCGCCGCGACCACCGCATCGCGATGGCGTTCAGCATCACGGGCCTGCTGGTCGACGGCATCACGCTCGACGACCCGGACTGCGTGAAGAAGACGTTCCCCGGCTTCCACCAGGCGCTGGGGGCGCTGCGGGAGAGCTGGGGGATCTAGGGCTGCCCGCCCGGCTGCCACAGCACGTCACCCTCGGGGTTCGCCAGCCGGGCGAGGATGAACAGCAGGTCCGACAGCCGGTTCAGGTACTTCACCGCGATCGGGTTCGTCGTCTCCGGCTCGGCCTCGTACAGCGCCCACGCGCTCCGCTCCGCGCGGCGGGACACCGTGCGCGCCTGGTGCAGGAAGGCCGCGCCCGGCGTGCCGCCCGGCAGGATGAACGACGTCAGCTTCGGCAGGCGCTCGTTGAACTCGTCGCACCAGCCCTCGAGCCGCTCGACGTACTTCTCCGTGATCCGCAGCGGCGGGTACGGCGGGTCGTCGGAGATCGGCAGGCACAGGTCGGCGCCGACGTCGAAGAGATCGTTCTGCACCACACGCAGGACGTCCGCGACTTCGCCGCTCAGCTGCCCGACGGCGATGGCGAGGCCCAGCACCGAGTTCGTCTCGTCGGTGTCCGCGTACGCGCCCAGCCGGGCGGACGTCTTGGGCACGCGGGACCCGTCGCCGAGCGCGGTCGTGCCGTTGTCGCCGACCTTCGTGTAGACGCGGTTGATGCGAACGACCATGAACCCACCATAGCGGCCCCCGCCCGGGCCGAATCCGGGCGAGAGGGCATGATTGGCGGCCATGAGCGAGCACTTCGACGTGCATGGCGGAGCCCGGCTGGTCGGCGAGGTCGACGTGGTCGGCGCCAAGAACAGCGTGCTGAAGCTGATGGCCGCCGCCCTCCTCGCGGAGGGCACCACGACCATCACGAACTGCCCGCAGATCCTCGACGTCCCGCTGATGGGCGACGTGCTGCGGAGCGTCGGCTGCGAGGTCGTCATCGAAGGCGACACCGCCACCATCACGACGCCGGCCGAGCTGTCGCACCGCGCGGACTCGGCCGCGATGGGCAAGCTGCGCGCGTCCGTCTGCGTGCTGGGGCCCCTGGTCGGCCGGCTGAAGCAGGCCGTGGTGGCGCTGCCGGGCGGCGACGCGATCGGCTCGCGCCCGCTGGACATGCACCAGAACGGCCTGCGCAAGCTGGGCGCGACGAGCACGATCGAGCACGGCTGCGTCGTCGCGAAGGCCGAGACGCTGGTCGGCGCGCAGATCTGGCTGGACTTCCCGAGCGTCGGCGCGACCGAGAACATCCTGATGGCGGCCGTGCTGGCCGAGGGCACCACGGTCATCGACAACTGCGCGCGCGAGCCCGAGATCGCCGACATCTGCACGATGCTCATCGAGATGGGCGCGAAGATCGAGGGCGCCGGAACGTCGACGCTCACCGTCCACGGCGTCGAGAAGCTGCACCCGACCGAGCACAGCGTGATCGGCGACCGGATCGTCGGCGCGACCTGGGCGTTCGCCGCCTCGATGACCCGCGGCGACATCACCGTCCGCGGCGTCAACCCGCACCACCTCGACCTGGTCCTGAACAAGCTGGAGCTGGCCGGCGCCGAGGTCGAGACGTTCGGCGACAAGGGCTTCCGCGTGGTGCAGCCGGAGCGCCCGAAGGCGGTCGACTGGGTGACGCTGCCGTACCCCGGCTTCGCGACCGACCTGCAGCCCTTCGCGGTGGCGCTGTCGGCGGTGTCCGAGGGCACGTCGATGATCACGGAGAACGTCTACGAGGCGCGCTTCCGCTTCATCGAGGAGATGGTCCGCCTCTCGGGCGACGCCCGCACGGACGGCCACCACGCGGTGGTCCGCGGCGTCCCCCAGCTGTCGAGCGCCCCGGTCTGGGCCTCCGACATCCGCGCGGGCGCGGGCCTGGTGCTGGCCGGCCTGTGCGCGGACGGCGTCACCGAGGTCTGGGACGTCTTCCACATCGACCGCGGCTACCCGCACTTCGTGGAGAACCTGAACCGCCTGGGCGCGAACATCAAGCGCGTCGCCGGCGAGCCCGAGCGGGCGTGAGTCACCCGCCCTGCGCGCCCAGTGCGCGCAGGGCGTACGCCACCAGGCGCTCCACGTAGTCCGGTTCCGCCGGGGCCAGGCGGACCACCAGGCGCCAGTAGATCGGCGCCGCCAGTGCGTCGAGCGCCAGTTCCATGTCCAGGTCCGCGGGGAGCTCGCCGCGGGTGATCGCGCGGCGCAGCATCGCCTCGCCGACCTCGCGGCGCGGGCCGCCGATGGCCTCGCGCAAGCCGCGGCTGTGCTCCGGGGCGCGGGCGTCCTCCGCGACCAGGTCCGGCAGGATCCGCGAGAACAGCGGGTGCGTGAGCCAGTCGATCAGCGCCTGCATCGTTTCGCGCAGGTCTCCGCGAAGGGAGCCGGTGTCGACCTCCGGCGCGCGGGTCACGCTGAACTCCGTCACCACGGACGCGATCATGTGCTCCTTCGACGCCCACCGCCGGTACAGCGCGCTCTTGCTGACACCGGCGCGTTTCGCCACCGCTTCCATCGACAGCCGCCCATAGCCCTGTTCGGCGAGTTCCCACATGACGGCTTCGCTGATGGCCTGCGTGACCTCGGGCTGGAGGACCGCGGCGCCGGTCGGGGTGCGTGCCATGCCGGCAGTCTAGCGGGTGGACGGGACGGTACCGTCCTGTCTACTCTAACGTCGGGACGGTACCGTATCGTCCGAACGTTGGGAGGCTGCGATGCGCGACTTCGTCGAGCACGCGCTCGATCTGCTGCTGAAGCACGACATGGCCGGGTTCGCCGGGCTCTGGGCCGAGGACGGTGTCCTCGAGTTCCCGTTCGCCGCTCCGGGCTACCCGGCGAGCGTCGAAGGGCGCGACGCGATCCGCGAGTACCTGCGCGACTACCCGAACCTCCTGGACATCCGGGAGGTCACGGCGAAGACCGTGCACCAGACCACCGACCCGGCCGTGGTCGTCGCCGAGTTCACCGTGGCCGGCGTCGTCGTCGCGACGCAGCGGCCGTACGAGCTGTCCTACATCGCCGTGATCACCGTCGAGGACGGCGAGATCCGCCGGTACCGCGACTACTGGAGCCCGCAGGCCGCGGCGGAGCTGCTCGGCGGCGCGGACGAGCTGACCGCGGCGTTCACCGGGGGCGACCGTGGCTGACGTCCTGGTCGTCGGCGGCACCGGCACCACCGGCCGCCGGGTCGTCGCGGGACTGCGCGCGCACGGCGCCGAGGCGCGCGCGGCGACCCGCAAGCCCGGCGAGCCCGGCCAGGTCCGGTTCGACTGGACCGACCGCGCCACCCACGCCGAGGCTCTGCGCGGCGCCTCCGCCGTCTACCTCGTCGCGCCGATCGGCGAGGCCGCGCCGGCGGGGCTGGTGGCGCCGTTCGTGGCGGACGCGCTCGACGCCGGGGTCCGCCGGATCGTGCTGCTGAGCTCGTCCGCCGTCACCGAGGACACGCCCGGCCTCGGCGAGCTGCCGCGGCTGGTCCGGACGGCGCCGGAGTGGGCCGTGCTGCGGCCGTCGTGGTTCATGCAGAACTTCACCGGCGAGCACCTGGTGGCGCGGGGCGTGCGGGACGGCGAGGTCGTCACCGCCACCGGGGACGGCCGGGTCGCGTTCGTCGACGCCGCCGACATCGCGGCGGTCGCCGTCCGCGCGCTGACCGACCCCGAACCGCACAACACCGAACACGTCCTGACCGGTCCCGGCGCTTTGAGCTATTCCGAAGCCACATCGATCATCGCCGCCCGCACCGGCCGCCCGGTGCGCCACCGCCCGGTCGGCACGGCCGAGTTCGCGGCGCACCTGACCGCGTCCGGCATCCCCGCCGAATTCGCGCGCGTGCTCGCCGCGCTCGACGAAGACATCCGGCGCGGCGCCGAAGACCGCGTCACCCCCGTCGTCGAGCGGGTCACCGGGCGGCCCGCCCGGTCGTTCGAAACCTTCGTGGAGGAAGAAATCCGATGAAGCAGCTCATGTTCGAAGAAGACGCCCAGTTCTGGTTCGAGAGCCTGCGCCTGTTCGGCCACGCGGCCTACGGCGGCTCGGACTTCGGCGAGGTCCTCGCGGCGGCGTCGACCGTGAAGCCGGGCGACTACGACAGCTGGCACGACGCCTACCGCGGCCTGGCCGACCGCCTGTACGCCGAAGCGGCCGACGCGCGCCCGGTGACCGCGCGCGACCTGCTGCTGCGCGCGTCGACGTACTACTTCTCGGCTGAGTTCTTCCTCCACGGCGACCCGGCCGACCCGCGCATCGCGGCGGCCTACGACCGCAGCGTCGAGTGCTTCCGGCGCGCCGCCGTCGCCGAGCCGGTCGAAATCCCTTACGAGGGAACGGTTCTGCGCGGCTACTTCTACCGCGCGCCGGGCGAGGGCCCGAAGCCGGTGCTGCTGATGCACAACGGTTTCGACGGCAGCGCCGAGGAATGCCACTACCTGGGCGCGGCCGGCGGCGCCGAGCGCGGCTACCACGTGCTGACGTTCGACGGCCCGGGGCAGCCGAGCGCGATCCGGCACGAGGACCTGGTGTTCCGGCCGGACTGGGAGCACGTCGTCACGCCGGTGGTGGACTTCGTCCTCGGCCTCGACGGCGTCGACCCGGACCGCGTCGCACTGCTCGGCGTCAGCCTCGGCGGCATGCTGGCCCCGCGCGCGGCGGCGTTCGAGCCTCGCCTGGCGGCGGTTGTCGCGGTGGACGGCGTGTACGACGCCGGCGCGGCGGTCGTCGGGTTCCTGCCCTGGGACCGCGCGGAGATCGTCCGCCGGGCCGACGCCGCCGAGGACCCGGAGTTCGACGCGATGCTCGCCGCGGGCCGCGAGGCGAGCCCGACCCTGCGCTGGGCGTGCGACCACGGCCGCTACGTCCTGGGCGCGGCCACCGACCGCGAGTTCGTCGCGAAGTACCTGGAGTACACGCTGGAGGACGGCGTCGCGGAGAAGATCACGTGCCCGGTGCTGGTCTGCGAAGCGGCGGACGACCTGTTCTTCGGCGGGGAGGAGGAAACCGAGCCCCGCCGGCTGTACGCGCACCTGAACGCGCCGAAGACGCTGCTGACGTTCACCGCGGAGGAGGGCGCGGACGCCCACTGCCACGTCGGCGCCCAGCGCCTCGCGACCGGCCGCGTCTACGACTGGCTGGACCGCACGCTTTAGCTTTCGAGCGAGGTGCCGGTGCCGCCGTCGAGGTGCGGCGGACCCGGCGCCGCCGCGGCCACGGGAACCCGGCCGCGCACGGTGCGGGAAAGGCAGTTCAGGACTCCAGGGCGAGGGCCGCGCCGAAGCCCAGGAGGGCCGTCCCGGTCACGCCGTCCAGCACGCGGCGGACCCGCCGGCGCTGCAGCCAGCCGCGGACGCGGTGCACGAAGAACAGCAGCAGCACCTGCCACACCAGTCCCAGCGCCGCGACCGTGTAGGCCAGCAGCAGGGAATCGGCGAAGGTCGACGACGGGGTCAGGAACTGCGGCAGCACCGACAGGTACAGCACGATCACCTTGGGGTTGGTGATGTTGGAGAGGAACCCTTCGCGGAACCGACGGCCGCGGGAGGCGCGGGCGCGGCGGACGTCGTCCAGTGCCGTGTAGTCGCCACGCCAAGCTCCGCGCAGGGCCTGGACGCCCAGGAAGACCAGGTAGGCCGCGCCGAGCCACTTCACCGTCTCGAACACCGGCTGGGAGCGCGTGAGCACCGCGCCGAGGCCGAGGGCCGCCGCCGTGCCCTGGAGGAAGTTCGCGGCCGTGATGCCCGCGCACGCCCACGCGCCGCCGCGGGCGCCGCCCGTCAGCGCGTTCTTCAGCACGACCATCGTGTCCGGCCCCGGCATCATCGCCAGGAACGCCATCATCGCGGCGAACCCCGCGTATGTGCTCAGTGACATCAGGACTCCAGTGCGAGGGCGGCACCGAAGCCGAGCAGCGCGGTGCCGGTGACACCGTCCAGCGTGCGGCGCACCCGGCGGCGTTCGAGCCACGCGCGCACGCGGTGCACGAACGCCAGCAGCACCAGCAGCCACACCACGCCGAGCACGGCGACGGTGTAGGCCAGCGCCAGCGCGTCCCACGTCGTCGTGCGCGCGGGGTCGAGGAACTGGGGGAGCACCGACAGGTACAGCACCAGCACCTTCGGGTTGGTGATGTTGGAGAGGAACCCTTCGCGGAACCGCCGGAACCCGCCGCCCTTGCGGCGCTGCGCCTGCTCGACGACGCCGTAGTCGCCGCGCCACGCCCCGCGCAGCGCCTGGAACCCGAGGAAGACGAGGTAGGCCGCGCCGGCCCACTTCAGCGCGAGGAACACCGGCTGCGACCGCGCGATGAGGACGCCGAGCCCCAGCGCCGCGGCGCTGCCCTGCACGGCGTTGCCGGTGAAGATGCCGAGCGACGCGAGCAGCCCGCCCCGGAACCCGCCGGACAGCGCGTTCTTCAGCATCACCATCGTGTCGGGTCCCGGCGCGAGCACGATCAGGACCACGATGACCAGGTAACTCCCGTACGAACTCCACGTCACGGCCGCCACGCTAACCGACGGGATCGCCCCTGGTCTCGCGGATTTCCGTCACAGTGCCGCTCGCGTACTTCGTCCCCGCGCACCGGGGGAACTCGACTTGGAATCGGGCGAGGACCTGCGATCGATCATCCACAGAGGGTGTACGAGCAGGTGCAGCGCGCTCGAGGTTCGGCGGGAGGGGCCGCGGCGGAGTAGTGTTCGGCCATGTCAGCAGGGGAAATCGATCTTCTACCCGGTGAACGCGTGCTCTGGGCGGGAGAACCGGTCCAGCGCCCGCTCTACGTCGCCGCGGACGGGGTGCTCGCCCCTGCCGGACTCGTCGTCACCGCCGCCTCGCTCTGGTTCCTGCTCATCCAGCAGCCGACGGGCGGCACCACGGTCGCGGCCGTGGTCGTGCTGGCTCTCGGTCTCTACGGCGCGCTCGGCCGCTCGGTCGTGCGCTACCTCGCGCTCGGCCGCACGACGTACGCGGTGACGGACAGCCGGATCATCGCGCGCTCCGGCCTGTTCCGGCAGAAGGAACGCGCCAGCGAACTGGCCGGCCTGCCGGCACCGGTCCTCAAGCCCGGCCCGTCGCGCACCGGCACGATCTCCTTCGGCACGCCCGGCGCGGTGACGCTGATCGGCGTCGGCGAGCCGAAGCGCGTGCGTGACCTGCTGACCAGGGCCATCGACGAGGCGAAGGCCCGCCAGGCCCCGCCGGAATCGGGCAATCCGGCCGCCTGAAGGCAACCGGCACGGCCCTCCCGCGCGTTCGCACCGAAAGAGCGCCTGGGGAGGTCGCCGTGGATGTGCCTTCGATCGTTTTGTCGCCCGGTGAGCGGTTGCTGTGGTCGGGGCGGCCGCAGCGGATCGGCCCGGTCGGTCTCGAGTGGTTGCGCCCCGTCTTCGGCTCGGTCTTGGTGGCGGCGTCCGCCGCGGTGGTTCCCCTTGTGTTCCCCGGGTATCCGTTCGCCTTCGTCGTCGTGGTGGTGGCCGGCGGCCTCGCGGGATTCTGGTGGCCCGTGCTCGCCCGGCCGTGGGTGCTGGGTCGCGCGGTGTACACGGTGACCGATCGGCGGGTCGTGGTGGCCGATCGCGTCTCGGGCCGCGTCCGCAGGCAGGCGGAGCTGGGCACGGTCCCGCCAGCGGTCACCTGGCTGGGCCGCGACGGCCTCGGCACGCTCGACTTCGGGCCGCCGGACCTCGTGGTGGACGTTGCCGGCTACTCGGTGGGATGGCACCGTGAGCGCACGGCGATCCGGCTGGTCGCCGTGCCGGAGCCCGACCGGATCCACGACCTGGTCGTGGCGGCGCAGGAAGCACCCTGAGTCACCCGGACGTGTCGGATTCCACTGCCACCACAAGTTACCGGTCGGTACACTCGACGAAACGTCCACCGCCGGAGGTGCCCAGTGCCGTACCCAACGGACCGCGAGCGAGACCGACCGTGGGTGATGCGCACGTACGCGGGGCACTCGTCCGCGGCCGCGTCCAACGAGCTCTACCGGCGCAACCTCGCCAAGGGGCAGACCGGGCTCTCGGTGGCGTTCGACCTGCCCACCCAGACCGGCTACGACCCGGACCACCAGCTCTCCCGCGGTGAAGTCGGCAAGGTCGGCGTGCCGGTGTCGCACATCGGCGACATGCGGCGGCTCTTCGACGGCATCCCGCTCGCCGAGGCGAACACGTCGATGACGATCAACGCGCCGGCCATGTGGCTGCTCGCGCTGTACGTCTCCGTGGCGCGCGAGCAGGCCGAAGCCGAGGGCCGGGACGTCGACGAGGTGCTCGCGAAGCTCACCGGCACCACGCAGAACGACATCATCAAGGAGTACCTCTCCCGAGGGACCTACATTTTCCCGCCCGGGCCGAGCCTGCGGCTGATCACCGACATGATCGCGTGGACCGTGCACCACGTGCCGAAGTGGAACCCGATCAACATCTGCAGCTACCACCTGCAGGAAGCCGGGGCGACGCCGACGCAGGAGGTCGCCTACGCGCTGTGCACCGCGATCGCCGTGCTCGACGCCGTCCGCGACTCCGGGCAGGTCGACGCGGCCGACATGGCCAAGGTCGTCGCGCGGATCTCGTTCTTCGTCAACGCCGGCGTCCGGTTCGTCGAGGAGATGTCCAAGATGCGCGCGTTCACCGCGCTCTGGGACGAGATCACGCGGGACCGTTACGGCGTAACGGATCCGAAGGCGCGCCGCCTGCGCTACGGCGTCCAGGTCAACTCGCTGGGCCTCACCGAAGCCCAGCCGGAGAACAACGTCCAGCGGATCGTGCTGGAGATGCTCGCGGTGTCGCTGTCCCGCGGCGCCCGCGCCCGCGCGATCCAGCTGCCCGCCTGGAACGAGGCGCTCGGCCTGCCCCGCCCGTGGGACCAGCAGTGGGCGCTGCGGATGCAGCAGGTGCTCGCGTTCGAGACCGACCTGCTGGAGTACGAGGACATCTTCGACGGCTCGCACGTCATCCAGGCCAAGGTCGACGAGATCATGACCGGCGCGCGCGAGGAGATCGCGCGCGTGCAGGACCTCGGCGGCGCGGTCGCCGCGGTCGAGAGCGGCTACATGAAGTCGCAGCTGGTCACCTCGCTCGCCGAGTACCGGCGCGGGATGGAGAACGGCGAGCGGATCCTGGTCGGGGTCAACAAGTTCGAGACGACCGAGCCGTCGCCGCTGCAGGCCGAGGGCGCGAAGGCGATCGAGACCATCGACCCCGCCGTCGAAAAGGCGGCCGTCACGGCGATCGAGGAGTGGCGTACCGGGCGCGACAACGACGCCGTCGAACGGTCGCTGGCCGCCCTGAAAGAGCGTGCGCGGACGACGGAGAACCTCTTCGAGGCCACTGTGGACTGTGCGCGGTCCGGCGTCACGACCGGCGAGTGGTCCGGCGCGCTGCGCGAGGTGTTCGGCGAGTACCGGGCGCCCACCGGCGTTTCCGCGTCCGCCGCGGGCAACGGCGATCCGGGGATCGAGCGGGTGCGCGAACGCGTCCGCGCCACCGAAGCGGAACTCGGCGAGCGGCTGCGGATCCTGGTCGGCAAGCCCGGCCTCGACGGGCACTCCAACGGCGCCGAGCAGGTCGCCGTCCGGGCGCGCGATGTCGGCTTCGAGGTCGTCTACCAGGGCATCCGGCTGACGCCCGAGCAGATCGTCGCGGCCGCGGTGCAGGAGGGCGTGCACGTCGTCGGGCTGTCCGTGCTGTCCGGCTCGCACCTGGAGGTCGTCCCGAACGTCGTCGACGGCCTGCGCGCCGCGGGTGCGGGTGACGTGCCGGTGATCGTCGGCGGGATCATCCCGCCGGACGACGCCGCGCTGCTCACCGAGCGCGGCATCGCCCGGGTGTTCACGCCCAAGGACTACGAGCTGACCGACATCATGGACGGCATCGTCTCGCTGGTCCGGGAGCGCAACGGGCTCAGCTGAGCCCGGCCAGGACGTCCTTTGTGGACTTGACGGTGGCGAACTGGTTCGCCAGGTTCGCCGCCGTCACGCGGTACAGCTCGTCGGCCGTGACCTCCGGAAGGTCGAACGTGAACGTGGCGTCGAGCGCGAAAGTCACGTCGTAGCCGAGATTTCCACCCATCCGCGCGGTGGTCTCGCAGCAGAAGTTCGTCTGGATCCCCGCCAGGACGAAGCTCGTGATGCCGCGCTTGCGCAGCCACGCGTCGAGGTCGACGTCGCCGAGGAAGGCCGAGTTGACCTTCTTGCCGAACACCAGGTCCGGGCGCGCGCCGTCGAGCTCGGGCTTGAAGTCGTTGCCGGGCTGTCCCGGCCGCAGCGGCGAATCCGGCTTCACGGAGTCGTGGTGCACGAGCACGACGGGCAGCCGCCGCTCCTGCCACGCGTCCAGCAGTGCCTTCATGTTCGCTTCGGCGCCGGGGTTGTTGCGCGGGCCCCAGAAGGCCGCGTCGTCGAACCCGCGCTGGACGTCGATCAGGATGAGTGCCGTTTCCGTCATGCCGTCTAGTTTCGCCGTTCCACGCCGCGGCCGGGAGTGGCAGAAGACGCGCGATGCGGTACTTTCCTGCCATGCGCACCATCGGCGTTCTGCTGCTGCCCGGCACCCGGATGTTCGACCTCGCGGTGATCGGCGAGGTCTGGGGCCAGGACCGGACCGACAGCGGGATCGGCCCGTTCACCGTCCGGCTGTGCAGCGGCCGCCGGGCGCGCACCGCCGTCTCGCCGTTCGGTAACGTCGCGGCGACGCACGGCCTGGCCGGGCTCGACGGCTGCGACCTCGTGCTGGCGCCCGGCCGCGACGACCCCCTCGCCGCGGTGCCCGCGGCGGCGGCGAGCGCGCTGCGGCGGGCGCACCGGGACGGGCGGACCGTCGCCGGGCTGTGCTCCGGCGCGTTCACGCTGGCCGCCGCCGGGCTCCTCGACGGCCGCCCGGCGACCACGCACTGGCGCGACCTCGACGCGCTGGCCCGCGTCGCACCGCGGGCCGACCTCCGGCGGGACGTGCTCTACACCGACGACGGCGGCGTCCTGACGTCCGCGGGTGTCGTCGGTGGCCTCGACCTCTGCCTGTACCTGGTCCGGCGCGACCACGGCGCGGAGGTCGCCGCGACGCTCGCCCGCCGCCTGGTGATGCCCCCGGCCCGGGAGGGCGGGCAGCGGCAGTACGTCGACAACCCGTTGCCCCCGGCCGCTTCCCAGCCCGGCATGGCGTCCACAATGGACTGGGCGCTGGCGCGGCTCGGATCCGGGATCGGCGTCGAGGACCTCGTCGGGCACGCGCGGATGAGTGAGCGCACGTTCCACCGCGAGTTCGCCGCGGCCGCCGGCGTGACGCCCGGGCGCTGGCTGCGCGTGCAGCGCGTCCGGTACGCGCAGCGGCTGCTGGAGACGACGGAGCTGCCGGTGGAGCGCGTGGCCGAGCGCTCGGGCCTGGGCACGGCGGCGAACCTGCGACGCCGGATGCGCGCCGAAGTCGGCGTCGGGCCGGACAGCTACCGGCGCACATTCCGAACGGTTACCGTCGGGGCATGACCGAGTACGAGCACATCCTGGTCAAGCGGGACGGCGGCACCGTCACGATCACGATGAACCGAGCGGCGCGGCGCAACTCGCTGTCCGCGGACCACCTGGCGGAGCTGCTCGCGGCGTTCCACGAGGCGGGGACGTCCGACGCGACCGGCATCGTGCTGGCCGGCGCGGGCCCGGTGTTCTCCGCCGGCCACGACTTCGGCGACGTCGCCGCGCGCGACCTGATGGGCGTGCGCGAGCTGCTGACGCTGTGCACGGACCTGATGAAGACGATGGAGTCCGTGCCGCAGGTCGTCATCGCGCGGGTGCACGGCCTGGCCACGGCGGCGGGCTGTCAGCTCGTGGCGTCGTGCGACCTCGCCGTGGCCGCCGAATCGGCGGGCTTCGCGCTCCCCGGCGGCAAGGGCGGCTGGTTCTGCCACACGCCGGCGGTGCCGGTGGCGCGCTCCATCGGCCGCAAGCGGCTGATGGAGCTGGCGCTGACCGGCGACGTCATCGACGCGCCCACCGCGCTCGACTGGGGCCTGGTCAACCGCGTCGTCCCGGACGAGCAGCTCGACGACGCCGTCGCGGAGCTGCTCGGGCGGGCGACCCGCGGCAGCCGTGCGAGCAAGTCGATGGGCAAGGTCACGCTCTACGCCCAGCTCGACCGGCCCGAGGCCGACGCGTACGCGATCGCGCTGGAGGTCATGGCCGCGGCGTCGCAGCTGCCCGGCGCGCGCGAAGGCATGGCGGCGTTCCTGGAGAAGCGCAAGCCTTCCTGGCCCGACTGAGCCCGCACTTTCACGTGAAAGTGCGGGCTTCGCGGCCATTCCCCGTACCATACGGTATGGTATGGCCATGGCGGGAAAACGGGACTGGCTGGACGCGGGGCTGGTGCTGCTGGCGGAGCAGGGCGCGCCGGCGGTGACGATCGAGCGGCTGGCCGAGCGGCTCGGCCTGTCGAAGGGCTCGTTCTACCACCACTTCAAGGGCATGGGCGGCTTCCGCACCGCCCTGCTGGAGCACTTCGAGGCCGAACGCACGACCCGCTTCGTGGAGCAGGCCGAAGCGGCGGAGGGCGACCGGCTGGGCGCTCTGCTGAAGCTCGTCCTCGCGCCGGGACCCGGTCCGGAGCTGGAGATCGCCGTCCGGGCGTGGGCTCTGCAGGACGTCGAAGCGCGGGCGGTCCAGGAGCGCGTCGACCGGACCCGCGTGGCCTACCTGACCGAGATCAGCGGCGACGCCGATCTCGCGCAGGCGCTGTACCTGGTGGTCGTCGGCGCCGGGCAGGTCGTGCCCCCGCTGTCCGGCCGTCAGCTCAAGAGCGCGCTGGAACTCGTTCTGGGGAGACGGAAATGACCGAGCCTTTTCTCGACGGCGCCGACTACGTGGAATTCAAGGAGATCGCGAGCGACAACAGCCTGCGCGAGTTCGTCGCGGGCGTGTTCGGCTGGTCGCCGTGGTGGGTGAAGGGACTCTTCGGCGTCCGGTACCTGCTCGCCAAGGCCCTGCGGCTGGACACCGCGTCGGTCCCGCGGACCGGCCGGCTCCGGCCCGAAGACGTCGGGTTCGCGCCCGGCGACCGGGTCGCGTTCTTCACCGTCCGCGCCGGGGATCCGGAGCGCTACCTGGTCGCGGGCGTGGACGACAGTCACCTGACCGGGTACCTGACGGTCGAAGCGGTGCCCCGCGGGTTCCGGCTCGGCACGATCGTGCAGTTCCACAACCGCGTCGGACCGGCCTACTTCGCGGTGATCAAGCCGTTCCACCACCTCGTCATCCGCGGGATGCTCAAGGCCGGAGCCGCTCGTACAGCATGAGCTGGGCCCACGCGGCGACCGATTGCGCGTCGGTGATCTCCCCGGCGAGGATCATCTTCTCGACGTCGGCGCGCGGGAACCACGCGCTGCGCATGTCCTGCTCTTCGAGCTCGCGCTCGGGTTCGCCCTCGGTGATGTCCGTGGCGAGGAACACCCAGCCGCGCTGGCTGCTCATGCCGGGCGCGACGTCGAGCTTGCCGAGCACGACCATCGAACCGGCCCGCAGCCCGGTTTCCTCGCGCAGCTCGCGCGCGGCGAGCTCGGCGGGCGGCACGTCGGCCCGGTCGGGCGCGGTGCCCTGCGGGAACTCCCAGCGGCGCTCGCCGACCGGGTAGCGGAACTGCTCGACCAGCCGGAACCGGTCGCCGTCCTGGGGGATGACGAGCGCGTACGCGGGTTTGTCGATCACGCCGAAGATGCCCGGCGAGCCGTCCGGGCGGCGGATTTCGTCCTCCCGCACGGTCATCCAGTTGTTCCGGTACACCTCGCGGGACGCGACACGCTGAATGGGGTCCACCCGCCCAGTATCCCGGACCTGTCCTACCCTCCTCGGGTGCGTCTCGTGATCGCGCGGTGCCAGGTCGACTACGCCGGCCGGCTCACCGCCCACCTGCCGATGGCCACCCGCCTGCTGCTCGCGAAGTCCGACGGCTCGGTGTCGGTCCACTCCGACGACCGCGCGTACAAGCCGTTGAACTGGATGAGCCCACCCTGCTGGCTGATCGAGGACGGCAAGCTCTGGATCGTCGAGAACAAGCAGGGCGAGAAGCTGGTGATCTCGATCGACGAGGTCTTCCACGACTACACCCAGGCCCTCGGCGCGGAACCGGGCCTGCAGAAGGACGGCGTCGAGGCACACCTGCAGGAACTGCTGGCCGAGCACATCAAGACCCTCGGCGACGGCTACACCCTGGTCCGCCGCGAATTCCCGACGGCGATCGGCCCGGTCGACATCATGGCCCGCGACGCCGACGGCCGTTCGGTGGCGGTGGAGATCAAGCGCCGCGGCGAAATCGACGGCGTCGAGCAGCTGACGCGCTACCTGGAGCTGCTCAACCGCGACCCGCTGCTGGCCCCGGTGCAGGGCGTGTTCGCGGCCCAGATCATCAAGCCGCAGGCCCGGACCCTGGCGGAGGACCGCGGCATCCGGTGCCTGACCCTGGACTACGACGAGCTGCGCGGCATCGAGTCCGACGAGTTCAGGCTGTTCTGAGGTGCTCCCCGGGCGGTACGTCCACTACAAGGGCGGGGAGTACGAGGTGCTCGGCGTGGCCCGGCACAGCGAGACCGAGGAAGAGCTCGTGGTGTACCGGGCGCTGTACGGCGAGCGCGGGCTGTGGGTGCGCCCGAAGGCGATGTTCACCGAGACGGTACCGACGGACGGTGGCCCGGTGCCGCGCTTCCGCCGCGTGGAGAGCTGAGCTCACAGCAGTTCGACGGCGGCCCCGGCCTTCTCGAGCTCGTCACGGGCCGCTTCGGCCTGGGGCTCCGGCACCTGCTCCAGCAGGATCGACGGAGTGCCGGTGACCAGTTCCTTGGCGTCGAGCAAGCCGATGCCCCGCACGAGACGGCGGACCACCCGGACGACCTCGACCTGGCGCGCACCGGCGTCGAGCAGCGCGACGTCGAACCGTTCGCGGTCGTCCGGCGGCCCGGAACGCGTGGTGTCACCGGCGCCGGGCTGCCCGCCGAGCTGGTTCAGCCGCGCGGCGAACTCCCGGCCCGCCGCGGCCGCGTCCGGGCGCTTCCGGAGGCTGACCGCCCGTTCGACCGTCATCCCGGGGCCTTCGACGACGAGGTGGGCTTCGCTCTCGTAGCCCCGTTTCTTGACGGCCAGCGCCAGGAGCCCGAGCAGCAGCACCCTCGGCACGGTGACCCGGCTGTGTTCGGCGCTCCGGATCTCGACTCGCGCGGACAGGCCCGCCACCGGGTAGCGCAGCGCGCGGCCACCGGTGCCTTCGACGACGGCGGTCGCGGTCAGCCGCAGGTCTTCGAAGGCCGCGATGACCCCCTCTTCGAGGTCCGCGCCCGCCAGCGTCGCGGAACGCGTCACCTTCACGCCCACTGCCCCGGCGAAGATCGCGAGGAGGACTACGACTACGGCCCACGGTGGCATCCGGGCTCCCTTCGGCTGCGGCTACGGCAGACGGAGTCGCCGGGGGGTGCTTCGCCGTTACGCGCCCGTGCGGTAATCGTTCTCCGCGCCGATACCGGATCGATGCCGAATTCCGGTATCTGATTCCGGCTCGATTACTCCGCAAGGAAATCATTGACGTGATCGGTCGCGGCGCTGTGACCTGGTCTTTTTTCGCGGGATTCCTGCGCTGTTCGGGTGAGTCCGGGATCTTATTCCGCGTGCTCGTGGCACACTCGATTCGAGGGGTTCCGCCGGTGCGTCCGGTGTGGCCGGAGGGTGGTGCGCTCGGCCGTCTTTCTTCGTCGTGCCAACGTTTCAGTCCGCCTTCGAGCTCGGTGTGCGCACGCCAGCCGGCCGGTGTGCGCGCGTTTTCGCCTGCACGGAGGAGGAAGTCATGCGTTATCGCCCACTCGGTTCCGATCCGGCCGACCCGCGGCTGGGGCGGTTCATTCCGGACGACTGGCGGCACGTGGAAAGGTATCCGCTGTCCGCGCTCGCCGACGACGACCGGCCGACCCGGGCGCCGGTCGTGATCGGGGTCAACTGGTACTCCGCGTTCGACGAGCCCGAGCAGGACGAGACCTCCGGCGAGTTCTTCATCGCGAAGGCCGGCGACAAGAAGCTCGGCCGGGTCCGCGGCGGGCACTGCGTGTGCCTCGAACCGGGCGGGACGCCGGACACCGACGCCTGGTACGCGTTCTACGACCAGGGCCGCGAAGGCGCCTGCGTCGGGTTCGGGTGGTCGCGGTGCATGTCGATCTTCAACGGCAGCGAGTACGCCGCCCGCTGGCTGTGGGACTCGGCCAAGAAGCGCGACGAGTGGCCCGAGACCAACCCCGGCGACGACAACGGCACGTCCGTCCGCGCCGCGGCCGAGGTGCTCGCGGAAGCCGGGCACGTCCTGTGGGACGACTCCTACGGCAGCGACGACTGGCAGAAGCGCGAGCAGTACGCGCCGGAAGCCAAGCAGGGCATCAAGGCGTTCCGCTGGGCCAAGTCGGTCGACGACGTGCACGCCGTGCTCGGCAACCCGCGTGCCGACGAGCTCGGCGCCGTGCCGATCCTCAACTCCTGGGGCCCGGGCTACCCGCACCGGACCTACCTGCCCGACGCCGTGCTGGCGCGGCTGATCGACGAAGAAGGTGAGATCGCCGTCCCGACCGACCGGTGATCGGCTGCCGCTCCCGCGGCGCGCAAACGAGGGCGCGTTTCCCCTGGTAGATGCCGGGGGAGGCGCGCCCTCCGGCCACTTTGGACAGGTCAGCGTGCCGACCCTGAATCCATGCAGTACTGTCCGGATCCGACGGGACGATGGTGATTCCTGTCGGATATTGTCCAATTCAAGAGGTACTGCCGGGAGGTGGGTCGGGTGCTCGTCCTAGCCGATGCGAACCTGCGACTCGACGCGAGCGCGATCGACTACATCGAGCTGGCGTTCTACTTCGTGCTGGTGCTCGGCATCGGGTACCTGGCGCGGCGGCAGGTCTCCAGCAGCCTCGACTTCTTCCTGTCCGGCCGGTCGCTGCCCGCCTGGGTCACCGGCCTGGCGTTCATTTCGGCGAACCTCGGCGCGGTCGAGGTCATGGGCATGTCGGCCAACGGCGCCCAGTACGGCCTGCCGACCGTCCACTACTTCTGGATCGGCGCCATCCCGGCGATGCTGTTCCTCGGCATCGTGATGATGCCGTTCTACTACGGCTCCAAGGTTCGCAGCGTCCCCGAGTTCATGCGCCGGCGCTTCGGCAAGCCGGCCCACCTGGTCAACGGCATCAGCTTCGCCGCCGCTCAGATCCTGATCGCGGGCGCGAACCTGTTCCTGCTGGCCAGCGTCGTGAACCTGCTGCTCGGCTGGCCGCTCTGGGTGTCGATCATCGTCGCCGCCGCGATCGTGCTCTCCTACACCGCGCTCGGCGGCCTGTCCGCGGCCATCTACAACGAGGTCCTGCAGTTCTTCGTGATCGTCATCGCGCTGGTGCCGCTGACGATCATCGGCCTGGTCAAGGTCGGCGGCTGGCAGGGCCTGGTCGACAAGGTCACCAACAGCCCCGGCGGGGACGCGCAGCTGCACTCCTGGCCCGGCGACAACTTGACCGGCTTCGGCAACAGCATCCTTTCGGTGCTGGGCATCGTGTTCGGTCTCGGCTTCGTCCTCTCCTTCGGCTACTGGACGACGAACTTCGTCGAGGTCCAGCGCGCGATGGCGTCGAAGAGCATGTCCGCCGCCCGCCGGACGCCGATCATCGGCGCCTTCCCGAAGATGCTGGTCCCGTTCATCGTCATCATCCCCGGCATGATCGCCGCGGTCAGCGTGTCCGAGTACGTCAAGGACAAGCAGGTGCTGCTCGACGGCGGCAAGGCCGAAAGCGGCGTCACGTTCAACAACGCCCTCCTGCTGCTGATGCGCGACCTGCTCCCGAACGGCATGCTCGGCATCGCCATCGCCGGCCTGCTGGCCTCGTTCATGGCGGGCATGGCGGCGAACCTGAGCTCGTTCAACACCGTGTTCACGTACGACATCTGGCAGACGTACGTGAAGAAGGACAAGCCGGACCACTACTACCTGAACCTGGGCCGCGTGGTGACCTCGGGCGGCACGATCCTCGCGATCGGCACCGCGTTCATCGCGTCGAACTCCGGCAACATCCTGAACTACCTGCAGGACCTGTTCTCGTTCTTCAACGCGCCGCTGTTCGCGACGTTCATCCTCGGCATGTTCTGGAAGCGGATGACGCCGCACGCCGGCTGGCTGGGCCTCGTGCTCGGTACCGCGTCGGCGATCACGGTGTGGGGCCTCTCGCAGGCCGGGGTGCTGGGCCTGACCGGCCAGGGCATCAGCTTCGTCGCCGCCGGGACCGCGTTCGTCGTCGACATCGTCGCGAGCGTCGTGGTGTCGCTGGCCACCAAGCCGAAGCCGGACGAGGAGCTCGTCGGGCTGGTCTACTCGCTCACCCCGCGCGACTCGCTCAAGCACGACGACACCGGCGAGAACGCGGGCTGGTACCGCAAGCCGGGCCTGCTCGCGGGCATCGTGCTCATCCTGACCATCGCCCTCAACGTCATCTTCTAGGGAGGCACGCATGGCTACCGAGTCCGGCGCACGGCCGCACAAGGCGGGCGCCTTCGACATCCGGCTGATCATCGCCCTGCTGATCGGCGTGTACGGCGTGATCCTGACGGTGATGGGCATCGGCTTCACCTCCGACGCGGAGATCCAGAAGGCGGCCGGCGTCAACATCAACCTGTGGGCCGGGATCGGCATGCTGGTCGTGTCCGCGCTCTTCATCATCTGGGCGAAGGTGCGGCCGCTCGTCGTCCCGGCGTCGACCGAGACGGAAGACACGGCGCCCGCCGCGGGCGAATAGCCGGGTTGTCCGGACAACGGCGCGAAGGTGCGGCTACCGTGCATCGCGTGCTCCTTGACGCTCGGCGCCGCCGTCTCCCGAAGCTGTTCCTGCTGGTCATCGTCCTCGCGCTGCCGCTGACCGCGTGCGGGCAGGATCTCGGCCGGTCGAACTTCGGCCGGACGACGGTGCCCGCGGCGGCCGGCGGCACCGGCCAGACCACCGACGGCCCGATCACCGACGCCGCCGTGGCGACGAACGCGCTGCGCGCGATCAAGCCGTGCCAGTTCCTGACCAAGGACGCCCTCGGTGCGCTCGGCCTCGGCACGGTCGAGGAGGACCCGTCGCCGTCGTCGATCGCCTTCGACACCTGCAGCAACAAGGTGAAGGACCCCGGCGGCAAGGAGATCCGGTTCGAGGTCGAGCTCGGGAACACCCTGCTGCCCCGGGCCGACAAGACGACCGGCCAGATCGGCGGGCTGCCGCTGCGCGTCAGCAAGTCCGACGACACCGACTGCCTGGTCGCGGCGATGACGGCGCTGAACCCGGACCTGGCGATCACCGTGTCGGTCACCTACGCCGGCGACCCGTGCCGTCCCGGGCAGGCGGTGCTCGAAGCGGCCGTCCAGAAGGTGCACAACTCGCCGGAGAAGTACTCGACGCCGCCGGGCACCGTGCTGACCGCCGACCCGTGCGCGATGGCCGACACCTCGGTGGTGGCCGCCGCCGTGCCGTCGGCCAAGTCCGCGCCCTCGGGCTTGCACTCCTGCGACTGGAAGAGCAACGGCACGGATCCGACGATCACCGTCAAGTTCCTGCCTGGCCTGCCCCCGATCGTCGGCGACGGGTACTCCAAGGTGGACATCGGGGGCGGGGTCACGGCGTTCCGGAAGCAGACGAGCACGAGCTCGTCGCGGTGCACGGTGGAGTGGCAGCACCGGCCGTGGCAGGGCGACGACGTCGAACTGGCCCAAGTGGACTACAGCAGCTACGCCGCCGAAGCGAGCAGCGACGACCCGTGCGGCAAAGCCGTGACCGTCGCCAAAAACGTCGTCACGAAGCTCCCCAAGCCCTGACCTGGCGGTGGGCCGCGCGGCGAGGTAGGAAGGGGGCACCCCACCCGCGGATGTGCCGGAGGTTGCCGTGAAGAAGATCATCAACGATCCGGCGAACGTGGTCGCGGAGTCGCTGCGGGGGCTCGCCGCCGCGCACTCCGACGTCCTGCGCGTCCAGTACGACCCCGATGTCGTCGTCCGGGCCGACGCGCCGGTCGCGGGCAAGGTCGCCGTCATCTCCGGGGGCGGGTCCGGGCACGAACCGCTGCACGGCGGGTTCGTCGGCCGGGGGATGCTCGCCGCCGCCGTCCCCGGCGCCGTGTTCACCTCCCCGACGCCGGACGCCGTGCAGGCCGCCGTCACCGCGACCACCGGTGACGCGGGCGCGCTGCTCATCGTGAAGAACTACACCGGTGACGTGCTGAACTTCGAGACGGCCGCCGAGCTGGCCGCCGCCGAGGACCTCGACGTGCGCAGCGTCGTGATCGACGACGACGTCGCGGTTAAGGACTCGACCTACACCGCCGGCCGCCGCGGGGTCGGCGGGACCGTGCTGCTGGAGAAGATCACCGGCGCCGCCGCCGAGCGCGGTGACTCGCTCGACGCCGTGACCGCGCTGGCGCAGAAGGTGATCGGCCAGGTGCGGTCGATCGGCGTGGCGCTGACCGCGCCGACCGTGCCGCACGCCGGCACCCCGAGCTTCGACCTCGACGACGGCGAAATCGAGTTCGGCATCGGCATCCACGGCGAGCCCGGCCGCGAGCGGATCCCGCTCGAACCGGCCGACGCCCTGGTGGCGCGGATGGTCGAGGCCGTCGTCACGGACCTCCCGTTCACCTCCGGCGACCGCGTCCTGCTGTTCACCAACTCGATGGGCGGCACCCCGCTCGTCGAGCTGTACCTGGCCCACGGCATCGCCGAGCGGCTGCTGGCCGAGCGTGGGATCGTGGTCGAACGCCGGCTGGTCGGCCCGTACATCACCAGCCTCGAGATGCAGGGGATGAGTCTGACGTTGCTCAAACTGGACGACGAGCTGACCGAGCTCTGGGACGCCCCGGTCAACACCGCGGCGCTGCGGTGGGGGTGCTGATGACCTGCAAGGCCGAGGGGGTCGCGGCGGCCGTGCGCGCCGCCGCGGCGGTGGTCGCCGAGCACCGCGTGGAACTGATCGACCTCGACCGCGCGATCGGCGACGGCGACCACGGCGAGAACCTGAACCGCGGGTTCACGGCCGTCGTCGCGGCGCTCGACGCGGGTGCGCCGGACACGCCGGGCGGGGTGCTGAAGCTCGTCGCGACGACGTTGATCTCCAAGGTCGGCGGGGCCGCGGGCCCGTTGTACGGCACGGCTTTCCTGCGCGCCTCGGCCAAGCTGGGCGCCGCCACCGAGCTGGACGTCCCGGCGTTGCTGGACGCGCTGCGCGCCGGCCTCGAAGGCGTCCAGGCCCGCGGGAAGGCCGTCGGTGGCGACGCGACCATGGTCGACGCCCTGATCCCCGCGGTCTCGGCCGCGGAGAAGGCGGCCGAGGAGGGCGGGGACGTCGCCGCCGTGCTGACCGCCGCGGCCGATGCCGCCGACCGCGGCGCGGAGTCCACAGTGGACCTGGTGCCGCGCAAGGGCCGGGCGTCCTACCTCGGCGAGCGCGCGGTGGGCCACATGGACCCCGGCGCCCGGTCGTCGGCGCTGCTGCTGCGCGCGTTCGCGGAGGCCGCCCGGTGAGCGTGGGTATCGTGCTCGTTTCGCACAGCGCCAAACTCGCCGAAGGCCTGGCCGAGCTGGCCGCGCAGATGGCGCCGGACGTCACCATCGTGCCGGCCGGTGGCCTCTCCGACGGCTCGATCGGCACGGACTACGACGAGGTCGTCGCCGCCACCCAGCGCGCCGACCGGGGCGACGGTGTCGTCCTGCTCTACGACCTCGGCAGCGCGCAGATGACCGCCGAGCTCGCCGTCGAATCGCTGGCCGATCCGTCGGCGGCCGTCGTCGCGGACGGCCCGCTGGTCGAGGGTGCCATCGCCGCGGCCGTCGCCGCCCAGGCGGGGCAGGACCGCAAAGCGGTGGCCGAGGCCGCCGCGGCGGCCGGGATCCCGGAGGACCTCGAGCCCGTCGAGTCCACGGCGGGCGGCGCCGAGGTCGAGCTGGAGCTGCGCAACGACGTCGGGCTGCACGCCCGGCCCGCCGCGGTGCTGGTGCGCACGCTCAGCGAGTTCGACGCCGAGGTGACCGTCCGGCTCGGTGCCCAGGAGGCCGACGGTCGCAGCGTGCTGGCCCTGATGTCGCTCGGCGCCCGTCAGGGTGACCGGATTCTCCTGCGGGCGCGCGGCCCGCAGGCTTCGGCGGCTCTGGCGAAGGCGAAAGAGCTGGTGGACGGCAATTTCGGCGAGTGAGGCGGGGTTCGCGACCGGGTGACTTGAGCGGTACTGACTCGATTCCGTCTGGGCTTCGCGTGGTTCCGCGTGGCAGTATCGGGGCAATTACCAGCGAGTAACATCTCTGGAGGCCTCGATGACGCGGGACATCTCGACGGTCGGAGTGATCGGCCTGGGCACGATGGGGGCCGGGATCGCCGAAGTGCTCGCGCGCAGCGGGCTCGACGTCGTCACGGTCGAGCTCGACGAGGCGGGGGTGGCGCGGGGCCGCGGGCACCTGCGGCACTCCACCGAACGGGCGCTTTCCGGCGGAAAGCTGGATGCGCCAGGGCGGGACGCGCTCCTGGGCCGGATCCGGTACAGCACCTCGCTTTCCGATCTGTCCGATGTGGACTTGGTGATCGAGGCGATCCCGGAGAGCCTCGAGCTGAAGGCCGACGTCTTCACCGAGCTCGACAAGATCACCCGGCCCGAGGTCGTGTTCGCGTCCAACACGTCGTCGCTGTCGATCACCGAGATCGGCGTGCACACCACGCGTCCGGGCAAGGTCGTCGGCATGCACTTCTTCAACCCGGCGCCGGTGCAGAAGCTCGTCGAGATCGTCAAGACCGTGGTGACCGAGCCGGAAGTGGTCACCGAGGTGGTCGAGTTCGCCGAGCGGCTCGGCAAGGTGCCGGTGGTGATCGGCGACCGGGCCGGGTTCATCGCGAACGCGCTGCTGTTCGGCTACCTCAACCACGCGGTGCGGATGTACGAGCAGCGCTACGCCACGCGCGAAGACCTCGACGCCGCGATGCGCTTCGGCTGCGGCTACCCGATGGGCCCGCTCGCGCTGCTCGACCTGATCGGGCTGGACACCGCGAACGAAATCCTCGACACGATGTACCACCAGTCCCGCAACCGGCTGCACGCGCCGGCGCCGCTGCTGAAGCAGATGATCACGGCCGGGCTGCTCGGCCGCAAGACCGGCCGCGGCTTCTACACCTACGACGCCCCGGACTCGCCGAACGTGGTCGCCGCCGACGTCGTGTCCACTGTGGACTCGGTGCCACCGCGGCCGGTGGCGCGGGTCGGCGTGGTCGGCACCGGGACGATGGCCACCGGCATCGCGGAGGTGTTCGCGAAGCGCGGCCTCGACGTCGTGCTGCGCGCCCGGAGCTTGGAGAAGGCCCAGGCGTCCGTGGCGAAGGTGAAGAAGTCGCTCGACAAGGCCGTGGTTCGCGGAAAGCTGTCCGAAGAGGACGCTTCGGCCGCGCTGGCCCGGATCACCCCGGTGACGGACTTCGAGGCACTGGCCGACGTCGACCTCGTCGTCGAGGCGGTCGCCGAGGAGCTTTCGGTGAAGCAGGCGGTGTTCTCGGCGCTGGACGAGGTCGTCCGCCCCGGCGCGGTGCTCGCTACGACGACGTCCTCGCTGCCGGTGATCGAGTGCGCGGCCGCGACCTCCCGGCCGTCCGATGTGGTCGGTCTCCACTTCTTCAACCCGGCACCGGTGATGAAGCTCGTCGAGGTGGTCTCGACGATCGCGACCGCCCCGGACGTCGTGTCGACGGCGAGCGCGGTCTGCGCCGCGGTCGGCAAGCACGCCGTCCACTGCGGCGACCGCGCCGGCTTCATCGTCAACGCGCTGCTGTTCCCGTACCTCAACGACGCGGTGAAGATGCTGGAGGCCCACTACGCGGAGGCGGACGACATCGACACGGCCATGAAGGTCGGGTGCGGCCTGCCGATGGGCCCGTTCGAGCTGCTGGACGTCGTCGGGCTGGACGTTTCGCTGGCCATCCAGCGGACGTTGTACAACGAGTTCCGCGAGGAGGGCTTCGCCCCGGCGCCGCTGCTGGAGCACCTCGTGACGGCCGGGCGGCTGGGCCGGAAGACCGGGAAGGGCTTCAAGACCTACTGATCAGTTTCCCAGGCTGAGCGCGACGCGTCCGTATCGCGCGTCGTCAGGCTGGACCATGATCCGGCCGCGGTGGGAGACCTCGACGAGGTAGAACTTTTCACCTGCCGGCACGTTCGGCGCGGAGAGGGGGAACACGCACGTCCAGGCGGCGTTCGAGTGCCCGGTTCCCAGCGCGCCTTGGGAGAGCACGGTTCCCGCCGCGTTGTAGACGGTGACCGCTGTCCCGGTCGTGATGTCCGAGTAGCCGCCGGAGCCACCGCAGGTGCTGTAGCTGTACCCGGTGCTGTACAGCGTAAAAGTGCCGCTGAGGTCGAACGACTGCGCGGCGGTGACCGCCGGTGCGCTCGGCGAGACGGCGCGGGCCAGGTCGAGGCCGACCCACAGGGCGCCGACCAAAGCCGCGCCGGCAGCACCGGCGAGAAGCAAGTGCCAGAAGTTCGTCCGGGTCCGCGCCGGTGGCGGTACCGGCTGCGGCCACGGATCGGGGACGGGTTCGAACGCGTCGGTCATCGTGACACCTCCGGTCGGCACGGTCGGGTTGGTCCGTTCGTGCGAAGGAGGTCGGCCCGCGGGCGGGGGTTGTTACCCCCGAACCCGGATCGTGATCGAGTCGCTCAGCGCCCGGCCACCTCGCCGAGGATCGGCTTGACGTCCAGGATCGGCGTGCCGTCGATCGCTTCCAGGCCGGTCACCGTGAGCACGCCCGCCTCGGCCGCGGTCACGGTGACCGGGTGGAGGCCGATCGGGTTCGGGCGGTCCGGGGAGCGCGTCGAGAACACCCCGGTGCTCGGCCGGTCCGGGGCACCGCGCGGGTGCACCGCCTGGACCCGCCGGTCGGCTTCGTGCAGCCAGGTGAGCAGGACCAGGCGGTCGCCCGGTCGCAGGTCGGCCGCTGCCGCGTGGAATGCGGGGTCGAAGACCACGCGGGCCGGCGGGGCGCCCTCGTCGCCCTGCTTCGGGGCCGTGCCGCGATCGGTCAGGGGCGACTCCACGCGCGCTACCGGGCGGACCTCGTAGCTCGTCACGTGTAATAGCCCTCGACCGGCACGCGGGCCTCGTCGAACAGGGCGGGGCCGTCGAGTTCGTAGCCCCACTTCACCGGCGGGCGCAGGGTGAGGAACTGCTCGGTCGAGAGGGCGTACACGACGCGGCCCAGCCCGGACCGCTCGATCGCGCCGGTGCACATGCCGCAGGGCTGGGTGCTGGTGAACATCGTCGTCGCCGCCGCGGTTTCCGGGTCCAGGTTCTGCGCGGCCCAGCGGGCCAGCTTCAGCTCCGGGTGGGCCGTGATGTCGTTGTCGGTCAACGACGTGTTGCGGTCTTCGGCGATGACGTTGCCGTCGGCGTCGGCCAGCAGGGAGCCGAACGGCGGGTTGCCGTGTTCCTCGCGCGCTTCGCGGGCCAGCTGGATCGCCCGCCGCAGCAGGGCTTCTTCGGTTTCCTTCACCGGTTCTCCTTCCAGGACGCGGCGATCGCCGCGAGGTCTCGCCACGCCACTTCGGGGTGGAGGGTTTCGGCCGGGTCCGCGTCGAACGGGTCGAGCACGACGGTCTCCGCGCCCAGCGCCCGCAGCTGCGCCAGGTCGTCGAGGACCTGGTCGAGGGTGCCTTCACCGGCCCGGCGGTCCGGTCCGGTCACCGGCGACCCGGTCAGCCGCAGCAGGATCCGCGGCGCGAAGGCGGGTACCGGCCGGTCGCCGGCCAGCTTTTCCAGCCGGGCCAAGCCGTCGCGGAAACCGGCCATCGTCAGCCGCAGCGGGTGCCACGCGTCGCCGAGCTCGATCGCCCGGCGCAGGCCGGCGTCGCTGTGCCCGCCCAGCCAGAGCGGGATCGGGCCCGCGCGGTAGTCGTCGTGATCGGCCCAGGCCGCGCGGATCGTCCGGAGGTACTCGGTGGTGAGCTTCCCCCGCCGCTCGAACGGCACGCCCAGCGCCTCGAACTCCTGCTTCGCCCAGCCGATGCCGGCGCCGATCACCAGCCGCCCGCCGCTCAGCGCGTCGAGGTTCGCCGCCATCCGGGCCACCAGCAGGGGATGCCGGTACGGCACGACGAGCACGGTGGTGCCGAGCCGCACC
Organism: Amycolatopsis sp. cg9; assembly: GCF_041346945.1. Taxonomy (NCBI): domain Bacteria; kingdom Bacillati; phylum Actinomycetota; class Actinomycetes; order Pseudonocardiales; family Pseudonocardiaceae; genus Amycolatopsis; species Amycolatopsis sp. cg9. The sequence continues at coordinate 855,217 of NZ_CP166850.1, read as the reverse complement.
CGCTCGGTGACCCCGGCCAGCCACGACAGCGTCGTGAACGGCTCGTAGAACGGCGCCGGGTACTGGCCGGCGACGTCCGGCGTGATGGCGACGTGGTCGGACACCATCAGCAGGTCGTAGCCGAGGCCTTCCACCGTCCGCGCCCACGCGCGCAGGACACCCGGATCCGTGCCGGGACCGAAGTTGGGGACGTTCACGCCGATCTTCACCGGGAAAGGCTATCGGCGCTCCGGCCCTGGTCGGAAGGGAAAAGTCACGGCGTTGACCGGCTCGGGCCGTGGATCTCGCGGTACATTCGGCGAATGACCGAGAGTCTCGACCAGACGGACTGGGCCATCCTCGTCGAGCTCCAGCGCGACGCCCGGCTGCCGCTCACCGAGCTGGGCCGCCGGGTGAACCTCAGCGCGTCGGCGACGACCGAACGGCTCCGCCGGCTCGAGGCCACCGGCGTGATCACCGGCTACCGCGCGCAGGTCGACCTCGGCAAGGTCGGCTACGCGGTGCTCGCCGTCGTCCGGCTCAAGTACCCCGGCAGCCGGCACGAGGCACTGCACAAGCTGCTCGCCGAACGCCTCGAGGTCCTCGAATGCCTGCGCACCACCGGCGACGACTGCTACACGCTCAAGATCGCCGCCGCCTCGATGGCCCACCTCGAGCACACGATGGACGAGCTCGCCCAGTTCGGCAGCACGACCACGAACGTCGTCTACAGCCAGACCCTGCCCTACCGCGGCCCGCAGGAGCCCGCCCGTGACCCCGGCGCCTGAGCGCATCGTCGTCTACGGCGTGACCGGCTCGGGCAAGTCGACGCTCGCCGCCCGCATCGCCGAACGCACCGGCCTGCCGTACGTCTCGGCCGACGACCTCACCTGGCAGCCGGGCTGGGTCGCGGTCCCGGACGACGAGCAGCGCCGCCGGATCGCCGAGGTGTGCGCGGGGGAGACCTGGGTCCTCGACGCCGCGTACACCAGGTGGCGGGACGTCGTGCTGCCCCGCACGCAGCTCATCGTCGGCCTCGACTACCCGCGCTGGCTTTCGCTGGGCCGACTGGTGCGCCGGACGGCCCGGCGCGCGGTGACCCGCGAGCGGATCTGCAACGGCAACGTCGAGTCGTTCCGGCAGATGTTCTCCACGGACTCGATCATCCGCTGGCACTTCACGTCGTTCGCGAGGAAGCGGGCGACCATCCGGGCCTGGGCCGCCGAGCCGCCGTGCACCGCGGTCGTCCGGCTGACGTCCCCGCGCGAGACGCGCCGCTGGCTCGACACCCTCTGACGTCAGGCACCCGGCGGCAGCAGCGGGCCGCCGCTCCAGTGCTGGAACACCAGGTTCGTGTGGACGCGGGCCACCTCGTCCCGCGCGGTCAGCTCGTCGAGCACCAGGCGTTGCAGCTCACCCGCCGAATTGGTGGCCACGTGCGCGAGGAAGTCGTCCGGGCCGGTCAGGTGGTAGACCGCGCGCACCTCCGGCAGGGACAGCAGGTGCTCGATGAACGGGTCCACCAGCGGCCGCCGGTGCGGCCGGACCTGGACGAACAGGAAGGCCTCCAGCGGACGCCCCAGCTTGGCCGCGTCGACCGAGGCGTGCTGGCCGGTGATCACGCCCGTGTCGCGCAACCGGGCCACGCGGTCGAGGCACGTCGAAGGGGCGATGCCGACCGCGGCCGCCAGGTCCTTGTTCGTGATCCGGGCATCGTTCTGCAGCAGCCGCAGAATCCGGAGGTCCACCGGACTCAGTTCGACGGAATCGGACATCGGCGAATCATATCCGAGAGTGTTGCCCCCGATCCGGGGAAAGCTCGACCATGCTCGCATGACTTCCGCGCTGCGAACCCGAGCCGTCCACGCCGGCCGTGACGATCTCACGGACCTCGGCGTGCACGCCGCTCCGCTCGACCTGTCCACGACCTACCCGTCCCGCGACAGCGCCGCCGAAGCCGCCCGGATCGACGACTTCGCCGCCGGCGGCGAGCTCGACGGCCCGCCGATCTACGGCCGGGTGGGCAACCCGACCGTCGAACGGTTCGAGCGGGCGCTCGCCGAACTCGAAGGCTTCGACCACGGCGTCGCGTTCGCCAGCGGGATGGCCGCCGTCTCGGCCTGCCTGCTTTCCGCGGTGGCGCAAGGGAAACGGCACGTCGTCGCCGTGCGCCCGCTGTACGGCTGCAGTGACCACCTGCTCGAGTCCGGGCTGCTCGGCACCGAGGTCACCTGGGCCGCGCCCGGCGCCGTCGCCGCCGCGCTCCGGCCGGACACCGGGCTGGTGTTCGTCGAGACGCCGGCGAACCCGACGCTGGCCGAGGTGGACCTCGCCGAGCTGGCGGCGGCCTGCGGGGACGTGCCGCTGGCCGTCGACAACACCTTCGCCACGCCCGTGCTGCAGCGCCCCGGCCGCCACGGGGCCCGGATGGTGCTGCACAGCGCGACGAAGTTCCTCGGCGGCCACGGCGACGTGATGGGCGGGGTCGTCGCGTGCGGCGCCGAAGAAGCCGCGCGCCTGCGGCAGATCCGCTTCGCCACCGGCGGCGTGCTGCACCCGCTCGCCGGATACCTGTTGCTGCGCGGGCTTTCCACGCTGCCGCTGCGCGTCAACGCCGCGTCCGCGACCGCGGCGACGCTGGCTTCACGGCTTGCCGAGCACCCGGCCGTGACCACCGTCCACTACCCGCGGATCGGCGGGCCGCTGGTGGCGTTCGAGGTCGACGGTGACCCGCACGCCCTGATCGGGGCGGTCCGGCTGATCACGCCGGCCGTCAGCCTCGGCAGCGTCGACACGCTGATCCAGCACCCCGGCTCGATCAGCCATCGGATCGTCGACGAGGGCGACCGCCGCGGCGCCGGGGTGTCCGACCAGCTGATCCGGATGTCCGTCGGCCTCGAGGACGTCGAGGACCTGTGGGCCGACCTGGAGCAGGCGCTGAAGGCGCTCTAGCCGCAGCAGCCGCCACCACAGCAGCCGCCGCCACCGGCCGGGGCCGCGGGACCGCTCGCGGCCCCGGTGAGGGCGACGGTGGTGAGCAGCTTGACGGTGTCGGAGTGCCCTTCCGGGCAGGGCGCCGGCGCACCGGACTCGCTCATCGGGCGCAGGAGCTCGAACGTCTCGGTGCACTCGCGGCAGCGGTAGGCGTAGGTCGGCATGCCGCGATTATCGCCGGACGGCCCGGGGGAAGGGAAGCCGGGCGGCGGAGGGGATCGGCCGCCCGGACCGCCGCGTGCGGCCGCCGGTGGGAAGCTGGGCGCGTGCAGCCGCCTTCACTCGCCGACGTCCCGCACCTCGGCCAGGTCGTCCCGTCCCTGCTCGCCGCGCTCGGGGTGCCCGGCTGCGGGAACACCCTCGCCCTGCCGGCCGCGCGCAGTGCCGGGGTGCTGCTCGTCGACGGGCTCGGCCGGGAACTGCTCGCCGAGCACGCCGCGGACGCCCCGGTGCTGACCGAGCTCGCCCGCGGGTCGCTGCGCGTGGGCTTCCCGTCGACGACGGCCGCCGGGGTGGCCGCGATCGGCACCGGGCTCGCGTCCGGCGAACACGGCATGGTCGGCTACACCTTCGAAATGCCCGGCGTGGGCGTGCTCAACGCGTTGCGCTGGTGCAGCCACGAGGACGGCAGCGACCTGCGCGGCGCCCTCCCGCCCCGCGACGTGCAGCCGCTGCCGACGACGTTCGAGCGGGCCGCCGCGGCCGGGATCGACGCCGCGGTGGTGTCCGCGGCGAAGTTCGCCGACACCGCGTTGACCAGGGCTACGCAGAGCGGTGCGCGTTACGCCGGGGTGCACGCGCTGGGCGACCTCGCCGCGCGGACGGTGGACGTGCTCGGCGGGCGCGCGTTCTGCTACGCCTACCACAGCGAACTCGACCTGCTCGGCCACGTCTACGGGCCCGGCTCGACCGCGTGGCGGATGCAGCTGCGGCAGGTCGACCGGCTCGTCGAGTCCATTGTGGAGGGTTTGCCGGCCGGCGCGCTGTTCGCCGTCGTGGCCGACCACGGGATGGTGACCGTCGACGACAAGCTCGACCTCGAAGACGCCCCGGAGCTGCTCGACGGCGTCCGGACGTTCGGGGGCGAGGTGCGGGCCCGGCACGTCTACACCGAGCCGGGTGCGACCGCGGACGTCCTCGCGGCCTGGCGGGCGGTGCTCGGCGAGCGGGCCTGGGTGCGCTCGCGGGAGGAAGCCGTCGCCGAGGGCTGGTTCGGGCACACGGTCAGCGACCGGGTGCTGCCCCGCATCGGCGACGTCGTCGCCGCGGCCCGGGACCGGTTCGGGATGGTGCGCGGGCTCGCGGAGGCCGTCGAGACGTCGCTGATCGGGCAGCACGGGTCGCTGACCACCGCCGAACAGCTGGTGCCGCTCGCACTCGCCCAGGGCTGACGGGCGCCCGGTTTCCGGGAACGTGCGGCGGCGGGAACTTTCCGCCTTCCGGTGCCGACCTGTCCACTGCGTACCGGACTGACGGGAGTGGGCGGAATGAGCGTGCTGGACGGGATCGGGGTCGTCGGGGCGGGCGGCGAGGGACGGGCCGTGGCCGCCCACCTCGCCGCGCGGGGGCTGCCCGTGCACCTGTACACGCGGGATCTCGCTGCCGTGGCGGGGATCGCGCGCCGCCGGGAGATCGTCGCGCACGGTGCGCTCGAGGGCCGCTTCCCGCTGCGGGAGGTGACTTCCGACCCCGCCGGGCTGGGCGGGCGCGCCGTCGTGCTGATCGCCACCGTGACCACCGCCTACCCGGAGGTCGCCGCCCGCCTCGCGCCGCACCTGAGCGCGGGGCAGGTCGTGGTGCTGTTCTCCAGCAAGCTCTGCGGGAGCGTCGAGTTCGCGCACGCGCTCGCCGCCGCCGGGGCGCCCGAGGTCGACGTCGTCGAGACCGACGCGCTCTTCGCCGCCCGGCCGGCCGGGACCGCCGGGGTGACCGTGCTGGGCGCCAAGGGCTGGAACCTGATCTCCGGCAGCACCCCGGCCGCCGTCGCCCGGCGGGCCGGGCTGCTGCGCGAGTGGTTCCCGATGCTGGAGATCGCGCGCAACCCGGTGGAACGCGGGCTGCACGACTTCGGCGCGGTCGCGCACGTGCCGATCGCGCTCGCCAACCTCGGCACCATCGACCGCGCGGAGGAGCTGCTCTTCTACGTCGACGGCGTCTCGGCGCGCACGATCGCGTTGCTGGAGCGGACCGAGGCCGAGTTCGCGCTGGTGGCGCGGGCTTACGGCGCGCGGCTGATGCCGATGACCGAGGTGCTCGACCGGTACTACGGCTGCCCGGCCACGACGCTGCTGGACGCGCTGCGGACGGTGGAGCCGTACCGGACGATCGCCGCGCCGACCAGCCTCGACCACCGGTTCCTGACCGAGGACATCCGGTCGACGCTGGTGCCGCTGCAGGCCCTCGCGCGGTGCGCCGGGGTGGCGACGCCGGTGGTGGACGCCGCGATCACGATCATGTCGGTGCTCGGCGGGGAGGACTTCCGGCGGACCGGGCGGACCCTCGGGCGGCTCGGGTGGGAGGGGCTCGGCCAAGAGGGGATCGTGCGCCGGCTGGGAGTGGGTGGCGGGGTGGTGGAGCGGGCGGCTTGAGATCTCGCGGGGCGGGTGCGCGGGATCGGCCGGGCTGGTTCGCTCGCGGGGCTGGGTGGGCCTCGGTGGGCGGGACCGGGCCGAGGTGGTGAGCGGCGCCTGGGATGCCGGGCGGTGCTGGTCGGCCGACGCCGGATCGTGAGTCGGGCAGGCCCCGGGCCGAGTAGGCGGGAGGCGACCGGTTCGTGCCGGGCGGGGCCGGCCGGGGAGCTAGGAGCGGTCGGCCGGCGTCGGACTGCGGACCGGGCGGGTGCGGGGCCATGCGGGCCGCCGCCGGCCGGTTGGCGCTGGGCCGTGGATCAGCCGGGGAGCAGGGTGGGCTGAAGGCGGACTGTGGACCGGGCGGGTGCGGGGCCATGCGGGCCGCCGCGACCGGTTGGCGCTGGTCCGTGGATCAGCCGGGGAGCAGGGTGGGCTGAAGGCGGACTGTCGGCCGGGCCGGAGCAGGGCAGCGCGGGCCGGAGGGGGTCGGTTGGCGCCGGCCCACGCGCCAGCCCCGGAGCAGGCGGACCAGGGACGGTCGGCTTCCGGGGTGGCCATTACCGTGGGGCTCGTGCCTCGACGCAACCGTCCCGGCCGCCGCTCGGACGGTGGGCCGTCGCCTGAACGGGAGCTTGGTGCCGCTACCGGGTGGGCTCGGGCCGAGGCCGGGGTCGATGGGGACTGGCTCGTGCGGAGCGTGCCCGGGGCGCAGGCCACCAAGTTCTACCGCTGTCCGGGCTGCGACCACGAGATCCGGCCCGGGACGCCGCACGTCGTGGTCTGGCCCGCCGACGAGACCGGGTCCGTCGCCGACCGGCGGCACTGGCACCGGGCCTGCTGGGACGCGCGGGCCCGGCGGCGGCCGACCCGGCGCCGGTGATCCTTCACTCTCCAGTTGTCAAACAGCCATCCGGCTCAGCGCCGGTAGTGCCGCGACATCGCGCCGTCGTACATCTCCTCCGTGTACTCCGTGAAGCCGAGGCGCTCGGCCACCCGCAGCGACGGCTTGTTCGCGATGCTCACGCTCGCCAGCACCGGCACGGACGGGAGGTCGCGGGCGCACCACTCGAGCACCGCCTGGCCGGCCTCGACCGCGTACCCCTTCCCCCACGCCGACGGTCGGAAGCGGTAGCCGAGGTTCAGCACCTTCTCGCCGTGGAACTCGCGCAGCCGGACGCCGCACATGCCGATCACCTCGGTGCCGCCGCGTTCGAGGACCGCGGGGTAGCCGAAGCCGTGGTCGGCCCAGTGCGCCAGCCAGTCCGAGAACATCGCCGACGCGCGCGGGACGTCGGGCGGGTCGGGGTGGAAGCGGTTGGTGCGCGGGTCGGTGTGGATGTCGACCATCGCCTGCCGGTCCGCCTCGTGGAGCGGACGCAGCAGCAGCCGGTCGGTTTCGATGTCGGTGAACACATCGGCGAAGCTAGCGCGGGGGTCCGACAAAATGGCTCGCATGACCGAACTGCCGCTGGTCCTCCTCCACGCCTTTCCCCTGGACTCCCGCATGTGGAACGCGGTGCGCGAGCCCCTCGCTTCACACTTTCGGGTGATCACACCGGACCAGCGCGGGCTCGGTCGCTCGCCGCTGCCGGAGTCCGATCGCGAGCCGAGTCTCGAAGACGCCGCCCGGGACGTCGTCGCCCTGCTCGACCGGCTGGAGCTGGACCGCGTCGTGTTCGGCGGCTGCTCGATGGGCGGCTACCTCGCGATGGCCGTGCTGCGGCTGGCACCGGAGCGGGTCGGCGGGCTCGTGCTGATCGACACGAAGGCCACGCCCGACACGCCTGAGGCCGCGCAGAGCAGGCTGGACGTCGCCGAGCGCGTCGAACGCGAAGGGATCGAGCACTGGCTGGCCGAGGCCAACCTGCCGAACCTGCTGGCGGAATCGACCCGGACGGGACGGCCCGAGCTCGTCGAGACCGTCCGCGCGATCGTCGAATCCCAGCCGCCCGCCGGCATCTCGTGGACGGCGCTGGCGCTGCGGACCCGGCCCGGCTCCCTCGACCTGCTCCGGGACTCGAAGGTGCCGACGCTGGTCATCGTGGGTGAAGAAGACCCGATCACGCCGGTCGCGGCCGCGAGCGAGATCGCCGAAGCCGTCGACGGGGCCACGCTCGTGGTGCTCCCGGACGCCGGGCACCTGACGCCGCTGGAAGACCCCGCTGGGGTCGTCGAGGCGATCCTGTCCTGGTACCCCGCGACTCACGAGAAGTAGGCGGCCAGCGCGGATCGGGCTTCGGGGAGCCGGTGCGGGAACCGCTTCGCGATGACGTAGCGCCACGCGACGGCGAACAGCTCTCGCAGCCGCGTGCACACGGCGAGCTCGTCCTCGGGCACCGAGCCGGGGTACGCCGCCAGGTGCTCGGGGCCGCCCTGCCCGGCCAGGATGGCGAGGTCCCAGGCGAGCGGCCCGTGCCAGGTGTCCTCGAAGTCGAGCCAGCACGGGCCGGCGGGCGTGGCGATCAGGTTGCCGGGGTGCGCGTCGCCGTGCAGCGGGCGGCCGCCGGAAGCCGGCAGCGCGGCCCCGATCCGTGCCGCCTCGGCCGCCAGCCGGGGTGCCGCGCCGTCCATCGCGCCGCCGTGGCGCGCGAGGATGCGCTCCAGGTCGTCGAGGGGCCCGCGGCGGGGCAGCTCGCCGGGGAACCCGCGCAACGCGGAGTGCACCTCGGCGAGGGAACCCGCGACCGTGTCCGGTGCGTACCGGTGGCCCGGATCGTGCGGCGTGTGGTGCCAGAGCGTGACCGGCAGCCCGGCCGCGAAATGGGGCCCGGCCGGGGGATCCGTGGTGGGTGAGACGACGCGCACACCACGGTCCGTGAGGAACCTCGAGACGGCGACGTCGCGGGCCAGCCAGGCCGCCGGCTCCGGCCGGGCGAGCGCCGTGGTCGCCGGCACCCTGGCGACCACCGGACCCAGTCTCACCAGCACGTTCGACCGCTCGTGGAGCACTTCGGGAGCGTGCTCGGGCAGACCCAGCCCGGAGGTCACGGCCAGTGCCGCGCGGACCGCGTTCCGCGTGTGTTCGTCGGCCACGGCCCGATCTTGCCAGCCGGTGCGCGCGACTGTCGGTAGCGAGGGCTACGATCCCCCTAAGCCGCCGGACCGGGTTCCCGGGCCCCGGTGGCCGGACGATGACCACCACAAGGTTTCAGTGTTGGAGGCAGGAGTGACGGCCGTAGCCCCCAAGCCGATCGCGACGCGCCCGTACCCCGCGCGCGAGTCGGTCAAGGGTTCGTACCTGCTGCGGTTGTTCCGCACGACGGACCACAAGCAGATCGGGATCATGTACCTGGTCACGTCGTTCGCCTTCTTCATGGCGGGCGGCGCGATGGCGATGCTGATCCGCACCGAGCTGGCGCGGCCCGGGCAGCAGTTCCTCTCGCAGGAGCAGTACAACCAGCTGTTCACCATGCACGGCACGGTGATGCTGCTGCTGTACGCGACCCCGATCCTCTTCGGCTTCGCGAACTTCGTGCTCCCGCTGCAGATCGGCTCGCCGGACGTCGCGTTCCCGCGGCTCAACGCGTTCTCGTACTGGCTGTACCTCTTCGGCGGCCTGATCGTGCTGTCGGGCTTCCTGACCCCGGGTGGCGCCGCCGACTTCGGCTGGTTCGCCTACACCCCGCTGTCGGACGCGATCCACTCGCCGGGCGTCGGCGCGGACCTGTGGATCTCCGGCCTGGTGGTCTCCGGTCTCGGCACCATCCTCGGCGCGGTCAACATGGTCACCACCGTGGTCTGCCTGCGCGCGCCCGGCATGACGATGTACCGGATGCCGATCTTCACCTGGAACATCCTGGTGACGTCGATCCTGATCCTGCTCGCCTTCCCGATCCTGACCGCGGCCCTGATGGGCCTGCTGGCGGACCGGCACCTCGGGGCGCACGTGTTCGACCCCGAAAACGGCGGCGTGATCCTCTGGCAGCACCTGTTCTGGTTCTTCGGCCATCCCGAGGTCTACATCGTCGCGCTACCGTTCTTCGGGATCGTGTCGGAGATCTTCCCGGTGTTCAGCCGCAAGCCGCTGTTCGGCTACAAGAGCCTGGTCTGGGCGACGCTGGCCATCGCGGCGCTGTCGGTCGCGGTGTGGGCGCACCACATGTACGCCACCGGCGCCGTGCTGCTGCCGTTCTTCTCCTTCATGACGTTCCTGATCGCCGTCCCGACCGGCATCAAGTTCTTCAACTGGATCGGCACGATGTGGAAGGGCCAGCTGTCCTTCGAGACGCCGATGATCTTCTCGATGGGCTTCATCGTCACGTTCCTCTTCGGCGGCCTGACCGGCATCCTGCTGGCCGCGCCGGCGATCGACTTCCACGTGTCGGACAGCTACTTCGTCGTCGCGCACTTCCACTACGTGCTCTACGGCACGATCGTGTTCGCCACCTTCGCCGGCATCTACTTCTGGTTCCCGAAGATCACCGGCCGGATGATGGACGAGAAGCTCGGCAAGTGGCACTTCTGGACCACGTTCATCGGCTTCCACGGCACGTTCCTCGTCCAGCACTGGCTGGGCGCGGAGGGCATGCCGCGCCGGTACGCGGACTACCTGACCAGTGACGGCTTCACGACGCTGAACACGATCTCCACGATCGGCGCGTACATCCTCGGTGCCTCGACGCTGCCGTTCATCTGGAACGTCTTCAAGAGCTACCGGTACGGCGAGATCGTCACGGTGGACGACCCGTGGGGCTACGGCAACTCGCTCGAGTGGGCGACCTCCTGCCCGCCGCCGCGGCACAACTTCACCGAGCTGCCCCGGATCCGCTCCGAGCGGCCGGCGTTCGAGCTGCACTACCCGCACATGATCGAGCGCCTCCACCAGGAGGGCGAGATCGGGTTCTTCGGCAAGCAGAAGGTCAACAGCCACGCGGCGCCGTCGCAGCTGCTGACCGAAGCCGTGATCCCGGGGGACCACTCGAACGACAACGCGAGCGAGCGGGACGACAAGTAAGTACCTGATCGAGTGAGCGCGTGCCCGGCTTTTGTGAAGCCGGGCACGCGCTCTACTTATGTCCGACCCCGGACCGGCAGACTGGCCGTGCAGCGTTGCCGAACGAGGGATGCCCAGTGACCCAGACCCCCGTCCTGATCACGACGACCGGCCCCGACAAGCCGGGCGTCTCGTCCGTGCTGTTCGCCGTGCTGACCCGGCACGACGTCGACGTCCTCGACGTCGAGCAGGTCGTGATCCGCGGGCAGCTCGTGCTCGGCGTGCTCGCCGGCGTGTACCGCGACCCGGAGGGCCTGCAGGAGTACGTGGAGCAGGCGATGGCGTCCGTCGGCATGCAGGTCGACGTCAAGATCGGGTCGGCGATCGGGGACGACCCGTTCGCGCTGGGCCGCCGCGACTCCACCCACGTGCTGGTGGTGCTCGGCCGTCCGGTCACCGCGCGGGGCTTCTCCGAAGTCGCGCGCCGGCTGGCGTCGCTCGGCGCCAACATCGACGCGATCCGCAGCGTCGCCGACTACCCCGTGACCGGGCTGGAGCTGTACGTCTCGGTCGACCGGGACACCCCCGAAGCCGACACCGCGCTGCGCTCCGAGCTCGCCGACGCCGCCGTCGAGGCGGGGGTCGACATCGCCGTGGAGCGGGCCGGGATCACGCGCCGGGCGAAGCGGCTGGTCGTCTTCGACGTCGACTCGACGCTCATCCAGGGCGAGGTCATCGAGATGCTCGGCGCGCACGCCGGGGTCGAGCCGGAGATCCGCGAGATCACCGAGGCGGCCATGCGCGGCGAGCTGAACTTCACGGAGTCGCTGGAACGCCGGGTCGCGCTGCTGGAAGGCCTCCCCGCCGGCGCGATCGACGAGGTCGCCGCGTCCATCGAGCTGACGCCTGGTGCCCGCACGACGATCCGCACGCTCAAGCGGATGGGGTTCAAGACCGGCGTGGTGTCCGGTGGGTTCACGCAGGTCATCGGTGGTCTGGTGGCGGAGCTCGGCCTCGACTTCGCGGCGGCGAACGAGCTCGAGATCGTGGACGGCAAGCTCACCGGGAAGGTCATCGGCGACGTCGTCGACCGGGCAGGCAAGGCGAAGGTGCTTCGCCGCGTCGCCGGTGAGTACGACATCCCGCTGGAGCAGTGCGTCGCGGTGGGAGACGGCGCCAACGACATCGACATGCTTTCGGCCGCGGGCATGGGCGTCGCGTTCAACGCCAAGCCCGCGCTGCGCGAGGTGGCCGACACCGCGCTGTCGCACCCCTACCTCGACGCCGTGCTGTTCGTGCTCGGGCTGACCCGCGGCGAGGTCGAAGCGGCTGACGCCGCCGACGGACTTGAGCTGATGCGTCCGTGAGCAGCGTTCTCGACCCCCTGGGCGCCCGCTACGCCTTCTGGCTGGGGCTTCCGGCCGAAGACACGTCGGACACCTCCGACGAGCTCCCCGAGGAAGTCCGCGCGATGCCGGTCATCCTGCGCATCGAACGGGCCGAGCCGCCGGACCGCACGCCGCTGCTGGAGGCCGCGGCGGCGGCCGCGCTGGCCGTCTGCCTCGACGAGCGCGCCCGGCCGGGTGGCGAGTGGGCCGAGCCGATGCACGCGTGGCTCGACAACCGGATCCGGAAGGTCGCACGGCGGGCCCGCGGCGCGCACTGGGCGGCCGTGCAGGACCTGCCGGGCATCACCGTCGAGGTCGACGGCGCCGAAGCGCGGGCGCTCGTCCCGGGCCTCGTCACCGAGACGCCCAAGGAAGTCGCGCGCCTGCAGATCTCGGGCAGCGAACTGCCGCCCGACGAGCCGGGCCCGATCCCGGACGGCGTGCCGTTGCTGCTGCTCAACCCGCACGTGCCGATGACCGTCGGCAAGGCGTCGGCGCAGGTCGGCCACGCGACGATGATCCTCGCCGCGCTGCTGGACGACGCCGCGCTGGCCGGCTGGGCCGAGCGGGGCTACCGGACCGCCGTGCGCACCGCGAGCCCCGTGCAGTGGAAGGAACTGCACCCCGGGGACGACCCGGAGGGCGCGTGGCGGCGGGACCGCGTCATCGCCGTGCGGGACGCCGGGTTCACCGAGGTCGACCCGGGCACGATCACGGTTCTCGCCCAGTGGGCGCCGGAACAAGCGGCTCCCTGAGCAGGTTGGAGCGGGCATGGGACTCGAAGTTCAGCGGGACGGGCAGCACGCGTTCGTGGGGCGCAACGACCGGGGCGCGGAGGTCCGGCTCGGCCGGGCGGGCGCCGAAGGGGCGTTCTCGCCCGCCGAACTGCTGCAGATCGCGGCCGCGGGCTGCAGCGCGGTGACCGCCGAAGAGCTGATCACCCGGCGCGTCGGCGACGACTCGAAGTTCCGCGTCACCGTCACGGCGGACCGGCGCGAAGGGGCTTCGGAGCTTGACGCCGTGCACGTCGCTTTCGACGTCGACGTGTCGACATTGGCGGCGGATCAGCGCGAGGCGCTGGCGGGCGCCGTGGACCGCGCGATCGAGCGGCTGTGCACGGTGAGCCGGACGCTCAAGAAGGGCATCCCGGTGACGGAAAGCTTCCCGGCCTGATCGTCAGCCGGCGAGGCTGAGGACCTGCGCCCCCCGGTCGATCCAGCTGCCGAGGCCGATGTCGTCCTTGGCGTAGACGGCACCGCACGGGGTGACGATGGCGATCCGGTTCTGCCCGGCGGAGGCCAGGTCCTTGAAGTGGATGAAGTGCTGGGCCACTGCGCGTCGCCGGCGGTGATGATCCGCCAGCGGAACGGTCCCGTGGAGTAGTTGTCTTCGGAGACGACCAGGTTCGTGTCGTCCCAGGACTCCACGTAGGCCAAGTGCCCGTTCGAGGCCAAGGCCAGGCGTTGCCCAGCTGGTAGGTGGGGGTGGGCGCGTCGTTGACGGCTGTGTAGCCGCCGGAGATGCACGTGGAGTACGAACTGCCGGAGCACAGCACCGTCACGCCGGCTGAAGCCGTCCCCGCACCGGTGATCGTGGCCACCAGTGCTGGTGGATCTGTTACGCGGGGCGTCCCGTCAGTTCTGGGTGGATTCCCAGACGACGTACGCCTGGTCGGCGTCGGTCGTCATGGCCTCGATGAACTTCTCGTTGTCGAAGCCGGGCAGGGCTTGCAGGCGCTCGATCAGGGCGTCGGCCGCCGGGTCGCCGCTGGGGACCGCGGTGCCCTTGCCGTCCGTGCCGACCAGCATGAAGAACACGTCTTCGTTCCACGGGCCGTCGGGGATCACGCGGACCATCACCGACGACAGGCCGGCCCACGTGACAGCTTCTTCGCTGCCGTCCGCGAGGCGCCGCCGCACGCCGGTGTCGTCGACACTGACGGTCCGGGACTGTGCGCTGGACGAATCCTGGGTCAACCGGTGCTCCCTTGTTGCTGTGCCGCTAGTACCAATCCGACCACAGCCACGGCCGCATGACTTCCGTAGCGGCGGTTACGTCCCCCGTGGAGGGCGGCCTGCTTTTGGCCGGATTGGTACCGGGTTGCTTCACCGTACCGGTCGGTGCTGTGGACCGCGTCACGCGGGCGCGGCTGCGTCCAGCCGGCGCAGCGCTTCGCGCACCACCTTCGGGTCCATCGTCGGCCAGAACGGCGGCAGCGAAGCACGGAGGAATCCGCCGTAGCGGGCGTTCGCCAGCCGCGAATCCAGCACCGCGACCACCCCGCGGTCGGTGACCGAGCGGTGCAGCCGGCCGGTTCCCTGCGCCAGCAGCAGCGCCGCGTGCGTGGCCGCCACGGTGAGGAACCCGTTGCCGCCGCGGGCTTCCACCGCGCGCTGGCGGGCCGAGGACACCGGGTCGTCCGGGCGCGGGAACGGGATCCGGTCGACGACCACGAGCTGCAGCGACGGCCCCGGCACGTCCACGCCCTGCCACAGGCTGAGTGTGCCGAACAGGCACGTGCGGACGTCCTCGGAGAACTTCTGGACCAGCAGCGACGTCGAATCCTCGCCCTGGCAGAGGATCGGGAAGTCGAGCCGCTCGCGCATCTCCTCGGTGGCCTGCTTGGCCGCCCGCATCGACGAGAACAACCCCAGCGTGCGCCCGCCCGCGGCCTCGATCAGCTCGGCCAGCTCGTCCATTGTGGACGACGCGAGGCCGTCGCGGCCCGGCGGCGGCAGGTGCTTGGCCAGGTAGAGGATGCCGTTGCGCTTGTGGTCGAACGGCGAGCCGACGTCCAGCCCGGTCCATTTGGGGCTGCTGTCGACGTCCGACGGCGCTTCCTTCTCCGTCGCGGCTCCGGGCGCCTGTTCCACGCGGGCCGCGCCCGGCGGCAGCCCCCACTGGCGCGCCATCGTGTCGAACGTGCCGCCGAGGGTGAGCGTCGCCGAGGTGAGGATCGTCGTGTGCTGGTTGAACACGCGCTCGCGCAGCAGGCCCGCGACGCCGAGCGGCGCCACCTTCAACGCCGGCGGGCGCGGGTTCGACGAGAACTTGTCGCCGGACAGCCAGACGACGTCGCGCTGGTGCGCCTGGTCTTCGTCGAACGCCTCCAGGAGCCGGACCGCGGTGTCGTGCACCTCGTCGAGCAGCGAGCGCGCCAGCTTGCGCGCGGTGGCCCCCTCGACGTCCTCCTTGCGGTCGGAGCCGAGCGCGGTGATGCACGCGTGCGCGGCGTCGCGGACCGCCGGGATCGCGCCCTGGAGCGGCCGCGGCAGTTCGTCCATCCGGCCCGCGGGCAGGTCGTCCACGATCAGCGCCAGCCCGTCACCCGCCTCCAGCAGGCGGTCGGCGACGTCGGCGTCGATGAGCTTGCCGCAGCGGCGCGCGGCCGACGCGCACATCGCGCTGGTCAGCTCGCCGGTGGCGACCGAAGTGACCCGGTCGACCAGGTCGTGGGCCTCGTCGATGATCACCACGTCGTGGTCCGGCAGCACCTGGTAGCCCTGCAGCGCGTCGATCGCCAGCAGCGCGTGGTTGGTGACGATGACGTCGGCGCGGCCGGCCTCGGCGCGGGCCTTCTCGGCGAAGCAGTCCGTGCCGATCGGGCAGCGCGAAGCGCCGAGACATTCCTTCGCCGTCACGGAAACCTGGCGCCACGCCTGGTCGGTGACGCCGGGGACGAGCTCGTCGCGGTCGCCGGTTTCGGTGTCCGACGCCCACTCCCGCAGCCGCGTGACCTCCTTGCCCAGCCGCGACACCGCGAACGGGTCGAAGAGCTGGGCGTCCTCCGGCTCGTCCGGCGCGCCGGAATCCAGCCGGTGCAGGCACATGTAGTTGCGGCGGCCCTTGAGGATCGCGAAGGTCGGTTCGCGGCCCAGCGGCTTCTTCAGCGCCTTCGCCAGGCGCGGGAGGTCGCGGTCGACGAGCTGGCGCTGCAGCGCGATCGTCGCCGTCGAGACGACGACCGTCGCCTCCTTCTGGACGGCGTGGCGGATCGCGGGGACGAGGTACGCCAGCGACTTGCCGGTGCCGGTGCCCGCCTGCACGGCGAGGTGCTCGCCGGTGCGGATGGCACGCCCGACGGCGTCGGCCATTTCGACCTGCCCTGGGCGTTCGGCACCACCGACGGACTCCACCGCGTGGGTGAGGAGTTCGAGGACGCCGGGGAAATCAGTTCGGGCGGGCACAGCGACACACATTAGCCGCCGGGACCGACAGGATCGGTGATCCGTCGCGAACGGGCCGCTCGTGCCGCGCGCTGAAGGGGACTTTCACTGCGTCAGACGCGGTGAAGGGGACTTTCCTCGCGCCGGACGCCAGGAAAGTCCCCTTCAGCGCGCGTCAGTCTTCGGAACGGCGGCCCGAGACGAGCTTCCAGGTCAGCGGCAGCAGGCCGGCGGCCACGACGATCTTGAGCGCGTCCCCGACGAGGAACGGCGTGACGCCCTTGGCGAACGCCGTCACCAGGTCGAACCCGGTCGACGCCATCAGCCACGGCACGCCGAACGCGTAGATCACGACGTTGCCGAGCACCATCGTGCCCGCGGTGCGCACCGGCGTCCGGTCGCCGCCGCGGCCGGCGAGCGCGCCGACCAGCGCGCCGGCGAAGACGAACCCGACGATGTAGCCGGCGCTCGCGCCGGACAGGCCCGCGGTGCCGTGCTGGAACCACGGCACGCCCACGGCGCCGACGAGCAGGTACACCAGCATCGACGCGGCACCGCGCGACATGCCCAGCGACGCGCCGACGAGCAGCGCGGCGAACGTCTGGCCGGTCATCGGCACCGGGCTGCCCGGCACCGGGATGGTCAGCTGCGCGGCGGCGCCGGTGAGCACGGCACCGCCGGCGACCAGCGCGATGTCCCGGACGAGCGAGCCGGGGACGAGGTCGGCCAGCACGGGCCGCTTGCCGGCGAAGGACAGCGAAGACACGAAACCTCCCTGGGTGAGCAAGTCGATCGAGGTTAACGCTCGTTACCGCCGCAAAACCCGCGAAGTTGCGTTCCTCACCGGCCACCCGTCCGGGTGGACCCGATCAGGGACGGCGGCCGGGCTGCCGATGACGAAGTGGGTAACTACGAACTGTCACGAAACCGAGGAGGCCGGTGCATGCGGAACGCCAGGAAGAGGACATTCCGGTTGCTGGCGGTGACGACGCTGGGCGTGCCGCTCCTGGCTGCCGCGGCACCCGGGACGTCCACCGGATGGGCGTCTTCGGGATCGCTGGACGTGACGATCGACAACGAACACGTCGTCACCGGTGAGCTGGCGAAATGCACCGCGGACGGCCCTTACAGCGCGCAGACGCAGGGTGGCGCGACGGGCGACGTCGCCGCGTTCGGGATGGGCGAGTCCGGCTGCGGGCGCTCGGGGGGCGTCTCGGTCGCGCAGGCGTCCGGGCACCGGTTCGAAGCCACCGTCCTCAAGCGCTACGGCGGTCCGGCGATCACCGTGCGCACCTTCTCGGCGAAGTGCGCGACGAGCGAGACCGGCAGCGGTGGCGAGGTGTCGATCGGCGCCGTCCAGGGGATCACCGTGCCCGAGCAGATCCCGCCGAACCACCGGATCGTCATCCCCGGCGGGGCCGCGGGCACGGCGCTGGCGACGGTGGTCCTCAACGAGACCGTGACGCCGCAACCGCCGGACGGCAGCCTGGTGACGCACGCGGTGCACATCCGGCTGTTCCCGCAGGGCGGCCCGGCGAGCGGCGACATCTACCTCGGCACGGCGGCCTGCGACCCCTACGGCAAGAAGTAGGGCGGCACTTTCCCTACGAAAGTGCCGCTTTGTGACGCAAAGCCGCACTTTCACGTGAAAGTGCGGCCTCAGACCGTGGTGAAGCGGGAGGCGGCCGCGACGAACTCGCCTGCGCGGGTGGCCAGGTCCGGGAGGCTGCCGCCGGACGACAGGGCGTCGCCCAGCAGCGGGGTCGCCGCCGCGACCGCGATCGCGCCCGAGCGCAGGTAGGCCTCGACGTCGGCCAGGTGGACGCCGCCGGTCGGGACCAGCGGGACGTCCGGCAGCGGGGCCCGGACCGCGCGCAGGTACGCGACGCCGCCGGCGGCCGCGATCGGGAACACCTTTACCGCGGCCGCGCCGAGGCGCCAGGCCTGGTCGATCTCGGTCGGCGTCAGCGCGCCGCAGACCACCGGGGTGTCCAGCTCCGCGGCGCGCTCCAGCACCGCGGGGTTGACCGTCGGGGTGATCAGGTACGCCGCGCCCGCGTCGACCGCGGTGTCCACATCGGACGGTTCGCGGACGCTGCCCGCGCCGATCAGCGCGTCTTCGCCGAGGGCCAGGCGCAGCGCGGTGATCGCCGCGGGCGCGCCCGGCGTCGTCAGCGTCGCTTCGAGCAGGCGGACGCCCGCCGCGTGCAGCACCATCGCCGCGTCGGCGAACCGCGACGCGTCCGAGGCCCGCAGGATCGCGACTAGCCGGTGTTCGGCCAGCGCGGCCCGGAGGTCCCTCACGAGGCCGGCGGCACGGCGGCGGTGCCGGTGTAGGCGATGCCCGCCTCGTCGAAGTCCTTCAGCGTCGCGTCGACCGTCGGCTGCGAGCCGCCGACCGTCAGGTCCAGCAGCACCCGCACGCCGAAGCCGGCCTTCGCCGCGTCGAGCGCCGTCGCGCGGACGCAGAAGTCCGTCGCGATGCCGACGACGTCGACGTCGGTGACGTCGTGTTCGCGAAGCCAGGCTTCCAGGGACTTCCCGTCGCGGGCCGCGCCCTCGAAGCCGGAGTACGCGGCGCTGTACTCGCCCTTCGAGAACACCTCGCCGATCGGGACGACGTCGAGCGCGGGGTGGAACGACGCCCCCGGCGTACCGGCGACGCAGTGCACCGGCCAGCTGTCCTTGAAGTCCGGCGTCTCGCTGAAGTGGTCGCCCGGGTCGATGTGGTTGTCCCGGGTGGCCACCACGTGGCTGTACCCGCCCTCGGCGGCCTGCTTCGAGATGCCGGCGGCCGCGGCGGCCCCGCCCGGCAGGCCGAGCGAACCCCCTTCGCAGAAGTCGTTCTGCACGTCCACCACGATCAGCGCGGTACCCATGGTCGAACTCCGATCAGAAGAACAGCGTCGGGATAGCGGGCTCGCCGTGCGAGAGCTTGAGGCCTTCCCACGGCAGGCTGACCAGGCCGCGGCGCAGCCGTTGCCTGGCATCGTCGAGCGTAGGCAGGTCCGCTTCCGCGCGGCCAGCGCGGATCAGGGGGATCTGCAGCGGCCGGTCGTTGACCTCCGCGGCGGGCGCGGTGCCGGCCGTGGTCCACACGACCTCCTCGACCGCCGTGCCGGTGCCGCGGTGGCGCCGGAGGGCGGACTTCCGGCCGCCGCGGGACTCCTTGTGCGCGCTGCGCTTGGCGACCGGCTTGCCGTCCACCTCGACCAGCTTGTAGACCATCCCGGCGGTCGGCGCGCCGGACCCGGTGACCACCGAAGTGCCGACGCCGTACGCGTCCACCGGCTCCGCGCGCAGCGCCGCGATGGCGTGCTCGTCGAGGTCGCCGGAGACGACGATCCGGGTGTCCTTCGCGCCGAGGGAGTCCAGCTGCTCGCGGGCCCGGCGGGCGAGCGGGCCGACGTCGCCCGAGTCGATCCGGATCGCGCCGAGCTCCGGCCCGGCGACGCGGACGGCGGTCTCGATGCCGGCGGTGATGTCGTAGGTGTCGACCAGCAGCGTCGTGTCCGCGCCCATCTTCTCGACCTGCGCGCGGAAGGCCGCTTCTTCGCTGTCGTGCAGCAGCATGAAGGCGTGCGCGACGGTGCCGCGGGTCGGGATGCCGTAGCGGCGGCCCGCTTCGAGGTTGGACGTCGTCGCGAAGCCGGCCAGGTAGGCGGCGCGCGCGGCCGCGACCGCCGCGTACTCGTGCGTGCGGCGGCCGCCCATCTCGATGATCGGGCGGCCGTGCGCGGCGCCGGACATCCGGGCCGCCGCGGACGCGATCGCGCTGTCGTGGTTGAGGATCGACAGCACCAGCGTCTCGAGCAGCACGCACTCGGCGAACGAGCCGGCGACGGTGAGGATCGGCGAGCCGGGGAAGTACAGCTCGCCCTCGGCGTACCCGTCGAGGTCACCCGAGAACTCGTAGTCGGCGAGCCACGACAGCGTCGCGTCGTCGACGACCGCGGTCGCTTCCAGCTGCGCGAGCTCGGCGTCGGTGAAGCGGAAGTCCGCGATGGCGTCGAGCACGCGCGCGGTGCCCGCGACGACGCCGTAGCGCCGGCCGGTCGGCAGCCGGCGGGCGAACACCTCGAACACGCAGGGCCGCGCGTGCGTCCCGTCGGCGAGCGCGCTGCCCAGCATGGTCAGCTCGTAGTGGTCGGTGAGCAGCGCAGTGCTGGCCGTCGCCGGCTCCGGTGAACCCATGGGGTCAGCCTATTCACCCACATGGCCGGACCTGGCGCGGCGTACCCCGTGACCCCCGTGACACCATGGGGTGCATGTCCACGCCTGTCGCATCCGAACAGACGCAGGTCGAGCCGGCCGGTGCGGAAGTAGCCGAGTCGGACACCCCCTGGCGGACCGTGGTCTGGAACGACCCGGTGAACCTGATGTCGTACGTGACGTACGTCTTCCAGAAGCTGTTCGGCTACAGCCGCGACCACGCCACCAAGCTGATGCTCGACGTGCACCACAAGGGCAAGGCGATCGTGTCGTCCGGCAGCAAGGAGAAGGTGGAGACGGACGTGGCGAAACTCCACGCGGCCGGCCTGTGGGCCACCATGGAGCAGACCTCGTGAACGGCTGGCGGCGCAAGGGCGCGGTCATCCACGCCGGGTTCGAGCAGCAGGAAGCGGCGGTGCTGCGCGGCCTGGTCAGCCAGCTCGAGGACATGCTCACCGCGCGGGCCGAGGAGGCGCCGCAGGACGAGCTCGCCGAGCTGACCGGCATCCGGACCGGGCCCACCGAGTCCCCGGACGACCCGGTGCTGTCGCGGCTGCTCCCGGACTTCCACAAGCTCGACCCGGACAACCCGACCCGCGAGGACCTCGACTCGGCGTCGGCGATGCGGTCGCTGCACGAGCCGGAGCTGCTGGACATCAAGGTCGGCGTGGCGAAGATCGTGCTCGACACGCTGCCCCGCGACGGCGGCCAGGTCCGGCTCACCGAGGAGCAGGCCGACGCCTGGCTGGGCGCGCTCAACGACGTCCGGCTGGCGCTGGGCACCGCGCTCGACGTCACCGAAGACATGCCCGACGAGCTGCCCGAGGACGACCCGCGGGCGCCGCACCTGGGCGTCTACCACTGGCTGACCTGGGTGCAGGAGACGCTGATCCAGGCGCTGACCGGATGATCACCGACGTCCCCGGCGTGCTGGTCGGGCACCACGAGCGGGTCGGCGACGGCTGGGCCACCGGGACGACGGTGGTACTGGTCCCCGGCGGCGCGGTCGGGGCCGTCGACCAGCGCGGCGGCGCGCCCGGCACGCGGGAGACGAACCTGCTGGAGCCGGAGAACCTGGTGCAGCGGGCCAACGCCGTCTGCCTGTCGGGCGGTTCGGCGTACGGCCTGGCCGCGGCCGACGGCGTGATGCGGTGGCTGGCGGAGCGGAACCTGGGCTTCCCGGTCGGCGCGCAGCCGCACGAGGTGGTGCCGATCGTGCCCGCGGCGGTGCTGTTCGACCTGCCGCGCAGCGAGTGGGGCAACCGGCCGGACGCGTCCTTCGGGTACGCGGCCTGCGCGGCGGCTTCGGACTCGTTCGCGGAGGGGACGGTCGGGGCCGGCGCGGGGGCGGCCGTGGGGTCGTTGAAGGGCGGGATCGGCTCGGCGAGCGAGGTCGTCGGCGAGTTCACCGTCGGGGCGCTGGCGGCGGTCAACGCGGCCGGCGAGGCGGTGGACCTCTCGACCGGCCGGCCGTACGCGGCCGACCACGGCGACTTCGGCGTGACGTGGCCTTCGCGGGCCGCTTCGCTGCCGTCCCGCCGGACCGATCTGAACACGACGATCGGCGTCGTCGCGGTCGACGCGGCGCTGTCGAAGGCCGAGGCCCGGCGGATCGCGGTCGCGGCCCAGGACGGGCTGGCCCGCGCGGTGCGCCCGGCCCACACGATGTTCGACGGCGACACGGTGTTCGCGCTGGCCACCGGCGAGCACGAGCTCCCGGAGGCGAGCGGCCCGTTCGGCGCGGCGGCGCGCCCGATGGCACTGGACACGCTGTGTTCGGCGGCCGCGCGGGTGTTCGCGCGGGCGATGGTGCGCGGCCTGCTGGCGGCGACGGCCGCGGGCGGGGTGCCGGCTTACCGGGACGTGTGGCCGGAGGCGTTCGGCTGAGTCACAGGTCGGGCAGCGGGTCCGGCGGCAGGTCGTGGGCGCCTTCCAGGTTGGCCGCGCGGACGGCGCTGACGTACTCCTCGTCGATCTCCAGGTGCAGTTCGGCGACGGTGAGCACCGGGCCGAGCGACGGGTGGACCTCGACCGGGCCGATCTCGGTGCGCCGGGGCAGCCGGTCGTAGACGGCCTTCGGCGTGTAGCGCCGGAAGCGGCCGCCGTAGAGGACGGTGATGCTGCGGTCGGTGACCACGACGAAGAAGGCGGCGCGGGTGCGGACGCCGTTGACGTACAGCGAGATCCCGGGGATGAGGTACTGGATCCGCTCGCCGTCCCGGAGGAACTTCCGGCAGCGCTCGCGGGCGATCGAGGGCATCGGCATGCCCCAGTGTGCTCCTGAGCACAGCATCTCAAGATATGGATCGCTTGTGTCCACGACCTAAGATGTCGATGTGCTCCGGATTCGCCGTGAACTCGTCGACGAGATCGTCGCCCACGCCCGCCGTGACCACCCCGACGAGGCGTGCGGGGTGATCGCCGGGCCCGAGGGGTCCGACTCGCCCGAGCGGTTCATCCCCATGCTGAACGCGGCCCGCTCGCCGACGTTCTACGAATTCGACTCCGCCGACCTGCTGAAGCTCTACCGCGAGCTGGACGCGAACGACGAGGCGCCGGTCGTCATCTACCACTCGCACACCGCGACCGAGGCGTACCCGTCGCGGACCGACGCGAACATCGCGGCCGAGCCCGGCGCGCACTACGTGCTCGTCTCCACCCGCGACCCCGAAGTGCACGAGTTCCGGTCGTACCGGATCGTGGACGCCGAGATCACCGAGGAGCCGGTCGAGATCATCGACTGACGACCGGAATAAAGCGCCGCGCCGAGTGCGTCTGCGTCTAGGAAACCACCGGAGGTAAGAACCCATGGCCGTGACCGTCTCCATCCCGACGATCCTGCGCACCCACACCGGCGGCGAGAAGTCCGTCGAGGCCAAGGGCGCGACCGTGCTCGAGATCATCGACGACGTCGAGTCCCGGCACGCCGGCATCAAGGCGCGCCTGGTCAAGGAGGAGAAGCTGCACCGCTTCATCAACGTCTACGTCAACGACGAGGACGTGCGCTTCTCCGGTGGCCTCGAGGCCGAGGTCAAGGACGGCGACACCCTGACCATCCTCCCCGCCGTGGCCGGTGGCTGATCGATGGCTCGCTTCGAGTCACTGCTCGACGCGCTCGGCGGCACCCCGCTGGTCGGGCTGCCCCGGCTCTCGCCGACGCACGACGTGCGCCTGTGGGCGAAGCTGGAGGACCGCAACCCGACCGGCTCGATCAAGGACCGCCCCGCGCTGGCCATGATCGAAGCCGCCGAGCGCGAAGGCAAGCTCCGGCGCGGCTCCACGATCCTGGAGCCGACGTCGGGCAACACCGGCATCGCGCTGGCCATGGCCGCCAAGCTCAAGGGCTACGGGCTGGTCTGCGTCATGCCGGAGAACACCTCGACCGAGCGCAAGCAGCTACTGCAGGCGTATGGCGCGCGGATCGTCTTCTCGCCGGCGGCGGGTGGCTCGAACGAGGCCGTCCGGCGGGCGAAGGAACTGGCCGAGGCCAACCCGGACTGGGTGATGCTCTACCAGTACGGCAACCCGGCCAACGCCGACGCGCACTACCGCGGCACCGGCCCGGAGCTGCTCAAGGACCTGCCGACGCTGACGCACTTCGTCGGCGGCCTCGGCACGACCGGCACGCTGGTCGGCGTCGGGCGGTACCTGCACGAGGCCAAGCCGGACGTCCAGATCATCGCGGCCGAGCCGCGCTACGGCGAGCTGGTGTACGGCCTGCGCAACCTCGACGAGGGGTTCGTGCCGGAGCTGTACGACCCCAGCGTGCTGAACGGGCGGTACTCGGTCGGCGCGTACGACGCGCTCCGGCGCACGCGTGAGCTGCTGGAGCACGAAGGCATCTTCGCGGGCATCTCGACGGGCGCGGTGCTGCACGCGGCGCTTGCCGTCGCCGAGAAGGCCGCGGCTCGCGGCGAGGTGGCCGACGTCGCCTTCGTCGTGGCCGACGCCGGGTGGAAGTACCTGTCGACGGGTGCGTACGCCGGTTCGCTCGACGAAGCGGCGGAGCGGCTCGACGGGCAGCTCTGGGCCTGAGCTACTCGGCTGTCCAGAGTTCGGGCAGGGCGAGGCCGACGCCGTCGGCCTCGGCCAGCCGCTCGAAGGTGGCCATCGTCGTGTCGAGGTCGTCGAAGACCTTCGGCAGGAGCTTGAGCGGCTTGCTCAGCGGCCGCCAGAAGGCGTCCCAGTGCACCGGCCGGACGGTCCGGGCGCCGACCGCGCCGACGGTCTCCCGCCAGTACTCTTCCCGCCACTCCTCGGTCTTCTTCCCGGCCGCGCCGATGCCGAGGTAGGCCAGGTCCGCGGGGTGCCCGGCGAGGGCGCCGGGCACGAAGTTCGCCGACGCGTGGACCAGGACGGTGCCGGCCTCGTGGGCGATGTGGAACGAGTAGCAGCGCCCGGTCTTGAACGCTTTGGCCTTCGCCGGCAACCGGACCGGCTCGGTGATCTCGCCGGGCACCCGGTCGCCGTCGCTGTGGCGGGTGTCGACGGGGGTCACGGTGAACGCGCCGAACTCCACGGGCTTGCCGGGGACCAGCTCTTCGAACGGCTCGGCCGCCAGGTCGTAGCCCTCCTGGACCTTCCGCGTCGACGGCGAGCCGGCCAGCGTCGCGCCGGTCAGCTTCGCGACCACCGGTGCGTCCAGTGCGTGGTCGACGTGCGAGTGCGAGACCAGGACGGCGTCCAGCGCCGTGACGCCGAGCCGGCGCAGGCACTCGTCGATCCGGCCGCGGTCCGGGGCCACCCGGGTGGCCAGCTTCAGCGGTGACGGCCGCGAGAAGAAGCCGTCGACCAGTACGGCCGACGCACCGTCGGTGACCAGCACGTTCGAAACCCCGGCGAACGCCGTGCGCAGTTCGGGCATGCTGTCCAGCATGAAGGTCATCGGGCTGCTCGGCGGGATGAGCTGGGAATCTTCGAGCGAGTACTACCGGCTTGTGAACGAACGGGTGAAAGCCGTCCTCGGCGGTTTCCACTCGGCGCACACCGTGCTCTACTCCGTCGACTTCGCCGCCGTCGAGCGCATGCAGGCCGACGGCCGCTGGGACGACGCCGGCGCCGAGCTGAACCGCGCCGCCAAGGCCCTCGAGGCGGCCGGTGCCGACTTCGTCGTGCTCTGCACCAACACCATGCACAAGGTCGCCGACCGGCTCGAGGACGGCCTCGGCATCCCGCTGCTGCACCTCGGCGACGCCACCGCGTCGGCCGTGAAGGCCGCCGGGATCCACCGGGTCGGCCTGCTCGGCACCGGGTTCACCATGGGACAGCCCTTCTACCGCGACCGCCTCGCCGCGCACGGCCTCGACGTGCTGGTGCCGCCGCTCGACGACCGCGAGCTCGTGCACCGGGTGATCTACGACGAGCTGGTGCTCGGGGTCGTCGAGCCCGCCTCCCGCGAGGCCTATCGCGGGGTGATCGCGCGGCTCGTCGAAGCCGGTGCCGAGGGCGTCATCTACGGCTGCACGGAGATCGAGCTGCTGGTCGGCCCGGAAGACGCGCCGGTGCCGACCTTCCCCACGACCCGCCTGCACGCCGAAGCGGCGGTGGACTACGCGCTGGGCACCACCTCGCTGCCCGTGCCGCCGACGTGAGCCTCGTGCTGGGCGGCGCACTGCCGCCACAGCCGCTCGCGCTCGGCGTCCGTGAACAGCGACGCCCGGATGCCGAACACGTCACCGGCGGCCGCCCACCAGTCGCCGGGTGACTCGATCAGCTCCTTGGCGCCGTGGCGGTCCAGCGTCAGCGCGCGCAGGGTGTCGACGCCCGCCGCGTCCCGCCGCAGCAGCGCGCAGACCCGCACGAAGCCGGACTCCGGCGCGCTCGACAGCCAGGCGTGCTTCTCCTCGAAGTCGGCCATCACCGCGACGCCGGGCGCGAAATCCATGCCGGTGAAGCTGCCCGAGGGGTCGTGCTCGAACCGCCAGCCGCCCGGCGCCACTTCAGACGGCCGCACCCGGTAGGTGTGCGGGCCCTGCACGTAGGTGCCTTCCCGGAGGGGGAGCGGCTCGTGCGGGCCGTCGCCCAGCCCGGCGTCGGCCAGCCACGCCGTGTCCAGGGCGTCCGGCAACCCGGTGACGGTCAGCGCCAGGTGGTTCCGGTCGATGTTCGGCGCGTCCGCCGCGCTGCCCTGCACCCCGCCGATGTGCCGCGTCACCTGGTAGCCGAGCGCGTGCAGCAACGCCGAAAAAGCGCCGTTGAGGTGGTAGCAGTACCCACCGCGGCCCTGCAGGATCCGCGCCAGCGAGGCCGGCGGGTCGAGCGGGGTCGGCCGCCCGAGCTGGACCTCCAGCGCTTCGTAGGGCACGCGTTCGACGTGCGCCGCGTGCAGCCGCTTCAGGGCGGCAAGGCTCGGCGGCTCGGGATCGAGGCCGAGCCGCGCGAGGTAACCGGTGACGTCCATGCCGCGCACGCTAGCGGGAGGCACCGACAAAACCGCCGGATCAGGGATTTCACCCGAGGCGGAGCCGCCCGACCCGGACGTAGCCTCGAAAACGTGAGCACACCGATCCCCGCCCCGGAAACCGACGCCGCCAAGCGCGTGCTGCCGCCGCGACCGAAGGCGGCCGCGCTCGTCGCGTTGTCGTTCACCCTGCTGCTCTACCTGGTCGAGCTGGTGGACGTGATCCTGCCCGGCGACCTGGACCAGGGCGGCATCCACTCCCGGGAGCTCTCCGGGCTGGACGGCGTGCTGTTCGCGCCGGTGCTGCACGCCGGCTGGTCGCACCTGTTCGCGAACACCGTGCCCGTGCTGCTGTTCTCGTTCCTCGCGATGGCCGCCGGGATCGGCCGGTTCGCCCTGGTCACGGCCATCATCTGGGTGGTGTCCGGGCTCGGCGTGTGGCTGATCGGGCCGGCGAACGCGGTCACCGTCGGCGCGTCCGGGCTGGCCTTCGGCTGGCTCGCCTACCTGCTGGTGCGCGGCATCTTCAACCGCGCGGCCGGCCAGATCCTCGTCGCCGTAGTCCTGCTGGGCGTGTGGAGCGGAATGCTGGCCGGGCTGCTGCCGGGCAACCCCGGTGTCTCCTGGCAGGGCCACGTCTTCGGCGCGCTCGCCGGCGTTCTCGCCGCGTGGCTGACCAGCCGCCGGTCGCGCAAGGCCGTCCCGGCGGCAGCAGGTAGCCTCGACGCGTGACGTCTCCGCCCGCTGATGCCCCGGTCGGCGTGTTCGATTCCGGCGTCGGCGGGCTGACGGTCGCGAGGGCGATCCTCGAGCAGCTCCCCGCCGAGCAGCTCCGCTACGTCGGCGACACGGCGCACAACCCCTACGGCCCGCTCCCGATCGCCACCGCGCGCAGCTACGCGCTCGCGGCGCTCGACGAACTCGTCGAGAGCGGCGTGAAGGCCTTGGTGATCGCCTGCAACACGGCGTCCGCCGCCTGCCTGCGCGACGCCCGCGAGCGCTACGACGTCCCCGTGATCGAGGTCGTGCTGCCCGCCGCGCGCCGCGCCGTCGTCGCGACGCACACCGGCCGTGTCGGCGTCATCGGCACCGAGGGCACCGTGCGGTCGCGGGCCTACGAGGACGCGTTCGCCGCGGCGCCCGCCATCACGCTCACCAGCGTCGCGTGCCCGCGGTTCGTGGACTTCGTCGAGCGCGGCATCACCTCCGGCCGCCAGGTGCTCGGGCTCGCGCAGGGCTACCTGCAGCCGCTGCTCGACGCGCAGGTCGACACGCTCGTGCTCGGCTGCACGCACTACCCGCTGCTGCAGGGCGTGCTGCAGATCGTGATGGGCCAGGAGGTCACGCTGGTGAGCAGCGCCGAGGAGACCGCGAAGGACCTCGTCCGCGTGCTCACCGAACTCGATCTGCTGACCACCCGGGACACCCCGCCGCAGCACGAGTTCGTGGCCACCGGTTCGGCCGAGCCGTTCGCCCGGCTCGCCCAGCGGTTCATGGGCTTC
Source organism: Amycolatopsis sp. cg9 (assembly GCF_041346945.1). Classification (NCBI taxonomy): domain Bacteria; kingdom Bacillati; phylum Actinomycetota; class Actinomycetes; order Pseudonocardiales; family Pseudonocardiaceae; genus Amycolatopsis; species Amycolatopsis sp. cg9. Next base: position 827,073 of record NZ_CP166850.1, on the reverse strand, counting down.
GCGCCGGGTGTCCTCGCTCCCACCACCGCGTGATCGGCGCGGCGGGCGCTTAGGGTGTCGAAGTGCGACTGACCATCCTCGGGTGCTCTGGCAGCATCCCCGGGCCGAACGCGGCCGCGTCCGGATACCTGGTCGAGGCCGAGGGCTTCCTGCTCGGCCTCGAACTCGGCAACGGCACGCTGGCGCAGCTGCAGGCCGTGGCCGACCCGTTCGACCTCGACGCGCTCGTGCTCACGCACCTGCACCCCGACCACTGCGCCGACGTCAGCGCACTCACCGTCCTGCGGCGCTACCACCCGGCTCCGCCGTACCCCGCCCGGCCGCGCCTGCTGCCGCTGTACGCGCCACCGGACGCGCCCACGCGGCTGGCGAACGCGTACGCGCCCAACGAGACCGAGCGGGCCAGCACGGACCTCTCCGACGTCTACGACTTCCGGCCGCTGCGGCCCGAGCCGTTCCGGATCGGGCCGTTCGACGTCGTCGCGGTCGAGGTCGATCACCCGACCCCGGCGTACGGCCTCCGGATCTCCTACGGCGGCCGGATACTGGCGTTCACCGGCGACACCGGCCCGTGCGCGGCGCTGAACGAGCTCGCCGACGGCGTCGACCTGCTGCTCGCGGAGGCGTCCTGGACGGATTCGGCGGAGCGGCCGGCGGGCGTGCACCTGTCCGGCAAGCAGGCCGGCGAACTGGCGCGCGACGCCGGAGTCGGCCGGCTGCTCCTGACGCACATCGCGCCGTGGACCGACGCGGGCGCGGTTCTCGCGGAGGCGTCGGCCGAGTTCGCCGGGGCCGAGGTCGTCAAGCAGGGTGCCGTCTACGACGTGTGAGCGGTGCGGTCTTAGAGTGCTCCCGTGGCTCGAAAAGATGGCAGGAACGACGACCAGCTCCGTGACATCAAGATCACCCGGGGGTTCCAGCAGTGGCCGGCGGGTTCGGTCCTGATCGAATTCGGCAACACGCGGGTGCTGTGCGCGGCGAGCGTCACCGAAGGCGTGCCGCGCTGGCGGGCCGGCTCCGGCCTCGGCTGGGTGACGGCCGAGTACGCGATGCTGCCGTCCGCGACCAACACCCGCGGTGACCGCGAGTCGGTGAAGGGCCGGATCGGCGGCCGCACGCACGAGATTTCGCGGCTGATCGGCCGTTCGCTGCGCGCCTGCATCGACCTGGCGGCGCTGGGCGAGAACACGATCGTCATCGACTGCGACGTCATCCAGGCCGACGGCGGCACCCGCACGGCGGCGGTGACCGGCGGTTACGTCGCACTGGCGGACGCGATCACGTGGCTGGGCGCGGCGAACCGCCTCAACGACCCGCAGCCGCTGTCGTCCTCGGTGGCCGCGGTGAGCGTCGGCGTGGTGGACGGCCGGGTGCGGCTGGACCTGCCGTACGAAGAGGACTCGCGCGCCGAGGTCGACATGAACGTGGTGGCGACGGACGCGGGGACGTTGATCGAGGTCCAGGGGACCGGTGAGGGGGCCACCTTCGCGCGGTCCACTTTGGACAAGATGCTCGACATCGCGCTGGCGGGGTGCGCGGAGCTGACCCGGCTGCAGAACGAGGCGCTGGCGCTGCCGTACCCCGGTGAGCTGCCGGAGCCGCGGCCGGACAAGAAGAAGGGGTCGAAGTGACCAAGCTGCTCCTGGCTACCCGGAACGCCAAGAAGCTGGGTGAGCTTCGGCGGATCCTCGAGGCTGAAGGGATTTCGGGGATCGAGGTGCTCGGTCTCGCTGATGTGCCTGAGTTTCCCGAGGCGCCCGAGACGGCTCCGGATTTCGAGGGCAATGCTGTGGCGAAGGCCCGGGATGCGGTGGCGGCAACGGGGTTGCCTGCTATCGCCGATGACTCGGGGCTCGCTGTCGACGCGTTGAACGGGATGCCTGGGGTGTTGTCGGCCCGGTGGTCGGGTCGTCACGGGGACGATGAGGCGAACCTGGATTTGGTTCTGGGGCAGCTGAACGACGTGCCGGACGAGCGCCGCGGAGCCCAGTTCGTTTGTGCGGCGGCGTTGGTGCTGGCGTCGGGCGAGGAGACGGTCGTTCGCGGTGAGTGGCGCGGGTCGCTCGTGCGCTCGCGGCGGGGGGCGAACGGGTTCGGGTACGACCCGATCTTCCAGCCTGATGGGGAGTCCCGGACGTCGGCGGAGATGGAGCCGGCGGAGAAGGACGCGCTTTCGCACCGGGGGCGGGCTTTGCGGGCTCTGCTGCCGGCGTTGCGGGAACTGGCTTAGATCAGTTTGACGCCGGGGCCGAGCTTCTCCGTACCGAGGAGCTCGGTCTCGGTGGCTTTGACGGTTATTTCGAGATCGGCCAAGGGACTCAGGTCGAGGGGCGCGGGCAGGTAAGAGAGGGTTAGCGTGCGCAACGGCAGGGTGGCGAGCGGGCCCAGGCCGCTGATCTCCACGCCCGACAGGTAGAGATCGGTCAAACGGGGGAAACAGCGGGCGACCGCGTCGCCGGCCAGCGAGTTTTCCGTCAAGTCGCTCTGGCGGTAGAAGCCGATGTGGGTGGGCTTGGCAAGGGGAGCGGAGGAGGAGAGCGTTTTCGTCTGGATTCCCTTGAGGCCGAGCGCTTCGAGATTGCCGAGTGAGCTCAGCGGATCGAGACTCTCTACTCGCTGCAGGGCGCCGAGGCCCAGGTATTCGACACCGGCCAGCTCGCTGAATTCATCGAGATCCGGCCAGGGGTGGTTGTTGAAGAGAGTCAGTATCTCCAATCGTTCGAGACTGCGCAGGCTTCGGATGTCGGTGAAGCTGTGGGCGAAGTACATCGAGACCTCGGTGAGTCCCGGATGTCCGCTGAGCGGGCTGAGATCGACGGGAACCTCGTGCTGGCTCAAGTCGAATGCGATTTGAGTCAAGGCCGGCAACGCGGCGAGCGTACTGAGGTCGGTCGGAGTGTCCGAACCGCGAAAGCTCAGGCTCAGCTCGGTCAGGTGACCCAGGTGGCGGACGTGTGGCAGGAGCCGCGCGGTTTCGAGTTCGATCGCGCCGTTCGCCAGCGGCGAGTCGGCCATGACCTCGACTGCGAACCGCTCGGGGTCGAAGTACTGCCAGGCTTGGGTCAGCTGCTTCTGCACCGCTGAGCGAGAGTCGCGGGCGTACTCGCGGAGGAGCGCCAGCGCATCCGCCCCCGCGGTGAGTGCCGCGGCTCGGACCGTCGCTGCCGCCACCGCGTCCGAGAGCCCGTCGAGCGACTCCGGCAGGTACCGCAGCACCCGGTGCCCGATCGAAGCCAGCGACTGCGTCTCCCGCAGACTCCGCGGCGGCACCAGCTGCTCCCGGATCACCGCCTCCACCCGCGCGATGACGTCCGGGGAAGCGTTGCTCACCGTCTCCAAGCACGCCGCCGCCAAAAGACGCAAGTGCCGCGCGTGCCGAGGCTCCTCATCCGCCCGGTCCAGAATCCCGGTCAACAACGTCCCGACCTGGTGGTGCTTCCCGTGGCCGCAGGCCATCACGAACGTCTCCCACCACGTGTCCAGGTGGGCCTTCGCGATCAACGTCTCCAGGTGGTCCTGTTCGGTGGCTTCGTTGGCGGCCAAGCACTCCTGGAACGTCCGGTGCACGAAATCGACCCGGTCCCGCACCGGCTCACGCAGCACGCCGCTGCGTTCCAGCAGGTGGTCCAGCACTTCGGAAGGCGTGTGGTCCACGTGCGGCAGCGAAGGCAGCCGGCGGGCCACGTGGGACAGCACCCGGTCCTTCGGCAGCTCCACCTTCGACGCCAGCGAAAGCCGCCAAGCCAGGTCGCCCAGCAGGACTTCCTTCTGTGCCTCCGTCAGCAACACGCCGATGTGCCTCTCCGCATCGCGCAGGTGCAGCAGCATCGACAACGCCTTGCGGTACAGGTCCATCCGGTCGCGCGGCAGCTCCGACCGGTGCGCCAGGTTCAGCGCGCACAACATCGCGCACAGCAACGGGCTCGCGGCCAACGTCCGCAGATGGGGCCGGCTGTCGAGCTGGTTGAGCAGCCGGCGCTGGACCGCGGGGACGTCGGTGCCCGGGCGGACCGTGCCGCCGGCCTCTGCCGCCTTGTGCCAGCGGGTGACCAGGGCCTGGATGTCATCCGCGCTCATCGGTTCCAGCAGGACGCAGCCGAAACCCTCCTGGACCAGCCAGCGCTGGTCGGCCGCCGCCGTCCGGGAGGTCACCACGATCAGGGTGTCCGGGAACGCCGACGACAGCTTGCGCAGCCACGACTTCACCTCGCGGCGGTGGCTGGTGCCCACTTCGTCGACGCCGTCGACCAGGACCATCGCCCGTCCGGAAGCCAGCACCCGGCGGGCCCAGCCGTCCGGTGGGGCCTGCATCGGGGCGATGTGCGCGAGGAACTCCTCCGGCCGCGGCAACGGCTTCGCGGCGAAGCTGCGCAGGCGGATCGGGAACGGGACGCGGCCGTTCCAGCCTTCGAGCTTGCCGGTGAACCGGCCGCGGGCCGCCGTCACCGCCAGCCAGTCCAGCAGCGTCGTCTTGCCCGAGCCGGCCTCGCCGCGCACCAGGACGCGGGTGGTGCCGCTCAACGCCGTCTCGACGCGCACGTTCGCGCTGCCCGCCCGGCTCTGGCGCTTCTCGAACCACAGCTCGTCCGTGCGCCGGTCCGCCCGGCGCGGCTCGCCCTCCGGCGAGACGCTCAAGCTCAGGTAGGCGACCGTCAACGGCAGGGCCGGCTGGTCGTCCGTGGTCAGGCCGAGCAGTTCCAGCCGGTCGAGGTCGCGGGCGAGCAGGCGCAGGTACGCCGCTTCGAACTCGGCGTCGTGGTCGACGCCTTCGGGTGCCGCGAGGCTGGTCTTCGGCACCCGGGCCAGCAACTCGTCGAGCTGGTCACTTTGCCGGCTGAGGCGACTGAGCACCTCGGCCAGCGCGCGGGGCTGGAACGACGGCAGGTGGCGGACCACCTGCACGAGGTGGCGGCACGCCTGGTCCAGCGCCAGTTCGTACAGCGCCGCGGCCTGCGGGGCGAGGAGGCGGTCACGCGGCAGGTCGCCGCGGAGCTTCCTGGCCAGGTGCTCGGGATCCGCGTCGACCGCCAGGAAGGCTTCGTCGGACAGGTCCGCGCCGGTCAGAGCGTCTTCGACGGCCAAGAAGGCGGCATCGATCTCGTTCTGCGGGAGCGTCGCGAAGCGGTCGGCGAGGACCTCCTCCAGCTGCTCGGCCACCTGCGTGCCGATCGTCTGGACGAGGTTCTCCAGCTTGCGCCGCTCCAACGGGCCCTTCAGCTCACCGGCGGCCAGATCGACCAGTTCGGCGGAGCGATCGAAGCTCGCTTTCCGCCGCCGCAGCCACGACTTCGCCGCGGCCGAGGCGATCCGGCCGCCCAGCTTGAGTGCCGGCCCCTCCAGGCTCGTCAACGCGCGTCAGGCAGCGAGGCCGAGGTCGCGGATCAGCTTCGCCACGTGGCCCGCCGCGCGGACGTTGTACCAGGCGTGCGCGATCTTGCCCTCCGGGTCGACCACGAACGTCGACCGGATCACGCCCAGGTACGTCTTCCCGTAGTTCTTCTTCTCGCCGTACGCGGCCCACGCCTCGATGACCGACTTCTCCGGGTCGCCCAGGATCGGGAACGTCAGCTTCTCGTTCTCCGCGAACTTCGCCAGCTTCGCCTGCGTGTCCGGGGAAATGCCGATCACGCGGTAGCCGGCGTCGTTCAGCTCGGCCAGGTTGTCGCGGAAGTCGCAGGCCTGCTTCGTGCAGCCCGGGGTGCTCGCCGCCGGGTAGAAGTAGACGACCACGGACTGGCCGCGGAAGTCGCGCAGGGAAACGTCCTTGCCCTCGCTGTCGGGCAGGGTGAAGTCCGGGGCTTCGTCACCCGGGGAAAGACGCTCGGTCATGGGCCGAGCCTACTGTGCCGATTGTTCCCGATCCGACCGGCAGCCACGGCGGAACAGGTGGCGGTGAGCGGGTTGGCTCCGGTTCGTGTCCGCCTGCTTTCGGGCCGGATCGGAACGTCAGGCGGGACCGCAGTAGGTGACCGCGGCGGGTTCGGTCGCGCTCGGACGGATCTGCAGGCGCAGCTGCGCCTGCTCGCGCTGGACCGCGAACGCCAGCGTGATGTGCACCGAGCGGCCCGGCAGCACGTCCTTGCCCGCGTCGGTGATGCCGGTGAAGCCCTGCGTCGTGTCCACGACCTGCTTGACCGCGGTGCCCGACGCCGTCGCGGTGATCGTGAGGCCCGACAGCTTGTACGTCGTCGCGCCCTCGTTCGTCAGCTCGATGTCGAACGCCGCGCCGCGCGGGCTCTGCGGGTACGCCGACGAACTGGGCCGGAACGACTTCGGGGAGCCGACCGAGATGGTGAGACCGCTGGCGAACCGGTGGTCGGCGCCGAACTTCAGGTCGTTGCCCGCCTGCGAGGCCGAGGCCCCGGCACCCGCCGGGGAGCCGGCGGCGCCCAGCGCCGCGGTACCGCCTTGCGTCGAAGGGACCCCGCACGCCACCGCCAGGCCGAGCAGTCCTGAGGTGAACATGATCTTGCACGTGCGCGCGAGCGCCATCGCGGGTACTCCAGTCGGCGGGTCGGGGGTGCCGTTCGGCAACGGGGGATTGCCGGGCGAACCCGCTCCACTCTGGCCGTGATCGCTCGTGGTTACGAGGCGCGACGGGGGGTTGTCGCGCACCTGGTGCCACCCCGTGGCCAATCCGTGACCGGAACGGCACCGCTCGTGACAATCACTGCCCACATGCCACTTAAACGGCGAGCGCGAACAACAGGATGAAGATCGCCACGCCGGCCACCCATGCAGCCATCAGCCAGCCGAAATCCCGGATCGGGTCGACTGCGCGGCTCTCTTCGCCGGGCACGTAGACGCCGCGCTCCTCGAACCAGTCCGCCCAGCGGGCGAACCAGCCCCACAGGTTGCGCGACGACATGCCCCACCTCCGGCCCGAGTACCTGGAGTCACAGTACGGGTTCGGTCGTGGCCACCGAAAGGCATGTAACCGCTTACCGCCCGTGACCCGACATGCCACGGCCGAGTGAACCCCGTCGTCGCTGGTGTAGATCTTCAGGCGACGCCGTTGCGCTGGAGCACCGACACCGCGCGGACGGTCGCGTAGCCCCGCCATTCGAGCTCCGCGGCGGGCGAATAGCTCGCGAAATCCACCCGCCAGCCGCCGTCGTCGCGCTGTTCGCCGGCGAGCCGCCGCAGTTCGTTTTCGATGACGCCTTCCTTGAACAACGCGCGTGCCGGGCGGTCCGGCAGTGGCGCGAAGTCCAGCGCGCGCAGGGTTTCGCCGTCGGAACCGCCGGCCACCGGGGCCAAGCCGTCGGGCGGGACGAACGCGGCCAGGTGGTCCAGCAGCCCGGGCGCCTCCGCGTGGAGGTCGTGGGCCGCGTCCGCGAACTGCACCGCGAACGACAGCTCGATCGCGTGCGGCGCCGCGGAAAGCTCGCGGATGGCGCGGAAGCAGTACCGCGTCGCGGCCGCCAGCCACGGGTGCTCGCGCACCGCGCGGTCGTGGCGGGCGACGCGCAGGGCGACGCCGGCGGTGAACGCGGTGCTCTGCAGGGTGGCGACCGCCGGATCGGCCTGCGCCCAGAACGGCGCGCAGCCCGCCGGGTCCGCGACGGGCACGGCGAAGGGCAGGCCGCCGTCGGGCAGCGAGACCGACGCGAGCCAGTCGCAGAGCTTCGCCGCGTGCGGTGACGTGCCGGGTGCGATGTCTTCGAAGACCTCGAAGGCGTGCAGCGCGCCGCCGGGCTGGCTCTCCGGCGCCCGCAGGTCCGGCTCCAGACCCCAGCCGTAGCCGCCGTCGGGGTTGCGGTACCCGTCGACGGCCGCGAGCACGGCCCCGGCATCGGCCTGGCCGCCGAGCAGCTCGAAGCGGCGGCGATCGAGGAGACGGGCGTGCGTCGCCATGAACGACGCCGCCGCGGGAAGGTTCACAGGCATGGGGCCAGCGTCGCACCCGCCGGGGGTGGCGGTCTTGAACGGATCGGCTCTCAGGGCAGCTGGGGTCCCGCGGGGGCGGCGGCCTCCCGGAGCCGGGCCGCGTCCTGGCCCGGTGGGGCGCCGAACAGGCGGCGGTACTCGCGGTTGAACTGGGACGGGCTGTCGTAGCCGACGAGGTGGCCCACGCCCGCGACGTCGCCCGCGTCCGCCAGCAGCAGGGAACGGGCCTCCTGGAGGCGGATGCGCTTCTGGAACTGCAGCGGGCTCATCGCCGTGACCGCGCGGAAGTGGCGGTGGAACGCCGATGCGCTCAGGTCGCTCAGGCGGGCGAGCTCCTCGATCCGCATCGGCTCGGCGTAGTTGGCCCTGATCCACCGGATCGCCCGGCTGACGTGGGACAGGCCGCTGTCGGCCAGGCCGATCTGGCGCACCAGCGCACCGTGCGGGCCGGTCAGGAGGCGCCAGAGGATCTCGCGCTCGATCAGCGGGGCGAGCACCGGCGCGTCGGCCGGGTGGTCGAGCAGCCGCAGCAGCCTCAGCGCCGCGTCGAGCAGCTCGGGACTCGCGTCGCCGGTCGCGATCGGGGACGGCGGCAGCGTGCGGGACGAGCGGCCGGGCGGGGCCTCCAGCAGCAGCGGGGCGATCGCCGCCGGGCGCAGGGTCAGGCCGAGGCCGAGCGCCGGGGTCCGCAGGGTCGCGCCGACGAAGTGGCCGGTGACCGGCAGGTCGGTGCTGACCAGCAGGTACTGCCCGGCGCGGTACTCGTGGACGCGGTCGCCGAGCAGCAGCCGCTTGCCGCACTGGGCCATGACGACGAACAGCGGCTCGGCGAGGGAGTGGTGCGGCTCGCTCGTGTCCACTTTGGACAGCAGGAGGCCGGGTACCGGCGTGCGCAGGCCCTCGCGGGCGTGGGTGGCGACGAGGTCCCGGATCTCGGTGAGCACCCCTCCAGGAAACCCAAGTCGAGAGGATCGTGCAAGGGCGTGCGGGCATCGAGCTACCGAACAGCACGTTAACGCGGTTTCCTGGGTTGACCGATACGACACGCAAGGAGAGTTTCGTGCCACTCGACCACTACGTCACCCTCGGCCGGTCCGGCCTCCGCGTCAGCCCGTTCGCCCTCGGCGCGATGACCTTCGGCGAAGACCCCGGCGGCGCCGGCTGCAGCGTCGAAGAGTCCGAAAAGATCCTCGCCACCTACCTCGACCTCGGCGGCAACTTCGTCGACACGGCGAACTTCTACACCAACGGCCACTCCGAGAAGATCCTCGGCGACTTCTTCGCCGCGCACCCCGGCCGCCGCGAGCACGTCGTGCTGGCGTCGAAGTTCTTCGGCAACATGTTCCCCGGCGACCCCAACGGCGGCGGCGCCGGCCGCGCGTCGATCACCGCCCAGCTCGACGAGTCGCTCCGGCGGCTGCGGACCGATCACCTCGACCTGTACTGGCTGCACAACTGGGACCGCCACACCCCGATCGAAGAGACCATGCGGGCCCTCGACGACCTGGTGCGCGCGGGCAAGATCCGGTACGTCGGCTTCTCCAACACCCCGGCGTGGGTGACCGCGCAGGCCCAGACCACGGCGCTGCTGCGGGGCTGGACGCCGCTCATCGCGCTGCAGGTCGAGTACTCGCTGCTGGCGCGGACGGTCGAAGGCGAGCTCGCGCCGTTCGCGCGCGACCAGGGCATCGCGCTGACGCCGTGGAGCCCGCTCAAGAACGGCTTCCTGTCGGGCAAGTACCGGCGCGGCGCCGACGTCGCCGACTCGGCCCGCGCGGCCTACGTCGGCGGTCCGTCCGAAGCGGAGTTCGCCGTCATCGACGCCGTCGCCGGGATCGCCGGTGAGCTCGGGACGACGTCGGCGGCGGTGGCGCTGGCGTGGCTGCTGGCCCGGCGCGGCACGGTCGTCCCGATCGTCGGCGCCCGGCGGCTGGAGCACCTCACCGGCAACCTCGCGGCCCTGGAAGTGACGCTCTCCGCGGCGCAGCTCGCGACGCTGGACGAGGTTTCGGCGCCCACTTTGGACTACCCGGCCCCGATGCACGGCGCCCAGCGGGCGATGCTGCAGTTCGCCGGCGCGACGGTCGACGGCGAACCGTCCACTGTGTACCCGCCGTTGCTGCAGAGCGACGTGCGCTACTGACCCCGCACGCGGGCGAGGACGGCGTCGAGGCTCCGGCGCACCCGCTCGGGGTCCCGCACCGCGGACCGGAACTGCTCGTTGATCCCGCCGGGCGTCTCGTGCTTGCGGGCCAGTTCGCCGAGGGTGCCGTCGAACCCGGCCAGGGTGCGGCCGAGTTCGCCGAAGACGTGCGCGAGGTACCCGTCGGCGTCCTCGGGCGCGACGCCGTGCTCGGCCATCCAGCCCGCGATCGTCGCGAGCTGGTCCAGGTGCGCGGCGAAGGTCGCGGTGGCGGCGCTGAACGTGGCCAGCGTCGGTTCGTCCGCGGGGACGACGACGTCGCCGACGCTCTCGAACAGGGCACGGGCGACGGCGTCGTCCGGGTACATCGCGGTGCGGCTGGCACGGCGGCTCGCCGTCGGCAGCGGGATGGACCGGACGACCCGACCGGCCGGGGCGGCCAGCTCGCGCAGCTCGTCGAGCGCGACGGCGGCGACCGCGCTCACCACGACGTGCTCCGGCCGGAAAGCCAGCTCCGCCAGCACTTCCCGGACGATCTGCGGGCGCACCGCGACGACGACGGCCGTGGCGCTGTCGAGCACTTCCTGGTTGCTGCCGCAGACGCGCACGTTCGGGAAGCGGGTGGCGAGGTCGTGCGCGATCTTCTCGTTGCGCGGGGAAAGGAAGACCTCAGGTGCGTCCGAGCCGAGACCTTCGACGATGGCGGCGGTGAGCTCGCCGGTGCCCACGAACCCGTACGACTGCATGCCGAACCCTAACCGCGGAACGTGCGGCGGTAGGTGTCCGGGGGCACGCCGACCGCGCGGTTGAAGTGGCGGCGCAACGTCGTGGCGGTGCCCATGCCGACCGCCTCCGCGATGGCCTCGACGCCGTTGTCGGTGTTCTCCAGCAGCTCCTGCGCGCGCCGGATCCGCTGGGTGAGCAGCCACTGCAACGGTGTCGTGCCGGTCGCGGCCCGGAAGTGGCGGCCGAGGTGGCGGGAGCTCATGTTCGCCTGGCGGGCCAGGTCCTCGACGGTCAGCGGCCGGTCGAGGCGGGCGGTGATCCACGGGAGCAGTGCCGAGAGGGGGTGGTCGTCCCGCGTCGGGACCGGCGCGGCGACGAACTGGGCCTGGCCGCCGGCGCGGTGCGGCGGCACGACCAGGCGCCGGGCGACCGCGTTGGCGACCGACGGGCCGTGGTCGGCGCGCACCAGGTGCAGGCAGAGGTCCATCGCGGCGGCCTTGCCCGCGGAGGTCAGCACCTGGCCGTTGTCGACGTAGAGCACGTCCGGGTCCACGGTCACCCGCGGGTAGCGGGCGGCGAGGACGTCGGTGTGCGCCCAGTGCGTGGTCGCGCGCAGCCCGTCCAGCAGGCCGGCGGCGGCCAGCACGAACGCGCCGGTGCAGAGCGACGCCACCCGCGCACCCCGCGCGTGGGCCGCGCGCACCGCTTCGACGAGGCCGGCGGGCGGGGCCGCGTCGACGTCGGCCCACCCCGGCACGAGCACCGTGTCCGCCCGCGCCAGCCGGTCCAGGCCGTCGTCGGGTTCCAGCAAGAACCGGCCGACCCGCACGGGCTCGCCGCCGCAGACCGCGAAGTCGTACCGCGGGTTCTCGCCGAACACCTCGGTGGCGATGGTCAGCTCGAATGACAGCATCCCGTCGGTGGCGGCGAGTGCGACAGCGTGCATGTCCGAAAGTGTACGCATCACGTCGTTCCGGACACTGTCGCCCGCGAAGGAGCGTCGCGAGGATTGCTGCATGACTTCGGTACTGGTTTACGGCGCTTACGGACTCACCGGCCGCTTCGTTGTGGCCGAGCTGCGCGAACGCGGCTTCACCCCGGTCCTTTCCGGTCGCGACGCGGCGAAGCTTCCGGGCGGGCGGCCCGCCGCGGTCGACGACCCCGAGGCCCTCGACCGCGCGCTCGACGGCGTCGCGGCGGTGATCAACTGCGCCGGCCCGTTCGCCGCGACGGCGCTCCCGCTGGCCGCGGCGGCGATCCGCGCCGGCGTCCCGTACGTGGACGTCGCCGCGGAGATCGAAGCCAACCTCGACACCTTCGCGCTGACGGCGGACACCGTGGTGCTGCCCGCGATGGCGTTCTTCGGCGGCTTGGCCGACCTGCTGGCCACGGCGGCGATGGGCGGCTGGCCGTCGGCGGACGAGGTGCACGTCGCCTACGGGCTGAGCGGCTGGCACCCGACGCCGGGAACCCTCGCGGCCGGCCGGGTCTCCCGCGAACGCCGCGGCGGCAAGCGCGTCCGCTTCGCGGGCGGCCGGCTGGAGCACCGCGAGGACGCCCTGCCGTCGCTGGAGTGGACCTTCCCCGAGCCGCTGGGCACCCGGCCGGTGCTCGGCGAGTTCTCGATGTCCGACATCGTGACGATCCCGCGGCACCTGGACGTCCCGTCGGTGACGTCGTACATGACGGTGGACGCGGCCCAGGGCCTGGCCGCGGCGGCGGAGCGCGATGCGGCGGAGACGTTCGTGGTGGACGTCCGGGTGCGGCGTGGCGGCGAGGAACGCCGGGCCGTCGCGCACGGGCAGGACATCTACGCGGTCAGCGCGCCGCTCGCGGTGGAGGCGGTGGAACGGATCCTCACCGGGCGGACGCGGGTGAAGGGCGTGGCGTCGGCGGGGGAGATCTTCGACGCGCCGGACTTCCTGCGCGCGCTGGCGCCGCACATCACCGTCGAACTCAGCTGAGCGAGCGGTAGTCACCGGGGGTACTCGCGCCGGAAGGTTCCTGCGGAACTTCGACGAAGACGAGTGGGTCTTCGCGAAGGCGCTTCGCGAGACCGGCGAGCTGTTCGCGGGGAGCGGCGACAGCCTGATCGGCTTCGCCGACACGCGCGATGCGTGGGTCGACCGCATGCCGCACCTGTTCGAGCTGGTGCGTGTGGGCGTGTTCGCCCCGGTGACCGACGACTTCCGGCAGCTGACGGGAAAGCCACCCCGCACGCTGTCGGCGTACGCCGAGGAGAACTGGCGACCGACGTCGCGAACGTGACCACGGCAGGGGGTCCGGGGGCGAAGCCCGCCGGGCGGGGCCCGGGGGTCGCACCCCCGGAAGACACGACGAGCGAGTCCGGCGAAGGCGCAAAGCGCCGAGCAGGACTCGCTCACGAGCGAGTGGGCCCGGAGAGACTCGAACTCTCACTGGCATGGACCTAAACCATGTGCCTCTGCCAATTGGGCTACGGGCCCCCAGCACTCGGAAGCGTAGCGTGCGGCGTGGCCCGTGCGGAGGCGGTGGGGCGGTCGACTAAGTTGGGGCGCGGAAGACCCATTCGGCGAGGAGGACACGTGGCTCGCGACCCCGAGACGATCGAGCGTGAGATCGAGCAGGCCAGGACCGCTCTGGCGGCGACGCTCGACCAGCTCACCGTCAAGGCCGACCCCAAGAAGCTCGCCGACGCGGCCAAGGACGGCGTGCGCGCCAAGCTGGACAACCCGAAGGTGAAGTACCCGCTGATCGGTGGCGGGATCCTCGTGCTCGTCCTGCTGGTGCGCAAGCTCCTCAAGTAGCGCTCAGGCCTGTTTGGCCGGCGCCTTGCTCTCCGCGGCGGGCGCCGGCTCGGCGGCGGGGGCCTTGCGGTCCTCGACGGCCTTCGGGAGCTGCTTGCTCGGCGGCAGCTGCGGCTTCTTGTCCGCGGCCTCCGTGCTCTGCTGCTTAGGCACGCTGCCGGGCGGCGGGACCTCGAGCGGCGGGAGCTTGGGGAGCGTCAGCCGCGCGGTCATGTAGGCGCTGGTGAAGTCCAGTGCGCTGCCGTTGAGCAGGTGCACCACCGTCGCCTTGCCGTCGCCGAGCTCCTCGACCAGCTGGTCCGCCCGGTCGCGTGCGGCGATGATGCCCGGTGCCCTGGCGGTCAGCTCCTTGCCGCGGCCGCTGACCGTGATCTTCCAGTCGGCGTCCTCTTGGACGTACGTCGCCGTGATCGCTTCCACCATCTGCCTCACGCCCCTCTCCTCCACCACCATGCTTTACACAACCGTGACGCGGCTACCGCATTCCCATGACGCGGTACTCGCGCCCCCTCTCGGCTGCGAAAAGTCCAGCACACTTTCTACCGTGTCCTCGATACCGTAGAGCAACTCTGTGTCACAGGACACGACAGCAGTGAGTAACGACCGAATGGCCTAATGCACTTGCAGGTTACCGTGCACGGTGCTGCAGGCCGCTCCACAGCACGTCCATGGCGTATTCGGTGGCCGTCGCGGGGTCCACTTCCTCGTGCTTTTCGCACCAGATCGCGAGCCGTTCGCACGCTCCGACCACGAATTCCGCGGCCGCTTCGGCCCGCAGCTCGTCGCCGCTGTCGAAGTAGCCGCTCATCAGGGCGGCGATCAGGTCGGTCTGCTGGCGGCGGGTCTCCTCGACCTCGTCCGCGGCCGGGGTGCCGATCAGTGCCATCTCGTGGCGCAGCAGTGACCACGCCTGGCGCCGCTCCCGGATGAAGACGAAGAACGCCAGCAGGCCGCGGCGCAGCGCGTCCTCGGCCGTCGTCGCGCCGACCGTCGCCTGCTCGGTGACCTCGCGCAGCACCGCCCGCGACTGCCGGATGCAGGCCAGCAGCAGGCCTTCCTTCGAGTTGAAGTACTCGTAGAGCATCGGCTTGGAGACGCCCACCAGTTCCGCGATCTCGTCCATCGACGCCGCCGTGTAGCCGCGGGCCGCGAAGACCTCTTCGGCGACCTCGATCATCTGTCGCATCCGCTCGGCCCGGGGCATGCGCTTGCGCTTCGCGGTCGTCATGGGCAACACTCTACCGGCAGTAACCTACTCTGAGTAAGATGGACGACCGGTAACAGGTACAGGGAGGCGCGCCATGGGCAACCGCACGGAGACCGGGGTCGTCATCGTCGGGACCGGCTTCTCCGGTCTCGGCATGGCGATCCAGCTGCGCAAGGAGGGGCGCGACGACTTCGTCATCCTCGAAAAGGCGCACGACGTCGGCGGGACCTGGCGCGACAACAGCTACCCCGGGTGCGCCTGCGACATCCCGTCGCACATGTACTCGTTCTCCTTCGAGCAGAACCCGGGCTGGTCACGGGCCTACTCGCCGCAGCCGGAGATCTGGCGCTACATGCGCGAGGTCGCCGACAAGCACGACCTGCGTCGCTTCATCCGGTTCGGCCAGGAGATGACCGGCGCCCGCTGGGACGCAGACGAGAACCGCTGGCACGTCGCCACGAGGGGCGGCGACGAGTTCGTGGGGAACGCCCTGGTCGCCGGGGTCGGTGCGCTGCACCTGCCGATGGTCCCGGACCTGCCGGGCATCGAGAAGTTCGAGGGTCCGGCCTACCACTCCGCGCAGTGGCGCCACGACGTCGACCTCGCGGGCAAGAAGGTCGCCGTGATCGGCACCGGCGCCAGCGCGGTCCAGTTCGTGCCGAAGATCGCGCCCGAGGTAGCCGAGCTGACGCTGTTCCAGCGGACGCCGCCGTGGATCATGCCCAAGGCCGACCACGAGATGTCCGGGCGCACCCGCGCGCTGTTCAAGGCGTTCCCGCCGGCCCAGCGCGCCTACCGGAACCTGCTGTACTGGCTGCTCGAAGCGCGGGCGATCGGCTTCAACGGCCAGTCGTGGGTGATGAAGCTGGGGCAGCGGCTGGCCAAGCGCAACATCGACCGCGCGATCAGCGACCCGGCGCTGCGGCGCAAGGTCACCCCGGACTACACCATGGGCTGCAAGCGCGTGCTCATCTCCAACGACTACTACCCGGCGCTGGCGCGGGACAACGTCGACGTCGTGACCGACGGCGTCCGGGAGGTCCGCGAACGCGGCGTCGTCGACGCGGCCGGGGTCGAGCACGAAGCCGACGTCATCGTCTACGGCACCGGCTTCCACGTCACCGACGCCTTCGACGACCTGGAGATCGTCGGCCGCGACGGGCGCAACCTCGGCAAGGAGTGGGCGACCGAGGGGATGCGGACGCACCTCGGGATCACCGTCAGCGGCTTCCCGAACCTGTTCTTCCTGCTCGGGCCGAACACCGGCCTCGGGCACAACTCGGTCGTGTTCATGATCGAGGCCCAGATCTCCTACGTCGCGGAGGCGCTGCGGCTGGCCCGCGGGAAGGCCATCGAGCCGAAGCCGGAGGTGCAGGAGCGGTTCAACACCGCGATCCAGCGCAAGCTGGCGAAGGGCATCTGGACCCGCGGCGGCTGCAAGAGCTGGTACCTCGACGCCAAGGGCGTGAACCGGACGATCTGGCCCGGCTTCACCTGGCGCTACTGGCTGGACACGCGGAAGGTGCGGCGCGAGGACTTCCGGGTCGGCTGATGCGTCATGAGGGGCACCCCCGTGGCCGTCGAAGCCATCAGGGTGCCCCTCATGACGCGGGGACTAGCGGGAGACGTAGCGGCGGAGGCGGGCGATCAGTTCGACGGTCGGCAGCTCGCAGAGCTCGGCCATGCGCTCCAGCGCGGGGAGGTCGAGCGCCACCTCGGCGGCGCCGTGGTCGCCGGACTGCCGCAGCCGGTCCTCGGCCCAGCGGCGCAGCGGGAGCAGCTCGGCGGACTCGTCGGCGACGACCTTGCGCAGGTCGACGCGGACCCGGCCGGGCTCGTCGACGAACACCCGCCGGTGCACCTTGGCCAGCAGGTCCTGGGGCAGCTCGTCCATCGCGACGCACAGCTCGACCAGGCGCACGACGGAGCACTGTCTCGTGCCCAGCTCGTAAGTGGCCAGCGTCTGCAGCGAAATCTCGCTCTGCAGGTGCTGGTTGAGCTCCTTGCGCGTCCACCCTCGGCTGCGCCGGAGCTTGCGGAGCTCGTCCCCGAGGATCCGCTGGTACTCCTCACCGTCGATCAGCACATCAATTTCCCCTGCCGTGCGCTCCCGCGGCACCCGTACGGTGGTGACAACTTTCCCGTGCAGGTGCACCCTCACGTGTATGTAAGTGCGCAGGAGCCCGGCCCTTACGCGAATTCGGGCATGTCTTTGATACCGATTGCGCGAGTTAGGCCGAACGGGTTAACGGAGTCCCGGCGACCGGGTCAGTTGACGCAGGGAACGCCCTCGGCCGTGATCGGCTTGTCCTCGTCGGCCGGCGGCGCGGCGGCCTGGGACGGCGCGCTCGACGAGGCACCGGCCCCGGCGCCCGAGCTCGCGTCCGACGTCGTGCCCTCGTAGTCGGCGCCGAGGAAGACCGTCACGTGGCCGGCCTGGACGCTCTTGTCCTCCTGGATCGTCGGCGAGCCGCCCAGCGCGTCCGCGACGGCCTGGCCCTTGTCCTTGCCGCCCTTCGGCACCCAGATGACCGTCGTCTTGCGCGAGGTCGCGTTCGCCGTGTCGCCGGAGGTGAAGCCCTTGCCTTCGAGGGTCTTGGCGACGCTCGCGGCCAGGCCGGTCTTGCCGGAGGCGTTGCGGACGTCGACCGTGGTCGCCTTGTTCGCCGGGTCGGCCTGCTGCGCCGGCGGCGCGGTCTGGCCCGGCTGCGGCCCGGCGAGGCTCTGGACGAACTGCTTCACCTCGGCCGGGTCGACCTGGATGGCCGTGCCGTCTTCGGGGGTCTTGTACTCGATGTTCTTCACCGGGATGGTGCGGAACTCGAGCTGGCCGCCGGTCAGGCCCTTCATCTGCTGGGCGAACCCGAAGATGTCCCAGTTCTGGTTGAGCACGACCGACTTCTTGATGGCGTCGATCAGATCGCTGAGCTTGCCGGGATTGGTCAGCGTGCCCGCCGACAGCACCTTGCGGGCCATGCCCGCCATGAACACCTGCTGCCGGACGACCCGGTCGAGGTCGCCGTTGGGCAGGCCGTGGCGCTGCCGGACGAACTCGAGCGCCTGCACACCGGAGATCGTGTGCTGGCCCTTGGTGAAGTCGGCGCCGGAGTACTGGTCCTTGACGTTGTCGTTGAGGCAGACGTCGACGCCGCCGATGGCCTTCGTGATGTCGCTGAAGCCGAGCAGGTTGACCGCGGCGTAGTTGTCGATGGTGGACCCGGTGAGCTTCTCGATGGTCTCGATGAGCTCCTTCGCCCCGGCCTGGTTGGCCTTGACGTCGAGCTCCTTCGGGTCGGTGACGCCCTGCTTCTGCAGGTCCTTGCGGGCCTGCAGCATCGCGCGGGCGTACGCGGAGTTGATCTTGTGCTTGCCGTAGCCGGGGATGTCGACGTAGGAGTCGCGCGGCAGCGACATCGCGACGGCCTTGCTGCCGTCGTTCGGGATGTGCACGAAGATCAGCGAGTCGGTGTTGAGCTCGCCGTCGGAGTCGCCGGCGCGCAGCTCGTCGAGCACCTCGCGCGACAGCGGGTTGCCCTGGGCGTCGGTGCGGCTGTCGAGGCCGACCAGCAGGATGTCGCGGGCGCCGTCGGCCGGCTTGTCGCCCCCGCCGCCGTCGCTGATCACGTTCGCGTAGTTCAGCCCGTTGACCAGGCCCTGCATGGCGGCCCACGCGTACCCGGTCAGGCCCATCACCAGCAGCGACACCACGGCCAGCGCGATCTTCGCGCCGCGGAACGAGTTGCGGCGGCCCCGCGCGACCGGGCGCGGCTGGGGGCGGCGCGGCGGCGGCGCGGCACGGCGGGCGTCCACGGGCTCGCGGCGGGGCGCCGGGCGGCGGGACGGCGGTGGGGTGCGCCGGCCTGGCTCGTCCTGCCGGGGCCGGGCGGGGCGGCGGTCGCCTTGCCCGTTCCGAGGCGGGTGATCCACGCGGGCGACTCCTCACTGCTTCGATCGGTGGTCCTGGGGTTGGGACGCATGGTGCCTTCCCCGGGTTGCCGTAGCGTTACACATCCCCCCACGAATGTGTCATGCACCACCCAGTTTCCCGCAGGCTCGGCGCTTTCGCCTGGTCAGGACGCCGCGCTTACCGGGCGTCTGACCGGCAGCAGCGTCCCGGCCGCGGCGAGCAGGGCGAACGCCGCGGTCACCGCGTGCAGCGTGACGCCGAGGAAGCCGGGCGTGCTGCCATCGGCGGCGAACAGCAGGGAGGGCGCGCAGGCGAGCGCCGTGGCCAGCCAGGTGCCGGTCGCCGCGCCCGCCCCGATCCGGATCGTGTGCAGCAGGAAGACCCCGAGCAGCAGGTGCACCAGGCTCTGGATCGGGTCGAGCCGCAGGCCGAGCAGGTCGGCGTCGGCGGCCACCCCGCCGAACCGGGTCAGTGCGAAGCCGAACACGCCGAGCACCGCGTAGCCGATGCCGAGCACGGCCGCGGCCCGGGTGAGCACCGCCGTCCGGCGGCCGGGCAGCTCGGCGGCGCGCGGCGCCCGCGCGCCGTGGGTGTGCCGCTCGAACCACCAGAAGACGACGGTCGCGGGCACCGCGAGCAGCCCGACCGCGACCAGCGTCCGCGGCCGGATCAGCCAGCTCAGCCCGTCAGCGATCCGCCCCGGCAGGTAGACGACGGCGACGAGCAGCAGCATCGCGGCGAGGAACGCCAGGTAGAGGCTCATCGGCGCGCGCAGCACGAACCGGCACGCGGTGGCGACGCCGGGCCGCCGGCCGAGCCGGGCCAGCGGGACGGCGAGCAGCCCGAGCACGCCCAGCTGGACCAGGCCGAGCAGCAGCACGCCCCACGGCGGCGCCGACAACGCCGCCGGGGCGCCCGGGCTGCCGAGCAGGACAGGCGGCCCGTCCCGCAGGACGCTCGTCACGGCGAGACCCGCGACGCCGGTCGCGGCGGCCACGGCGAGGAGGCGCCGCGACGGGCGTACGCCGTCGGCGTGCGCGAAGGCGAGCTGCTGGGCGAGGAGCGCGAGAGCGAACGTCGCCGCGTAGCGGGGCAGGGGTGAGCCGGCCGCTTCGGCGGCCACCTCGCCGCCGACGACCAGCGCGAGCAGCCCGGCGGCCGCGGCCGCCGGCGCCCGGCGGTGCAGCGCCAGCAGCGGGGGCGCGCAGACGATCGTCAGCAGGTAGACCCCGAGCAGCCAGAGCGGGTGCAGCGCGATCCGCATGACCGTGGCCGTCGTCCCGGCCGGGCTGCCGAGCAGTTCGAGCGCGAGCGGCGTCAGCAGCGCGACGACGGCGAAGATCAGCGCCGGGCGCAGCAGCGGGCTGGCGCGCTCGGCCAGGAAGTGGCGGTAGCCGCCGCCCTGCTCCTGTTCGGCGCGCCAGCCGGCGGCGTTGGCGTGGCCGCCGGCGAAGAAGATCAGCGGGGCGAGCTGGGTGAGCCAGGTGAGCGGCCACCACGCCGTCTCGGCGGCGCCGGCCCAGTGCGCGAGCGCCGTCGCGGACTCGCCGAGGAGCAGGAGGACGACACCGGCGGCGCCGAGCAGCGCCCACCGGCTGACGTCGGCGGGGGCCGTGGGAGCCGGCCGCCGTGGTTCGCGGCGGGTCCGCAGCCAGCCGCGCAGCCGGAACACCAGCAAGCAGGCGATCACCAGCACCCCGGCGACCATCGGCCCGATCGGGTCGCCGACCGGCGGGCCCCAGCGCTGGTGCCACGAGTTGACGACCAGGCCGGCGGAGTAGAGCGACGCGACCACCCGGCAGGTGAGCGCCGAGTTCATCGGGTTGAGGTCGCAGGCGTGGTGCATGTCGTAGGAGAGCCGGTCGTCGAGCGCCTCGCGGACCTCCGGGCCGAGCGGGTGGCCCTTGCGGTCGGCGTAGCGCAGCAGGTCGTAGCCGAGGTCGTGCGCCTTGCACGGCACGGCGTAGTCCCACTTGGTGTTGTCGTCACCCCACGGCGTCGAGCACCCGCCGTCGACGTGGACCGCGCGGACGGTGCCGTCGCGCGCGGTCATCTCGCCCGGGGTGACGCCGCTGAGCGCGGTGAAGTCCTTCGGCAGCTTCGCGAGGGCGTCGGGGTGCGGACCGGGGTGCACGAGCGCGTCGATGGCGTTCTGCGCGGCGAGCACGTCCCCGGTCGGCGGCCCCTGGTCGGGCGGCGACGGCGGGCGCGAGGCGATCAGCCCGAACGCGAAGACGGCCAGCAGCACGAGCAGCAGCCACCCGGACGTCGACCAGGGTCGGCGGCGGCGCGGCGGCTCGGGCTCGGCTGGCATGGGGTCCAGGGTGCCAGCCCGGGCGCGCACCCGGCATGGGGACAACCCCAGTGTCGCGGCGCGGGTTTCCCCTAAGCTGCCCGATCGGCCGCCCGATCTCCCCTTCCCCGCCCGGCCCCCGATCGGTGACGCTGTCCCCGGGGGCGCGGTGACCAGGAGGGCGTGCGGTGAGCTCGACCGATCCCGGAGTGCCGGTGGAGAACACGGTCCGCGCGTTGCGCCGGCTGGCTCCCGGCGCAGTGTTGCGCGAACCCCGGAGCCCGGACCTGCGCGCCCTCGCGCGGGCCCTGCGTTCGCGGTCGCCGGCCGAGCTGGCCCGGACCTGTCCGGCCGCGGTCGCGCGGGTGGTGCTGGCCGGGCAGCTGACCGCGCTCGAGCAGGCGATGACGGGCCTGTACGGCCCGGACGTCCAGCGCCCGGAGGCGGCGAGGCTGGTGCGGGCGGCGCGGTACAGCCGGACGTGGGGCCGGGTGGGGTCGCTGCTGGACCGGCTTCGCGGCGAGCCGGGTTTGCGCGCGGCGGCGCTGGGGTGGGCCGAGGTGAGCGGACACCGGCTGCTGGCGGACGAGTTGCTGGGGCGGCCGCTGGTGCCCCGGGCCGAGGACGGCCGGCGGGCGGCGGAGCTGGCGGTGGCGGCGGTGGTGCCGCGGTTGGCACTGGGGGATTTAGGTCCGGCTGGGGAGGGCGGCTCGGCGCTCGGGTGCGGGCCCGGTGGTCCCGCCGCCGGCTGCGGGGATGGCCGGGGCGGCGGGTTCGGGCCGGGTGAGTCGGAGCCGGGCGCGGCTGACGGTGCGGGGAGCGGACTCGCGTCGGCCCGCAATCATCGCTCAGCCGAACCCCCGCCCAGCCGCGCCGGCGGGGCGCTCCTCGAAGTGCGCTCGCTCCACCTCGGCGGCCTCGGCTTCCGCGTCGACATCGACGCCGATCCGCCCGTCGACCTCGCGCTCGACGACGACGGCCTGACCCTGCGCGCGCTCTGGTGGAACGGCCTCGGCCGCGTGGTCGACGACCTCGGGTACGAGTACCTTCTCCTCGCCAAGGACGCCGCCCGGACCGGGGTCGTCCGGCACTGGTGTCACCCGCGGCCCGCGCCCGGGGCTCGGGTGCTGCGGCTCGAGTCCGCCGGTTACCGGGGTGAGCTGCTACGGCTCGCGCCCACCGCGGCGCGGGCCTGTGCCGATGTGCTCGTCAAGCTCGAGCTCACGGTGCGGCTGGGGGCGTGAGCGTGTCCGGGGCGAAGCAGACCTGGTCGCGGCCGTTCTCCTTCGCCAGGTAGACCGCCGCGTCCGCGGACTGGAGGAGGCGCTCCAGGGTGTCGCCGTGGCGGGGGTGGCGGGCGACGCCGATCGAGGTCGTGCGGTCCGCGATCGTCGCCGGGTCGCCGCGCTTGTCCGTGGTCACGATGTGCAACTTCGCAATCGCCACGCGTATCCGTTCGGCCGCGTCCCAGGTCGCCTCTTCGTCGATGTCCGGGAGCAGAATGAGGAATTCCTCACCGCCGAAACGGCCGACCAAGTCGCTCGGTCTCGTCACTTCGTCGAGCGTTTGCGCAACGGTGCGGAGCACGTCGTCACCCGCCGGGTGTCCATAGGTGTCGTTAATCCACTTGAAGTGGTCGAGATCGACCATCAGGAGTGCCAGCTGATCACTCGATCGAGCAGTCCGTTCGAGAGCTCGCTCGGCCGACTCCGACCAGCCGCGCATGTTGAGAATGCCCGTTTTCGGGTCCGTCCGGACGTCGTCCTGGAGCTGGTCCAGTTCCGCGAGCCGATTGAAGACCACGGTGGCGACCGCCATCACCACGACCATCGGCGGGACGACGGCGAGCAGAATCGCGGTCACCGCGCCGAGGCCGACGGTGATCGCTTCGAGCATGTTGTCGGCCGGGCTGCCCAAGACGTTACGCAGCGTCGGTTCGGAGGACATGCCGAGCGCGAGTGCCCCGCCGACGTAGAGGATCTGGATCGCCTCGTAAATCGCGGCGGTGAGCACGATCGCGCCGAACTCGGCGAGGAAGTCGTCCCAGCCGGTGCCCAGGAAATGGGGGCCGAGCGCGGTGTAGGTGAGGTGCGCCAGCACCGCCGCGAGACCGTGCGTGATCGACGAGAAAATGAAGTTGTGGGCGGGGCGGCGGGCGATGAACCAGTGCTGGAGCCGGACGACGAAAATGACCAGCAGAGTCAGCGGAACCGGCAGGATCATCGCCGCGGAAAACGTCCACACGGCGGTGAGGTCGATCAACACCGTCTTTTTACGGTTCCGGCGCCTTTCCTCCTGGCGTTGGGTCAGCTGAATGTGCACCGTCGCACCGGCGGCGAGGATTCCGAAGTTCAGCCAATCGCGGGAAACCAGCGCCTGTGAATAGACGAGCGAAATCGCGAGAACGGCGACGGCCAATCCCTCGCTGCCCAGCATGAACGCGACGACCCGGGGGCGCCGCCGCCAGAGCGCCCAGTTCCGCGGCGAGTACGGGTGGTCGCGCCAGACCGTCCCGGGTGGACCACTGGGCGTGGTCACCTGGCCGGGCTGTTCGTGCGGCGACGGCGGCCGCGGCCGGTCGCCTGACGCCGGTTCGCCGCCGCCCGTCGCGGCGTCGTCTGGTCCGGGATGCAATTGGTCACCTCCTTTCCAGCCTACTTCGGGTGTTGAGTAATCTCATCGGTACCTGCCAGAGTGTTCACACATTCCGTTGGCGGGTACCATCCCACTGCAACGGAACTGCCGAGTCCTCGGTGGAACTGCCGGGAACGCGGACCAAAAGCATCTTCAGGCTCCCCACACGGAGGTGGCACCGTTGACCAACCGCGATCTCTGATGTGCCGTCGAATTGTCCTCCCCGATTACCCAGAGAGGTGGCGACCGTGCGCAACCGCGACCTGTGACCGGCTGAATACGATTCATGATCTTGACCCCACGGAGAGGTGGCTCGCGATGGCCAACCGTGACCTCTGAACCCCCGGCTCACGGCAGCCGCGGTTCCGGTTCGCTGCCGCCCACCCGGCGCCAGGCGAACCCCACCGGGACGGCCAGCAGCAGCCCCACCGCACCGGCGAGCGCGATCGTGGCGTTCGCCGACCCGAGGGCCTGGGCGACCAGCCCGCCGATGCCGACGCCCACGCCCTGGGCGACCCGCAGCCCGGTCCGGTACAGCCCGCCGGCGCTGCCCCGGATGTCGTTGGGCACCCACGTGATGAACGTGGCGGACACCGTGATGACGTACGCGCCGGTCGCACCGGCCAGCGCGAGCAGGACCAGCGCGAGCGCGAGGTTCGGGTGCAGCGCGAACGCCGCCAGCGCGGCCAGCGGCAACGCGGCCAGCACACCCAGCAGCTTGCGGCGGTGCTCGGTCGAGACGAACCGCGACAGCAGGAACGTCCCGAGCACGAACCCCAGCGGGTCGGCGGCCAGCAGCCAGCCGACCGCCTGGTCACCCGCGCCCAGCTGGGCGGCGAGCGGCGCGGCGAGACCCTCCGGGATCACCGCCAGGCCGACGAGCCAGGACAGGTAGAGCAGCACCCGCAGCCGTTCGTCGCCGAAAACCTGCCTCACGGCGCCGAACCAGGGTGCGTTCCCGTTCCCCGCGGCCGGGCGCCGCAGCATCATCACCCGCACGACGACGGCGGCGACCAGGAACGTCAGCGCGTCGATCGCCAGCGCCCACGACGTCCCGATGCCGGTGACCAGCAGGCCGCCCGCGGCGAGGCCGGCCAGCATGGCCGTGTTGTTCGTGATCCCCCGCAGGTCCTGGCTCTGCAGGTAGACGTCGTCGTCGGCGAAGATCTCCCGGCCGAGGGCGTTCTGCGCCGCGTTGCACGGCGCGTTCGCCAGCCGGGCGAAGACGAACAGGACGAACAGCCAGCCCATCGGCATCCCGGGCACGGCCATCAGCCCGATCAGCACGGCCTGCGCGAGCGAGCCGGTCGCCAGCACCGCGCGGCGCGGGAACCGGTCGGCGAGCTGGGAGAGGCCGAGCCCGCCGGCCAGCGCGGGCAGGAACGTCAGGGAGTAGACGACGGCGGAGAGCAGCGGCGAGCCGGTCCGGTCGAAGATCAGGATGGCGAGGGCGACGATGGTCAGCTGGTCGCCGAGCATCGACTGGGTTTCGGCGAACCACAGCGCGCGGAACTCGCGGTTGGCCAGGACGGCCCGCAGCCGCGGTGTCGCGCGCGTCGTCACCTCGTAACCACCGTCCCCCGATCGAGTGAATATGGATCGTCCGCATTGTGCCTCGCCAGTGACGATCCCGTCCGGGGGTGTCACCGCTGACCTCCCGGAAGCACTAACAGTATGGCGCCGACTACGCGCCGATGTCCTCGGAACGCGCGTCACTCACCCCGTCGAGGGGCCGATCGGGTCACGCACCGGAGAGGCGGCGGGCGGTGACTGTGACCGGCCCGCGGGTACCTCCGGACTGATCGAACCGGATTCGCTCGGCGCAGGGCGGCCGCCGCTCGTCGTCGGGGCGCTGCCCCGCTGGGCCGGATGGGCCAAGACTGGACGAAGAGCCGGCCGGGGTGGACGGGACGCTGCGCCGCCGGCGCCGCAGAGCGGGGAGTGGACGATGGACGGGTTGATGCAGGGCAAGGCGGTCGTGGTGACCGGCGCCGGCCGGGGCCTCGGCGAGGCGTTCGCGGTGCACGTCGCCCGCGCGGGCGGTGCGGTGGTCGTCAACGACGTCGACGTCGAGCTCGCCGAGCGCACGGCGGAGAACATCCGGGCGCACGGCGGCCGGGCCGTCGCCAGCGGGCACAGCGTGGCCGACGCGGGGCAGGCCCAGGAGATCGTGGACCTCTGCGTCAAGGAGTTCGGCGGGATCGACGGCCTGGTCAACAACGCCGGGCTGAACTACGAGGCACTGCCCTGGGAGGACGACGCCGAGCAGGCGCGCGAGCTCGTCGCCGTCAACGTCATGGGCGTGGTGAACACCGGGCTGGCCGCGATCAAGGCGATGGTCGACGCGGGCACCGGCGGCTCGATCGTCAACATCTCGTCGGGCGCCTCGCTCGGGCAGCGCAAGCTCGGCGTGTACGCGGCGAGCAAGGGCGCGGTCGCGTCGCTGACCTACTCCTGGGCGCTCGACCTCGAGGAGCAGGGCATCCGCGTCAACGCCGTCTGCCCGCTCGCGCACACGCGGATGGTGTGGAAGTCCGAGCGCTCCCTGCGCGCGTGCCCGCCGGACCGCACGCCGGCCCGGATCGCCCCGGTCGTGCTGTTCCTGCTCGGCGAGGGCTCGCACGGGATCACCGGCCAGATGATCCGGTGCAACGGCCCGCAGCTGCACGTCATGGGCCAGCCGTTCCTCAAGCAGCCGATCCTCGAGCGGCCGGTGTGGGACACCGAGACCGTGCAGAAGGCGTTCGACGAGGTCTTCTCCGCCCACCTGGAGAACTACGGCCTGGAAAAGCGCGTCCCGCCGCGGCTGCGCAAGTGGACGGAGTCGACCTCACCCCGCACCGCCTGAGGGCCGCACTTTCACGTGAAAGTGCGGCCCCCAGGTCGGCACTTTCACGTGAAAGTGCGGGGGTGCTCAGGCGCCGGCGGCCGGCTCCGGGTCGCGCGTCGCCGCGTACAGGGCTTCGATGTTCGTCGAGTAGCGGTCGTTGATCACCCGGCGCTTGAGCTTGAGCGTCGGGGTCAGCTCGCCGGACTCGGGGGTCCACGCCTTCGGCAGCACGTGGTAGCGCTTGATCTGCTCGATCCGGGCCAGCCTGCTGTTCGCCGACTCGACCGCGCGCTCCAGCTCCGCGCGGACCGCCGGGTGCTCCGCCAGTTCCTCCGGGGTGGCCTCGACGCCGTTCGCCGCGGCCCAGCCGGGTGCGATCTCGTCGTCGAGGACGATCAGGGCCGTCACGTACGGGCGGTCGTCGCCGATCGCGACCGCCTGGCCGATCAGCGGGTGCTCCTTGAGGAGGCCCTCGATCCTCGTCGGCGCGATGTTCTTGCCGCTCGAGGTGATGATCAGCTCCTTCTTGCGGTCGGTGATCGTCACGAAGCCGTCTTCGTCGATCGTGCCGATGTCGCCGGTGGCGTACCAGCCGTCGGCGTCGGTGGCGTCGGCGATCGTCCCGTCCTCCTGCAGGTAGCCGAGGAAGACGATCGGACCGCGGACCAGCAGCTCGCCGTCGTCGGCGACCTTCACCTCGACCCCTTCGAGCGGCTTGCCCACCGACCCCGCCCGGAAGTCCGTCGCCGAGTTCGACGTCGCCGCGCCGGTGGTCTCCGACAGGCCCCAGACCTCGCAGATCTCGACGCCGAGGCCGGCCAGGAAGTAGATGATCTCCACCGGGAGGGCGGCGGCGCCGCTGGAGGCGACGAGCAGCTTGTCGAGGCCGAGCAGGCCGCGCACCGGTGCCAGCGCGGCCTCGTCGGTCTGCCGGATCTTCTCGGCGAGCTCGGCCGGCACCTCCTGGCCGGCGCTGCGCAGCTTGTAGCCCTGCTGCAGCAGCTCGTTCGCCTGCAGCAACGCCGTGCGCCGGTCTTCGGGGACGCTGCCGAGCATGTTCTTGAGGCCGGCGACCATCTTCTCCCACACGCGCGGGACGCCGAAGAAGCTCTGCGGGTGCACCTGGCCGAGCGCGCCGGCGACCGCGGTCGGGTCGGCGAGCGTGTGCACGTGGCCGGCCCACACGATCGGCAGGTAGACCGACAGCTCGCGCTCGGCGATGTGCGCGAGCGGCAGGTACGCGATGTTGGTCGCGTGCATCGGCGGGTGGTGCAGCTCGGTGACCGCGTACGCCTGGTGGATCGCGTTGCGGTGCGACAGCACGACGCCCTTCGGGTCGCCGGTGGTGCCCGAGGTGTAGATCATCGACAGCGGGTCGTCCGGCTTGATGTCCTGCCACGACCGCTCGAACGCTTCCGGGTCGGCGGCAAGCGCTTCCCGGCCCCAGGTCCGGACGTCGGCGAGGGAGAGGAACCGGCCGTCGCCTTCGGGGATCGCGGCTTCGTCCATCACGACGACGCGGCGCAGCGCCGGGAGGTCGTCGAGGACCGGGCGCCAGCGCGCCAGCTCGTCCTCGCCGCCGAGCACGACGACCGGTGCCGCGCTGTGCCGCGCGACGAACCGGATCTGGTCCGGGCTGAGCGTGGCGTAGGCGGTGCACGGGATCGCGGACAGGTGCGTCGCGGCGAGGTCGGCGATGATGTGGTCGGGGCAGCCGGGCGCCATGATCAGCATCCGGTCACCGGCGGCGAGCCCGAGCCCGGCCAGGCCGCGGGACACCTCCGCGATGGCCGTGCGGAACTCCAGCCAGCTCAGCGTCGGCCGGCCTTCGAGGTCGAGCGAGGTGATCGCCGGCAGGTCCGGGTACTCGACCGCGTTGCGGTGCAACAGCCGCGGGATCGTCTGGCCTTCGGTCTGCTCGGCGACGGTGGTCAACGCTGGCCTCCTCGGTGCTCCGGATGGCCACACTGTAGGGGCTCCCGGCCGAGGTGGATAGAGAATCGCGGCCACGTCAACCCTCGCCGTCGAACCGGACATCCCGGTCAGGCCCCCACGACCGTCCACTGTGTACCCGGGCGTTCGGGGGCGAACCGCGCTTCAATGGGAGGACCACGGACTCCAGGGGGAAGCGATGACGCGGTCGGCTCGTGAACTGCTCGCCAAGATCCAGGCGGAACTCGCGCCGCGCGACGGCGACAACCGGCTCGTCCCGCTGATCGCCTCGGGACGTGCGCCGCACGCGGTGTTCGCCGCGCTCGCCGCCGAAGAGAAGTTGATCACGCTGAGCGACTGGCGGAGCTTCCACGCGCTCGCCGCCCGCGCCGACGAGCCGAACGCGCGCGCCTTCTTCGGTGGCCTGGCGCCGGGGGAGCAGCAGGCGAACGGGATGCTGGACGCGTTGCTCGCGGCGACTGGTCCGGACCACGGGAAGGAACTGCCGCGCGCGGGCTGCCAGGCGTACCCGGCGTACGTGGCGTGGCTCGCGCTGAACGGCGAGCCGGCGGCCGCCGTGGCCGGGATCTTCGCGAACTTCGCCGCCTTCGGCCGGTACTGCCGGGACGTCGCGGCCGCGATGCGCGGGCACTACGGCTTCACCGACACCGAGTGCGCGTTCTTCGACTTTTTCGCTGCGGACGTTCCCGAAATCGAAGAACAAGCGCTCGTGGCAATCCAGGCGGGCCTCGACGCGCACCGGCTCGACAAGGCCGAGGCCCGTCGTTACGCGCGGCTGTTCCAGAGCTACGAACTGCTCTTCTGGAACACCCTCGCGGACGAGTTCCCGGGCTGACGGCTCGCGGAACCGGTACCGGCGCCACTGGGCGTGTTCGCACGAGCGCGCATGCGGAATGGCGGGAATTCCGGTGCGCTCTCCGGGGAATCCGTGGCGCTCTTCGTGAATGCCGCGCATTTCCGCTTTCCGGAAGCCGTCCGGCCCGGACGGAGTGGTGGTGGGCGGCCGGGTTCGCGAACCCGTGACGTTTCTCACCGAACCATCCGGCGGCTTCGTACGTAGCGGTCCCGGCCCGGGCCGGCGCGCGGACCGCAACCGGTACCAGCGTGCACCCCTGCGGTGAAACGGAAGTCGACCTGGGACGAACGTCACGACTTTCGGTGGTGGACTTTCCAAGAGCAGGCAGCAAGTGTGGACGGGTCACCGTGTGAAGATCACGTTCGCGCCACGGACTTGACGCGCCCTGAGCGGCTGCATACCGTCGTCGCGGGCGAAGCAGACCACGGTGATGTTGATCCGGCTGGTCGGAATCCGGGTGTTGACCGCCTCGGGCGACCCGAAACCATGTACTGCCGGAAGGAAAACGGACCCAGGTGAAGCAGATTTCTCTTCGACGGAACCGGGGATCCTCGATTCGCAAGCGCGTGCTCACGATCGCGCTGATCCCCAGTGTGGCCCTGTTGCTGGTCGGTGTGGCCCTCGCGGGCTACCTCATCTACGACGCGGTCACCGCACGCGACTACACCACGCGGATCCGGAATTCGGAAGCCCCGGCGATCCCGTTCTTCGCCGCGCTGCAGCAGGAGCGCCAGGCGACGCTGAGCCTCCTCGCCGGTCAGGGCAACCAGCGGGCCGTGCTCGCGGCCGTCCGCCCGAAGGTCGACTCGACCGCCGCCAAGGAGATCGAGAACCTCCGGGACAACTTCGCGGACTACGACGACACCCCGCCGAGCGTCCAGAAGAACATCGCCACGTTCTTCGGCGTCTTCCAGCAGCTGCCGCAGACGCGCCAGGCGGTCGACAGCGGTCAGATCCAGATCAGCCAGGCCTTCGCCTTCTACAACAAGATGCTCGACCAGTTCACCGACGGCGTGGCCGGGCTGGCGCAGAAGGCCCGTGGCGCGCAGAACGCGTTCGACCGGCTGACCGCGATCCCGCTCTTCACCGCGGCGGACGCGATGCAGCGCAGTGACGCGCTCGCCGCCGCCGGGCTCGCCGCGGGCGGGCTGACGAACGACGACTTCCGCGCCTACGTCGGCCAGGTCGGTGCCTACCACGCCCAGCTCGACGCGTCGGCGCCGAAGATGATCCCCGAGGTCAAGGCCAAGTACGACCAGCTGCTGGCCAGCCAGCCGTGGCAGACGGTGACCCAGGTGGAAACCGCTTTCCTGCGCGGTGACCTGACCAAGCTGCCGGTCGCGCAGGACCAGTGGCGCACCGCCGCCCGCCAGGTCGGCGACGCGCTGATGGGCATCTTCGTCGCGCAGAGCTCGAACGCGAGCCAGGCCGCCATCGAGGACGCCGACTCGACGTTCACCGAGTCGCTGATCGCCGGTGTGATCGCCGTCCTGTTCGCGGTCTTCGTGGTGTTCGTCGCCGTCCGGCTGTCCAACCGGCTCATCGGCCGGCTGCACCGGCTGCGCGAAGACACCCTCGACGCCGCCGAGGTCCGGCTGCCCGAGCTGGTCGCCCGGGTCCAGGCCGGCGAGCCGGTCGACCTCGAAGAGGGCGGTCACTTCCTCGACCACGGCACCGACGAGATCGGCCAGGTCGCCGACGCGTTCAACAAGGCGCAGCAGACCGCCATCGCGGCCGCCATCGACGAGGCGAAGATCAAGGAGGGCACCAAGACGGTGTTCCTCAACATCGCCCACCGCAGCCAGGTCATCGTGCACCGCCAGCTCAAGGTGCTCGACCAGGCCGAGCGCAAGCAGGAGGACCCGGAGCAGCTGGACACGCTGTTCCAGCTCGACCACCTCTCCACCCGCGCCCGCCGCAACGCCGAGAACCTGATCATCCTCGGCGGCGGGCAGCCGGGCCGGCAGTGGCGCAACCCGGTCGGGCTGGCCGAGCTGGTCCGCGGCGCGTCCGCCGAGACCGAGGACTTCGCCCGGGTCAAGACCGCGGCGCTGCCGCAGATCGCCATCCGCGGCCCGGTCGTCGGCGACCTCGTGCACCTGCTGGCCGAGCTGATCGACAACGCGACGTCGTTCTCGCCGCCGCAGTCGCGGGTCGAGATCCGCGGCAACGTGGTCGGCAAGGGCGTCGTGATCGAGGTCGAGGACCAGGGCCTCGGGCTCGAGCCGGACCAGACCGAAGAGATCAACTCGATGCTGGCCAGCCCGCCGGACTTCGGGATCATGGCGCTGTCGGACGAGCCCCGCCTCGGCCTGTTCGTGGTCGCGCGGCTGGCCGCGCGGCACGGCATCCAGGTGCACCTGCGCGAGTCCGCTTACGGCGGCACGCGGGCCATCGTCCTGGTGCGCACCGACCTGCTGGCCCCGCTCGCCGAGACCGAGCCGGAGCAGCCGATCACCCCGCCGAAGCCGGAGCTCGTCCCGAACCCGGTCGAGCCGGAGCCGGGCAACGACGAGGTCGCGCCGCTCAAGCGGCCGCAGCGCCGCCCGGCCCGGCACCGCACCGAGCCGCCCATGCCGACCCAGCCGGCACCGGTCTCGCCGCCGCCGTCGGCGCCGACCCCGGTGGCGACACCGCCTTCGCCGCCGTCCGCGCCGACGCCGGTCCCGGTCGGGTCCGTCTCGGAGCCGGTGAGCCAGCCGACCCAGGCGCAGCCGGTGGTCCCGGTCCGCCCGCCGTCCCCGCCGAACCGGACCTCGCGCCCGGCCCGCCCGGCCGCGCAGCAGCCGGCGTGGCCGCCGCAGGAACCGCGGCCCGCGGTGCCCGAAGGACGGCCGCAGCAGCCGCGCCGCCCGGAGGCGCCCGGCCGGCCGCCGCTGCCCCAACGGCGACGCCAGCAGAGCCTCGTGCCGCAGTTGCGGGAAGATAAGCCCGCACAGGAACGCGAAGAGGTGCGGCTGGACTCCCCGGAGGCCGCCCGCAGCAGGCTGTCCGCTTTCCAGCAGGGCACCCGCCGGGCCCGTGACGAAGAGTTTCCCGAGAACGACGACAGGTACGGAGAGCGCGAGTAATGGTCAACTCAGGCGCCCACGAGCTCGACTGGCTGCTGGACGACCTCGTCAAACGGGTCGCCGGGGCGGACCGGGCGGTGGTCCTGTCCTCGGACGGCCTGCTCATCGGGCGATCGGGAAACCTCTCCGAAGAGGACGCCGAACACCTGTCCGCGGTGGCTTCGGCGTTCCAGAGCCTCGCGCGCGGGACCGGGCGGCACTTCGGCGGTGGCAACGTCCGTCAGACGATGGTCGAGATGGACCACGCGTTCCTGTTCGTGACCGCGGCCGGGCGGGGTGCCTGCCTGGCCCTGCTCGCCCGTGAAGACGCGGACATGGGCCTCGTCGCGTACGAGATGAACTTGATGGTGAAGCGGGTCGGGCAGGTACTCACCTCGGCCCCGCGGGCCGGCGTCCAGCCCACGTCGCCGTGAGCGCGCGGCACGAGGCCTGGTTCGACGACGAGGCCGGGCCCCTGGTCCGGTCCTACGCGGTCACGGGCGGTCGCACCCGGTCGGACACGCTCGGGCTCGACCTCATCACGCTCGTCGTCGCCCTGCGCACCGCGCACGAAGCGGGCATGCTCGAACCGGAGTACGCGCGCATCATCGCCTTGTGCCAGCGGCCGGTCTCGGTGGCCGAGGTGGCCGCCCGGGTCGATCTCCCGCTGCCCGTGGTGAAGGTGATGCTGAGCGACCTCATCGAGCAGAACCTGGTGCTGTTCCGTACCGCGGCACCGGTCCAGGAAACCCCCAACCGACACGTATTGCAGGCGGTCCTTGATGGCATCCGGAAACTCTGACCCCCGGCGGAACCTGACCGCGACCGCGGTCAAGGTACTCATCGCCGGCGGGTTCGGGGTCGGCAAGACCACGATGGTCGGCTCGGTGAGCGAAGTGCCGCCGCTGCGGACCGAAGAGGTCATCACGACCGCGTCCGAGGGGGTCGACGACCTGTCGGGCGTCGAGCAGAAGACCACGACGACGGTCGCGCTCGACTTCGGCCGCATCACGATCAACCCCGACCTGATCCTGTACCTGTTCGGCACGCCGGGGCAGGACCGGTTCTGGTTCATGTGGGACGAGCTGGCCGAGGGCGCGCTCGGCGCCGTCGTGCTGGCCGACACCCGGCGGCTCGACAGCTGCTTCGCGGCGGTGGACTTCTTCGAGCGCCGCAACCTGCCGTTCGTCGTCGGCGTGAACTGCTTCGACGGCGCGTACCGCTACGGGACCGAGGAGGTCCGGCAGGCGCTCGACGTCGGCATGGACGTCCCGCTGCTGCTGTGCGACGCCCGTGAGCGCGAGTCGACGAAGCAGGTGCTGACCAGCCTGATGGAACACGTGATGGCGCGGTCCGACCTGGCAGCCGCCCAGGGTGGCTACTGATGAACCGGACCGCGCCCGTGCGGGTCAGCGGCGTCGCTTGATGAGCGTGTCGATGGCGAAGCGGCCCGGGCCGATCGCGGCGAACAGCAGGAAGATCCACGAGTAGACCGCGGCGGGTTCGCCCATGTTCTGCAGCGGCAGCAGGCCCATCGGCGCGTGCACGGTGAAGTAGGCGTAGGCCATCACGCCGGAGAGCAGGATGGCGGCAGGCCTGCTGGCGAGCCCGACGAGGAGCAGCAGCGCGCCGACGAGCTCGAAGACGCTGCCCCACCAGCCGGGGAACGAGCCGAACGGGACGCCGCCGCCCTGGCCGTCGACGCCACCGAAGAAGCCGAATCCCTGCAGGCCGTGGAAGCCGAACAGGAACGAGATCACGATCCGGCTCGCGCCGATGACGATGCCGGTGACCTGGGTCTTCTCGGTGGCGGTGGTCTGGGTTTCGCGGGCGGTGGTGGTGGTCATCGCGGGGTTCCTTCCCTGAGTTCTTCCTTGCCTTCTGCCTACGCGTCGAGTGGCTTCTCCCCGGATCGACAACCCCGGCGGATTTTTTTTCGCGGGTTTCGGCAGACTGGGCGGATGGCGGGCAAACGCAGTGCCGGGCTCCTGCTCCACCGCGGGCGGGGCGAGACCCTCGAAGTGCTGCTCGGGCACATGGGCGGGCCGTTCTGGGCGAAGAAGGACGCGGCGGCGTGGTCGCTGCCCAAGGGCGAGCTGGAGCCGGACGAGGAACCGGAGGCCGCGGCGCGCCGCGAGTTCGCGGAGGAGCTGGGCTTGCCGGCGCCGTCCGGTGAGTACGTCCCGCTCGGCGAGGTGAAGCAGTCGGGCGGCAAGGTCGTCACGGCGTGGGCGGTCGCGGCCGACCTCGACCCGGCGGCCGTGGTACCGGGGACGTTCACCATGGAGTGGCCGCCGCGTTCGGGCCGTCAGCAGGAGTTCCCCGAGGTGGACCGGGTCGCGTGGTTTTCCCCGGAGGTGGCCCGGGAGAAGCTGGTGAAGGGCCAGCTGCCGTTCCTGGACCGGCTGGCGGAGCTAGTGGCCGAGTAGCGCCTCGAGGGGTTTCGCGGCGAAGGACGGCAGCACGACGTCGGCCTGCCCGAAGTCGAGGCTCTCGGTGATGGCGTTGGGCACGGCGACGCAGGTCAGCCCGGCGGCCTTGGCCGCGGTGACCCCGTGCGGGGTGTCCTCGAACGCGATGGTTTCTTTTGCCTGGGTACCGAGGACTTCGAGTGCGGCGAGGTAGAGGTCCGGGTCGGGCTTGGCCTTGTGCAGGTCCCCGGTGAGGACGGCGTCGAAGTACCGCGCGATGCCGAGCCGTTCGAGGTGCGGGTTCACCCAGCCCCCGGACGAGCTGGAGGCGACGGCGAGCTTGAGGCCGTGCTCCTTGGCGGTCTCGAGGTAGGCCTCGACGCCTTCGCGCGGGCCGAGGGTCTCGAGGAGCTCGAAGACCCGGGCTTTGGATTTCGGGCGCAGCGCTTCGGGGTCGATGCCGGGCGCGTGCTCGGCGAGCAGGGCGAACATGGCGTTCGTGGTGTGCTGGGTGCCGATGACGGCGTACCAGGCTTCGAGCGGCAGCTCGGTCCCGTGCGCGCGGAAGACCTCCTGCCAGGACTGGAGGACGGCGGACTCGGTGTCGGCGAGCGTGCCGTCGAAGTCGAAAACCAGGGCGCGGGTGGGCACGCCTGAACCCTGCCCGGTCGGTGATCGTTCAGGCAAGTGGGGTGTGACGAGCCTCGAAGGCCCGCACCGCCTGTGATCCGCGGCTAGCCCAGGAAGAACTTCGTCAGCACCGGGGCCAGCGCCGCCGCCTTCACGATGTGGGTTTGGTCCGGCAGGGTCGTGTACTCCGCCGACGGCAGGACCTTCGCCAGCGACGACACGCCGTTGCGCATCCACTCCGGGCTGCGGCCGCCGTCGATGGCCAGGGTCGGGATCGTCACCTCCGGCCACGACGGGGTCAGGGGCTCGCCCGACTGGTGGTCGCTTACCACCGCCGTGTCGTACGGGATCGTGTGGGCCACTTTCTTGAGCTTCGACCAGAACGGCATGATCCGCATCATCGCCACCGTCGCCTTGCCCAGCCCGACGCCTTCGGTCATGAACATCTTGACCGCCTTGCCGCGCTTCCCGTCGGCGAGCGCCGCGTCGAGGCGGGCCGGGTAGTCGGCCGGGACGCGGGGGCGGGTGGCGTCCACCACGAACGGGGGCTCGTACAGCGCCAGCTTCGGGACCGGGAGGCCGCGGGCCGCTTCGAGGGCCAGTGCCGCGCCCGACGAGATGCCGAACAGGAACGCTTCGCCGCCCGCTTCCTTCAGCAGGGCCGCGACGTCCTCGACCTCGCGGCCGATCGCGTACGGGCCGGTGTCGGTGCTCTCGCCGCGGCCGCGTCGGTCGTACGTGTACACCGTGAAGTGCGCGGACAGCTCCTTCGCCAGCGCGTCGTTCGGGGACGAGCCGCGGTAGCACATCGCGCCGTCGATCAGGACCAGTGCCGGGCCGGTGCCCGCGCGGGTGTACGCGATCTTCGTGCCGTCGGCGGAAATCGTCGTGGTCATCGGGACTCTCCTCGCGGCAGCAGGTGGGCGGACGTCGTGGCGAGCCAGGTCCAGGCGAGCACCACAGCCGCCCAGAAGCCGAGGATCACGGCCGGGCTCGCCGAGCCGGACGCTACGCCGCCGAAGCCTACGAGGAACAGCAGGCCGGTGCTCCGCGAGTACCACGCCCGCGCCGGCGGCAGGTGCGAGCCGATCGCGAAGCAGGCCGCGACCAGCGCGGCGAAACCGACGCCGCCGCAGGCGAAGTGCAGGACGCCGTGCCAGCTCACCGACGACGGCGGGCCGGGCGGGGTGCCCAGCGGGAAGCCGTCCTGCGGGTCGGCGCGGAAAACACCGGCGCAGATCAGGCTGACGCCGTACACCGCCAGGAGTCTCGGCCCCCACCGCCCGGGCAGGACGCGCCGGATGCCCGCCGCGGCCGCGAGCGTCAGCAGGCCCGTGACCGCGAAGTTCGCGATCTGGACGAAGCCGAGCGAGCCGTTCGCCAGGACGCTTGCCGGGTGCCGCGTGAAGTCGAAGCCGGGGCGGCTGAGGCCCTGGAGCACGCCGGTGCCGATGAAGAGGGGGCCGGCGAGGATTCCGCAGGTCAGCAGGGTGCGGGTGGACGTGGGGGTGCGGGCGGGAATCGCGGTCGTGGTCATGCGGGACAGCCTGACATCCGATCATTCGAACTGTCAAGACAAAAAAAGTTGTCGGTGGGCCACGCGATCGCCTGAAGGTGTCCCTCGTCGGCGTCAGCCGCGGCGCAGGGTGAGGAGCGTGATCTCGCTGGGTGCGAAGACGCGGAACGGCGGGCCCCAGAACCCGGTGCCGCGGCTGTTGTACAGCTGGGTCGGGCCGTGCCGGGTCAGGCCGGAGAGCGTCGGCTGGTCGAGGCGCACCAGCAGGTGGAACGGCCAGATCTGGCCGCCGTGCGTGTGGCCCGAGATCTGCAGGTCGACATCGGCCTCGCGGGCCTCGCGCACCTGCTTCGGCTGGTGCGCGAGCAGTACCACCGGGACGTCGGCGGGCCGGTCGGCCAGCGCCGCGGCCAGATCGGGGCCGTGGCCGGGCAGGCCCGACGAGGTGCCGGTCGGGTCGTCGATGCCGGCGAACAGGATCCGGTCGCCGCCGCGCTCGAGCAGCGTCGAGCGGTTGTGCAGCGTGTCCCAGCCGAGCCCTTCCATGTGGTCGAGCCACGCCTGGGCTTCGCCGAAGTACTCGTGGTTGCCGGTGATGTAGAAGCGCCCGAGCGCGGCCTGGACGCCGCCGAGCGGGTCGACCTGCTTGCGGCGCTTCGCCACCGCGCCGTCGGCGAGGTCGCCGGCGTGGCAGACGACGTCCGCTTCCAGGGCGTTCACCGCCGCGACGACCTGCTCAGACCACTTCGTCCGGTCGATCGGCCCGTAGTGGGTGTCGGTCAGGACGGCGACGCGCAGTCCGTCGAGGCCCGGCCCGAGGCGCGGGATGACGACGTCCGTCCGCTTCACCGGCGGCACGCGCATGGCGACCCGGTTGCCGTGCACGAGCAGGCCCGCGGCCACCAGCACGGTCGCGCCCGCGACGAGCCGCGACCGCAGCGGGTCTTCGACGCCGAGCAGCGCGACCCGCAGGACCAGGCTCAGGATGGACCAGCTGAACAGCACCCAGATCACGGCGAGCAGGGAGTCGCCCACGCGCGCGGCGGCGTCGCTCTGGTGCCGGGAGTGACCGCGGAACATCGCGACCGGCATCGTGACCAGGCCCGCCGCCAGCACGACGGTGCCGGCGATCGTGCCCGCCAGGCCCCACTCCGGGGCCAGCACGAGCGTCCACCACGGCACGCCGTACAGCAGGAGCATGGCCAGGATCGGCACGACGACGAGTTGCCCTCTCATCGAACCAGGTTACAGCCCATCGGGCTGTTAGCGTTTTCGCTACTCTGGTGGGGAAGGGAGGGACGCCGTGCACACCTTGCTGCAGCTCGCGTTCCCCGCCTTGACCGGGCCGACCGCGCTGGTCGCCTTCGCTTCGCTCGCCGCGGCGAGCCTCCTGGTCGTGCTGCTGGCCGGCAGCACGCACCGCAGCGAGCTCGCGCTGTGGTCGGCGCCGGTGCGCAGCCGCGTCACGGCGCTGCGCCGCCGGGCCCGCCGCGCCGAGTCGATCCGGCTCCGCGATCCCGCCAGACCCGGCCGCAGCAGGCCACGAGCACCCGGTTCCCGCAGCACGGCTGCGTAGTCCGGTACGCAGCCATTCCGCCTTCCCCCATTCCTTCCACTCGTGCGGAGTGCTGCCCGTGTTCGGTTTTCTCGACGTGCCCGTTTCCGGCGCGTACC
The DNA here is from genome assembly GCF_041346945.1 of Amycolatopsis sp. cg9. NCBI lineage: Bacteria > Bacillati > Actinomycetota > Actinomycetes > Pseudonocardiales > Pseudonocardiaceae > Amycolatopsis > Amycolatopsis sp. cg9. The sequence continues at coordinate 788,567 of NZ_CP166850.1, read as the reverse complement.
ACCTGATCCACGCCCTCACCGGCCCGCTTTCGACGGCGCTGGCCATCGTCCTGTTCACCCTCGGGGTGCGGCTCCTGCTGCACCCGCTCGCCCGGTCGGCGGCCCGCGGCGAGCGCGTCCGGGCCACGCTGCTGCCGGAGCTGCGGGCCCTGCGGGACAAGCACGCCGGCGACCGCGACCGGCTGGCCGCGGAGGTGACGAAGCTGCAGCAGGAGTCCGGGACGTCGCTGTTCGCCGGCTGCCTGCCGCTGCTGCTGCAACTGCCGTTCTTCACGGTCATGTACCGGCTCTTCACGACCCCGGCGATCGGCGGCGAGCCCAACTCGCTGCTCGGCGCGACGCTGTTCGGGACGCCGCTGGGCGCGCACGGCCTGGCGGGCGGTCCGCTGGTGTTCGTGATCGCGGCGGGGCTCGCGGTCGTGGCGTGGTTTTCGGTCCGCTGGCAGGACCGCCACCGCGACGCGACCCCGGCCGTCCCGGGCGGCAAGCTCCTGCGGCTGCTGCCGTACGGCACGGTGCTCGCGACGCTGGTCCTGCCCCAGGCCGCCGGGCTCTACCTGCTCACGACGACGGCGTGGACCGCGGCCGAGCGCGCGCTCCTACGACGCGGCTCGTAGGTCACGAGGGGCACCCCGGACCCAGTGGCCACAACGGTCACCGCCCCCAAGGTCATGAACGGGTCGTTCACGTCGTCTGGCGAGGTGAACGACTCTTTCATGACGTGCGGGCGGGCGGGGCCTTTCGTCTGCCACGGCCAGCGCCGGTGGATTCCGGCCGGGGCCCCGGCTTGCCGGGACCCCGGACATGAGAGCCATGAAGGTGCCCCTCATGACCTACCCGGCAGCGGCTCGTAGCCGGCGCCAGTTCTGGACCGCTTCCTCCACGTCCACCAGCGCGACCGTCAGCGGCGGGCCGGTGTGGTGGTTGAGGTAGGCCTGCCGGATCCGCTCGTTGAGGCCGGCCACGACTTCCCGCACCCGCGCCTCGGTGCGCTCGGCCGCGAGCGTCTCCGGCAGGTCCTGGACCTCACGCTTGAGCGCGAGCGCCGGCGGCAGCAGTGCCTTCGTGTCGTGGCCGCCCCGGCGGACTTCGCGCAGGACCCAGTCGGTCGCCGCGTCGTTGCCGGTCGGTTTCGGCAGTGGCTTGCCGGTGCCGGGCAGGTCGTCGAAGTCGCCGCGGTCGCGGGCCTCGGCGATCTGCCGGTCCACCCACCAGCGGAAGGAGACCTTGGGCGGCTTGCGTCGGTTCATCGGCTCACACCCCCTCGCTGCTCTCCAGGGTAATCTCCGGGGGAGGAGCGAGGGGACCGCATGACCGTCGAACGCAGTGGCGCCGATGACGTCGACCGCACACTCGCGCTGCTCTGGCGCGCCCGCGGCGGCACTTCCGAACCGACCAGGGGACGCCGCCCGACGCTGACCGTGGAGCGGATCGTCGCCGCCGCGATCGGGGTCGCGGACGCCGACGGGCTGGCCGCCGCGTCGATGCACCGGGTCGCCAAGGAACTCGGTGCCGGCACGATGACGCTGTACACCTACGTGCCCGGCAAGGCCGAGCTGGTGGACCTGATGGTCGACGACGTGCTCGTCGAGCGGCGGCTGCCGGGCCCGGGCGAGCCGCGCTCCGGTGACTGGCGCGAGCAGGTGGCGCTCTACGCCGAACGGACCAGGGCGGCCTACCGCGCCCACCCGTGGCTGTGCGAGGTGTCGCGGGTCCGGCCGCCGCTCGGCCCGGGGCAGCTGGCCGGCCAGGAGTACTTGTTGTCCATTGTGGACGAATTGGGGCTGGCGCCGCGGCAGGCGGTCGCCGCGGCCAACGCGATCGGCACCTACGTCGACGCGAACGCCGCGCTCGGCGCGGAGAACACCCGGCTCGAGCGCAGCACCGGCCAGTCGACCGAGGCCTGGTGGCACCAGCGGTCGTCGTTCTGGGAGGACTACTTCGTGGTCGACGCGCACCCGGCGATGAACCGGATCTGGCTCGGCGGCGGGTTCGACCAGAGCGCCGAGGCCCAGGGCGGCAAGGCGTACGAGTTCGGCTTGAACCGCATGCTCGACGGCATCGAAGCCCTCGTCGGCTAACGGCGGCTGCGCCACCGCAGCCGGCGCCGCTCCTGGCGGGGTACCTCGGCCGTCGTACCCCCGCGCAGCAGGTCGCGGCACACCGGGTCGAACCGGCCGGGCGCTTCGATCATCGGCGCCGCCAGCACCAGGTGCCCGCACACCGCCCGGAACCGCCCGTCGTGCCGCCCCGTCGCGAACTCGTCTTCGGTGACGGCGTGGGTGTAGCCGTCGGTGTCGCAGCGGATGTGCACCAGGAACGGCTCCACCGGGCTCACCCCGCCGGGGTGGTCGAGGTGGTTTCGGTCGGGGGGGCCGCCGAGTCGGCCGGGGTGGTGCTCGACGTCGTCTCCGGCGGCGGGGTGGTGCTGGTCGTCGTCGACGGCGGCGTGCTGGTGGACGACGGCGGCGTCGTCGGGTCCGTGGTCGGGGTGGTCGGCTTGGTCGTGGGGCTGGTCGGCGACGTCGGCGTGGTGCTGCCCGGCGGCGTCGTCGTGCCCGGCAGCGAGCCCGGCGGCTGGGCGGTCACCGGGGGTGCCGGCGGCGCCGGGACGCCGACGGGAGCGCCGGCCGCGGCGGCGTCCGGGGCATCGGGCGCCCCGATCGGCACCTGGCTGTCGGGGAGCTGGGCCACCCCGCTGCGGTAGGCGGAAGCCCACGCCAGCACTGTGTCCACATAGGACTGCGAGTTGTTGTAGCGGCGCACGGCGATGCGCTGCCCCGCGTCGGTCGACAGGTCCAGCCCGCCCGAGCACAGGTACCGCGCCGTGGCCAGCGCCTCGTCGTAGATGTTGTTCGGGTTCGACACGCCGTCGCCGTTGCCGTCGGAGGCGTAGCCGCGCCACGTCGAGGGGATGAACTGGGTCGGGCCGACCGCGCGGTCCCACAGGGTGTCGCCGTCGTACTTGCCGCCGTCGGTGTCCGGGATCGCGGCGAACGCGCCGGCGCCGTTGAGCACCGGGCCGAGGATCGGTTCGAGGGTGTCGCCCTTGGCGTTGACGTACCCGCCGCGGGCGTGGTTCGACTCGATCCGGCCGATGCTCGCGATCAGCGCCCAGTCCAGGTGGCAGTTCGGCTGCTCCTTGGCGAGGATGTCGGCGGCGTTCTGGTACGCCTTGAGCATGCTGGCCGGGATGCCGAGCGGCCCGGAGATGCCCGCCGAGCCGGCCCGCCCGCCCGGCACGACCAGCGGCGTGGGCAGCGGGGGCTGGGGGAGGCTGCCGTCGACGGCGATCGGCGGCATGACGATGTTCGGCTGCTGCAGCGGCGCGGCCTGGTCCGGGAGGGCGTTGCCGGTGTCGGCGACCACGACCGGCGCCGGCAGTCCGGTGGTCAGCGTCGGCAGCACGACGAGTGCGCCGCCCGCGAGCGCGGCCGCGGCGCGGCGGACCGCCCGCGAGCTCTTGCGACGTGGCCGGTGCTTCGGCATGGTCGTCCCCGCTTCCCTCGATCTTCGCTGATCGCCTCACCCGATCGGCCCCACCCACTGGTACTGACCGGTAGGAGCAAGCTATCCGATGGAAGCAAACTTTGGCGAATGGCACAGCGAAATCCGGCCCTCGCGGAGAAGTTTGTCCTGATGGCACAAAACCTTCGTAGGGAATCTGTCACATTCACCAGGACTTAACGGGTCGCTGAGGACAGTTTGTCCAGCAGGGCGCCCGGGACGGTGATCCCGCGCTGCGCCACGTCCGAAGAAAACCGCCGGACGAGCGAATCCGACGGCGTCGCCGTGAACACCACGACTTCGCGGTGCAGCGCCGGCTTCAGCCGCCGCAGCGCACCGGCGAAGGTCCGGGTGAGCGCGGTCGTCGGGACCAGGGCCACGCCGAGGCCCGCCGCGGCGAGCTGCGCCGCCGTCGACGCCTGCTTCGTCCGCATCACCGCGTCCAGCACGGCGCCGCGCCGGGCCGCCTGCTCGTCGAGCCAGCCGCCGAGGCCGTTGTCGGGGTGGTAGTGCACCACCGGCAGCCCGGCCAAGTCGGTCATCGCCACCGCCGCCCGGGTGGCCAGCGGGTGGTCCGCGGCCAGCGCCACGACGACCTCCTCGCGCCCGAGCACCTCGACCGGCCCGCTCCAGCGGCTCGGCCGCGGCCCGGCGGCGACATCCGCTTCCCCCGACTCCAGGGCGCTGACCAGCGCGTCCGCGCTCGTGGTTTCGGTCAGCGTGATCAGCACTTCCGGGCGGTGGCGGTGCCAGGCCCGCAGCACGGGGGCGAGGAGCCCGGCGGTCATCGTCTCCGCGCACGCGACGCGCAGGGTGCCCGCGCCGCCGCCGGCCACCGCGCGGCCCGTCCGGACCACCCGTTCGGCGGCCGCGAGCGCCGCTCGCGCGTCGGCCACGATCGCGCGTCCCGCGGCGGTCGGGCGCACCCCGCGCGGCAGCCGTTCGAGCACCGGCGCGCCCAGTTCGCGTTCCAGCGCGCCGATCTGGTGGGACAGCGCGGGCTGCGAAAGGTGCAGCCGCGCGGCCGCCTCGGTGATCGAGCCCGCGTCCAGGACGGCGACCAGGCACTCGAGCGCGCGCAACGTAGGCATTCGCCGATTTTATCGCAACCATCGGAAACATCGAGATCAGGACGGGATTGCCCGAGGCCCCGCGAGCGCTGAACGACGTGTGCGAGACGAAAGGAGCACGGAAATGTCGTTCGAGGGAAAGCGCGTGGTCGTCGTGGGCGGCGGTTCGGGAATCGCCCGCCGGATCGCGGCGGACGCGCACGCGGCGGGCGCCGAAGTCACGCTGGCCGGGCGGAATCCGGCGCGGTTCACCGAGCCCGGGGTGCGGGCCGCATTCGCGGATCTGACCGAGGAATCGTCGCTGAAAGCGCTTGCCGAAACGGTCGGCGAACTCGATTACCTGGTCACGCTCGCGTCGGCGCCGGCGAACGGCCCGGTCACGGCGCTGGACCGGGACGCGGTCACGCGGGCGTTCGACGCGAAGGTGATCGGGCCGCTGCTGCTGGCCAAGCACTTCGCCCCGCGGTTCCGCGAAGGCGGGGCCATGGTGCTGTTCTCCGGGGTCGCCGCCTGGCGGCCGGCGCCGGAGCGGGCGGTCATGGCCACGGCGAACGGCGCGGTCGCCTTCCTCGCGGAGGCGCTCGCGGTCGACCTGGCGCCGATCCGGGTCACCGCGATCTCGCCGGGCATTGTGGACTCGGGCGCGTGGGATCGCCTCGGGGAAGGGAAGGACGAGCTGTTCCGGCGGACGGCGGAGGCCAACCCGGCGCGCCGGGTCGGCCGGGTCGAAGACGTTTCGGCGGCCACCCTCCAGCTGCTGGTGAACCCGTTCGTCACGGGCACGGTGCTGCATGTGGACGGTGGCGGCCGGCTCGGCTGAAACCCAGGGTGAGCGAGCCTTTACACGGAGGTTGACCATTCCTATGATCGGCCGACCGGACGCGCCGCCGCGGTCCGGTCGGCCCGAGGTGGAGGGTTTGATGGCACGTAGGGCGCCGCGCCGGGAGCACGTCACCGTCGCCGAGCTGCTGGTCCGGACCACTGAGTCGCAACACCGGGGTGCACCGGTGCGGCACCGGGAGAAACCGCAGGTCTTGCGCTCGCTCGCGCGGCTGCGGGTGTTTTCCGTGGTCGCCGGGGCACTGGCGCTGACCGGCGGGGTCGGCGCGGCGGTGTCGATGCCGGTGCAGCGGGGCGCGGGTCCGAGCTGGCCACCGGCGGGCCTGGAACCCCCGCCGGTCGCGCTGATCCCCCTGCCGGCCGACGTCGTGGTCCCGTCGGCCCGGCCGGATGCGGAATCCGTGGTTTCGCCCGCGAAACCTGCCGGTATTTCTCCGGCGGCGGTCACGCCGGAATCGGATTCCGGAATTTCGCCGGGCCATCGCGGAACTCTCGCCCGGGCGGTCAAGGTCGCCGGCAAGGCGAAGGTGACCCCGAAACCGAAACCCGAGCACGCGGCGCCGGTGCGCCACGAAATCCCGGACGTGCCGATCTGGTCGCGCGGCCGCGCGCCGGCCCCGGACCGGCAAGCGGTCCGCGCCGGTCGCCACCACGGCGGCGGGCACCACGAGTGCGGTGGCGGCGGCCGGCACCGCCGCGGAAGCTAGGCGTCCAGCGGGATCTGGTACTGCATGAAGCCCTTGTCGACGGCGACCTGGTCGTAGAGCCGCCGGGCCGTGGTGTTCGAAGTCTGCGTGTGCCAGTAGACGCGGACGCATCCCCGCGCCCTGGCCCAGCCGGCGACGGCTTCGATCAGGGCCCGGCCGGCGCCGCGCCCGCGGGCTTTCTCGTCGGTGAACAGGTCTTGCAGGTAGCAGACGTCGTCCGAGGTGGTGCTGACGTGCGTGAAGAAGTGGACGATGCCGACGAGTTCGCCGTCGAGCCGCGCGCCGAGGGCGTGCATGCGCTCGCCGGCCGCGAACTCGCGCCACGCGCGGTCCACCCGGTCGGCCGGGAGTGTCCTGCCGTAGAACGTGTTGTAGCCGGCGAACAGGTTTTCCCAGGTCGCGCGGTCGCTTTCGGTGAGGCCCCCAATGGTGATCATGGAATCAGGCTAGTCCACCGGACACAACTCACCAGTAAGGTGACGAACCCGAATCAAATTCATAGAATCAGGGCGCTCGTTCGGCAGCATTCAAGCGGAGGTTCCTGATGGCGCGCACGGCGCACCGTGGCAGTGGCAGACCCGTCTCGGTGGGCGAGCTGATGCTCCGATCGGACGTCCACGGCCGGCGCCGTCCCGAGGACCTCGAGGTGCTGGAACTGGCGTACCGGATGCGCCGCCGCACCGGCGCGGCCGCGGACGTTCCCGCCGTGAAGAGCGGCGGCTGGTGGCAGGTGCTGCGCCGCGGTTTCCGCCGGGGCTGACCTACCGGAACGCGACCGCCACGGCCAGCGCCGCGGCGAGGATGCGGTGCCCGGCCGCGCTCGGGTGGACGTCGCACCCGCCGGCCGGCAGCTTCACGAGCAGTCCCGCGGCGCACGGGTCGCCGCCGGTGCGCAGGGACGCCAGCCGGAACGCGGTGAACCCGTCGGCGACGGCGCCGCGGTAGTGCCGGGTCACCTCGGCCAGCCTCGCGTTGATCGCCTTGACCTGGGCGACCTGTGCGGGATCGCGGTAGTCGAGCGAGTAGTAGGACTCGAGCACGAGTTCGCCGCGGTAGTGCGCCCGCACCGCGGCGAGGATCGTGGCGAGGTTCGCCCCGACCTGCTTCAGCGCGGCCTCGAACGTCGCACCGGTGCAGTGGTCCGGTGTGGTGTCACGGCAGCGGAACATGTCGTTGGCGCCGATGGTCAGCGTGACGAGCCGGGTGTCCCGGTGCGTCTTCAAGTACTGCACGGCGTAGTCGATCTGGGTGCCGGGGTAGGCGACGTGCAGCGGATAGGCCAGCCGGTAGGCGTTTTCGCAGCCGTTGCTCGGCGCGCCGGCGGTCAGCAGGCTCCCCGTCGTCTCACCCGGGCAGGACGCGTTGGCGAGCTTCAACCCGCGTACGGCCGCGTACTTCTCCGCGTAGCCGCGGAAGTTGCTCGCGTCGAGGTAGTCCGCGCCGGCGTCGGGCCGGTAGCCGAACGCGACCGAGTCGCCCAGCGCGAGGTACCCGCCGTGGGACCGGGCTTCGGCCGGTGCCGTGAGCAGCGCGCTCGCCGCCAGGACCGCCGCCGTGACGGCGAAGAATCGACGAAGCATCCCGGGCTCCTTCCGCGCACCGCTGCGTGGCCGGAACCGATTCTGCCGGTTCCGGCCACGCGGCGGAAGGCGTCAGAAGGTGATCGTCGACGGCGGCTTCGGCCCGGCGATCCGCGCTTCGGCCGGACCCGGCTCGACCGCGGCGCAGTGCGTGCCCTTGGCCGGCAGCTTGCCGGTGATCAGGTAGTCGTCGGTGGCCTTGGTGACGCACTGGCTGTTCTTGAAGTACGCGCCGTGGCCCCAGCCGTCGTAGGTGAGCAGCGTGCTGCCGCTCTGCCGGGCCGCGGCCTGCGACCACGCGTACGGCGTCGCCGGGTCGTGCCGGCTGCTGACCATCAGCAGCGGCGGCGCGCCGTGGACCTGCAGCGGGTGCTGCGGGTTGCTCGCCCGTTCGGGCCAGCCGATGCAGCCGGTGACGGCGGTCCAGCCCAGTGAGTTGACCTTGACGTCGGGCGCGAGCGCGGCGGCGGCCCGGCGGTAGGTCTCGAGTTCGGCGAAGTTGTGCACCGGCAGCCGCCAGTCGTCGCAGAACACGCTCTGGAAGACGTTGTTGATCGGGACGTCCTCGCGCAGCCTCGCCGACGCGGACGGCGGGGTGCCGTCCTTGAAGGACTTGAGCACCGTCGCGAGCCGATCCCAGCTGGGGCCGTAGAAGCTGCCCTGGAAGATCGACGCGAGGTCCAGCGGCGTGACCGCCTCGCCGCTCTGCGGGTCCTTCAGCTCGCCGCGCGCGGCCTTGTCCTGCAGGTCCCGCGTCACCTTCGAGACGTTCTGGCCGTGCAGGGCGCAGCTCGCCGTCCGGCCGCACCAGGCGGCGAACTCGCCGAATTCCGCCTGCACCGACTGGGTTTCGCTGTTCAGGAAGTCCCACGCGGTGAACTGCGAGTGGTCCATGTTGCTGTCGAGGACGAGCGCGCGGACCTTGTCCGGGAACAGTTCCGCGTACTGCTGGCCCATCAGCGTGCCGTACGAAACGCCGTAGTACGTCAGCTTCCGCTCGCCGAGCGCGGCGCGGATGGCGTCCATGTCCCGCGCGACGCTCGCGGTGTCGCCGAACCGCGCCAGTGGCCCGGTGAGCCGGGCGCAGCTTTCGCCGAGTTTCCGGTTGTACTGCGCGAGCTGCTCGAATTCGGCCTGGTTCGCCGGCACCTTCGGGTGGTCGGCGATCAGTTCGTCGAGCCCGCACTTGATCTGCGTGCTGTCGCCGACACCGCGCGGGTCGAACCCGACGGTGTCGAACCGCTTGGTGACCTCGGCCGAAAGCGTCCAGCCCGCCTTGACCTCACCCGCGCCCGCGCCGCCGGGGCCGCCCGGGTCCATCAGGACCGAGCCGATCCTGGCCTGCGGATCCGTGGCCTTGCGCCGCGCGAGCGCGATGGTCGTGGTGCCGCGGTCCGGGTGCCCCCAGTCGATCGGCACGGTGACCGTGCCGCAGTCGACGTCCGGTGCGTCCGCGCACGGTTTCCAGTCGACCGGTTGCGCCGCCGACGCGGGCGCCGCGAACAGGCTCCCCAGTACCGCGGTCGTCGCCGCGGCCGTCAGCAGCCGCCTCAATACCCCCGACATTGCCAGCCCTTCCCCTCACCGACAGTGTTTGCTCGGCTCCAGGAAATCACCGATCCGGTGATCGCGCCAGCTTCCCAGGTGGATCAGGCTGTGGTGTCCATTGTGGACGCGCGCTCGGCGCGCCGGAGCCACGCGGTGGCGAGCACGCTGAACACGCAGAGGGTTCCCAGTACCCCGAACGCCCAGCCGAAGCCGGTCGACGGGGTCACGGTCAGGCCGCGGGACAGCACGATCACGCACAGCGCGCCGCCGACCGCGCCGCCCACGCGCATGACGATGTTGACCAGCGCGGTGGCGTGCCCGAGCTCGTCGGCGGCGACCGACGCGTAGGCCGCCGTCGACGCGGGCATGATCGACAGGCCCAGCCCGGCGCCGCGGACCAGGAGCAGCGCCTGGATCAGCCACATCGGCGTGTCCGGGCCGAACCACGGCAGCGGCACCGTGCTCGCCAGCGCCACCAGTGCACCGGTGAGCGACACGGTACCGCCGCCGTAGCGGTCGGTGAGCCGGCCGGCCACGAGCACGAACACCGTGGTGGCCAGCCCCATCGGCGCGAGCAGGACACCGGCTTCGGCGGGCCCGGCGCCGAGCCGGACCTGGAACCACAGCGGCAGCAGCAGGACCGCGCCGAACAGGCCGGCGCCGGCGAGCAGCACGGCCGCCAGTGCCGAGCCCAGCACCGGCCGCGCGGCCAGGCGCAGCTGGAGCACCGGGTGCCGCACGCGCAGCGACCACCAGGTGAACACCGCGAGCGCGCCGGCGCCGAGGGCCGCGAGCCCGCCGTTCAGCTCGGTCAGCGCGTAGACCAGCAGCGGCAAGCCGAGGGACACCAAGGCGAGCCCGCGCCAGTCCATCGGCGGTGGCCGCCGCCGATCGCCGCGCGGCACGTACCGCAGGGCCAGGCCGAACGCGACGAGCCCGATCGGCACGTTCAGCCAGAACAGCACCGGCCACGAGAAGTGCGCGAGCAGGAACCCGCCGACGCTCGGCCCGACGACCGGCGCGAGGCCGACGACGAGCCCGAGCGTGCCCATGGTGCGGCCCAGCCGTTCCGGGCCGACGGCCAGCCCGATCACGGTCTGCCCCGCGGTGACCATGACGCCGGTGGCCATGCCCTGCACCGCCCGGAAGGCGATCAGTGTGCCCGCGTCCGGCGCGAGGGCGCAGGCCACCGACGTCAGCAGGAACGCGGCGAGCGCCCACAGCCACAGCCGGCCGGCCCCGAGCTTCCGCACGAGCCACGGCGTGAGCGGGAGGGCGGCGGCCAGGCCCAGCAGGAACGCCGTGGCCACCCACTGGATTTCGATGAGGCCGACCCCCAGGCGCAGCCTCATCGATTCCAGCCCGACGGCGACGATCGAGCCGTCCATGTTGCCCAGGAACCCGCCCAGCGCCATGACGCCGGAGGCGATCCAGACGGTGCGCGGGATGGGGGGTGCGGTGGTCATGCCGACGACGGTAAAAGCTCAAGGAAGGTCGAAGTCAACTCCGGGTCGAACTGCCCCGGACGACGAGCTGCGCCGCCATGGTCGTCATGGTCGACGGGCGGGGGCTGCCGTCGGCGATGCGGGCGAGGAGCAGGCGGGCCGCCAGCTGGCCCATCGCGTGCGCCGGCTGGGCGACGACCGTCAGCGCCGGCGTGATCAGCGTGGCCCACGGCACCTCGTCGAACGAGACGATCCCGACGTCCCGGCCCGGCCGGCGGCCCAGTTCCGCCAGCACCTGCAGCACGCCGACCGACATCGGGCTGCCGGACACCAGGAGCGCGTCCGGCGGGTCGGGTGCCGTCAGCAGCCGGGTCGCGGCTTCGCGGCCGCCTGCTTCGCGGAATTCGCAGCGGTGCACCAGTTCCGCGGCGTATTCCCGGCGTGCCGCGCGGAGTCCGTCGCGGTAGCCGTCGAGCCGCGCGTCCGCGGTGGTGACGCCCGGCGGGCCGGCGACGCAGCCGATCCGCCGGTAGCCCCGCGTGATCAGGTGCCGCACGGCTTCGGCGGCCGATTCGCGCGAGTTGACGAGGACCGCGTCGCAGTCCGCCGAAGTGAGCCGCCGGTCGACCGTCACGATCGGCGTCCGCTGCGCGAGCAGGGGCCGGACGTCGCTGCCCGGCGTCGGCGAAAGGATCACGCCCGCGAGCCGTTCCTGCGCCGCGACTTCGACGTACCGGCGTTCCTTGGCGGTGTTTTCGTCGGCGTTGCACAGCATCACCGAGAACCCGGCGGCCTGCGCGGTGTCCTCGACCCCGCGCGCGATCGCGGTGAAGAACGGGTTTTCGACGTCGGCGATGATCAGCGCCAGCACCGCGGTTTCGCGGCGGCGCAGGCTGCGGGCCAGCCCGTTCGGCGTGTAGCCGAGCTGCTCGACCGCTCTCGCCACGCGTTCGGCGAGCACCGGGTCCACAGTGGACTTGCCGTTGAGCGCCCTCGACACGGTCGCGGTCGAGACCCCGGCCAGCGCCGCCACTTCGGAGATCGTCGCCACCGGTTCCTCATCCGCTCTTGGTTTGACGGGGTTTTCGGCACACCATAGCGTGGCCCGGATGAGGGGACTGCTGCTCGGCGTCGACATCGGCACGGCGGGTTCGAAAGGCGTGCTGCTGGACCCCGGCGGCGCGGTGCTCGCCAGGGCCGTCCGCGAGCACGCCGTTTCGACGCCGCACCCCGGCTGGTTCGAGCACGACGCCGAAACCGTCTGGTGGGCCGACTTCACCACGATCGTCGCGGAGCTGCTGCGCGCCGCGGCCGGGCGCCCGCTGGCCGGGCTCGGGGTCAGCGGCATCGGGCCGTGCCTGCTCCCGGCTTCCGCGGCGGGCGAGCCGCTGCGACCGGCGATCCTCTACGGCGTCGACACCCGCGCGGGCGCCGAAATCGCGTCGCTGAACGAAGAGCTGGGTGCGGAAGCGATCCTGGCGCGCGGCGGTTCGCCGTTGACCAGCCAGGCCGTCGGGCCGAAGGTGCGCTGGCTGGCGCGGCACGAGCCGGACGTCTACGCGCGCACGGAGAAACTCCTGATGGCGAGCTCGTTCCTGGTGCACCGGCTGACCGGCCGGTACGTCCTGGACCACCACTCGGCCAGCCAGTGCACGCCGTTGTACGACCTCGTCGCCGGCGAGTGGGCGGCGGACTGGGCCGAGCGCGTCGCGCCCGGGTTGCCGCTACCGGACCTGTTGTGGCCGAACGAGATCGCGGGCGAAGTCACCCCGGCCGCGGCCGCGGCGACCGGGCTGCCCGCGGGGTTGCCGGTGACGGCCGGGACGATCGACGCGTGGGCCGAGGCGGCCAGCGTCGGCGTCCGCGAGCCGGGCGACGTGATGGTCATGTACGGCAGCACGCTCTTCCTGATCCAGGTGCTCGCCGAACCCCGCCCGCACCCCGGTCTGTGGAGCACGCGCGGGGTCGGCCCGGGCAGTTTCACGCTCGCCGCGGGCATGGCGACGTCCGGCGCGGTCACCGGCTGGCTGCGGGACCTGGTCGGCGGTTCGTACGCGGAGCTCACGGCGGAGGCCGCGGCGGTGCCGGCCGGCAGCCGCGGTCTCTTGCTGCTGCCGTACTTCGCGGGGGAGCGGACGCCGTTGTTCGACCCGGCCGCCCGCGGCGTGCTGGCCGGGCTGACGACCGGGCACGGCCGCGCGGAGATCTACCGCGCGGCCCTCGAAGGCACGGCCTACGGCGTGCGGCACAACTTGGAGGCGATGGCCGCCGCGGGCGGCGCGGCCGGGCGGCTGGTCGCGGTCGGCGGCGGGACCACGGGCGGACTGTGGACGCGCATCGTCTCCGACGTCACCGGGCTGCCGCAGCAGATCCCGGCCGAGACGATCGGGGCCGGCCTCGGCGACGCCCTGCTGGCGGCCGAGGCCACCGGCGTCGAGGTCGATTTCCCGCGCGTCAACCCGATCGCCGGGACGGTCGAGCCGGACCCGGCGAACAGCGCGCGGTACGGGGAGTTCTACCGGCACTACCGCGCGCTCTACGAGGCCACGGCGGAAACGGCGCACTTCCTGGCCGCGCAGCAGCACGCGGCCGGTGCGTAGCCCGGGTCAGCGGGCCGGGCGGCGGGCGGCCGCGCCGCGCCACCCGCGACCGGCGGCCAGCCCCCGGTAGTGCTCCAGCGCCGCCACGGACTCGGTGACCTGCTCGAAGCTGGGCAGGGCGCGCACGTTGGCCACGAGCGTCATGTCCTTGCGCGGGATCTCGATGAAGCACACCTCGATGCCGGACCGCTCGGCCGCGGCGGCCACCTGGTCCCGCCAGGTCGGGAGGTCGTAGTCGTCGCCCAGCCATTCGTGCAGGTAGACGCACCACTTGCCGCGTTGCAGCTCGCCCGCGATGGCTTCGAGGTCGACCAGGTACGGCTCGGTCACCCGTTCGGCCATGACCGTTCCCCGCAACACCAAGGCACTGCTTCCCTCCTGCACTCCGGCGGCGACCCGTACCGGCCGGAAAGCGCTTCCCGCGGCGGTCACCTCCCCGCTTCCACCGTGCAGCGCGCCGCCAACTTACCGGCGGAACCCCGGACGCGGCAACCGATGGCCCGGATCTTGACATCCCGTGCACGACTCGCGTGCGGATGCACGTGCCGATGGGAGGGTCCGTCCGGTCTTTCAGCGGCTCCGCAGGAGGTTCGGGGTGCCACCGAAGTACGCGCTGTCGGTGACGTACAGTTCGCCGCCGCGGACGGCGATCGCGGTGGGGTTGGCCAATCCGTCCGAAATGGACAACACGGTGCGGATGCCGTCGCGGCCGACCGCGACGACCCGGTTCTCCTGGTTGATCGCCGCGACGACGGTGGTGCCGCGGAAGGCGAAGTCGTCCACCGGGCCGAGTCCGGTGACGGCCACCCGGCCCGGTGCCCCGTCCAGCGGGAACCGGACGATCGTGCCGCGGTCCAGGTTGGACACCCAGACCGCGCCGTCGTGGACCTTCACGCCGTTGGCGCCGAAACCGCTCACCGGGGCGAGCAGGTCGCCGGTGGCCCAGTCGGTCACCCGGCCGGTGCCCGGCGAGACGCGCCGGACGACCGAACCGAACGAATCGGCGACGAAGACGTCACCGCTGGCGGGATCGCGCGCGACACCGTTCTGGAACCCGGACGGCGGCAGGGAAGCCACCTTGACCGGGGTGCCGCCCGGCCGCACGCGGTAGAGGCCGGTCGCCGCCGTGCCGGTGGAGACGGCGAAGTAGAGGTCGCCGCCCGGGGCCCGCACGATGCCGCCGAGGAACAGGTTCCTGTGGACGACCGGGACGTCGCCGTCGGCGGGCACGGGGACGCGGGCGATGACGCTCACCCGGCCGCCGGGCGTGACCCGGCCGATTTCGCCGGTGTAGGCGAAGGTGAGATCGGCCGAACCGTCGGGCTCGAGCGCGAGGTTTTCCGGCTGCTGCCCGGCGGCGAGGTCGAGCGGGATGATCCGCGCGGCCGCCTGGGCGGGCGCGGCGGGGAGGACGAGGGTGGCGGCCGCGGTCAGCGCGACGCCGATCTGCTTGATGCGCAAGGGAACTCCGTCTTGTCGGGATCACCGTGCCCTCGACGGTAGGGCGGTGCACCCCTCGGTCACCAATAGGCCGGCCTGGGCCGCCCATCGGAAATCCGATCAGAGGTCGCGCGCGTAACACCGCGAGAGCGGCTCGCCGACGTACGGCCCGTACGCCTCGATCGGTTCGTAGCCTTCGCGCCGGTAGAAGCGGATCGCGTCCGGCTGCCCGGTGCCGGTCTCCAGCAGCAGCCGGGCGATGCCGAGCTCCCGCGCGTGGTCTTCGAGCGCGCGCAGCAGGGCGGTCGCGACGCCGGTGCCGCGGGCCGCCGGCTCGACGTACATGCGCTTGACCTCGCCGGACCCCGGTCCGAGCAGCCGCAGCCCACCGCAGCCGAGAGCCGTCCCGGCGGCGTCCCGCGCGACGAGGAACACGGCGACGGTCTCGGCGGTCGGGACCGCGCCGGGCTCGTGGTCGCCGGTGCCGTAGCGGGCGTCCAGTTCGGTGCGCTGGGCCGCGCGCAGGCGGACGGCGTCGGGGTCGTCCCAGGTCACCGGGTCGATGGCGAACGTGCAGTCGAGCATCAGGTGGTACCCCCTTATCCGTAACAGTTGTTACCGTAGCATCTGTTACGCTTCCCGGGAAGGAGGCGGACTTGCCGAAGCAGCGCGACGTCCAGGCGCAACGGGACCTGCTGTCCAACGCGACGTGGCGGGTACTCGCCGAGGACGGCCTCCCGGGACTGACGCTGCGCGCGGTCGCCGAGCGCGCCGGCTGCACGACGGGCCTGGTCATGCACGCGTTCCCGACCAAGAAGGCCCTGCTGCTGCACGCGCGAGACCTCCTCTACGAGCGCACGGCAGTCCGCGCGGACGCGGCCGAGGCGGCGAGTCTCGACGCGTTCGGGGCGCTGGAAGCGGTCCTCGGCCAGGCGGTCGACCTCCCGCACGGCCACCACGACGAATCCCGCGTGTGGGTGGGCTTCCTGGCGGCGGCACTGGCCGACGACGACCTGGCCGAACGCCACCGCGCCGCCAACCACTCGTTCCTGGCCAGGGTGGGGCGGCTGGTGGCGGCGTGCCGTCCTGAGTGGACGGACGAGCGGGTCGAGCTGACGACGAAGAGCTTGGTGGCGTTGGTGGAGGGCTTGAACGTCTTGGCGGCGGCGGACCCGCGCGGCTATCCGGCGGGGGTGCAGCAGAACGCACTGGCGGCGGCGCTCACCGAGCTGCGTTAGCTTCCGGAGTGGTTCACGTTCCCGTGCACGCGGCCGATCTGGATGGCGGTGCCGCCGTGCATCCCGGTGATCACGTTCGTCGTCCCTTCGGGCCGCACTTCCTCCGTGGCGGCCAGTTTCTTTTCGTATCCCGTTCCGACGCCGCGCCGCAGCAGTTCTCCACTGGGGTTCGGCACGTAGAGGTAAACCGTGCCGCGGTATTCCTTGACCTCGACGTCGGCCGGCACTACCCGTGATTTCGGCAGTGTCGCGTAACCGCTGGCGAGAACGTCCTCGAAGATCCGCTGCGACAGCACGACGGACAGGAAAGTCTGGTCGGGATCGGACAGGGTGAGCACCTCCCGCACCGGCGCGGAATCGAGCAGCCGATGGGTGGTGATCACCGCGGCCCCGATCGCGACGGCGGAACTTTCGCCGTCGGCTTCGCGAATCGGCCCGACGTTCAGGCTGGCCCGCATCCGCATCCGCAGGTACCGGCTGGTGGCCCGCAGCCGCACATCCCGTTCGGCGAGCACGCTTTCGAGCGCGTCGAAGAACTTCGAGACGACGGCAGGCAGGAATCGCGGTTCGAACCCGACGCCGTACCCGTCGCCGGTGCCGTGCGGGAACAAGGCGGTCTTCCAGACTTCGCCGAGCCCGGCGCGTTCGAAAGCCTGACCGAGCACATCCGGAATCATCGCGGCGAGCACCCCTTGATCGGCATCGGAATTGCTCCCGAACCCCTTGGTGTCCACCACCAGCAAAGCCCGATACGGCGGCAACTCGTCGTTGATCGTCATGCCGACCTCCCCTGTCCGTCATCACCGAGTGTGGTTCGGCCGAGCGGGTGAGCTTTCCGCTTTCCACACGGTCACCCGATCCACCGGTCCCGCAGAATACGCCGCGGAGGCGGTCCCGCGTGGGAGGATCCGGCCGGGCAGGAGGAGACCGCGTGGCAGAGGAAGTGCACCCGGAGACGGCGAACGTGATTTCGGGAAAGGTCGACGGCACGGCAGTCCAGGTGACGGCGGTGCACGGCGACATGTACGTCGGCGTGCCTCGGGAGGTGCCGCCGGCTGTGGTGGACCCGCCGGCGGGGTGGGACGAGCTGCCTGAGCTGCCGGCGAAGATCGCTTCGCTGTTGCGGGCGCAGATCGAGAACGCGGAGATCATGCCGTATCGGTTGCGAGGTGCACGGCGTCCGTCGCTTTCGACCGTTTACGTGCGCCAGGACGTGACGACGGGGTCCGAACTCCAGCCGTCCGATCAGGCGCGATCGCTCCCGGTGCTCGACAGCAAGGGGCGGTTGATCGACGTCCCTGGCCGACCGACCGCGCGGCTCACGGTGCGGCCGCCGTCGCGGAGCATGCGGGAAGCGCTCGACGGTGCCGAGCACATGCTGGTGACCGGCGGGCCTGGCCAGGGGAAATCCACCCTGTCCCTGCGGCTGGCCGCCGACGTGGCCTACCAGTGGCAGGCGTTCGACGAATCCCCACCCCTGGGTGAGCCCGTCGTCCCGCTGCGACTGACCGCGCGTGAACTCGCGACCAGGCTCGAACTACCCTTTTTCGAGGCGCTGGCCGATACCGTCCGAAGTGAGTACGGGGCGATGCTCGACCAGCCGCTGGGACCCGACGACCTCACCGGGCGGGTCGTCGGATGCAGATGGTTGCTGCTGGTGGACGGGCTTGATGAGATTGCCGACACCGCCGTCCGGGATCGGATGGTCTCGGTGCTCGCCGCCAGGGCTTCGGACGTCACAGCCGCCTACCGCGTCGTCCTCACCACACGGCCGATCGAGGGATCAACGCTGGCCCCCTTCCAGCGGATCGGGGCGGCGCGCTACGAACTGCTACCGTTCGACGAGGAAGCGTTCCGCCTGTTCGCGGAGCACTGGTTCACCGAGTTCGCCGGCGAGGCGAAGAGGTTTGTGCGCCAGGTCCGGGATGCTCACCTGGACGAACTGGTCAGAGTCCCGTTGCTCGCCACGATCGCGGCGATCATCTTCGAGCAGTACGCCGACCGCCCGCTGCCGGACAACCAGTACGAGCTTTACGAGGCTTACCTCGGCTACCTCAAGACCGGCCACACGGCGCCGCCCGGCCCCTTCGACGGGCACTGCGGCCGGCTCCTGGAGCACCTGGGTCGGATCAGGCTCGAGGAAGATACATCCTTGGTCACGGCGGCATGTGACTGGATGCGCTCTGAGCAGCCCGAATTGGATGCCTTGGCGGACTGGCGCGAACAGCTCGTCGGTCACTTGCGTGCCGTTGGCCCGTTCCTCCTCCGCGGCGATGAACTCGGCTTCCTGCACCACAGTTTCGCCGAGCACCTCGCGGCGACCGCGAAGGGCCGCCTGCTGCCCGGGCGCTTCGATCCGTCGAACCGGGACTTCGTCGAGCTGCTGCACGCCGCCGAGCCTGAAGAACGTGGTCGTTATGCCCGGCGAGTCTTGCTGCACTACACGCGGTTATACCCGGCGGAGGCGGACCGGCTGATCCAGTACCTCCATAACAGCGGACCTCAGCAGCACCTTCTCGCTGCTCGTCTGCTTGCCTGGCACGTGCCTGCGGGAACAAGCGTCGTGAGTGGGTTCCTGGCCACGGCGCGCGCATGGGCCACGACCACCCAGGATCCGGGTGGGGAAATCCTCGCCGAGGTCAGCCGGGCCGCACATCACCCTGGTCTGGTGGGCTGGCTCCACGACCTCATGCGCGACGGTCGGGTCCCGTGGCCTTCGCGCGTCGAGGCGGCCGTGGCGTTGGGGACGAGGCTCGGTCACGACACCCGTGCGGAGGCGGTGGAGACACTCCGGACTGTGGTGCGGGAAGCGAGCGTCGGTGTGCAGGCTCGTCTCGACGCCGCCGAGGCGCTCTCCCGATGTGGTGGGGACGATCGCGGCGCGGCGATATTCGGTTTGGAATCAGTGCTCTACAACCCTGCCGCCACGGCTTCGCAGCACGGCGACGCCGCCGTCGTCCTCGCGGGCTTGGGCCCGGAACCCCGAGCCCGGGCGATCGAGACGCTGACTGCGGTGCTGAAAAACTCCGGTTCCACGGATCGGGACCTCGTCGCCGCGGCAGCGAGTCTTCTGGAGATCGACGTCCAGTTCCACGAACGCTGTGCGATGGTGTTCCGAGCCGTGCTGCACCGTCGGTCGTGGTCGACCCACGCGATCGAGGACGCCGCGCTCGGTCTGGCGTCGTTGGGGCCGGAGTATCTAGCGGAAGCCGCCGCAACGCTCGAAGGCCGGGTCCTCGATCCACGGCTGCCTGGCCACGTTCGCGTTCAAAGCGCCAGTGTCCTGCTCCAGCTGGGCCCCCAGCACCGTGCGCGAGCAGGCGAACTGGTCCTCGGACTGGCGAACGGACCGGCTGCCAAAACTTTCGACCTGGCATACCTCGGATCGACGCTTGCCGACTGCGGGCCCGAATTTCATGAACCGGCCGTGGCACTCGTCCGTTCGGTGCTGGACGATCCGGCAGTGCAGCCAGGATTCTTGCTCACGGCGGGGAGCAGGCTGATCGACCTCGGGCCCGATCATTGGCCGGATGCTGCGCAGGCGCTGACCCGTGCTGCGACTCATGAGCAGGGGTACGACGGGCTCTCCGAGAACGCACTCGGATTCCTTGCCACGCTGGGTGGGCCGAACAAGGCTTTGGCCGTCGAAAAGCTCCGCTCCGCGCTGAACCGCCCGGAATCCACTGTCGAGACGCGGTGCCGGGCGGCGATCGAGTTTTCCGCTCTCGGGCCGGAATATCATGCCGAAGCAATCGGTCACTTGATTCGCCTCAGTGCTGAGTCGCTTCCGATGAAGATCCGGTTGGAAAGCCGGCGGCAGCTCGAATGTCTCGATCCGGATCTGGACCGGCGAGCTTTCGCCGAGCTGATTGGGCTTCAGGGCGGGCAAGAAGGCGGCGAGGCGTGGAGTGAAGGGATCCCCGCCTATCATTGGGCTGCCCCGGATCCAAGCGAGCTGGGATGTGCGCTGGAACGATTGATCGACGATCGTGAACTCGGTGGACGCCAGCGGTGTGACGCGGTTTTCACGCTGCTGTGGATGCACAACCGGTATCACGCCACGGCCGTCCGGGGGATGGCCGAGCTGGCGCGGGACGTGATGGGCGATGATCAGCTCGTTCTCTGCGGGCGCCAAGTCAGCCGCGCTGGCGCGCAGCCGCGTCGCATTGTGGCTGATGCTCTGCGGACCATGGCGGTTTCCCGCGGCACTCGTCCTGGTCGAGTCTGCGGTGCGGCGGAGGCGATGGCCGCTCTCGACGACTTGGATGACGATGGTGTATTTTCCGCACTGCGTGAGATCGCTGCCGACTTTTCGGCGGAGGCTACCGCGCGATGCGAGGCGGTGGCAATCTTGGCGAGGAACAAAATCGTGCCACCTGCGGTCGCCGCTTCGATAATAATCGAACTGCGGGCGAAATTGCCTGACTACATCTGGAGTAGGTGGATCCGCGGCGTGGTCGAGCTTGCCGCGGATATGGTCGATGACCTGTGTGTGGTTATTGGCGATCGTAATACTGACTATTCACGTCGGCTGCAATCGGCTGTCCTTGTCACGGAGATGTTTCCCGCTCGAACGTCCGAGGCTATCGCCGAACTAAGATCGCAGGCTCAAGACCCATACCTCGAAACGTTCTGGCGCAACAGGGTGATGACGGAACTGGCTTCTGTGGACTCGGCCTCCATTCCCGCTTCTGCCTCGAAATTTCGTACGGTGATGGCGGATGAAGGGAGGCCGATCGATCAGCGATGCAGTGCCGCCTATGAACTGGGAAGAATTGATCCATCGGCGGGCGGGTGTGCTCGCCGGACCTTGTTGCAGTTCGCTGGAGCAGCTGAGCTGACGCCACGAGAGCGTCGTGAGGCGCTGTGGTGGCTCAGCTATTTCCGGCCCGACAACACCACCATCCGGTACCGGCTGGCACTGGCGCATGACCCGGCTGCCGCGTCCGGCTGGGTTCGCGCCGCACTGCTTCGTGACCTCACCGGAAAAGACCGCCGACTCTTGGGACGAATTCTGTTGTCGGACCGACTTGTCTCTCCGGAGACCTGGGCGGAGCACGTCAACCGATGGAAGGACGGACCTCTGGCCGCGAAAGCCGAACGAGTACTCCTCGATCGGCTCGCCGGTGCTGAAACGGGACCTGCTGGCCGGATCAGTGCAGCTGTAACTCTGAGTAAGATGTCGCCGGAGCTCGAGCCCAAGGCCGTCGGAGAGCTCGAGAAGCTGAGTCGTGGCCGGGTCGCCGGCCGCCGCGCTCGACGGGAACTGGCATCGCTGGATCGCCGCTGGCGCAAGCAGTTTGTTGTCGACGCGCAGGCCGTGCTTGCCGATGCCGGCCGACCCGGTCGCGAGCGGGCAGTGGCCGGATCAGTGCTTGTCGAGCTCACCTCCGAGCTCCCCGGGCAAAGTCGGAAACACCTTGAGAACCTCTTGACTGATGAGCGGCTGGCGGATCGGCGCCGGCTGTGCATCCTGTTCGACCTGGGGCGCTTGGACAACGTCCGCGCGATCCGCGACGACCACCGCGAATCGATCCCGCTGCGGCAGACTGCGGCGAAGAAGCTGGTCGGATACACCCGCGGTGACCGTGTCGCGGCCGCGGAGCTCTTCAGCTCGATTTCTACCGATTCGAGCTGTCACCCGAGAATGCGTTGGTCGGCAGCCAAGGATCTTGCCGAACGCGGGCTGCGAGGACACGAGCTCGGGACGGCGATGTTGGAGAAGCTGATGCGGGACGAAGCGCTCCCGGTCACCGCGCGGCGCGATGCTGCCGCGAGCCTGGGGATGCTTCGACCGGACCTCCGAGGTGACGTCCTCAAGGTGTTGCGCGGGTTCCGCTCTGAGGGAAGGCCGCTCGTCCGGGTTCAGGTCTGGAAGGCGATCGGTGACTTCGAGCCCGACGAAGGTGCGCGCGGGCTGATCGAAATGGCTCGGGACCACAGTCTCGGTCCGGTTGTCCGGTGCCGCAGCGCTTGGGCTGCCGCACGACTGCATCGGGATCACCGGGAGGCTGCGGCGATCGTGGCCCGCGAGATCGCGCACGACGAGCAAGCTCCGCAGCACATCCGGATCTCCGCCGCCCGGTTG
Source organism: Amycolatopsis sp. cg9 (assembly GCF_041346945.1). Taxonomy (NCBI): domain Bacteria; kingdom Bacillati; phylum Actinomycetota; class Actinomycetes; order Pseudonocardiales; family Pseudonocardiaceae; genus Amycolatopsis; species Amycolatopsis sp. cg9. Next base: position 766,504 of record NZ_CP166850.1, on the reverse strand, counting down.
CTGGCGCGCGTGAGCGAATTGTGCCGAGCCGAGGCGCGTGAACTGCTCGAGCGGTTGCTCTGAACCTCAAGCCGCCGGGCCGAAGCGGCGGCGGTAGGCACTCGGGCTCAACCCCGTGTGCCGCCGCAACTGCAGCCGTAGGTTCGCCGCCGTTCCGAAGCCGCTCGCCTCGGCCACCCGGTCCAGGCGCAGCTCGCCGCGCTCGATCAAACGGCACGCCAGCGTCACCCGCTCCGTCGTCAGCCACGCCAACGGCGTTGTCCCCAGCTCCGCCCGGAACTTCCGGTGCAAGGTCGCCGGGCTGGTTGCGGCGCGAGCCGCGAGGTCGGTGACCGTAAGAGGCTGGTCCAGGTGGGAAAGGGCCCAAGCCAGGACCGGCGCCAGCGAAGTGTCCGGCACCGCAGGCACCGGCCGCGCGATGAACTGCTGCTGCCCGCCATCCCGGTGGCCCGTGAACACCAGCCGCCGGCTGACCGCGTTGGCCACCTCCGCGCCGTGGTCGCGGTGGATGATGTGCAGGCCCAGGTCCAGGGATGCCGCGCTGCCCGCCGCCGTCAGCACATCGCCCTCGTCGACGAACAGCACGTCCGGCTCCCACTGGACCGCCGGGAAGCGTGCGGCGAACTCCGCCGCCCACTGCCAATGCGTTGTCGCGCGGCGGCCGTCCAAAACACCCGCTTCGGCCAACGCGAACGCGCCCGTGCAGAAGCTCACCAGGCGCGCGCCCCGGGAGGCTGCTCTGCGGATGGCCGTGATGATCGCCGGGTCGGTCGGGGCGCCGGTGTTCGGGCGGGCCGGGGTGATGAGGGTGTCCGCCGTCTCCGCCGCCTCCAGGCCGGCGACTCCGGACAGCGTGAACATGCCCAGGTTCATCCTCACCTCGGGCGTCGCCGAACACAGGGTGAAGTCGTACCAAGGCCGGTTCAGCTCCGGGCGGCGCAGGCCGAACAGCTCCGTGGCCACGCCCATCTCGAACGGGTTCGATTCCTCCGTCACGATCGCCACCACCCGGTGCGAGAATTCTTGCGGCATGTGCGATTCCTAGCACTCGTCCCGCAGGAAAGCCAGGCCGAGGATGGGACGCATGAACCCGATCGACCTCAATGAAGTCCTCGCGAGCTTCGACGCCGCCTGGAGCCCGCGGATCGTCAGCCGTGTCAACGACTACGACGTCCGGCTCGCTCGGTTCGACGGTGAGCACGTCTGGCACGTCCACCTGGACACCGATGAGTTCTTCCTCGTCCTCGACGGCGAGATCGAGATCGGGCTTCGCGATCCGGGCGAACGGGTCGTGTCACTGACCAAGGGGCAGGTTTTCGTCGCGCCCAAGGGCACCTACCACAAGCCGTCGTCGAAGGACGGGGCGAGCGTGCTGCTGGTCGAGCCCGCCGGGACGCTCTCGGTCGGGGACGACCACGACGAGGTGCCCGACCACGTCGACGTGACCACCGGGCACGTGGTTTAGCGTCGGAGAATGCTGACCGTCGTACCCGCCGACCAGGTGGACTGGGCCGACCTGCAGGCGATCTTCGGCGACCGCGGTGACCCCGCGCGGTGCCGGTGCCAGTACTTCAAGGAGACGCCGGCCGAGTGGCGGGCCGGGACCGCCGAAGCACGCGCTGAGCGGTTGCGGGCGCAGACCGCCGAACGAGCCACCGGGATCGTCGCCTTCCTCGACGGGGAGCCCGCCGGGTGGTGCGCGGTCGAGCCGCGCACCGCCTACCGGCGGCTGCTCACCAGCCGCGTCGTCTGGGACGGGCGGGACGAGGACCCCGCCGACGACGGGGTCTGGGCCGTCACCTGCTTCGTCACCCGCAAGGGGTTCCGGCGGCGTGGGGTGAGCGCCGCGCTCGCCAAAGCCGCCGTGGACTTCGCGCGGGGGCGGGGCGCGAAAGCGGTCGAGGGGTACGCGATCGAGCCGGGGGACAAGGTCGCCTGGCCGGGTGAACTGTTCGTCGGTACCCGCAAGACCTTCGCCGACGCCGGGTTCGACGAAGTCAGCCGGCCGACCGCCCGGCGGGTGGTCATGCGGCTGACCTGCTGAGTCTCTCTGCGAAACGGCGTACCCTCGGCCGCATGAAACGGACATCGTTCGCGCAGTGGCCGTGCTCGATCGCGCGCACCATGGATCTGCTGGGGGACTGGTGGACGCCGCTGGTGCTGCGGGACGCCTTCTACGGCGTGCACCGCTTCGACGAGTTCCAGCAGGCGCTCGGCATCGCCCGCAACACCCTCGCCGACCGGCTCAAGCGGCTGGTCGAGGAGGGGCTGCTGGAGAAGGTCGCCTACCAGACCGAGCCGGTGCGCTACGACTACGTGCTCACCGAGAAGGGCCGCGACTTCTACCCGGTGCTGCTCGCGATGACCCGCTGGGGCGACAAGTGGCTCGCCACCGAAGCCGGCCCGCCGATCACCGTCCACCACCTCGCCTGCGGGCACGACACGCACGCCGAAATCGTCTGCGCGGAGTGCGGCGAGCCGATGACGCCGAAAGAAACGCGGATGCGCCGCGGCCCCGGGTTCCCGCCCCGGCTGGCGCGGCGGCCGGACGTCGAGGCGCGCTTCGCCCGGCAGGAGTGACGTTGACAGCGTAGGTCTATCTACGCAACTATCGTGGTCAGACGGCTCTACGAGAGAGGTGAGACCACGATGGAGTGGACCGGCGCGAGGTACGCCGACCTGCCGACGGCCGAGGTCTCGACCTGGATCGACGCCGTGCCCGAGGACGTCTGGCCGGTCGTTTCGGACATCGCGCTGATGCCCGAGCTGAGCGCGGAGCTCCAGTCCGTCGAGTGGTGCGAGGCCGGGCGCAAGTTCGTCGGCCGCAGCAAGCACGACGCCTTCGGCGAGTGGGAGACCACCTCGTACGTCGTGGAGTGCGAAGCCCCGCGCGTGTTCTCGTGGGCCGTCGCCGACCCCGCCGAGCCGAGCGCGGTCTGGAAGTTCACCCTCGAGCCCGACCGCGGCGGCACCCGGCTGAGCCAGTGGGTGCGGATGGGGCCCGGCCGGTCCGGGTTGTCCTTCGCCATCGACCGGATGCCGGAAAAGGAACAGAAGATCGTCTTCGTCCGGATGCGCGAGTTCGAAACGGCGATGACCGGCAACCTGGCCGCGATCAAGGACCGCGTGGAGAACGGGTGAGGACCGCGACGACCGTCGAGTTCTCCCGGGACACCCGCGAGACGCTGGACTTCGTGCTGGAGGCGGAAAAGCTCGGCCTCGACGTCTGCTGGGTCGCCGAAGCCTGGGGTGCCGACGCGCCGTCCGCCCTCGGCTACCTCGCCGCGCGCACCGACCGGATCCGGCTCGGCTCCGGCATCATCCAGCTCGGCACCCGCACGCCGGTCGCGATCGCGCAGGCCGCGCTCACCCTCGCCGACCTGTCCGGCGGGCGGTTCGCGCTCGGGCTCGGGCCGTCCGGGCCGCAGGTCATCGAGGGCCTGCACGGCGTTCCGTTCGCGAAGCCGCTGACGCGGATGCGGGAGACCGTCGAGATCATCCGCCGGGCGTTCGCCGGCGAGAAGGTTTCCTTCTCCGGCAAGGCGTTCGAGATCCCGCTGCCCGGCGAGGCGCGCCCGATGCGGCTGTCGACCGCACCGAACCCGGACATCCCGATCTACCTCGCGACGCTGTCGCCCAAGCTCCTCGAGCTCACCGGCGAGGTCGCGGACGGCTGGCTCGGCACCAGCTTCGTGCCCGAAGGCGCCCACGCGTACTTCGGCCCGCTCGACGCCGGTCTCGCGAAGGCCGGAAGGCAGCGCACGGACATCGACGTCTGCCAGGGCGCCGAAGTCGCCTTCGCCGACAACGAGGACGAACTGCGCGCCCTGGTCGGCAGCCGCAAGAAGGAGCTCGCCTTCAGCCTCGGCGGGATGGGCTCGGCCACCACGAACTTCTACAACAACGCCTACAGCCGCCAGGGCTGGGCGGACGTCGCCGCCGAAGTCCGCGAGCGCTGGCAGGCCGGCGACCGCGACGGCGCCGCCGCGCTCGTCACCGACGAAATGGTGCTCGGCACGACGTTGATCGGCACCGAGGACATGGTGCGGGACCGGCTGCGCGTCTGGCGCGACACCGGCATCGACACGGTCCGGCTGTACCCGGCCGGCGAAACGCTCGAAGCGCGCTTGACCACCCTCGGCCGGGCGCTCGACCTGCTGTGAAGGGGAACGCCATGGGCGAGTGGCAGCGCACCGCGTGCAGCCTCTGCTACCTCAACTGCGGCCTGGAGGTGCAGGTCGAGGGGCGGAAGATCACCCGTGTCCGCGGGGACAAGGCGCACCCGCGCTCCGCCGGGTACCTCTGCCAGAAAGCTCAGCGCCTGACCTGGTACGGCGACCACGACGACCGCTTGACGACGCCGCTGCGCCGTCGTCCGGACGGCACCCACGAACCGATCGGCTGGGACACCGCGCTCACCGAGATCGCCGCCAAGCTGCACGCGATCCGGGACGCCGACACCGCGGCCGGGCGGCCCGGCTCGTTCGCCTACGTCGGCGGTGGCGGCCAGGGCAACCACTCTGGCGGCGCGTACGGCGCTTCGCTGTTGAAGTGGATGAACTCGACCCGCCACTTCAACGCGCTTTCGCAGGAGAAGACCGGCGACTTCTGGGTCAACGGGCAGCTGTTCGGCTCGGCCCTCGTGCACACCGCCGAGGACGTCGAGCACTGCGACCTGCTGGTCGTGCTCGGCTGCAACCCCTGGCAGGCACACGGGTTCAGCAACGCGCGGCACGCGCTGAACACGCTCAAGAACGACCCGGCCCGCCGGATGATCGTGATCGACCCGCGGCGCACCGAAACCGCCGAGATGGCCGACCTGCACCTCCCGCTGCGGCCCGGCACCGACGCCTACCTGCTGGGCGCGATCCTGGCGCTGCTGCTCGAACGCGGTGGCGCGGACGAGGCCTTCTTGGCGGAGCGCGCCGAAGGCTTCGGCGAGGTCGCCGCCGTGCTGGCGAAAGTGCCGGTGGACGAGTGGATCGCGCACGCCGAAGTGTCCCGGGTGGACGTCGAGCGCGCGGTCGAGCTGATCCTGGCGGCGGAGGCGATGACCGTGCGCGTCGAGCTGGGCATCCAGCAGGGACGGCACTCGACGCTCAACAGCTACCTCGAAAAGCTGCTGTACCTGCTCACCGGCCACTTCGGGCGGCGCGGCACGAACAACCTGCACTCGTGGCTGCTGCCGCTGTGGGGTTCGGCGGGCGGGCAGCGCTCCGAGATCACCGGGTTCGAGTACATCGGCGGCCTGCTGCCGGCGAACACGCTCGCCGAGGAGATCCTCGCCGATCACCCGAACCGCGTCCGCGCGCTCTGGGTGGAGTCGTCGAACCCCGCCAACACCTTCGCGGGGACGCGGGAGGTCGAACGCGCGATCCGCGCCGCCGAGCTGTCCGTGGTCGTCGACGTCGCCTACACCGAAACGGCCGCGCTGGCCGAGTACGTGCTGCCGGCGGCTTCGCAGCACGAAAAGTGGGAGTTCACGCTCTTCACGTTCGAATGGCCGACGAACTACTTCCAGCTGCGGCGCCCGTTGCTGGACCCGCTGCCGGGCACGCTGGTCGAGGCCGAGATCTACACGCGGCTGTTCGACGCGCTCGGCGTGCTCCCGCCGTCCGACGTGCTGGGCGAGCTGGCCGCGGGGCCGCGGTCGGAGCTGCAGGCCGGGATCGGCGCGCTGGTGCGGGCGATGCCGGAGCGGGCGGCGATCCTGCCGGTGCTGCTCTACCGGACGCTGGGGGCCTCGCTGCCCGGCGGTGCCGCCTCGATCGCGCCGCTGTGGGCGGGGTGCCACCGCGCGGCGAAGACGATGACCGTGCCGGTGCAGCGCGCGCTCGGCAGTGCGTCGACCGGGGGGCAGCTCGGCGAAGAGCTCTTCGACCGCGTCCTGGCCGGTCCGACGCCGTTTTCGGCGCACGAGCAGGACGAGGTGTGGAGCCTGATGCGGCGCGAGCGCGTCCGGCTGGCCGTGCCGGAGCTGCTCGACTGGCTGGCGGCGCTGGACCCGGCCGCGGAACGGCCCGCACCGGAGTTCCCGTTTTCCCTGCTCAACGGGCAGCGCCGGGCGCACAACGCGAACCAGATCCTGCGCGACCCGCGCTGGCGCCGCACCGACCCGGACGGCGCGTTGCGGGCGCGGCCCGAGGAACTGGCGTCGATCGGTGCCTCGCCGGGGGACTGGGTGGCCGTCGTGACGCCGGCGGGGCGCGTCGTCGTCCGCGCCGAAGCCGACCCCGGGCTGCGGCCGGGCCAGCTGGCGCTGCCGCACGGCTACGGCATGGCGCACCCGGCCGCCGACGGTGGCCGCGTGGTCAGCGGCCCGCGGATCAACCTGCTCACCGACGCGCTGGACCGCGACCCGATCGCGGGCACGCCGCACCACAAGGACGTCCCGGCGCGGCTGGAGCCGGCCACGGCGGAAGAACGCGCGCGGGCGGAGGCGGACAGCGTGCGGGTGCGTGCGACCGTCGCGAGTGGACGGTCCTGACCTTTCGCCGGTTTATAGTGTGGCCATGCGCAAGATCGTCGCGAACCTGTTCACCTCGCTCGACGGCGTGGTCGAGGCGCCCGACAAGTGGTCTCTCCGGTACTGGAGCGACGAAATCGGGCAAGCGGTCGGTGCCGGGATGGCCGCGGCCGACGCGATGCTGCTCGGGCGCGTCACCTACGAAGGGTTCGCCGAGGCGTGGCCCGGCCGGACGGTCGAGGACGACGAAGGTGCCGAGTTCATGAACAGCGTGCGCAAGTACGTGCTGTCCTCGACGCTGACCGAGGTCACCTGGAACAACTCGACGCTGCTGACCGGTGACCCCGGCGAGGCGGTCCGGGCGCTGAAGGCCGGACCGGGTGGGGACATCATGACCAGCGGCAGCACCACGGCGGTGCGGTGGCTGCTGGCCGAAGGCCTGGTCGACGAGCTGAACCTGCTGCTGTACCCGATCGTCGTCGGGCGGGGCAGGCGGCTGTTCCCGGCGGACGGCCCGTCGTTCCCGCTGGTGCTGGCGAAATCGGCCACGTTCTCCAACGGCGTCGTCCAGCTGACCTACCTGCCGGCGTGATCTCGCCGTTCCGGATCGAGGTGCCCGAGGCCGACCTCGAGGACCTGCGCTCGCGGCTGCGGCGGACTCGCTGGCCCGAGGCGGGGCCCGGCGACTGGAGCCAGGGCACGCCGCTGGCGTACCTGCGCCCGTTGTGCGACTACTGGGCGGAGGGGTACGACTGGCGGCGCGTCGAGGCCCGGTTCAACCGGTTTCCCCAGTACCGCACGGAAATCGACGGCCTCGGCATCCACTTCCTGCACGTGCGTTCGCCGCGCGCGGACGCGCTGCCGCTGCTCCTGACGCACGGCTGGCCGGGGTCGTTCCTCGAGTTCGGGAAGGTGATCGAACCGCTCGCGGAGGAGTTCCACCTGGTGATCCCGTCGCTGCCGGGCTACGGCTTCAGCGACAAGCCCGCGTCGCCGGGGTGGGGCATCGAGCGGATCGCTTCGGCCTGGGCCGAGCTGATGGCGCGGCTCGGCTACGCGCGGTACGGCGCCCAGGGCGGCGACTGGGGGACGTCGATCACGACGTCGCTGGCCCAGCAGGACGCCGCCCACCTCGCGGGCATCCACCTGAACCCGCCGATCGCCGCGCCGGACCCGGCCACGTTCGACGACCTGACCGCCGCCGAGCGGGCCGCGCTCGACGCGCTGGCGCACGCGCAACGCTGGGAGGACGGGTACTCGGTGCTGCAGTCGACCCGGCCGCAGACGATCGGCTACGGCCTGCTCGACTCGCCGGCCGGGCTGTGCGGCTGGCTGGTCGAGAAGTTCCACGCCTGGTCCGACGGCTTCCCGTTCACGCGGGACGAGCTGCTCGACGACGTGACGCTGTACTGGCTCACCGGCACGGCGGCGTCCTCGGTGCGGCTGTACTGGGAGAGCATCCGGAAGGTGCAGAAGTGGTTCGCCGAGGCCACCGACGACACGGTCGACGTGCCGACGGGGTGTTCGATCTTCCCCGCGGAGATGCCCCGGCCGTCCCGGAGGTGGGCGGCGAAGCGGTACACGGACATCCGGCACTGGCACGAACTGGAGCGCGGCGGGCACTTCGCGGCTTACGAGCAGCCGGAGCTGTTCGCCGACGAGGTGCGGACGTTCTTCCGGCTGGTCCGCTAGTTCACCTGCCGGGACTGCCCCTGCCAGAACGGCTCGCGCAGCTTGAACTTCTGGATCTTCCCGGTCGCCGTCCGGGGGAGCTCGGCCAGGAACTCCACGCGTTTCGGGCACTTGTACCCGGCCAGGTACGAGCGGCAGTGCCCGATCAGCTCCTCCGCGGTCACCTCCGACGAGGTGACGACCAGCGCCGTCACCAGCTCGCCCCACTTCTCGTCCGGGATGCCGATCACCGCGGCCTCGCGGACCGCCGGGTGGGAGTTCAGGGCGTCCTCCACCTCGATCGACGACACGTTCTCACCGCCCGAGATGATCACGTCCTTCTTGCGGTCCGCGATCGTCAGGTAGCCGTCTTCGAACATGCCGCCGTCGCCGGTGTGGAACCAGCCGCCCTCCTGCACGCGGGCGGTCTCCTCGGGGTTCTCCCAGTAGCCGTCCAGGTTGTGGTTGGACCGCGCGAGCACCTCGCCGTCGGTGTCGACGTCGATCCGGACGCCCAGGGCCGGCGTGCCCGCGCGTCCCAGGAGGCGGGCCTGCTCGTGCGGGTCCAGGTCGGCCCACTCGCCGCGCATCCGGTTGACCGTCAGCAGCGGGGCCGTCTCCGTCAGGCCGTAGATCTGGATGAACTCCCAGCCCAGCTCGGCGCGGACCCGCTCGATCGTGCGCGTCGGCGGGGGCGCGCCGGCCACGACGATCCGGACGCGGTCGCGGCCGGGGATCTCGCCGTCCCAGGTCGCGGCGCCGTCCAGGGCCGCCGTGACCACCGCGGGGGCGGCGCACAGGATCGTCACGCCGTGCTCTTCGATCCGCCGCAGGATCTCGGTGCCGTCGACCTTGCGCAGCACGATGTGCCGCCCGCCGAGGCCGGTCACCGCGTACGGCATGCCCCAGCCGTTGCAGTGGAACATCGGCAGCGTGTGCAGCAGGACGTCGTTGTCGGTCAACGTCGTGTGCAGGCCGAACACCACCGCGTTCAGCCAGATGTTGCGGTGGGTCAGCTGGACGCCCTTGGGGCGCGCCGTCGTGCCGGACGTGTAGTTGACCGTCGCCGTGGCCGACTCGTCGCCGTCCCAGGGCCGCGGGGTGCCCCCGCCGCCCCAGATGGCGTCGTCGTCGCGGCCGAGGACGAACACGTGCTTCGCCGTCACCGTGTCGAGCAGGTGTTCCAGCTCCGGGTCGACGATCAGCACCTCCGCGCCGGAGTGCTCCACGATGTACTTGACCTCGGCCGGTGCCAGCCGGAAGTTGACCGGCACCAGGATCCGGCCCCAGCCGGACACGCCGAAGAACGACACGAGCAGCCGCGCGGCGTTGTGCGACACCACCGCGACGCGCCCGCCGGCCAGCACGCCCAGCGCGTCGAGGTGGGCGGCCTGCGCGCGGGCCCGGCGCGCCACTTCGCGGTAGGTGAGCGAACCCCAGCTCGGCGCGGGCTGGTCCGGCTCGTCGACCACCGCGACGCGGTCCGGGTACACCGTTTCCGCGCGGTCGAGGAAGTCCCGGACACCCAGATCGAAGAACATGCCCCCGATGATGACTCGTCGCAGGTGCTCGCACCAGTCCGATGTGGTTCGCTGGAGCACGATGGACTTGGACACGGTGGCCGGCGAGCTCTACGGGGGCGACCTCGCGGAGTTCGTCAGCGCGCGCAACGCGGCGGCGAAAGCGGCGAAGGCCGAAGGGGACGCCGAGCTCGCGAAGCAGATCAAGGAGCTGCGGAAGCCGACGACGGCGGCGGCGATCGTCAACCGGCTGGCGCGGGAAGACGACAGCGAGTTGCGGGAACTCGCCGAGCTGGGTGCGGAGCTTCGGGATGCCCACACCCGGCTCGCCGGGGACGAACTGCGTGCGCTGACCCGGCGCCGCGGCGAACTCGTCCGGCGGATCGTGCACGGGCTGGCGTCGATGAGCGACACCGTCTCCCGCGAGGTCGAGGCGACGCTCGAAGCCGTCGCGGCCGACCCGGACACCGCCGCGCTCGCGGTCGCCGGGCGCTTGACGTCGGTCGCGCACCAGGACACCGACCAGTGGTTCACCCTCGCCGCCACCGTGCCGCCCGCCACCGGGAAGCGGGCGAAGAAGCTCGTGGACAAGGCCGAGCCGGCGAAGCCCAAGCGCGATCACCGCCGTGAGGAAGAGGAACGCGCCCGGGCCCGCGCGGAACGCGACCGCCTGCGCAAGGAAGCCGCCGAACTGGCCAAGGAGCGCGCGGTCGTCGAGCGCGACCTCGTCCGCACGCAGCGGGCCGCCGAGCAGGCGACCGCGCGCGTCGAGGACCTGCGCACCCGGCTCGCCGAAGCCGAGGAACGAGCCGAGCGCGCGACGGCGGAGTTCGAGCAGGCGAAGGAAAGCTACGAGCGGGCCGACGAAGCCGCCAACGAGGCGCAGAAAGCCGCTGACGCCGCGCGCTGATCCCGTGCTACTGTGCGGATGCGCCCCGGATGGGCCTACGCACGGAGGTAGTGGCTACTCAGCCCCCTTGAGACGACACGTTCTGCCGTTCCCCGGCAGGAGTGTGCCCTCCGCGCGCCCGTTCCGTGTCGGCTGACGGCCTCCGGCGATCACCTTCATCGCCTAAGGAGCAGCTTGATCCACCTCACCACCACCGGTGCCCGCACCGGCCGTCCGCACCGGGTTCCCCTGGGGGACTTGACGATCGACGGCCGCCTGGTCGTCGTCGCTTCGGCGATGGGTTCGCCGGAGCACCCCGCGTGGTACCACAACATCCGCCACAACCCGTTGGTCACCGTGGAAACGGACGCGGAGACCTTCGAGGCGATGGCCGCGCTGCCGCCGGACCGCGACGCGCTGTTCGCCGCGGTCGCCGAGCGGGAACCGGGGTTCGCGCAGTACCAGGCGCGAACGACCCGGATCCTGCCCGTGGTCGAGCTGCACCGGCTCGACCGTGGGCGCCGCATGGGCGACTGGCTCGTCGAGGTGCACGACTGGCTCCGCGCCGAACTGCGGAGCCTGCGCGACGGGGAAACCCGGTGCCTGACCACGAAGTGCGCCGGGTTCTGCACCGCGCTCACCCGCCACCACACCGGGGAAGGCGGCGCGATCTTCCCCATGCTCGCCGCGCGGTTCCCGGCGCTCGCGCCCGCGCTGGCGAAGCTCGAGGAAGAACACGGTGTCGTCGCGCGGCTGCAGGAAGAGATCCAGCGGCTGGTCGGCGAAGAGCCCGATCCCGTCCGGCTGCGCGCGGAGTTCGACCGGCTGGCGTCCGAATTGGACGCTCACTTCACCTATGAGGAAAGCACGATCGTCAACGCCCTGAACGCGCTGGCCCCGGCCCCGGACTGATCAGAGCAGCACCTCGGCGAGCCGTCGCTGGTGCACCAGTTCGACGTCGGGTGCCGGGCCGAGCACCTGCACCGCCACGTGGTCCGCCCCGGCGTCCACATGGGACCGCAGCCCCTTCGCGATCGTCTCCGCCGAGCCGTGCAGCACCAGGTCGTCGATGAGGCGATCGCTGCCCCCGCCGGCGACGTCGGCTTCGGTGTACCCGTGCCGCAGCAGGTTCTTCACGTAGTTCCGCAAGCCGAGGTACGGGTTCTGGACGTAGGGGCGGCCGATGGCGCGCGCGGCCACCGGGTCGTCGTCGACGACCACCTTCTGCTCGGGGGCGAGCAGCTTGCCCGCGCCGAGGATCGACCGGGCGTGCCGCGTGTGCTCGACCGGCACGAGGTACGGGTGCGCGCCCGCGGTGCGCTCGGCGGCCAGCTTCAGCACGCGGTCGCCGAGCGCGGCGAGGATCCGGGCGTCCGCCGGGACACCGGCCGCGTCGAGCCGGTCGAGGTAGTCGACGATCTTGTCGTAGGGGCTGCGGTATTCGGTGACCGACTCGGGGTGCCCGACGCCGATGCCCAGCAGCAAGCGCTTTCCGTACCGGCCGGCCAGCCGGTGGTAGGACTCCGCCAGGGTTTCCGGCTCGTCGACCCACATGTTGACGATCGCCGTCGCCACGGTGATCCGCTCGGTCGAGGCGAGCAGGTCTTCGACGAAGGCCAGGTCGCCGACCGAGTTCCGGCCGGTGCCGAGCCAGACCGCGCCGTAGCCGAGCTCGTCCGCCGCGATCGCCTGCTCCTTCCGGGCCGCGTCGTCGCGGTGCGGGGCGAGGAACAGGCCGAACTGGTTCACTACATTTGCCATAGACGACAATGTATCAAATGTAGCGATCGGTGCCCAGAGTTCGGCGTCAGCCCGCGATCCGGTGCAGCCACTCCCGCAGCATCTGGCGCTCGGTGGTCGTGAGCGCGTCGACGTCGTCCGCGAGCGCGGTCGACAAAGCGACAGCGAGCGCTCCTACGGACGAGCCGCCGGTCGGTTCGTCCGCGAGCAGTCCGGCCAGCACGGACTCCCTGACCTGCGCGGACATCCCCAGGTCGCGGTCGTCTTCCGGCTGGGCGATGAGGCTGAGGGTGACCCCGCTGTTGGCCGCCGCGAACTGCCGCGCGGCCTCCGCGGCCTCGACGCGCAACCGGCCTTCGCGCGCCAGCGGCGTGAACAGCTCCAGCAGCATCGCTTCCGCGCTCGACGTGAGGTTGCACGGCACGCCCGGCTCGATCTGGCCGTAGAGCAGCACGTAGAACGCGGGGTGCGCCAGGCCGTACTCGACGTGCCGGTCCCAGCCCGCGCGGATCCGGTCCACCGGGTCGCCGCCGGCGTCCGGCGCCTGGACGTACTGGGTGAAGCCGTAGTTCACGACGGCGTCGAGCAGGCCCTGCTTGCTGCCGAAGTGGTGGTACAGCGTGGGTGCCTGGACGCCGGCGCGCTCGCAGATCGCCCGCGTCGACACCGGCCCGTCGCCGGCCTCGTGCAGCAGCTGACCCGCGGCCAGCAGCAGGCGGTCCCGGGTACTGGTGGCGTTGCTCGATCGTCCAGCCATATAGCAATTGTAACGCCAAGCTGTAACGCCGCACTTTCACGTGAAAGTGCGGGTCAGCGGAGGCGGAGCTGGACGCGGCGGAGGGCGGCGAAGGCGGCCAGGACCAGCGGGTCGGTTGTGGCGGCGGCCGGGCGCACCGAACGGTAGCCGTCCAGCAGGGCCTCCCGCAGCTCGTCCCGCTGCGGCAGGTGCCGGAGCTCGGCGAGGGCCACCGCGAGGTCGTAGGCGTAGTGCCCGAACCCGCAGTCGTCGAAGTCGATCGCCCGCACCCGGCCGCGGTGGAACAGGTAGTTCACCTGGCGCAGGTCGCCGTGCACCAGGCCGAAGGCGTCGGAACCGAAGCCCAGCTCGGCCCGCACCGCGCGAACGCGCGCGACCGCGTCCCGGATCCGCTCGTCGCCGGTCTGGGCGACCGCCCGCTCGACGACCGCCGCGGAGAAGCCGTCCACCTGCGTGCGGCCGAACTCGGTGAGGTCGTCGACGCGGCCGCGGTCGAGGCCGTTCATCCGGGCGCCGTGCAGGTGCAGCCGCGCGGTGAACTCGCCCACCGCGTACAGCTGCGGCGCGCTGAGCCGCTCGTCGACGAACCGGCCGTCGACCCAGTGGCAGAGCACGCAGGTGCGGGGTTCGGGCACCGCCGGGTCGGCGACCACGACGATCAGGTCCCGCTCGCGCGTCGGCACCGGCAGCGGGACGACGAGGTCCGTTTCCCGGCCCAGTGCCGCGAGCCACGCCATCTCGGACCGCACCCGCGCGGGCCCCGGACCGTCCGGGCGCTGCACGCGCAGGACGTACCGGTGGCCGTCCGCGCCGTCGACGCGGAACGTCGTGTTGAGCCCGTGCGCCAGCGGGCTCAGCCGGGCCACCGGCACGTCGTAGGCGGTCAACGCCGCTTCGGCGAGCCGGCGCAGGCGGCGCGTGCGGCCGGCGCGGTCGAGCTCGGCGAACGGCCGGGTGTTCGCCTGGAAGTCGGCCATCGCCCACGTGCTCAGCTGATCGACCGTTCCGGTTCGCGGGAGTGCGAGACGAGCTCGATCGTCGGCGTCGCGTGCCGCCCGCCGCCGAGCCGCTCGACCCCGCGCAGCCCTTCGACCAGCCGCTCGACCTCGGTGTCCGGCCGCACCCCGAAGCGCATGAACTGGCTGGTCATGCCGATCTTGTTGCCGCACTGGCGCACCAGCAGGTGGTGCTCGGCGAGCAGGTAGTCGCACAGCTCGGCGCCGTCGACCGAAGCCGGCAGCTTGACGAGCAGGAAGTTCGCCTGCGACGGGTAGACCGTCAGCTCCTGGAACTGGTTCAGCTGCGAATTCATCATGAACCGGTCGAGCGCGAGCTTCTTGAGGCTTTCCTCGTATTCCGCGCGGTGCTCGGCGAGCATGAAGATCACGGTTTCGGCGAGCGAGTTCAGGTTCCACTTCGGCAGCGCGGCCGACAGTTTGCGCGTCAGCGCCGGGTTCGACACCTGGTAGCCGAAGCGGATGCCGTGCAGCCCGAAGTTCTTGCCGAGGCTCTTCAGCACGATCACGTTGGGCCGGACGACGGCTTCGGCCGCCACCGACGCGTTCATCTCCACTTCGACGAAGTCGATGAACGATTCGTCGATCACCACGAGGTCGAGGTCCTCGAGGGCGTCCATGAACCGGATCACCTCGCGCCGCGAAAGGTAGCCGCCGTCGGGGTTGTTCGGGTTGCACAGCACCGCGACCCGGGAGCCGCGGCGCTTGATGAAGTCGATGTACTCGTCCACGCGGAGCTCGAAGTTGTCCGCCTCCTTGAGCACGAACATGTCGACGCGCTTGCCGGTCTCCAGCGGCTGGTCGGTCCAGCGGCCGAACGTCGGGATCGGCACCGCGACGCTGGAGTCCACCAGCAGCTGGTCGATCCAGGTGATCAGCTCGGTCGAGCCGTTGGCGAGCGAAATCGTCGACGGGTTGAGCCGCAGCACGCTCGCCAGCTGCGCGGTGATCGCGCCGGCGTCGCTCGGGTAGAACTTCAGGATGGTGCGGAGGTTGCGCTCCAGCTCGCCGAACATCTCGTCGGTCGGGAAGTAGGGGTTGCAGGGGATGCAGAAGTCCGCGAGGTCGTCGGCGTGCTGTCCCATCGCCCTGGCCACGGAGAAGAACGACGGGCTGTGGGCCGCGCTCTGCTGGAACAGGCCCCTGGTGGTCATACCGTGCCGCACGCGTGTTCTCCGTCCGCCGCTTTACCGGCCCCTTGCCTTCCCATCGCGAACACGTACGAATCGGGAACGCGGTTCAACGCCGCTCAGCGCGTAGCCGCCGGTGCCGGCCAGCGCGAGGGCGGCCAGCGCGGAGAGGGCCGTGACCGGCAGCGGCGCGGCGAGCGGGGCCACGCCGGTGAAGGACTCGACGCCGACGACGGCGGTCAGCACGGCGTCGGCGGCCACGGCGACCTTGACCACGAGCAGCCGGTGCGCCTCGGGCCAGCGGGTGAACCGCAGCAGCCAGGCCAGGGCGGGCAGCACGAGGATCGCGTGCATCGCCACCGCGTGCAGCGGCTTCAGTGAACCCGCCGTCGTGTAGGCCAGCTGCGGGTCGCCGCCGCGCGCCGCCACGACGCCGCGGCCGATCATCACCGCGCCGGTGGCCAGCGCGACGAGCAGCACGACGAGGCCGGCGCGCACGGCCAGGCGCAGGCTCGGCGCGGCCGGGCCCGGCTCGACCAGCGCGGCGGCCGTGAAACCGATGACGGTCACGATGAGCACCCCGCCGCCCGCGGCGAGCGTCATCGAAACGACGTTGTCGAACGGCGTCTCGAAGTTGAAGTGCGACGGCACCCCGCGCCACGCCTGCATGCTGACCAGAACGACTTCGACGACGCTCGCGGCGGTGAAGGCGCCGAGCAGCGCGGTGCGCCACCGGTCGCGAACGGTGAGGAACGACGTCGCCCAGGCGACCGACGCCAGCGTCAGCCCGAAGGACAGGCCGAACGTGACGGCCTTGCGCAGCGACAGCGGCCCCAGCCACGAGCCGCCGGTGGCGAGCAGCGCGACCGCGTGGGCGACGCCGCTCAGGAACAGCGCCGCGCCGACGGCGTAGGCGACGCGTTCGGCCCGCCGGCCGTCGTGCCAGATCCTCGTCAGTGCGTTCATGGCCGGTAGTGTCGCGCCGCCGGGCCCTCGCCGCGTCGGCCCGGCGGCGACACCGCGTCGTACGACGACAGGCGTACGGCAATCGGTGAGAATGTCGAAAAAGTTTTGGTAAAGGAAATCCCGTTTTCTTGACCGGAACTTCGGGTGCGCGGTGGCCGCGGGAGTCCTACCATCGAATCATGTACATCGCACTGCTGACCTACACAGCGCCCGAAACAGAAGTCGACTACGCGCTCCCGGATCATTCGGAGTGGGTGCGCAAACAATTCACGAAAGGACTCTTCCTGGTTTGCGGAAAGGGTAACGGCGCGGCCGACCGCGTGATCCTGACCCGCCCGATGCTGCGGGGCAAGCTCGACGCCGTGCTCGCCAGCGACCCGTTCGTGGTCCAGCGGCTCGCCCGGTACGACGTCATCGAGTTCACGGCCTCGCGCACGGCGCACGAACTGCAGGCGATCAACGAGGCACTCGCCTCCTGAGGAGACCGTCGCGAGTCGGGTGGCCCGGCGACGGTGCCCCGCCACCTGACGGCGAACAAAGCTCACCCCGCCGGGCTCGCTTATGATCGCGAAGCACGGATGTCCAGCAGGGAGAGCGCGATGAAGACCCCCGACCTCGTCTTCCGGGGCCGCCGGTTGAGCGGTGACCACGCGCTGGTGCTGGCCGTGGTGCAGGTGCTCCCGGAGCCCGATGCGGCGCGGGAGGCGGTTTCGGGTGCCGTCGCGGACGGCGCCGACCTGGTGGGTTTCGCCGGAACCGGCGTCGAACCCCTGCTCGCGTGGGCACGCGAGACCTTTCCCGACCTCGTCCTGGCGGTCGACACCGCGGACGCTTCGGTCGCTTCGGCCAGTTGTTCCGCCGGTGCGGACCTGATCCTCGCCCGCGCCGACCTGGTGGACGTCGCGGCTCGCTTCGGGGCCGGGTACGCCGGACCGTCGGTGTCCGAAGCGGTGGCGCGCGGTGTGCCCGCCGAGGGGGCCGTGCTCGACGTCGGGGTCGTGCGCGAGGCGCCGTCGCTGCCCCCGGACGTGCCGGTGCTGGCCGGAGTGGCGGGCGACGGGACCCCGGCGGGCCTGGCGCTGGCGGCGCTGACGGCGTCGGCCGGGGCCGCGATCATCCGCACGGCGCACCCGCGCCCGACGAGGCACGTGGCCGAGATGGCGGCGAGCATCGCGGGCACCCGCCCGCCGGCGAAGGCGGTCCGGTGGGAGTGATCCGGCAGGTCTGGCCGGCCGAGCGTGAACTGGCCGACGAGGACCTCGAGCAGCTGTACGCCTACCCGGCCGACCCGCGCTGGCTGGCCGTGAACTTCGTGTCGAGCGCGGACGGCGCGATCACCGTCGACGGCGTGTCGGGCGGCCTTTCGACCCCGGCCGACCGGATCGTCTACCGGCTCGGCAACGACCTCGCGGACGTCGTCCTGGTGGGCGCGGGAACGGCGATGGCGGAGGGCTTCGAGGGCATGCGCCCGGACGCGCGCACGGCGGAGCGCCGGCGTCGGTTCGGGCTGGCGCCGATCGCCCCGGTGGCGGTGGTGACTTCGGGCCGTTCACTGCCGCCGGACGCGCCGGTGATCACTCGAGCGCCGGTCCCGACCCTGGTGTTCACGTCTTCGGCGGCTCCCGAGTCGCTGCGTTCGGCGTGGGCCTCGAACGGCGCGCGGGTGTTCGTGGTGGGGGACAACGAGGTTTCGGGCGCCGGCGTGGTCTCGACGTTGGTGGCGGAGGGCATGGGCCGCATCGACTGCGAGGGCGGCCCGCGGCTGTTCGGTTCGCTGATCGAGGCGGGCGTGGTCGACGAGTTCCGGTTGACGGTGGCGCCGTTCCTGGTGGCGGGCACGTCGAGCCGCGCGGCTCTCGGCGGGGTGGTGGACCCGGCGGCGCTGGAGCTGGCTTCGGTGCTCACGGACGGGGAGAGCGTGCTGCTGCGGTACCTGACGGCCCGGTGACTCCACCGCGTCGCCCAGCCGGTTCACGGCGGTCGGGACGGCACGCAGGCGCGGCATCGAGCACCGGACGTCGCTCCGCGGCGCACCAGCTCGCCGGTGCCTTCCGCTTCGTCGTGTCCCATCACGGGTGAGACGGCGGCGGCTCGGACAACCTGGCGTTGCTCCTCCGTCGGGGAGGTGCGCGGGTGCCGTCCATCAAAGTCGGCAAGGACGGCCTCACGCTTCTCGCCGAAGTGCTCGGTGTCGTGAGTTTCGTGATCACGGTTGTCACGCTGGTGGCCAAGAGTTGATCAGGCGCCTAACCGGGACCGTTCAGCCGGCGAGGGCCTGGGTGATCTGGCGGGTGGTCTGCGCCGCGACGTGGGGATTCACCGCGGCGTAGGTGGTGTACGCGTTCAACCCGGTGGCCAACGCCCAGCCTCGACCGCGAGTCCAGGTGGCGTCGTCCACTCCGAGCGCGGCGCGGAACGTGGCTCGCGTCTCCGCCGACATGAGGGTGAACGCGATGATCAGGTCGCACGCCGGGTCGCCCACGCCGAGTTCGCCGAAGTCGATGACGGCGCTGAGGCGGCCGTTGGTCGTCAGCAGGTTGCCGGTGTGGAAGTCGCCGTGGCACCACACCCGGGGCGGGTCGCGGTGGGCGAGGGCCGCGGCCCACAGCTCGGTCATCGCCGTGGTGCCGAAGGTGTCCCCGGTTTCCGCGATGGCGGACCGCGTCGCCCGGTCCCGGGCGGCCAGTGGCCGGCGCGTGAGGTCCTCGGCCGGTTCGGCGTCGAACCCGTGGAGCGCGGTCAGGAACCCCGCCAGTGCGCGAGCGGCTTCGTGCGAGTCCGAAAGGGCTTCGACGGTCGCCGGCTCGCCGTCCAGCCAGCGCGACACCGCCCACGGCCACGGGTAGCCGCAGCCGGGTGCGCCCACCGCCACCGGGACGGGGACGGGGAGAGGCAGGTGCGGGGCGAGCCGGGGCAGCCACTCGGCTTCCTTCTCCGCCTGCTCGATCGCGCCGGAATGGCGGGGGAGGCGAACGGAGAGTTCTTCGCCCAGCCGGTGGATCACGTGGTCCGAGCCGGCCGGGTCGAGCCGCCGCAGGGGCAGCCCGGCCCACTGCGGGAACTGCGTGTCGACCAGCCGCCTCGTCAGCGCGGCGTCGATCGGCGGGGGTGTTTCGACGGTCAAGGACGGCTCCCGCGGGTGACGGCTGACGGCAGCCTGTCAGCGACCGATCGGTTCGCTCAACCGGTTATCGCAGTACGGCCGCCAGCAGGTCGGTCCCCAGCGCCGTCAGCTCGGGCACGTTGACCGAGTAGCGGACGTACCGGCCCTGCCGCCGGGGCGTGAGGAGGCCCGCGCGGCGCAGGACGGCGAGGTGGCGGGAAACCTCCGGAGCCGAGAGTCCCCAGGCGAGGGCCAGCTCGCCGGTCGTGTGCGGGCCGCGGGCGAGGGTGCGCAGCAGGCGCAGCCGCACCGGGTGGGCCAGGGCCGCCAGCCGGCGGGTGACCGTCTCCAGCGGGACCGGATCCGGCGGGGCGATCGGGTACTGCACCACCGGCTCCCGGCCGGGAGCGTGGATCGCGATCAGGTGCGGGTGCCCGAAGACACTGGGGATCAAGACGACTCCGTTACCGGCCGTCGTGTTGTCCTGCAGCTTGTCCACGACGATGCAGCCGCCGTCGGGAGACAGGGTGACCGAACCGGAGACGGACGCGAGGGCCGCCTGGATGCCGTTGCGGCGGAGCAGGTCGTTCTTCAGGCGCAGGTCCCCGGCGAGCTGCGCGGCGATGCCGGTCCAAGCGGCGTCGAAGAAGGCTTCCGCGCACAGTTCGAGAGTGCGGCGCACCCGCGTTCGCACGGCCGCCGGGTCCGCGAGCAGGCGTTCCGCGAACGCCTCCTGGCGCGCGCCGCGGGCTTGGGCGAGGTCCAGGGCCCGCTCGCGCGCCGTCGCGTCGGACAACGGGGACGGCGCGCCGAAGTGGACGCGGTTGTTGCCGCACGTCGTGATGAGCGCCGCCGTCACGTAGGTTTCGTCGTCGAGCCGGTCCACGTCGTCCAGCTCCTCGGCGAGGGTGGGGCGCGGGACGGCCGGGACCAGGAAGTCGGCCCGCGACGAACGCCAGAGGAACTCCGCTTCCCTGAGCCGGTCGGCCAGTTCCGGCCGCAACCCGGTCCAGACGTCCGCGGCCCAGCCGGCGAACTGCGGGTGGTGCGCGGGCTCGGCCAGCGCGTGCAGCATCGCGGTCAGCTCGGCCAGCGGCGAAGCGGCGAACCGCAGCCGCTCGGACGGCGGGCCGCCGAGCGTGATCCTCAACGTCATCCCCGCATTCTCACCGGCCCGATCGCCGGCCGCGGCGCCGGTTGACGGTGTTCGTCAATCGACGCGGCCAGACCGGCGGGCGGCCGCACCGTGGACGTCATGACGACCAAGATCCACCCGCGCGCCCTCGTCCGGGCTTCCGGCGGTTCCCGCTACGCCGCCGCCGTGGTCGTGGACGCGCTCGGCACCGGCCTGCTGCGGCCCTTTCTGCTGCTCTACGGCGTGACGGTGCTCGGGCTGTCCGCGCCGGTCACCGGCATCGCCATGACGGCGGGCATCGTCGTGGGCCTGGGGTGCGTGCCCGTGGTGGGCCGGTGGCTGGACGGCGGCGCGCGCAGCACGGTCGTGGCGGCGTCGATGCTGGTGCGAGTGGTGGGCGTGGCGCTGCTGCTGGCCGCGCCGCCCGGGCACGCCGGGCCGTTCGCGGCGGCGGCGCTCTTCCTCGGCATCGGCAACCAGGCGTGGCCGGTCGCCCACGCGGCGCTCGTGGCCACGGTCGCCCACGGGCGGGAACGCGACGCCGCGCTCGCGGGCGGCCGCGCGCTGCGCAACGCCGGCCTGGGCGTGGGGGCGCTCCTCGCCACCGCGTGCCTGGCCGGCGGCACCACCGCGGTGCGGGCGATGGCGGCCGCGACCGGGCTCGCCTACCTCGCCGCGGCGGCCTTGGCGTGGTCGGTCCGCCTCCGCGCGCGGCCGGTCGACGTTGCGGTCACGGCCGACGGGCCCGCCCCGCGGATGCGCGCGCTCCTGACCGCCAACGTGGTCTACGCCTTCTGCCTCAACGTCCCCGAAATCGCGGTCCCGCTGGTCCTGGTGACCCAGCTGCACGCGTCCCCGGTGTGGGCGGCGGCCGTCTTCGTGGCCAACACGGTGCTGGTGGTCACCCTGCAGGTGCCGATCACCGTGCTGCTGTCCCGCTTCCCCCGCCGGACCGTGCTGGTGCTCGGCGGCGTCGTGCTGACCGCGTCCTACCTCGCGTTCCTCGCGGCCTCTTCCCTGTCCGACGGCTGGGGCGCCCCGGCCGTCGCCGCGGTGTCCGTGGTCTGCACGATCGGCGAGATCGGCTACGCGGGCAGCGCCACCGCGCTCGTCACCGCCCTCGCACCGGCCCACGTCCTGGGCCGCGCCCTCGCCCGCTTCCAGCTCTCGACGGGCTTCGGCCTCGCCGTCTCCCCGGCGGTCATCACCGCCCTCGCCACCCGCGGCCCGGCAACCCTGTGGGGCGGCCTCGCCGCCGCGACGCTGCTGTCCGCGTCGGCCGTGGCCGCGGAGAAGGAACGTGACCGGTGACGGACCGGCCACGGCCGTCGAGGTGACCGAGCCGTTGGGTCTTTCCGCGCCGGCTAAACCGGGTCGAAGGTCCGCGCGTGGGCCTCGCGGACGCCACTCGCCGGCGTTCCCGGGCGTCGGTCCGACGCCGGGTCCTGAGGGAGGAAGAGATCATGAAACGCAGGTTTCTCGCTGCCCTGTCGATGATCGCCGTGGCCGTCCTGGCCCAACCGGCCGCGGCGAACGCCGCCACGGCCGGCAGCACCGGTACCGGAAGTTTCTGCAACACCAGCCTGAGCAGGCACACCACGGTCTGCTTCGACTCGATGTCGAAGCTGCAGGCACACCGATCGGCCGCCGCCGACTACGACCTGGTGGCGATGTACAACTGGGTCAACTACAACCAGGGCGGCGGGTACAACATCCTGTCCGGCGATCACGTGTGCACCGCCTCGTACAGCAACAACGATTACGAGCTGTACGACCTGAGCATCTACTCGTACAACAACGGCATCAACATGAACAACACGTTCACCTCGGTCAGCACCTACACCAGCAACCCGAGCAAATGCGACATCAAGCTCTACGACGGGTTCACCCTGACCGGTGCCTCGTCGGTGTTCATCGACCGATGCACCGATCTGACCAAGTGCGTGGCGACGAACTGGTCGGATCGAGCCAGCTCGTTCGTGCTCAGCTAGGCGACCGTCGCTGATCGGTACACGCTACGCCGATCGAGCCGGCCCCGCTCAGAACAGCGTTGCCGGCTCGATCGGGGCCGGCTCCGGCAAAGCCTCGAGGCTCGGCACCAGCGCCCGCACCTCGTCGTGGAAGCGGCGGGCCAACGCCGGGGCGTCGTTGTTGTCCGGTGTGTGCACGAAAACTGTCGGCGTACGGCCCTCTCGCAGCCAGCCGGCGGCCGCCTCCACCCATGGCCGCCAACCCGAGACCGTCTCCTCGATCGAATCACGGCCCAGGTAGCGGATGATCGGCTGGTCGGTCAACGCCGTCGATCGGCGGGGCAGCCTGGGTTTCTTCGCCCACGCCTCCTGCTCGGCGGCGCTGATCGGCGGGCTCTGGAAGAAGACCGTGGTGTCGAACGGCACCCACTCGGCGTCCACGCCGGCCAGGGTTCCCTCCAGCAGCGCGGTCGACGCGGGGTCGGTGAAGAACTCCGGGTGGCGGACCTCCACCGCGCGGCGGCGGCCGGCCGGGAGACGGCGCAGGAAGCGGGCCAAGGCGTCGACATCGGACGGACCGAACGAGCCGGGCAGCTGGGTCCACAGGACCGCGCGGTCGCCGAGGGGCTCGATCGCGTCCAGGAACGTGCGCATCTCGGTCTCGACGCCGTGGAACCGGCGCTCGTGCGTGACGATCTTGGGCACCTTGACCACGAACCGGAAGGCCGGACCGGTTTGCTCCGCCCAGGTTTCCACCGTCGAGCGGGCGGGGGTGGCGTAGAACGTCGTGTTGCCTTCGACCGCGTTGCACCAGCCGGCGTAGGCGTGCAGACGCTCCTTGGGCGGCAGCGACGGCGGCAGGAACCGGCCCGGCCACGCCTTGTGGGTCCACATCGCACAGCCGACGTGGAGACGGGGAGAGCCAGGCGACAGCAGCCGGCGGAAGTGTTCCGGTAACGGCAGTTCCCGCGCTTCCGCCCGCGTCAGCCAAGCGAAGTCGTCGTGCTCCGCCGGGTTGAGGACGACCTCGCCCGTGCCGGTTTCCTCGACCGCGTAGACCACAGCGTGGATCTGGAGGTCGCGGCCCGCGATGTCCGGCCACTCGTCGCGCCCCAGCTCGCCCGTGACGCGAACGCTCAAGCCGGTTTCCTCGGCCGCTTCGCGGACCGCCGTCGTCTCGAAGGGCTCGCCCGGCTCGGCCGTTCCGCCCGGCAGCTCCCACTGGCCCGCGCGGAACACGCCGGCCGCGCGGCGGAGGAACAGCACTCGCTCGCCGCGCGTGATCCAGCAGTACGCCAGGTGTTTCTCCGTCATGCGGGCGATTCTCGCTCAGTTGGTCTTCGACGTCGGCAGGTGGGCGCCCAGGTAGCCGACGTACACCGTGCCCGTCCGGTCCGTGTCGTCGAGGAAGTGCAGGCGCGGGGCCGGCGCTTTGAAGCGCTCCAAGGCGATGTGGGCGCCGAAGTAGTCGCGGCCCGCCGGGTTGGTGCGGGGGTCGACGCGGAACGTCCTGGCCTGGCGGAGCCGCTCGTTCGTGGTCACCGTGTCCGACTCGGCCAGCGCGATGATGTTGGCGCTGATCAGCGAACCCGGCTGGCCCGTGCGGGCGAACGCGAGCACGTCCGACAAGCCGGGGCCCGGGTCCTGGCCCGCGCCGAGCGACGACGTGCGCGCGCTCGCGTACGCGTCGAGCGTCCGGAGCGCGTCCCACGCCTTGCGGCGCCAGGCGGCGGCTTTCGGGTGGTGGTCGAGGATCGCTGCCGGTGCCGGGTCGGCGGTGATCGCGAGGTGCTTCAGCGACGCCGTCGCGGTGGCGATCAGCTCGGCGAAGCTGGGGAACTCCTCCGGCGGGCGGCCGGCGGCGGCCACTTCGTCGTCCGCGTCGTGGTGGCGGGCGAGGCGGCCCGCCAGCAACCCGTTGACGCGCCGGAGCTCGTCGCGCTCGGCTTCGGTCTCCTCGAACGCGCGCGCGTAGTCGTCCACCTCCTCCTGCAGCTGCGCGAGCTGCTTGCGCAGGCACGCGACGTCGGTCGCGGAGACGTCCTCGAGCCGGCCGCGCAGGGCCTTCACCTCGCACGCGTGGCGATCGCGCTCTTCGGCGTGGGCCTTCGCCTTCTTCCGCAGGATCGTGATCACCCGGCGCGCCTCGGCCAGCTCGCGCTCGGCGCGGCCGAGCTTCCCGGTCAGTTCGGCGTCCGGTTCCCGTTCCGGCGCGACGAACGGATCGGCCGCGTACCAGGCCCGCACGCTCGCCACCTCGGCCCACTCTTCGGGCAGCGGCGTTCGGCCGCGCGCCTGGATGAGCTGCGTGATCGCGCCTTCGAGCGCTTCGCCGGACACCGGGCTGGCGGTTTCGACGAAATCCGGGAGCTGGTCGCACGGCGGCGTGTACAGCCGCGCGCCCGGCGGCACCGCGCAGCCGAGGGGGAGGTTCCGGTTGAGCGTGCGGCGGAAGCGGTCGTCGACGTCGAAGACGTTGACCAGCCCCGGCCAGCCCGAGACGGGTACCGTCGGCGGCTCGGCGAGCACCAGCACCGCCGACGTCCGCCACGGGGCCACCAGCGCCTCGCCCAGCAGGTCGGCGAGGTGGTCGCACTCCTCGCGGGACCAGCCGCGCATGGCCAGCACCGGGGTTTCGATCGGGATTTCGTCGTGGCCGCTGGCGCCCAGCTCTTCCAGGCCGATCCGGTGCGCCGGCGCGACGTGGCAGCTGCGCCACGGCCGCGTGCACGCCGCGGCCAGCAGCCACGTCACCCGGTCCTCGCCGGCGCGGTAGCAGAGGGACAGGAATACCTGAACGGAGTAGCGGCCTTCGCCGTCGCCGTAAGCGAATTCGAGGTCGCACCGGCGCGATCCGCCGTCGTCGGAGGAGCCGAGATCGGTGACGGTGTAGTCGTCGTGCTGCCGCTGGCGGGTGATCAGCCTGCTGCGCAAGGCGTCCAGGGGGCGTTTTCCTTCGGTGGGGACCAGGCCGTGGTGCCAGATCCGGTGCACCCCCACAGGACTCAACTCCGTTCGCCGCGACCAGGCCTCAGCCGAACATAGCGGATCCTGTGACCGGTCGAACGCGGGGCGTCACCTCGTCCAGAGGCAGAACGGGTGCCCGGCGGGGTCGAAGCAGACGCGCACGTCGTCCTGCGGCTGGAAGTCCGCGACGACGGCGCCGGCGGCGACCGCGGCGGCCGTCGCCGCCGCGAGGTCGTCGACTTCGATGTCGAGGTGCAGCTGCATCTGCTGGGCGCCGTCGGCGGGCGGCCAGGTGGGCGGGACGTGGCCGGTTTCGAGCTGGAACGAGAGACCCGCGCCGCCGTCGTCCGGGCGCAGCGTCACCCACTCCGGCTCGTCGGTGCGGATCGGCCAGCCGAGCAGTTTCGAGTAGAACCCGGCGAGCGCGCGGGGCTCCGGCGCGCCGAGCACGGTGGAGGTCAGTTTCATGATCGGGTGGTACCCGCGGATCTCCCTTCGATGCACGTCCGCAGTGGACGTCGTTACAGACTTCACCCTTTAGGACGTTCCGTGGGGGGCGTCTAGCCTGATCAGAGCTTTGGGGCTGACTTTCCGTAGCGAAAACTCTCCCGATCATTGCTCCGTTGTGGAACTATTGGGCCGTTCGCGGGGAGAGGGCCCCGCGACGGGGGACTCACCGTCACGGTCAGCGTCCCCATGCAGATCCCCAGGGGAGAGGAGATCGACCATGTCGACGCCCACGGACACGAAGCCGGAAGAGACGCCGGAGCCGATCGAGCAGGCCGGCCCGGTGGTTCCGCACCCGGAGCCCGACGAGCACGGCTGGGTGCACGTCGGGCACAAGCCCGAAACGCCGGTGGTTTCGCCCAACTGCGGCGACCCCTGCTACCAGCGCGTGAACTGAATCATCCGAAGGTGGTCGCCCGTCTGCCGATCTTTCGCCGGTAGGCGGGCTTCCTTCTGCCCTCGGCTGTGCTGTCATAGGAGTGTGCCTGTGACGAACCCCCAACCCACCGATGTGCTCGAGCGGGTGCGCACGCTGCAGAAGGCGGCCTCCGCCGCTTCTTGCCTGGGGCGCTACCACGACGGGGTCCGGCAGCTTCGCCAAGGGATGAACCTGCTCGACTCGATCCACCCCGTGGCGCCGGCCCACCGCACGGACTGGCTGGTGACGCGCATCCGCCTGGCCAGCACCCTGGCCGCCATCTCCACGGAGATCACCGGGGACGTCCCCGCGGGGCTGGCCGGCCTCGACGACGTGCGCCTGCTGATCGACGCGGTCACCGATCCCGTGCTCAAGGCCGAGCTCAGCGCGTCGCTGAACCACAACTACGCCATGAAGCTCATGACCGTGGGCCGGAACGAAGACAGCATCGGGTACTTCGAAGAGTCGCTCGAACACCACGAGTACCGGCTGGCGCACGGCACGAACCCCGCGGCCCGCATGGGCGCGTTCGTGCAGACGCTCTCGGCGCGCGGCTGGTCGCACGCGAAGCTCGGCAACGTCCGCGAGGCGCATGGCGACCTGACCCGGGCGCTCGAGCTCGCCGAGAAGCACGAGCTGCGGGTGGAAGCGGCCGACGTGCGCCGCAGCCTCGGCGTGCTCGCGCACCGCACCGGCGACCTGCCCGAGGCTCTGCGGCTGTACCAGATCGGGGAGCGCACCTACCAGGCCCTCGGCCTCGAAGTCCCGCTCCAGCTCCGGCTCGAGCAGGCGCAGGCGCTGATGGCGGCCGGGCTGGCGGACGAGGCCGGCGGCCACCTCGACGACGCCCTCGCGATGATGAACGAGCAGCACAACGTCACCCGCAAGCGCGCGAACGCCGAGCTGCACCGCGCGTCCGCCGCCCTCATGAACGACGAGCTCGTGCTGGCGCGGGGCATGGCCGCGTCGGCCCGGCGCGGGATGCTCAAGGTCGGCTGCCGCACCTGCGTCGCCAACGCGACCTTGATCGGGCTGCAGGCCGACGTGCGGGAAACGCTGCGTTCCGGGGCGATCCCGGCCGCGCTGCCGACCCGCGCCCTGCGGATCGCGGCGAAGATGCCCGCGCCGCTGCTGACCGAGCAGGCCGCCACCGCGCGGATGCTCGCCGTGCGGCTGGACATCCGGCGGGGGAACCTCCGGCGGGCCGTCGAGACCCTGCGGACGGTGCCGCGGCCCGGGCAGCTCACCCCGATCGACTACCGGATGCTGCGCCGCCTCTGCCGGGCCGAGCTCGCCGTCGCGCAGGGGCGGCAGGCGAAAGCGCTCACCGAAATCCGGTCCGGGCTCACCGAGCTCGACGCCGTGCGCGACCGGATGGGCGGGCTCGACCTCGTGTCCGGGACCGCGCTCCACGGCCAGGAGCTGGCCGACCTCGCCGTGAAGCTCGTGCTCGAACGCAACGACGCGCGGCGGCTGTTCGTCTGGCTCGAACGCACGCGCGCGCAGACCTACCGGTACGAGCCGCTCTCGGCCGGCACCGATCCCGAGCTGGCCGCGAGCGTGGCCGAGGTGCGCGGGCTCGGGCAGGCCATCCAGGAGGCCCAGCACGACGGGCACCCGATCGCCGGGCTGCGGGCCAAGTACAACGAACGGCTTCGCGAGGCCCAGCGGCTCGGCTGGCACACCGGGCGGTGGGGGCGGCCGCGGCCGGTGGCCGGGTTGCCCGAAGTCGTCGCGCGGCTCGGGGAACGAGCAATGATCAGCTTCGCCGCCTCCGGGGACGAGCTGGTCGCCGTCGTCGTGGCCGGGGGCGAGTGCCGGCTCGTGCGGCTCGGGTCGGCCGGGGCCGCCGCGGAGTCCGCGCGGGTGCTCAACGTCGACCTCGACGCGCTCGCGCCGGACAACCTGCCCGAGCGGCTGGCCGAGGTCGTCATGGCGTCCGCGCGCAAGCAGGCCGACAAGCTCGACGCGCAGCTCATCCAGCCCCTCGCCGAGCTGTTCGGCGAGCGGGACCTGGTGATCGTCCCGACCGGGCCGCTCTACGCCGTGCCGTGGGGCGTGCTGCCGGGGCTGCGGGGACGGCCGACCGTCGTCGCGCCCTCGGCGACCGCCTGGCTCGCCGCCGAGCTCACCAAGCTGACCCGGGCGCGGCGGATCGTGCTCGTCCGCGGGCCCGGGCTGGCCGGGGCGCGCGGTGAGCTCGAGAAGCTGACCACGCACTACCGCACCGCGACGACCATGACCGGCGCCAAGGCCACCGTGAAGTCCGTGCTGCGCGCGATGGACGGCGCGAAGCTCGCGCACTTCGCCGCGCACGGGGCGCACGAGCCGGAGAACGCGCTCTTCTCCCGGCTCGAACTCGCCGACGGTGCCCTCTTCGGGCACGAGATGGCCGGGTTGCGGCAGCCGCCGCGGCAGGTCGTCTTCGCCGCGTGCGAGCTGGCGCTGAACCGGATCCGGCCCGGCGACGAAGCCCTCGGCTTCGCCAGCGCGCTGCTGGCCAGCGGCTCGCGGACGGTGATCGCGCCGCTGTCCCGCGTCGGCGACCTGGCCTCGGCGGCCGCGATGGACGACTACTACCGGGCGCTGGCCGAGCGCGAGAGCCCGGCGCTGGCGCTGGCCGACGCGATCGCCGTGGACCCGTTCCGCCGCCCGTTCGTCTGCCTCGGCGCGGGCTGAAGGGGACTTTCCTGCGATGTGATGCGAGGAAAGTCCCCTTCAGCGCGGCTGCGCGGGCGGGGACCACACCAGCCGCGGGTCGGTCTGGACGAAGCTGCCGAGCAGGTGGTCGATCCGGGTCAGGACGTCGAGGTCGAGCCGGACGCCGGCGGCCTTCGCGTTCTCCGTGACCTGCTCGGGCGTGCTCGCCCCGGTCACCGTCGCGGCGACCGTTTCGTGCTGCAGCGTCCACGCCAGCGCGAGCTGCGCCATCGTCAGGCCGGCGTCGTCAGCGACGCCGCGCAGCAGTTCCACGCGCTCCAGCAGTTCCGGCATCAGCAACGGCCGCGCGTACGCCGGCCCGGCCGCGCGGGAGCCCGCCGGGATCCGCCCGTCGCGGTACTTGCCGGTCAGCACGCCCTGCGCGAGCGGCACCGAGGCGAACTGCCCGACGCCGATCCGGTCGCCGACCGGCATGACCTGCGCCTCCGCCACCCGCCACAGCATCGAGTAGTGCGGCTGGTTGGCGATCAGCGGGACGTCGTACCGCTGCGCGGCTTCGTGGGCCTGCAGCAGCTGCTCGGCCGTCCACTCCGACGTGCCGACGTACCGGATCTTCCCCTGCCGCACCAGGTCCGACAACGTCAGGAACGTCTCCGCGACCGGCGTCCGGTAGTCGAAGCGCAGCAGCTGGTAGACGTCGACGTGGTCGGTGCGCAGCCGCCGCAGCGAGCCCTCGCAGGACGCGATCACGTGCTTGCGGCTCAGCCCGGCGGCGTTCGGGCCCGGGCCCTCCGGCCAGAACACCCCGGTGCACAGAACCAGTTCGTCGCGGTCCAGGCCGGAAAACACTGCGCCGTAGGCCTCTTCGGCCGCGCCGCCGTCCCACGCCGCGGCGGTGTGGAACGTCGTGACGCCGGCGTCCAGCGCCGCGGCGACGCAGCCGGGTCCGCCGTGCGTCAGCCAGTTGCCGTACGCGATCTCGCTGACGGCGAGCCCGCTCGCGCCGAGCCTGCGGTACTCCACTTTCAGCCTCCCACGGCCATCTCGTCGATCCACGCGTCGACCGCGCCCGCCTTGCGCGCGAACGATTCCCGCACGGATTCGTGCGGCAGGATCAGGAACTCCTCCTTGCCGAGCCCGTGCACGACCGCCTCGGCGACGTCCTCGGGTTCGAGCAGCGGCGCCGCCGCCGCGATGGCCAGCGCGGCCGGGTGGCCGGCGGCGATCCCGGGTTCGAGCAGCGCCGTCCGGACGCCGAGCGGGCACAGCGCGCTGACCCGGACCCCGCGGGGCCGGTAGGTGATCGCGAGCCACTCGGCGAGGCCGACGGCCGCGTGCTTGGTGACCGAGTACGGCGCGTCGCCCGGGGTGCCGAGCAGCCCGGCGGCCGACGCGGTGAGCAGCAGGTACCCTTCGCCGCGCGCGAGCATCGCCGGCAGCACGGCCTGGGCGGCGTGGACGTGCTGCAGCACGTTGAGCTCCCAGGACTTCTGCCACTGCTCGTCGGACGCGTGGACGCCGGTGCCGAACGCCGCGCCGGCGTTGGCGCAGAACAGGTCCACCGGCCCGAACTCGGTTCGCGCGGTAGCGACCAGCGCCTTCAGGTCCTTTTTGGACGTCGCGTCGGCGGCCACCGCGACGGCCCGGCCGCCCGCGGCGGTGATCTCGGCCGCCACCCGGGCCGCGCCGGTCTCGTCGACGTCGGACACCACCACGCCCGCCGCCCCCTCGGCGGCGAAGCGGCGGGCCATGGCGGCCCCGATCCCGTGTGCCGCGCCGGTCAGCGCGACGACCCGTCCAGTCAGTTCCACGCGGGCTCCAGGTATTTCAAAGTCGAATTGTCACTTGCGTGCGGGAAATGCATTCCGAGATTGCGATCCAGGTGATAAAAGTGCTGGTCAGGGCTATGATCATGCGGTGTCCCACGGTTTCGTACTCTAGCACGAGTATTGCTTTTCACCGGTCCGGTGCGTTATTTCTGAAGATCGCCCCGCCCCGCGCTCAGGAGGTCCGCCGATGGCCGAGCTCGTCCCGCCGTCGCACGTTCGACGGCTGCGTTGCCTCGGCATCGGCGACCCGGACGCCGTCGCCGCGGTCGCCCGCGGTGGTGGCCTCGGCGTGCTCGACGGCGCCGATCCGGCGGCCGTGGCACTGGTCGCCGCCCGGGTCCGGGTGCCCTACGGGGTGCGCACCGACGGCCCGCTGCCCGCGGGTGCGGCGTTCGCCGTCCGCACGAAAGCGCCGTGGGCGGGTGTCCTCGCCGAGGTCGGTGACGTCGCCACGGCCGCCGAGGCGGTGGCCCGAGGCGCGCTGGGGCTGGTCGCGCGAGGTGGTGAGCTGAGTGACTTCGTGCTGCTGCAACAGCTCTTGAACGCCTTCGACGTCCCGGTGTGGGGAACCGTGGCCGGGCCGCGGACCGCGGTCGGCGCGCTGGCCGGCGGGGCGGCCGGCGTGGTCACGAGGTCCACTGTGGAATCGGACGTGCGCCGGATCACCGGCGCCACCGTCCCCGGGGTGACCTCGCCGGACCGGCTCCTGCGGACGCTGGGCACCGCGCTCCCGGTCGTCCAGGGGCCGATGACGCGGGTCAGCGACCAGCCCGGGTTCGCGGCCTCGGTCGCCGAAGCGGGCGGGTTCCCGTTCGTCGCCGTGGCGACCGCGAACGGCACGCGCACCACCGAACTGCTGACCCGCACCGCCGAGCTGCTCGGCGACCGCCCGTGGGGTGCGGGGATCCTCGGCTTCGTCCCCGACGACCTGCGTGCCGCCCAGCTCGCCGCGATCCGGGCCGCCCGGCCGCGGTGCGTGCTGATCGCGGGCGGGAAACCCGGGCAGGCCAAGGCGCTCGAGGCCGAGGGGATCGCGACCTTCGTGCACGTGCCGTCGCCGATCCTGCTCGGCCAGTACCTCGACGCCGGCGTCCGCCGGTTCGTCTTCGAGGGCGCCGAATGCGGCGGGCACGTCGGCCCCCGCCCGAGTTTCGAGCTGTGGGAGGAACAACTGGCCGTACTCGGCGCGGCGAAGGACGTCGAAGTGCTCTTCGCCGGCGGCATCCACGACGCCCGCTCGGCGGCGGTGGTCCGGGCGATGGCGGCACCGCTCGACGCCGTCGGTGTCCTGATGGGCACCGCGTACCTCTTCACCGAAGAAGCCGTGGCGCACGGCGCGATCACGGACCTGTTCCAGCGGCGGGCGCTCGAAGCCGAGGCCACCACCACGCTGGAAACCGCGCCGGGGCACCGCACGCGCTGCCTGCCCAGCCCGTACACCGCGGAGTTCGAGCGGGTCAAAGCGAGCCTGCGGGACGTGCCCGCGCAGGAAGCCTGGCAGCGGCTGGAGGAGCTGAACACCGGACGGCTGCGCGTCGCGAGCAAGGGCGTCCGCCACGGCGGCGCGGTGCTCGACGAGGAAACCCAGCTCGCCGAGGGGATGTTCATGGCCGGGCAGGTCGCCGTGCTGCGCGACCGGCGGACGACGATCGCGCGGCTGCACCGCGAAGTCACGGCCGGGAAAACGTTCACCCGCCCCGAGGAACCCGTCCCGGCGGGGGACTCCTGCGACATCGCCGTCATCGGGATGGCCTGCACGTTCCCCGGCGCGCCGGACCTCGAAGCGTTCTGGTCGAACGTCCTGCGCGGCGAGGACGCCGTCACCGAGGTGCCGCCGGAGCGCTGGGACCCGGAAGTCTACTTCGGACAGTCGACGTCGAAGTGGGGCGGCTTCCTGCCGCCGGTGGCCGTCGACCCGCTCGACTTCGGGATCCCGCCGTCCGCGATGGGCAGCATCGACCCGGCGCAGCTGGTGTCGCTGGAGACCGCGCGCCGGGCTCTCGAAGACGCGGGGTACGCGAACCGGGACTTCGACCGCGAACGCACGAGCGTCGTGTTCGGCGCGGAAGCAGGTGGCGACCTCGCCAACGCGGGCACCCTGCGGTCCCTGCTCGACGGCTACCTCGACGAAGTGCCGGCGGAACTCCTGGCGCAGCTGCCCGAACCCACCGAGGACACCTTCCCCGGCACGCTCGCCAACGTCATCTCCGGCCGGATCGCGAACCGGCTCGACCTCGGTGGCGCGAACTACACGGTGGACGCCGCGTGCGGGTCTTCGCTGGCCGCGCTGGACCTGGCCGCCAAGGAACTGCGCGCCGGGACGAGCGAGCTGGTCCTCTGCGGCGCGGTCGACCTGCACAACGGGATCCACGACTACCTCATGTTCACCTCGGCGGGCGCGCTCTCGCCGACCGGCCGCTGCCGTCCGTTCGACGCCGCCGCCGACGGGATCGCGCTCGGCGAGGGCGTCGCCTGCCTGGTGCTCAAGCGCCTCGCCGACGCCGAGCGCGACGGCGACCGGGTCTACGCCGTGGTCAAGGGCGTCGGCGCGGCCAGCGACGGCAAGGCGCTCGGCCTGACCGCGCCCCGCCCGGAAGGCCAGTACCGCGCCCTCGAACGCGCCTACCGCGACGCTGGGGTGTCCCCGGTGGACGTCGGGCTCGTCGAGGCGCACGGCACCGGCACGGTGGTCGGGGACGCGACCGAACTGCGGACGCTGACCGGGTTCTTCACCGACGCGGGTGCCGCGCCCGGCAGCTGCGCGCTCGGCTCGGTCAAGAGCCAGATCGGCCACACGAAGTGCGCGGCCGGGCTGGCCGGGCTGATCAAGGCGGCGCTGTCGCTCTGGCACGAAGTGGTCCCGCCGACGCTGCACCTGAGCCGGCCGAACGCGGCCTGGGACCCGGCCACCAGCCCGTTCACGTTCACCACCGCGGCGCGCCCGTGGGCGGAGCCGGCCCGGCTGGCCGGGGTCAGCGCGTTCGGCTTCGGCGGCACCAACTTCCACGCCGTGCTCGGGGCGGGCCCGGTCGCCCCGGACCGGCGGCACGGCCCGCGCGACTGGCCCGCCGAAGCCGAGAAAGCCCTTGCCGGGATCCGGCGCGCCGACGCCGACCCCGGGAAGGTCGCCTTCCTCTTCCCCGGCCAGGGCAGCCAGCGCCCCGGCATGCTCGCCGAGCTGTTCGTGCACTTCCCGGACCTGGCCGAGCTGCTCAAGCTCGCCCCCGACGTCGCCGGGAAAGCGTTCCCGCCCCGGGTGTTCGCCGCGGACGCCGTCCAGGAGCAGGAGAACGCCCTTACCGACACGCGGATCGCGCAGCCCGCGCTCGGGCTCGTCGAGATCGCGGTCGCCCGGCTGCTCGAGCGGGCCGGCGTCCGGCCGGACTTCCTGGCCGGGCACAGCTACGGCGAGCTGGTCGCGTTGTCGGTCGCGGGCGCGTTCGGCACCGGGACGCTGCTGCGGCTCAGCCGGGCCCGCGCGCGGGCCATCGCCGAGGTCGCCGAGCCCGGCGCGATGGCCGCCGTCAAGGCACCGCGGGACGCGCTGACGCCCACCCTGATCGGCCCGGACGTCGTGGTGGCCAACCACAACGCACCCGAGCAGGTCGTCCTCTCCGGCTCGGTGGCGGCGGTCGAACGCGCGGTCCGGCGGCTGCGGGAGACCGGGCTCGCCGCCAAGCGGATCCCGGTCGCCTGCGCGTTCCACAGCCCGCTGGTCGCCGCCGCGGGGGACGTCTTCGCGGCGGACCTCGCCGGGGAGTCCCTGGCGGACCCGAAGCTGCCGGTGTGGGCGAACCGCACCGCGGCGCCCTACGCCGCCGGTGACGTCGAGGCCGAACTCGCCGCGCAGATCGGCGCGCCGGTGCGGTTCCTCGACCAGATCGAAGCGATGTACGCGGCGGGCGCGCGGACGTTCGTCGAGGCCGGTCCCGGCCGGGTGCTGTCCCGGCTGGTCGGGGAGATCCTCGGCGACCGCCCGCACACCGTCGTCGCCTGCGGCCCCGACCTGACCGGCTTCCTTACCGCGTTGGGGAAGCTCGCCGCCGCCGGTGTCGACGTCCGCACCGACCGCCTGCGGCGCGCGCGGCCCCCGGCGCCGTCCGCCACCGCCTGGGCCGTGGACGGGCGATCCGCCCGCGCGCCCGGCGCCGAGGTCCCCGCCCTGCCCCCGGCCCGACGAATCCGGAGTACCGCCATGACCCAGCCCGCTCCCGGCCGCGACCAGGCGGTCGTCGACTTCCTGCGCACCACCCGCGAACTCGTGGCGGCGCAACGGGAAGTGATGCTCGGCTACCTCGGCAGCGCGCCCGTCCCGGCACCCGTGCCCGCCCCGGCGCCGGCTCCGGTACCGGTGGTGCACACGGAACCGGAGCCCGAACCGGTGGCCGAGAAGCCGGCCGACGTCCTGGGCACGGTGATCGGCGTGATCAGCGAACGCACCGGCTACCCGGCCGAGATGATCGCCGGCGACCTCGACCTCGAAGCCGACCTGTCGATCGACTCGATCAAGCGCACCGAAATCGCGGGCACGCTGCTGTCCCGGCTGGGGCTGCCGGCCGACGACCGCACCGACCAGCTCAGCCGCGACCGGACGGCCGACGCGCTGACCGCGCACCTGGAGAGCTGGCTGAGCCCGACGCCGGCGGCCAGCGCGCCGACCCGGTACCGGCTCGACCGGGTACCGGTGCCGCTCGACCCGGATCCCGGGCGGTTGCAAGGGAAGTCCGTGGCGGTGGTCGGCGGCGACGCTTCCGTGGCGGCCGCGTTCGCCGCGGCCGGCGCGGCGGTCGTGACCGGGGACGCGGACATCACCGTGCTCCTCGCCCGCGACTTGACGGACGTGTTCGCCCGGCTCAAGGCGCTGCGGGGGACCGTGCTCGTGGCGGCCGAACCGGACGCGGTGCCGGGGCTGCGCGGCCTGATCCGGTCAGCCGCGCTGGAACGCGACGGCGGCACCCGGCTCGTCGAGGTCACGCAGGACGTCGGCAAGGTGCTGGTCGACGAGGCGCTGAGCGACGGGCCGTCCGTGGTCGGCCACGACGGCGGCGGCCGGTTCACGATCGAACCGCGGCCCGCCGAGCTCGGTTCGATCGCCTACTCCGGCGCCGGGCCGGGCGGCGGCGAGCTCGCCGCGCTGGGCCTCGGCCCGGATTCCGTGGTCCTCCTGGTCGGCGGCGCCCGCGGGATCACCGCGCGCGCGGCCGTCGCGTTCGCCGCTTCCGGCTGCCGGATCGAGCTCGCCGGGCGCACGCCGTGGCCGGGCGGGCCGGACGACCTGCCCGCCGACCCCGCCGCGATGCGGGCGGTGCTGGCCGGCCGCGGTGGCTCGGTCGCCGACATCGAACGCCGGGTGCGGACCGTGCTGGCCCAGCGCGAGATCGGGCGCACCCTCGACGAGGTGCGCGCGGCCGGTGGCGACCCCGCGTACCGGTCGCTCGACGTGCGGGACGCCGAAGCCGTGCACCACCTGGTGAAGGACCTGCGCGGCCAGGTCGACGGCGTCGTCTTCGCCGCGGGCGTGCTCGACGACAAGCTCATGGCGGACAAGGACGAGCGGTCGTTCCGGACGGTCTTCGAGACCAAAGCGGACGGTGCCCGCACGCTCCTCGCCGCCCTCGCGGAGACCGGCGCCGAGCCCGGGTTCGTCACCTTCTTCGGCAGCATCGCCGCGGTGCTCGGCAACCGCGGCCAGACCGACTACGCCGCGGCGAACGACGCGCTGGAGTCCCTGGCGAAGAACTGGCCGGGCCGGGCGGTGACCGTCCACTGGGGACCGTGGGCACCCGCGGCCGACCACAGCGGCATGGTTTCACCGGAGCTGGCGCGCGAGTACGAACGCCGGGACGTCGGCCTGCTCGACGCGGACGAGGGCGTCGCGGCCCTGCTGCGCGAACTCGCCTACGGCACGGACCGCGCGGTCCTGTACACGGCGTCGTTGTGGTGAGCCAGGAGCCGGTGGCGATCACCGGCATGGGCGTGTTCCTGCCCGGCGCGTCCACAGTGGACCAGTACTGGCGGAACCTGGTGGCGGGCACCGACGCCGTCACCGAGATCCCGCCGCACCGCCGCGACCCGGTGTTCCACGGCCACGACGGCGCCGCGCCCGACCGGACCCACGGCCGGCGCGGCGGCTTCACCGCGGACACCCTGGAGTTCGACCCGGTCGCGCACGGGGTCCCGCCGACGTCCCTCGACGGCACCGAGCCGGACCAGCTGACGGCGCTGGCCGTCGCGGTGACCGCGGTCGGGGACGCCGGCGGCCTCGGCCGGCTCGGCGACCCCGAGCGGATCGGCGTCGTGCTCGGCCGCGGCGGGTACCTCTCACCCGGCCTGCAGGGCTTCGACCAGCGCGTCCGCACCGTCCGGCAGATCACCCGCACGGTCGGGGAGCTGATGCCTTCGGCCGGCCCGGACGTCCTCGACCGGCTGCGGACCGCGCTGCTGGAGCCGCTGGGCGAGTTCCGGCCGGAGACCGCGGCCGGGCTGGTGCCGAACCTCGCCGCGGCCCGCGTCGCCAACCGCCTCGACCTCGGCGGCCCGGCGTACACGGTGGACGCGGCCTGCGCGTCTTCGCTCGTCGCGGTGGACCAGGCGATCGGCGAGCTGACCCGCGG
This sequence comes from Amycolatopsis sp. cg9, assembly GCF_041346945.1. Taxonomy (NCBI): domain Bacteria; kingdom Bacillati; phylum Actinomycetota; class Actinomycetes; order Pseudonocardiales; family Pseudonocardiaceae; genus Amycolatopsis; species Amycolatopsis sp. cg9. The sequence continues at coordinate 729,145 of NZ_CP166850.1, read as the reverse complement.
CCGCTGCGACGTCGTGCTGGCCGGCGGGGCGCACCAGACGCAGGACGACACGCTCTGGGCGCTGTTCACGCAGCTCGGCGCGCTGTCGCCGAGCCAGCGGATCAGTCCGCTGTCCCGCGCCGCCGACGGCATGCTCATCGGCGAGGGCACCGCGATCGTGGTGCTCAAGCGGCTGGCCGACGCCCGCCGCGACGGCGACCGCGTGTACGCCGTGATCCGCGGCAGCGGCACGTCGAGCGACGGGCGGGGCGCGAGCCTGCTCAGCCCGTCCGTCGCCGGGCAGACCCTCGCCCTGCGGCGCGCCTGGGCCGGGCTGGACCCGGCGGAGATCGGCCTGCTGGAGGCGCACGGCACCGCCACGCCGGCCGGGGACGCCGCCGAGCTGACCACCGTCGCCGACGTCTTCGGCCAGGCCGGCGGGACGCGCCCGGTGATCGGCTCGGTCAAGTCGATGATCGGGCACACGCTGCCGACCGCCGGGGTCGCCGGGCTGGTCAAGGTCGCGCTCGCGCTGCACCACGGGGTCCTGCCGCCGACGCTCAACTGCGCCGACCCGAACCCGCTGCTGGACAAGACCCGGTTCCGGGTGCTGGCCGAGGCCGAGCCGTGGGGCGAGCTGCCGAAGGTGGCCGCGGTCAATGCCTTCGGCTTCGGCGGGGTGAACGCCCACGTCGTGCTCGAGGCCGGGGACCCGGCGCCGAAGCGGCGGATCCGCGTCGACGAGCCGGAACGCGTGCTGCGGCTGGCCGCGGCGACGCCGGAAGCGCTGCTGGAGCAGCTCGAGAAGCCCGGCGAAGGCGACGGGCCCTGCCGGCTCGGGATCGTCGGCGCGGACGAGCGCAAGCTGGCCACCGCCCGCCGGGTGCTCGCGAAGGTGGCGGCCGAGGGCCGGTCGTGGCACGGCGGCGGCGACATCTGGTGTTCGGTCGACCCGCTCCTGCCCGGCGGCAAGACCGCGTTCCTCTACCCGGGTCTGGAAGCCGACGCCGAGCCGCGCCTCGACGACGTGGCCCGGCACTTCGGCCTCGACCGGCCACAGTGGTCGACGGCGACCGTGCCCGCCCGTGCCACGAGCGTGTCGTCGACCGGGCTGCTGCTCGACCACGCCCTGCGGCGGCTGGGGATCCGCCCGGACGCGCTCGCCGGGCACAGCGCCGGCGAGTGGACGGCCATGCAGGCCGCCGGGATGTACCGGGCCGAGCCCGATCTGCTGGAGCGGTACTGGCCCGGCGGGTTCGAGCTGCCGGAGGCGGACTACCTGGTGCTGGGCTGCGCCGCCGCGCGGGTGACCGAGCTGCTCCCCGGCGACCTCGTGATCTCGCACGAGAACGCGGCCCGGCAGACCATCGTCTGCGGCCCGCCGGACGCCGTCACGGAGTTCGCGGCGACCTGCCGCGGGCTCGGCATCGTGGCCCGGACGCTGCCGTTCCGGTCCGGGTTCCACACCCCGCTGCTGGAACCGCACCTCGCGCCGTTCGCGCGGCTCGTCGCGGACCTGGACCTGCTGGCGCCCGCGGTGCCGGTGTGGTCGGCGACGACGACGCGGCCGTACCCCGCGGCCGCGGCCGACGTCCGGCGGCTCTACCTCGACCACCTGCTGCGCCCGGTCCGGTTCCGGCAGCTGACCGAGGCGCTGCACGACGCCGGGTTCCGGGCGTTCGTGCAGGCCGGCGCCGGGCAGCTCGGCTCGTTCGTCACCGACACGCTCGGCGAGCGGCGGCACCTGGTCGTCGCGGCCGCGTCCGGCACCCGGGCCGGGCTGGCGCAGCTGCGGCGGGTCGCGACCGCGCTGTGGACCGAGGGTGGCGACCCCGATTTCGCGGCGCTGGAGCCGCGGCGGATCCGGCTCAACACCGGGAAACCCCTGCTGTCGCTGGGGGAGTCGGCCCGGGGCCTGCTGGACGGCGCGGCGCCGCCCGACCTGCCCGCCGGGGTGCCGGACGCGATCGTCGCCGAGTTCACCGCGCTGCTCACCGAAACCCGCCGGACCGCGGCGGACGTCGTCGCTGCGGCCGCCCGCCGCCGGGTCGAGTCCACAGTGGACGTCTCGCTGGCCGCGATGCCGTACCTGCGCGACCACCGGTTCTTCCGGCAGCGCGACGACTGGCCCGACGAGGACGACTTCCGCCCGGTGGTGCCCGCGACGACGCTGGTCGACCTCGCCTGCCGGGCCGTCGAACGCACCTGGCCGGGCACGAAGGCGGTGACCGTGCGGGACGCCGTCTTCTCGCGCTGGCTGATCGCGTCGCCCGCCCGGCGGGTGCCGCTGTCGCTCAGCCGCGAGGGCGACCGGGTGACCGTCGAGATCGGACCGTACGCGCTGCTGACCGTCGAGGCCGGGGTGTTCGCGGCCCCGCCACCGCCGGCCGGGGTGCCCGGGCCGGAGACCGCGCCGCCGCTGAGCGCGGCCGAGATCTACGAGCGGCGCGAGATGTTCCACGGCCCGGCCTACCAGGGCCTGGCCCGGCTGACCGGGCTCGGCGAGCAGCACATCCGCGGCGAGCTGGTGGTGCCGTCCGCGCCCGGCGGGCTGCTCGACAACGTCGGCCAGCTGCTCGGCTGCTGGCTGATGGCGACCCGGTCCGACGACCTGCTCGCGTTCCCGCGCTCGATCGGCAAGCTCACCTGGTACGGCCCCGAACCGCCGCCGGGGACCCGCGTGGCCTGCCAGGTGCGGGTCCGGCTGCCGCGGCCCGAGGTCCTCGAGATGGACGCCGAGCTGGTCCGGGACGGCCGGGCGCTGGCGCGCATCGCAGGCTGGCGGGACGTCCGGTTCCCGTGCGACCGCGCGGCCCACCGCGTCTACGCCTTCCCCGCGGAGAACCTGCTGTCCGAGCGGCGGGAGGACGGCTCGGTCGCGGTCACCGACCGCTGGCCGACGGTCGCCGCGCGCGACATCTACGCCGGGATCTACCTCAGCGCGGAGGAACGGGCCGAGTTCGCCGCCGTGCCGCCGCGCGAGCAGCGCGGGTGGCTGCTGCGGCGCATCGCCGCGAAGGACGCCGTCCGGGCCCGGCTCGCCGAACCCGTGTACCCGGCGGAAATCCGCGTCCACGACGACGGCACGGTGTCCGGCAGGCACCGGGAGCTGCCGGGGCACGCCGTCACGGTCGAGCTGACCGGGGAGACCGCCATCGCACACCACAGGAGCACGCCATGACCATCGACCACGCGTCCGCGACGTTCGACGTCGTCGCCGAGCTGCTCGCCGAGCTCGTCGGCGACGCCGAGGTGCTCGGCATCGAGATCACGCCCGACACGACGTTCCACGAGGACCTGCAGCTGGAGAGCATCGACCTGGTGACCTTCGCGAGCATCCTCGCCGAGCACTTCGGCGCGGACGTCAACCTCGCCGAGCACCTGGCGGAGAAGGACCTCGACGACGTCATCGGCCTGACCGTCGGCGACATCGCCCGGTTCGTGGGGGAGCGCACGTGCCCACGATGACCGTCAACGGGCTGCGCACGAACGTGCAGCTCGTGCCCGCCGGCGGCACCGAGACCGTGGTGTTCCTGCACGGCATGGGCACCGACAGCCTGGCGAGCTTCTACCTGACGCTGGCGCCGCCGGTCGCGGCCGCGGGCATCGACGTGATCAGCTACGACCTGCGCGGGCACGGCAAGACCGAGCGCCCGGTGCACGGCTACACGCTCGGGGACTTCGTCGCCGACCTCGACGACCTGCTGGTGCAGCTGGCCGTCGACCGGCCGGTGCACCTGGTGGGCAACAGCTTCGGCGGCACGCTCGCCTACAGCTACGCCGTGGCGAACCCGGACCGCGTGCGCAGCATCGTGTGCATCGAGTCCGAGCCCGCGACCGAGGTGTGGGCGGGCAAGATGAGCGAGATCCTCGCGCACACCGTGCGGTTCCTGCAGGTGGAGGAGAGCTTCGACTGGATCGAGGCGAACTTCAGCGCGCACCACCGGCGGCTCGCGCGGCTGGCGGCCGAGCGGATCACGTCGACGAAGATGGCCGAGGAGGTGCCGCTCGGGCCGTTGCTCACCTGGGAGCAGGTGGCGGCGATCGGCTGCCCGGTACTGTCCATTTTGGGCAGCCACGGCTACCAGGCCGACGACCTCGAAGCGTTGACGTCGTTGCTGCCGCACGGGGAACTGCACGTGTTCGAAGGCCAAGGGCACTCGGTGCTGGTCGAGCAGCACCGCGAGGTCCGCGAGCTGGTGCTCGAGTGGATCGATCGGCACGCGGCGTGAAGGTCCTGCTGGTCGTCCCGCCGCTGGCCGGGCACGTGGCGCCGCTGCACGGGGTGGCGTCGGTGCTCGAGGCGCGGGGGCACACCGTGGCGTGGTGCGGCCCGGTACCCGCACTGTCCACAATGGTCTCCGGCCGGGTCTTCCCGGCCGGGGACTCCGCTCCGTTCGCCTTGGCGCTGCGGCCCCCGGAGCTGCGCGGGTTCGCGGCGCTGAAGTACCTGTGGGAGTCGTACCTGGTGCCGCTGGCGGACGCGATGGTGCCGGGGGTTTCCGCGGCCGTCGCCGCGTTCGAGCCGGACGTCGTCGTGGTGGACCAGCAGGCGATGGCGGGCGCGCTGGTGGCCGCGCGGTGCGGGCTGCCGTGGGCGACGTCGGCGTCGACGTCCACCGAGCTGGCCGACCCGCTGGGTTCGCTGCCGAAGATCGCGTCCTGGGTGGACGATCTCCAGGCGGGCCTGCGCGCGCGGCACGGCGTGCTGCTCGGCGACCTGCGGTTCTCGCCGCACCTGGTGCTGGCGTTCACGACCCGGGCACTGGCCGGCGAGTCCCGGCTGGCGGTACCGGTGTCCTACGTCGGCCCGGCGTTGCCCGCGGCGCCGGGCGAGTGGTCCCTTGTGGACGATCGGCCGCTGGTCGTGGTGACGCTGGGGACGTCGAACGCGGCGGCGGGCGCCCGGTTCCTCGCCGAGAGCGTGGACGCGCTGGCGGGCATGCCGTCCGTGCAAGGGCTGGTGGTGGACCCGTCCGGCAGCTTGATCAGTGAAAGCGTCGTGCTGGCGCGGCGGATCCCGCAGGTGGCGGTGTTCGCGCGCGCGTCGGTGGTGGTCTGCCACGGCGGGCACAACACGGTGTGCGAAGCGCTTTCGGCCGGGGTCCCGCTGGTGGTGGCCCCGATCCGGGACGACCAGTCGATGCTGGCCCAGCAGGTGGTCACGGCGTCGGCGGGCGTGCGGGTGCGGTTCGGCCGCGCCAAGGCGAGCGACCTCCGCAAAGCGATCGAGGCGGCCGGCGAGCACCGCGAAGGCGCGGCCCGCATCCGCGACTCCTTCGAGGCGGCGGGTGGCGCGGAGGAAGCGGCGACGCACCTGGAGGCACTGGGCTGAAGGGGACGTTCATGGCATCAGATGCGAGGAAAGTCCCCTTCAGCTCACCACATGCACTGAACGTCCCCTTCAGGCGTGGTTGCGGAAGGTGCGGGCCGCCAGGGTGGAGCCCGCCACCGCGGCCACCGCCGCGATCACCAGGGCCGTCACGACCGACCAGCCGATCGGGCGGGCCAACGCCAGCGCGCGGGTCGCGTCGATCGCGTACGTCAGCGGGTTGACCGCCGAAACCACCCGGACCCACGCCGGCATCGTGTCCAGCGGCATGTACGCGCTGGAGGAGAACATCAGCGGGAACATCACCACGAACGATGCCGCCTGCAGGGTTTCCGCCTTGCGCAGCCACGTCGTGATCGCGACGAACACCCAGCTCAGGCACCAGCCCACCACCAGCGTCAGCAGCAGCGCCAGTCCCAGGCCCAGCACGCCGCCCGCGGGACGGAAGCCGAGGAACAGCACGCTCGCCACGGCCGTCACCACCAGCTGGACCGCCAGCCGCGCGGAGTCGGCCAGGGTGCGCGCGACCAGCACCGAGACCAGCGAGATCGGCAGGCAGCGGAGCCGGCCGGTGAAGCCGCCGTAGATCTCCGCCAGCAGGCCCGCGCCCGAGCTCATCGCCGTCGTCATCGCGATGTTCACCAGCGTCGCCGGGACCAGGAAGTTGACGTAACCCTGGTACGCCGCCACGCCCGGCAGGGCGCCGACGCCGCTGAACACCTGGCTGAACAGCAACAGCAGCACCACCGGCTGCAACAGTCCGAAGAAGACCAGCCGGCGGTCGCCGAACGCCGTGCGCAGCGACCGGCCCGCCAGCACGCGGACCTGGGTCCAGAAGCCGGATTCCGGCCACGCGGCCGGGTCGCCGAGCGCGGAGACGGCCGCTCGGTGCCGGGCCTGGGTCACCAGCCGACCGCCGTCCGGTGGAGGGACAGGTAGACGTCGTCGAGCGTCGGCTCGGTCACCGTCAGGTCCCGCAGCGGCGCGCCCGCCGTGTCGAGCGCGCGCACCAGCACCGGGATGTCGCCGGGCCCGCTCAGCGGCACGGCGAGGACGAGCCCGGTGCGCCCGGCCGCCATTCCCAAGCGGGACAACGCGTCCACGGCTCGCTGCAGCGCCAGCTCGGTGCCGAAGGTCAGCGTCGCCGTCCGGTTCCCGAGCCGGCCCTTGAGCTGCGCCGGCGTCCCGGACACCGTGATGTGCCCGAGGCCGAGGACGACGACGTGGTCGGCCAGCCGGTCCGCCTCCTCGAGGTACTGGGTGGTGAGCACGACGGTCGTACCGCGCGCGGCGAGCCCTTCGACGACCGACCACAGCCCGGACCGGCTCACCGGGTCCAGTCCGGTCGTCGGTTCGTCGAGGAACAGCACCTGCGGCGCGCCGACGAGGCCCGCGGCGAGGTCCAGCCGCCGCCGCATGCCGCCGGAATACGTGGCGGCCGGGCGGTCGGCGGCGTCTTCGAGGCCGAAGGACGCGATGAGCTCGGCGGCGCGCGCCTGCGCCTGCCGCGGTTTCGCACCCAGCAGCCGGGCGATCAGCACGAGGTTCCCGCGCCCGGACAGGGCGTCGTCGACCGCGGCGAACTGCCCGGTCACCCCGATCCGCCGCCGGACCGCCCGCCCGCGCTGCACGACGTCGTAGCCGCACACGCGAGCGGTGCCCGCGCTCGGCCGGACGCGCGTGCTGAGGATGTCGACCAACGTGGTCTTCCCGGCGCCGTTGTGGCCGAGGACCGCCAGCACCGCGCCGCGGGCGACGGTCAGGCTGATCCCGGCGAGCGCGGTGACTTCGCCGTACCGCTTCGCGAGGTCGGTCACGGCGATGACCGGCTGGTTCATGGCCGCTCCTTCCCCTACTTTTGGAAAAGGTAACGGGACGCGGCAGCTGCGAGCAAGAAGATCGCGGCCACCGGCCGTGCGCATGACAATTTTCGACGGCGCGCATCGCACGCGTGTGACAACCGCTGACCTGCGTGACCCTTCCCGACGAGGGTGATCCCCCGCGGGTGACAAAGAATTCACGGTCGCTTGTTCGGCCGGAAACACGGAGGTACTTTTCGCTGAAATTCCCCCATTCCCTGAGGTGACGACCCGTGAGATTTTCGTGGAAGTCGAGAAAGCCTGCGTTCGGCTTGGCCGCCGCCACCGCCGCGGGGGTCGCGGCGACCGTGGTGCTCGTCGGGGCCGGGCCGACCGAGGCCGCGCCGGTGACCCTGACGTTGAACTACAACTGCCCGTTCCCGCTGATCGGCGACCAGGTACTGGCGGTGAAGATCGACACGAACCTGCCCGACAACGCCGTCGCGGGTGCCTCGTCGACGCCGATCACCTTCGACGTCGACGTCACCGTGCCGGAGACCGCCACCGAGGGCCTCGCCCTGGTCGGCGCCACCTCGCTCGACGGCTCGGCGAAGGCCGCGGCGCAGCTGAAGTACCCGGTCGACAAGACGCTGAACCTGAACCTGCCGCTGACCATCGCCTCGACGCCGGTGCCGCCCTCGGGCGCGTTCCACGTCAAGAGCAGCGGCAAGGCGCCGGCGGTGACGTTCCCCAGCCCCGGCACCGCGTCGGTGACGGTCGGGAACTTCAGCACCACGATGACCCCGCGCACCGCGGACGGCCAGCCGACCGACCTGGGCACGTTCACGTCGGACTGCGTCGCCGTCCCGGGCCAGAACCAGCTGCTCGGCACGTTCGAGATCAAGCCGGCGGGCGGCACCACGACGCCGACGACCCCGACCACGCCGACCACCCCCACCACCGAGCCGACGACCCCGACCACGGAGCCGACGACTCCCACGACGGAGCCGACCACGCCGACGACGGAGCCGACGACCCCGACGACGAAGCCCACGACTCCCACGACGGAGCCGACCACGCCGACGACGGAGCCGACGACTCCCACGACGGAGCCGACCACGCCGACGACGGAGCCGACGACGCCCACGACGGAGCCGACGACCCCGACGACGGAGCCCACGACTCCCACGACGGAGCCGACCACGCCGACGACCGAGCCGACGACTCCGACCACGGAGCCGACGACTCCCACCACCGAACCCACCACGCCGACCACGGAACCGACCACCCCGACCACCGAACCGTCGACGCCCACCAGCGAGCCGACGACCCAGCCGACCACGCCGCCGGGCGGCATCGACGTCAAGTACTCGGTCAAGGGCAAGTCGTTCCTCAAGCAGCTGCACGCCACGCTGCCGCTCGGCCCGGGCAGCCTGGACGCGAAGCTCGACGCCGCGTCCGGCAAGTTCGGCGCGCAGCTCGCGCTGCCGAAGTCGGACGTGGACTTCCGCGTCCTCGGCTTCATCCCGGCGTCGGCGACGGTGAAGCTCGACCAGGTCGGCGCGATCAACGGCACGCTCACCGGCGGCGCGGTCAAGGCGAACGCGCAGATCGACGTCCAGCTGACCAAGGTGCGGGTGTTCGGATTCCCGATCCTGCAGTCGAAGTCGTGCCACACGGTGAAGCCGGCCGACGTGCCGCTCGCCTCGGCGCCCGGGTTCGACCCGCTCAAGGGCGGCAAGCTGACCGCGACCTACGGCATCCCGCAGTTCACCGGCTGCGGTTTCCTGACCGGTCTGATCAGCGGCCTCACCTCCGGCCCCGGCAACAAGCTGGAAGTGACCCTCACCAAGAAGTGAAGTAGGGCTGCGAAAACGCAGACCCGCGTGACAAGAACGTGAACAACCCTTGTCCCGCAACGAGAATCGTCAGTAGCTTCGGAAAGGATCACCTTCGATGAGGAAGGCCGAATGTCCGTGCTGACCCGGTTCTCGCTGCCGCTCGTGCTGGTGCTGGCCGCGTTCTCGTTGGGTGCCGCGCAAGCCGCGCCCAACGAGGACGCGTCCCAGGCGCAGCCGCAAGCGGCCACGCAAATCCCCTTCGGGTTCACCCTCGGGGACGCGCAGCAGCCGACCACGAGCCACGTGGCCAAGCTCGGGTCGGACATCGCCTTCCCGCCGGGCACCTTCGACGGCGCGCTCGGCGGCCTCACCAACACCGTGCCGATCACCGGCAAGCTCGCCATCCCGCCCACCGACGGCTACTTCGTCGCGTTCCGGTTCATGGCCACCACCGGCCGGGTCGAGATCGTCCCGGACGGCGACGCCACCGGCACGGCCACCGTGCACACGGGCAAGGACAAGGACTGCAAGGCCACGCAGACGAACATCTGCGCCGACACCGACGTGACCGCGAAGGTGTTCATCAAGCTCTCGGGCGTGCGGGTCGACGGCAAGGCGCTCGACGTCGGCGCGAACTGCCGGACGGCCCAGCCCGCGTCGGTGAACATCAAGGCGCTGGTGCCCATTTCGCTGCCCGCCCCGCCGGTCAAGGTGACCTCGACGTTCACGACGCCCGCGTTCGCCGGGTGCACCGGGCACGAGGACCTGAGCCGGCTGCTCACCGGCCTGGTTTCGGGACCGGGCAACACCTTCGTCTCGAACCTCACGTTGCGGTGCTTCAGCTCCGGGTGCAAGCCGGCATGACCACCCTGCTCAGCGAAGCGCCCCGGCGAGCGGCGAACGGCCTGCGCGAGTTCGGCCGCATGTGCGCGATGGGCCTCGACATCATCCTGGCGATGGCCCGCCGCCCGTACCAGGTGCGCGAGTTCGTCCAGCAGTTCTGGTTCATCGCCAGCGTGTCCATCACGCCGGCGATCCTGGTGTCCATCCCGTTCGGCGCGGTCATCTCGCTGCAGCTCGGCTCGCTCACCAGCCAGATCGGCGCCCAGCAGTTCAACGGCGCCGCCAGCGTGCTGGCCGTCGTGCAGCAGGCGAGCCCGATCGTGACGACGCTGATCATCGCCGGCGCGGGCGGCAGCGCCATCTGCGCCGACCTCGGCGCGCGCAGCATCCGCGAGGAGATCGCCGCGATGGAGGTGCTCGGCGTCTCGCCGATCCACCGGCTGATCGTGCCGCGGGTACAGGCCGCCGTCGGGGTGTCCGTGCTGCTCAACGGGCTCGTCAGCGTCGTCGGCGTGCTGGGCGGCTACTTCTTCAACGTCATCATCCAAGGCGGCACCCCCGGCGCCTACCTGGCCAGCTTCAACGCCCTCGCGCAGCTGCCGGACCTCGTCGTCAGCTCCGTGAAGGCGGTGATCTTCGGCTACCTCGCCGGGGTGGTCGCGTCCTATCGCGGCCTGAACCCGAAGGGCGGCCCCAAGGGCGTCGGCGACGTCGTCAACCAGTCCGTCGTCATCACCTTCCTGCTGCTGTTCTTCGTCAACACCGTGCTGACCGCGCTGTACCTGCAGCTCGTCCCGGCGAAGGGAACCTGAGTGGCCATCCTCGGCAAACCCGGCGACCGGCTGTTCGAACTCGGCGACCAGCTGATGTTCTACGTCCGGGCGATCGCCGCCGTCCCGCTCGCGGTGACCCGGTACTTCCGCGAGGTGGTGCGGCTGCTGGCGGAGGTGACGTTCGGCAGCGGCGCGCTCGCGGTGATCGGCGGCACGATCGGCGTGATGGTCGGGCTGTGCGTGTTCACCGGCGTCACCGTGGGCCTGCAGGGGTTCAGCGCGCTGAACCAGATCAACATCTCGGCGATGACCGGGTTCCTGACGGCGTACTTCAACACCCGCGAGATCGCGCCGCTGGTCGCGGGGCTCGCGCTGTCGTCCACAGTGGGCAGTGGGTTCACCGCGCAGCTGGGCGCCATGCGGATCTCGGAGGAGATCGACGCGCTGGAGGTGATGGCCGTGCGGAGCATGCCGTACCTGGTCACCACCCGGATCGTCGCGGGGTTCATCGCGATCATCCCGCTGTACGTCATCGGGCTGCTGATCTCCTACCTCGGCTCGCGGCTGACCACGGTCGTCTTCTTCGGCCAGTCCGGCGGCACGTACGACCACTACTTCACGCTGTTCCTGCCGCCCGGCGACGTGCTGTGGTCGTTCGGCAAGGTGCTCGTCTTCAGCGTCGGCGTGATCCTGACGCACTGCTTCTACGGCTACCGGGCCGGCGGCGGCCCGGCCGGGGTGGGGGTCGCGGTCGGCCGGGCCGTGCGGACGTCGATCGTGCTGATCAGCGTGCTCGACCTGTTCCTGTCCCTGGCCATCTGGGGTGCGACGACGACGGTGAAGGTGTCCGGATGAGCCGCTTCGCCACGCAGCTCGCCGGGGTCGCCTTCCTCGGTGTGCTCGTGCTGCTCGGCTACCTCGCGGTCGCCATCTACGACAAGGACTTCGACGACTCCGAGCTGGTGACGCTGCAAGCGGATCGCGTGGGCAACCAGCTCGCGCCGACCGCCGAGGTGAAGGTCAAGGGCGTGCCGTTCGGCGAGGTCCGGGCGGTGCGCAGCACGCGCACCGGCGCCGAGATCGACCTCGCGCTCGACCCGGCGAAGATCGGCCAGCTGCCCGGCAACGTCTCCGCGCGGCTGCTGCCGAAGACCGTCTTCGGCGAGCGGTACGTCAACCTCGTGCTCCCGGACCGTCCACAGGGGACGCTCAGCGCGGGGGACGTCATCGCGCAGGACCGCTCGTCGAGCGCGATCGAGCTCGAACGCGTCCTCGGCGACCTGCTGCCGCTGCTGCGCGCGGTCCAGCCGCAGAAGCTGAACAGCTCCCTCGGCGCGATCTCGCAGGCCCTCGACAACCGGGGGCAGCCGATCGGCGACAGCATCGTCAAGCTGCAGGACCTGCTGGCCCAGGTGAACCCGCTGATGCCGCAGTTCAAGGCGGACATCACCGGGCTGGCGAACGCGGCCGACGTCTACACGACCGCCGCGCCGGACATCCTGCAGGCATTGACCGACCTGTCGACCACCGCCAAGACCATCGTGGACACCCGCGCCGACCTGGACAACCTCTACACGAGCGTCACCAGCGCCACCGGGCACCTGAACGACTTCCTGCGGAAGAACAAGGACAACATCATCGGCGTCTCCGTCGCCAGCCGCCCGTCGCTGGAGCTGCTTTCCCAGTACTCGCCCGAGTTCCCGTGCCTGTTCGACGCGGTGAACCGGCTCAAGCCGCTGATGGAGAAGGCACTCGGCAAGGGCACGAACGAGCCGGGACTGCACGTGACGCTCACCGTGCAGGACCCGCGCGACAAGTACGTCCCCGGCCGGGACACCCCGCGCTTCGACGCCACCGGCGGCCCGAAGTGCTACGGCGGGGGCGCGGCGGCCTCGGGGGCCGCGTTCGCCACCGACGGCGACCTGGGCCCGGCCAACTCGCCCGGCGAGCGGCAGCTGGTCGCCGAGCTCCTGAAGCCGGCCCTGGGTGACGTGCCGGACTGGAGCAGTGTCCTGATCGGACCGGCGCTGCGCGGGACGGAGGTGACCGTCCGATGAGGAGCGTCGCAGGGCCCGCCGTCAAGGGCCTGATCTTCTTCCTGGTCACCGCGGTCGCCACCGCGATCCTCGCGATCACCATCGCCAACTCCAGCGTCGGCGCCACGATCGGCTACACCGCCCGCTTCACCGACGCCACCTCGGTCAACCCCGGCGACGAGGTCCGCATGGCCGGCGTCCGGATCGGCCAGGTCGACGAGGTGCACGTCGTCGAGCACCGGCTGGCCGACGTCGCGTTCTCCGTCGACCGCAAGCACCGGCTCACCGCGTCCGCGTCGATCACGATCCGCTACCGCAACCTCGTCGGGCAGCGGTACCTCTCGGTCGACCCCGGCGCCACCGACACCTCGCCCACGCTGGCCGAAGGCGCGGAGATCCCGCTGGACCGGACCAAACCCGCCCTCGACCTCACCGCGTTGTTCAACGGCTTCAAGCCGCTCTTCCAGGCGCTGTCGCCCAACGACGTCAACCAGCTGTCGTTCGAGATCATCCAGGTGCTGCAGGGCGAGGGGAGCACCATCGAAAGCCTGCTGCGGCACACGGCTTCGCTGACGTCCACCCTGGCCGGCAAGGACGCCGTCATCGGGCAGGTGATCGGCAACCTCAACACCGTCCTCGACACGGTGAACGCGCAAGGCGACCAGTTCGACGCGCTCGTCGACACCACCGCGCAGCTGGTCACCGGCCTGGCCGCGGACGCGAAGCCGATCGGGCAGGCGATCGGCGGCCTCGGCGAGCTGACCACCGCCACCGCCGGGCTGCTGGAGCAGGGGCGCCGTCCGCTCAAGGACAGCATCACCGCGCTCGGGGACCTGTCGAAGAACCTGGCCGACAACACCCCGGTGTTCCAGCAGTTCGTCGACAACCTGCCGAAGAAGCTCGACCGGATCGGCACGCTGTTCTCCTACGGCTCGTGGGCGAACTTCTACCTGTGCTCGGTGGAGACCGACGCGAAGCCCGCACCGGGTGGCCCGCCGCCCGGCATCCCCGTCACGGCCGGGAGGTGCCGGTGAAACCGCCTCGCATCAAGCCGTTCCGCTCGCGGAACCCGATCGCGGTCGGCGCGGTGACCGCGCTGGTGATGGCCCTGGTCGGCAGCGCCACCTTCTTCTCCGACGACCTCCCGCTGGTCGGCGGTGGCACGACGTACAAGGCGGAGTTCCGCGAAGCGGCCGGGCTGAAGCCGAACGACGAGGTGCGCGTGGCCGGGGTGAAGGTCGGCGAGGTCAGCGACGTGCGGCTGGCCGGCGACCACGTCGAGGTGCTGTTCCGCGTCAAGGACACCTGGGTCGGGAACCGGACGACGGCGGCGATCAAGATCAAGACGCTGCTCGGCCAGAAGAACCTCGTGCTCGACCCGGTCGGCAACGGCGAGCTCGACCCGGAGCAGCCGATCCCGCCCGAGCGCACGAGCTCGCCCTACGACGTCACCGCGGTCTTCAACGACCTGGCGAGCACGGTCGGGGCGATCGACACCGACCAGCTCGCGCAGGCGTTCCGCACGCTGTCCGACACGCTCGGCGCGTCGGCGCCGCAGGACGTGCGAACCGCGTTCGACGGCATCGCCGCGCTGTCGCAAACGCTGGCGTCACGCGACGAAGAGCTCGTCAAGCTGTTCCGGAACACCAACGAGGTCTCGAAGACGCTGGGCGAGCGGTCCGACCAGATCCAGGCGCTGATCCGGGACGGCAACACGCTGCTCACCGAGCTGAACGCGCGCAAGGACGCGATCGCGCAGCTGTTCAGCGGCATCAAGAACCTGGCGATCCAGCTGCGCGGGCTGGTCGCGGACAACCAGAAGACGCTCGGCCCGGCGCTCGACCAGCTCGACCGCGTCGCCACCGTGCTGCAGCAGAACCAGGGGAAGCTCGAGGACAGCCTGCGCCTGGCCGGGCCGTTCTACCGGCTGCTCGGCAACGCCGTCGGCAACGGCCGGTGGATCGACACCTACATCTGCGGGCTGATCCCCACCGGCGGCACGCCGGGAAGCTGCCTGCCGCCCAAGAACGGGGGACGCTGATGGCGCACCAGCTGATCGACCTGGGAGCGCGGGCGCGCCGGCGGACGAGACTGCGGGCGCTCACGGTCGGCGTCGTGCTCGCGCTGGCCGTCTCGGCGGCGTGGCCGATCGCGACCGCGCCCGGCGAGCGGACGCTGACCGCGTACTTCACCGCCGCCGTGGGCATCTACCCCAACTCGGACGTCCGCGTGCTCGGCGTCGCCATCGGCTCGGTGTCGAAAGTGGAGCCCAACGGCACCGACGTCAAGGTGACGATGACGCTGAAGCCGGACGCGCAGCTGCCCGCGGACGCCGGCGCCGTGGTCATCACGCCGAGCCTGGTCGCCGACCGGTACGTGCAGATCACGCCCGTCTACCGCGGCGGGCCGCAGCTGCCCGACGGCGCTTCGATCCCGCGCGAGCGGACCGCGACCCCGGTCGAGGTCGACGACCTGCTGCACAGCCTCAACCAGCTGATGTCCGCGCTGGGACCGCAGGGGGCCAACAAGGACGGCGCGGTCAGCGAAGTGCTGACCAAGTCGGCCGAGTACCTCAGCGGCAACGGGCAGACCATCGGCACGGCGATCAAGAACCTCGGCGAGTTCGCCCGTGCCGCGAGCGATTCGAAGGACGATCTGTTCGGCTCGGTGGACAACATCAGCAAGTTCACCGCCATGCTCGCCGCCAACGACGGCCAGGTGAAGCAGGCGATCTCGCAGATCGCGTCGCTGAGCAAGGTGCTGGCCGACCAGCGCGACCAGTTCTCCGGCGCGCTGACCGAGCTGACCCAGGCGCTGAGCGTGGTGCAGGGGTTCATCAAGGACAACCGCGGCAAGGTGCAGACCGAGGTGGACAAGCTCGCCGACGTCACCAAGATCCTCGTCGACCAGAAGGATTCCCTCGCCGAAGCGCTGCAAGCGGCGCCGAACGCGCTGACCAACCTCCTGGGTGCCTACGACCAGGCGAACGGGACCATCGACGGCCGCGGCAACCTCCTCGAGTTCCCGGAGGGGAAATGAAGTCCCTGGTCAAGCTCGCCGCGGTGGTGACGCTCGCGCTCGTCACCACCGGCTGCGGGCGCGGGGTCAGCGTCTACGACATCCCGCTGCCCGGCGGTGCCGCGCTCGGCGACCACCCGATCCACGTCACCGCGAGCTTCACCAACGTGCTCGACCTGGTGCCCCAGTCCGGCGTCAAGGTCAACGACGTCCCGGTCGGGCAGGTCGTCAAGGTGGAGCTGGCGCCGGACGGGCACAGCGCGGTCGTGGACCTGCTCCTCAACGGCGACGTCGACCTGCCGGGCAACGCCGTCGCCCGGCTGCGGCAGGCCAGCATCCTCGGCGAGAAGTTCGTCGAGCTGGCCGCGCCGCCCGACGCGACGCCGTCGGGACGGCTCCTCGACGGGGCGACCATCCCGCTGGACCAGTCCACGCTGACGCCCGAGATCGAGGAGGTCTTCGGGGCCCTGTCGCTGCTGCTCAACGGCGGCGGGGTGGCGCAGGTCCAGAACATCAGCCACCAGCTCAACGAAGCCCTCGGCGGCCGCGAGACGGCCGCTCGCAGCCTGCTGTCTAGTTTGGACGCCTTCGTCAAGGGGCTCGACGAGCACCGCACCGAGATCACGCGGGCGATCGAGAGCGTCAACAAGCTCGCGCAGACGCTGAACGCGCACACCGACCAGATCACCACGACGCTGGACGGCCTCACGCCCGGCATCGGCGTGCTCAACCAGCAGCGCGAGGCGCTGGTCGGGATGCTCAAGTCCCTCGACGGCCTCACCTCGGTCGCGGTCGACACGGTCAACCGCAGCAAGGACGACCTGGTCGCCGACCTCAAGGCCCTCGAACCGCTGCTGCGGCGGCTGGCCGACTCCGGCGACAAGCTGCCGAAGGCGATGGAGATGATCTTCACCTTCCCGTTCCCGGACGCGGCGCTCGACACCATCCGCGGCGACTACCTCAACGGCTTCCTCAAGGTGGGTCACTGATGCTGACCCGGTTCGTGCGCGTCCAGGTGACGATCTTCGTGGTCGTCGCCGTACTCGGCGTGGCCTACGTCGGAGCCACCTACGCGGGCCTGGACAAGGTGTTCTTCGACCGCGGCTACACCGTGAAGGCGCAGTTCCCGACCGGTGGCGGCATCTTCGCAGGCGCCGAGGTCACCTACCGCGGGGTGCCGATCGGCCGGGTCGGCGAGCTGCGCCTGACCCCGGCCGGGATGGAAGCCGACCTGGAGATCGACTCCGGTACCGCGCCGGTCCCGGCCGACACCGAGGCCGTCGTCGCGGACCGGTCGGCCGTCGGCGAGCAGTACGTCGACCTGCGCCCGCGTGCCGACGGCGGGCCGAAGCTGCGGGACGGTTCGGTGATCACGCAGGCGGACACGAAGATCCCGCTGCCGGTCGACGTCGTCTTGTCGACAGTGGACACGTTCGCCAACTCGGTGCCCAAGCCCGCGCTGCGGACGGTCGTCGACGAGCTGTACAACGCGACCTCCGACGCCGGCCCGGCGCTCGACCAGCTCGTCGGCCGCGGCATCGAGTTCGTGCAGGCGGCGAGCGCGCACGTGGCACCGCTGACCCGGTTCGTCACCGACGCGCACGTGGTGCTCGACACGCAGGTCCAGCAGGCCGGCGCGATCCGAGAATTCGGGGCCAACGCGAAGCTGCTGGCGTCGACCCTGAAGCAGGCCGACGGCGACCTGCGCACGCTCATCCCGGCGGTGCCGGCCGCGGCGAACGAAGTCAGCGCGCTGATCCGCGACTCCGGGCCACAGCTGGGTGTGCTGCTGGCGAACCTGCTGACCACCGCGGACGTCCTGGAGAGCCGGCGGGACGGGCTCCGGCAGCTGCTGATCACCGCACCGCGGGCGGTCGCCGCGGGCAGCGCGGTGGTCCGCCCGGACGGTGCCCACTTCGGGCTGTCGCTGACCTTCTTCGACCCGCCGCCGTGCACGACCGGGTACTCGACGCCGTACCGCGACGGCCTGGACACCTCGACCCGCCCGCTGAACACGGCCGCGCGCTGCGCGCTGCCGAAGGGCGACCCGACGAACGTGCGGGGCTCGCAGAACGCACCGGGAGGACGGCCGTGAAGATCTTCTTGTCGGTGGCAACGGTCTTGGCGGCCGTCGCCGCCGGGTGGTCGGGGTTCACCTGGTGGCAGGCGGCCCACGACGACGGTGTCGCGCGCGCGGTCGTCCGCGAAGACGCGCTGGGCGCGGGCCGGAGCGCCGTCGCCGGACTGACCACTTTGGACTACCGCCAGGCGGCACCGGGGTACCAGCGCTGGCTCGACCTGTCGGGCGGTGCGCTGCACGACGAGCTGGCCGCCGACCGCCAGGGCAGCCTCGACCGGATCGCGCAGGCGAAGACCGTCACCACCGGCAAGGTGACCGACGCGGCGGTGACCGAAGTGGACACCGGTGCGGGCACGGCGAAGCTGATCGCGTCGGTGGAGCTGGTGGTGGCGCCCGAAGGCGGGGAAGCCGTGACGAAACGCAACCGGTTCCAGGCTGAGCTGACCCGCGGGCCCGACGGCTGGCGGGTCACCGGGCTGGGTCAGGTCCCGACGGGGGAGACGCCATGACCGTGCCCACGAAGAAGCGCTCGGTGAAGGTGGCCGGCCGGCACCACGACCCGGCGCCGGAGCCGTCCGGAACGCCGGTCGTGGCACCCCGGCGCCGGACCCGGCCGGTGCTCGCGGTGGTCGCCGTCGTGCTGGCGGGGCTCGCCGTGTGGTTCACGCTCGAAGCGCGGAGCACGAACGCCGTCGTCGCGCACAACAGCGCACTGTCCGATGTGGCCGGCACCGCCGACGCCGCGAAGCAGATCAGTGCCGCGCTCGGCACGGTCTTCTCCTACCGGTTCGACGACCCGGCCAAGAGCGAGCAGGCGGCGAAGGACGTCCTCACCGGTCCCGCGCTGGCCCAGTACGACCAGCTCTTCGGCCAGGTGCGCAAGCTCGCCGCGGACCAGAAGCTGGTGGTCACCTCGACCGCCGTCGCGTCCGGCGTGAAGCTCCTGGACGGCGACCGCGCGGCGCTGCTGGTGTTCCTCGACCAGACCGGGACGCGGGGCGACGGGCAGCGCAGCACCGGGGCCGCGCAGCTGAGCGTCACGGCCGAGCGCGTCGGCGGGAAGTGGCGCGTCACCGGGATGTCCGCCGCCTGAGAATGCACGAGGGACCGATGCTCACGAGTTCTGAACGGGCCACCACGCTCGCCACCCTCTTGACGGCCCGCGCCACGGCCGCGGGAACGGAGGAAGCGCTTACCTGGCTCGACGACGGCGAAGCGACGACGGTGACCTGGGGCGAGCTGGACCGCCGGGTGACCGCCGTCGCCGCGGCCCTGCGCCAGGTCACCGAACGGGGACAGCGCGCGGCGGTCCTCGTCGCGCACCCGGTGGAGCACGTCGTCGCGTTCCTCGGTGCGCTCCGCGCCGGCCTGGTCGCGATCCCGGCCGGCCCGGACCGCGCTCGCGTCTTCGCGGACGCGGAACCGGCGATCGTGCTGGCGACTTCGGCCACGGTCGCGGCGACCCGGCGCTTCCTGGCCACTTTGGACACCTGCGGGCACCGGGTGCTCGCCGTGGACGCCGTTCCCGATGCGCCGGGCTTCACCGAGGACCCGGTGGCCGCCGGGGATGTGGCCTACCTGCAGTACCCGGGCGGGGTGCTGGTCACGCACGCGAACGTCGTCGCCAACGCCCGGCAGGCGGCGGGAGTGCTGGGACCCGGTGCCCTGGTGAGCCGGCTGCCGGGCGGCGATCCGCTGGGCCTGCTGCTCGGCGTGGCGGTGCCGCTGGTGACGGGGCGGCCGGTGGTGGTCTCCGCGCGGCTGGAGTCCCTGGTGGAGCTCGGCCCCGTCACCACTCTGGTGAGCTTCGCCGACCCGGAGCTGGCCCGGGTGCGCGCCGCGTTCGCGGCCGGGCAGCTGCGGGTGTGCTACACCGTGGCCGAAGCGACCGCGCTGGTCGCTTGTGGACACCCGGCCGGTCAGCGCGTCGCGATCGTCGACCCCGGCGGACGGCGGCTGCCCGCGGGCGAAGCCGGCGAGATCTGGGTGAGCGGGCCGAACGTCGCCCGCGGCTACTGGAACCGGCCGGCGGAGTCCGCCCGCGTCTTCTGCGCCCTCATCGCCGGGGACGACGAGCCGCGGTGGTGGCTGCGGACCGGGCACCTCGGTGTCCTCGCCGAATCCGGGGAACTGTCCGTCCTCGACGCCGACTTCGCCGCCGGGCACCACCCGCGGGACCTCGAAGCGACCGCCGGGGAAGCCCATCCGGCGGTCCGGGACGCGGCCGCGTTCGCCGTCCCCGGCGCGCAGGTCGTCCTCGTCGTCGAGCTGGCCGCGGGGATCGTCCCGCCGCGCGGTGCGGTCGAGCGGGCCGTGCGCGGCGCGCTGTCGACCCGGCACGGGCTCACGCCGCGCCGGGTCGTCGTGCTGAGCGCGGGCGAGCTGCCACCGACCCGGGCCGAGTGCCGGGAGCGTTACCTGGCCGGCCTGCCGACCCCGGACGGCCTGCGGTGACCGGGCCGGTGGAGGACGAACACGCCGCCGAGGTTCGTGGAGGCCACTTCGACGAACTTCAAGTTCCTCGAAGTGGCCTCCACGACAGGTCGGCGGGCGTCCCGTTCGCCACCCGGGCGTTCGAGGTGACCTGGCCCGAGGCGCCCTTGCCGCCGGTGCCGCCGCTGCCGCCGGGGTCGTGGCTGCTGCTCACCGACGAGCACCCGGCCGCGCTCGCCCGGGCCGTCTCGCTCGCCTTGACCCTGGCCGAGACCGGCGACGAGGCTCTTTCGCTGCCGCAGGACGACATCGGCGAGCTGCCCGGGTTCCTGGCCGGACGGCCGGTTCGCGGCGTCGTCTTCCTCACCGGGGCACCGCACGCCTACCACGACCCCGAAGACGCGCGCGAGCTCCTGCGCACGATCTCGGCGGTGGTCGCGCGGCTCGACCGCGGCGTCCGCTTCCACCTGGTGACGCGGGCGCACGGCGAACCGGGGCTGGAGTTCCTGCGCGGGCTGATCCGGGTGCTCGCCTGCGAACGCCCGGACCTGCGGGCGAGCATCGCCGACTTCGACGTCCGCTCCACTGTGGACTCCCTGGCGCGCGAGCTGCGCGCGGACGCACCGGAGGACGAAGTGCGCTGGCGCGGGGGCGTCCGGTACGCGGCGCGGCTGACCCGCGTCCCCGTCGCCCCCGAAGTCCCCGCCGGGCCGGGGGCGTACGTGGTCACCGGCGGGTTCGGCACGCTCGGGCTGGCCACCGCGCGCTGGCTGGCGGACCACGGGGCCACCCGGATCGTCCTTTCCGGACGGCGGGGCGGGGCGGCCGATCTCCCCGGCGCGGACGTCGTGGTCGTCCCCGGGGACCTCGCCGAATCCGGCGTCGCGGACCGGCTGATCGCCGAAGCGACGTCGGGTGGCTTGCCGTTGCGGGGGATCGTGCACGCGGCCGGGGTGTTCGCCGAGGACGCCGACACCGCGTGGCGGGCCCGGGTGCTGGGGGCGCGGCGGCTGCACGAAGCCACCTCGGAAACCCCGCCCGGCTGGTGGCTGCTGTGCTCGCCGGCCACGGCGCTGTTCGGTTCGCCGGGCCGGGTCGGCGGGGCGGCGGCGGACGCCTGGCTGGACGCGTTCGCGGCCTGGCGGCGGTCCCGCGGGCTCCCCGCGGCGATCACCCGGGTCGGCACCGGGCAGCTCTCGCCCGCGGTCTGGCGGCCGTACTTCTCGGCGGTCCTCGACGAATTCGTGCAGCGCACGGAGCTGTTCGGGGAGGACGCGTCAGGCGTCTGAGGGCAGCCGCCCGGCCAGCAGGCCGCGGAAGTGCGGGCAGGTCATGATGTCGTCGTGCGGGCAGGGGCCGCCGGCGAGCAGGTCGAGCGCGGCCTGCGTCCGGGCGAGCCGCGCCGTCAGCCGCCGCCGGTGCTCGGCGAGCAGTTCTTCACGCGCCGACGCGGACTCGGCCGCCAGCACCGCCCGGATGTCGGCGAGGCCGAGACCCGCCTCCTTCGAGACCAGGATCGCCGCGACCCGGTGCTGGTCGGCGTCGGTGTAGCGGCGGCGGTTCCCGGCGCGCGCGGGCGCCAGCAGCCCCTCCGCCTCCCAGTGGCGCAGCACGTGGGCCGGCACCCCGAACCGGGCCGCCACCTCGCCTATTGACTTCATGCCGACATTAAGTCGCAGGATGACGGCCATGTCCACGCTGCTTGCTCTCCTCGACGCCTTCGACGACCGCCCCCAGGCCCGTGACCTGCGAGAACTCACCTACCGAGGACTGGGAACGACGGTGGTCGACGTCGGCTGCGGCGGCGGGCGCGCGGTCGGTGAACTGGCCGCCCGCGGGGTCCGCGCGATCGGCGTCGACCTGAACGCCGCCATGGTCGAGGCCGCCGCCGAACGCTGGCCCGCGGGAGAATTCCACGTCGCCGACGCGGCTTCGCTGCCGCTGGCCGGCGGTTCGGTCACCGGCTACCGCGCCGACAAGGTGCTGCACACCCTCGCCGACCCCGGGCAGGCGGTCCGCGAAGCCCGCCGGGTGCTGGTCCCCGGCGGGCGCGCGGTGCTCACCGGGCAGGACTGGGACACCTTCGTGATCGACTCCGACGACCCCGCGCGCACCCGCGCGCTCGTCCACGCCCGCGCGGACCGGGTGCCCAGCCCACGGGTCGCGCGGCGCTACCGGAACCTCTTGCTGGACAACGGGTTCACCGACGTCACGGTCGAGGTGCGCACCGCGGTCTGGACCGACGCCGCGTGCCTGCCGATGCTCGCCGACCTCGGCGGCGAAGGCGCCTGGCTCGACGAACAGACGGCCAGGGCGCGCGAGGACCGGTTGTTCGTGGCGGTCCCGTTCGTGGTGGCGGCCGGGAGCCGCTGAGCTACGTCAAGGTCGCGCGGAGGGCGAGGATCATCTCGAAGCGGTCGTCCGGGTTGCGGAGGTGGTCCGCGAACAGGGTTTCCAGCTCCTGGGCCCGGGCGCGGACCGTCTGCGGGTGGATCGCCAGCCGGTCGGCGACCTCCCGGACGTTGCCGCACGTCTCCAGCCACGCGAGCAGCGTGCCCGCGAGGCGGTTGTACTGCTTCGGCGTCAGCGCGGTCAGCGGGGCCAGCCGGCGGCGGCACACCTCCGTGGCGAGGAAGGGTTCCTTGCGCAGCCACAGCGTCGCGAGGTGGTCTTCGCACCACGTCAGCGGTTCGTCCGGGAGGACGTCGGCGGCCACCAGGCGCAGGGCTTCCCGCGCCGTCGCCAGCGACCGGGCCGCCTGGCGCGGCGGTACCGGCGGCCCGACCGCGGCGCGGTGCCCGGCCAGCGCGGCCGTCAGCGCGCCGCGGTCCTCGGGCGCGGCCAGCAGCAGCCGCGGCGTCCCGTCTTCGAAGTCCTCCAGCGCGTCCAGGCCGCCGACGTCGCCGGCCCCGTCGAGCGCCACCGCGACGAGCCGGTGCGGCAGCGGCCAGTCCGCCGCCGCGGCGGCTTCCTGCACCGTCCGCGACGGCGACGGCGGGTCCGCCAGCAGCAGGTCCAGCAGCCGGCGGCGGCGCCGTTCCAGCGCACCCGCCGCGCGCGCCTGCGCCGCCGCGTGGCCTTCGATCGACAACGCGGACAGCTCGTCGATGTAGGCGAAGATCGCCTCGGCCAGCAGGCACAGGGTCGCCGACGGCACGCCGGCCCGCGTCCCGACCTCCGCCATCCGCCGCCAGGTCACCCGCGCGCCGACCCGGTAGGCCGCCTGCAGGACGTCGAGGTTGCGGCCCTGCGCGAGCTCGTGCACGCCGAGCCCGACGAACAGCTTCCGCCGGTCGTCCGGCGCCGGGCCGGACGCGGCGATCCGGTCGATGAACTGCAGGATCGCCGCCTGCACGCCGGCCCGCAGCGCCTTGCCGAACGCGCCGTCGAGCGGCCGCGCGTAATCCGGGATGGTCCGCTGGATCTCGCGCAGCACCTCGTCGGCGACGTCCAGCATCCGCGGCCGGAACACCGCGGCCAGCTCCCGGGGGAGCAGGGCCCACAGCTGGCCCGGCCGTCCGTCGCCGCCGAGCATCGGCCCGTACGTCGTTTCGACGGGTGGTCCCGTCATCCGCCCACCTCATCGTGGTCAGGAACCGAGGAGTGCCTCCGCGCGCAGGGCGATCTCCATGTCGAGCCGGTCGTCGGCGTTGTTCAGCCGGTCGCCGAACAGGTCGATCAGCTGGTGCATGCGGTAGCGCACGGTCTGCGGGTGCACCTTGAGCCGCTTCGCGATCTCGGGCGCGCTGCCGCGGGACTGCAGCCAGATCAGCAGCGTCTCGCCGAGGCGGGCCCGCTGCTTCGGGGTGAGGTCCTTGAACGGCTCCAGGCTGCGCGAACACAGCTCGCGGACCAGGAACTCGTCGGCGAGCAGCCACAGCGTGGACAGGTGGTCGGTGCAGCGCGTCACCGGCGCGTCCGGCAGCACCCCGCGCTGGACGAGCTTCAACGTCCGGCGCGCCCAGAGCAGCGACCGCGGCGCGTCGGTGAGCCGCACGGTCGGGCCGACCACCGCGCGCCAGCCGCGCAGCCGCTCGGGCAGGTTGGTCAGGTGCTTGGCCGGGTCGCCGGTGACCAGGCACGGTTCGCTGCCCTCGAGGTCGACGAGGACGTCCGAGTGCAGGTCCGGCGCGGCGAGGCTGTGCTGGTCGGACCGGGGTTCCAGGGCGACGACCGTGACCTCGGCCGGCAGCGGCCACTGCGCCGTGGCGGCCTGCGCGGTGATGGTCTGCGGCGCGGACGGCGGATCGGCGAGGAGCAGGTCGAGCAACCGTCTCCGGCGGCGGGCCCGGGTGCCGGCGGCCCGCGTCTGGGCCGCCGTGTAGCCCTCGATCGACAGCGCGGAGATCTCGTCGACGTAGGCGAAGATGGCCTCGGCGCTCGTGCACAGCGTGTCGGCGGCGAGGCCGGCGGCCTGCCCGAACTCCGAGATGTGCCGCCACGCGACCCGCCCGCCGACCCGGTACGCGGTCTGCAGGCAGTCGAGGCTGCGGCCCTCGTTGAACTCGATCTTGCCGAGGTTGCGGAACACGGTCGTCCACGTTTCGAGCGGGACGGCACCGGGGGTGCCGACACTGTCGAGGCACTGGATGATCGATTGCCGCACACCCTGCGTGATGATGTGCCCGAACGCGCCTTCGAGCGGCTGGCGGTACTCGGGCACCGCCCGCTGGACCTCTTGCAGGATGGCGCGGGCGAGCGGGTCGACCCGCGGCTTGAACCGCACGGCCAGTTCGCGGGGCAGCGAAGCCCACAGCCCGATGGCGCCGGAAACGCGGCCGTGCTGGGGGTCCACCGGGGTCCGGGGGGCGGGTGGGTAGGCGGGCCGGGGCCGGTCGGCCGACACGGACTGCTGCCGGTAAGCCGGTCCGGAAGAGCGCTCGCCGGGATGGGGCCGGTTTGCCCGCAGAGCGGGGCCGGCGAACCCGGTGTCCACGTCGGTCATGTGTTTTATCCTTGCTGGCAACAAAATCGGCCTCTTCGTCGTCGAAGCCGATCCGATTTTTGTGGCTCAGGCAACATAATTTCGCGCGAACGGCACTGTCAACGGGTTCTCCGCTGACTTTGGGGTAACCCGTCCGGACTACACCCGAACGGGTGGAACGCCGCGAGGGGAGGTGACACTTCCGCCGGGAGCCGATGGTGCGCGGGTGACAACTTTTCAGGAGGCTTCGCGCACGGGGTTCCCGGCCAGGAGGCGGGCGACGACGTCGTCGAGCGTCAGCCGCGCGGGCGTGGTCCCCGAGACGAACTCGTTCAGCAGCAGGCAGAACCCGTCCGGATCGGCCACGTGTGGAAAGTGTTTCACGTTTTCCAGCACCGTCAAGCGGCTGTCCGGCAGCAGTGCCGCGGTCCGGCTTCCGTGCACCGCCGGGATCAGCGGGTCGCGCGCGCCCCAGACCAGCAGCATCGGCACGGATTCGGCCAGGTAGAGCTTCTCCACGGCGCTCGCGCGCTGGCCGCGCAGGTCGATCAGGCTGCGTGCGATGGCGAGGAACGCGCGCCGCCGCCCGGGGTCCGCCAGCGAGCCGAAGTGCCTGGCCAGTTCCCGTGTTTCAGGTTTCAACGATCCCCCGAGCCGCCGTCCCGCGCGGGCGGCGGCCCGCGCGATCGCGAGCGTCCACCGGTTCACCGCGAGCGCCACGGTGAGCCGCGCCCCGGGCAGCGCGGTCGCCCGCAGCACCGGGCTCACCTCCGGGCCGAGGCCGGCGCTGCCGACCAGGACGAGGCGGTCGCACATTTCCGGGAACTGGTAGGCGAACTGCATCGCGATGCCGCCGCCGAGCGAGTGCCCGACGACGGTCGCGTGCCGCACGCCGGACACCGCGAGCACGTCCCGCACGATGCTCGCCATCGCGCCCAGCCCGTAGTCCGTCCGCGGCGCGTCGGATTCCCCGTGCCCCGGCAGGTCCGGCGCGAGGACCCGGCGGCCGAGTGCGGCGCAGCGTTCCAGCACCGGTGCCCAGGTCTCGGCGCTGCCCGCGATCCCGTGCAGCAGCACGATCGCTTCGTCCCCGGCGTCCGGGCCGGGCAGGTGCTCGTGCAACCGGATGTGCCGGCCGTGCAAGGTGAGGTCGTGCGTCTCGAGTGTCATCGGCGGCCTTTCTCGCGAACCCGAAAATAGGGCATCCGACTACTTCCGCCGGTGTGGTGAACACCACCGCGCCGGAATCCGCGCCGAGCATGACAAGAAGTTTTGCGGAAAGCCGCGTGCGCGTGCGGGTTTTCCCGGGGTGTGGGGAAAGTGTATCGACATTCCGCCGGTATCCGGGTAATTCTCGAAGGCATGGTCGCAATGACGCACCGGACGCGCTGATGTCCTGCCGCGCGAGTATTCATTTCGCCCCCGGCCTGCCGCGGCGCAGCCCCGCCCGCCGCCCCTGGCGCCGGGTGCTGCCGATGCCGGTGCGCGCGCTCGACCGCGTGCTCGGCGGCCCCGCCCACCCCCGGGGCGGCGCACCCGCGCGGACGCGCCGCTGAGCCGGTGCCCCCAAGCGCCCCAATGTGGCGTTCGGTGCGTCAGACGCACCGAACGCCACATTGGGTGCGCTGGACGCAACCAACGCCACATTGGGGTGCTTGCGGGCTGCGGTCAGCCGTCGGATGGCCGGTGGGCTCGCATCAGGCGTTGCGCCCGCAGGGCCAGCTGCATCCCCAGCCGGTCGTCCGCGTCCTTGAGGCGGTCGCCGAACAGCTCCTCCAGCTGGCGCAGGCGGTTGCGGACCGTCTGGGGGTGCACCCCCAGACGCTGGGCGATCTCCGGGGCGCCGCCGCGGGTCTCCAGCCAGGCCAGGAGCGTCTCGCCCAGCCGGTCGCGCTGCTTTTCGGTGAGCGAGGCGAACGGGTCGAGGCTCTGGCGGGCCAGCTCGGCGGCCAGGAAGTCCTCGGCGAGCAGCCAGAGCGTGGCCAGGTGGTCGCGGCACCAGATGATCGGGCCGGGGGTGTCCGGGCCGGACAGCGA
Organism: Amycolatopsis sp. cg9; assembly: GCF_041346945.1. Lineage (NCBI taxonomy): Bacteria > Bacillati > Actinomycetota > Actinomycetes > Pseudonocardiales > Pseudonocardiaceae > Amycolatopsis > Amycolatopsis sp. cg9. The sequence goes on along the minus strand of NZ_CP166850.1, from coordinate 702,050 downwards.
CAGCGCGCGGCGGGCGGTGCGCAGCGCGGCCGGGGCGTCGGCCAGCGGGACCGTCGGCGAGACCGCCGCGCGCCAGCCGTCGAGCTTGGCCGCCAGCGGCGCCAGCTCGGTGTCCGGATCGCGGGTCAGCAGGTGCGGCTCGGGACCGTCGAGGTCGGCCAGGACGCCGTCGCCGAGCAGGTCGGCCGGGAAGTCGGCCGCGTCGGGGCCGCGCTCGAGGGCCACCATCGCCGCGGTCTCCGGCAGCGGCCAGCCCGCACCGCCGGCCAGCTCCGCGATGCTGCTCGCGGCGCCTTCCGGGCCCTGGACGATCAGCTCCAGCAGGCGCCGCCGCCGGACCGGGACGGCGCCTTCGGCTTGGGCTTGGGCCTGCTGGTAGCCCTCGATCGCGGTCGCGCACAGCTCGTCGACGTAGGCGAAGATGGCCTCCGCCGCGACCGAGATGACCGCCGGGTCGACGCCGGCCGCGACGACGCCGGGGTGCATCGCCCGCCAGGCCACCCTCGCCCCGATCGTGGCGCTGTCCTGCAGCGCGTCGAGGTTGCGGCCTTCGGTGAACTCGATCCGGCCGCGGCCGCGGTAGAACTCGAGCCAGTGCTCGTGGGACAGGTCCGGCTCGCCCATCGAGTCGACGCAGTGCTGCACCGCGTACTCGACGCTCTTGACCAGTACCTTCCCGAAAATGCCCTTGAGCGGCTGGCCGTAGGCCGGGACCGTGCGCTGGACCTCCTGGATCATCGCGGCCGCGGCGTGCCCGACGTGCGGGCGCAGGCCCGCGCCGAGCGCGCGTGGCAGCGAGGCCAGCAGGCGGAAGCTGCGGTACTCGACCACCAATCCCCCTTCGAGTCCGGTGTCAGCTGAGCGTATCCGACCGGTGCGTGACGGAATAATCAACGACTGGTTCCCTGAAAGGGTGACGCGCACCCGTCCTTTTGACACGGACGGGTGTGGGTTCTACGCTCCGTGTCAGGTGGCGGGGGTTATTTCTGAGGCGCCAATTCCCAGTGGAGGACTGAATTCCCCATGCGCGTTCCCGCTGCCTCGGACGGCTCCGTGTGGGCCCGGCTGCCGCACGAGCTCGGCGACGCCGTGCGGCCGCGGATCCCGGAGATCGCCCGGGCCTGCGTCGACGCCATCGCCGCCGAGGTTCCGGAATATTCCCGGACTTTGGCCGCCGGCCCGCTGCGCGTCTCGTCCATCGAGCAGGCGCGGCGCGGGATCGAGCGCGACATCGACCGCGTCGGCACGCCCGCGATGTGGCAGGCCGACCGGCTCGCCGAGTTCCGCGGGCACGGGCGCGCGGCGTTCCACAATGGCCTGAGCCGCGAGTCCGTGCAGGCGGCCGTGCGCGTGTCGAGCCGGGTGACCTGGCGGTGGATCGCCGACATCGCACGGGAAGCCGGCCTGTCCGGCGACGTCCTGTACGGCGCGGCCGAGGGCATGTTCGCCGACGTCGAGACGTCGATGGCGGCGGTCGCGGAGGGTTACAGCGCGGCCGAAGCGGCGGTGTCCGGCACCGGCGAACGCCACCGCCGCGTGCTGCGCGCCCTCCTCGGCGGCCGCACACCGGCCGAAGTGGACGGTCTGGTCGCCGCCTCCGGGCTCCCGGTGCCTTCGCGCGTGGCCGCGGTGGCGTTCCGGGCGCTGCCGGGCGCCCCGGAGTTCCCGCCGGGCCTGCTGCCCGAGCACGTCCCGGCCGACCCGGCGGGCGACCCGCCGGCCGCGCTGACCCCGGCCCCGGACACGGACCTGGCGGGCCTGGCCGCCCTCCCGGCGGGCTGGACGGCGGCGGTCGGCCCGCTGGTCCCGCTCGCGTCGGCCCCCGAGTCGTTCCGGGTGGCCCGCCGCGCGGTCGACCTGGCGGCGCGCGGGCTGCTGGACGCGCCGGGCCCGGTGGTCTGGTGCCGCGACCACGTGACGACGCTGCTCCTGCTGGCGGACGAGTTCCTCGTCACGCAGCTCGCGGAGACGACGCTGGAGCCGCTGTCGGGCCTGTCCGGGCGGCGGCGGGAGCAGCTGGCGGAGACGCTGCTGGCGCTGGTCCAGACGCGCGGGAGCGCCCCGGAGCTGGGCCGGCTGCTCGACCTGCACCCGCAGACGATCCGCGCCCGGCTGAAGAAGCTGTCGGAGCTGTTCGGGGCCCGCTTGGACGACCCGGGCGAGCGCCTGCGGCTGGAGCTGGCGCTGCTGGCCGAGCGGGCGCTCCCGGACCGCGGCTGACCCTTGAGGCCGGTGTCTCGGTGAGGCCGGGTGGTGCCGGCGGCCGCGGTGGTGTCGCGAATGACTCATTGGGGACTTCGGAGGTCCCCAATGAGTCATTCGCGACCTTGGGGAGCAGTGGTCACCGGACCAGAGGTGCACGACTCGGTCACGACCTCCCGGACCGCGACCGACCCTAAGCTGCCCGGCATGACCGGATTGCTCACCGAGCGGCTGCGGCAAGCCAGCGAGAACGCCGTCGCGATGTGGACCGCGCTGGCCCGGGCCCGCGGCGATGGCGTCCTCGAACGCCCTGGCTTCACCGCCGTCGACGGCCGCCGCTTCCGGATCATGCTGCGCACCGGTGAGCCGGACGAGAGCACCACCCAAGAGCTCACCGAACTCGCCCGGGTCAAGCGGGCCGACGGCCGGACCGTCGTGGTCGAGGACCCCTTCCGCGTGCTCGACCTCGACGATCTCGGGATGACCGCGGGGCAGCTGCCGGTCATGGTCCGCGAACCCGCGCCCGTGCCGGCCGAAACGACGGTCAGCCGCGTCCGGACCGTCGCCGAGCTGGGGAAAGCCGAAGACATCGTCGTCCACGGCTTTCCGCTGGAGGAGTACCAGCCCCTCGCGCCCGGGACGGTCTTCCCGCCCGCGCTCCTGGACCAGGCCGTCTTCGTCAAGGACGGCGAAGGCGCCTGCGTCACCATGGACCACGGCGGCGTCGGCGGGGTCTACTGGGTCACCACGCTGCCGGAACACCGCTCGAAGGGCGTCGGGCGGGCGCTCATGCACGCCGTCCTACGGCACTTCGAGGACCGCCCCGTCACGCTGACCGCGGCCCGGGCCGGGAAACCGCTCTACGACAAGCTCGGGTTCACCGGCCTGGGGGACGCCAACTGGTGGCGCTGACCGCGGGAACACCCACCGGCGGTAGCCGTACCAGCGGAACGCCGTCCCGGCCACCGTGCCCAGCACCATCCCCGCGACGAAGTCCGCGATCTCCTGCGCCGCGAAACCCACGTGCGGGACCGACAGGAGCAGCACGTACCGCGACACCAGCGGCGGCACCAGGTTCACCGCCACCGCACCCGCGTTGACCGCGAAGAACAGCGTCGCCTCGCGCAGCCGCCGGTGCCCGCCCCGGCCCGCGAACGACCAGCGCCGGGACAGCAGGTACGCGAACGCCGTCGAGGCGATCGTGGCGATCGCGAGGGCCGTCACCGGCTTCTCCCGGAACACGGTGAGCTTCAGGCTGTAGTCGCCCAGTAGGGTGACCCCGTACGCGGCCGAGCCGACGACGGCGAAGCGGAGCAGCTCTCGCGGCTCGGGCATGGTTCCTCCAGGTGACGCCGACAGGGTGGAGGTCTTTCGATGGCACGCAAGGGCGAGGGGAGCGAGCTGCCCTCGGTCGCCGAACTGGTGAACCTCTCGCAGACGAGGCCGCTGGTGATCCGCGGTGAACTCGACGCGAAGCTCGCCGCGGAACCCGCGCCCGAACCGGAGCCCAAGCCCGATCCGCTCGCCATCCTCGACGCCGAACTGGCGGCGCCGGAGCCCGGCGACGAGCGCCCGCAGGAGGCGCCGCCGGCCGACACCTCACGCCGGACGAAGCCGTTCATCCTCGCCGCGGGCGGCGTGGTCGCGCTCGGGCTGGCCGCCGTCGTGCTGCTCCAGCCGCACCAGGTCGGCGGGACGGCCGTGCCGCCGCCCGGTGCCTCCGCCACCGTCCCGCCGCCGACCTCCAGCGAGGCGGTGGAAACGATGAGCGCGTCCGCGGCGCCGCCCCCGCTCACCGCGGAGGTGCACGACTCCCCGGTCCGGCCGACGAGCGCGCCCGCCGTCGCGGGCCGCAAGCCCGCGGGCCCCGCGACGGCGTCGTCGACGCCGCCGCAGGACCAGTGGCGCGAGTACGTCAGCTCGGTGATCAGCTCGTGGCAGCAGCGCCCGCACGGCGGGCGGAACCGCTGATCAGCAGTTCGAGCTCGCCGGTTTCCCGGCGATCCGGTCCTTGACGAAGGCCAGGACGTCGGCGTTGCCGGTGTAGACCAGCGTGATGTGGTCGGTGTCGTAGGTCTGCCACGTCTCCTGGACACCGGCCGCGCAGTACGCCTTGTGCAGCGCGTCGGCCTGCGCGAACTGCACCAGCTGGTCGCCGGTGCCGTGGTACTGGAACACCGGCACCTTCGGCGGGGTGCCGCCGAGCTTGTTCTCGTTCAGCCGGGCCACCCACGCGGGCTTGATGTAGCCCGGGCCGGTCGTGTAGTCCGCGATCTTCTGGTTCGCGTACGTCGTGAGCAGCTCGAACGTGCACGCGCTCTGCTTCATTTCGGCGAGCTTCGCGCGGCCGTTGTCGCTGAGGAACGAGTCGAGCTGCAGTTCGGGGTAGGCCTGGTCGAGCCCGGCCAGTGCGTAGGCGAACACGCCGAACCCGAACTTGCCGTCCAGCTGCAGCGTCACCTGGACCAGGTCGGCGGGCACGCCGCCGGCCGCGATCCCGACGAGGTTCAGCTCCGGCGCGTACGTCGGCTGCAGCTCCCCGGCCCACGCCGCGGCGCCGCCGCCCTGGGAGTAGCCGCGGAACACCACCTTCGACGTCGAAGACAGCCCGGCCGCGGTGAGCCGCTGGGCCGCGCGGACCCCGTCGATCACCGCCGGGCCTTCGGAGCGGCCCACGACGTAGGTCGTCTTCGGCGTGCTCTGGTAGCCCTCGTAGTCCGGGACCGACACGGCGTACCCCGCGTCGAGCAGGTCGTCGAGGCCGGGCTGTTCGTAGAACGCGCCGATGTCGATCATCTTCGACGGCGTGCAGGCGAACGCGGGCCCGTGCGTGCCCGGGTCGAACGAGACGATCGGGGCGGTGGCCAGGTTCGCGGTCTTCGGCACCAGCACGGTGCCGGTGACCGCGTCGGGCCGCCCGAGCGCGTCGGTCGACAGGTACATCACCTGCCACGCGTCGACGGATGCCTTGCGCGGGCCCGCGTTCGACGGCCGCCAGCGGAGCACGTCGCCCGGCTTGCCCGCGGGCAGCGGGGACGGCGGCGTGTAGAACGAGTCATCGAACGGGCCGGTCCCGGCCGCGGGCGCCGCCGAAGCCGCGGGGGCGAGCGCCGTCGCGAAGACCAGCGCCACCAGCGCGGCGAGCACGCGGCGGGCGGTCACGCGCCGCTCCCGTAGACGCGCTTGCAGGTCGCGGACTCGCTGAACGCCAGGTCCAGTTCCGGGTTCGCCTTGAGGTCCTTGATCGGGCCCTCCGGGTCGGCGAGCTGCCCCATGGTGGCGTCGGCGTCGGCGATGACCTGCCGCAGGCTGGCGTCGTCGGTGACCTTCGCCTGCTCCATCTTGGTCTTCGTCTCACCGACCTTGGTCTTGGTCGCGGTGAGGTTGCCGGTGGCTTTGTCCACTGCGGACTGTCCATCCGGGACGGGCGGGACGCCGGCCCCGTGGATGCCGCCCGCCATGTCGTCGAGGGCGGAGCCGAGCCTGCCCAGGAAGTCGACCATCGCGTCCCGGGTCTTCACCGGGTCGGCGTTGTCGACGGCGGGCGGCTGGGCCAGCTTCGCCGAACCCGCGGCCACCCCGGTGCACACCTTGTCGACCCAGGCGAGTGCCGCCGGGTCGGCGTGGCGGCCGGGGTCGGCGGGGGCGTCGGAGCCACAGGCAGCGCACGACAGAAGTGCGGTCGCCGCCATTGCGAGCACCGCGCTGTGCATTCTTTTCATGGGTTTCGAAGCTACGCGGCGCGGTTGTGCGCGAGCAAGGAGAGAATGACCGGTTGGCACGTGCGTCAACATTCCGCGCCGGGGAGTTGTCACGCGCGTCAGCGGTTCGGCGACCGCGCTGTGCTGGGGAAACCTTCCCCGGGCTGCTAGGAACTCGTGCGTGATGGCGTGCCGGTGTGACAATTTGCCGGTGCGTCGCGACGTTTTCCGGTAAAGCTCTTGATCGGCGCCATCCGCGCTCGTTAGCTTACTCTCCGGTAGCGATTTACGGGGAAAACGCGCGCCGTTTCGTATCACTGTTGATACACGGAAGGACCATCGTGACTCACCCAAGAGGCAAGAAGAAGACGGTCGCGGCCGCCGCGGCCGCGGGCGCGGTGGGGCTCGTCGCCACCGCTCTCCTCGTCGGGGCGCAGACCAGCGCCGCCGACCCGATCTCGCTGACGCTGAACTACCACTGCACCCTCCCGCTGGTGGGTTCGCAGTCGTTGAAGGTGGTGATCAACACCGATCTGCCGACCACCGTCAACACCGGCCAGCCGACCGGCGCCTTCGACATCAAGGCCGTGTCCACGATCAACGCGGACACCGTCGCCGGCCTCAGCCTGATCGGTGCCACGACGATCGAGGGCACCGCGACGGCGGCCGCGACCGTCGCCGCGCCGAGCCTCAACCTGCCGGTGAACGTCCCGATCACGCTGGACAAGACGAACATCCCGGCTTCCGGTGAGCTGAACATCAACGCGTCGGGCAAGACGCCGTCGCTGACGTTCACCCAGCCCGGCCAGGCGAAGATCACCGTGGGCGACCTGCAGCTCAAGGTCACCCCGCGCAAGGCGGACGGCTCGGTCACCGGCATCACGCCGGACGGCACCATCGACGCGCCCTGCACCCAGGACGCCGGCCAGAACAACACCCTGGCCACCATCACCATCACCATCAACGGTGGCGGGACGACCACCCCGCCCACCACCACGCCGCCGGTGACGACACCCCCGACCACCACGCCGCCGGTGACCACCCCGCCCACCACGACCCCGCCGGGCGGTGGCATCAAGTACTCCTTCGGCATCACCGGCCAGACCGCGCTGAAGTCCCTCGGCAGCACCGCGCCGATCAAGGGCTCGTTCGACGCCGACGTGAACCTGTCGGCCAAGACGTTCGTCGGCAACCTGGCGCTGGACCCGACGCACACCGACTTCAAGCTCCTCGGCTTCCTGCCGGGCAGCTCGGACGTCAAGGTCGTGCAGAACGGCCCGCAGACCGGTGAGCTCGTGGGCACCGGCTTCAAGGCGCACATCAAGTTCGACACGTTCCTCACGCAGGTGAACCTGTTCGGCTTCCCGATCAGCAGCGACCCGAAGTGCGGCACGGTCACCCCCTCGACCAGCGAGATGACCACCGGTCCCGACTTCGACCTGCTCAAGGGCGGCAAGCTGTCGGGCACCTACTCGCTGTCGGCGCTGCAGAACTGCGGTGCGTTCAACGACTACATCAGCGCGTTCGCCAAGAGCGACGGCAACTCGCTGGACCTGGTGCTCGCCAAGAAGTGACCCGGACTACCGGCCCCCGTCGCGCCGCGGCGGGGGCCGGTGCCATGCCCTCGAAGGGAAATCCCGTGCCGAACGCCCGGTCGACGCTCGCGGCGGCCCTCGCCTGCCTGGTGCTGCCGCTCGCGGCCGTGCCCGCGCACGCGTCGACGCCGATCACCAAGAAGCTGAGCTACACCTGCCCGTTCCCGTTGATCGGGCTGCAGAAGCTGGACGTCGAGATCAAGGCGTCGTTCGACGTGCCGTCCGCGCCCGGCGGCACGTTCACCACGTCGGACCTCGCGGTCTCGGTGACCGTGCCCGACAAGTCCACCCGCGGCCTGGCCCTGGTCGGCGCGGCGAGCATCGAAGGGACGGCGTCCGCAGGGGTGACGCTGACCAACGGCCCGCTGACGCTGCCGCTCGCCCTGCCGCTGACGGTGGCGAAGACGGCGGTCCCGGCGTCGGGGCCGTTCACCACGGCGGCGGCGGGCTCGGTCCCGCCGGTGCAGCTGCCGAACGCGGGCAAGACGGCGCTGACCATCGGCGGCTTCAGCACCCGCCTGACGCCGAAGAAGGCCGACGGCTCGTTCACCGGGCTCGGCTCGTTCACCTCGGACTGCACGCTCGACGCCGGCCAGGACCCGGTGCTGCTGAGCTTCGACCTCGGCAGCCCGGCTTCGCGCGACTACCGGGTCACCGGCACGACGACGGTGAAGGCGCTGGGCGCGGTCGCGCCGCTCACCGGCTCGTTCACCGGGTTCACGCCGGCGTTCGACCGGACGCGGGCGGAGTTCAAGGTCTTCGGGTTCGTGCCCGGGACGGCCGACCTGCAGTTCAGCCCGGACGGCCCGCAGACCGGCGAGGTGGCAGGCGACGGCTTCGTGGCGCATTCCCGGCTGGCTCTGACACTCCCGCAGGTGACGCTCTTCGGCTTGCCGGTCGCCGACGCGGGTTGCCGGGCGGGTGCGGCGATCCCGGTCGACCTGCGCACCGGTACCGGGTTCACCCTGGCTGCCGGCGGTCCACTGGCCGGCAGCTACGCGATCCCGGCGCTGACCGGCTGCGGGACGTTCACGGCGTACCTGAGTTCGCTGGTCCAAAGTGACGGCAACACGTTCGCCGTCACTTTGGCCGCGCGCTGACCGGGGTTCACCTCGACCCGGTAACTGTGGTCGGATGCGCCGAACCACTGTGGGGACCCTGGTCGTGGTCACGCTGCTCGCCACCGCCGCGCCCGGGGAGGCGGCCGGGCTCGCCCGGGACCCGGTCGCGGTGGTGTACGACCGCGACCACGCGCTGCACGTGCTGAACGCCGGCGCGACCGACGACGAGCTGGCGCTGCGGACGCAGACGCTCGCGTCGGGCGCGTGGGCGTTCTTCCGCGGGACTTCGCCGCTGTACTACCGGGATCTCGGGGAGCTGCCGCCGTCCGCGTACGCCACCGCGGGCGGCGACGTCTGGCTGACCGGCGACGCCCACCTCGAGAACACCGGCGCCGACCGCGGGGCCGACAACGAAGAGCAGTTCGCGCTCACCGACACCGACGACGCCTGGCGCGGTTCGTGGACGTGGGAGCTGCGCCGCGAAGCCGTTTCGATCGTGCTCGCCGGGCGCGAGGACGGCCGCAGTGCGAGCCAGATCGCGACCGACGTCGACACGTTCGTCGCCGAATACGCCCAGTGGATCGGGAAGTTCCACGGGACCGGCGAAGAAGCGAGCTGGCGGCTGACCGCGGGCAGCACCTCCGACCTCGTCAGCGACCTGATCGATGCCGCCGCGGCGGACAAGCGGGCCGACCTCGTCGCGAAGTGGACCACCGGCGGCCACTTCAAGGCCGACCCCGAGCTGCAGACCGTGTCCGCGACGACCCGCACGCAGGTCGCCGACGCCGTCGCCGCCTACCGGACCACGGCGGGCAAGCCGCTCAAGGCGTCCGAAGCCGTCGTGAAGGACGTGCGGCGGCGGACCGGCGCGGGCACCGGCAGCCTCGGCCGGTTCCGCTGGTACGTGCTCGTCGAGGGCGACACGACCTCGGCGTCCGACGACCGGATCCTGGAGCTCAAGCAGGCGGTCGACCCAGGCCCGAAGCAGCTCGCGCCGAACGCCACGACGCTGACCGGCGGGCAGCGCCCGGCGCTGGCGCTGCGGTGGCTCGCGAACCAGTCCGACTCGCTGGCCGGCTGGGCGAGCGTCGGGAGCACCCCGGTGCTGGTGAAGGAGAAGTCGCCGTTCGCCGAAGACCTGGAAATCGGCGACCTGACGTCGTCAGCGATCTGGGACGACACCGTGCGCGACGTCGGCCGTCTGCTCGCCGCCGCGCACTCCCGCGCCGACCAGGACATTCCCGGCACCGGACTCGCTTACTCGGCGGACGCGGCCATCGACGGCGCGATCGCGTCGGTGCCCGGGCTGCAGGCCGAGACCCGGGCCTTCGCGACGAGCTACGCCGACCAGGCCACCACCGACTGGCAGGCGTACGTCGCCGCGAAGAACTCCGGACGTCCGTTGTTCTGAGTTGTCGATTTCGCCGCCTCTCGCGTGACGGGGTAGGAAAGGACCACGACGAGAGGAACGGACATGGCGCAGTACGCGGTGCTGATCTACGAGCGGGTGCCCGCCGAAGACCTGCCGAAGGAGATCATGGACCGGCACCTGGGACTGCCGGACCGGATCGGCGAACTGGGCGGGAAGGTGACCGCCGGCCTGGCGCTGCGGCCCAACGAGACCGCCACCGCAATCCGCGGCGACCTCGTCACCGACGGGCCGTTCGTGGAGACCAAGGAGGTGCTGGCCGGGGTTTACCTGCTCGAAGCCCGCGACCTCGACCACGCGCTCGCCTGCGCGAAGCTGACCCCGGTCGTCGAGGGCGGCGTCGAGGTCCGGCCGCTGATCGACTTCCAGGTGGTGCCGGACTGACCTCCGCCGCGGACGCCGTCGCCGAGGCGCACCGCCGCGAGTGGGCCTACGTGCTCGCCGCGACGGTGCGGGTCACCCGCGACCTCGACGAGGCCGAAGAAGCCGTCCAGGACGCGTACCTGCGGGCGCTGGAGCGCTGGGCGCGCGACGGCGTCCCGGACCGGCCCGGCGCGTGGCTGACCACGGTCGCCCGCCGGGTCGCGCTCAACGGCGTCCGGCACCGGGAGGTCCTGCGGCGCAAGCTGCCGCTGCTGGTCGAGCCCGAGGCCGCCGGCCCGCCGGAGCCCGCCGGGCCGATCCCGGACGACCGGCTCCGGCTCGTGTTCACCTGCTGCCACCCGGCGCTCGCGCAGGAAGCCCAGATCGCGCTGACGCTGCGCCTGGTGTGCGGGGTCGCGACCGCCGACATCGCGCACGCCTTCCTCGTGCCGGAGCCGACCATGGCCGCCCGGATCACGCGGGCGAAGAAGAAGATCGCGGCCGCGAGCATCCCGTACGCCGTCCCGGCCGCCGCCGACCTGCCCGCCCGCGTGTCGGTCGTGCTGACCGTCGTCCACCTGCTCTTCTCGGCCGGGCACACCGCGTCCACCGGGGCCGACCTGGTCCGCGACGAGCTGACCGCGCGGGCCCTCGACCTGGCGCGGATGCTGCGCGCCCTGCTGCCCGCCGACACCGAGGTCGCCGGGCTGCTGGCGCTGCTGCTGGTCCACCAGGCCCGCCGCGTGACCCGGACCGACACCGCCGGGCGGCTGCTGCGGCTGGCGGACCAGGACCGCGCCCGCTGGGACACCGCGCTGATCGCCGAGGCCGACCGACTCGTCGTCGAAGCGCTGAAGACCGGCCCGCCCGGGCGGTTCAGCGTCCAGGCCGCGATCGCCGCGCTGCACGCGCAGGCGCCGAGCTACGCCGAGACGGACTGGCCGCAGATCCTGACCCTCTACGACGTGCTGCTGGGCCTGTGGCCGTCCCCGGTGGTGGCGCTCAACCGCGCGGTGGCGCTGTCCATGGTGGACGGTCCGGCGGCGGCGCTCGCCGAGGTCGCCCGGCTGGAGGCCGGCGGCAGGCTGGCCGGCTACCGCTACCTGCCCGCCACCAAGGCGGACCTGCTGCGCCGCCTCGGCCGCGACGCCGAGGCGGCCGAGGCCTACCGGGCCGCCCTCGACCTCAGCGACAACGCCGTCGAGCAGGAGTTCCTCGCCGCGCGCCTCAGCTGAAGGGGACGTTGCTCGCATCTGACGCGCTGAGGGGGACTTTCCTCTCAGCACATCGCCGGAAAGTCCCCTTCAGCTCAGCGGGACCTGAACAGCAGCACGAACCCCGCGCCCGAAAGGACCAGCGCGGCCAGGAAGAACGCGCCGTGCCCGAAGCTGCGCGTCACGACGTCGCCGACCAGCTGCACCACCAGGTCGACGATGCCGAGCGCGCCGACGACCGCCAGCGCCGTCCGGGTCCCCTTGACCCCGCGGTACACGCCGTACACCAGCAGCGCCCAGAGCCCGGCGCAAAGGACGTACGCGAGTACGGCGACCGGCGGCGGGACGGCCGAATCCACGGGTGTCCGGCGCCCGCCGAGCAGCGAGCCGAGGAACCAGCACGCCGTCGCACCCCACCAGGCGAAAGCGGCGCGGGGCGCGGGCATGGCCGGAGCCTAGGCCGGGAACACCCGGATCCGGCACGGCCGTGAACCGAACTGTTACCCGCCAGGTGTCACGTCGGGGTGCTATAAAGCGCTACCCCGGTGAGACCGGTTCCGCGGCCGTAGGCGGCCGCCGCCGGTGCCGCTAGGGTTGATCGTCTGGATGTGCTGGCCGAGGGCAGCCGAACGGGAGAAGCCGGTGACCGCCGCGCACGACTCATCGTGGGATCCCGGCACCCGCCTGCGGGTGCTGCTGGTCGAGGACGACGACGGCGACGCGCTGCTGGTCGAGGAGATGCTGGCGGACACGGCCGTGCCGTTCTCGCTCGAACGCGTCGAAACGCTCGCCGCCGCGCTCACCGGCCCGCTCACCGCCGACTGCGTCGTGCTCGACCTGCAGCTGCCGGACGCGATGGGCCTCAGCGGGCTGACGAAGCTCGGCCAGCACGCGCCCGGCGTCGCGATCGTCGTCCTGACCGGCGGGCACGACCAGGCCACCGGCGTCGCCGCGGTCGCCGCCGGCGCGCAGGACTACCTCGTCAAGGACCAGGTGGACGGGCCGCTGCTGGTGAAGGCGCTGCGCTTCGCCCGCGAGCGCAAGCGCGCCGAGCAGGTCGAGCAGCAGTTCCTCCAGCAGCAGCTGCTCGCGCGGGAGAACGCGCGGCTGGAACGCGGCCTGCTGCCCGTCCCGCTGCTGCGCGACCCGCACCTCGACCTCGCCACCCGCTACCGCCCGGGCCGCAACGGCTCCCTGCTGGGCGGCGACTTCTACGACGCGATCGAGCTCGCCGACGGCACCGTGCACGTGATGATCGGCGACGTCTGCGGCCACGGCCCGGACGAAGCCGCGCTCGGCGTCGCGCTGCGGATCGCGTGGCGCTCGCTCGTGATGGCCGGCCTGCCGATGGCCGACGTGCTGAGCATGGTCGAGCGGGTGCTGGTGCACGAGCGGATCGAGCCGCTGTTCGCCACCGTCTGCATGGTCGTCGTCGCGCCGGACCGGAGATCCCTGCGCCTGTCGCTGGCCGGCCACCTGCCGCCGCTGCTGCTCACCCCCGGCGACGGGCACCTGCTCTCCGGCGGCCGCGTCGGCGTCCCGCTCGGCATCGTCGAGGGCGCGAAGTGGGAGGCCCTCGAGGTCCCGCTGGAGCCCGGGTGGTCGCTGCTGCTCTACACCGATGGCGTCTTCGAAGGCCGCGTCGGCGCCGGGTCCGAGCGGCTGGGCCACGAGCGGATGGCCGAGCTCGTGCTCGACATCCGGCACCGCGGCGGGCTCGACGGCACGGACCTGCTCGACGAGCTGATCGCCCGCGCCGAGCGGTTCAACGCCGGCCCGCTCGACGACGACGTCGCCCTCGCCCTGCTCAGCCACGAACCCGGGGAGCCGACCCGATGACCGCCGAAGCACGTGGCTGGTCCATCAGCCGCTGGCTGACCCTGCTCGCCGTCACGGAGACCGCGTTGCTCCTCGCCGCGCTGATCGGCGGCGGGATCGCGCTGAACAACCTGACCGACGCCCGCAACCGCCTGCTCGACGTGATCGGCCCGCAGCGGCTCAGCGCCCTCCAGCTGTCCACCGCGCTGCTGAACCAGGAAACCGGCGTCCGCGGCTACCAGCTCGGGCGGCAGCCGGACTTCCTCGCGCCCTACACCGACGGCGTCCGGGCGCAGGCCGACGCCGTGAGCCAGCTGCGGGAGTCCGGCGCGGTCCCGGGCACCGAGCTCGGCGACGACCTCGAAACCGTGCTGCGCGCGGCCACGACGTGGCAGGCCACGGCCGCGCCGACCATCGCGCCGGGCGCACCGCCGGTGACCCCGGCGCAGGTCGAGCGCGGCCGCGAGCAGTTCAACGCGGTGCGCGCGGCGCTCGACACGCAGCTCGGCCACCTCGCCGCGGTCCGCGACGCCGGCCGCAGCCAGCTCGACGCCGCGGCGAACCTGCTGACCGCGATGCTCGTCGCCATCGCCGTGCTGCTCGTGGTGCTGTTCGCGGTGCTCTCCCTCGGCCTGCGGCGGATCATCACCCGGCCGATCCTCGAGCTGGCCGGCGAGGTCCGGCAGGTCGCCGACCAGGACGTCCACCGCCCGGTGCACGGCAGCGGGCCGCGGGAGATCGCGCAGCTCGGCGCCGACGTCGAAGCCATGCGGCAGCGCATCCTCGACGAGGTCGCCGAGCTGGAGCGCGCGCACGCCATGCTCGACCGGCGGACGCGCGAGCTGGAGCGGTCCAACGCCGACCTGGAGCAGTTCGCCTACGTCGCTTCGCACGACCTGCAGGAACCGCTGCGGAAGGTGGCCAGCTTCTGCCAGCTGCTCCAGCGGCGCTACCAGGGCCTGCTCGACGAGCGCGGCGAGCAGTACATCGAGTTCGCCGTCGACGGCGCGAAGCGGATGCAGGTCCTGATCAACGACCTGCTGGCGTTTTCGCGGGTCGGCCGGAAACCGGGCGAGCACGTGCTGGTGGGTGTGGACCGGCTGGTCGACGACGCGCTGGCGAACCTGGAGGTCGCGCTCTCCCTGAGCGGCGGCAAGGTCGCCCACGTCGACCTCCCCGAGGTGCGCGTCGAGCCGGCGCTGATGACGGCGGTGTTCCAGAACCTGATCGGCAACGCGCTGAAGTTCAAGGGCGAAACCCCGCCGGAAGTGCGGGTCACCGCGGAGCGCGACGGCGACGACTGGGTGTTTTCGGTGTCGGACAACGGGATCGGCATCGACGCGGAATACGCCGAACGGGTGTTCGCGCTGTTCCAGCGCCTCCACACGCGGTCCGCTTACCCGGGGACGGGCATCGGGCTCGCCCTGTGCCGCCGGATCGTCGAGTACCACGGCGGCCGGATCTGGCTCGACACCGCGGCCGCGGACACGACGTTCCGCTTCACCTTGCCGGCGCGAGAGGACGATGGGGAAGTATGACGCAGGCGCCTGCTCCGATCGACATCCTGCTCGTCGAGGACGACCCCGGCGACGTGCTGATGACGCGGGAAGCGTTCGAGCACCACAAGATCCGCAACGCGCTGCACGTGGCCAGCGACGGGGTGGAGGCGCTCGAGTTCCTCAACCGCGAAGGGCGGTTCCGGGCGGCGCCGCGGCCCGGGCTGATCCTGCTCGACCTCAACCTGCCCCGCAAGGACGGCCGGGAGCTGCTCGGCGAGATCAAGCGGGACCCGGGGTTGCGCACGATCCCCGTGGTCGTGCTGACCACGTCCGAAGCGGAGGAGGACATCGTGCGCAGCTACGAGCTGCACGCCAACGCCTACGTCACCAAGCCGGTCGACTTCGAGAAGTTCATCGAGGTGGTCCGGAAGATCGACGACTTCTGGGTCACGGTCGTCCAGCTCCCGCACCGGTAGCCGTTTGCCGGGGAGTGGGGCACGATAAGGGGCCGTGGGCTCTTCATCACGGGATCTTCCCGCCACCGAACTGGCGGTCACGCTCGATTGGCGGGGCCGCGCCGCGGTGCTGGGCGTGGCGGGGGAGATCGATCTGGTCAGCGCGCCGGAGTTCGAGGACGTCGTGGCCGTGGTGCTGGCCGACGAGCCGGAGACGCTGGTGGTCGACCTGCGGTCGGTGACGTTCTTCTGCTCGGCGGGCCTGCAGGTGCTCGCCTCGGCGCACCGGCGGCTGGCCGAGCACGCGCTGCGGGTGGTCAGCGACTCCCCGGTGACGTCCGGCCCGCTCAAGACCACCGGTCTCGACACGTGGATCAGCGTCCACCCGACGATCGACGAAGCACTCGAGTGACGGCCCCCGGCACGGAAGAAGGGCGAGCCCCGATGCACGAACCCGCCGGGTCGTTCCGCTGCCACGGCGTCGAAGCGGTCCCCGAAGCGCTGCGGCGGCTCCGCCACGACCTGATGGCGTGGGTGCTGGCGGCGGGCGTCGACGAGGCCCGGGCACGCGACATCGTGCTGGCCGCCTACGAAGCGCTGGCGAACGTGGCCGACCACGCCTACGACGGCGCGGGCTCCGGGGTGGTCGACCTGGACGCGAGGGCGCACGCGGACCGGATCGAAGTGGTGATCGCCGACCACGGCCAGTGGCGCACCCCGGTGGTCGACCCCCGCCCGGTCTCCCCGCGCGGCCGCGGCCTGCTCCTGCTGCGCGCGAGCGCCGACCACGCGGACATCTCCTCCGGCGACGGCGGGACCGTGGTCACCCTGTCCTGGGACCTCGACCCCGTCGGCTGACGCACCCAATGTGGCGTTCGGTGCGTCTGACGCACCGAACGCCACATTGGGGTGCTCGGGCTAGCTGTGGGCGACAGCTCCGGTCTTCGGGTCGAGGGTGACCTTCTTCGCCCGCGGCCACCAGAAGTCGAACATCCCGGTCAGCGACCCGGCCCGCGCGTCGAACGACGAGTCGCCGATCCGGCCGGTGAACCAGTTGTCCTCGATGAACTTCAGCACCGACGTCTGGTCCGTCAGGGTGTGGTCGACGTGGTTGACCTTGCTGTACGGCGAAACCACCAGCAGCGGCAGCCGCGGGCCGTAGCCGCAGCGGTCCGCGTAGCCGCCCAGTACCGCCGGCTTGCCCGTGCAGACCGCCTGGTCCTGCGAAGCGTCCTGCGAGCCGTTGATCACCTTCGACGCCACGTGGTCGTACCAGCCGTCCGAGTCGTCGTAGGCCAGCACGATCGCCGTCGACTTCCAGTCCGGGGACTGCTGGATCTTGGTGATCTCACTGACCACGAACTGCTGTTCGTCCAGCGGGTCCGAGTAGCCCGCGTGGCCGTCCTGGTACTCCGGGGCCTTCAGGAAGCTCACCGCGGGCATCGAGCCGGCCTTGAGCGCGTCGTCGAAGTCCGAGACGTCGTACTGGTGGTTCGCGCGGTCGGTCTGGCCGATGGCCTGCACCGAGGACGGCGGGAGGTGCTTCGGGTTCGCCGTCGACGGGTAGTACTGGAACGGCTCGTGGTGCGGGCTGTAGTCGACGACCGCGTTGCCGCCGACGTTCGTGTGGGTCCGGCCGCACACCGCGTACCCGTTGGCCGTGCCGGTCGGGCGGAAGCCGCCCTGGAACCAGCCCCACGTGACGTGGCGCTGGTTGAGCAGGTCACCGATGTTCCGGCCGTGCATCGTGGCCAGGTTGTCCTTGCTCGTGTGGTTCTTGCCCGAGCAGTCGTCCCACGCCGGGTCCGGGTCGTTGATCATCGTGCCGACGCCGTTCGCGTCCGGCGACTGCACCGCGTACGCGTCGCTGACCGGCTCGTGCGTGACCGGGTCGACCGCCTGGACGCCGTGGGTGTTGCCCGAGATCAGGTTCAGCGCCCCCGGCGTCGACGGCCCGAAGTTCGTGTCGAACGAGTTGTCGTTCAGCGCGTAGTTCTGGGCGTAGTTCCACATGCCGGTGACGGTGTTGCCGTCGTAGTAGTCCATCACCAGGCCGGGCTCGCCGAACAGCACCGGCTGGCCGGTGCACTTGTCCGTCTCGGTCTTCTCGACGAACTTGTCCATCTTGCCGCCGTTGAAGGCGGCCTGCTCGGCGCCGTAGTTGTGGTTCTGGTCGCAGGTCAGCGCCTGCTCGTGCGTGAGCCGTTTCGGGTTGTACGCGTTCGGGTTGTCGGTCAGCAGCTTCTTGTCGAGGCCGTTGACCTTCGGCGTGCCGTGGGCGGCGGTGAACGGGGTGCCGTCCGTGTTCGCCGCGTTCGGGTAGGTGCCGAAGTAGTGGTCGAACGAGATGTTCTCGCCGAAGATGACCACGACGTGCTTGATCGGCGTCGACGTGGGGATCCAGTGCGCGGGGAACAGGTTCAGCGGCTGGGCGTCCGCGGTGCTCGCCGCGGAGCCGGTGACGATGGCCAGCGTGGCCACCGAGGCGAGCGCCCCGGCGCCGAGCAGGCCGCGCCGTCGCCGGCGGGTCCTCTTGTCCACAGTGGATTTCCTTTCGTGGTGGGTTCGCGGTTCAGGCGAGCAGCGAGCGGCCGAAGTGGTCGTCCGGGCCGGTGACGCCCGGCAGCGCGAAGAAGTAGCCGCCGCCGAACGGGGAGATGTAGTCGGTCAGGGGTTCGTCGGCCAGCCGCGTCTGGACCGCCTCGAACTGGCGCTCCAGGTCCTGCTGGTAGCAGACGAAGACCAGGCCCATGTCGAGGTTGCCGTTGCTGTCGACGCCCCGGTCGTAGTTGACCGCGCGCCGCAGGATCCGGCTCGCGTCGGTCTCCGGCGTGCGCGGGTTGGCCTTGCGGATGTGGCTGGTCAGCGGGATCACCGTGCCGATCGGGTCGTCGGCGTAGCGGGGGACGTCGGTCTCCTCGGTGCCGTCGAGCGGGGCGCCGGTGTCGCGGCGGCGACCGAACATGTTCTCCTGCTCGGCCAGCGAAACCCGGTCCCAGAACTCCACCAGCATCCGGATCAGCCGGACCACCTGGTAGCTGCCGCCGGCGGTCCACGCGGGTTCGCCGGCGCCGGTCGTCCACACCAGACTGTCCACTTCGGACCCGGTCGGGTTGGCGGTGCCGTCCTTGAACCCCATCAGGTTGCGCGGGGTCCCGGCCGGGCGCGGCGGGGAGCTGAAGCCGGTGATCCGCCAGCGCGGCTGCATGCCGCCGCGGGTCGCGCGGGCGATGTCGCGCAGCGCGTGCAGCACGGTGTCGGTGGTGTTCGCCGACAGCGTCAGGCTGAGGTCGCCGTGGCACTGCGTGGGGTCGAGGGCGTCGTTCGGGAACGTCGTCATCGGCTTGAGCTTGGCCGGCTTGAGCTTCGCCAGGCCGTACCGGTCGTCGAAGAGCGACGCACCGGCCCCGAGGACCACGCCGAGGTCGCCGCCGGGCACGACGGGTCCGAGCACCCCGGAGTCCGCCGGTGGCGCGCTGATGCCGAGCGCGGCGGGAGCGCCGCCGGTGGTGAGGAACCGGGCCCGGTCGGTGATCGCGCGGAAGAGGTCGGTCAGCTCGGCCTTCGACTCCGCGACGACGTCGAAGGACGCGACGATCGTCTGCGTCGGCGGGTTCCGCAGGATGGCGGCCTGGTTCCTGCCGTGGAAGGGAACGGGCGCCGCGCTGTCGATGGCGGAGGAGGCGCCGAGCCCGGCCCCGGCGGCGACGGTCAGACCGGCGCCCATCGCGGCCCGGCGCAGGAACGAGCGGCGAGGCAGGCCGGTCACGAGACCCTCCTCGGCTCGGCGATCGCGGCGATCGGGGCCAGCAGTTCGGTCAGCTCGCCGACGTCGGCGTTCAGCTTTTGCCGCTGCCGGAGGGAAAGCTGCGTCAGCGGCGGCCAGCTGCCGTCCGGGCGGTGCGCGGCGTCCAAAGCGGCCTGCGTGCGCGTCAGCCAGCTGTCCAGTTTGGACAGATCGGGGTAGCGCGGGGTGAGCAGCGGGCGGAGGACGTCGAGCACCGCGCGCGTGCCGTCGAGGTTGGCGCGGGCCGTGGCCAGGTTGGTGCCGCTGCCGTAGTCGGTGCGGCCGGTGAGTTCGAACTGCAGCGTGTTCTCCATGATCTCGTGCGCACGCAGCCCGAGGTCGTTGCCGTCGACCTGGCTGTCGCCGAAGGACGCCTGCAGCGCGCGGGCGTCGGTGTCCAGCCGGTCGGCGACGGCGGCGAGCGCGCCCAGGTCCTCGCCGTGCCACAGGCCCCGCTCCAGCCGGTGGAAGCCGGTGAACCCGGCGTCGGCCGGGCCGGCGGGCAGGCCGTCGGCGGTGCCGTTGAGGGCGCCGTCGGAGTCGCCGAACGCGTCGTAGGCGGCGCCGAGGCGTTCGTAGGTCAGGTGCGCGGTCAGCCAGGCCGCCTCGCTCGCCGCGCGGTCGCCGCCGTGGACGGCGTCCTTCAGCGCGCCGGTGTTCGCGACCAGCTCGCCGAGCCCGGTCGCGACGTGCTGCTGGTAGGCCTTGAGCGGGCCGAGCAGGTCGTTGTGCGTCACCGGCGCGACGCCCGGCCCGGTCCGCTCGGCCCCGCCGCTGACCCGCACGGCGGGCCCGACGATCGCGCCCGCGTCCTCGGGCAGGCAGCGGAACGCGTAGCTGCCGTTGCCGAGGTTGACCTGCAGCGGCCGCGTGGTGTCCGGGCCGAGGCCCTCGACCTCGCCGTAGATCACGCCGGTCGCCGGGTCGATCAGGTCGACCTCGGCGGTCACCGAGCCGGTGTTGTGCAGGCGGAAGGTCTGCGGCCCCGGCTTCGGCGCCGACCAGCCGGTGCCGCACGTCGAGCGCGAAACCGCGATCTCCGGGTCCCCGGCGGCCGCGCCGCGGGGCCAGAACACCACGGCGGCGCCCGCCACGACGGCGAGCACGACCGCCGCCACGATCCAGCGAGCACGTACTGACCCCGGCACGCGCACTCTCCCGTCACTCGATCGGACCATCACCGGTCACGGATTATGCGAGCCTAACGCCCGCGAAACCGCATCGGATGGCGTCGATCGGAGGGAATTCACCCGGACTTCAGCCTGCCGCCCACGAAAGGGGGAGGATTCAGACTTTTTCCTGTGCCAGATGTGTCGCGTTCAGGAGGAACGACCGATTGGCCGGGATCACGGAAGGGGGACGCCGGTCTCCAGCAGCGTCTTCAGGCTGGAGAGCAGCGCGGGCCAGCCCTGGCTGCACATCGCCAGCGTCGTGCTGTCGTCGTCGAAACCGTCGTGCAGCACCGTCAGCTTCACCATTTCCCCGTGCGGTTCGAGGGTGAACGTGACCTTCGTGCGGCTTTCCGCCTGCAGTTTCGAAAGCGTTTCCCCGTCGATGCCGTTTCCGTTCGCCCATTCCGCCGTGAAGGTGTGCCAGGTGTAGGACAGCCTGCGGTACGGATCCGATTCGAGGACGACCTGTTCCGGGTCCGCGGTTTTCGCACCGCTTTCGGTCCAGGTCATCGGCGACCCCTTTTTCCAGTCGGTTTCGAAGGAAACACCCCAGTACTGGCGGGTGAAGGTCGGGTCGGTAAGCGCTTGCCAGAGCTTCTCCGGCGTCGTGTTGATGTAGGTCGTGTAAGCGAATTCGTTCATCGGTGCGGACTCCAGTGCTCGTTTGAGGTCGGCCAGCGCGCCGGCCCGCCTGCGGTCGTAGCGGGTCATCCAGCGGTCGGCGATCGCGTTGATCGGCGCGGCGTCGAGGTAGTGCAGCTTTTCCCGGCCGCGCCGGGTGGTCGTGACCAGCCCGGCCGCCTCGAGCACGGCCAGGTGCTTGCTCACCGACTGGCGGGCCATCGCCAGCCCCGCGCACAGTTCGCGCAGGGTCTGGCCGTTGCGCTCGTTGAGCACGTCCAGCAGCCGGCGGCGGCTGGGGTCGGCCAGCGCTTTGAAGACCTCGTCCATCGCGCCTTCCTCCAAAAGGCAGCCGTTTGGCTGCCTTTTCACGATAGGCAGCCGCGCGGTTGCCTGTCAACCGGGGATCACCGGAAGCGGATCACCGTGACGCCGGCGAGGACGAAGAACACGAGGACGACCAGCGTGCCGGTCTGCCCGCCGGAGGAGCGGGTGACGACCTGGTCGACGGCCCCGGTCAGCCGCACCCCGCACTCGGCGACGACGGTGTGCCGCCCGGCCTCGATCCGGGTGAACTCGACGGGCGCGGTGAACGCGCCGGAGCTGTCGGTGTAGGCCGAACCGACCTCGGCGCCGTCGGAGGTCAGCGTCACCACCCGGCCGGGCTGACAGCCCCGCCCGGAGGCGGCGAGCGACTCCCCGGGCTGGATGCTCGGCCGGTCGAGCACCAGTTCACCCGGCTTGGGCTCGGTGCTGGACGTGGTGGGGGTGCCGGGCGTGCTGGGCGGCGGGGTGGTCGTCGGCGGGGTGGTCGTGGTGGACGGCGGAGTGGTGCTGGTCGTGACCGGCGGGGTCGTGGTGGTGCCCGGCCGGGTCGGCCGCGTGGTCACGGGCGGCGGCGGGGTGGTCGTCACCGGCGGCGGTGGCGTGGTGGTGGTGACCCCGGTGACGACGAAGGTCCCGCTGGCGGTCTGCTTCTGGCTCGTGCAGGTCGCGGTCACCGTGTACGAGCCCGGCTTCGCGGCGGCGGGGACGGCGGCCGGGAACTGCCCGCTGGTCGCCGGCGCCACCTTCGAGCCGAGCGTGGTGCCCGCCCAGAAGAAATTGATGGTCCGGCAGGCCGGGAAACCGTTCCAGGAAATGGTGAAGGAACTGCCCGCGGGGCCACTCGACGGTTTCAAACCAACCGATGGCGGAACTTGTGCATCGGCGTTGCCCGCGAACGTGAGCAAGAGCAACGTTCCGGCCACGGCGCCCAAAAACAGCCGAACCACGAATCGCATCGGACGTCCCTCCCCGGTGTGTGCTCGCTGTAGCATTCCGGACCAGTCGGATAACGCAAGTAGGGGATGCCCAATGGGACGTGTCATCGCGGCGGGGGTTGCGTTGGGTTTGTGCGCGGTGGTGCTCGGCGCGCCGGCCGCGTCGGCCGATTCCGGCTCGCTCGAGGTGCAGGTGTCGATCGACCAGCGGCCGATCGAGGACGCCACCGTCCCGATCGACCCGGCGGGCCAGGTGGAGCTGAAGGTCGTGGCCACCAACACCGGCACCGCGCCGGTGAAGGTCCGCAGCGTGCGGCTGTCGGGGGTCGCCCTCGCGCTCACGTTCTTCGCCTACGACACGACGGCGCCGTTCGAGGTGCCGTCCCGCGGCTCGGCGACCCGGACGTTCGTGCTGGACCTCGGTGACCTCAGCGGGCAGGCGACCGGGCTGCTGCCCTCGTCGGTGGAGCTGCTCGACGCGCAGCGCGCCACGCTCGGCGAGGCGACGACGGTCGCCGACGTCCGCGGCTCCGTCTGGTCGGTGTACGGCGTCTTCGGTCTGGCGATGCTTGTCCTGACGGTGCTCGCCTGGGCGGCCGCGCTGCTCGCGCTGGCCCGCCACCGGCTGGCGCCCAACCGCTGGCGCCGCGGCCTGCGCTTCCTGCCCGCCGGGTTCGGCACCGGCCTGGTCGCGGTGATCAGCCTGTCGGTGCTGCGGCTCGTCCCGCCGGAGCCGGCGATCGAGATCCCGGTGGTGCTGGGCGCCGCGGCGATCGCGTTCCTGCTCGGCTACCTGACCCCGCACCCGGCGCCCCCGGCGGTCACGCCCGCCGAAGACGGCGCCACGGTCCGGCTGCCGCTGCCGTCCACGCAGGAATTCACCCGATGAGCGCACCGGCCGAGCTGATCGCCGCCCTGCCGCAGTACGACATCGGGGCGGAGATCGGCGAAGGCGGCATGGGCGTGGTGTTCGCGGGCGTGCACCGGACGCTCGGCCGCAGCGTCGCGATCAAGCAGCTGCCGTGGGACATCCTCAACCACGCGGCGAGCAGCGAGCTCTTCGACCGCGAGGCGCGGGTGCTGGCGAGCCTGGACCACCCGCACATCGTCCCGGTGTACGACTACGTCCGCACCGGCCGCGAGCACCTGCTGGTGATGGAGCGCTTGGACGGCGGCACGGTCCACAGCCGCTTCCACGGCGACGGCGTGAGCGGCGAGCAGGCGTGCGCGATCGGCCTGGCGATGCTGGCCGGCCTGCACGCGGCGCACCGGGCCGGCGTGCTGCACCTCGACGTCAAGCCGCGGAACCTGCTCTTCAGCACGCAGGGCGTGGTGAAGGTGGCCGACTTCGGCATCGCGCGCGTGATCAGCGAGGGCGCGACGCTGGTGACCCACGGCGGCGAGATCCTCGGCACCCCGGCGTACATCGCGCCCGAGCAGGCGATGGGCAACGCCCTGAGCCCGGCGGCGGACGTCTACGCGGCGGGAACGGTGCTCTACGAGCTGCTGTCGGGCCGCCTGCCGTTCGACAACACCCGCGGCGCGATCAGCATGATGCGCCAGCACATGTTCACCGACCCGGCGCCGATCGCGGGTGTGCCGATGCCGATCGCCGGGGTGGTGATGCGAAGCCTGGCCCGCGAGCTGGATGCGCGGTACCGCGAGGCGGAGTCGTTCGCGGCCGATCTCGCAGCGGCGGCGACGGCGGTGTACGGCCCGGGCTGGCTGGAGCGGTCCGGGGTACCGGTGCTGCACCTGCCGCCGAGGGTGATCGCGGGGTTGAACTCGCCGACCGGCCCGACTCCGCCGGCAGCCGGCCTCGGCGCGGGTGCCGGTGGGCTTGGCGCGGCTGGTGCGGGCGGGCACGGCATGGCCGGGGCCGGTGGACCCGGCGCACGCGCGGCCGGGCTTGGTGTGCCGGGGGCGGACCCCGCCCGGAACCGGTCCGGCCCCCGTCCCGGCGGCCCGAACCCCACCCTGGCCGCGACTCGTGCCCAGCTCGACCCGAACCTGACCGGCGGTGCGCCCGGCCAAACCGCCGATCCGGCGAGTGGTCTCCAGGCGACGGTCGTGTGGCTGCGCGTCGGCGCGGGGCTCGCCGCCCTCGCGCTGGTCGTTCTCGCCCTGCTCAACCCCGGACGGCTGCCGCATTCGGCGTCGCCGACGCTGAACCTCGGGGGGACCTCCGTTTCGGCTCCGGTCGAGGTGGACCTCAGCAAACCGCTCATCTTCAGCGGTCCCGGCAACCCCGGGCCGGTCGCGATCGACCTGTCCGCGGCCGGGATTCCGCTCGGGTCGGCCGAGACCGACGCGAAACCCGAGGGGAACGGCTTCACCGCGGAACTCACCCTGCCCGGGATCGCGCGGTGGATCGTCGGCGGCGCGGTCACCGCGACCGTCCGGACCGGCCCGATCACGCAGACCTTCACGCTCCTCACCAGCCAGCACCCGCTGGCCAGCGCGATGGGCGCGGGCAGCCTCATCCTGGCGTTGTTCGCGCTCGCCTACCTCGAATCCGGGCTGCGCACGATCCGCAACGGCCACCGCTGGCGCGGCGCGTCGGTCGGCGGCCCGGTGCTCGGCATCCTGTTCGGCGCGGCGGTGTGGCTGTGCGTTTCGGTGCTGCGCCTGCACGAGCCGTCGCCGGGGTTCGGCGCCGGGTGCGCGGTGGCGGGGGCGCTCGCGGCCGGGCTGGTCGTCGCGGCGGCGCGGCGCCGGGCGTCCACAGCGAGGCCGGTCCGGCCGTCGGCGGCCTGACCAGACCAAGCCTCAGCGGTCAGTCGACCATCCGGACGGTGACGTGCGGGCTGTAGCTCTTGCGCCGGCTCCACCCGGATTCGGCGCAGAGGCTCAGCTGGATGGCGCGGTCGGCGGGCGCCCAGTAGCCCGTCCGGACGAAGTAGCCCTCCATCGTGGTGAGCGCGCCCAGGCGTTTGCGGGCCGAGCACATTTCCCAGCCCCACTGGCGCCCGGACTTCTCGACGCCGTTGCGCCGTACGGACAGGCACGGGTTGCCGACCGCGCGGATGTCGGTGTCACCCTCCGTGACGTAGACGACGCCGTCGATCTTGTAGAACCGGTTGTTGTCGAGCAGCGACACCTGGCCGCTGAGGGTGACCGCGACCTTGCTGCCTTCCTCGCCCGTGAGCGTCCAATCGAGACAGAATTCCTGGACCGGGAGTGCCAGCGACTGGGTCATGAGGAGTCCTCTGTTCTAGCGGCGTCCCCTTCAGAAGATAAGGATTTTCCGGGCGCGAGGAAGGGGTGGACGGGAACTTCACCCGAACTGGCCGTCGTCGGATGCGTTGTCCCGCATGGGTTTCGGGCCTCGTGGCACGGCGTGTGACGGCCGCGCGTCCGGCCGGGTGGCGCGCACCGCGCGGAAGACGTGCCCATTACTGTCCGTGAGTCGATGGTAAAGGAACCATTACCATCGGCCGGGCGTTGAGCGGGCATGAGCGAGCCCACTGTCATCGAACTCGGGCCACGCGACATGCTGGTCGTGGCGGGTCTCCCGGGCGCGGGCAAGACGACGATGCTCCGCCACGCGGCGACGGGCCTGCCGGTGCTGGACTCCGACCAGGTCCGCGAGCGGCTCGGGACGGCGATCCCCTCGGTGCCGTACCGCTGCTACCGGCCGGTGGTGCACGCCTGGCACCGGGCGCGGATCGTCGGCCGCGCGCTCGGGGTGGCGGGCCCGATCGTGGTCCACGAGCCCTCGACGCGGGCCTCGACCCGCGCCCTGCTGGCCGTGGTCGGCGCGGTGAGCGGCCGGCCGGTGCGGTTGCTGTTCCTCGACGTCCCGGCGGAGCAGGCGCTGGCGGGGCAGCGCAGTCGCGGCCGGGTGGTGCGGCCGCGGTCGTTCGCGCGCCACGTGCGGCGGGTGGGGAAGTGGCGCGAGGACCTGCTCGCCGACCGGGTTCCGGCGGGCTGGAGCAGTGTGCAGGTGATCGACCGGTCCCGCGCGGGGCGGACCCGGCTGGTGACCAGGTTGCTGGTGGAGCTGCGTTCCTGAGCGCAGGTGCGCCGAAGGGCACCTTTGGTCTGGACATTTTACATATTGGTCTAGACAATATCGGGTATCTCCCCGACTGGAGGACCCGATGAGGCGTTCCAGACTGTCCGCGACCCTCGCCGCCTTCGTGCTGGCACTCTCCGGTCTGGTGACCGGCCATGCCGAAGCGGCCAACCTCCTCGCCAACCCCGGTTTCGAAGCCGGCTCGCTCTCCGGCTGGACCTGCTCCGGCGCCACCACCGTCAGCACGCCCGTGCACGGCGGCGGCTACGCCCTCGCCGCCACGCCGGCCGGCGCGGACTACGCCCAGTGCTCGCAGACCGTGTCCGTGCAGCCGAACACCACCTACACCGTCTCCGCCTGGGTGCGCGGGAACCCCGTCTACCTCGGCATCACCGGCGGCGCCTCCACCTGGTCCGGCAACTCGGGCGCCTACAACCAGCTGCAACTCACCTTCACCACCGGCAACCAGACCTCCGCCCAGCTCTACCTCCACGGCTGGTACGGCGCCGGCACCTACTACGCCGACGACGTCGTCCTCGACGGCCCGGGCGGCAACACCCCCGGCACGCCCGGGGCGCCCGGCGCACCGGCCACCGGCAGCATCACGACGAACTCCATCGCCCTCAGCTGGGGCGCGAGCGCCGGCACCGTGACCGGCTACCGCGTTTACGAAGGCAGCACCGCCGTCGCGACCGTCACCGGGACGAGCGCCACGATCTCCGGTCTGAAGGCCTGCGAAACCCACAGCTACGCCGTCGCCGCCTACAACAGCGCCGGCGAGTCGCCGAAGAGCGCCACCGCCACCGCGAGCACCACCGGGTGCGTCGACACCGGCCTGCCCAAGCACGCGCTCGTCGGCTACCTGCACGCCAGCTTCGCCAACGGCTCCGGCTACGTCCGGATGGCCGACGTGCCGGCCGCCTGGGACATCATCGACCTCGCTTTCGGGGAGCCGACTTCGGTCACTTCGGGGGACATCCGCTTCACCCGCTGCCCGGTCGCCGAATGCCCGAACGTCGAGAGCGACGCCGACTTCATCGCCGCGATCAAAGCCAAGCAGTCCCAGGGCAAGAAGGTGGTCATCTCCATCGGCGGGCAGAACGGCCAGGTGCAGCTGACCACCACCGCCGCGCGGGACAAGTTCGTCAGCTCGGTCTCGGCGATCATCGACAAGTACGGGCTCAACGGCCTCGACATCGACTTCGAGGGCCACTCGCTGTCGCTCAACGCCGGGGACACCGACTTCCGCAACCCGACCACGCCGGTGATCGTCAACCTGATCTCCGCGCTGAAGACGCTCAAGGCCAAGTACGGCTCGGGCTTCGTGCTGACGATGGCGCCGGAGACGTTCTTCGTGCAGGTCGGCTACCAGTTCTACGGTGGCACGAGCGCCGGGGACGCGCGGACCGGCGCCTACCTGCCGGTCATCCACGCGCTGCGGGACTCGCTCACCGTGCTGCACGTCCAGGACTACAACTCCGGGCCGGTCATGGGCCTCGACAACCAGTACCACAACATGGGCGGCGCCGACTTCCACATCGCGATGACCGACATGCTCAAGGCCGGCTTCAGCGTCGCGAACACCGGCCAGTTCTTCCCCGGGCTGCGGCCGGACCAGATCGCGATCGGCCTGCCCGCCGCGGTCAGCGCCGGCAACGGCTACACGTCGCCGGCGGACGTCCAGACGGCGGTGAACTGCCTGGTCAAGGGCAGCGGCTGCGGCTCGTACACGCTGCGCGGCGGCACGTCGCCGGCGCTGCGCGGGCTGATGACCTGGTCGATCAACTGGGACAAGTACTACAACTGGGAGTTCCAGAACAGCCACGAGCCGTTCCTGAACTCGCTGCCGTGACGCCGGACGGTGTGCCCCGCTCCGGTGGGGCACACTGCCTGACGTGGTGAAACGCGACTCCGTGCTGACGCGCGTCGTCCGGATCTTCGAGACGTTCGAACCGGACGCGCCCGCGCTGCGCGTCACCGACATCGCGCGGCGGGCCGGGCTGCACGTCGCGACGGCGTCGCGGCTGGTCGAGGAGCTGGTCGGGCACGGCTGGCTGCGGCGCGACACCGATCGGAGGGTCCGGGTGGGCGTCCGGCTGTGGGAGCTGGCTTCGCGCGCGTCCCCGACGCTGGGGCTGCGCGAAGCGGCGCTGCCGTTCATGGAGGATCTGCACGCCGTCGTCGGGCACCACACGCAGCTCGCCGTGCTGGAGGACCGCGAAGTGCTGTTCGTCGAGCGGTTGTCCGCGCCCGGCGCGGTCGTCAACGTGACGCGGGTGGCCGGGCGGCTGCCGCTGCACGCGTC
This sequence comes from Amycolatopsis sp. cg9, assembly GCF_041346945.1. Classification (NCBI taxonomy): domain Bacteria; kingdom Bacillati; phylum Actinomycetota; class Actinomycetes; order Pseudonocardiales; family Pseudonocardiaceae; genus Amycolatopsis; species Amycolatopsis sp. cg9. The sequence goes on along the minus strand of NZ_CP166850.1, from coordinate 673,548 downwards.
GTCGTCCGGGCTGGTGCTGCTCGCCCACGCGCCCGCCGAACTGCAGGAGCAGGTGCTGGGGGGCCCGCTGGACGCCTTCCGGCGCACGACGTTGACCGAGCCGGCGCGGCTGCGGCGGTTCCTCGCCGACGTCCGGCGGGACGGCTACGCGTACTGCGCGGGCTTCATCGACGAAGAGACCACGGGGATCGCCGTCCCGCTGCGGGGACGCGGCGGCGACGTCGTCGCGGCGCTGTCGGTGATCGTGCCCAGCGACGACTCCGCGCGGATGCAGATCCCGGCGTTGCGCGCGGCGGCGCGGGGAATCTCGCGGACACTCTCTCAGTGAATGAGAATGTCGTAGAGCGCACCGGGCTGGGCGTTCCATGCTCGGGCTCTCCCCGCGAAAGGACGTTCCCGTGCGCACCCAGGTCGCCATCGTCGGCGCCGGCCCGGCCGGGCTGCTGCTGTCCCACCTGCTCGGCCTCGAAGGCATCGACTCGGTGCTGCTCGAACGGCAGACCGCCGGCTACGTCCAGGCGCGCATCCGCGCGGGCATGCTCGAAGCGGGCACGGTCGGCCTCCTGCGCGAGGCCGGGCTCGGTGCCCGGCTCGACGTCGAAGGCATGGAGCACCGGGGCATCCACCTGCAGTGGCCCGGCGAACGGCACCACCTGGACTTCGTCGACCTCGTCGGCCGGTCGGTGACGATCTACGGGCAGACCGAAATCACCAAGGACCTCATGGCGGCGCGCGAGAAGGCCGGCCGCCCGGCGTACTACTCGGCGTCCGACGTCACCCTGCACGACGTCACCGGGAAGCCGCACGTGACCTTCGTGGACGACGCCGGGCGGGCGCAGCGGGTCGACGCGGACGTCGTCGTCGGCTGCGACGGGTTCCACGGGCCGAGCCGGGCGTCCATCCCCGGCGCCGAGATCCGGGAGCGCGCTTACCCGTTCGCGTGGCTGGGCGTGCTGGCCGACGTCGCGCCGTCGGCCGACGAGCTGATCTACGCCTGGCACCCGGACGGCTTCGCGATGCACAGCATGCGCTCGCCGCGGGTGAGCCGGTTCTACCTCCAGGTGGCGCCGGACGAGGACATCGCCGGGTGGAGCGACGACCGGATCTGGGACGCGCTCGCGACCCGTCTCGGGCACCCCGGGTGGGCACTGGAGACGGGGCCGATCACCGAGAAGAGCGTGCTGCCGATGCGCAGCTTCGTCGCGACGCCGATGCGGCACGGCAACCTCTACCTCGCCGGGGACGCCGCGCACATCGTGCCGCCGACCGGGGCGAAGGGCCTGAACCTGGCCGTCGCCGACGTCGCCCTGCTGGCCAAGGCGCTCACCGCTTCCCTGAAGGACGGCACGGACGAGCTCGTCGACGCGTACTCGGACACGGCGCTGCGGCGGGTCTGGCGCTGCACGCACTTCTCGTGGTGGATGACGTCGATGCTGCACCGCCACGGCGACGACTTCGACGCCCAGCTCCAGCTGGCCCAGCTGCGCCGCACGGTGACGTCGGCGGCCGCGGCGACCGAGCTCGCGGACAACTACTCGGGACTGCCGCTGTAACCACCGATTCCTTTCCGGCTCGCGCGGTGTCCATCACTCGGCAGCACCGCAACCGAGCCGCGAGGAGTCCCGAGTGCGCGTCGAAACCCCGCCCACACCGGCGGTACCGGAGGTAGGAGCAGCGAAGCGAAGGTGGGTCCTGGCGATCACCTCCGTCGCTTCGATGATGGTCGTGCTCGACGCGCTCGTCGTGGCGACCGCCCTGACCGCGATCAAGGCCGGCACGGGTGCGTCGGCCGCCGAGCTCGAATGGACGGTCAACGCCTACGGCCTGAGCTTCGCCGTCCTGCTCATGACGGCCGCGGCCGCCGGGGACCGCTGGGGACGGCGGCGGCTGTTCACGGCCGGGGTGAGCGTGTTCGCGCTGGCGTCGCTGGTCTGCGCCCTCGCCCCGGACGCCGGCACCCTGATCGCCGGCCGGGTGCTGCAGGGCGCCGGCGCCGCGTTCGTCATGCCGCTCGCGCTGGCGCTGCTGGGCGCCGCCTTCCCACCGGAGCTGCGGCCGAAGGCGCTCGGCGTCTTCGCGAGCGTGAGCGGGGTGGCGGTGCCGCTCGGCCCGCTGCTGGGCGGGGCCGTCGTGGCGGGCATCTCCTGGCCGTGGATCTTCTGGCTCAACGTCCCCGTGGGCGCGGTCCTGGTCGTGCTCGCCCGGACGCGGGTCGAGGAGAGCCACGGGCCCGATCGCGCTCTCGACGTGCCGGGGCTGCTGCTGGCCGGCGCCGGTTCGTTCGGGGTGGTGTGGGGGCTGGCGCAGGTCGGCACCGCGAGCTGGCCCGGCGTCGCGGGACCGCTCGCGGCCGGGCTGATCGCCTTCGGCGCGTTCGTCGCCTGGCAGCGGCGGGCGGCGCACCCGATGCTCCCGCCCGGGCTGTTCCGCTCGCGCCGGTTCTCGGCGGGCAACGCGGTGATCTTCTGCCACTGGGCCTCCGCACTGGGCGCGACTTTCTTCATGGCCCAGTTCCTGCAGGAAGGGCTCGGCTACGGGCCGCTCGCCGCCGGGGCCGGGCTGGCACCGTGGGGGCTGACCACCGTGGTCGTCCCGCAGCTGGCCGGGCGGCTGGTCGGCCGCTTCGGCGAGCGGCCGTTCATCGTCGCGGGGCTGGGGCTGCACGGCCTGGCCATGCTCTGGGTCGCCGTGGTCGCCGGGCCGTCGGCCACGTACTGGGTGCTCGCCGCGCCGCTGGTGCTGTCGGGCACGGGCATCGCGATGTGCCTGCCCGCGGTGCAGAGCGCGGTGCTGACCTCGGCCGGGCCGCGGTTCCTCGGCAAGGCCTCCGGCGCCTTCAGCGCGATGCGGCAGCTCGGCGGCGCGTTCGGCGTGGCCGTCCTGGTCGCCGGGTTCTCGCTGGCCGGCGGCTATTCGTCGCGGGAAGCGTTCACCGCCGGGTTCACGGCCGCCGTCGTGCTCAGCGCCGCCCTCGCCGCCGCCGGCGTGCTGGCCGGCTGTTTCGTCCCCCGTCGCGAACCGAAGGAGAACTGAGCCGTGACCGACCTGAACGCCCACGCCGGCCTGCTGCGCGAACTGCACGGCGGTGAGCTGCTGGTGCTGCCGAACGCCTGGGACGAAGCCAGTGCCGAGCTCGTCGTCGAGACCGGCTTCCCGGTGGTGGCGACCTCCAGCGCCGCCGTGGCCGACGTGCTCGGGTACCAAGACGGCGAAGCGGCGCCGTGGCGGGAGATGTTCGCGGCGGCCGCCCGGATCGCCCGCGCCGTGGGAGTCCCGGTGACCGTCGACGCCGAGGCCGGCTACGGGCTGGCGCCGGGGGAGCTGGTGGACCGGCTCCTCGAAGCCGGGGCGGCCGGGTGCAACCTCGAGGACACCGACCACCGCGCCGGCGGGCTCGCGGACGCCGAAGCGCACGCGGACCGGCTGGCCGAGGTGCGCGCGGCCGCCGACGCGAGCGGGGTCCCGCTCGTCGTCAACGCGCGGATCGACGTGTTCCTGCCGCCCGCCGGGGTGCCCGAGGCGGACCGGGTGGCGGAGGCCGTCCGGCGGGGCCGCCGCTACCGGGAGGCGGGCGCGGACTGCGTGTACCCGATCGGGGCACCCGGCGACGCGCTCGCGCGGGTCGTCACCGAAGTCGGCGGGCCGGTCAACGGCAACACCAGCCCGGCGCTGGACCTCGCCGGGCTGGCGGCGCTGGGCGTGGCCCGGGTGTCGTACGGGCCCCGGTTCCACCGCTCGGGTTTCGCGGGGATGAGGGAAGCTTTGGAAGCCATCCACGAACGGGGAGTGCGCGATGTCGGCTGAGGCGGTGCCGCTTACCGGGAGCGCGCGGCTGCGGGACGAGTTCGGCGCGCTCCGCCCCGCGCTGCTCGCCCACTGCTACCGGATGACCGGGTCCTACCAGGACGCCGAAGACGTCGTCCAGGAGACGTACCTCCGGGCCGCGCGCGGGGTCGACGCCTTCGAGGGGCGCTCGTCGCTCAAGACCTGGCTGTACCGGATCGCGACCAACACCTGCCTGACCGAGCTGACGCACCGCAGCCGGCGGGTGCTGCCCGCCGGGCTGGGGGCGCCGTCGAGCGATCCCGATGCCCGGGTGTTCGGCGCCGGCTCGCTCGCGTGGCTCGAGCCGCTGCCCGACGCGGTGCTCGGCGACCCGGGCGAAGTCGTCGTCCGGCGCGAGTCGGTGCGGCTGGCGCTGATCGCGGCCCTGCAGCACCTGCCGGCGCGGCAGCGGGCGGCGTTCCTGCTCCGGGAGGTGCTGTCGTGGTCCGCCGCCGAAATCGCGGAGACGCTCGGCGTCAGCGTGCCCGCGGTGAAGAGCCTGCTGCAGCGGGCCCGGCAGCGGCTCGACGAACTCGACCTCGAGGCCGAGCCGCCGGACCCGGAGGTCGAACGGACGCTGCTCGACCGCTACGTCGCGGCGTTCGAAGCGCAGGACACGGCGGCCATCCGGACCGTCATCCACGACGACTTCAGCCTCGAAGCCATGCCGCACCCGGTGTGGTTCAAGGGGGTGCGCGTGTGCCTGCCGTTCCTGGAGCGGTACGCCTTCCGGGCGGACCGGGGGATCCGGCTGCGGCCCACGCGCGCCAACGGCCAGCCCGCCGCGGGCAGCTACCGCCCGGACGGCGAAGGCGTCCTGCGCGCCGAAGGGCTGTGGGTGTTCACGGTGACCGGGCAGCGCTTGTCGCGAGCGGTGAAGTTCCCCGGTCCGGACCTCGTCACGGCCGCCGGTCTGCCGGCCCGGCTGGCTTGAACCAGGGAGTCCACGCGAGAAGCGCGATCAGACCGGTCAGTATGAACACCGGTCCCAGGCCGGTGCTCGCGGCTGCTGCCCCGGCCAGCGGGGCGGCGGCCGTCTGCCCGACGCCCAGCCCGGCGAAGGACCAGGTGACGCCGCGGGCGGGCCGCGCGGGTGACACGCGGGCCGCCCAGACGATGCACAACCCGGTCAACGCCATGTAGGTGCTGCCGAAGAGCGCGCTGGAAAGCAGGGCGCCGAACAGCCCGAGGCCCGGCACGGCCAGCAGGGCGAGGCCGGCCGCGGCGAGCGTCCAGGTCGCGAGGGTGGCGGCCGGCAGCCCGGCGCGGCCGACGACCCGGCCGGCCAGGCCGCCGAGCAGCCCGGCGACCCCGATCGTGCCCCAGCACCAGGTCGCGGCCACCGGGCTCAGGCCGGCTTCGGCGAGCCGGGAGCCGGAGAACGTCCAGTACGGCGCGCTCGTCACCCCGATCAGCGCGGAGTTGAGCACCAGCGGCCTGAGGCCCGATCCGGACCCGGTGACCGCGGCGGCGGGCCGGGAGCGGGGGAGCGTCCGCCACGCGAGCAGCGTCACCACCGCGCCGAGCCCGGCGAACACCGCCCAGATCACCGGCCAGCCGATGGCCAGCAGCGGCGTGCCCGCGGACGCGGCGAGCCCGAGGCCGGTGCCGGTGTTGGCCCAGGTCTGCGCCCGGGCCTGGCCGGTGCTCTCCCCGATGAGCTGGGCGACGCCGGGCGACACGAGCCCCGCACTGGCGCCGGCGACCACGATCCCGGCGGCGAACACGGCGACGGCCGGGGCCAGCGCCATGAGCGCGAGCCCGGTCGTGGCGGCCACGCCGGCGAGCAGCACGGTGCCGCGCGCCGAGTGCGCCGACGTCCGCGGGGCCAGCAGCAGCCCGGCCGCGTAGCCGGCGGTCGAGAGGCCGCTGAGCACGCCGACGCCGACGGTGGTCAGCCCGAACGTCTCGCTGAACCGGGGCACGAACAACCCGTAGGCGTAGCGCGCGAACCCGTAGCAGAGGGCGATGACCCCCGCGCCGGCCGCGGCGAGGGGCCACCACGACGTCGTCGTCTCTCCGGTCTTGGTCGCCATGCCCCCATCAGACAGACCGGTCTGTTTGCTGTCAAGGGGTGGTACGGTTGTGCCAGGTAATGCGGTAGACCGGGAGGTATGATGGGCCGGACTCGTCCCGGCGACGCGCGCGGGAAGGTGCTCAAGGCAGCGTCGGCGCTGTTCTACCGGGACGGCATCCACGTCGTCGGGGTCGACGCGGTGGCCGCGGAGGCGGGCGTCACTAAGGCGGCCCTCTACGGCAATTTCGGGTCGAAGAGCCGGCTCGTCGTGGCGTACCTGCGGGAACGCGACCGCGCGTGGCAGGAGCAGGTCGACGAGATCACGGCGGCGCACCCGGAGCCACGGGAGCGGGTGCTGGCGGTGTTCGACGCGTACGAGGCCTGGCTGTCCCGCGACGGGTACCGCGGCTGCGCGTTCCTCAACGCGACTTCGGAGTTCCCCGACCCCGCCGACCCGGTCCGCGAAGTCGTCCGCCACCACAAGACGGCGCTGCACGGTTACCTGCGCGCCCAGCTCGCCCGCGCCGGGGCGGCCGAGCGGCTGGCGGACGAGCTGATGCTGGTGCTGGAGGGCGCCGCGGTGCAGTCGGTGGTCGCCCAGGACGCGGCTCCGTTCCGCACGGCGAAGCGACTGGCGACGTCGCTGCTCGGCTGAAGGGGACGTTCATCGCATCAGATGCGATGAACGTCCCCTTCAGCGCGTGGGATGAGTGGAACGTCCCCTTCAGCCTCTTGACTCCTTGAGCTTGCCGTGCGCACCATACCCGCGTAGTAATTCGAATTATCACCTGCGGGAAGGCTTCATGAAGGAACTGGGCACCGAGATTCTCATCGTCGGCGGGGGACTCGGCGGGGTCGCCGCCGCGCTGGCCGCGGCCTCCCACGGGCGGCGGGTCGTGCTGACCGAGGAGACCGACTGGCTCGGCGGCCAGCTCACCGCGCAAGCCGTTCCGCCGGACGAAAACCCGTGGATCGAGCGGTTCGGGTCCACCCGCACCTACCGCGAGCTGCGCGCGGGCATCCGCGACCACTACCGCCGCCATTACCCGCTCCGCGCCGAAGCCGCGAAGCACGCCGAGCTCAACCCCGGGGCCGGGAAGGTCAGCAAGCTCTGCCACGAGCCGCGGGTGGCGCTCGCCGTGGTCGAAGCCATGCTCGCGCCGCACGTCAGCGCCGGGCGGATCCACGTCCTGCGCGACCACCGCCCGGTCGGGGTGCACACCACCGGCGACCGCGTCGAGGCCGTGGTCCTCGAGGGCGAGGAACGCGTCGTCGTCAAAGCCCGGTACGTCCTCGACGCCACCGAGAACGGGGACCTCCTGCCGCTCGCCGGGACCGAACACGTCACCGGGGCGGAAGCGAAGTCCGAGCACGGTGAGCCGCACGCGCCGGACGCGGCCGATCCCGCCAACCTGCAGGGCATCACCTACTGCTTCGCGGTTTCCCACCACGAAGGCGAAAACCACGTCATCGACAAGCCCGCGATGTACGGCTTCTGGCGCGACTACCAGCCGGACTTCTGGCCCGGCCCGCTGCTCGGCTTCGTCGCCCCCGACCCGCGGACCCTCGACCCGGTCAAGCGCACCTTCGTGCCGAACCCGCCCGGCGACCCCCTCGCCGTCAGCGCCGACCAGAGCGCCGACGCCGGGGACAAGGAACTGTGGACGTTCCGCCGCATCCTCGCCCGCGGCCTGCACACCGCCGGCGCCTTCGACTCCGACGTCACGCTGGTCAACTGGCCGCTCAACGACTACTGGCTCAAGCCCGCCCTCACCATCCCCGGCCACGCAGGCGAAGCCGACGTGAAAACCGCGCACCACGAAGCCAAGCAGCTGAGCCTGTCCGTCCTCCACTGGCTGCAGACCGAGGCGCCCCGCGCGGACGGCGGTACCGGTTTCCCCGGGCTCAAGCTCCGTCCCGACGTCACCGGCACGAAGGACGGTCTCGCGAAGTCCGCGTACGTCCGCGAAGCCCGGCGCATCAAGGCCGTCACGACCGTCACCGAACACGACGTCTCGGCCGAGATCCTCGGGGTCGACGGGCGGGTCCGCCGCGCGGACGCCGTCGGGGTCGGGAGCTACCGGATCGACCTGCACCCGTCGACCGGCGGGGACAACTACATCGACGTCGCCAGCGTGCCGTACGAGATCCCGCTCGGCGCGCTGCTGCCCGTCCGCACGGCGAACCTGCTGCCCGCGGGCAAGAACATCGGCACCACGCACATCACGAACGGCTGCTTCCGGCTGCACCCCGTCGAGTGGAACGTCGGCGAGGTCGCCGGGCTGCTCGCCGCGTTCGCCGTCAGCGAGGACGTCGAGCCGCGGGCGGTCCAGGCCGACAGCCGGCTCTTCGAGGACTTCGCGCGCGTGCTGGACGCCGCCGGGGTGGAACGCCGGTGGCCGGAAGTGCGGGGGTACTGACCGTGCCGCCGGTAAGGTCTGGCGCAGTCGCGCGGGAGGGAGTCACGGATGACGGCGGGTTCGGGCCGGGTCACGCAGGCCCAGGTGGCGCGCCTGGCCGGAGTCTCGCAGGCCGTCGTGTCCATGGTGCTCAACGGTTCCGACAGCCTGCGCATCACCCCGGAGACCCGCGACCGCGTGCAGCAGGTGCTCCGCGAAACCGGCTACACCGTGGACATCATGGGCCGCCGGCTGCGCGGGGGGTCCAACCAGATCCTCGGCGTGTTCACCTACGAGTCGGTGTTCCCGTCCGGGGTGGCCGACTTCTACCGGCCGTTCCTGCTCGGCATCGAAGAGGAGGCCGAGCAGCAGGGCTTCGACCTGCTGCTGTTCACCAGCGGTGGCCGCCGCGACGGGCGCCGCCGCATCTACGAAGCGGGCACGAACCGGCTGCGCATCGCCGACGGCTCGATCCTGCTCGGCAGGCACAACGACCCGCAGGAGCTCGCGCAGCTGGTCGAGGAGCAGTTCCCGTTCGTGTTCGTCGGCCGCCGCGAGTCGCCGACCGGGCCGATCAGCTACGTCGGCGCGGACTACGTCGCCGCCACCCGTGAGGTCCACGAGTGGCTGTGGGGCCTCGGGCACCGCCGGATCGGGCTGCTCAGCGTCACCGAGGAGAACGAGCCGACGCTCGACCGCCGCGCCGGGTACGAGGCCGCCGCGCGCAAGCACCGCCGTCCGCCGCTCGTGTTCCTGGCGGAGGACCCGGCGATCGCGTTGCGGCAGGCGCGCGACGAAGGCGTGACGGCGTTGCTCGTCGAGAGCTCGGCGATGGCCGACGGCATCCTGGCGTGCGCGCACGAGCTGGGACTGACCGTGCCCGAGGACCTTTCGCTCGTCGTGCTGGGTGACGCCGACCCGTCGCAGCAGCCGCAGGCGCACGCGGTGCCGAGCACCGCGACCGACTGGTCGATGTTCCGCATCCCGCGCCACGAAATGGGCGTGCACGCCGTGCGCGTGCTCGTCGAGCTGTTGAAGAAACCCCAGCCGCGCCAGCTGCTCCTGCCGTGCACGATCCACGCAGGCGCCACCGCGGCCGGACCCTCCACAACAGACTCCCGCTGAGGCCGAACGGCCGGTTGACAGTGCACGGGGCGACGCTTACCGTCCGTGCTAATTCGAATAACCAGGAGGCATCGTGGCCTACCGGAGAATCCGGCTGCTCGCCGCGGCCCTGTCCGCCGTCGCACTGGCTTCGACGGCGTGCTCGGGCGGCGCCGGCGACGACAAGAACATCGCACTGCGCATGACCGTCTGGACGACGGACAAGAACCAGCTCGCCCTCTTCGACTCCATCGCCACCGAATACCGCAAGACCCACCCGGAGGTCGCGTCGGTCGAATTCGACGTCGTCCCGGGTGACACGAGCGCCTACTCGGCCGCGCTGACCACCCAGCTCTCCGGCGGCAACCCGCCGGACCTCGCGTGGATCCTCGAACGCGACGCCCCGGACTTCGTCCAGTCCGGCGCCCTCACGAACCTCAAGCCCACTTTGGACGCGGCCGCGGGATACAACGCGGCCGAACTGGTCCCGTCCGCGACGAAGCTGTGGACCAAGGAGGACGGCCTCTACGCCTACCCGTTCTCGACGTCGCCGTTCGGCATGTTCTACAACAAGAACCTGCTGACCCGGGCCGGGATCACCGAGACGCCCGACCGGCTGGTCGCGAGTGGACGGTGGACGTGGGACGCCGCCAGGCAGATCGCCGCCCAGGTCGCCGCGAAGGACACCGGCAAGGCGGGCCTGGTCATCCGCGAGTTCGAGTACAAGCAGTGGGTGCTGCTCGCCTCGGTGTGGCGCGGCTTCGGTGCCGACGCCTGGGGCCCGGACGGCAAGACGTGCGGCTTCACCTCGCCGGAGATGACGGCCGCGATGACCTTTCTGCACCAGGCGATCTTCACCGACAAGGCGCTGCCCGGCCCGGGCACGACGGCGGACTTCTTCGCCGGGGAAGCCGGCCTGACGATCGCGCAGATCAGCCGGGCCGGGCTGCTGAAGGCCAAGCCGTTCGAGTGGGGCATCGTCCCGCTGCCCGCCGGGCCGAAGGCGAACGCGCAGGTCATCGGCCAGGCCGGGATCGGCGTTCCGGTGAAGGGCAAGCACGCCAAGGCCGCCGCGGACTTCCTCGCGTACTTCACGAACCCGGCCAACTCGGCGAAGCTCGGCCAGTACTTCCCGCCGGCCCGCGACAGCCTGCTCAACGCGGCCACCCTGGCCAAGGCCAACCCGCTGTTCAGCCAGGAACAGCTGCAGAACGTCGTGGTGAACGGGATCAAGACCGGCGCGGTGCTGCCGTCGCACACCGGCAGCGCGCGGATCGCGTCGCTCGTGCAGTCCGCTTTGGACCCGATGTGGCAGCCGGACGCGAACGTGCCCGCCGCGCTGGCCGGGGTCTGCCAGGCCATCGACCCGGCGCTGAGCCGGTGACCCTCACGTCGAGGCGGCGGGACGAGCTGGCGGGGTGGCTGTTCATCGCCCCGCAAGCCCTCGGGTTCCTCGCCTTCGTCGTGGCCCCGCTGGTCGCGGTCGTCTGGTACAGCTTCCAGGACGTCAACCTGCTCGCCGGGACGTCGACGTTCGCGGGCGCGGACAACTACGCGAAGCTCTTCGACGACCCGACCGCGCCGAAGGTCGCCCGCGCGACGGCGATCTTCTGCGTCGGCCTGGTCGTGCTCAACCTGGCGCTCGCGCTGTCGCTGGCGTTGCTGCTCAACCTGAAGCTGCGCGGCACCACGGTGTTCCGCACGGTCTTCTTCTCGCCGGTGGTCGTCACGCTCGTCGCCTGGACGATCGTGTGGAACTTCCTCCTGCAGGACAACGGCGGGATCAACTCCCTCCTGCAGGCGGTCGGCGTCGACGGGCCGAACTGGCTGCGCGGCAACGGCACCGCGATGCTGTCGGTGATCGTGGTGCAGGTGCTGAAGAACGTCGGGCTCAACATGGTGCTGTTCCTCGCCGCGCTGCAAGGCATCCCGCAGTCCATTGTGGAGGCGTCGCAGCTGGACGGCGCCGGGCCGTGGCGCCGGTTCCGCTCGGTGACGCTGCCGATGATCAGCCCGACCACGCTGCTCACCGCGATCATCACCGTGGCCGGCGCGCTGCAGGTGTTCGCGCAGATCCAGGTGCTGACCCTCGGCGGGCCCGCGGACAGCACCAACGTCCTGGTGTTCTACTTCTACCAGCAGGCTTTCGCCAACCACGACCTCGGCTACGGTTCCGCGCTGGCCGTCGTGCTGTTCCTCGTGATCCTCGTGCTCACGCTGCTGCAGTGGCGGATGCGGAAGCGGTGGGTGTTCCATGAGTCGTAGGGCGAAGATCGCCTGCTACGCGGTGCTGGTCGTGCTGGCCGTGCCGTTCGTGTTCCCCACCTGGTGGATGATCACGGCGTCGCTGCTGCCGGCCAACGAGGTCCTCGCCTACCCGCCGAAGCTGTTTCCGAACCAGCCGCAGTGGGAGAACTACCGGACTGCCTTCACGGACTTCCCGCTGGCGCAGCAGTACTTCAACAGCCTCTACATCGCGGTGCTGGTCACGCTCGGCACGATGTTCTTCTCCTCGCTGGCCGGGTACGCGTTCGCCCGCATCCGGTTCCGCGGCGAGAAGCTGTTCGCGCTGATCCTCATCGGACTGATGGTGCCGAGCGAGGTCACGATCATCCCGCTGTTCCGGGTGGTCGACGACCTCGGGCTGACGAACACGCACTGGCCGCTGGTCGTCGTCCCGATCTTCGGGGCGCCGAGCGTGCTGGCGACGTTCGTGATGCGCCAGTTCTTCATCACGATCCCGGGCGAGCTCGAAGAAGCGGGCCGGCTCGACGGCCTCTCGCGGTTCGGGCTCTACCGGCGCGTCGCGCTGCCGATCGCGAAGCCCGCGCTGGCCGCGGTCGCGATCTTCACCTTCCTGAACACGTGGAACTTCTTCCTGGAACCGCTGGTCTACCTGACCGACAAGAGCAGGTTCACGCTGCCGGTGGCGCTCACGCAGTACGTCGACGTCTACGGCGGTCACCTCTGGAACGTCCAGCTCGCCGCCGCGACCACGACGGTCGTGCCGGTGCTGCTCGTGTTCGTCATCGCGCAACGCCAGTTCGTCGAAGGGCTCGCCCAGAGCGGCCTCAAGGGCTAGGAGGCAGTCGTGATCGATCGCAGGACCTTCCTCGGCGGAGCCGCCGCCTTGCTCAGCCTCGCGGGGACGGCTTCGGCCGCGGTACCCCCGCCGGCGGGGCCGTTCCCGCCGCTCGCCCCGCCGCCACCGGGTTCGGCATGGGCTACCTCGCGAAGACCCTCGCCAACCTGCGGCAGGCCGACGCACTGCCGGCCCGGCGCGGCGAGCTGACCGCCGCGCTGCACCAGGGCATGACGTGGTTCCTGAACCCGGCCAGCCCGATCTGGGCGCACCCGGTCGAGTACGCCAACCAGAACGCGTCCGGGCTCTCCTCGGCCCAGCTGGCGTTGAAGCTGGACCCGGATCCCCCGCTGACCGAGCAGATCCCGCTGGTGCTGCACCCGGGCGACGACGTCCGGTTCGCCGGCGGAGCCCCGGTCTCCCACGGCACCGACGCGAGCGCCACGGCGTCAGGGCTGACGATCCGCTGCGGCGGCGCGACGATCACCATCGGCTGGGGCACCGCCCTGGCCGCGACCGTCACCGCGACCCCCGTCACCTTCCTCCGCGACGGTGCCCGGCGGCTGCGCCTCCTGCGGATCCCGCACCCCGGCACCCTCGCCACCGGGATCCGCTTTCGGCAGCCGGACGGTGAACGTCGATCCGCTGTCCACTTCGGACTCGACGGCGACCGTGCCGCCGTGGGCCTGCACGAGGTGCCGCACGATGGCGAGGCCGAGCCCGCTGCCGCCGGTCTGGCGGTTGCGGGACTTCTCGGCCCGCCAGAACCGGTCGAACACGTGCGGCAGGTCCGCGGCGGCGATCCCGGTTCCGGTGTCTTCGACGGCCAGCGTGACCACGTCCACAGTGGACGAAACGCGGATCGTCACGCGGCCGCCGGCGGGGGTGTGCCGGACCGCGTTCGTCACCAGGTTGCCGACGATCTGGCGCAGCCGCACCGGATCGGCCGCGAGCACGGTGTCGCCGTCGGCTTCGACGGTGAGCCCGACGCCGGCCGCGGCGGCCCGGTCGGCCTGCGCGACGGCGACGTGGCCGGCCAGCTCGGCCGCGTCGAGCAGCTCGGGGTGCAGCCGCAGCTGCCCGGCGTCGGCGGCGGCGAGGTCCTGCAGGTCGTCGACGATGTGCTGCAGCAGCACGGTTTCTTCGAGAAGGGAGGCGCTCAGCGCGCGGTCGAAGGGCAGGTGGCCGTCTTCGGCGGCCTCCAGCCGGCCGCGGATGACGTTGAGCGGGTTGCGCAGCTCGTGCGCGATGTCGCTGACCATCGCCTTGCGCAGCTCCTCGATGCGCTCCCGCCGCGCGGTGAGGTCGTTGAACGCGGCGGCGAGGTAGCCGACCTCGTCGCGGGACTTCACCGGCGCCGGGCGATCCTGTTTCGCCGCTTCGGTCAACGCCCGCAGCGGGCGGGACAGCCGGGTCGCCACCAGCACCGTGAGCGCGACGGCCAGCACCAGCACGCCACCGGTCACGGCGAGGATCCGGGTCAGGTTCTCCCGCGACAGCGTGAACGTCGGCAGCTGCGACCCGCCCGGCCCGAGCGTGAACAGCAGCGCGGGCGGCGCGACGAACGGCGTCAGCTGCTCGCGGCGGGCCGCGTCGAGGCAGCCCTGGGCCGGCCGCTGGTCGGTGCCGCCGAGGATTTCCAGGTCGAGGCCCAGCTGCACCTTGTCCGCGCCCTGGCTCTGCAGGCAGCGGTTGACGGCGTCGTTGAGGCTGTCGAGCGCGGCCTGTTCGGTCGGCGTCGGCTGGGCCAGCTCGTAGAGGCCGCACTTCGAAGCGAAGTAGCGCGCGGACAGGGGATCGAGCCCGGCGAGCTGCGGCCGCCCGCTCGGCGACTCGCGCACCTGGCTGGGGAGGCCGACCGTGGCGAGGCAGGCGGCGGTCTTCGTGGCCAGCGAAGTGAGGTCCTCGCGTTCGGCCGCCGGCAGCCGGAACGGGCCGGCCGCGCGCGGGTCGATCCCGCTCGTCCCGGCCTGGGGCAGCAGCACCGGGTCGACGTGCAGCGGGTCGACCGACGCGGTCGCCTTGACCGGCAGCGTGACCGGGGTGCCGCCGGAGTCGCCGAGGACGTGCCGGTCGAGGGTGGTCAGCACGATCCGGCGGCCGGTCTGCTCCGAGAGCGCTTTCAGCCGGGGCCCCGCCTGGCCCCACGTGTGGTTGGCCGCCGCGTAGCCCAGCAGTTCGGTGTAGATCGTGGCGTCGCCGGAGAGGGCCTGGCCCTGCTCCTGCTGGATCGCGCGGGTGGTGGTCTGCACCGCGAGCCACGCGGTCGCGGCGATCGAGGCGAGCGCGATGAGCAGGGAGACGGCGGTGAGCCGGACGACGAGGCTGCGCCGCCTCGGGAAGCTACGTGTCATTTTCCGCCGTCAGCTTGTAGCCCACGCCGAACACGGTCCGCAGGTAGACCGGCTTCTGCGGGTCCGGCTCGAGCTTCTTGCGCAGGTTGAGCACGTGGACGTCGATGATCCGGGTGCTGACGAACCGGTCGTCGCCGCGGGTCAGCTCCAGCAGCTGACGGCGGGTGAAGACCCGGCCCGGCTGCCGGATCAGCGTCTCGAGCAGCTGGAACTCGCCCGGGGTGGTCTCCACCGGCCGGCCGCCGACCGACACCTCGTGCCGGACCGGGTCGAGCCGCAGCGCGCCGGCGCGCAACGCGGTGTCCGGTGGTTCACGCCGGCCGGCGGTCCGCCGCAGCAGCGTCCGGACCCGGGCCATCAGCTCCCGCGGGCTGTACGGCTTGGTCAGGTAGTCGTCCGCGCCGAGGTCGAGCCCGAGCAGCAGGTCGTCCTCGGTGGCGCGGGCGGTGAGCATCAGCACCGCCACGTCGGACTCCTGCCGCAGGATCCGGCAGACGTCGAGGCCGTCGACCTTCGGCATCATCACGTCGAGGACCAGCAGGTCGGGGCGGTCGCGGCGGGCTTCGTCGAGGGCGGCCCGGCCGTCCGGGGCCAGCACCACGGTGTGGCCCTCGCTCTCGAGGTAGAGCCGGAGGACCTCGGCCTGCTTCTCGTCGTCCTCGGCGACCAGTACACGTGCGCACACGGGGTCGAGGTTAGGCGTCCTGACACGCCCGCCACCCGATCCTGACCGGATCTTCATACCTTGAGGGCACGAGCCAGGTCTTTGTCAAAGTGTTGACCCGGAGGTGCAGCGCAGGCAAAGGTCGGATGACAAGGCTGTCGGCTCTGGGAGGCACCGGGTGCGGTACAGGTTCATGGTGGCGCTGGCCACGACGGCGGTGATCGGCGTGCCCACCGTCGCTTCGGCGGCTCCGACAACGTTGTCACCGCTGGTCGGGGACCCGGCGGCCTATGTCGACCCGCTGATCGGGACCGGTCGCGGCGGGAGCTCGGTCGGCGAAATCAACAACTTCCCCGGCCCGGCGGCGCCGTTCGGGATGATGCAGTTCTCGCCGGACACCCAAGGCGCGTACGCCGGCTACCAGTACCACTCCGACCAGATCCGAGGTTTCAGCCTCGACCACGCGTCGGTCGGCTGCAATGCGTTCGGTGACGTGCCGATCCTGCCGGTCACCGGCGACGTCGGCAGCGCGCCCTGGAACCGCGTCGAGCACTTCGGCCACTACGGCGAGCAGGCCGAGCCGGGCTACTACGCCGTGACGCTCGCCGACTCGAACGTCCGGGCCGAGCTGACCGCCACGACCCGCACCGGGCTCGCCACGTTCACCTACCCGGCCGGGTCGACGCCGCAGGTGCTCGTCAAGGGCGGTGCCAGCCTGGCCGGCAACTCCGCCGCCACCTTGCGGATCACCGGCGACCGCGAGGTGAGCGGGTCGGCCACCACCGGCAACTTCTGCGGCAAGCCGAACAAGTACACGGTCTTCTACGACATCACGTTCGACCAGCCGTTCACCGCGCACGGCACCTGGGACGGCTCGACGGTGAAACCGGGCACCGACAGCGTCGACTCGCCGCACGCGGGCGCGTACCTGACGTTCGGTTCCGGGACCGTGCACGCGAAGGTGTCGATGTCCTACGTGGGCGTCGACGGCGCGAGGGCCAACATGGCCGCCGAAGTCCCCGGCTGGGACTTCGGCGCGGTCCGGAAGTCCACACGCGACAAGTGGGCGCAGGCCCTGGGCAAGATCCGCGTGGCGGGCCGCGACACCGCGCAGCTCAAGACGTTCTACACCGCCCTGTACCACTCGCTGCTGCACCCCAACACGTTCGACGACGCCGACGGCCGGTACATCGGCTTCGACGACCAGGTCCGGACCCTGCCGAAGGGGCGGCACCAGTACGCGAACTTCTCCGACTGGGACACCTACCGCTCGCTCGCGCCGCTGCACGCCATGCTCTTCCCGAAAGAAGCCAGTGACATGGCGCAGTCGCTGACGAACGACGCCGTCCAAGGTGGCTGGTGGCCGCGCTGGCCGATGGCGAACGACTACACCGGCCAGATGACCGGCGACAGCTCGGTCGCGCTGCTCTCGAACCTGTACGCGTTCGGCGCGCGGGACTTCGACGTCAAGACGGCGCTGAAGTACCTGGTCAAGGGTGCGACCTCGGTCGACGGAACGCCCGGGGCGTACCAGGAACGCCGGGGCATCGCCGACTACGTCGCCCGCGGGTACCTGCCGAACAACGACGCGTCCCGCGGCGACCACGCCCGCGTCGGCGCGTCGATCACGCTGGAGTGGGCGATCGACGACTTCGCCATCGCGCGGTTCGCGCAGGGCATCGGCGACCGCGACGTCGCCCGCGAGTTCACGAAACGCGGCCAGAACTGGCAGAACCTCTTCAACCCGCTGACCGGCTACGTCCAGCCGCGCGCGCAGGACGGGCGCTTCCCGGACGGCCCCGCGTACGTCCCGCCGCCGCCGGGCAAGTTCGGGCAGGACGGCTTCGACGAGGGCAACGCGGCGCAGTACACGTGGCTGGTGCCGCAGGACCCGGCCGGGCTGGTGACGGCGATGGGCGGGCCCGCCGCCGTGGCGTCCCGGTTGGACACCTTCTTCCAGAAGCTGAACGTCGGCCCGAACGAGCCGTACATGTGGGCCGGCAACGAACCCGACTTCGGCGTCCCGTGGCTGTACGACCACGTCGGGCAGCCGTGGAAGACCCAGCAGGTGGTCCGCGAGATCGCGACGACGCTGTTCAGCGCGACCCCGGACGGCGAGCCGGGCAACGACGACCTCGGCGCGCAGTCGTCGTGGTACGTCTGGGCCGCGCTCGGCATCTACCCGGCCACGCCGGGGACGCCGGACCTGGTCGTGCACAGCCCGCTGTTCGAGCGCGCGGTGCTGTCGCTGCCGTCCGGGCGGACGCTCGACATCCGGGCGCCCCAGGCACCGGCGACGTACGTCCACGCGCTTTCGCTGAACGGCCGCGACTGGAACCGGACGTCGTTGCCCGCGAACACCGCGCGGGACGGCGGCCGGCTGGACTTCTCGCTGGTGTCCACTCCGGACAAGCGCTGGGCGGCCGATGCGGCGCCGCCGTCCTATCGCGACGGTGAGAAGCCGTACCTGGCCTCGGTGACCAACCAGGTCGTCGTCGCGCCCGGCGGCACCGGCGAGGTCACCGTGAGCGGGCAGCGGCTCGGCGGGCACGACCGCGTGCTGGACGTGGCGACGCAGGCGCCGCCCGGTGTCTCGGTGACCGGGCCGCGGCAGCTCCGGCTCGACGACCGGACCGGCGGCGGGACCGCGAAGCTGAACGTGTCGGTCGCCGCCGGGACGCCCGAGGGCTACTACCAGGTGCCGGTGACCGTCCGCGGCGGTGCTACGTCCGTACCCGGCTCGGTGATCGTGCTGGTGGCGCCGCCGGGCGGACTTGCGGCCGCGTACTCGAACGTGGGCATCTCCGACGACGGCGACGCCGGCTCGGCCGACATCGACGGCGCCGGCAACAGCCTCTCGCGGCAGGCACTGGCCGCGGCCGGGCTGACCGGCGGGCACGTCACGCAGGCGGCGGGCACGTCGTTCACCTGGCCCGCGGCGCCGGCCGGACGTCCGGACAACGTGGTGCCCGCCGGGCAGCCGATCCAGGTGTCCGGGACCCGCTTGTCGTTCATCGGCACGGCCTCGAACGGCGACCACCGGGCGTCGGCGACGGTGACGTTCACCGACGGCACCACCGGCCAGGCCGACCTGTCCTTCGGCGACTGGGTCTTCCCGGGCGGCGGCACGGACCCGGTGTTCGGCAACACGCTGGTGGCCCGCACGGACCACCGCAACCAGCCGGGCGGCCAGGGCGGCGGGGCGTCGGTGTACGCGACGGCGCCGTTCGACGCCCCGGCCGGGAAGACGATCGCGTCGGTGACCCTGCCCTCGGACCCCGACCTGCACGTCTTCGCGATCGGCCTCGCCTAACGGACTCGCTGGGTGAGGAAGAGGGCGGCGCGGTCGAGGGCCTGGTCGGCCTCGTCCAGGACGCCGGCGAAGGCCTGGAACACGTGCGGGACGTCCGCGGTGACGTCGAGGACGACGTCCACCCCGGCGGCTCGCGCGCGAGCGGCCAGGCGCGTCGAGTCGTCCAGGAGCAGTTCGTTGGTGCCCACCTGGAGCAGCACCGGCGGGAAGCCGGTCAGGTCGGCCAGCACCGCGGGGCTGATCAGCTCCTGGTGCGGGTCCTGGCCCGCGAGGTACAGCGCGCCCGTGTGGTCCAGGCCGTCGCGCGTCAGGATCGGGTCGGCGGCCGCCTTCGTCCGCATGCTTTCGCCGGTGCGGGTGCCGTCGAGCCCGGGGGAGAAGGCCACGATCGCCGCCGGCAGCGGGAGGCCGGCGGCGCGGGCGCGCAGGCACGTCGTGACGGCGAGGCCGCCGCCGGCGGAATCCCCGGCGAACGCGACGGCCGACGGGGCCTCGCCGCTTTCGAGCAGCGCCCGGTAGGCGGCGAGCGCGTCGTCGCTCGCGGCCGGGAACGGGTGCTCCGGCGCCAGCCGGTAGTCCAGTGAGACCGCCGGGAACCGGGTCCTGGCCACCAGGTTCCCGGTCAGCGAGAGCGCGGTCTCCGGCGAGCCGAACACGAACGAACCGCCGTGGAAGTACAGGATCGTCCCGGGACGCGGCTCGCCGGCCGGCTCGACCCGCAGGGCCCGGCGGCCGCCGAGCGTGCTTTCCGCGGTCCGGATGTCCTTCGGCACGATCATCGTGGCCATCAGCGCCGCGAACCCCGACCGGATCTCTTCGACCGATCGCGGGCCCCCGGGTGCCGGTGCGCGCAGCACCGCGTCGATCTTCGCGCGTTGTTCCCTGCTCATCGTCGCCCCTCCGAAGTAGCTGCCACTACAGTATATGCCGTGGCAACTAAATTGAGCGACGTCTTCGCCGACCTGGTCCGCTGTGAGACGCGGCTCTACAACGCGCTCAACGACCGGCTGCGCGAACGGCACGGGATCGTCACCTCGCAGTACGAATTCCTGCGCCACCTGCGCGAACACCCCGGCTCCCGTGTCGCCGACCTGGCCGCCGAGTTCGCCATCGGCATCGGCGCGACCAGCAAGGGCGTCGACCGCCTGGAGCGGCGCGGGTGGATCGCCCGGCAGCCGAACCCGGCCGACCGGCGGTCGTCCCTGCTGGTGCTGACCGCCGAAGGGGCGAGCCTGGCCGAGGCGGCCGGCCGGACCGTCACCGAGCTGCTGACCGAGCTGGTCGGCGACGCCTTCGACGACGCCGCCGGCCAGGCCCTCTCCCGGCTGCGCGCGACCCTCGAGCGCGACCGGATCGGCTTGCCGACGGGCTGACTCAGCCCGGCGAACCCACCGCGCAGACCTTGATCGGTGCCGCGTTCGCCGGGTCGAGGGCGTTGCGCACCAGGTGCCAGACATTCAGGTCGTACGCCTCGCCGATGTGCCCGACCGGGTCGAACGGGCACGAGTCCTGGACGTACCGGTTGTGCACGCCGGGCTCGCGGATGAAGGACGTCTCGGTCGGGGTCACCAGCTCGTCGTAGCGGGAGGTGATGACCGTGTAGTCGATGCCGGGCTGGGCGACCGGGCCGGTGTTGAGCGCGACGATCGCGGCGCCGCCGTCCAGCTCGTCGGCGAAGATCGGCAGGCCGATCGTCTTCACGATCGTGTCCCACGTGCTCTTGCCCAGCAGCGTGTAGGCCAGCGTCAGCAGCCCGGACGCGTTGGCGCCGTGCGTCGGCGGGGCGATCGCGACGACCTTGCCGATCTCGCTCTGGATGCCCTGCATCTTGGCCAGGTAGATCGACTGGAGGCCGCCCTCGGAGTGCCCGACGACGTCGACCTTCGCCGCGCCGGTGGCCGCGCGGACCTTTTCGACGAAGTCCTTGATCTCCAGCGACGACTCCGCGACCGGCTTGAGCCCGCCGGCGAAGGGGAACTGCGGGTAGGCGCCGTAGGTCAGGGAGAACGTGCAGTAGCCGCGGGCGGCCAGGTCGGCCTGGAGGAAGTTCAGGTCCTCGTAGTAGGTGGCGAAGGTGCCGTGGAGCAGCACGACCGGGTTCGGGTGGGCGGCGCTCGGGCGGCACGCGAAGTCGTTGTTGCCGCCGCCGCCGGCCGCCTGGGCCGGGACCGCCGCGCTCAGCGCCAGCGCGCCCGCCAAGCCGATCGCGGCCAGCCATCGTTTCGTTCCCCGCGCCATTGCGAAGTCCCTTCGTCTGGTTGTCATGCACAGCATGCGCTCCTTGATCAACGCTGTCTGCTGGCAAAACGCGCAGAAACTTGCCGTGGCCGTTTGTGCACGGTGACAATGCCGGGTATGGACGCCGTCGACGCGCTGTTCCCGCGGGCCGGGGAGATCGCGGCCGCGATGATCGCCCGGTGCGCCGCCGAGATCCCGGCCTACCGGCTGCTGCCGGCGAGCGTGCTGGAAGGCGACCTGGTCGCGAACGCGCGGGCGGTGTTCGAGCTGTTCCTGACGACCGTCGCGGAGGACCGGCGGCCGACCGCGCAGGAGCTGGCGCTGCCGATCGCGTGGGGTGCCGAGCGGGCCCGCGACGGCCTGCCGCTGGACGCCGTGCTGAAGATCTACCCGCTGGCCGCGAGCGTCGCGTGGGACCTGGCGGCCGGCGACCGCGCGCTGCTCGGCGCGCGGATGCTGGACTTCCTCGGCGAGGTGATGCCGCGGGTCGCCTCGGCGTACCTGAAGGAGCGCGACGACCTCGACTGGGAGCGGCGCGAGGATCACCAGAACCTGGCGGCCAGCCTGCTTTCGGGCCGTCCGGTGCGGCGCCGCGACCTGGCGGAGAGCTACGACGTCGTCGTCTTCCACCTGCCGTCCCTGCCCGCCTCGGCGGGTGCCCGCGCGGCGACGGACCTCTTCCGCGCGGTCCGGTCCGATTTGGACACCCAGCCGGGCGTCCTGGTGACGTTCAAGGGCGACGGCGGCGTGCTCCTGGTGCCCGCCGGGGTCGCGGCCGACGCCGTCGCGGCGCGCGTGGACCGCGTCTGCGGGCGGCCGTGCACCGCGGCGGCCGCCCACGCGCGGGCGCTCGCGGACATCCCGGCCGCGCACGCCGAAGCCGGGGAGGTCCTCGGGCTGGCGGAGAGCCTGCGCCGCCCGCCCCGGCTCTACCGCCTGGCGGACCTGGCGATCGAGTACCAGCTGGCCCGGCCGAGCCCGGCGCGGGAAGCCCTCGCCGCGATCCTGGTGCCGCTGGAAGACCACCCGCACCTGATCGACGCCCTGCGCGCGTTCGTGACTTCGGGCTACAACCGCGGCGAAGCGGCGACGGCGTTGAACATCCACCGCAACACGCTCACCTACCGGCTCGGGCGCGTCCAGCTGATCACCGGCTACGACGCGACGCGCCCCGCGGACGCCCGCCACCTGACCGCCGCGATGACGGCTTACGACATCTCCCGGCAGGATCCCACGGGATAACGCTTGCGTCGCGGTTCTCCGGATCCGTTGCGGATCCCGCCGGCCGCCCGATTCCAGGGGGCGGACACGGAAGAAGGTGATGGCCGTGAACGCGACCAGAATCGCCGTGGCCGCCCTGGTGCTGCTGGGCGCGGCCGCGTGCGGGATCCCGGTGACCGGCGTGCCGGTGCCGGTCACGGTGGTCCCGCAGGCGCCGGTCACCAGCACCGCGACGGTCGCGGTGCCCGCACCGGTGTACGTCCAGCCGCCGGTTTCCCTGCCGCCGAGGGAAACCCCGGAAGCCGGCACGGTGATCGCCTACTACGACGCGATCAACCGGCACGACTACGCCACCGCGTGGTCCCTCGGCGGCAGCCGCATCGCGGGCGGCGGCGGGTACGCCAAGTACGCAGGCGGTTTCGCGACGACGGTGTGGGACACGCTGACCGTCACCGACGTCCGCGGCAGCACCGTCCACGTGGTGCTGTCGGCGGCCCAGACCGACGGCACGACCCGCACGTTTTCCGGTACGTACACCGTTTCCGGCGGTGTCATCGTCGGGAGTCACATGACCAGGACGGGATGAGGACCGCCATGCGTACACTTCGGACAGTCGCGGCGCTTTCCGCCGTGCTCGCACTGGCTTCGTGCGGGTTGCCGCGCACGATCGCCGGGAACGCTTCCCAGGCACCGGTTTCGACCGCGACGGTGACCGCGCCGAGCACGCCGACGGTGACCGCGCCCGTGCCGCAGACCGTCTTCGTGCCCCCGCCGCAAACCGTGACCGCCGCCCCGGCGGGCGTCGCCGCGTCGAGCCAGTGGTACGCCCAGCCGAGCTGGATCACCTCGCAGCCGTGGATCGCCATCACCCCGGCGGCCGGGCAGACACCGTGCCAGTGGCTGCACGCCGCCGGCTACAGCTACGCGCAGGCCTACGCGGCCTGGGCCCAGAACGGCTATCCGGCGAGCTGGTCGGCGACGAACGACGGCTACCCGTGCCAGAAGTCCTACGGCAGGCAGCACTGAGCCCGGCGCCGCTCAGCCCCCGTCCAGCGGGTTCCGCACCGGCGCCAGCGCCAGTTCCCGCGACAACGCCAGCGCCGCCGTCCGCACCGCCGGGGCCAGGCGGTCGAGGTCGAGCTTCGCCGCATTGCCCGTGATCGACAGGGCCGCCAGGACACGGCGGCGGGCGTCGAACACCGGGGCCGCGACCGCCGACACCCCGACTTCGTACTCCTCGTGGTTGACGCCGTAGCCGCTCGTCGCCGCGCGGGCGAGCTCCTGGCGCAGGCGGCCCGGTGCGACGATCGTGCGCGGGGTCCAGCGGGCCAGTCCCGCGAGGGCGACCCGCCGGAAGTAGGCCGGAGGCCCGAGCGCGAGGAACACCTTGCCGGTCGCCGTGCAGTGCAGCGGGAGCTTGCCGCCGACCTCCGACTCGATCGGCATCGACCGCCGTCCGCTGACCTTCTCCAGGAACAGCGTGTGCGGGCCGTCCTGGACCGCGAGGTGGATGTTCTCGTGCGTCGCCTCGTATAGGTCCTCCAGGTACGGCAGCGCCGCCTCGCGCAGGTCGCGCCGCCGCGGGACGCGCTGGCCGAGCTCGAACAGCTTCATGCCGAGGCGGTAGCGGCCGTCGCCGCGTTCCAGGCCGCCCCAGGCGACCAGCTCCGCGGCCAGCCGGTGGACGGTCGGCTTCGGCAGGCCGGTCCGCGCGGTCAGTTCGGCCAGCGACAGCTCGGTGTCGGCGGAGGAGAACGCGTCCAGCAGCAGCAGGCCGCGGGCGAGCACGGACTTCGGCGGGCCGGTCATCCCGTGATGATGATCCGGCCGCGAACCGGGGGCAACGCCGGTGAGCCGAGCGGTCACCGGATCGCCCCGGCGACCTTCGCGGCGAGCGCGAGCACGGTCAGGGCCGGCCGCACCGGCAGCACGGCCGGCAGCAGCGAGCCGTCGCCGACGTACAGGCCGTCGACGTCGTGGCAGCGGCCGTCCGGGCCGGTCACCGAGCGCGCCGGGTCGTCGCCCATCGGCGCGCCGCCCTGGGGGTGGGCCGCGGACAGCCCGCTCCAGACGACCTCGCGGGCACCGGCGGCGCGGAGCACCGCGACCGCGAACTCGAGCGCCGTGGCCAGCTTCCGCCGTTCGGCCGCCGAGAACCGCTTGCCCACGACGACTTCGCCGCCGACGCCGAGGTCCGCGACGGCGGTGTTGTCGTCGGTGACCAGCACCCGCAGCCCGCTCCAGCGGCCGTAGGCCCGGACGGCCCCGGCGAGTCCCGCGCCCCACAGCGGGCGGTGCCGGGCGTCGACGAGCCCCTGGGCGAAGGCGACGGGTTCCGGCCGGACCGTGGCTTCGACGGTAACCTCGCCGCCCTGCCAGCACGCGCCCGTCCGGCAGTCGCCCTCCTCGGCGAACCGGCCGTACACGTACCGCGCCGGGCGCAGGCCGACACCGCGGCCGACCAGCCGCCCCGATGGCGTGTCGAGCCCGGCGTTTTCCCAGGTCCGCAGCAGGATCCGCGGGGTGTCCAGCGGACCGGCGGCGAGCACGACGACCGGGGCGCGCAGCTCGCCGTCGCCGCCGTCGCGGGTGTAGGCGACACCGGTGACCCGCGGCCGGCGGCCGGCCGTGTCGAGCACGACGTGGCGGACGGCGCAGCGGGTGCGCAGCCGCGCCCCGCCCGGGTCCGGACGCGGGGACCAGGTGCGCAGCGGCCGCAGCCCGGTGCCGAGGGCGGTGAAGCCGGGCTCGACGCGCCGGTCCCGCGGCGGCGGCCCGTCCGGCGGGCCCAGCCGGGCTTCGACGTGGTCGTACCACGGCGACAGGCCGGCGAGGAACGTCTCGGGCGCGCGTTCCGCGGCGACCGGTTCGGGCTCGGCGGCCAGGGTGACGTCGTCCCCGGCGGCGGCGAACCGGGCGGGCGCCGGGACGCTGTCGAGGAGCAGCACGTCCGCGCCGCGCCCGGCCAGGTCGGCGGCGAGCTGCGTGCCGCCGCGGCCGACCACCAGGACGTCCGCCCCGTCGGGGCCGCGCCGCCCCGGCGGGGCGTGGTCGCCGTAGCCGGCCTCGATCGCCAGCCGCCGGAACCGGTCGAAGGCGGCGCTGCCGGCCAGCCGGGCCAGCTCCGCCGCGTCCGAAACGCCGGCCATGACCCCGATCGCGGCGCGCACCGCGTCCTCCTCGCCCGCGTCCAGGGCCGGCAGGGCCGCGGCGAGGTACCGGTCCGGCCGGGCGGCGGCCGAGCCGGGGACGAGCAGCTCGCAGACCCGGGTCACCACCGCGGCCTCGCCGGCGCCCAGCAGCTGGTGCACACCGCCCTCCCCGTCACTTTCCCTGATTCAGTGCGTCGTCACTTTCCCTGATTCAGTGGAACGCCGAACCGCCGTCGACGTTGAGCGTCTGGCCGGTGAGGAACCCGCTGCCCTCGTCGCACACGTACCGCAGCGTCGAGACCAGGTCCGCCGGGCGTTCCGTGCGGGGCACGACCTGCCGCGCGCGGACCCGCTCGAAGCCGCCGCCCGCGCCGGTCGTCCGCGCGGCGGTCGCGGTCGATGTCAGCCCGGGGGAGATGGCGTTCACCGTGATGCCGTCCGCGCCGACGGCGGCGGCCAGCGAGCGGGTGAACCCGACCAGCCCCGCCTTGGAGGTCGTGTAGGCGACCAGGTCCGGCGGGCCGAGGAAGACGACCGCGGACACGATGTTCACGACCCGGCCCCAGCCGGCCGCCCGCAGGTGCGGCAGCGCGGCGCTGGTGACCAGGAACGGGCCTTCCAGGTTCAGCCGCAGGACCGCGCGCCAATCGTCCACAGTGGTCTCTTCGAAGGCGATCGGCGGGTAGATCCCGGCGTTGTTGACGACGATGTGCAGTGCGCCGAACGCGTCGACGACCTGCTCCACCGCCGCCTCGACGGCCACCGGGTGCGTCACGTCGACGGTCACCGGCAGGAACTCCCCGCCCGCGGCGATCACCCGCGCGGACGTCTCGGCCTGGTTCTCGATGTCCCAACCGGCCACGCGGTGGCCGAGCCCGGCGAGGGCGACGGAGAACTCCTGGCCGAGCCCGTTGGCGGCCCCGGTGACCACGGCGACCCGGCTGCTGGACGGCATGGCCGGCAGCCTGGCGGCCGGCCCGGTCCGCGGGCAAGGCCGCCGTTTCACCCACCGAAACGCGCGTCTTGCCGAACCGGTGACGGGCTGGTGACCTTCGCGGCTATGTCCGCCGACACCGCCCCGCGCCCGTGGTACCGGCACGTCGTGCGCGACGAGCTCGGGGTGGTGCTGGTCCTGGTCGTCCTGGTGGTCGTCGTCGGGCTGGCGCACCCGGACTTCCTGCGCCCGGTCAACCTGCTTTCGACCGCGCAGAGCTCGGTCTACGTCGGCCTGATGGCCTGCGGGATGGTGTTCCCGCTGGCGATGCGCGAGGTCGACCTGTCCCTCGGCGGGCAGTACGCGCTGGGGATCGTGCTGGGCGCGGTGCTGATCCGGGCCGGCTGGTCGCCGTGGCTCGCGCTGCCCGCGATCCTGCTCGTCGCGACCGCGCTCGGCTGCCTCAACGGCGCGATCACGACGTTCCTGCGGCTGCCCTCGTTCATCGTCACCCTCGCCGCCGCGCTGCTGTTCCGCGGCGCCGCGCTCGCGCTGGCCGACGGCAAGCAGATCAGCGGCCTGCCCCTGGACCACGCGTTCTTCGCCGTGCTCGGCGGCGAGCTGGCCGGCGTGCCGACGTCGGTCTGGGTGCTGCTCGCCCTGACCGCCGTGCTCACGGTCGTGTTCACCCGGACCCGGTTCGGGGCCCGGGTGCGGGCCGTCGGGTCCAACCCGGACGCCGCCGAGTTCAGCGGCCTGCCGATCGCCCGGACGCGGATCGCCGCGCTCGGCCTGTCCGGGTTCATGGGCGGCGTCGCGGCCGTGCTCGGCCTGGCGTTCTTCACCGCGGGCGACCCGACGGTCGGCAACGGCTACGAGCTGACCGCCATCGCCGCCTGCATCATCGGCGGCACCCCGCTCGCCGGCGGGCGCGGTTCGGTGCCCGGCGCGGTGCTCGGGAACCTCATCCTCACCACCGTCGCCGCCAGCCTGGTGTTCCTGCAGGTGCCGATCAACTGGACGACGTTCGCCACCGGCGCGGTGATCCTGCTCGCCGTCGCCTTCGACAGCGTGCTGCGCCGCACGCGCGGCCGTGGCCTCTTCCCGAGGAGATCCCGTGAAACGCATCCCGATCCTGGCCCTGATCGCGTGCCTGACCGCGACCGCGTGCGGTAGCTCAGGGCAGTCCGGCGGCACCCTCAAGATGGGCATCGCCGTGGCGAACATCAGCCTCAACTTCGCCCACGAGATGGTCGAGGGCGCGGAAACGGCGGCGCGGCACGAGGGTGGCGTCGACTTCAAGGCGGTCGGGCCGCCCAACACCGACGGCCCCGCCGAGCAGCAGCTGTTCACCAACCTCACGCAGACCAACCCGGACGGCGTGGTGCTGGAGAACCTCGACCCGCCGATCTTCACCCGCCCGGCCGCGACCGCGATCGACCGCGGCGTCCCGGTGGTCGCGCTGGACACCGCGCCCACCGACGGCAGCAAGATCACGTTCTACGTCGGCAACGACAACCACGACCTCGGGGTGCAGCTCGCTTCGGAACTGCTGAAGCGTCTACCCGCCAACCCTTCCGGGACGGTCGTGGTCGGCGTCCCGAACCCGGGCACGCCGGTGCTGGACAGCCGCGCCCGCGGCATCAAGGAGACGCTGAACGCCAAGGCGCCCGGCATCAAGGTGCTCGGCCCGTTCCAGACCTACAGCGACCCCAACCAGAACTACGGCGCGTGGGCGGCTTTGGTGCACGCGAACCCGGGCGCGCTGGCGTTCCTCGGCGTCGGCGACGCGGACAGCTACGACCTGGCGAAGATCAAGCAGACGGAGAACGGCAAGTACCTCGTCGCGGGCGCGGACGTCGACGCGAAGACGTTGCAGGGCGTCAAGGACGGCCTCGACTTCGTCACCGTCGACCCCGAGCACTTCCTCAAGGGCTACGTCGTGACGGCCTTGCTGATCCGCTCGGTCAAGGAGAAGAAACCGTTGCCGCAGGGCTGGTTGCGGATGCCGGGCCTGGTCGTCGACTCGTCGAACATCGACGCGGTCATCAAGCGGCAGACGTCGACGCAGGCCGCGTACGACTTCTACAAGCCCGAGATCGACCGGATCCTGGCGAACCCGGCGGCCCTGGTGCGGCCGCTGGCCGAGGCCCGCTGACGTGCTGCGCGCGACCGGCCTGACCCGGCGCTACGGCGGCGTCACCGCACTGTCCGAAGTGGACATCGCGGTGACGCCGGGCGAGGTGCACGCCGTGGTCGGCGAGAACGGCGCCGGCAAGTCCACTTTGGTCAAGATCCTTTCGGGCGTGCTCCGGCCGGACGCGGGATCGCTGTCGCTCGGTGGTTCGCCGGTGGCGTTCTCGTCCGCTCGCGACGCGGTCGGCCGCGGGGTCGCGCTGGTGGCGCAGGAGCTGGCGGTGTTCCCGGACCTGACGGTGCTGGAGAACCTGTTCCTGCTCAACCGGCGACGGCTGGCTTCGCTCGCGGCGCCGGTGCTGGCCGAGCTGGGACTGGACGTGTCCCCGGACGCCCGGGCCGGGTCGCTGTCGCTGGCGGACCGGCAGCTGCTCGAGATCGGCCGGGCGCTGCTGCGGAACCCGGCGGTGCTGATCCTCGACGAGCCGACGTCGGCGCTGCCCGCCGACGCCGTCGAGCGGCTGATGGCGGTGCTGCGCAAGCTGGTCTCGCGGGGCGTCGCCGTGGTGTACGTGTCGCACTTCCTGGAGGAGGTGCTGCGGATCGCTTCGCGGATCACCGTGCTGCGCGACGGCCACGTGGTGCTGGCCGGTGTGGCGCGGGCGTCGGTGGACCTCCACGGCGTGGTCGAGGCGATGCTGGGGGAGCGGCTGGTCGGTTCCGTCGCGGAGCGGCCTTCGCCCCGGCACCGGCCGCCGGCGGTCGTGGTCGAGGAGCCCGCGTTCGCCGTGGCGGAGGGCGAGATCGTCGGACTCGCGGGACTCCAGGGCGCGGGACACCTCGAGGTGCTGGCGGCGCTGTCCGGCCGGGCACCGGGCCCCGGCCGGATCCACATCGGGGGCCGTCCCGCGCCGCGTTCGGTCCGCGCCGCGGTCCGGGCCGGGATCGCGTTCGTCCCCAGCGACCGGAAGCGCTACGGCCTGATGCTCGACCAGCCGGTGTGGCTCAACACCAGCGCGGCCACCTGGCTCGGCGCCGGCCGCGGCGGCCGGTGGCTGCGCCGCGAAGCCCACCGCGCGGCCGCCCGCCGCCACATCGAGCGGCTGCGGATCCGTGGCGCCCCGGACGACCTCGTGGCCGGTCTTTCGGGCGGCAACCAGCAGAAGGTGGTCTTCGCGAAGTGGCTCGAGGTCAACCTCCGGCTCCTGGTGCTGGACGACCCGACCCGCGGCGTCGACGTCGGCGCGCGAGCGGAGATGCACGCGGTGATCTCTTCGCTGGCGGCGGCGGGCAAGCCGGTCGTGCTGGCGTCGACGGACCTGGCGGAGCTGTGCGAGCTCTGCGACCGGGTACTGGTGTTCCAGCGCGGCCGGGTGGTGGCGCGGCTGACCCGGACGGAGCTGTCCGAGCGGGCGTTGAGCGTGGCGATGAACGCGAGCGGCTGACGCATTCCAGGGATCGAAGCCTCGGTGATCCGGTTCGGACCGCCGAGGCTTCGGGTGATGGAGCGCCGTGCCACCGGCCTCCATCCGAGTTCCGTGCTCCGACTTCACCGTCTCGACACCCGGAACGTGGGCGGACCGTGTCCGCGCCCGTGTTGCATGCAACCAGAGCTACGCCGGTCTCGCAATACTGGTATATACCGGAATTGTGCGCCTGTTTCGATCCCGCTGGTGCGGTGCCCTCCAGGTGGGAAGCGTCCGTCGCCGAGTGCCACCTCGCGTCGGACGAGAGACCCGGCGTCTCCGACTTCACCGACTGGACCGTCATCCCGGGCACCCGGGGTGCTGCACATCCGGGAGACTGATGATGGTGGGAAAGCGGTACCGGCCGTGCGCACTCGTCGCAGGCGATCTTCCGAACGCAACCATCCGGATCGGATTGCTGTTGCTCGGAGTCGGCTCTACCTTGCTCTGCAGGAATTACCTTCCTTTTCTCATGGCGAGCCTCACCGCGCTCGGCTTGTCAGCGGAGGGTGGCGTAGCGGGGATTTCCGTGACGCTGAACATGTATGTCCGAGTGTTTCGCCCGGTGGTCGAATCGGCGGGGGACATGTGAGGCCGCCCGCGGGTCGTCGACTGCCCTGGAGTCGTTCTGGGGTGATCAACGGCCTCGAGTTGCGGCGTACTTCGGTCACCGACCGGGGGCCGGATACTTTCAGTTCCACGCAGAGAGTCGTCCTGCGACCGAGCGAACTGACCCCGGCCACCGTTCCGGAATTCCTGGGAACGCTGCGCCTCGTTCTCGACCGTTCAGGGCTGACTGCCGGGCAGGTGGCGGCAAAAACGTCCATCGCACGCAGTTCCGCGTACAACCTGGTCGCGTCCGGGCGAACCGGGCTGCCGACCGGTCCGGGTCAGGTGCGACTGTTCTTGAGCGGGTGTGGCCTGCGGCTCGATCAGGTCGACACGATCATGGTGGCGTGGACGAAGCTGAGTGCGGGCGAGCTCTTGGCGGCGGCCGCGTGGGCAAGGCGGCTGGCCCAAGCATTGCTGACGGAGCACACGAAAGTCAGCGCGTAGAACCGTGAAAGGAACCGGGCCGGGAGCTGGTCGCTCCCGGCCCGGCCGGTACCTAGGTCAAACTCGAACAAGGTCTCGCATCAGGATCCTTCGCCCCGTTGGGTACCCAGCGCACGTTCGCGAACGACGCCTGGAACGGCGCGTCGGTGTAGACCAGGAACGGGGTGTTGATGTTCTCGAAGTCCAGCCCGTTGTTGAAGCAGGACAACGGGATCTTCACCGTCGTCTTCGCGCCGCCCGCGAGGTCGGTGAACAGCTTCGTCGCGTTCACCTCGGAGAAGCACGGGTAGACGCAGTGCATGCTGATCACCGTCCGGTTGGCCGGTGCCTGCTGCACGATCGTGTCGAACTCCAGCGCGCCGTCGGCGTTGAGGTAGCTGCGCAGGTCGTTCGTGCCCGCCGGGTTCTGGAGGTAGAGCTGGGCCGGGCCGGTGCCGGTCCAGGTCGTCTTCAGGCCGTCGCCCTGCACGTTGACGTCCGTCGGGACGGTGTTGATCTCCGGGTGCTCCGCCGCGCCGTCCGGGCCGATCTCCGTGCCGCCCCAGTTCGAGGCCGAGCCGATGAAGCTCTTGTACGGGGCGACGTCCGTGCGGTCGAAGATCGACAGGTCCTCGGTCGCGGTCCCGCCGCCGCCGGTCGTGCCGCAGGCCGCGGGGCCCGGGGTCTCGTCCAGCTGGCCGATCGTGACGCGCTGGCCCGACTTCAGGCCGTAGCCCAGCTTGAACAGCGGGTCGTAGTCCGGGGACCACGGGTTGAGCGGCGACTGGCACGCGCTCTTCGGCCACGAGTACGACAGCGTGCCCTGGTAGCCCGTGCCGTCCTTGCCCTTGACCAGCATGTCGGCGACGCCGCCGCCCTCGGTGCCGGGCAGCCAGGCCGCCACGAACGCGTCGGAGCGGTTGATCTCCTTGTTCATGTACAGCGGGCGGCCGCCGACGTAGACGGTGACGACCGGGGTGCCCTTGCCGCTGACCTTGTCCAGCACGGCCAGGTCCTCGGGGTAGAGCTTCGACGCCTCGAGGGTCTTGCGGGTCAGGTCGCCGACACCCTCGGCGTACGGCGTCTCACCGATGACGGCGATGACCGCGTCGTAGCCCTTCGGGTCCACGCTGCCGGTGGCGTCGAAGGTGACGTTCGCGTCGCCGAGGTCCTGCTTGATGCCGGACAGGATCGAGGTGGCGTTCGGGAAGTCGGCGTTGGTGTTGCCGGTGCCCTGCCAGCTCAGCGTCCAGCCGCCGGTCTGGTTCTGGATGTTGTCGGCGCTCTTGCCGACCACCAGCACCTTCGACTTCGGCTTCAGCGGCAGCACGTTGCCGTTGTTCTTGAGCAGCGTCTGCGACGCGCGGGCCGCGTCACGGGCCAGCCAGTTGTCCTTCAGCGCCTCGTCGGAGTTCGCGTAGGAGCGGTCGGACGGCTTCTGCGACTCGAACAGGCCGTCGCGGAGCTTGACGCGCAGGATGCGCGTGACGGCGTCGTCGATGCGCGCCATCGGGATCTGGCCGCTCTGCACCTGGGCGATCGTGTTGGTGATGAACGCCTTCCAGTCGGCGGGCACCATCACGATGTCGATGCCGGCGTTGATCGCCTGCGGGCACGAGGAGTTCGTGCAGCCGGTGACCTGGCCGATGCCGTTCCAGTCCGACACGACGAGGCCGTCGAAGCCCATCTTGCCCTTGAGGATCTGGTTCAGCGCCTTGTCGCTGCCGTGCAGCTTGCCCTCGTTGATGCCGAGGTCGGTGTTGGTCCAGCTGTTGAACGACACCATGACGGTCTGGGTGCCGGCGGCGAGCGCGCCGTAGTAGCCCTGGCCGTGGATGTTGATCATGTCGGCCTCGGACGACGGGTTGACGCCCTGGTCCTGGCCCTTGAGCGTGCCGCCGTCGCCGATGAAGTGCTTGGCGGTGGCGATCACGCCGTTGTAGCCGATGCGCTTGGTGGCGCCGTCCTGCAGTCCGTCGATGGCCTCGAAGCCGTAGGAGCGCGTGATGCGCGGGTCCTCGGAGAAGCCTTCGTAGGTGCGGCCCCAGCGGTCGTCCTGCACGACGGCGAGGGTGGGCGAGAAGGCCCAGTCCTGGCCGGTGGCGCGGATCTGCCGCGCGGTCGCGCCGGCGACGTCGCGCACCAGGCACGGGTCGTGCGCGGCGCCGAGGCCGATGTTGTGCGGGAAGAGGGTCGCGCCGTAGATGTTGTTGTTGCCGTGCACGGCGTCGATGCCCCAGATGACGGGGATCTTGGTGCGGCTGGTCTTGGAGGCGTTCCAGTAGGCGTCGGCGAGGTTCAGCCAGTCCTGCTGGGTGGCGTGCTTGTTGCCGCCGGGCCACGCGCCGCCGCCGTTGAGGACGGAGCCGATGGCGTACTGCTTGACCTCGTCGGGGGTGATCGAGGTGATCTCGGGCTGCGTCATCTGCCCGACCTTTTCCTCGAGGGTCATGCCCGCGAGGATCTTGGCGATGCGCGCCTCGTCGTCGGCCTTGCCCTTGAACCGGCTGTCGACCTTCGGCCAGTCCGCGAGGGTGGGCAGGCTCTTCTCGATCTTGGCGCAGCCGTTCGCGTCCTTGGCGGGCTGGCCGATGACGGGCTGTGGCGCCTCGGCCTGGGCGGGGAGCGCCTGGGCGACCCCGCCCAGCAGGCTCAGGCTCATCAGGGTGACGAGCGAACTTCGGCGTGCACGGACCCACGCGCGGGATCTTCTGGCCATGGTCTGGTCCATTCTGCGATGAACGGCGGACCGGCCGATCCTCACCGGGCGAGCGAGCGACGTCAATAGGTTTCGGGGTAGTTATTTCTCGACATAAAATAAGAGTCGGGCGGCGACGGGATCACATCTAGTCGCTGTGGCGGTGAAGTACAAGGGTGCTGGCGGGCAAGGGTTTTGCCCGTTCGTCAGGAGTGCCGGAGCAGTTCGGCGACGGCCTGGACCCGGATCAGCGTGATCCCGTCCCGCTGCTCGACGGCGAGCGGGTGCCCGGTCGGTTCCACCTCGATCAGCGGCCGCTCCCCGGGCGGGCGGGTGTGCAGGTTGGTCTTGAGGTTGAGGGTCCCCGGCTCGTACCCGGGCAATTCGGTCGCGAGCCACCCGAAGTACGGCGGTTCGGCCGTGCGGCGCGGGCTGTCCCAGAGTTCTTCGGCGCGGAAGAAGTTGTCCTTGCTGACGGAGACCCAGGCACCCCACTCGAAGTCTTCACCGGCGTCGAGGACCGGCAGGACCAGGCGGCCGCGGAGGAAGTAGTGCTCGCCGCCGATGACGCAGCGTTCGGGTTCGAGCACGTCGGCGGGATCGTCCCGCCAGAAGGCCGGCGCGGGTGCGCTGTAGGCGAAGGGGAGTTCTTCGTGGTGCTCGCCGCAGCTCGTGCAGGTGTAGCCGGTCATGGTCGGCAGCGTAGGTCAGCTCAGCACCGATCCGGGGAGTTCCTCGAAGATCAGCCAGGTCCGCGTCGACCGCACCCCCTCCAAGGCCTGCAGCCGCTCCAGCACCACGTCGCGCAGCGTCTGGTTGTCCGGTGTCCGGACCAGCAGCAGGATGTCGAAGTCCCCGCCCACCAGGGCCACGTGGTCGACGTACGGGATCTCGTGCAGATCCGTCGCCATCGTCCGCCATGACGTCTGCTCGACCGTCACCATGATGTACGCCGACGTCCCCAGTCCCGCGCGGCGCGGGTCGATGCGGGCGCCGAAACCCGTGATCACGCCCTCCGCCAGCAGTCTTTCCAACCGTGCGTAAGCGTTCGTGCGCGAAACGTGCAGCTTCTCCGCCAGGGCACGGACCGCCAGGCGGCCGTCCGCCGACAGCTCCGCCAGCATCGCGCGATCGACGTCGTCCAACGCCGGTGCCGTTCGTCCCGGCAGGCCGCCGTGAGTCAGGCCACCCGTGGACGTTTGGTCTCCAGGTGACCCCGAAGACGACTGTTTGTCGCTCATTTCGCCGAACCCTTGAACACAACACCGCCGAGAACCACCATTTCAGCATCATATGTCTGCGAGAGGTGGTGTCCGTGAAGACCTTGCTGCCGTCCGCGACCCCGGTCCGGTTCCTGGCCGAGGACGGGAGCCGCGTCGAGCTGCACGAGGGGTACGCCGAGCCGGCTGAAGACCGGCTCAAAGCGGCTTACCGGCTGATGGTCCTGGGGCGCCGCTTCGACGTCCAGGCGACCGCGCTCACCAAGCAGGGCCGCCTCGCCGTCTACCCCTCCAGTGCCGGCCAGGAGGCCTGCCAGGTCGCCGCCGCGCTGACGCTGCAGGACGACGACTGGCTCTTCCCCACCTACCGCGACTCGGTCGCCCTCATCGCGCGCGGTCTCAAGCCCGGCGAGGTCCTGACGCTGCTTCGCGGCGACGCGCACTGCGGCTACAACCCCGCCGAGACGCGCGTAGCGCCGCAGTGCACGCCGCTCGCCACGCAGACCCTGCACGCCGCCGGGCTCGCCCACGCGATGCAGCGGAAGGGCGAGGACGCCGTCGCGCTCGCGCTCATCGGGGACGGTGCCACCAGTGAGGGCGACTTCCACGAGGCGCTCAACTTCGCCGCCGTCTTCAAGGCGCCCGCGGTGTTCTTCGTGCAGAACAACCGCTACGCCATCTCCGTCCCCTTCGAGAAGCAGAGCGCCGCGGAAGCGCTGGCGTACAAGGGCGTCGGCTACGGCATGCGCGCGGAGCAGGTCGACGGCAACGACGCCGTCGCGGTCCTCGCCGTCCTCGACGACGCGGTGCGGCACGCGCGCGAAGGCCGGGGGCCGGTGCTCGTCGAGGCCCACACCTACCGCATCGACGCCCACACCAACGCCGACGACGCCACCCGCTACCGCGAAGCCGAAGAAGTCGCGAAGTGGCGTGAAGCGGACCCGCTGCGACGGCTCGAGACCTACCTCAAGGACCGGAACGCCCTGAGCGAGCCCGAAATCGAGCTTTGCCACGCCGAAGCCGAGGAGTTCGCCCAGACCGTCCGCGACACGCTGAACGCCGAGCCCGAGCTCGACCCGATGTCCCTGTTCGACCACGTCTACGCCGAGCCGACCCGCCAGCTGGAAGCCCAGCGGGCGGCCCTCGAAGCCGAGTTGGAGGTCTGATGACGACCACGATGGCGCAGGCGCTCAACGCCGCACTGCGGGACGCGCTCAAGGACGACGACCGGGTGCTCGTCTTCGGCGAGGACGTCGGCGCGCTCGGCGGGGTCTTCCGGGTCACCGACGGGATCACCGCCGACTTCGGCGAGAACCGCTGCTTCGACACGCCGCTGGCCGAGTCCGGGATCGTCGGGTTCGCCGTCGGGATGGCCATGGGCGGGTTCCGCCCGGTCGTCGAGATGCAGTTCGACGCCTTCGCCTACCCGGCGTTCGAGCAGATCACCTCGCACGTGGCGAAGCTGCGCAACCGCACCCGCGGCGCGCTTTCGCTGCCGATGGTGATCCGCATCCCCTACGCCGGCGGCATCGGCGGCGTCGAACACCACTGCGACTCCAGCGAGGCCTACTACACGCACACGCCGGGCCTGCGCGTCGTCACGCCGGGCACCGCGCAGGACGCCTACGACCTCCTCCGCGACGCCATCGAGTCGCCGGACCCCGTCGTCTTCCTCGAACCCAAGGCGCGCTACTGGTCCGGCGAAGAGGTCACGTTCACCCGCACCGGCCCGGCCATGGACAAGGCCGTCGTGCGCCGCCACGGCAAGGACGTCACGCTCATCGCGTACGGCCCGATGGTCGCCACCGCGCTGGAAACCGCCGAGGCGGCGAAGGACGAAGGCTGGGACGTCGAGGTCGTGGACCTGCGTTCCTTGAGCCCGTTCGACGACGAGACCGTGACGGCGTCCGTGCGCCGCACCGGCCGCGCGGTGGTCGTGCACGAGGCCGCCGGCTTCGGCGGCTACGGCGCCGAGGTCGTCGCGCGCGTCACCGAGCAGTGCTTCCACCAGCTGCACGCGCCCGTGCTGCGGGTGACCGGGCTCGACATCCCGTACCCGGCGCCGAAGTTGGAGCGCCACACGCTGCCGGACGTCGACCGGATCCTCGACACCATCGCGCGCCTGCAGTGGCACGACACCCCGGTGGTGGCCGGTGCCTGACTTCCTGCTGCCGGACCTCGGCGAAGGCCTGACCGAGGCGGCGATCCTGAACTGGCACGTCGGCGTCGGCGACACCGTGAAGGTCGACCAGATCGTCGTCGAGGTCGAGACGGCGAAGGCCGCGGTCGAGGTGCCGGTGCCGTTCGCCGGCGTGGTGTCCGCGCTGCACGGCGCGCCGGGGCAGCTGCTGCCGGTCGGCGCGCCGCTGCTGAGCGTCGGCGGGTTCGCCGAACCCGGTGTCACGACGTCCGCCGGCAGCGGCAACGTCCTCATCGGCTACGGCACCGCGCCCGCGACCCGGCGCAAGCGCGCGCGGCGTCCGGAGGCGCCCGCGCCGAAGGCCAAGGCGCCCGGCGTGATCTCGCCGTTCGTCCGGAAACTGGCCGCGGACAACGGGATCGACCTCGCGAAGGTCACCGCTTCCGGCGCCGACGGGATCATCCGCCGGGCCGACGTCGAGGCGGCGCTGAAGAAGCCCGTCGCGAAGGGCAAGCGGATCCCGCTGACCGGCGTGCGCAAGGCCGTCGCGGACAAGCTGACGACGTCCCGGCGCGAGATCCCCGAGGCCACGGTCTGGGTGGACGTCGACGCGACCGGGCTGGTCGCCGCCCGCGCGGCCCTCAACGCCAAGTCCGACCGGCCGGTCAGCCTGCTCGGGCTGATCGCGCGGTTCGCCGTCGCCGGGCTGCGCAAGTACCCGGAGCTGAACTCGCGCGTCGAGGGCGACGAGATCGTCCTGCTGGACGAGATCAACCTCGGGTTCGCCGCGCAGACCGGCCGCGGGCTGGTCGTGCCGGTGGTGCGCGACGCCGGGGCGCTGTCGACGCGGGACCTCTCGGCGGCGATCGGCGACCGGGCCCGCACCGCGCGGGACGGCAAGCTGGCGCCCGCGGACCTCACCGGCGGCACCTTCACCGTCAACAACTACGGCGTCTTCGGCGTCGACGGGTCCGCGGCGATCATCAACCACCCCGAGGCGGCGATCCTCGGCATCGGCCGGATCATCGACCGGCCGTGGGTCGTCGACGGCGAGCTGGGCGTGCGCAAGGTCTGCGAGCTGACGCTGGCGTTCGACCACCGCGTCTGCGACGGCGGCACGGCCGGCGGGTTCCTGCGGTTCGTCGCCGACTGCGTGGAGTCACCCGTCACCGCCCTCGGTGATTTGTAGACGCACCGGCCGCATTGGCCTGCCGTGACGGCCGCGGCACTTAAAGTGTTCGCGTGACGACTCCAGCCCAGCACGACCGCGACCTGGCGGAAGGCCGGGTGACCCGGCTCAAGCAGGACCTGCGCGACGGGCTTTCGACCCCGCCCGGCGACGTCGAGGCGATGGACGGGCTCGTCGCGAGCGCCCACCGGCTGCTC
Source organism: Amycolatopsis sp. cg9 (assembly GCF_041346945.1). Classification (NCBI taxonomy): domain Bacteria; kingdom Bacillati; phylum Actinomycetota; class Actinomycetes; order Pseudonocardiales; family Pseudonocardiaceae; genus Amycolatopsis; species Amycolatopsis sp. cg9. The sequence continues at coordinate 635,164 of NZ_CP166850.1, read as the reverse complement.
GACGCCGAGCTGGCGTTCGACGAGGCCAAGCACCGGCTCGCCAACGCCGAACTCGAGGCCCGGCACGCGGCGACGCAGCGCGCGGTCGTGTGGTTCGCGGCCGCGCCGGTGCTGGTGCCGCTGGTCGCCGGGGCGCTCGTGCTGTTCGAGGTGCTTTCGCCGGTGTGGCTGTTCGCGCTGGTCCCGCTGTTCGCCGCGGGCCTGTGGATCGGCTTCGCGCCGGTCCGCCGGGTCGGCGACGTCATCCGCGAGCGGACGCGTGCGGCGTGGGCGGGCAGCGTGACGGCGGGGTTGCTGGTGGGCGCGCTGCTCCCGTGGCCGCCGGCGGTGGTCTGCACGATCCTGGCGGCGCTGGGGATCGCGGCCACGGCCGGGCTGCTCTGGCGGGAAAGCCGGATCCCGTGAGCCACGGCTACGCGACCTACGGCGACGACCCCGAGTTCGAGCAGGAGTACGTCGAGCCCGTCGACACCACGCGCCGCGACCTCGACGAGCTGTTCGCGGCGGTGGACGGGTTGCGTGCCGCCGTCGAGGAGACCGACGACCGCTTGCGCCGGGACGTCGCCGACCTCAGCGAGCGGCTCGAAAGCGGCGGCGCGACCCGGCAGGAGGACCGGATCGACCTGCTCGGCCGCCGGCTGGAGCGGCTGCAGCAGCAGGTCCACGCCCTGGAGCGCGCGGTCCGCGTGGCCGACGGCGTCCCGCGCGTCGACCTCGACGACGTCGGCGCGGAGACGCGCGCGCTGGCGGCCGAGGCGGCGCGGTGGGACGACCTGCACAAGGAACTCGTCACGAAGGAGCAGCGCGCGCGGTACGAAGAGGAGATCGCGCGCCTTTCTTCGGTGCACGAGGCACATGCCCGGTGCGACGCCGACCTGCTGGACGTCATCGGGGTCCTGGCGGCCACCGACCGCGGCTCCCGCTCCCGCGGCGACGCGGAGTCCCGCCTGCGCGCGCTGACCACCCGCCGCCGGACGCTGCTGGACGAGGAGATCCCGGCGGCGGAGGCCGCGGCGGACCAGGCGCGGCTGGCGCTGCGCGAGGCGGACGCGGTCGAGGCGCGGGTGGTGCCGCAGCTGGAACGCGCCGAACGGGCGTGGCACGACCTGCAGGTCCGCCTCCGCACCCGCATCACCGACGCCCTCGGCTCGAACGCCCTCCTCCCCACCTGGTTCGGCCACGCGCTGGGCGTCGCCCCGCCCACCGGCTCGACCGGCGACACCTGGCTCCGCACGGCGGCTTCGGTGCTGGCGTACCGGGTGACGTTCAAGGTCACGGACCAGGCGCTGCCCCTGGGGCCGCCGGCGGCGGACGGCGCCGACACGACGGAACGCCGGTGGACCTGGCGCGCCCGCCTGGAGTCGGACCTCGACGACCTCGCCCTCTAGCCCGGCCGCGTTCGTCCGTTCGGCTGGTTCTGGTCCGGCGCGGAACATCGCGGCGGGCACCGGCGACTGTAGGGCCATGGAACAGCCCGGCGACAGCTCGCGGAACACCGTGCGCGGCGACGTGCACGGCACGGTCGTCCAAGCAGGGACCGTGTACCTCGGGGACGTCCACCACCCCGCGAGCCCCGAGCGGGACTTCCGGGCCGACGGGCTGCGGGCCTTGGCGCGCAGGGACTACGAGACCGCCATCGCGGACCTCACCCGGGCGGCGCCCGCGGATCCCGGGCTGGACTTCTTCCTCGCGCTGGCGCTGCTGCGCGGCAACCGGCCGCACCGGGTCCGGTCGAGCCGGGAGCTGACCGCCGTCCGCGACCGGCTCCGCCGCACCGCGCACCTCCCGCACGCCCGGCTCCTCCTGCTGCTGACCGACGAGGACCGGGGACGGTTCTGGGAGCGCGGCGGACCCGTATCCGGGCTGCTGGCCGAACTCGTCGCGGCGGCCGGGCCGGACCACGTCCGGACGATCCTCGAGCACGTGACCGCGCCGGAGAACCGGGTGTGGCGAGTCCTGGCCGCGAGCCAGGGGACGGAGGGCCGGGCATGACCGAGTCCGACTACGGCGAAGACCGCCGCGAAGTCGTCGACCGCTACTTCGCGGCGGTACCGGGCGAGCGGGAACGCCAACGCGTCTGGGGTTACCTGCTCGGCGGGCTCGCCCTGCTCCTGTTCGGGGTGTTCACGTCGATCACCGGCTCCTGGCCGATCGGCGTCGTGTTCGTCGTGGGCGGCGGGGCCGCCGCGGTGCGCGGCTTCCTGCTGTTCGAGGCCTACCGCGACGCTCGCGAGGCGGCGCTCCCCAAGCCGCGGGACGCCATCATCGACAAGATCCGCGACCACGAGCTGGCGAAGGTCCGGCGGCGCGCGCTGGACCGGCTCGACCTGACCGCCGAAGACCTCGAACTCGACCCCGCGGACTGGGACCCACTGGCGCAACCGCTGCGTGAGGAGTCCCCGCGCGAGCCGCTGATCGTCACCGGTCCGGTCCCCACGTCCCGCGCGGTGGTCGGCCGGGACGGGATCTGGCGGTTCTCGCAGTACGCCGTGCTGGCGATCTGCCCGACCGACTACCACCTGGGGCTCTACCGGTGCGTGATCGACCTGCGGGTGGCCGGATTGTTCCAGGAAGAGACCCACGAGTACCACTACGCGGACGTGGTGGCCGTCTCGACGGCGATCCGCGAGGGCACCCGCGTCACCGCGCAGATCGCGGACGACGACGGCGGCCACCGGTTCGAGCGGGCGCTGCTGCACGAGTTCCGGCTGGTCGTCTCGAGCGGGGACGCGAGCGCGATCGTCGTCGGCATCTCCGACGAACGCCACCCCGACCACCAGGCCCGGCTGCCGGCGGCGGGCATCGACACCGTCGTCCGCGCGGTCCGGAACATGCTCCGGGACAAGAAGGCGGCGCTCCCGGAGATCAGCCCCCGCTGACGCGCAGGGCGGTCTCCAGCTCCCGGTGCAGCTCGCCCAGCCGGGTGCGGCCCGGCTTTCCCGGCGGGAAGCGGCGAAGCAGGTCCGGCACCTCAGGCGGGGCTTGCGAGAGGGCCCACCGGATCTCCGCCGCCGCGTCGCCGCCGGCCAGCTCGGAGGCCAGCGCCGCCTGCTGGGCCGGGCCGACGATGTGCTTCACCTGGTGCGGTGACTCCAGTGGGTGCAAGTACGCGGCCCCCGCCGCGGCCACCGCGGACCGGGCGGCCGCCGAGGCCGCCGGGTCGGTCGTCTCGCCCGCCGCCGCGAGGGCGGCCCAGGCCGTCGTACGCAGGACCTTCGTGCGCGGATCCCCGGCGGCGAACGCCTCCGCCGCCTCGATCGCCGAGCGGGGGCGGGTGTCGCCGGGGACGCGGGCTTCGTACACCGGCAAGACGCGCGAAGCGCACGCCGCGGCCCAGCTCGTCAACGCGCGGAGTTCGTCGAGGGTCAGCTCCATGTGGCTGAAGCGTATCCTTGAAACCCCGGTTGAGGCTTTCAGACGGTCGCGGGCCGGCGCAGGGCCTGCCGGCGCAGGCGGTTGAACAGCTTCGCGTTGTTCAGCGCGAACACCCCGACCGTCTCGCCGTCCCGCTGGAACGCCGCCACGAACGACGAGGACGCCGGGTCGCCGTCGACGTAGGAAAGCGTGTCGTCCGGCCGCGGGTGCCCGGCCAGCTGCAAGGTCCCCGAATACTGGTCCGACCAGACGTACCCGCTCGGCTCGTACGTCCGCGTGGTCCGCCCGGCCAGCAGGTTGGCCACCGCGACCGGGGCCTGCTCGGACGCGTTCGTCCAGTGCTCGTGCCGCCGGCCGGTCCCGCCGGCGTGGTAGCGGGCCACGTCGCCGACGGCGACCACGGACGGCAGCGAAGTCACCAGCCCCGCGTCCGTGTGGACGCCGTCGCCGACCTTCAACCCGGAGCCCGCCAGCCAGTCCGTCGCCGGTGTCATGCCGACGCCGGTCACGACCACGTCGGCCGGGACGAGCGAGCCGTCGGCCAGGTGGACGCCGGCCGCGTCCATGCCCGCCACCGCGACGCCGCAGCGCAGGTCCGTGCCGTGGTCGCGGTGCAGCCGGGCGCACACCGCGGCCAGCGACGGGCCGAGCACCGGCGCCAGCGGAGCGGCCAGCGCTTCCAGGACGACCACGTCCAGACCCAGCGAACGGCACGTCGAGGCCACCTCGGCCCCGATGAACCCGGCTCCGACGATCGCCACGCGCACCCCGGGCACCAGCGAAGACCGCAACGCCACCGCGTCGTCGAGCGTCCGCAGCGTGTGGGCGCCCTCGAACCCCGGCAGCGTGCGCGCGCGGCCGCCGGTGGCGATGACGACGCCGTCGGCGTGCACCGAGCCGCCGTCGGACAGCAGCACGCGGCGGTTCGAAGGCTCCAGTGCCGTCGCGCGCACGCCGAGCCGGAAGTCCAGGGCCAGCGAGGCGAGGTCGCCCGCGTCGAGCAGTTCCAGCGACGCCGGCGAGGCCGTCCCGGCCAGGAACGCCTTGGACAGCGGCGGCCGGTCGTAGGGCAGGTGCGGCTCTTCGCCGATCAGCACGATCCCGGCGTCGTAGCCCTGCGCGCGCAGCTCCTGCGCGGCGCGGACCCCGGCGAGCGAAGCACCGACGACGGCGACCCGCTTCACGCGGCGTCCTCGCCCGCCACGCCCTGGACGTAGACGACCCCGTCGTCGACGAGGACGGGGTACGTGCGCACCGGCTCCTTGGCCGGCAGGCAGGTCGGCACGCCCGTGCGCAGGTCGAACAGCGCCGCGTGCAGCGGGCACTCGACGAAGCAGCCTTCGAGCCAGCCGTCGGCGAGGGAAGCGTCCTGGTGGGTGCACGTGTCGTCGATGGCGTACAGCTCCCCGGCCTCGGTGTGGAACACCGCGACGGCGGGGGCCCCGGGGATCCGGACGGACTCACCGGGGGGCAGCTCGTCCACCGTGCACGCGCGAATCATGTCGCCTCCGTTATGTTGCGCATGGGGGAACATCAACTGTGATACGCAACAAGTGTGAGCACGGCTCCCGGCGTCGTCAAGGGGGTACGCCCGGGTAGTTTTTCGTTAGCGGGCAACACACTTCCCGGGCACGCCGAAGGCCCGTACCGGGGATGGCGGTACGGGCGTTCGTGCGTCCGGGCTACTTCGCGGCGGCTTCCCCGTGCCGGTAGAACGGCAGCTTGAGCGGGGCGAGCGGGGTGTTGCCGAGGATCAGGTCGGCGGCCTTCTCGGCGGTCATCATCACCGGCGCGTAGATGTTGCCGTTGGTGATGTAGGGCATGACCGACGCGTCGACGACGCGCAGGCCCTCGGTGCCGTGCACCCGCATGGTCTGCGGGTCGACGACGGACTTCTCGTCCACGCCCATCTTGGCCGTGCACGACGGGTGGAGCGCGGTCTCGGCGTCCCGGGCGACCCAGTCGAGGATCTCCTCGTCCGTTTCCACCGACGGCCCCGGCGAGATCTCGCCGCCGTTGTACGGGTCCAGCGCGGACTGGTTGAGGATCTTCCGCGCCACCCGCACGGCTTCGACCCATTCCTTGCGGTCGGTTTCGGTCGACAGGTAGTTGAACTTGATCGCCGGGTGCTGCCGCGGATCGGTGGAAGTGATCTTCACCGACCCGCGGGTGTCGGCGTACATCGGGCCGACGTGCACCTGGTAGCCGTGGCCTTCCGTGGGTGCCGAACCGTCGTAGCGGATCGCCACCGGCAGGAAGTGGAACATCAGGTTCGGGTACTTCACCTCGTCGTTCGACCGGACGAACCCGCCGCCCTCGAAGTGGTTGGTCGCGGCCGGCCCGGACCGCAGGAACAGCCACTGCGCGCCGATGTAGGGCCGCTTCCACTTCGCCAGCGACGGCTGCATCGACACCGGCTGCTTGCAGGCGTACTGGATGTACACCTCCAGGTGGTCCTGGAGGTTCTCGCCGACGCCCGGCAGGTCCTTGACGACGTCGATGCCGAGCTTCTCCAGCTCCGCCGCGTTGCCGACGCCGGACAGCTGCAGCAGCTGCGGGCTGTTGATCGCGCCGCCGCAGAGGATGATCTCCTTGCCGTACACCTCGCCCGGCACGCCGCGGCCCTGCGTGTACTCGACCCCGACCGCGCGCGTGCCGTCGAAGAGGATCTGCGACACGAACGCGTGCGTCTTCACCGTGAGGTTCGGCCGGTTCAGCACCGGGTGCAGGTACGCGCCCGCGGCCGACAGCCGCCGTCCTTTCCGGACGTTGCGGTCGAACGCCGCGAACCCCTCCTGCCGGTAGCCGTTGACGTCGTCGGTGCGCGGGTAGCCCGCCTGCTCGGCGGCGTCGAAGAACGCCTGGAACAACGGGTTCGACGCCGGGCCGCGCTCCAGTTCGAGCGGACCGTCGTGGCCGCGCCACTGCCCGCCGGGGGCATCGGCGAGGCAGTTCTCCATGCGGTTGAAGTACGGCAGGCAGTGCGCGTAGTCCCAAGTGGACATCCCGGGGTCGCCGCCCCAGCGTTCGTAGTCCATCGGGTTGCCGCGCTGGAAGATCATCCCGTTGATGCTGGACGACCCGCCGAGCACCTTGCCGCGCGCGTGGTAGATGCGGCGGCGGTTCATGTGCGGCTCGGGTTCGCTGCGGTAACCCCAGTCGTAGAACTTCGACCCGATCGGGAAGGTCAGCGCGGCCGGCATGTGGATGAAGACGTCCCACTTGTAGTCCGACCGGCCCGCTTCCAGGACGAGGACCTTGTTGGCGGGATCGGCCGACAGCCGGTTCGCCAGCGCGCAGCCCGCCGAGCCACCGCCGACGATGACGAAGTCGTAGGTATCGGAACTCATGCGTCCTCCTCAGCCGGGCAGGGTGTCCGGGGCGTCGTCCGGCATGTGCTCGGGGCTCGTGTGCGATGAACCCCAGGTGCGGCGCCGGACGTAGAGCATGATCGCACCGATGATCACGATCAGCCCGGTGACGATCACCGCGCCCCACTGGAAGTACCAGTGGTCGTCGCCGTACACCTCGGCGCGCGGCCAGATCAGGTTCACCGTCATCGCGGCGCCGTAGAGCACCGCCACCAGGTTCACGAGCGTGCCCCAGCGGCCCAGCTTGAAGTACGGGCCGTGCTCCGGGCGCGGCCAGTGCCCGCGCAGGCGGCGCACCAGCATCGGGCCGGTGACCATCAGGTAGGGGATGTAGAACAGGATGATCGCGGTCGAGGTCAGGATGAAGAACGCCCGCTGGTTGCCCAGGTTGATCAGCAGCACCACGATCGTGAGGCCGCCGGTGAGCAGCGCCGGCAGCACCGGCGTCTTCGACCGCGGCGACACCTTCGCCATCGCCTTGCTGAACGGCAGGCGGCCGTCGCGGGCCATCGCCCACGTCATCCGGATCGCCGCGGTCTGCACGGCCAGGCAGCACACGGTGATCGCGATCGCCGAGCAGATCAGGAACGCGTCGCCGAGGCCTTCGCCGAGGGTGCTCTTGAGCAGGTAGGGCATGCCGGACGTGCTCAGCTCGTCGGCGTTGAGGTTGCCGACGGCCATCATGCCGAACAGCATGATCAGGCCGCCGACGATGAACGCCGCCGCGAGCGCCCGCAGGATCGCGCGCGGCGCGTGCCGCCGCGGCTGGGTGGTTTCCTCGGCCAGCGAACCGGCGGTGTCGAAGCCGTAGAAGACGTACGCGCTCATCAGCGACGCCACCAGGAACGCCCCGAGGTACCCGAACGAGTGACCGTCGCCGGTGCCGTGGGTGTCGAACACGATGCCGGGGCCGCGCTTGATGTGGATGGCGAGCGCGATCACGAGCAGGACGCTCGCGCCGAGCTCGACCGCGACGCCGAAGTTGTTGATCTTCGCCATCAGCCGGACGCCGATGATGTTCACGATCGTGGCGAACACGACCAGGATCACGGCCAGGATGATGGCGTTCTGCGCGCCGCCCGGGGTGGACGTCAGCCCGGCGTCGGAGTCGCTGCCGACGATCTGGAACGCGGTCGAGACCTGCGGCAGGATGATCTGGTAGGCCACCGCGACGGCGCCCGCCGTCACGATCGCGCCGATGATCATGATCCAGCCGGCCAGCCACGACGTCGCGGGTTTCGCGATCTGCTTGGCCCACTGGTAAACCGACCCCGCGAGCGGGAACTGGCCGGCGAGCTCGGCGAAGCACAGGGCGACGGCGAACTGCCCGAGGAAGACCAGCGGCCAGGTCCAGATGAACGCCGGCCCGCCCGAGCCGAAGCCGAAGAAGAACAGCTGGAACACGCCGGTCAGGATGGAGATGTAGCTGAACCCGGCGGCGAAGCTGGAGAACGAGCCGAGCGAGCGCTCGAGCTCCTGGCGGTAGCCGAACTTCTCGAGGTCGGAACTGTCGTCGGCAGCAGGCCCCCCGCCCGCCGGTATTTCCTGAGTGGTCATCGCAACGTCCTCACGTGGTGGGTGGGGGAGGGGTCAGCCCTTGAACCAGTGCTGCGGAACGGGATCGATGTTCTGGTAGACGTGCTTGCTCTCCTGGTACTCCGCCAGCCCGGACGGTCCGAGCTCGCGGCCGATGCCGGATCTCCCGAACCCGCCCCACTCCGCCTGCGGCAGGTAGGGGTGGTAGTCGTTGATCCACACGGTGCCGTGGCGCAGGGCCCCGGCGACCCGCTGGGCGCGGGACGCGTCCGACGTCCACACGGCTCCGGCGAGCCCGTACTCGGTGTCGTTGGCCAGCGCGATCGCGTCGGCCTCGTCGGCGAAGCGTTCCACGGTGACGACCGGGCCGAAGACCTCTTCCCGGACGATGGCCATGTCCCGGGTGCACTCGGAGAACACGGTGGGGCGCAGGAAGAAACCGCCTTCGTACTCCGGTCCTTCGGGGCGCTTGCCGCCCGCTCGCAGGGTGGCGCCGTCCTGGAGAGCGCTTTCGATGTACCCCTCGACCTTGGCGCGGTGCTGCGCCGAGACGAGCGGGCCCGTCTCGGTTGCCGGGTCCATGCCGTCGCCGACCCGGATCTTCTCGGCGCGCGCGGCGAGGTCCGCGACGAACCGGTCATGGATCCCATCCTGGACGATCAACCGCGCGCCCGCCGAGCAGACCTGTCCCGAATGGACGAACGCGGCCATCAGCGCGTAGTCGAGGGCGGTGTCGTAGTCGGCGTCGGCGAAGACCACGTTCGGGTTCTTGCCGCCGAGTTCCAGCGCGACCCGGCGGACGCCCTTCGCGGCGGCGGTCATGATCTTCTCGCCGGTCGCGTAGCCGCCGGTGAAGGAAACCAGGTCCACGGCCGGGTGCTCGACCATCGCCGCGCCGACGTGCCCCGGGCCGAGCAGCAGGTTGACGACGCCGGGTGGCGCGCCGGCTTCGTCGAGCAGGGCGACCAGCTTGATCGTGGTCAGCGGGGTGACCTCGCTCGGCTTGAGGACCACGGTGTTGCCCGCGGCGAGGGCGGGCGCGACCTTCCAGGACATCTGCAGCAGCGGGTAGTTCCACGGCGCGATCAGCGCGCAGACGCCGACGGGCTCGTGGACGATCCGGCTGACTACGGTCGCGCTGCCCGCGTCGACCAGCCGTCCGGCGTCCTTGTCCGCCAGGTCGGCGTAGTAGCGGAAGACGTTCGTGACGTCGTCGATGTCGATGCGGCCCTCGCCCAGCGTCTTGCCGGTGTCGAGGCTCTCGGTCCGGGCCAGCTCTTCGCGGTCGCGGACCAGGAGGTCGGCCGTCCTGCGCAGGAGCGCGCCGCGTTCGGCGGCGGTGGTGCGGCGCCACGGGCCCTCGTCGAACGCCCGGCGAGCGGCGCCGACCGCGGCGTCGACTTCTTCGCGGCCGGCCTCGGCGACGGTTTCGATGACTTCGCCGGTGGCGGGGTTCAGCACGGCGGAGTGCGTGCCGGCGGCGGCGTCCGCCCAGCTCCCGTCGATGTGGAGGTCCTTCATGCGGCCCTTCCCGGATCGGTAGTGGCTGCTCGGTGCCCGGAGTGCGTACATTTGTACGCGAAGCGTGTACAGATGTCCACAAGGGGGCTCGATGGCGAAGAGCGAACCCGGCGCGACGCGGCGCCGCGGTCCGAACGACCCCGAGCGGCGCGCCCGGATCGCCCAGGCGGCGATCGAGGTGGTCGCCCAGCGGGGGATCGACGGGGTCACCCACCGCTCGGTCGCCGCGGCGGCCGGCGTCCCGCTCGGCTCGACGACCTACCACTTCGCGACGCTGGACGACCTCCTGGAGGTCGCCTTGCACGAGGCCGCCGAGAAGAACGTCCACGCGCTGAAGGAGTGGGAGTCCGCGCTCCCGCCGGACGCCGACTTCGCCGCGGCGCTCGCCGACCTGGTGATGGGCTACGTCAACGAGCAGTACCGCGACACCGTCGTCGAGTACGACCTGTACGTCGCGGCGCTGCACCGGCCCGCGCTCCGCAAGGCGAGCGCGGCGTGGGACGAGGCGCTCATCGCGTTCTTCGGCTCCCGGACGGACCCGCTGACCGGCCGCCTGCTGGCCGGCCTGTTCTGCGGCCTGCTGATGCAGCTGGCGCTGGCCGACCCCCGGCCGGGCCGCGCGGAGATCGAAACACTGTTCCGGCGGGCGATCGACGGGCCGGCCTGAACCCCTTGTGCGGGCACTGAAAAACACGGGTTGACAGCCGTGCGTGGCGGCAGTCACTCTGTTCCGGAGTGAGCAACAAGACGCGTTCTGCGCAACTCCCGTACTGATCCGCGGAGAGGACCACGCCGGTGACCGCTATCGATCTCCCGCCCAGCCTGCTCGCCACCCTGCCCGGCACCTCCTACACCGACCCGAAGATCTTCGCGCTGGAGCAGGCGAAGATCTTCGAGGCGGACTGGTTCTGCGCCGTGCGCAGCGCCGACCTGCCGACGCCCGGGTCGTTCGAGACCGTGCAGATCGGCCGGGAGAGCGTCCTCGTCGCGCGGGGCCGCGACGGCGGGCTCGCCGCGTTCCTCAACGTCTGCCGTCACCGCGGCGCCCGGCTCTGCACGGCCGGGAGCGGGACCGTGAAGCGCGCCTTCCAGTGCCCGTACCACGCCTGGACGTACGGGCTGGACGGCAAGCTCGTCGCCGCGCCGAACCTCACCGGGATGCCGGACGTCGACCGGACCGAGTTCGGGCTCACGAAGGTCCACCTGCGCGAGTGGCTCGGCTACGCCTGGGTGTGCCTGGCCGACGAGCCGCCGTCGTTCGAAGAGACCGTCGTCGGCGCGGTCACCGAACGCCTCGGCGGCGCCGGAGAGATCGACGCCTACGGCATCGGCGGGCTCGCGCTGGGCAAGCGCATCGAGTACGACGTGAAGGCGAACTGGAAGCAGATCATCGAAAACTTCATGGAGTGCTACCACTGCGCGACGATCCACCCGGAGCTCACCGAAGTGCTCCCGGAGTTCGCCGACGGCTACGCCGCGCAGTACTACGTCGGGCACGGCGCCGAGTTCGGCGGTGAGATCAAGGGCTTCACGATCGACGGCGGCGAAGGCGTCGACCGGCTGCCCGGCGTCACCGAAGCCCAGGACCGCAAGTACTACGCGATCACCATCAAGCCGGGGGTGTTCGTCAACCTGGTCCCGGACCACGTGATCCTGCACCGGATGTTCCCGCTGGCCCCGGACCGGACGCTGGTGCGCTGCGACTGGCTGTACCTGCCGGAGGTGGTCGAGTCCGGGCGCGACCTGACCCGCTCGGTCGAGCTGTTCCACCGCGTCAACCTGCAGGACTTCGAGGCGTGCGAACGCTGCCAGCTGGCGATGGACTCGCGGTCGTACGCCAACGGCGGGGTGCTCGTGCCCAGCGAGCACCACATCGGCGCGTTCCACGACTGGGTCCGGGCCCGGCTGGCCCCTTAGACCAGCGCCCGGATGGCGGCCTCGAAGCCGGTGACGTGCTCCAGCGTCAGCGCGGCGGCCTTCTCGGCGTCGCCCTCGATGATCGCGGTGAGGAGCGGGACGTGCTCGTCGACGTGGCCGGCCATCCCGGACAGCCGGGGCACGAACACGCACCAGATCCGGGTCGCCAGGTTGTCGTACCGGATCAGCGTGTCCTCGAGGTACGGGTTGTGCACGCACCGGTAGATCGCCCGGTGCAGGGCGAGGTCGGTGCGCAGCAGCTCGGCGTTGTCCCCGGCGGGGACGCCGGTGTCGAGCTGCGCGCGCAGCTCGGTCAGGGTGGCCCGGTCGGCCGCGGTCGCGCGCTCGGCCGCGGCGGCCGTGGCCATCGGCTCCAGCGTCCGCCGGACCTCGGAGATGTGCGCGAGGTCGGAGATGTTGACGTCGGTGGCGAACGTCCCGCGTCGCGGGTAGGCGACGACCAGCCGTTCGGACTCCAGGCGCTTCAGTGCTTCGCGGATCGGCGTGCGGCCCATGCCGAGTTCGCTGCCGAGCTCCTCTTCGGTGATGGGCGAGCCCGGCGGGATGTCCAGCATGACCAGGCGATCACGGACGAAGCGGTACGCCTGTTCCGCCAGGGATGGGGGATTGACCTGCGGGTGCATGGCGCTTAGCCTACATCGACGATTGATATATCAGAAGTCGACCACGAAAGGTTCGCAATGACCGCCACGCTCGGCTCAGTGCTCGACCGGTCCTTGGCCGACTACGACCCGGCGGTGGCCGCGGCCATCGGCGCCGAGCTGCGCCGCCAGCGGACGACGCTGGAGATGATCGCCTCCGAAAACTTCGCGCCGCTCAGCGTGCTCCAGGCCCAGGGCTCGGTGCTCACCAACAAGTACGCCGAGGGCTACCCCGGCCGGCGCTACTACGGCGGCTGCGAGCACGTCGACGTCCTCGAGCAGCTCGCCATCGACCGGGTCAAGGCGCTGTTCGGCGCCGGGTTCGCCAACGTCCAGCCGCACTCCGGCGCCCAGGCCAACGCCGCCGCGATGGCCGCGCTCCTCAAGCCCGGCGACAAGATCCTCGGCCTCTCGCTCGCCCACGGCGGGCACCTGACGCACGGCATGCGGATCAACTTCTCCGGCCTGCTCTACGACGTCGCCGCCTACGAAGTGTCCGAAAAGGACCACCGCGTCGACCTGGCCGAGGTCGAGCGGCTGGCGAAGGAGCACCGGCCGAAACTGATCATCGCCGGCTGGTCGGCCTACCCGCGGCGGCTCGACTTCGCCCGCTTCCGCGAGATCGCCGACGAGGCCGGCGCGTACCTGATGGTCGACATGGCCCACTTCGCCGGCCTGGTCGCGGCGGGGCTGCACCCGTCGCCGGTGCCGCACGCGCACGTCACGACGACCACCACGCACAAGACCCTCGGCGGCCCGCGCGGCGGCGTCGTGCTGACGAACGACCCGGCGCTGGCCAAGAAGGTCAACTCCGCCGTCTTCCCCGGTCAGCAGGGCGGTCCGCTCGAACACGTCATCGCCGCCAAGGCCGTCGCGTTCAAGATGGCGGGCGAGCCCGAGTTCGCCGAACGCCAGGAGCGGACCCTGCGCGGCGCGAAGATCCTCGCCGAACGGCTGCTGGCCGAGCCGGGGATCTCCGTGCTGACCGGCGGCACCGACGTCCACCTCGTGCTCGTCGACCTGCGCGACTCCGAACTGGACGGCAAGCAGGCCGAGGACCGGCTGCACGAGGTCGGCATCACCGTCAACCGCAACGCCGTCCCGTTCGACCCGCGCCCGCCGATGGTCACCTCCGGCCTGCGGATCGGCACGCCGGCCCTGGCCACCCGCGGTTTCGGGGACGCCGAGTTCCGCGAGGCCGCCGACGTCATCGCGGAGGCGCTCGAGCCCGGCTACGACGCCGGGAAGCTGCGGGCCCGCGTCACCGCGCTCGCCGAAGCGTTCCCGCTGTACCCCGGGGAGGAGACCCGATGACCGACCTGCCGGAGCACCCGGACTTCCTCTGGGACAACCCCGAGCCGAAGAAGGCCTACGACGTGGTCGTGGTCGGCGGCGGCGGGCACGGCCTCGCCACCGCGTACTACCTGGCCAAGGTGTTCGGCATCACCGACGTCGCCGTGCTGGAAAAGGGCTGGCTCGCGGGCGGCAACATGGCCCGCAACACCACGATCATCCGCTCCAACTACCTCTGGGACGAGAGCTCCGGCATCTACGAGCACTCCCTCAAGCTGTGGGAAGGCCTGGAAGAGGACCTCGGCTACCCGATCCTGTTCAGCCAGCGCGGGGTGCTGAACCTCGCGCACACCCTGCAGGACGTCCGCGACAGCGTCCGCCGCGTCGAGGCCAACAAGCTCAACGGCATCGACGCCGAATGGGTGGACGCGGCCGGCGTCAAGGAGATCTGCCCGATCGTCAACACCTCCCCGGACGTCCGCTACCCGGTGCTCGGCGCGACCTACCAGCCGCGCGCGGGCATCGCGAAGCACGACTACGTGGCGTGGGGCTTCGCCCGCGCCGCGCACGAACTGGGGGTCGACCTCATCCAGAACTGCGAGGTCACCGGTATCTCCACAAGGGACGGCCGGGTCACCGGTGTCGAGACGTCGAGGGGCCGGATCGCCGCGGGCAAGGTCGGGCTGTGCGCGGCCGGGCACACGTCCGTGCTGGCTCGCCTGGTGGGGCTCGACCTGCCGCTGAACTCGCACCCGCTGCAGGCGCTGGTGTCCGAGCTGCTGGAGCCGGTCCACCCGACGGTCGTCATGTCGAACGCCGTGCACGTCTACGTTTCCCAGGCGCACAAGGGCGAACTCGTGATGGGGGCGGGCATCGACAGCTACAACGGCTACGGCCAGCGCGGCTCGTTCCACATCATCGAAGAGCAGATGGCGGCCGCGCTGGAACTGTTCCCGGTGTTCGCGCGGGCGCACCTGCTGCGGACGTGGGCCGGGATCGTCGACGTCAGCCCGGACGCGTCGCCGATCATCGGCCTGACCCCGGTCGAGAACCTGTTCCTCAACTGCGGCTGGGGCACCGGCGGCTTCAAGGCCACCCCCGGCGTCGGCGACGTCTTCGCGGCGACCATCGCCCGCGGGAAGCCGCACGAGTACGCCGAACCGTTCACCCTCGACCGGTTCACCACCGGTGCCCTCGTCGACGAGCACGGCGCCGCCGCCGTCGCCCATTAGGAGAATCCGTGCAACTCATTCCCTGCCCCTGGTGCGGGCCGCGTGAAGAGGCCGAGTTCCACTACGGCGGCCAGGCCCACGTCGCCTACCCGGAGGACCCGGCCGCACTGTCCGATGAGGACTGGGCCAAGTTCGTCTTCTTCCGGGCCAACCCGAGCGGCCCGTACGCGGAGCGCTGGAGCCACTCCGCGGGCTGCCGCCGGTGGTTCAACGCCGTCCGCGACACCCGCACGCACGACCTCCTGGCGATCTACCGCCTCGACGAGCCCAGGCCGGTGACCTCATGACCCGGCTCTCCGGCGTCCCGCTCAAGTTCACCTTCGACGGCCGCGAGCTGACCGGTTTCCTCGGCGACACCCTGGCTTCCGCGTTGCTGGCCAACGGCATCCACCACGTCGCGACCAGCATCAAGTACGGCCGGCCGCGCGGCATCGTCGGCGCCGGCGTCGAGGACTCGAACGCGCTGGTCCAGATCGAAGCGCCGTTCCCGGAGCCGATGCTGCCGGCGACCACGGTCGAGCTGTACGACGGGCTGGTCGCCCGCGGCCTGCGCGGTCAGGGCCGGTTGGCCGCCGAGCCCGACCCGGCGCGGTACGACGCGAAGCACGCCCATTGCGACGTCTTGGTCATCGGCGCCGGGCCCGCGGGCCGCGCGGCCGCTGCCGCGGCTTCCGGCCGGGTGCTGCTCGTCGACGACCAGCCCGACGGCGAAGCTCCCGATGGCGTCCGGTTCCTCTCGCGCACCACGGCGTTCGGCGTCTACGACGACGGGTTCGTGCTCGCCCTGGAACGCCGGGGCGAGCCCGCGGCCCCCGAACGCGTCTCGCGGCAACGCGTCTGGCGGATCCGGGCGAAGCGGATCGTCATCGCGACCGGTGCCCACGAGCGGCCGATCGTGTTCCCGGACAACGACCGCCCCGGCATCATGCTCGCTTCGGCCGCCCGCACGTACTTGAACCGGTACGGAGTCTTGGTCGGTCAGCGCGTGGTCGTGTTCACCACCAACGACTCCGCGTACGACGCCGCCACCGAACTGGCCGGGGCCGGGGCCGAGATCGTGCGGATCGTCGACGCTCGCCAGGGCTACGGCGTCATCGGCACCGACGGCGACACGCACATCACCGCCGCCCACGTCGGACCCCTGGGCTCGACGCAAGGGGAGCGGGTGCCGTGCGACCTGCTGCTGGTGTCCGGCGGCTGGAACCCGGCCGTGCACCTCTACAGCCAGGCGCGGGGCACCCTGCGCTACTCCCCGGAGCTCGGCTCCTACGTCCCGGCCGGTGACCTGCCGGACGTGAGCGTCGTCGGCGCCGCCGCGGGCGAGGGGCTGCCCGAGACCGAGGTGCTGTGGCAGGTGCCCGCGCCGGAGTCCGAAGTGGACACCCGGTTCGTCGACCAGCAGCGGGACGCCACGGTGTCCGACGTCCTGCGCGCCACCGGCGCCGGGCTCACCTCGCTGGAGCACGTCAAGCGGTACACCACCATCGGCACCGCGCACGACCAGGGCAAGACGTCCGGCATGCTCGCCGCCGGGATCACCGCCGAAGCGCTGGGCGCCGACCTCGCCGACCGCCGGCCGACGACGTTCCGCCCGCCCTACACGCCGGTCGCGTTCGCCGCGCTGGCCGGGCGGAACCGCGGCGAGCTGCACGACCCCGTGCGCGTCACGACGATCCACCCGTGGCACGTCGAGCACGGCGCCGAGTTCGAGAACGTCGGGCAGTGGAAGCGCCCGTGGTACTACCCGCGGCCCGGCGAGTCGATGCGCGACGCCGTCCGGCGCGAGTGCCGCGCGGCCCGCACCGACGTCGCGGTGATGGACGGGTCGACTTTGGGCAAGATCGACGTCCAGGGCCCGGACGCCGGCCGGTTCCTCGACATGCTCTACACGAACGTGATGAGCACCCTCAAGGTCGGCCGGATCCGCTACGGCGTGATGTGCGGGGTGGACGGGATGGTGCTCGACGACGGCACGGTCATCCGCGTCGGCGAGGAACGCTTCCTGGTCACCACCACGACCGGCAACGCGGCGATGGTCCTCGAGTGGATGGAGGAGTGGCTCCAGACGGAGTGGCCGCACCTGCGCGTTTTCGCGACGTCGGTGACCGAGCACTGGGCGACGGTCCCGCTCGTCGGGCCGCGCTCGCGGGAGGTCCTCGGCCGCCTGGCGCCGGGCCTCGACGTCTCGAACGAGGCGTTCGGGTTCATGACCTGGCAGGACGCCGAGGTCGCCGGAATCGCGGCCCGGGTCTGCCGGATCAGCTTCTCCGGCGAGCTGGCCTACGAGATCAACGTCCCGTCGTGGCACGGACCCGCGCTCTGGCAGTCCATCGTGGACGAAGGAGCGACGCCGTACGGCACCGAGACCATGCACGTCCTGCGCGCCGAGAAGGGCTACCCGATCATCGGCCAGGACACCGACGGCACGGTCACCCCGCAGGACCTCGGCATGTCCTGGGCGGTGTCGAAGAAGAAGGCCGACTTCCTCGGCAAGCGGTCGTTCGCCCGCGCCGAGAACAACCGCCCCGACCGCAAGCACCTGGTCGGGTTGCTCCCGGTGGACCCGTCGGTGCTGCTGCCGGAGGGCTCGCAGATCATCGAGTCCGACGTCGTACCCGAACCGCCGGTGCGGATGCTCGGCCACGTCACCTCCAGCTACGACAGCGTCGCCCTCGGCCGCACTTTCGCGCTCGCACTGGTGCGCTCGGGTCGCGAGCGGATCGGCGAAACGCTGTACGTGCCCGTCGGCGATCAGGTCGTGCCGGTGACCGTGACCGAATCCGTGCTCTTCGACAAGGAAGGAGCCCGCCGTGACGGTTGACGCGGTCGACGAACCGTTCCGCACCCAGCTCACCGTGCGCCTCCGCGAGGGCGACACCCTCCTCGGCGTCCCGCTGCCCGGCCCGTGCACCTACACCAGCGGCAACGGTGCCGACCTCCTCTGGATGGGCCCCGACGAGTACCTCGTCCTCGCCGAGCCCGGCCGCCAAGCCGAACTGGAACCCGCACTTTCACGTGAAAGTGCGGCCGTCGTGGATGTGTCGGCGCAGCGCAACGTCGTGCGGCTGACCGGGGCGCACGCGGCCGACGTCCTGGCCCACGGGTGCTCCGTCGACCTGGCGGCGTCGCCGCCGGGGACGTGCGTCCAGACCCTGCTGGCCCGCACCGGGATCGTGCTGATGGTCCGCGAAGACGGCTTCACGATCCTCGTGCGCCAGTCCTTCTCGGACTACTTCCACGCGTGGCTGGCCGACGCGAGCCTGGAGTACGTCTCGTGACCTTCACCCTGACGCTCAAGTGCCCGGAGCGCGCCGGGATCGTGCACGCCGTCACGACGTTCCTGGTCGGCCAGGGCTGCGACATCGTCGAGCACCAGCAGTTCGACGACGACGTCCGCGGCTCGCTGTTCCTGCGCACGTCGTTCACCTGCACCGAAGAGACCACTGTGGACGATCTGACCCGCGCGTTCGCGCCGGTGGCGGGGGACTTCGGAATGGAATACGGGTTCTCCGACGGCACGCCGCCGCGGATCCTCGTGATGGTGTCGAAGTTCGGGCACTGCCTCAACGACCTGCTCTTCCGCTGGCGCGCGGGCGGGCTCGGCGCGGAGCTCGCGGTGGTCGTGTCCAACCACGAAGACCTGCGGCCGATGGCCGAGGCGGCGGGCGTCCCGTTCGTGCACGTGCCGGTCACCGCGGACACCAAGCCGGAGGCCGAGCAGCGGCTGCTCGACCTGGTCGGTGAGTACGAAGTGGACTTGATCGTGCTGGCCCGGTACATGCAGGTGCTGTCCGACGCGCTCTGCCGGAAGCTCGAAGGCCGCGCGATCAACATCCACCACTCGTTCCTGCCCGGCTTCAAGGGCGCCAAGCCCTACCACCAGGCCTACGACCGCGGTGTCAAGTACGTCGGGGCGACCGCGCACTACGTCACGCCCGACCTCGACGAGGGCCCGATCATCGAGCAGGAGGTCCAGCGCGTCGACCACACGTACTCGCCGCGCGAGCTCGTGACCGTCGGCCGCGACGCCGAAGCCCTCGCCCTTTCCCGTGCGGTGCGCTGGCACTGCGAACGCCGCGTCCTGCTCAACGGCAACAGCACCGTCGTCTTCCGTTAGGAGTTCGCCATGACCGCACCGCGAGTCGTGATCATCGGCGCCGGCATCGTCGGCGCGAACCTCGCCGACGAGCTGACCGCCCGCGGCTGGTCCGACGTCACCGTGCTCGACCGCGGCCCGCTGCCGCGCACCGGCGGGTCCACCTCGCACGCGCCCGGCCTGGTGTTCCAGACCAACGCGGCCAAGGCGATGACGGACTTCGCGAAGTACACCGTCGAGAAGTTCCTGGAGCTGGACTGCTTCCTCCAGGTCGGCGGCATGGAGGTGGCGACGACGCCGGCCCGCTGGGAGGACCTCAAGCGCAAGCACGGCTGGGCGACGTCGTGGGGTGTCGAAGGAGCGCTGATCGACGCCGCCGAATGTGTCGAGCGCTGGCCGCTCCTGGACGGCTCGCAGGTGTTCGGTGCGCTGCACACCCCGACCGACGGACTCGCGCGGGCGGCGAAGGCCGTCGAGGTGCTGGCCGCGCGGGCGGGTTCGCGGGGCGCGAAGTTCATCGGCTCGACCCGCGTCACCGACGTGCTCCGGAGCGGCGGCCGCGTCACGGGTGTCCGGACCGACCAGGGGGATTTCCCGGCCGACGTCGTGGTGTCGTGCGCCGGGTTCTGGGGGCGCGAGATCGGTGCGATGGCGGGCATGGACGTCCCCTTGTTGCCACTGGCGCACCAGTACGTCAAGACCGGGCAGGTCGCGGAACTCGCCGGGCGCAACACCGAAGAGGTCGAAGCGAGCCTGCCGATCCTGCGCCACCAGGACCAGGACCTGTACTTCCGCGAGCACGTCGACCGGATCGGCATCGGCTCCTACGCGCACCGGCCGATGCCGGTCGAAGAGTCCACATTGGATCACTCGGTGACCGCGACCGCGATGCCGTCGATGCTGCCCTTCACCGAGGACGACTTCGCGCCTTCTTGGGAGCAGAGCAAACTGCTCCTGCCCGCGCTGCGGCAGACCAAGGTCGAAGAGGGCTTCAACGGCATCTTCTCCTTCACCCCGGACGGCCAGTCGCTGGTCGGCGAGTCGGCCGACGTCCGCGGGTTCTGGCTGGCCGAGGCGATCTGGGTGACGCACTCCGCGGGCATCGCGAAGGCGGTCGCCGAGCTGCTCGTCGACGGGCATTCCGAAGTGGACACCCACGACATCGACGTCCACCGCTTCGAGGAGGTCCAGCTCGCGCCGTCGTACGTGCACGAGACCGCGCAGCAGAACTTCGTCGAGGTCTACGACATCCTGCACCCGTTGCAGCCCAAGCTTTCCCCGCGCGATCTGCGCGTGACGCCGTTCCACGCCCGGCAGCGCGAGCTGGGCGCGGTGTTCCTGGAAGCGGGCGGGTGGGAGCGGCCGCACTGGTTCGAGGCCAACGCGCCGCTGCTGAAGCAGCTGCCGCACGACTGGCTACCGCCGGCGCGGGACGCGTGGTCGGCCCAGTTCCACTCGCCGATCGCGGCGGCCGAGGCGTGGCACACGCGCAACGGAGTCGCGCTGTACGACATGACCCCGTTGAAGCGAGTGGAGATCAGCGGACCCGGATCGCTGGAATTCCTGCAGTCGCTGACGACCAACCAGCTCGACAAGTCGGTCGGCTCGGTGACCTACACGCTGATGCTCGACAACGCCGGCGGCATCCGCAGCGACGTCACGGTGGCGCGGCTGGAACCGGAGCTGTTCCAGGTCGGGATCAACGGCGGCATCGACGTCGACCACTTCGTCAAGCACGCGCCTCCCGGGGTGCAGGTCCGGGACATCACCGGCGGGACGTGCTGCGTCGGCGTCTGGGGCCCGCTGGCGCGGGACCTCGTGCAGCCGTTGAGCCGCGAGGACTTCTCGCACGCCGGGCTGAAGTACTTCCGGGCACGCCGGGCACGGATCGCGGGAGTCCCGGTCGTCGCGATGCGACTGTCCTATGTGGGCGAACTCGGCTGGGAGATCTACACGAGCGCGGACAACGGCCTGCGGCTGTGGGACGCGCTCTGGGCGGCCGGGCGGCCCCTCGGCGTCATCGCGGCCGGGCGGGCGGCGTTCAACAGCCTGCGCCTGGAAAAGGGCTACCGGCTGTGGGGCACCGACATGACGACCGAGCACGACCCGTACGAGGCCGGTGTCGACTTCGCGGTGCGGCCGGCGAAGGGGGAGTTCCTGGGCCGGGACGCGCTCGAGGGCCGGACCGCGTCGCGGCGGCTGCGCTGCCTGACGATCGACGACGGCCGCACGGTGGTGCTGGGCAAGGAACCGGTGTTCGTCGACGGCGTGGCTTCGGGGTACGTCACGAGCGCGGCGTACGGGTACACCGTGGGGCGGCCCATCGCCTACGCGTGGCTCCCGGCGTCGGCGGACGTCGGCAGCGGTGTGGAGATCGAGTACTTCGGCCGCCGGGTCGCGGCCACCGTGGCCGCCGAGCCGCTGGTCGACCCCGGCATGGAACGGATCCGGCGGTGAGCCATGCGTGATCAGATCATGAGCGACTACCTGAAGACCCTCGCGTCCGAAGCGTCCCCGGGCGGCGGCGCGACGGCGGCCCTGCACGTGGCCCAGGCCGCGGCCCTGCTCTCGGCCGAGACGTTGAGCATGCACGCGCTGCGCCTGGCCGAGAAGGAGGCGCACGCGTTCCGGGGGCTCACCCGCGCGCACCGGCTGCCGCCGGGCGAAGCACGGGAGGCCGCGCTGGCCGACGCACGCCGGCACGCGTGCGAACCGGCGGCGGAGGTGATCACCGCCGCGGCGGCGGTGCTCGACCTGGCGGAGCGGGTGCCGCCGGACGCGCTCGTGGCCACCGACCTGGCGGCGGTGGCCGAGGCCGCCCGCGCCGCGGCGACGACGGCCGGGGTGAGCATCGCGGTCCACTCGGGAGCGGCCGACCCGCGGGTGCCCGCGCTCCGCGACCGGGCCGCCCGGCTGACGGCGTCGGTGGTTACCGGCTGAGGTCCTCGGGTAAATCACAGCAAGTCCATGGAAGGGCGCCAGGAAATTCTCAGGAAACCGGCGTTTCCTGGAGGGGCCGGAGGCTTGTCGAGGGCTGGAGCTGTGCATGAGCGAGTACGACCGAGGACCGCAGGGCGGCGGCGAATACCCGCCTCACCAGCAGTACTACGGCCAGTACGGGCAGCAGCAGTACTACGACCAGCCCCGTGACCAGTGGGGCCGCCCGTACCCGCAGTACACGCAGCCGTTCCAGGCCTACCCGCCACCCGCGTACCAGCCGCCGCCGCGCAAGCGCCACCCGCTGCGGGCGCTGAGCCTCACCGTGGTCGCGATCGCGCTGGCCGTGGTCGCCGGGCTCGGCATCGGGCACCTGATCGCCGACGCGAACAGCCCCACCGCGAGCGGCAACCAGAACTTCGGCTTCTCCGGCCAGCCCAGTGCGTCCCAGACGGTGCTCGATGTCGACGCCGTGTCGGCCAAGGTCAACCCGGCCATCGTGAACATCGAGACGGAGCTCGGCCTGCAGGGCGCGGCCGCGGCGGGCACCGGCATCGTGCTGACCCCCGACGGCGAGGTGCTCACGAACAACCACGTCGTCGCCGGGGCGACCAGCATCAAGGTCACCAGCATCGGCACCGGCGACACCTACACCGCGGACGTCGTCGGCTACGACCGCGGCGAAGACATCGCGGTCCTGCAGCTGCGGAAGGCGTCCGGCCTGCCGACCGCGGTCATCGGCGACTCGTCGAAGGTCGCCGTCGGCGACCAGATCCTCGGCCTCGGCAACGCGGGCGGCAAGGGCGGCGACCCGGTGCCCGCGCCCGGCACGGTGACGGCGCTCGACCAGTCGATCACGGCGTCGGACGAGTCGAGCGGCTCGTCCGAGCAGCTCAAGGGCCTGATCCAGGTCCGGGCGAACATCGAATCGGGTGACTCCGGCGGCCCGCTGGTCAACGCGGACGCGCAGGTCATCGGCGTCGACACGGCCGCGTCCACCGGCTACCAGCTCAACGGCCGCCGCAGCGGCGGCGCCGGCCAGGGCTTCGCGATCCCGATCAACCAGGCCGTCGACATCGCCCACCGGATCGTCGCGGGCACGGCGTCGGACACGGTCCACATCGGCAAGACGGCCTTCATCGGCGTCTCGGTCACCGACGGCCGGGGCGGGGCCCAGATCCGCCAGGTGGTCCCGCGCGGCCCGGCGCAGGAAGCGGGGCTCGCGGCGGGCGACGTCATCACGGCCATCGACGGCAGGGCGGTCGACTCGGCGACGACGTTGACGAGCGTGATGGACACCCACCACCCGGACGACCAGCTGACCCTGACGGTGACGAGCGCCGGCGGCGCGCAGCGGCAGGTGCCGGTGAAGGCGATCGAGGGCCCGGTCGGTTAGCGGAGCGTCTCGTTCAGCACTTCGCGGTGGGTCTGCTTCGCCGCGAGGTAGCGCTCGCGGCCGGCGTCGGTGATCGTCACGAAGATGCCGCGCCGGTCCACGTCGCACAGCGCGCGCTCGACCAGGCCTTCCTTCTCCAGCCGGGCGACCAGCCGTGAGGTGGCGCTCTGGCTCAGGTGGATGGCGCCGGTCAGGTCGGCCGAGCGGCACTTGAAGTCGCAGGTCGCGAGGCGCTCGAGGGCCTCGAACTCGTTCGCGCCGATCCCGTGGCGCTCCTGCAGACGGCACTCGAGCGTGCTGAACACGGCCGAGTAGCGCGCCAGCAGCTCGTGCCACTCCTGCACCAGGCCTTGCTCAGCGACGTCGCTCACAGCGACCAACCTAGCATGCACGCACATCAGATGCAAATACATTAAATGCTTAGACATTAGATGCGTGTGCATGTACTGTCGCCGCCATGAGCTCTTCCGTGTCCTTGTCCACCACCTCAACGCGGTGGGACGCACGTCTCTGGGGTGTCCTGCTCACCGTTTCGATCGTCATCGGCCTCGACGCGCTCGACGTGTCGATGGTCGGGGTGGCGCTGCCCGCCATCCAGGCCGACCTCGGCCTCTCCACCAACGCGCTGCAATGGGTCGTCAGCGGCTACGTGCTCGGCTACGGCGGGCTGCTGCTGCTCGGCGGCCGCACGGCCGACCTGCTCGGCCGCCGCCGGGTGTTCCTCGTCGCCGTCGGCGTGTTCGCGCTGGCCTCGCTGCTCGGCGGGCTCGTCGACGACGGCGCGCTGCTCATCGCGAGCCGGTTCATCAAGGGCCTGGCGGCCGCGTTCACGGCGCCGGCCGCGCTGTCCATCATCACCACGACGTTCCAGGAAGGCCCGGCCCGCAACAAGGCGATCAGCATCTTCGCCGTGTTCGGCGCCAGCGGCTACTCCGCCGGCCTCGTGTTCTCCGGCCTGCTGACCGAGGTCGGCTGGCGCTGGACGTTCCTGCTCCCGGCGCCGATCGCGCTGGTCGCCCTGGTCTCGGCGTGGAAGCTCATCCCGTCCTACCAGCGCGAAGAAGGCCGTGGGTACGACTTCCCGGGCGCCATCACCGGTGCCGCCGGTTCGCTGCTGCTGGTGTTCGGCGTCGTCGAAGCACCGGAGATCGGCTGGGCCGCGCCCCGCACGCTCATCACGTTCGTGGTCGCGCTGGCCCTGCTGGTGACGTTCGTGGTCATCGAGAAGCGCAGCCCGCACCCGTTGCTGCGCCTGGGCATCCTGCGCTCGGGGCCGCTGGCCCGCGCGAACCTCGGCGGCGCGCTGTTCTTCGGCGCGTACATCGGGTTCCAGTTCGTCGTGATGCTCTACCTGCAGCGGGTGCTGGGCTGGTCCGCGCTGCAGACGGCGCTGGGCTTCCTGCCCGCCGCCCTGATCGTGGCGTTCGGCTCGCCGCGCATCGAGCCGCTGATCGACCGCGTCGGCACCCCGCGCACGATCTTCGCGGGCGTGGTCGCGCACGTCATCGGCTACGCGCTGTTCCTGCGCGTCGACGAGCACTCCGGGTACGCGGGCTTCGTCCTGCCCAGCATGATCCTGCTCGGCATCGGCTTCACGCTGGCGTTCTCGTCGCTCAACATCCAGGGCACGGCCGGCGTCGCCGACAACGAGCAGGGCCTGGCCGGCGGCCTGCTGAACACGTCCCTGCAGGTGGGCGGCGCGATCGGGCTGGCGGTGGTGACGGCGGTCCTGACCGCCAACGGCGGCCGCGAGGCCTCCCCGGCCGCGCTGCTCACCGGGCTGACCCCGGCGTTGAGCGTGGTCACCGGCATCGCGGTGCTCGGCCTGCTGATCGCGATCAGCGGCCTGGCCGCCCGCAAGCGCCCGGCCGAGGAGCCGGAGCCGGTCCCCGAGGCCGACCTCCTGGCCCTCGCCGACTGATCCAAGCGCCCCAATGTGGCGTTCGGTGCGTCAGACGCACCGAACGCCACATTGGGTGCGTCTGACGCAACCAACGCCACATTGGGGCGCTTCAAGCCGGAGCCGGGGCGAGCTGCCGGGAGCCGCTGAAGCGCAGCGCGGCCACCGCCGTGAGCGCGATTCCCGCCGCGGCCAGCAGGACCGCCGTGCGGAGACCGTCCACTTCGGACGTGCCCGCGTTCGCCACCGCGACGAACACCGCCAGCCCCACCGAGCCGCCGACCTGCTGCGCCGTCGAGGCCACCCCGGACGCGACGCCCTGGTCCCGTGCCGGGATCCCGGCCGCCGCGGCGCCGAACATCAGCGTGTACCCGGCGCCCTGGCCCAGCCCCAGCACCACCAGCGCCGGCACCACGTCGAGGTAGGACGCCGAACGCGTCATCGACAGGCCGAGCAGCAGCGCGCCCGCCCCGCCGACGACCAGTGAAGCCACCAGCGTCGGGCGGGTGCCGTAGCGGGTCGCCAACCGGCCGGCGGCTTGCGAACCCGCGGCGATCGCGACCATCGGCACGCCGAACGCGAGCCCGGTCGCCAGCGCGCCGTAGCCGTGGACGCCCTGGAAGTACCCGGTCAAGAAGTACAGCAGCGTGCCGAACGTGCCCATGTAGAGGAACGTCACGACCACGCCGGTGCCGAGGTTGCGTTCCTTCAGCAGCCGCAGGGGGAGCAGCGGGTCGCGGCCCCGGCGTTCGACCACGGCGAACGCGCCGAGCAGCGCGAGCCCCGCCGCCGCGGTCCCGAGGACCACGCCCGACGTCCAGCCCAGCTCCGGGCCTTCGACCAGGGCGAACACCACCAGCGTGGTGCCGAGCGTCGCGGTCAGCGCGCCGGCGAGGTCGAACCGGCGGCCCGGTTCGCGAGCGGGATCCTTGGCCAGCAACGGGAAAGCGAGCGCGGCGGCGGCCGCGGCCAGTGGGACGTTCACGAAGAACACCGCCGCCCAGCCGAACGCCTGCGTCAGCACCCCGCCCAGCAGCGAGCCCAGGATCATCCCGCTGCCGCCCGCCGTACCCCAGACCGCGAACGCGCGATTGCGCTCGCGGCCCGCCGCGAAACTGGTGCTGACCAGCGTCAGCGTCGCCGGGAAGAGCAGCGCGCCGCCCAGGCCCTGGCCGGCGCGGGCCGCGACGAGCAGGCCGGGGTCCCCGGCCAGCCCGCCCGCCAGCGACGAGACCGCGTACAGCGTGCAACCCAGCGCGAACACCCGCCGCGGGCCGAACAGGTCGCACGCCCGGCCGCCGAGCAGCAGCGCGCCGCCGAACGCCACGGCGTAGGCGCTCACCACCCACTGCAGGCTCTGCGCGGTGAACCCGAGGTCGCGGCCGATGTCCGGCAGCGCCACGTACACGATGTTGTAGTCGAGGGAAATGATGAGCTGCGCGAACGCCAGCAGCGCCAGCACCGCGGCCGGGCGGCGGGTCACCGGGCCACCCGCTCGTCCGTGCCGGGCACCTTCGCCGTGGTGATGGCGATGCGGTTCCACGTGTTGATGGTGAAGATCAGCGCGAGCAGCTGGGCCAGTTCTTCCTCGCCGAACTGGCCGGCGGCGCGGGCGTAGACGTCGTCGGGGACGCCGCCGGGGATCAGCGTGACGGCTTCGGTCAGTGCCAGCGCGGCCTGCTCCTTCTCGCTGAAGAAGTTCGCGGCCTCGTGCCACACGGCGACCATGTGCAGCCGCTCCTCGCTCTCGCCGGCCTTGCGGGCGTCGGAGGTGTGCATGTGCAGGCAGTAGGCGCAGCGGTTGAGCTGTGAAGCGCGGATCTGGACCAGCTCGACCAGCGCGGGGTCGAGCCCGGCGCGGGCGGCGGCGTCGAAGCCGATCAGGGCCTTGAAGGCCTTCGGGGCGGACTTGGCGAAGTTCACTCGGTTCGTCATGACCAGAAATCTAGGGCCTGGTTGACCCGCGTGTAGGGTGCATTTCCGTGACGGATTCGTGGGTCAATTCCGGGGAGCGGCTCGGCGCCGACCTGCACCTGGAGCTGTCGGGCACCGGCGGCAAGCGGGCCGCGCTGATCACCGCGCTGCGGGACGCCGTCCGCGCCGGACGGCTCGCCCCGGGCACCCGGCTGCCGCCGTACCGGTCACTGGCCGCGGACCTGGGGCTGGCCCGCAACACCGTCGCCGACGCCTACGCCGAGCTGGTCGCCGAGGGCTGGCTCACCGCCGTCCAGGGCTCCGGCACGCGCGTCGCCGAGCGCGCCGAGCCGCTGGAACCGGTGCGGGTGCCTCGAAAAGCGCCGTCCGCGCCGGCCCCTCGGTACAACCTCCGCCAAGGCCAGCCGGACGCGACGTCGTTCCCGCGCACCGAATGGCTCGCCGCGGCGCGCCGCGCGCTGACCGTCGCCCCGCACGACGCCTTCGGCCCCGGCGACCCGCGCGGTCGCCGCGAACTGCGGGAAGCGCTCGCCGAGTACCTGGCCCGGGCGCGCGGCGTGCGGACGTCGCCGGAGCGGATCGTGGTGTGCTCGGGCTTCGCGCACGCCCTGCGGCTGCTGTTCCCCGCGGTGCTGCCCGGCCCGCTCGCCGTCGAGTCCTACGGCCTGGCTTTCCACCGCGCGATCTTCGCCGCGGCGGCCGTCCCGACCGTTCCCGTGGACCTGGACGAGCACGGCGCGCGCGTCGAGGACCTCGACGTCCCGGCGGTGCTGCTGACCCCGGCCCACCAGTTCCCGACCGGCGGCCCGCTGCACCACGACCGCCGCACCGCGGTGCTCGGCCACGTCCGCGCGACCGGCGGCGTCCTGCTCGAAGACGACTACGACGGCGAGTTCCGCTACGACCGCAAGCCGATCGGCGCGGTCCAGGGCCTGGACCCCGAGCACGTCGTCTACGTGGGTTCGGTCAGCAAGAGCCTGTCCCCGGCGCTGCGGCTGGGCTGGCTGGTGCTGCCGGCGCACCTCGTCGACGCGGTGCTCGCGGTGAAGGGCGAGCGCGAGGCGTGGGCGGGCGTGCTGGACCAGCTGACCCTGGCGGAGTTCCTGAACTCGGGGTCCTACGACCGGCACATCCGCCGCATGCGGCAGCGCTACCGCCGCCGCCGCGACCTGCTCGTGGCGGCGCTGGCCGCGCGGGCACCGCACGTCGTGCCCACCGGCATCGCGGCGGGCTTGCACGCGGTGCTGCGCCTGCCGCCGGGAACCGAGCCGTCGGCGGTGAAAGCCGCGGCGTGGCAAGGACTCGCGCTGGACGGGCTGGCCGCGTTCCGCCACCCGGCGGCGACCATGTCCACAATGGACGGCCTGGTGGTCGGCTACGCGACCCCGCCCGAGCACGCTTACCCGGCAGCGCTCGACGCCTTGTGCCGAGCGCTGCCGCCCGCCTGAGCGCTACCCGACGATGTCGATCTCGAAGGGATCCGCCGAGCTGTAGTTGATGTCCGCCCACACCGCGCCCGGCAACTCGTACCGCCGGTGGGACGTCAGCTTGTTGTTGTACCCCGGGGTCTGCGTCGGGTTGTGGCCGACGCCCTGGTGGTCGTTGC
This sequence comes from Amycolatopsis sp. cg9, assembly GCF_041346945.1. NCBI lineage: Bacteria > Bacillati > Actinomycetota > Actinomycetes > Pseudonocardiales > Pseudonocardiaceae > Amycolatopsis > Amycolatopsis sp. cg9. Next base: position 606,387 of record NZ_CP166850.1, on the reverse strand, counting down.
CCCACGCGAAGATGTCACCGACCCACATCGGCTTCGAGAAGCCGTCGCCGCCGAGGCGGGGCCGGATGACGACCGCCGCGCCGGGGCTGCCGGACAGGAAGACGCGGACGGCGTGCTGCTCGCCGTTCGGCGGGGTGACGGTGATGCGCTCCATGATCTCCACTCCAGTCGAGGCGGGTGCGGTTCCGTCCACTCCGGGCCAGAAGTCGACGACCGACGAGATGTCGTAGCCGGGGGCGACGTTGCCGGCGTACTGCTTGGCGATCGCCCCGGCGGGGATCGTGGGATCGCCGTTGTAGTGCGCGATCCAGTAGTGCGGCTCGGCGACGCCGGCGGACGAGAACGCCGAGCGCACCGACGGCCAGGTCGACAGGCTGCAGTAGACGGTCGGGTCCGCGCCCGCCGCGCGGCGCATCCGGACCCAGCCCGGTGCTTCGCCGGGCGTGGCGTCGCCGGGCTCGACGTCCAGGACGTGGCCGTCGTTGGTGGACGCCTTCTTGACGATCGTGATCTTCAGGGCCTGGGGAAAGCGCGCCCAGTCGGCGGCGGACCAGGGTTCGAGTTTGATCTTGTCGATGTACCCCGCGACCATCCGGGCGTCGGCGGGGATGTTCGCGGCCGTGACCGCGTCGTACATCGTGCGCACGGGTTGCGTCTCCGTTCGGTGCCACATCGCCGTTTCGGGGACGGCGAAATCGTCTCCGCGATTCGCCATGGTGATGTTACCCAAGTGGGACGGGCGTCAAGCGGGAAACGTTACGCGGTTCTTGTCAATCACCAAAATGGCCGCACGGCGCAATTCCTTCACCGCGGCTTCACCCGGCGATGGTCACGGTCCGCTGCCGGTACTGGCTTCCCGCTCACCCGGCTGGCAAGCTGCCAGCACTTCACCACGGAAGGACGTGCATGGCGGCACACCCGGCGCGGGCCCGGCGCATCGACGCGCGGGTCGTCGTCCTGAGCGCGCTGCTCGTGGTCGCCCTGCTCGCCTGGGCCGGCGTCGACTACCTCAAGGACCGGCTGGCCGGCGGCGGCTGCGACACGACCACCCCGGTGCGGGTCACGGCCGCGCCGGACATCGCGCCGGTGCTCACCGCGCTCGCCGGGACGGTGCCGCAGCAGGACTGCTACGCCGTCGAAGTCACGCCGGGCGCGTCGCCGGCCACCGCGGCCGCCCTCGAAGCCAACGGCGCCACCGGCCCGGACGTCTGGGTGCCGGAGTCGAGCGCGTGGCTGCCGCAGGCCCGCGACGGCGGCGCGTGGAACCTGCCCGAGACCGGTCAGTCGGTGGCGAGTTCGCCGGTGGTGCTGGCGCTCACCGACGACGTCGCGAAACGGGTGGGCTGGCCGGGGAAGTCGCCGTCCTGGTCGGACGTCCTCGCGGGAAACCCGGTCGGGCTGCCCGACCCGGGCCGCGACCCCGCGGCGATCGCCGCGCTGATCGGGTTGCAGCAGCTCACGAAGGACGCGCCCGACCCGGCCGCGGCGTTCACCGAGAAGATCCGCGAGCTGTCGGCCGTGAAGGAGCCGTACACCGCGTGGCCGGCGTCGGAGCAGTCGGTGCTGGCCCGCAAGCTCGTCGCCGCGTACCCGGCGGCGGGCGTGCCGGGCTTCGACTACCCGTACGTCGTGCTGCCGCGGGCATCGGAAGCCTCGCGCTCGGCGGCCGAACGCTTCCTGCGGCTCCTGCTCGACCAGACCGCGACGAAAGCGTTCGCCGACGGCGGGTTCCGGACGCCGGCCGGCCAGCTGCTCGGCGACCGCCCGCGCGACACACGGACGAACGCGGCACCGCGGCCGGCCGGGCCACCGCCGCCGGAAGCGGTGTACGCCGCGCTCCAGGCGTGGGCGGGCGCGAACCTCAGCGCCCGCGTCCAGGTGCTGCTCGACGTGTCCGGCTCGATGGCCGCCACCGTCCCGGGCACCGGCCGGAGCCGGATGGCCCTCACCCTCGAAGCCGCGACGCAGGGTCTCGGGTTGTTCAAGCCGACCACCGAGATCGGCCTGTGGCTGTTCTCCACCAAGCTCGACGGCGACAAGGACTTCAAGGAACTGCTGCCGATGCGGTCGATTTCGCAGCAGCTCGGCGCGGGCGGGGTGGCGACGCTGCAGGCGGTCAAGCCGAAGCCCGGCGGCGCGACCGGCCTGTACGACTCGATCCTCGCCGCGTACCAGAACGCCCGCCAGAACTGGCAGCTCGGCCGGATCAACGTCGTCGTCGTGCTCACCGACGGCCGCAACGAAGACAGCGACTCGATCGGGCTGCCCGGCCTGCTCGCCGAGCTGAACCGGCTGCAGGACCCGCGGAAACCGCTGCCCGTCATCGGGATCGGCATCGGGCCGGACATCGACGCGAGCGAACTGCGGCAGGTCTCCGCCGCGACCGGCGGCGAATCCTTCACCACGCCGGACCCGCGCAAGATCTCCGACGTCTTCTACCAAGCGCTGAGCAAGCTCATGTGCCAGCCGCCCGCCTGCAAGAAGTGAGGACCCCCGTGCTGCTGGAGAAGGAAACCCCCGCGCCACGGGCGATCCGAAGACCGTCCACCCTGGTCCTCGCCGCGTTCGTCGCGGGGCTCGTGCCGTTGGCGCTGCACGCGTGGGCGGCGCTGCACGGGAGTTTCGCGCAGGACGACTTCGTCGTGACCTGGCAGGCGGCCGCGGCCGGCCCGTTCGACCCCGGCTTCCTCTTCCAGGACTACCACGGGCACCTGCAGCCCGGCGGGTTCTTCCTCGCCGCGGTGCTGACCTGGTGGGCGCCGCTGGACTTCGGCGTGTTCGTGCTGCCGCTGCTGCTCATGAAAGCGCTCGCGACGGTCTTCTTCTGGTGCCTGCTCGTGCGCTGCTTCGGCCGCCGGTGGGCGATCCTGGTGCCGTTCACCGTGTTCACGGCGTCGACGCTGCTGCTGGTGCCGACGCTGTGGTGGTCGTTCGGCGTCCAGGTGGTGCCGGTCGTGCTGGCCACCGCCGCGGCGCTGCACGCGCACGTCCGGTACCTGGCCGACGGCGGCCGGTGGTGGCTCGGGTCCTTCGCCTGGACGCTGTTCGGGCTCGCGTTCTACGAGAAGGCCGCGGTGATCCCGGTGCTGCTGGCCGCGGTGACCGTCCTGCTCGGACGGTCCTTCCGCGGCCACGCCCGCTACTGGCTCGGCCAGGCCGCGGTGCTGGTGGCGTTCGTGGTGGCCTTCTTCGCGCTGACGTCGAGCCAGGTCGGCACGGGCGCGTCGCCGCTGTCCGCCGGGCCGGTGGCCGATCTGACCGGCCGGATGCTCGGGGACACCCTGCTGCCGGGCCTGGCCGGCGGGCCGTGGTCCGGTCCGGGACCGGGCGCGACCTGGGCGCCGACGCCGTTCGCCGTCGTGGCTGTGCTGGTGGTGGCCGCGCTGGCCGTGGTGCTCGCCGGCGGGCGGCTCGGCGGCCGGCGGGCGTGGGGTGCCTGGGGACTGCTCGCGGCCGTGTTCGCCGTGGACGTCGCCCTGCTCGCGCTGACCCGGTTGCGCGAAGTCGGCCCGTCGGCCGGGGACGATCCGCGGTACGTCGCCGACCTGGCGCTCGTGGCCGCCCTTTGTGGAGCGTTCGCTTTCCTGCCACCGGCGGAAGTTGCGCCGTCCGGCGGTAAGCGTGAACGGCCGATCGCGCTAGCGCTGTGCGTGCTTTTGCTCGCCAGTTCCGCTTCCGGGTTCTCGCGGCTGGCTCCGGCGTTGCGGTTCGAGCACTCGGGGCAGTACGTCGGGAACGTGCGCGCCGCCGTCGGCGCGGACCCGGACCTGGTCTTCTACGACACCTTCGTGCCGTCGGACGTGGTGCACGAATGGTTCGGCGCGGACTCGCGCGCGTCCCGGGTGGTCGGCCTGCTGCCGGGTACGCACTTCGACCAGCCCACGAGCCGGATGCACCTGCTCGACGCCACCGGCACGCCGCACAAGATCACCGGCGTGGACCCGGTTTCCCGCGGTGTCCCCGGCCCGGTGCCGAACTGCGGCTACGCGATCGCCGAGACCCCGGTGCGCGTCGGCCTGGACAAACCGGTGCTGGGCCGGCACCTGCTCAAGCTCGATTACTACACTTCGGACGGTGGCGAGGGACTGGTGGACCGCACGCCGGTCTGGTTCCAGGCCGGGCTGCACTCGCTGTACCTGCCGGTGGACGGCCTCTTCGACAGCGTCGCCGTGCGCCTGTCCAGCCCGGGCGCGCCGGTCTGCGTCGCCAAGGCCGAGGTGGGCACGCCCGTGACTCAGTAGGGGTCGTACGGGCTGTCGTGGCCGAGCAGGCGCGCGACCGGCCGCAACCGCAGGCGCAGCAGCACCTTCAGCACGACGTTGCGCAGGAACCACGGCAACTGCGCCACCACGCGCAGCCGGTCGCGGGCGGCCGGTGGGGCCAGCCGGAACCGCGCCAGCGACGTCGCCCGGTCCACATAGGTGTACCGGCGTCCGAAAAGGACCTTCGCGATCGTGCCGAGCGTGACGCCGATCGAGGAGAAGCAGTCGTGCACCAGGATTTCCGCGCCCGGCGGCAGGTGCGCCGACCAGCGCAGGTCGTCGGTGTAGGTCCAGTAGTCGTGCTTGCCGTCGATGTAAAGCAGCTGTAGGGGCCGATCCCAGTGAGGGCGCAGTTCCGTGCTGTAACCGGCGACGAGCTCGACGACGTCGTCCAGGCCGGCGCGGCGGACGTTGCGCTCGAACAGTTGCCGCGTCGGGGATCCGCCGAAGAGCCGCCCGTCCACGAAGGGGTCCACCGCGATCACCGTGGCGCCCACCGTGCGGGCCGCCGCGCCGAGGACGATCGTGGACCGGCCCTGGTGGCTGCCGATCTCCAGGACGACGTCACCCTTTTCCAGCCGGCAGGCGGCGTTCCACAACGCTTCGCCCTGCGCGCGCGTCATCCAGCCCTTGACCGGCTCGGCCAAGGCCCAGGCATCGTCGAACGAGATGGCGCACCTGCCTGAAGTCGGGAGGATCGTCGGCACATGGTAGCCAGGTTTCCGCCTAGTATCTACCGGATGGTAACCGGCACCCGCGAACGAACCCGGGACGACGCCCCACCTTCCGGGCGCGGCCGCGGGGGTGCGTTCTTCCGGCGGCCGAGCACCTGGATCGTGCTGGCGCTGACCACGTTGTCGTTCCTGCAGATGCCGGGGAAGACGACGTTCGACACCAAGCTCGACCTCGCCGTCGACCCGCTCGCCTTCCTCGGCCGCGCCCTGCACCTGTGGAACCCCCAGGCCACGGCGGGGGAGCTGCAGAACCAGGCCTACGGCTACCTCTTCCCGATGGGCCCCTTCTTCGCGCTGTGCCAGGCCGCCGGCGTGCCCGCGTGGATCGCGCAACGGCTGTGGGGCGCGATCCTGCTGTCGGCCGCGTTCGGCGGGGCGCTGCTGCTGGCGCGCGCCATGAAGATCGGCACCGAGCGCACGCGGCTGATCGGCGCGCTCGGCTACGCGCTCGCCCCGCGCATGCTGACCGAAATCGGCGGTCTGTCCGCGGAAATGCTGCCCGCCGTGCTCCTGCCGTGGGTGCTGGTGCCGCTGGTGCGGGCCGGGACGATCGGGTCCCCGCGGCGCGCGGCCGGGTTGTCCGCGCTGGCCGTGCTGTGCATGGGCGGGGTCAACGGCGCGATGGTCGTGATGGCGCTCGTCCTGCCGGGACTGTGGCTGCTCACGCGCGAGTGGACGCGCAGGCACGTCGAGCTGGTCCTGTGGTGGTTCGTCTTCGTCGTCGGCGTGACGCTGTGGTGGATCCTGCCGCTGCTGCTGCTCGGCGAATACAGCCTGCCGTTCCTGGACTACATCGAGTCCGCGACGAACACCACCGCGCCGATGTCGCTGTTCGAGGTGCTGCGCGGGACCAACCAGTGGGTCGCCTACGTCGTGCAGGGCACGCCGTGGTGGCCGGGCGGCTGGTCGCTGATCGACAACCCGGTGCTGATGCTGGCCACCGGGCTGGTCGCCGGCGTCGGCCTGGTCGGCCTCACCCGGCGCGGCCTGCCGGAGCGGCGGTTCCTCGTCCTCGGCGTGCTCACCGGGCTGACCCTGCTGACCATCGGCTACGTCGGCACGCTCGACAGCCCGGTCGCCGAGCAGGTCCGGCACCTGCTCGACGGTCCGCTCGCCCCGCTGCGCAACGTCCACAAGTTCGAACCGGTGCTGCGGCTGCCGCTGATGCTCGCGTTCGTGCACGGCGTTTCGAGCCCGGCGAGGGTGACGTCCGCGCGCCGGTTCCTGCGGCCCGCGCTGGGACTGCTGCTGGTGCTGGTGATGGCCGCGCCGGCGTGGCTGCTGAACCTGCGGTCCGGGCCGGGCTGGGACGAGGTTCCCGGCTACTGGTACGACGCCATGGGTTACGTCGCGAAGGCCGACCCGAACGCCCGGACGCTGCTGCTGCCGGCTACCGGGTTCGGCGAGTACGACTGGGGCCGCACGGTCGACGAGCCCGCGCAGGCGATCGCGAAGAGCCCGTGGGCGGTGCGCAACCAGGTGCCGCTGGGGTCCGAAGGGAACACGCGGCTGATGGACTCCGTGGACGCGGCGCTCGCCGACGGCCGCGGCGATCCGGGGCTGGCCGCGCTGCTCGCGCGGTCCGGGTACCGGTTCCTGCTGCTGCGCAACGACATCGAGCGCGAGCGGACCACCGCGCCGCCCATCGCCACCCTGCGCGCCGGGCTGGCCGGCTCGCCGGGCATCGCCAAGGCGGCGGAGTTCGGCCCGCTGGAGGTCTACCAGGTGCAGCGGCCGGTGCCGCTCGCCACCGCGACGTCCACGACGGACGTCCCGACGGTGAGCGGCGGCCCGGAGAACCTGCTGCCGCTGCTCGGTTCCGGTCAGCTCGACCCCGCGACGCCGACCGTGCTCACCGGCGACGGCGGTTCGCCCGGCGGGCCGCGCCTGGTGACCGACGGCCTGCGCCGCGCCGAGCGGAACGTCGGCGGCGTCCGGGACAACCTCAGCCAGACGCTGACCGCGGGCGAGGCCTACCGCCAGCAGCGCGCGGCGGGCGACGTGCTGCCGTTCCCCGGGCCGGAGCACCAGACCGTGGCCGCCTACCGGGGGATCCGCGCGGTGACGGCGTCCACGGCGGCGTCCTTCGCGGACGCGTTCGGCGGGTCCGACCCGGGCCACCAGCCGTTCGCCGCGATCGACGGCGACCCGCGCACGGCGTGGCACTCGTCGTCGTTCACCGGCCCGATCGGCCAGTGGCTCGAGGTGGAGCTGGACACCCCGCGGCTGGTCACCGCGGTGGACCTGCAGCTGGTCGACGACATCCGGGTGGGCTGGCCGCCGACCCGGATCCGGATCACCACCGACAACGGCTCGGTCGACCAGCCGGTGATCCGCGGCGCGGGCGCGCACAACTACAGCGTCGCGGGCGGGGTCACCCGCAAGGTGCGGATCACGCTGCTGTCGCTGGTGGTCGGGCGGCAGGACGGGAACGTCGGGATCGCGGAGCTGAAGATCCCCGGCACCGAGCCGCAGCGCGCCCTCGATGTGCCCGCGGACCTGCCGGTCGGCCCGGCGCCCGGCTTCGCCTTCACGCGCGGTGCGGCGCCGCGGTACGCGTGCCTGCCGGTGCGCGACGCCGTCCGGTGCGACGCTTCGGCCGCGCGCGACGGCGAGGAGCCCGACGGGATCCGGCGCCTGTTCAGCACCCCGGCCGAGGAGACGTACCTGGTCGGCGGCTCGGTGCTGCCGGCGGGCGGCGGCCGCAACCCGGTGCAGCTGCCGGGGGTGACGGTCGCCTCGACGTCGCAGCTCGCCGGCGACCCGGCCGCGTCGGGCTTCGCGGCCGTGGACGGCGACGCGGGCACGACGTGGCGCCCCGACGTCACGGACTTGCGGCCGACGCTCACCCTCGGCTGGTCCGCGCCGAAGCGGATTTCGGGGCTGCACATCGGGGTTTCGCCCGCCAGCGGGGCCCGGGTGCCGCGGCAGGTGGAACTGGTCGGCCGGTCGGGCGCGCGGACGGTCGAGCTCGACGCGGGCGGATCGGCGTCGTTCGAGCCGCTGGACACCGACCAGCTGCAGCTCGTGCTGCCGGGCGACGACGACGATCCCACCGCCCGCGCGGTGGCCGGCATCGGCAGCCTGGAGCTGTCGGGAACGCCGGGGCTGCTGCCCGGCCCGGACCCGGCGTTCACGGTGCCGTGCGGGTCGGGGCCGAACATCCACCTCGACGGCCTCGACTACCGCACGTCGGTGCAGGGGACGCTGGCCGACATCACCGCCCACCGCGCCTTGGAACTGCGGATGTGCCGGGACTCCGAAGGGGGCATCGCGTTGCCGGAGGGCGGGCACGAGCTGCGGACGGACCGGTCGGACTCGTTCGTGGTCCAGGATTTGTGGCTGCGTCCCGTGAAGGCGTCGTCCGCGCCGCCGGGGCACCGGACGGTGCAGGTGGGGACGTGGGACGCGACTGCCCGGACGGTCACGGTCGGGCCGGGTGCGGAGGCGGTGCTGGCGATCCCGGAGAACGCGAACGCGGGCTGGGTGGCCACTGTGGATGGTCGCGAGCTGGCCCGCACCCGCGTGGACGGCTGGCAGCAGGCCTGGCTCGTCCCGGCCGGTGCGGGCGGGGTGGTTTCGCTGGCGTTCACGCCGGACTCCTCGTACCGGCTGGGGTTGCTGATCGGCGCGGTGGCGGTGCTGCTGGTCCTGATCGGCGTGGCGTGGCCGGCCCGGCGGCGGCCGTTCCCGGTCGCCGCGGGTGGTTCCGCGGTGCCGGTGGTGCTGATCGGGCTGCTGGTGGCGCTGGGCGGGATGCTGCCGGTGGTGCTGCTGATCGCGTGCCTGCTGGTGCGCCAGTTCTCCGAGCGGGCACCCCGCTACCTCGCGTTCGGCGGCATGGCCGTGGCGGCGGCCGTTTCGGTGACGGGCCGGGTGCTGGGCCACGGCCAGGAGTGGGCGTACGGCCCGGTGACCCAGGCGGCGCTGCTGCTGGCCGCGGCGGCGATGGTGGCGACGTGCGTGGACTGGTTCACCCGCAAGGAGAACCCCACCGACCCGACGACCTGAGCGGCTCGGCCGGGGTGGTGTCGCGAATGACTCATTGGGGACCTCCGAGGTCCCCAATGAGTCATTCGCGACCTTGGTGGAGCCGGTGTCACCGGCAAGGAGCTTGCCGGGTCCTCGAGGGCCCGGCCTTGCTCACTCAAGACGTCCGGCGGGACCGGAGTTCGAGGATCGCGCCGGCCACCGCGAGGCCGCCCGCGCAGCCCGCCGCCGCCGTCACGACCTGGGTGGCGGACCCGTGCAGCCACGAAACGATCAGGAGCGCCTCCGCGGCCACCGCCGACCACATCAGCAGCGTCACGCGGCGGTCGCCGTCGGCCAGCCGCGCGTACAGCAGGATCTGCACCAGCGCCAGCATCGACCCCGCCAGCGCGAACGGCCAGACCGGCATCGTGCTCCCGGCGTAGCGGGAACCCCCGATCACCGCCAGCAACGACGGCCCCACGACCACCGAAACCAGCAGCACCAGGGCATCCAGGCCGGCGCACACCGCCAGCGCCACCGGCAGCACCCGCCGCCGTCCCGAAGCCGCCGCGAACCGCGGCAGCACCAGCACCCCCACCGCCTGCGGCAGCCAGTACGCGATCTTCGTGACGATCGCACCCAGCGCGTACTCGCCCGCCGCGGCGGCCGGCAGCGTGTGCCGCGCCAGCACCAGGTCGAGGTTCACCAGCAGGACCAGCGCCAGCATCGCTTGCGCCGTGTGGAGCACTTCGCCGCCGTGGCGGTCGGCCCAGCGCGGGCGGGGGCGGCCGCAGAGCTGCCAGCCCGCCACCACGACCGCGAGCGAGCCGAGCGCGGTCCCGGCCAGCGCGCCGGTGGTCGAACCCGTCAGGAGCAGGCCGAGCAGGGAGCCGCCGACCTTGCCGAACCCCTCCGAGGCGATCAGCCCGGCCAGCCGCGCGAACCGGTGCGCGCCCTGCAGCAGCCCGTGGAACAGGCCCAGCAGCGTCAACGGCCCGAGCGCGGCCGTCACCAGCAGCGCCGGCGTCAGCGCGCCCAGGTGCAGCAGGAGCACCAGCAACGGGCTGAGCGTCAGTGCGGCCGTCGCGACGATCCCGCTCGTCACCAGGCCGAGCGCGAACAGCGGCCCCTCGGCCGGCGACGACGAACGCGCCACCCGCAGGGCGACGACCGTCTGCAGCCCCATCGCCGGGACGACGCCGATCACCAGCACCGCCAGCAGGGAGCTCAGCTCGCCGAACGCGCCGGGCGCGAGGATCCGCGCGGCCACCAGGCTGAGCACGTAACTCGCCGCGTTGTTGCCCGCGAGCGCGAGCGAGACGAGGATCGCCGCGACCCGGTTGCCGGTCCGGGCCGGGGTTTCGGTGGCTACGCTCAACGGCGGGCTCCCATTACCGGCGGGTAATGAGCAGCGACCATAACCTCGCACGCACCGGAAAGGAAGGGCCGTGGACGCACCGGGCAGGCGGTTCGCGCTCCCCGCGTGGTCCGCGGTGCTCGCGTTCGCCGTCTGCGCGCCCTTGCTGCGGCGCGGGTTCACCCTCGGCTACGACATGGTGTTCGCGCCGGAGCAGTACTTCGTGCCGGACGCGTTCGGTCTCGGCAGCACGCTGCCGCGGTCCGTGCCCGCCGACGCCGCGGTCGCGCTCGCCACCACCGTGCTGCCCGGTGACCTCGTGCAGAAGATCGTGCTGCTGCTGGCCATCTTCGCGGCGGCGCTCGGCGCCGGCCGGCTCGTCCCGACCGGCCGCCTCGGCACCCGGCTCGTCGCCGCGACCGCCTACGCGTGGACGCCCTACGTCGCCGAACGGCTGTTCATCGGGCACTGGCCGCTGCTGCTGACCTACGCGTGCCTGCCCTGGATCGCCGCCGCGGGACTGGGGGCGCGCCGGCACGAACCGAATTCCCTGCCGAGGCTGGTGCTCGCGAGCGCGGCGGCGGTCCTGACCCCGCCGGGTGGCGTGCTCGCCGCCGCAGTCATGGTGGTGACGGCCGGGTCCCGGCGGCTCTGGCAGACGATCCCGATCGCCCTCGTGCTGAACCTCCCGTGGCTGGTGCCCACGTTCCTCAACGCCGGTGGCACGTTCTCCGACCCGGCCGGGGTGACGGCGTTCAGCGCCCGCGCCGAAAGCTGGGGCCCCGCGCTGCTCAGCGTGCTCGGGCTGGGCGGCATCTGGAACGCCGAAACGGTACCCGGCAGCCGGGCCATGCCGCTGGTCCCGGTGCTGACCCTCGTCGTCGTCGCGATCGCCGTGGCCGGGCTCCGGCCGCTGGCGGAGCGGTGGGGCCGCGCGCCGGCGTGGTCGCTGTCCCTGCTCGGGGCCGCGGGCGTGCTGCTGGCGTCGCTGGCGACGTTGCCGGGCGGGACCGCGCTGCTCACCGCCGCGACGCGGTACGTCCCCGGCGCCGGGCTCCTGCGTGACGCCCAGAAGTGGGTGGCCTGGTGGGCGTTGCCGCTCGCGCTCGGCTTCGCGCTGGCCGTCGAAGCCGCCGCCGCGAAGCTGAAGACCGAGCGCGGCCGGCTCGCGCTGGCCACCGCGGCGATCGCCCTCCCGCTGGTCACCATGCCGGACCTGGCGTGGGGCGGCTGGGGCCGGCTCGGCACCGCGCAGTACCCGGACGACTGGCGGGCAGTGTCCGAAGTGCTCGACGACCGCCCCGGGGACGTGCTCGTCCTGCCGCTCTCGGCGTTCCGCGGGTTCGCCTGGAACGACGACCGCACGCAGCTCGACCCGGCACCGCGCGCGCTGCCGAAACCCGTGCTGATGGACGACACGCTGCAGGTGGGGGCCGACCGCATCGCCGGCGAGGACCCGAGGATCGGCGACGTGCGCGCCGCGACGTCCGCGCGGGAACTGACCGACGCGGGGATCGGCTGGGTCCTCGTCGAACACGGGACCCCCGGGTACGTCGACCCGCGGTTGCTCGGCGGCGCGACAACGGTGTGGTCGGGTGACTGGCTGACGCTCTACCGGACACCGGGTGTGCCGTCGGTGAAAGAGATCTCGTGGACGCCCGCCTTGGTGGCGAACGGAGTAGCGCTGGGATTGCTGTGCGTCGCACTGTTGTGCCGCATGTTACCGATGCGTACATTGGGCCGCGGCAGGATTTCCCCGCCGCGGAAGGAGTGACACGTGGGCACGGTCATCGGCGCGGTCGTCGCCGTCATCATCGGCGGCGGGGTGGCGACCGGGGCGGGGTTCGCCCTCGTCAAGGGCGCGGACCCGGACGCTTCCGCCCAGGTGCAGGACAAGCTCAACGCGCAGGTGAAGTACAACCCGGCCGACCACCCCGGCAAGATCTACGGGAACCGCTGACGCGTGACCCGGCTCGCCTCCGACCACGCCCACCGCGTCGTCGGGCTCTACGGCGACCCCACCGTTTCCTGGAGCATCCTCCTCGAAGCGGAACTGGCCGCGGCCGCACCGGAACCGGAAAAGCTCCGGGCGCGCCTCGCGGCCGCGATCCAGCAGTACCCGCACCTCGGTGCGGTGCCCGGGATCGAGCCGGCGGACGACCTGCCCGCCGTGCGCGCCCGGTTCGCTTCGGAGCCCTACGAACGCGCCGCGCCGCTCGTCCGCGTCGCCGTCCGCGCGGACGCACCCGCGCTGCTCGTCGCCGCGCACCACGGCGCGCTCGACGGCCTCGGCCTTCTGGCCCTGCTCGGCATCCTGCTCGACGTCCCGGTTTCCTCGGCGGCGACCGGGATCGGCGAACGCGGGGGCGCCAAACCCTTTGCCGTTTCGGCCGTCCAGCGGCTCGCTGAGGCGGTTTTCGCGCCGCCGGGCCGGATCGTGCCGGATCGGGCCGCACCGTCCTCAGGGGACGTCTTCGCGGCCCACCACGAACCCCGGCTGCGGCTCGGCGCCCCCGGGTTCGTCACGGCCGCCGCCCGCGCCACCGAACGCTGGAACCGCGCGCACGGCGCCCGGACCGCGCGGGTCGTGGCCGCGCTGGGCGCGTCCCGGCGCTCCGGTGCCGCACCGGAACCGGTGCACGACAGCGCGTTCTTCCGGCTGCGGCTGGGTTCCCGCGCGGCGGACGTCGCCGGGCTGCTGCGGGTGCGGCCGCCCGAGCCGGACTTCCCCGCGCGCAGCAGCCGGCTCGCCCGGCTGGGCACCCGCCTGCTGGCCGGCCGGCTGGGCTCGACGTTCCTGGTGTCGAACCTCGGCGTGGTGTCCACCGGGGACACCGTGCGTTCGATCGCGTTCTACCCGGCCGCGAGCGGCCGGTCGGGCGTGGCGTTCGGCGCCGCGACCACCGGCGGCACCACCACGGTCACCGTGCGGGCCCGCCGCAAGGACTTCGACGCGCCCGCCGCGGCTCGCCTGCTGGCCGAGTTCGGCGACGCGGTCCGGGACCAAGCCCCGCCGCGGTGACGGGCACGTCCCCTCCGGCTCGTCAGGGCCGCGGTTCGGCGAGTTCCGGCACGCCGGCCAAGACGCGCGGCCGGGGCGCCGGCCGCCCGGAGACTTCCCGCACCAGTGAAGCGAACTCGGCCGCGCTGCGGTCCCAGCTGAACGTCCCGGCCCGCTCGGCGCCGGCCAGGCCCATCTCCGCGCGGCGCAGCCCGTCCGCGAGCAGGCCGTCGACCTGCGCGGTGAAGTGGTCGAAGTCGTCGGCCAGCAGTCCGGTGCGGCCCTCCACAATGGATTCGGCGACCCCGCCGGCGGCACGGTAGGCGACCGAGGGCACGCCGTGCGCCGCGGCTTCCATGATGACGATGCCCCAGCCCTCCTTGACCGAGGGGCACAGGTGCAGCCACGAGCGCGCGAGGATCTCGTGCTTGGCCCGCTCGTCGACCCAGCCGTGCAGCACCACGCGGTCGGTGACGCCCCGCGAAGCCGCGTGCGCGCGCAGCACCTCGTCCCACGGGCCCTGGCCGACGACCTCCAGTCGCAGGGACGGCCAGCGCCCGGCGAGCCGTGCGACGACGTCGATGGCGTGCTCGATCCGCTTGTGCGGCACCAGCCTGCTCACCGCGACCAGGGTCGGCTCGGGGTTCCGCGCCGAGTCGCACGCCGGCGGCGCGTCCAGTCCGTTCGGCACCACGGTGACGCGCTCCGGCTCGACGCCGAGGCCGGCCAGTTCGCCCTTGGTGACCTCGGAAACCGTGACGTAGCGGCACTTGCGGAACAGCCACGGCGCCAGCCGCGACTCGATCCACCAGCCCGCCCGGCCCAGTGCCTCGCCGAGCGCGCTGATCCACTGTTCTTCGTGGACGTGGTGCACGAGCACCAGCACCGGACAGCCGGCGACCAGCCGGGCGAAGAACGGCATGCCGTTCTGCACGTCGACGACGAGGTCGGCGCGGGCCCGGCGGATCGCGCGCAACGCGTGCGCGTACACGCCGAACTTCCCGCCGCGGCGCCGGTAGCGGACGCCGTCGCGCCACTCGCCCGCGGTCGCGCCCGGGTAGGCCGCGCACTGGATTTCGACCCGGTACCCCGCTTTCGCGAGCCCTTCGGCCATCCGCTCGACGTACCGCTCCGACCCGCCGCCCTCGGGGTGGCCGGTGTCGCGCCAGTTGACGAGGAGCACACGAGGACGTTCCATCGGGTTATCCCAACTGTAGCGACGGTGCTAGGTTACTGGTGCGTACACAGTAGATGAACGTATTCGGGAAAGCGACGGTTCAATGGTAGGTAATCCCGTGCTCTCCGCGACGGCCCGACCCCATCGCGCCACGCTCGGCCGTTCCGTGACGCTGTTCCGGGCGTTCCTCACCGAGCAGACGGACCCCGACGGCTTCTATTCCACGCTCGCCGCCGACTCCGTCCGGCAATTGGCGTCCCACGCCCCGTTGTCCGGGCGCACGGTGCTCGACGTCGGCGGTGGTCCCGGCTATTTCTCCGACGCCTTCCGCGCGGCCGGTGCTGTCTACCTCGGCCTCGACCCGGACGTCGGCGAGCTGTCCGCGCGCGGCGAGCCGGGGGAGAACATGATCCGCGCCAGCGGCACGGAACTGCCCGTGCGCACCGGATCCGTGGACGTCTGCTACTCCTCCAACGTGCTGGAGCACGTCGCCGAGCCGTGGGTCATGCTCGACGAGATGTGCCGCGTGACCAAATCCGGCGGCACGGTCTTCGCGTCGTTCACCCCGTGGTATTCACCGTGGGGCGGCCACGAGACCGCGCCGTGGCACTTCTTCGGCGGCCACTACGCCCGGCGGCGTTATGCCCGGAAACTCGGGAAGCAGCCGAAGAACAAATTCGGGGAAAGCCTGTTCCCGGTTTCCGTCGGCGCCGCGCT
The DNA here is from genome assembly GCF_041346945.1 of Amycolatopsis sp. cg9. Taxonomy (NCBI): domain Bacteria; kingdom Bacillati; phylum Actinomycetota; class Actinomycetes; order Pseudonocardiales; family Pseudonocardiaceae; genus Amycolatopsis; species Amycolatopsis sp. cg9. Next base: position 591,167 of record NZ_CP166850.1, on the reverse strand, counting down.
GCGCTGGGCGAAAACGACGCCGCTCGCCGATCTGGTGGCCGGGTACCCGCGTTATCACCCGGGCTGGGCGATGGGGATCGTGCGGGTTCCCGGCCTCCGCGAAATCGCTTCGTGGAATCTGGTGCTGGTGCTGAAGAAGCGTTAGGTGCGGGCGAAGGCCACCTGACGCCGTCGCGGCGGCGCGGGCGGCTCGGCCGGGCGGCGGCGGACCAGTAGCACGATCGCGACGATGATCAGCACGCCGCCGCCGATCCCGAGCCAGAGCGGGCCGGTGCTCGAGAGGAACTCCAGCCTGCCCTTGTTCGCGTTCACCTGGTCCACCATCTGCGAGATGGTTTTCCCGTTGTAGGCCAAGGTGCCGTCGAAGACGACGGTCGGGGGCGTGGTGCCGGTGCGCAGCTCCTGGTGCTGCTGTTGCTGCTGCTTGACCTGGATCCCGGTCACCGGCTCGACCCACATCGTGTTGACGCCGCGGTAGTAGAGCTCGGCGTCGGCGGTCGGCTGGGTGGAGCCGACGAGCGAGCCGGGCACCGCCTTCGTCGCGAGCTTCGTGTCCGGGATGTCCTGGACGAACTTGTAGGTCTCGATCCCGTTCACCGTCTCGGTGCCGGTGTACCGCGCGGTGACGGCCGCGCCGGTGTTGTCGTCGTAGACCCGGTAGTCCTTCTGCTCGGTGCCGAACGGGAACTTGAAGTTCAGGCCGGGCTGCGCCTTGTAGTCGTTCGTCTCCGCCGGCGTCTCGCCGTCCTTGTCGGCCTTGTCCTTGAGCTCGACCACGTAGCTGCTCTTGGCGTCGCACGGCGGATCGGTGTCGCCGCGCGGGTCGTAGCCTTCACCGGTGCGCCGGTCGAAGCAGACCTGCCGCTTGCTCGCGCTGACGATGGTGTCGTCGGCGTCGTCGGTGACCTTCACCGCGAGCAGCCAGACCGCGTAATCGGTGTCCTGGCGCATCTCCGGCGCGGCGAAGTTCGCCTGCACGTGGGCGGTCGCGGTCAGCTTGGCGTTCTCGCGGATCTCGGTGACCGGGCCCTGGCCCTTGTCGGTGACGGCGAGGACCTTGCTCGCGGTGCCCTCGAGCACCGACGTCGAGTCCTGGTCCAGCGGCACCTTGGCGAGCTTCGGGTACACGTAGGTCGGCAGGAGGACCGCCCCCGCGACCGCGAACACCCCCAGTGCCAGCAAGATCAGGCCGAAAGCTCGTCGCAACGGTCCTCCAGGGTCGTACTCCGGACACAAATTACCCGGCGGTAATCAGTGCACGGATAGTGGCCCGCGCCACGTCGTGCGTCAAAGTGTGACTGGCGGTCACAGCTGCCGCGTGCGACCGGAAGGTCGCATGGGCGCCGCCGTTCGGACCAAGCGACCAAACATGTTTGTTCCCGGGCACAACGGGCACGGCCCCACCATCGGACGATCCCACCCGCCGCGCCGGAGAGCAAAGGAGAAACTCCCTGTTGTCGCAGGACCCTTCGCTGGTCGCCATCGCGGCCACCGCGCGCTGGCGGGCCCGGATCGTGGCGGCGGCCGCGAGCGCGGGCATCACCATCACCGACCCGCTGGCCGGCGTGCCGGGCATCCGCGTGCTCACGTGCGCCCCCGGCGACCTCGCCCGCCTCGTCCCGGGACTGGGCGGTGAGCCGTCCCGCCCGGCGATCGGCGCCCACTCGGACTCGATCGCCGACCGCGAGCTGCGCGACGCGGTGGCCGACGTCGCCGCTCTGCTTTCGTTGCACGGCAACGTGGTGCTCGACCTCGACGCGGCCGGCCGCCGCCGCGGCACGACCCGGCCGGACGTGGTCGTCTCGGCCACCCCGGACCGTCCCCAGTGGACGGAACCGGCGGTGGCGCTCCCGGTGGGCACGGACCGGCGCGGGGGTCCGCTCACGGTGGAGCTCACCGCCGGCCCGGGGTTCGAGGGAACGCTGCTGGAACTGGCCGGGCTGGTGGCGGCGGACGCGAGCGGCGCTAGATTTCGTCCTCGACCCACTCCAGCAGATCGCCGGGCTGGCAGCCGAGGACCCGGCACATCGCTTCCAGCGTGCTGAACCGCACCGCCTTCGCGCGCCCGTTCTTCAGCACCGCCACGTTCGCCGGGGTCAGCCCGACCTTTTCGGCGAACTCCCCGACGCTCATCTTCCGCTTCGCCAGTTCGACGTCGATGCGCACGACGATCGGCATCAGATGACCGCTTCCATGTCGGACTGGAGCGTGGTGGCCCGGCGCAGCAGGGCCCGCATCACCACCAGGAGCAGGCCGAACACCGTGATCGCGACGGTCACCAGGAACAGCAGCATCGGCATCCCCGGGTCGTCGGCGTTGAAGCCGACGAAGAGCAGCATCCCGACGAAGACCAGCCACGCGGCGGCCACCGCCCAGACGATCACGTCGACCCACTTCAGGGACGCGGTGGTGAAGATCCGGTCGTTCTTGACCAGGGTCAGCAGCTTCCAGGTCGCGACGAGCACCACCTCGACGCACAGCACGAGGAACACCGCGATGGCGGTCAGCGGCCAGCGCAGGTTCGCGTCGTTCGGGTTCTGCGACGTCGTGTAAGCGATCCCGCCCGGCAGCGACAGCGTCTGGAACACGACGAGGACGCCGAACAGCAGCACGAGGAAGACTCTGAGCGCGCGCACGGCCCACTTCTCGGGAATCATGCGACGACTATCGCTCGATACCTATCGAAAGTCAATAGATCAGTCGAGCTCCGGGTCCAGTCGCACCGACTCCAGCGCGACGTACAGCTCGCCGATGTCGACCGGGTCGGTGAGGTCGCGCTTGGTCAGTTCCTGCACGCGCCGCAGGCGGTAGCGGACCGTGTTGGGGTGCACGAACAGCCGGTCGCCGGCCTCCTTCGCCGAGCCGTGGCCGGCGAACCAGGCGAGCAGCGTGTCGAGCAGGACCTTGCGTTCCGCGCCGGGCAGGGCGAGCACCCCGGACAGCGCGGAGCGGACGACGTCGCGGGCCATCCCCGGTGCCGCGGCCACCAGCGTCGTCACCGGCGAATCGCCGAACACGACCACGCCCGCGGTCGCCGACGGCAGCGAGCGGCGGGCGATCCGGGCGCGGTGCAGCGCGTCCGGGACGTCGGGGAACCCGCTGAACGGCTTGCTCATCCCGGCCGCCACCGGCAGCGACCCCAGCACCTCGCGCAGCCGCCGGACGTCCTCGATCCGGTCGATCGCGACCAGGCCCGCCTCGCCGCCGGGGCGCCACGCCGACCGCCAGCGGCGGGCCCGCAGCAGCGCTTCGACGGAGTCCTGCTCCTCCGGCTCGATGCGTTCGGTGACCACCGCGACGAACATCCCCGCGGTGGGCAGGCCGAGTTCGCGCGCGGCCGCCTCCATCTCGGTCTGGCTCGCGAGCCGCCCGCGCAGCAGGTCGTCCAGCAGCCGCGCGTTCGCGTGCGACGGCTCGGCCGCGACCTCTTCGTACGCCGTGGTCAGCGCGTCGGAGTAGAGGTCGATCGCCTTCCAGACGTAGGAGTTGATCTCGATCGTCCGGGTCGGGTTGAGGAAGTCCGGGCCGGCGAGTTCGAGCAGGGCTTCGTAGACGAAGGTGCCGCCGATCCGGAACGCGCGCAGCACCGCGGGAAGGGGAATGCCCTGGCGCGCCTGGACGAGCCCGGTCTTGCGGGCGGCGTCGAGGGCGAGGCCGCGGCCTTCGACCAGCGCGGTCAGCGCTCGTTCGAGGTTGGCCCGGCAGACCTGGCGCAGCTCGCCGGGCGCGACGTGCTCGACCTGGCGGTAGAACTCGTCTTCTTCGCTGAGCAGGCGGGCGAGCCGATCGGCGAACTCCGGCAGCCTGGCCAGCATCTCGCGCACGAGCTCGCGGTGCTCGCGAGGTACCGGCCTGGCCAGAGCTTCGATGCCCATTCCTCACTTTAGCTCGGGTCCGCGGCCCAGGACATGCACGAACTTGAGCAAAATTCATATCCGCCGGGTGATCGTGCCGGTGAGGTCTTGACGGACTCAGGCCGGTTTGCGCGCGGTCAGGTAGACGTGCGGCTCCGGTCCGGCGCCGGGGTGGTCGGGGACGAACTCCGCCTGGTCCTCGCGGAGGATCTCCAGGCCCGCGCCCCGAATCCGCTCGGCGAGCGCCTCGGCGGTGAAGCTGCTGGCGCGGACCGGGTGTCCCATGAAGACGATGTCGACCCCGTCGACGTCGGCGGGCACGGTGGCGAACACCAGCAGGCCGCCCGGCTTCAGCCAGGCCGCCAGCCGGCCGATCATCGTCTCCTGGTCGGCCCGGGGGAGCTGCAGCATCGAGAAGAACGCCGTGATCGCGTCCCAGCTGCCGGGCTCGAAGGACAGTTCACGCAGGTCGCCGAGCTCGAACCGGGCGGCGGGGACCTGGGCGCGCGCGAGCTCGACCATCTTCGGTGCGACGTCGTACCCGGTGACGTCGTGGCCGGCGGCGACCAGCAGTTCCGCGGTGGGCCGGCCGGTGCCCGCGCCGAGGTCGAGCACCTTCGCCTCGGGAGGCAGGTCCGCGAGGAGGTCGGTGATCGCCGCGCGCTGGGCGGTCGCGGTGCGGAACGCGAGTTCGTAGTCCTTGCCGAGCGCGTCGAAGACTTCGGCGGCGGATTCGGGGCGGGTCATGCCTGAACTCTGCCAGAAGGAACCGGACGCAAGGAATTGACTTCCTGTTGCAATTTCAGGGCAAAGTCTTGTTTGATACGCGAGCGTGGCCTACTCTTCCGCCGCAGTCCCTCCGGCGAAACGAGGCCCTGGATGTCGCGACGCACCTTCGGAGCCGCGCTCGCCGTGGTCACCGCTCTCGTCTCGGTGGCCGCACCGGCGGCCGCCGCCGGCCGGCCGGTCGTGACGCGCGCCGCGCTCGACCCCGCGCTGGTCGCCGGGCGCGGCGCCGCCGTCGGGTTCCTGGAGCAGGAGGCGGAGAACGCGCGCACCGACGGCGTCGTGATCGGCCCCGACCGCTCGGCGTACACGCTTCCCTCGGAGGCGTCCGGCCGGCGGGCCGTGCGGCTGGCGCCGGGGCAGTACGTCGAGTTCACGCTGCCCGCCGCGGCGAACGCGATCACCGTCCGCTACAGCATCCCCGACGCCCCGCGCGGCGGCGGCACCACCGCGCCCCTCGACGTCGCGGTGAACGGCGGCCACCGGCAGCGGATGACCCTGACGTCGCAGTATTCCTGGCTGTACAACCAGTACCCGTTCAGCAACGACCCGGACGCGGACCTGCTGCACCCGGACTGGTGGATCACCGAGTGCTCGTGCGTGCCCGCGGCGACCACGCCGGCGCCGGCGATCGCGAAACCGTTCCGCCCCAGCCACTTCTACGACGAGCAGCGGCTCCTGCTCGGCAAGTCGTACCGCGCGGGGGACAAGGTGCGCCTCACCGCGTCGGCCGCCGCCGCGTGGACGGTCGTCGACCTGCTCGACTCCGAGCAGGTGGCGCCACCCCGCGTGGTTCCCTTCGCGGCCAACGCGGTGCTCTTCGGCGCCGACCCGACCGGCCGCCGCGACTCGGCCGGCGCCATCGACCGCGCCATCGCCTTCGCGCGGCGCGCGCACCTGAAGGTCTACCTGCCGCCGGGCACCTACCAGGTCGACCGGCACGTCATCGTCGACGACGTCACGATCGAAGGCGCCGGCAGCTGGTACACGATCGTCAAGGGGCACGGTGTCGGCGTCTACGGCGAAGAAGCCGCCGCCGGGGGCAGCCACGACGTCCACCTCTCGGGCTTCGCGATCGAAGGCGACGTCCGGGAACGCGTCGACACCGACCAGGTCAACGCGATCGGCGGCGCGCTCAGCGACTCCACTGTGGACTCGATGTACCTGCACCACACGAAGGTCGGCCTCTGGTTCGACGGGCCGATGAGCCGCTTCCGCCTCACGAACACCGTGATCGCCGACCAGATCGCCGACGGGCTGAACTTCCACACGGGGGTCACGGATTCGTTGGTGGCGAACAACTTCGTCCGCAACACCGGTGACGACGGGCTGGCGATGTGGTCGGAGAAGACGCAGGACGCGCGGAACACGTTCGACCACAACACGATCCAGACCCCGGTGCTGGCCAACGGGATCGCGCTGTACGGGGGCGTGGACAACACGGTCTCGGGCAACCTCGTCGCCGACCCGATCCGCGAGGGCAGCGCGATCCAGGTGGGCTCGCGGTTCGGCGCCGAGGCCTTCGGCGGGTCGTTGCGGATCACCGGCAACACCACCGTCCGGGCCGGGACGTTCGAGCTGAACTGGAAGATCGGACTGGGCGCGATCTGGTTCTACGCGCTGGAGAAGGACATCGCCGCGGACGTCGAGGTGACCGGCGACCACTTCCTCGACAACACCTACAACGCGATCATGCTGGTCACCGACTTCCCGGTGAAGGACAAGTACCGGATCACCGGGGTGCGGTTCGCGGACCTGCGCGTCGACGGCACCGGGACGTCGGTGCTCAGCGCCCGGTCGGCGGGGTCGGCGTCGTTCCGCGACGTCGACGCGCGCAACGTCGGCGCGGTGGGCGTCAACAACTGCGGGGCGTTCACCTTCCCGCCGACGGGTTCGGAGTTCTCGCTGACGGACCTGGGCGGCAACGACGGCGGCTGGCTGGCGCCATGGCTGCTGCCGAACACGATCACCTGCGACGACCGGCCGCCGGTCGTGGCGCCGCCGGCGCCGTCGGGGTGGTGACCTAAGGTTCGACCGTGGCTGGTTTGCGGGGTGTGTTCGCGGGGTTCGGCAAGAGCAGGGCGTTCGCCGCCGTGGGGCGGGCGCTCGTGCCGGCCGACCGGGTGCTGCTGCGGATCAGCGGCGGCCGGGTCGGGGTCGGCGCGGCGGTCGGGCTGCGGACGTTGCTGCTCACCACGATCGGCCGCCGCAGCGGCGAGCCGAGGCAGGTGCCGCTGCTGTACGTCGAGCGCGCCGGCGGCTACGTCGTGATCGGCTCCAACTGGGGCGGCGAGGCCCACCCGGCCTGGTCGGCGAACCTCCTCGCGCACCCGGCGGCCACGGTGACCGTGCACGGGCGGACCGCGCAGGTCACCGGCCGCCTCCTGACCGGTGCCGAGCGCCAGGAGATGTGGGACGCCGTCGCCGGGTACTGGCCCGCGTACGACCGCTACGCCGTGCGGGCCGAGCACCGCGAAATCCGCGTCTTCCTGCTGGAGCCGGTCAGCCGATGAGGTCGGTGTGCCGGATCCGGTACACCTGGAGCCGCAGGTTGTAGTACTTGTCGGTCTCGCCGACCCACTGCATCCCGAGCCGCTTGGCGACGGCGATCGCCCGCGTGTTGTTCGGCCGCGCGACCGCGAAGAGCTCTTCGGTGTCCTGGGTGAAGGCCCACTCGATGAGCGCGGTCGCCGCTTCCGACGCGTAGCCCTGGCCCCAGACGCCGGGACTGAGCTGCCAGGACAGTTCGAGGTCCTCTTCGAACGGTGGCAGCAACCGGATGCCGAGGCCGCCGATCACGGCACCGTCCTCTTTGCGCTCGATCGCCCAGCGCCCGCGCGGCGGCGGCAGGTTCGGCTGCGCCTCCTGCCACGCGTACAGCACCGAACGCATCGCGTCGATGTCGCCGACGCGGTCCATGGCCGGGGTCAGCCAGTGCGTGACGTCCTCCGCGCCGTAGACGGCGAACGCGGCCTCGGCGTCGTCCACCGTCCAGTCCCGGATCACGAGCCGGTCGGTGTTCAGCGGGGTCTCCATACCAGGACGCTACGCCGGGAAGACCGGGATTGTTCCCGCGGCAAAGTGCTCAGAAGATGAACACTTCAGGGCCGATGATGTGGGCATGGAGCACATCGAGGGTGTCGCGGTGGTGGAGGTCACGTCGGTGGCCGGCTGGCGGAGCTGGCTGGCGACGGCGTCGGTCCCGGCGGTGTGGCTGGTGATCCGCCGCAAGCACAGCCGGGTGCCCGGCGTCCGGGTGCACGAGGCGATGGAGCAGGCGCTGTGCTTCGGGTGGATCGACAGCAAGGCGCTCCGGCGGGACGCGGAGAGCACGTACCTCTGCTTCACGCCGCGGAAGCCGCGCAGCACGTGGAGCCGGGTCAACCGGGAGCGGGTGGCGCGGCTCACCGCGGCCGGGCTGATGACCCCGGCGGGCCAGGCGACGGTCGACCTGGCCCGGCGGACCGGGACCTGGGACGCGCTCGCCGAGGCCCAGGACGGCGTGGTGCCACCGGAGCTCAGCCAGGCGTTCGAGGGGGAGGCGGTGGCTCGGCGGTGCTTCGAGGGGTTCCCGCCGTCGTCGCGGAGGCTGATCCTGGAGTGGATCGCGAAGGCGAAGCGACCGGAGACGCGGGACCGGCGGATCGCCGAGACGGTGGCGCTGGCCAGGCAGAACCGGCGCGCGGCCCACCCCGGGGTGGCTTGACCGCGCAGCCGAAACCGGCGGGCCCGGCCTACAGTCGGCGGGTGGACGAGATGCGTGCGCTCCTGACCCGGGCCGCCGAGCTGGCCGCCGACTACCGGGCCGGCCTCCCGGACCGGCCGGTCGCCACCGCGGCGGCTTCCGCGGCCTTCGGCGGTCCCCTTCAAAACGGCTCGACCCCACCGTCCGAAGTGCTCGAAGAGCTCGCCCGCGCCGCCGGTCCGGGGCTCGTCGCCACCGCCGGGCCGCGGTTCTTCGGGTTCGTCGTCGGCGGTGCCCTGCCGGCCGCCACCGCGGCCGACGTCCTCGCCACCGGGTGGGACCAGAACGGCTTCAACGCCGTGCTCTCGCCGGCCGCGGCCGCCGCGGAGGAAGTCGCCGGGCGGTGGCTCAAGGAACTGCTCGGCATTCCGGCCACGGCGTCCACCGGGTTCGTCACCGGCGGCCAGGGGGCGAACACCGTCGGGCTCGCCGCCGCGCGGCACCACGTCCTCGCCGAAGCCGGGTGGGACGTCGAGCGCGAGGGGCTCCTCGGTGCGCCGCGGGTCCGGATCGTCGCGAGCGAAGAACGGCACGCCACCATCGACCGCGCCCTGCGGCTGCTCGGCTTCGGCACCGGCGCCATCCAACCGGTGGCCGCCGGCCGTCAAGGGGCCATCGACGTCGACGCCCTCCGGACCACCCTCGACGCCGGGAGCGGGCCGGTGATCGTCTGCCTCCAGGCGGGCAACGTCAACACCGGCGCCTGCGACGACCTGCGCGCCGCCTGCGAAGCCGCGCGTGCCCACCGGGCCTGGGTGCACGTCGACGGGGCCTTCGGGTTGTGGGCCGCGGCGAACCCGGCCACGGCCGGGCTGCTCGACGGCGTCGAGCTCGCCGACTCCTGGGCCTGCGACGGCCACAAGTGGCTGAACGTCCCGTACGACTCGGGGTTCGTCTTCTGCGCCCGGCCGGACGTCCACGCCGAGGCGATCGCCTACCGTGCCGCCTACCTGACCGGCGCCGGCGAAGTCTCCGGCATGGGCGACCTGACCTTGGAGTCCTCGCGTCGCGCCCGGGGCTTCACCGTCTGGGCGGCGCTGCGCGAACTGGGCCGCGACGGCGTCGCCGAACTCGTCGACCGCTGCTGCCGGCTCGCGCGCCGGTTCGCCGGGCGGCTCGAGGACGGTGGCGCCGAAATCGCCAACGACGTCGTGCTCAACCAGGTCCTGGTGTCCTTCGGGGACGGAACGGACGAGCTCGTCCGCAAGGTGCAGGACGACGGCACCTGCTGGCTGGGCGGCACCACCTGGCGCGGCCGCCGCTACCTGCGGATCTCGGTCTCCAACTGGTCCACGACGGAGGCCGACGTCGACCGTTCGGCCGCCGCGATCCTCCGGCTGGCTCAGTAGCCTTCGCGCACCGAAAGGGAGTCCGTCCGCCAGCCGATCCGTTTCTCCTCACCGGTCGGCCAGCTCGACGAGAGCCGCCGCCGGACGCTGCCGAGCGCGCCGAGCTCCGCGAGGTCGACGCGGGATCCCTGCGCCGCCAACGACGTCACCTCGGTGGCGGTGAGGGGGACGAAGTCGAAGTACTGCGCGTCCTCCCCGCCCTTCCAGTCGACGAATTCCGTGAAGATCGCGGCGAAAGCCTGGCCGCATTCGGGGCATTCGCGCAGCGAAATGCCGAAATGCGAGCGCTCGACCAGCCGGTGGGTCTCGCGCAGGCGAGTCGTGCAGAACGCCAGCGCGGTGAGGGCGTCGGCGCCCGAGCAGCGCGCGCAGCCGAACTCGGTCATCCGCCGATCATCGCACGCCGTGAATCCGCACCCGGCTGCGGGGGTACCGGGAAACCCTTTGACCCCAACGTTTAGCTCTGGTCCGCAGTGGTCTGGACCTGTTAGCCTCTGCGGACCCGACCGGGCGGTTCGCCGAAGGAGATTTTCGTGCACCGTATGAGAAAGAGCATCGCCGCTGTCGCGCTTGCACTGGCCGGTGCCGCCGTCATCGCGCCACCGGCCGAGGCCGGGCCGGCCCAGGGCAAGGTGATGGCCTACTTCGCCGACTGGGACGTCTACGCGCGCAACTACCACGTCAAGGACATCGAGACGTCCGGTTCGGCCGCGAAGCTGACCCACATCAACTACGCGTTCGGCAACGTCACGGGCGGCGGCTGCGCCGTCGGTGACCCGTGGGCCGACCACGACATGCCCTACGACGCCGCCACGAGCGTCAGCGGCCAGGCCGACAGCGCCGAACCCGGTGCGCTGCACGGCAGCTTCAACCAGATCCTCGAGCTGAAGAAGCTGCACCCGAAGCTGAAGGTGCTGTGGTCCTTCGGCGGCTGGACCTGGTCGGCCGGTTTTCCGGAGGCCGCGAAGAACCCGGCCGCGTTCGCCGAGTCCTGCTACAACCTCGTCAACGACCCGCGCTGGGCCGGCGTCTTCGACGGCATAGACATCGACTGGGAATACCCCAACGCCTGCGGCGACACCTGCGACACCAGCGGGCCGAAGGCGTTCACCGAACTGGTCAAGGCGCTGCGCGCGAAGTTCGGGCACCGGCTCGTCACCGCCGCCATCACCGCGGACGGCTCGAAGAACGGCAAGATCGACGCCACCGACTACGGCAGCGCGAGCCGGTACCTCGACTGGTACAACGTGATGACCTACGACTACTTCGTCGCGGGCGGCCAGCCGACCGGGCCCACCGCGCCGCACTCGCCGCTGCGGTCCTACCCGGGCATCCCGCACGCCGGCTACTACGCCGACGCGGCCATCCAGAAGCTGCGCCACCAGGGCGTGCCGTCGTCGAAGATGCTGCTCGGCCTCGGTTTCTACGGCCGCGGCTGGGACGGCGTCACGCAGCAGCGGCCCGGCGGCACCGCCACCGGCCCGGCGCCGGGCACCTACGAAGCGGGCGTCGAGGACTACAAGGTCCTCAAGACGACCTGCCCCGCCACCGGGAAGGTCGCCGGTACGGCATACGCGAAGTGCGGCTCGCAGTGGTGGAGCTACGACACGCCCGAAACGGCCTCGGCCAAGGCGGGTTACGCGAAGTCGCAGGGCCTCGGCGGCGTGTTCGCCTGGGAGCTGTCCGGCGACACCGCGAACGCGGAGCTGCTGCGGGCCATCGCGGGCCGCTGCTGACTCCGCCCCTCCCCAGAACTGGAGGGCCCGGGCGCGAGCGCGTCCGGGCCCTTCGTCCACTCAGGACGCCGGGAAGCCGTGCCGCCGCGCGCCGAGCACCACGGCCAGCACCGGCAGCAGGAGCACCAGCAACGTCCAGGGGAACGCCGCCGCCCCGGCGGCGTCGAGCAGGACCCCGCCGGCCACCCCGCCCGCGGCCATCGCCGCGTTCCACAGTGTGACGAGCACGGCCTGCGCGTTGTCCGCCGCCTCGCCACCGGCGTTCCCGGCGGCCGTTTGGAGCAACGTCGGGACCCCGCCCCAGCCGAGCCCCCACAGCGCCACGGCGGCGTAGACCAGCACCGGGCTGCCCGCGAACAGCGCCAGGAGTGCCGCGGCCACCGCGACCAGGAGCGTGCTGAGCACCGTCAGCGCCCGCAGCGCCCGGTCGATCACCGCGCCGACGATCCCGATCCCCGCCATCGACGCGACCCCGAACACCAGCAGGACGACGTCGACCGAACCGCCCAGCCCGGCGTCGGCCAGGAAGCTCGCGATGTAGGTGTAGAGCACGGTGTGCGCCAGGACGAACACGAGCGTCACGGCGAGCACCGGAGCCACCCCGGGCACGGCGAGCGTGCGCCGGACCGGGAACCGGCCGTCCGCCTGCCCGGGCTGGTCCGGCACCCGCGCGGCGATCCAGGCCAGCAGCACGGCCGCGAGCACCGACATCACGCCGAACGCCCAGCGCCAGCCGAGCAGGTCGCCGAGGAACGTCCCGGCCGGGACGCCCAGCGAAAGCGCCAGGGGAATGCCCGCCATCACGACGGCGATCGCCTTCCCCGGTGCGCCCGGAACAAGCCGGCGCGCATAGCCGGCCAGCAACGCCCAGACAACCCCGGCGGCGACCCCGGCGACGAACCGGGCCACCATCGTCAGCGCGTAGTCCCCCGACACCGTCGTCACGGTGTTGGCCACGGCGAACCCGGCCACCCCGGTCAGCAGCAAGCGTTTGCGCGGCCAGGCCGAGGTGGCCGCGGCGAGGGGGACGGCGGTGAGCGCGGTCCCGAGCGCGTAGACCGTCACGGCCTGCCCCGCAGCGGCCTCACCGACACCGAGCCCGGCACTCATCCCGGGCAGCACCCCAGCGGGCAGCGCCTCGGTGAGCACGGTGACGAACGCGGCGGTGGTCAACGCGAGGAGGGCGGCCGTCGCCGTCCGGGTACTGGAGATCGTCATGCGGTTATGCTGGAACCTTCACATACGTGTGAAGGTCTAGGTGAGGTGGCGCACATGCGGATCGGCGAACTGGCGGAACGCACCGGAACCGCGCGCCGGCTCCTCCGGTACTACGAGGAGCAGGGCTTGATCATCGCTTCCCGCGGGGCGAACGGGTACCGGGATTACGACGAGCCGACGGTCGACCGGGTGCTCCAGGTCCGCGGTTTGCTGGATGCCGGGTTGCCGACCCGGATCATCAAGCAGATCCTGCCGTGCCTCGACAAGCCGCGGGCGATTTACTTCCCGGACGCGACGCCGGAGATGCTGGCGACGTTGGAGGCGGAGCGCGACCGGATGGCTCGGCGCGCGGAATGCCTGCTGCGGAACCGGGACGCGATTTCGGAGTATCTGGATGCGGTGCGGGAGTACAACCGCGTTTAGGGGGTTGGGTGGTCGGGGGAGTGCTTGCCGGCGGGGCGGTCTGGATTTGGCTGGTGGCGCTGGAGCGGGGACGTGCTTGCTGCCGAGCCGGTCTGGCCTTGGTCGGCGGCGCTGGGGCGGGGTGGTTCTCGACCTGTTGGGGTGGGCGGGGGTGGGGCGTGCTTGCCATCGGCGCCGATCTGGACTTCACCGGTGACGCCGGGGCGCGGTAGTCCTGGCCTGCCGGGGCGGGTGCTGGGGGTGCGGGCGTGCGTGCTGCCGGGGCGGTCTGGACGTGGCTGGTGGCGTCGGGGCGTGGGTGGTCCTGGCCTACCGGGTTGGCGAGTTGGTGCTAGGAGCGCGGGCGTCCTGCCGTCGGGCCGGGTCGGGACTTGGCTGGCGGTGCTCCTCGCCTGCCAGGGGCGGTCAGGTGAGTGGCGTCGGGAGTGCGGAGGCGCTTGCCGCCGGCGGCGGAGCGGGAGCGTTCTCGACTTGCCGGGGTGGGCGGGGTTGGTGTCGGGAGTGGGGGGCGTGCCTGCGGCGGGGTCGGTCTGGACTTGGTTGATGGCGCTGGGGCGGGGTGGTTCTCGACCTGTCGAGGTGGGCGGTTGGCGCTGGGAGTGGGTGGGATTAGTGGTGGCTGCCGGTTCTGTTGGCTGGCGTTCTCGTTGGTGGGATCGGGTTTCTGTCGGGCAGGTGTAGTGCGGTGGGCCGATGCGGGACTGGCGCCGGGGAGAAACTCGGCTTGACGCGGTCTGCCGGTAGGGGCGGACGTGCGGGTAGGCCCGTAGCCGGTGGCTGCGGGCCTGTCCTGTGTTCGGTTGTCAGGCTGCGAATGGCAGTGGCTGGTGCAGGTTGTTGCGCCGGGGTTTTCGGCGTTTGTCCAGGAACCGTGGCGGGAGGAACTCGGGGTGGCCGTCGGTGGCGATGCGGACCTGCCAGCCGGAGCGGTGCAGCAGCCGGTGGTGGTGTCCGCAGAGCAGGACGAGGTTGGTCAGGTCGGTGGGGCCGCCGTCGGCCCAGTGGCGGATGTGGTGGCCTTGGCAATGTCGGGGTGGGCGGTGGCAGCCCGGGAACGCACAACCCCGGTCGCGCAGGAACAGTGCCCGGCGCAAGCCGGGTGAGATGAGGCGGCGGGCCCGGCCGAGGTCGAGGGGTTCGCTGGTGCTGCCGAGGACGGCGGGGATGAGTTTGCAGTCGCAGGCGTGGATGCGGGCTTCGGCGGCGGAGAGCAGGCCGGTGTCGCCGAGGGTCGCAGTGCCGAGGCCGGACTGCAGGTCGGTGAGGGAGACCGCGACCATGACGTGGGCGCGTTCCCCGGCCTGGGTCGGCAGCTCTGGGGAGTCGAGGGCCAGGTCCACCGCGTCGGAGAACGCGTCGCCGTAACGCTCCTGCGGGGAACGCAGGTCGGGGCCGTCGTCGGCGTGGCGGCGTTCGGCCAACGCGTCGAGTAGCGCACTGGCGCGGGTGCCGGTCTCGTCGTCGAAGCGGCCGGACAGTTCCCAGGTTCCGGTGCGTTTGCGGCGCAGCGATAGTTCGCGAGCGGGGGTGGCGGGCTCGGTGTCCGCAGGCTCGGGTCCGTCGGGGTCGAGGTGGGCCATGATCCGGGCACCGAGCGCGGCGACTTGTTTGTGGCAGTTGTCGGCGGCGAAGGCCAGTAGGTCTGCTTCGGCGGTGTCGCGGTGCTCCGGAGGGATTGCGGTGAGGGCGGTGATGATGGTGTCGATCATCGGGGTGCTCAGCCCTCCGGTGAGGGCGGCGGTACCGGTGGCGGGAGCGAGAGAGGGCGCGGCGTCGAGAGAGCGGCTGGGGTGCAGGGCGTGGGCACGGGCGACGGTCCGTACGGCGGCAGCGCGGGGGACGTCGGCGAGATGCTCGTAAAGCCGCGCCGCAGAACGGTATCCGAACAGTTCCTGCACCCCGCGGGACTCGATTTCCACGAGCACCGCACCGATCTCCGCCTCAGCGGACCGTACGACGGTGAGCAGCTCACGGAGGCGGTCGGCCAAGGCCCCCGCATCCGCTTGCCACACCGTTTCTCTGTCCACGCACCAAGATTACCGACGATCGATCACCTGTTCATCACTCGATCAGGTGGCAAACCCTCAAGGGCAAGGAAACACGCCTCGACTTCCTTGAGCTGCGCGCCTTCCGGATGGGCCCGGTAGCGGTCGAGCGCGTCGTGGAGCACCCGGCGTGCGTCGTCCTCGCGGCCCACCAGGCGGTAGCTGTCGCCGAGGCCGACGAGGAAGAACGTTGCGTGGCGCTCGTTGCCGATCGTCGTCAGGATGGCGACCGCCCGCTCCAGATTTCCCACGGCCTCGGGCCAATCCCCGCTGCGCAGTGCGACGAAACCCAGGTTGCCGATGGCGTGCGCTTCGCCGTCCGGGTCGCCGTACTTGCGTGCCACCGCCGCGGCCCGGTCGAGCCAGTGCCGGGCCTGGGGCCAGTCGCTCCACTGCAAGTGGCAGAAGCCGACCAGGTCGAGGGCTCTGATGTAGAGGCGGGGTGCGTCGTCCGGCTCGATCAGCTCGAAGATGCGTTGGCACTGCTCGAGTTCGGCCCGGTAGTCCTGCGAGTGGTACTCCCACGCGCCGGCCAGGACGTAGCGCAGGTGGGCCTGCTGCAGCCGGTCGCCCGCGCGCTCGGCCAGCGCCAGCGCCGTCGGCAGGCACTCGAGCGCGACTTCGGGGTGTCCCGCGAAAATGCTTGCGCTGGCGTGGATCCGGTACGCGATCAGCTGCGCGGTCACGTCGCCGAGCTGTTCCGCGGCCGCGAGTGCGAGCCGGCCCGCGGACTCGCGCTCGCGCAGCTGGCCTTGGCGGGCGCGGAATTCGTTGAGCAGCCAGGCCAGCTGCCAGACCTGCGTGTGCCAGGCGCGCGCCGCCGCCCCTTCGGTCGTGGCGGTCAGGCAGGCGTGCTCGGCGGCGAACCAGCGCACCGCTTCGGCCTGGCTCGAGAACCGCTGCGGCTCGACGCCGGGCAGGGGCGGCTCGATCGGGATCGGCGTCTGGAGCGGCTCGATCGCGAGGTGGCCGTGCCAGGACGTCTGGAGGTAGAAGTCGGTCACCCGCCGCAACGCGCCCTCGCGGACGTCTTCCGGCAGCGCCCGTTCCGCTTCCTCGGACGCGTAGAGCCGCACGAGGTCGTGCATCCGGTAGCGGCCGCTCGCCGTTCGCGTCAGCAGGTGCGCGTTTTCCAGTGTGCGCAACACCTTCCGCGTCGCGGCAAGCGGGCGGGCGGCCAGCGCCGCAGCGGCGGGCAGGGCGATGTCGGGGCCGGGGGCGGTCGCCAGCAGGCCGAACAACCCCGACGCCTCCTCGGTGAGGTGGCGCAGGGACCACGAGAACACCGTCCGCAGGCTCAGGCCGGCCTCGCCCGCGTCCAGCCCGTCCAGCCGCGCCGCCTGGTCGCGCAGTTCCTCGGCCAGCGACGACGGCGGCAGTTCCGGTGACGTCGCCGCGCGGGCTGCGACGATGCCCAGCGCGAGCGGCAGCCCGGCGCACAGCCGGATCAGCTCGCCGGCCGTCGCGTCGTCGAGCCGCTCGCGGCCGATCTGGCGGTCGAGCAGTTCCCGCGCCTCGCGCGCGGACAGCACGTCCAGCGGGACCGGCCGGGCGCCGTGCGCCGCGACGAGCCCGCCGAGCCGGTTCCGGCTGGTCACCAGCACGCGGCAGGTGGGGCTGCCGGGCAGCAGCGGGGCGGCCTGCCCGCTGTCGGCGGCGTTGTCGAGCACGACGAGAACGCGCTTTCCCGCCAGCAGGCTGCGGTACAGCGCGAGCTGGGCGTCCGGATCCGGCGGCACCGCGGCGCCGGCCACGCCCAGCGCGTGCAGGAACCCGCGCACCGCAACGGAAACCGGCATCGGCTCGGCGACCGGGTCGAAGCCGCGCAGGTTCACGTACAGCTGGCCGTCCGGGAATTCACCGAGCTTCCCGGCCGCCCAGTGCAGCGCCAGCCAGGTCTTCCCGATCCCGCCCGCGCCGCCGATCGCCGAGATCACCACCGGGCCCGCGGTTTCCGCGGCCCGGTCCAGCTCCGCCAGCAGGCCGGCCCGGCCGACGAACGACGCCGGGGCCGCGGGGAGCTGGTGGGGGACCGGTCTCGCCGCGGCGGGGCGCGGGCGTGGGTCGCCGCGCAGCACCCGTTCGTGCACCTGCCGCAGCGCCGCACCGGGGTCGGTGCCGAGCTCTTCGGCCAGCAGGCGGCGGATGCGGTCGTACTCGCGCAGGGCGTCGCCCTGGCGGCCGGCGTGGTGCAGCGCGAGCACCAGCTGCCCGCGGACGCGTTCGTCCAGCGGGTGGGTTTCGGCCAGCGCGGTCAGCTCGGGCACGAGGTCGCCGGGCCGGCCACCGCGCAGCTTCAGGTCGGCGAGGTCCAGCTGCGCGCCGAGGCGGCGGCTCGCCAGCGCCTCCCGCTGGTTCACGAACCACGGCGTGTCCAGGCTGCCGAACGCCTCGCCGTGCCACAGGTCCAGCGCCCGCGTCAGCAGCGCCGTCTTCTCCCCGTCGTCGGTGCTCGCCCCGGCTTCGCCGAGCAGCCGCAAGAAGACGTGCAGGTCGACGGTTTCGGGATCCGCCGAGAGCACGTAGCCGCCCGAGCGCTGCGTGATGAGCGCGGCACCGAGTGCCGTGCGCAGCCGGGAAACGTAGCTGTACAAGGCATTGCGCGGATGGGCGGGCAGCCGCTCACCCCAGACGCGCTCGGCGAGGACGTCGGCGGGCACCACCTTGCCCAGGTCGGTCAGCAGCGCGGTGAGCAACCCCTGGACGCGGGGGCGCCGGAGCTCCACGACCCGGTCGCCGGCGCGGACGGCGAGCTCGCCCAGCAGCCTGAACCGCACCGAACCCCTCCCGTGCTCGTCCGGGCGCCCACTGTAACCGACCCGGAAAGGGACGGGAAAGGTTCGCGCAAGGCCCGTCCGGCACCGTGGAACGGGTCGGTGGCGCCCGGCACGAACCGTCGAGGGGGCGGTTCGTGTTTCCCTGCCACGACCGCGGGCCGGATCGCCTTTCCCCGTGGTGGCCGGCTACTCCACCGGCCGCCGTCGATCCGGCGGATGACGGAGCGGGCCCGGGCACCCTCGAACCCCGGGTCCGTTCCGTCGCCTCACCAGCGGCGGGACGGGTCGATCACGTGGACCGCCGCTTCCTCCGCCGAGGCCGCGCCGCCGTCGATGCCCGCGTCCGACGCGTACAGCTCTTCGTCGCTGTCCTTGCCGAAGCCCTCGTCGGTGGCGACCAGCCGGCCCGCGCGCACGTCGCCGACCTCGTCGTCCACCAGTTCGCCGTCGGTGTCCTCGCTGTCGCCGAGGCCGTCGCCGTCCTCGTCCGACGACAGGTCCGGTACTTCACGGGCCAGCCGCGCTTCCCAGCTTTCGCCCTCCGCCGTCTCGCGGGCGGTGGTGCCCCAGCCTTCGGTCGCCTGCGCGCGTTCCGGCGGGGAGTACCCCTCGGCCAGTTCGTCGCGGTCGTCCAATGTGTCCTCGGGGTCGAGGATGCCGTCGTCGGCGCGGTCTTCGGAGTCGTCCATGCCGTCCATCCTCGCGCAACTCCTTGGCCGTGCCGAGCCTGGGTGATAGGACCGTGCAGGCCGCCGCACGGGCGGCGTTCGCGTGAAAGGTGATCCCCATGCCGATGAGACGCAGGGTGCTGGCCGCGGGGCTGGCCGGGGTGTTCGGCGCCGCGCTTTCCGGGCGGACGGCGCAGGCGGCGACCCCGCCGGTGCGCCTCGACCAGCTGAACCTGGTCAACCTGTCGCACGTCAACGACCCGGCGACGACCAACGTCTTCCCCGGCGACCCGCCCTTCGAGCTGGACACCATCGCCACCATCCCCGACAACGGCTACTACCTGCAGTTCGTCCGCGAGGGCGAGCACACCGGCACGCACTGGGGCGCGCCCGGCCACTTCAACACCGGCGAGCCGCTGGCCGACGAGATGGACCCGGCCGACCTGTTCCGGCCCGCCGTCAAGATCGATGTGAGAACGAAGGCGGCGCACAACCCGGACTACGCGGTGACGATCGACGACCTCAAGGCATGGGAGCGGCGCAACGGCCGCATCCCGGACGAAAGCGTCGTCGTGCTGTGGACCGGCTGGGACGCCAAGTGGGGCACCCCCGCCTTCCCGAACGCCGACGCGGACGACGTGCTGCACCAGCCCGGCTTCTCGATCCCCGCGGTCCGCTGGCTGATCGACACGGGACGGCTGGGCCGCCGCGGCGGCACCGGCACCGACACGTACAGCCCGGACGTCGGCACCGATGAGACGTACACGGTGTCGAAGCTGGTCTACCGGCGCCACCGGATCAGCCTGGAGATCCTGGCCAACCTGAAAGCGCTGCCGACGACGGGGGCGTGGGTGCTGGCGGGCGGCCCGATCAACCGGAAGGGCGCGGGCTCGACGGCGACGATCTTCGGGGTGCTGCCGCCGGGGGTGACGGCGGGCTGAAGGGGACGTTCCTCTCAGCTGACGCGCTGAAGGGGACTTTCCTCGCCGCACCTGCGGGGAAAGTCCCCTTCAGCTCGCGGTGAGCGGGGCGGCCGACAGGCGGAGCGACGACAGCGGGGCCGGGTGGCCGAACCGGTAGCCCTGGGCGGTCGGGCAGCCCGCCCTGGTGACCAGCTCCGCCTGCTCGGCCGTCTCGATGCCCTCGGCGACCACCGCCACCTCGAGGTCGCGGCACAGCCCGACCAGCGACCGGCACAGCGCCGCGTCCCGCTCGGGCTGGACGCCGGTCGTCAGCGCCCGGTCCAGTTTGATCAGGTCGACCGGCAGCGCGTGCAGCACGGTCAGCGAGCTGTACCCGGCGCCGAAGTCGTCGAGCGCCACCCGGACGCCGAGGGCCTGCAGGCGGCGGATCGCGTCGGCGCCCGCGGCGAGGTCGGGGACCGGGACCGTCTCGGTGATTTCCACGACCAGGCGGTCCGCGGGCAGTCCGTAGCGGGCAAGGCTCGCGCCGACGCTCTCTTCGAGCGCCTCGGCGCCGAGGCGGCTGGCGCACACGTTGACGTGCACCGTCAGGTCCACGCCGGCCGCCGTGATCTCGCGGCAGGCCAGGTCCAGCACCAGCGCGTCCAGCTCCGCGCCGAGGCCCGCGCCCTCGGCCGCGCGGACGAACGTCTCGGGCGACACCGACGTGCCGTCGCGCGAGGTCCACCGGGCCAGCGCCTCGACCGCCACCGGGTTCGCGTCCGGCAGCCGGACGATCGGCTGGAACACCAGGCCGAAACCCGCCGGGATGCCGCCGTTCGCGCGGCGCAGGGCCGCGGGGAAGTCGGGCGGGCCGTCCTCGGAGGGGCGGTACACCACCGTGGTGTCCTTGCCGAGCCGCTTGCCCGCGTACATCGACGTGTCGGCGCGGCCGAGCAGCACGTCCGACGTGATCAGCGGTTCGGCCGGGTCCGGCACCACCAGTCCCATGCTCGCCCGGACCGGGACCAGCGTGCCGTGCACCGCGAACGGCCGCCGCAGCACGCCCTGGATCCGGTCGGCGACGGCCTGCGGGGCGTCCACCTCGCCTTCCAGGAGGATCGCGAACTCGTCGCCGCCGAGGCGCGCGACCGTGTCGCCCGCGCGCACGCAGCTCAGCAGCCGCTGGGCGACGGCGTGCAGCAGGACGTCGCCGCCCGCGTGGCCGAAGCGGTCGTTGACCTCCTTGAAGTCGTCGAGGTCGACGAAGATGAGCACCAGTGGCCGGGGCCCGTTCTCGACCGCCCGGTCCAGCCGGTCGGCGAACAGCGCGCGGTTGGCCAGGCCGGTCAGCGGGTCGTGGTAGGCCTGGTGGGTCAGCTGCTGCTGGCCCTCGTACACCCGGCGCAGCAGCAACCTGTTGTCCAGCAGCGAAAGCAGCTGCCGGGCGAGCACGAGGAACACCACGAGCACGCCGACGTACACCTCGACGGCGTCCGGGCCCGCGCCGGCCACCACCTGCACGGTGATCAGCAGCGCGACCGCGGTGACCGGCACGTACGGCAGCGCCAGCTGCCACCAGTCGATCCCGACCGGCTGGTTCGCGTCGTCGCGCCGCCGGGTGCCCGGCGTGGCCAGCAGCGCGAACGCGATGAACAGCGGGCCGAGCACGAACCCGCCGTCCGACCACGGCTTCATGCTCTCCGCGCCGATGCTGACCAGGTAGGCGAACACGCTGTCGGACGCGGCGAGCGCGACGATCCCCACGGCGGCCAGCAGCAGGTTCGCCCGGTAGGGCCGGTCCACCCGGTCGAACACCACCAGCAGCACCGCGACGACCACGATCACGAGGTCCGACAGCGGGTAGGAGATGGCGACGGCCCAGGTCAGCTTGTCCGGCGCGGTGGCGCGGACCAGCTGCCCGAGCGCCGCGGTCCAGGTCAGGATGAACAGCGAGCCGGTGACGATCAGGCCGTCGAGCACCACCGCGACGCCGAAGTGCGCCGTCCACTGCGCGGGCTGCCAGCGTTCGCGGTCCGGCCGCACCCGGGCCCTGGCCAGCGTGACCAGGGCGGCGAGCGCGAACACCGGGAAGCTGAGGTAGCCGACGTCGGCCAGCGACGGCGACGGCAGCCCGCGCCCGTCGACGAGCTGGTACCAGGACCAGACGCACTGCCCGAGCGACCAGCCGGCCATGCCGACCGACACCAGGACCCGCCACCAGCGCTGGTGCCCGCGCACCCGCCGGGCGGCGACGACGCCGCAGACGACCGCGGTCACCCCGGCGCTCAGCTGCATGGCGTCGTCGATCCACAGCGCGAAGGTGTCGCCCCAGAACGCGAAGCCGTTGACCACGACCACGGCCGCCGTGAGGACGACGAGCAGGATCGCGACCGGGTACCGCCGCACTGTCATGGCACCTCACGTGGTCGCGGCCGCCGGTCGGACCGGCAAACACTACACCGGGTGTGACCGGGGACAAGCGCACCGCACCGGGCGCTCAGGCGATGTCACGCCGGTGCAGCAGCCAGCCGCCGAGGACGCCGAAGAGGATCACGTACCCGGCCAGCACGACGGCGGCCTGCCCGGAGCCGACGATCTGCCCGACCCCCGGTGCGCTCGCCCCGAACGCGGCGGCCAGCGCGCCCGCGTTCGGCCCCGGCAGCCCCTTCTGCAGCTGCGCGACCCAGTCCAGCAGCGGCGCGGCGATCGACGACAGGAGGTTCTGCACGGCCAGCAGCCACACCAGGCCGAGCCCGATCGGCAGCGCCACCGAGCGCAGGCCGATCGCGAGCAGCACGCCGAGCGCGCCCCACATCGTCGTGACGAGCCAGCCGGCGCCGAGGCCGCGCACGACGTCGAAGACCGGCGGCCAGCTCAGCGGCTGGTCCTGCAGCGCCGCGACGAGCGCGCTCGCGCCGGCGGTCGCGGCGAACAGCGCGAGCACGACGGCCAGCGCGGCGAGCGCGACGGTGACCAGCTTCGCGCCGTAGACCGCGATCCGCGACGGGTGCTGCACCAGCACCGTCTTCCACGTGCCGTAGCCGTACTCGCTGCCGGCGACCAGCACGCCGAAGATCAGCGCGAGGGCCCCGACGAAGATCGGCAGCCCGCCCAGCGCACTGCCGA
Source organism: Amycolatopsis sp. cg9 (assembly GCF_041346945.1). NCBI lineage: Bacteria > Bacillati > Actinomycetota > Actinomycetes > Pseudonocardiales > Pseudonocardiaceae > Amycolatopsis > Amycolatopsis sp. cg9. The sequence goes on along the minus strand of NZ_CP166850.1, from coordinate 568,535 downwards.
TGAAGGCGTCCGGCAGCATCGCGGCCAGCCCGCGGTTCGAGCCGGGCGGTCCGGACGTGGCCCCGCTCAGCCCGGCGTACGGGATGGCGTAGCCGAAGGTCAGGCTGAGCACGACGGCGACGGCCAGCAGCAGCCAGCTCGCCGGGCGGCGGGACTGCTTGAGCAGCTCGGCTCGGATGTCACGCAGCAGCATCGGGGGTGCCTCCGGTCAGGGCGAGGAAGGTCTGTTCCAGGTCGGGTTCGCGCCAGCGCAGTTCGCTGACGACGCAGCCGGCGCCGACGAGCCCGGCGTTCACGCGGCCGGCTTCGCCCGCGTCGACGTCGAGTTCGAGCGCCCGGTCGTCGACGCGGACCCGGCCGTACTGCCGTCGCAGGTGGTCGCGGGCCTGCTCCAGCGGCTCGGCGACGACGCGCAGCGCGCCGCCCGCGCGCAGGTCCGCGACGGTCGTCTCGATGACGAGCCGCCCGTGGTCGAGCACGCCGACGCGGTCGCAGATCTGCTCGACCTCGGCCAGCAGGTGGCTGGACAGCAGCACGGTGCAGCCGTCCGCGGCCAGCTTGCGCAGGGTGACCCGCATGTCGGCCATGCCGGCCGGGTCGAGGCCGTTGGTCGGCTCGTCGAGGACGATCAGCTCGGGGTCCTTCAGCAGCGCCGCGGCGAGGCCGAGCCGCTGCTTCATGCCGAGCGAGTACGTCGAATACCGGTCCTTGGCGCGGTCGGTGAGGCTGACGACGTCGAGCACGGCGTCGACGCGGGTCCGCCGCACCCCCGCGTGGTCGGCGAGGATCCTCAGGTTCGCCCGGCCGGACAGGTACGGGTAGAACGCGGGGCCTTCGATGAGCGCCCCGACACGGGCGAGGCTGCCCGGCCCGGGCGCGGCACCGAGCAGCCGGACGCTCCCGGAGGTCGGCCGGATCAGGCCGAGCAGCATCCGCAGCGTCGTCGTCTTGCCGGCACCGTTGGGGCCGAGGAAGCCGTACACCTCACCGGCGGGCACCGAGAGGTTCAGGTCCTCGACCGCGGCGGCCGGTCCGTAGCGCTTCGTCAGCGAGGTCGTTTCCACGGGATGGGTCACGGGATTCCTTCCGGAGGCGGCCCCACGGCTTGAAGACCGCGAGGACGCTGGCGAACAGCAGCAGGGCCGGGGCGACGACCACGGGGTAGAGCAGGCCTTCCGGCTGCTCGGTGGCCACGTCGACCCCGGGGCGCAGCGCGAAGAGGATCAGCACTGCCATCAGGACGTTGACCGCGAGCTTCGCGGCCACCCACCAGTAGCGGACCAGGCCGTACTTCGAGCCGAGGCCGAGCACGGCACCGGTGGTGAGGGTGAGGAGCGCGGCGGTGAACATCGGCCACACGGCGAACAGCCCGAGTGCCTCCAGGCCGGTGGTGCGGACGGCGGGGTCGTCGGTGAGCAGCGCGGTGCAGACCAGGATGCCGAGCACGGCGTCGATCCCGATCCACAGGCCCGCCGAGACGATGTGCCCGACCAGCCACCACTTGCGGGCCCGGGTCTTGAGCCTCATGGGCGCCTCCTTTTCGACGTCTCCCATCCTCGGGATTCCGGCCGTCGCGGTCGTCCGTCGGCGGACGGCTCTTGCGGCTACGCCGGGGTGCGTACGCGGGTACGTTCGGTGTGGTGATCACCCGCATCCGGGGGTACGCCCTGCCGCACGGCGAGTACGTGGACCTCTACGCCGACGGCGACCGCTGGACCACCGATCCGGTCCCGGGGGCGACGCTCGCCGGCGAGGGCTGGCTCGTGCCCGGCCTGGTCGACGCGCACACCCACCCCGGCGCGACCGAGCCGGGGCAGCCGATGGACGACGAGGTGCTCCGCGCGCAGCTGCACCAGCACGTCGACGCCGGGGTCACGCTGATCCGGTCGCCGGGGCTGCCGGGGGAGCCGCCGCCGTGGTTCGGCGAGGACCCCGACGTGCCGCGGGCCCGGCACGCCGGTCCGTGGCTGGCGCAGCACGGCCAGTTCTTCGACGGCTGGGGCCGCCGCGCGGACCACGCCGAGCTGCCCGCGCTGGCGGCCGCGCAGGCCGCGCGGACCGGGTGGGCGAAGATCGTCGCGGACTGGCGCGTCGGCGATTCCGCGGTGCCCGCCGACGTGCTGGCGGCCGTCGTGCGCGAGGTGCACGCGGCCGGCGGGCGGGTCGCCGTGCACAGCCAGCACCCGGAGGGCGGCGCGGCCGCGGTCGCGGCGGGCGTCGACTCCCTGGAACACGGCATGTGCCTCGACCCGGACCTGCTGGCGCGGATGGCCGCGCAGGGCACGGCGCTGACGCCGACGTTGTCGGTCATCAACGCGGGCCGGGCTCGCGCCGAGCGCTGGCCGGACAGTCCCCGGCGGACGTGGTACCTCGGCGGCGCGCGCGTCCACGCCTCGCTGACGGCGGCCGCGGCGGAAGCCGGGGTGCGGGTGCTGGCCGGGACGGATTCCCTGCCGCACGGCGGGATCCTGGCGGAGGTCCGCGCGCTGGCCGCGTCCGGTGTCCGGCCGCACGACGCGCTGGCGGCGGCGTCGTGGAACGCGCGCGAGTACCTGGGCCTGCGGGGCCTGGAGCCCGGCGCCCCGGCCGACGCCGTGGTCTACGACCGGGATCCGCGCGAAGACCTCGAGCAGCTGGCCGACCCGGTGGCGGTCGTGCTGCGGGGCCGCTGCGTGCGACGCCGTGGCTGAGGTGTCACAACCGGGTCCTGGGACTCGTCAGAAGACCATGACCAGTGCGATCGTGCACGAGCGGCGGCAGCTGACCGGGCTCGCCTACCGGCTGCTCGGCTCGCTGAGCGAAGCCGAAGACGTCGTCCAGGAGGCCTTCGGGCGGTGGTACGCGCTGCCCGCGCCGCAGCGCGAGGCGATCGAGTCGCCCGGCGCGTGGCTGACGACCGTCGCGAGCCGCATCTGCCTCGACCAGCTCGGCTCGGCGCGGGTCCGGCGGGAGCGGTACGTCGGCGAGTGGCTCCCCGAGCCGGTGCCCGAAGACCCGCTCGCCGATCCGGCCGACCGCGTCGCGCTGGCCGAGTCGGTCACGATGGCGTTCCTCGTCGTGCTGGACGCGATGACCCCGGCCGAACGGGTGGCGTTCGTCCTGCACGACGTGTTCGGCTACCCGTTCGCCGAGGTCGCGGCGATCCTCGACCGGTCGGCGGCCGCCTGCCGCCAGCTCGCCTCCGCCGCGCGGCGCCGGGTCCGGGTGGCGCGGGAACCGGCGCCGGCGCGCGCCGGTGTCGTGCGGGCCTTCAAAACGGCGTGGGAGGCGAAGGACATCGACGGGCTGATCGGTCTCCTCGACCCCGAAGCGACCCTGACGGCCGACGGCGGTGGCTTGGCCGCCGCCGTCCTGCGCCCGGTCGAAGGCCGCGAGCGGATCGTGCGGTACGCCGTGGGCCTCGCGGCCCGCGTTTCCGCGATGACGCTCGCCGAGCACCCGGTCAACGGACGGCCCGGCCTGGTCGTGCGCCAGGGCGGCGCGGTCGTGGCCGTCCTCGCGTTCGACGTCGACGGCGACTCGATCAGGCGGGTGTGGGCGGTGCGGAACCCGGAGAAGCTGCGCCGGTGGCAAGCTGCTGCTTGATCTCCGCCTTCAGCACCTTGCCCACCTTGGACCGCGGCAGGTCCGGCCACACGAGCACCTCCTTGGGCGCCTTGACGCTCCCGAGCAGCCCTTTCGCGAACGCCCGCAGCTCGTCGGCGGCCACTTCGCGGCCCGCGTGGAACTGCACCACGGCGGTGACCTGCTCGCCCCACTTCTCGTGCGGCAGCCCGACGACGGCGCAGTCGCGGACCGCGGGGTGGCTCAGCAGCGCCTGCTCGACCTCGGCGGAGTAGACGTTGAAGCCGCCGCTGATGATCATGTCCTTCAGGCGGTCCACGAGGTACAGGTAGTTGTCCTCGTCCAGGTAGCCGATGTCCCCGGTGTGGTGCCAGCCGCCCGCCGACGCCTTGGCCGTGGCCTCGGGATCCTTGTAGTACCCGGCCATCACGAGCGGTCCGCGCACGACGATTTCCCCGCGCTCGCCGGGCGGCAGGAGGCGGCCGGCGCCGTCCACGATCGCCACCTGGGTCAGCGGCGTCGGCTTGCCCGCCGAGGCGAACCGCTCGACCGCGAGCGTCCCGTCCGGGTGCAGGTGGTCCGCGGGAGCCAGCGTGGAGATCATCATCGGGGCCTCCGACTGCCCGAACAGCTGGCCCAGCACCGGCCCGATCCGTTCGATCGCCTCCCGCAGCCGCGCGGTGGACATCGGCGCCGCGCCGTACCAGAGGCACTGCAGCGACGAGAGGTCCGCGGTGTCCAGGGCGGCGTTGTCCAGCAGCAGGTAGATCAACGTCGGCGGCAGGAACGCGTGCGTGATGCCGTGCTTCTCGACCAGGCCGAGGAACTCGGTCAGGTCCGGGGCCGGCATCACGACGACCTCGCCGCCCAGCGCGAGCACCGGGAAGCACAGCACGCCCGCCGCGTGCGTGAGCGGCGCGAGCGCCAGGTACCGCGGCCGCCCGGCGAAGGGGTAGCTCATCAACGTCAGCGCGGTCATCGTCTCGATGTTGTGCCCGGTCAGCACGACGCCCTTGGGCCGTCCGGTGGTGCCGCCGGTGCCGACGACCATGACGACGTCGTCCACCGGTGGCGCTTCCCAGGGCGCGGCGTCGCCGAGCCAGTCCTCGAACGAGCCGTCGTCGAGGCAGACCGCCGTCTTCAGCTTCGGCAGGTCCGGCCGCAGCTGCTCGACCAGCGGCGCGAACGACGACTGGAAGATCAGGCACGTGCAGTCGAAGAGGTCCAGGAGCTCCCGGTTCTCCCCGGCGGCGTTGCGCGGGTTGACCGGGCACCACACCGCGCCCGCGCGCGAAACGCCGAAGACGCACGCGAACGCGGTGGGGTCGTTGGCGGACAGGATGGCGACCTTCTCGCCCGGCCGGACGCCGGAACCGGCCAGTGCCCGGGCGATCCGCCAGGACAGCTCCTGGACGGACGCGTAGCTCAGCGAGGCGCCGGCCATCGTCAGGCACGGCGCCGAGGGGCCGAGGGTGGCCCCCTTGTCGAGGTAGTCGACCAGGCGCATCGCGATCAGGTCCGGGTCACATGCCCATGCCGCCGTCGACCGGCAGGCCGGCGCCGGTGACGAAGCGGGCGGCGTCGGAGGCCAGGAAGACGACGGCGTCGGCCATGTCGGTGACCTCGCCGAGCCGGCCGGCCGGGGTCTGCCCGACGACCGCGCCGATCGCGTCCTCGACGCTGGGGAAGAGCCCGAGCCGGACGACGTCGGTGGCGAGCTGGTTGCCCATCTCGGTGGGGACCAGGCCGGGGTAGACGCAGTTGACGCGCACGCCGTAGCCGAGCTTCCCGGCCTCCATCGCGGCCACGCGGGTCAGCCGGTCGACCGCGGACTTCGTCGCCGAGTAGCCCGCGATGCCCGGGAAGGCGATGGTCGCGGCGACCGAGGCGATGTTGACGACAGCACCGCCGTTGCCCGCCGGGCCGCCGGGGCGCATCGCGCGGAAGGCGTGCTTGATGCCGAGCGCGGTGCCGAGGACGTTGACGTCGAGCATCCGCCGCACGTCGGCCGGGTCGAGGTCGGCGACCAGGCCGGAGATCTCCACGCCGGCGTTGTTGACCACGATGTCCAGCCCGCCGAGCTCGGCGATGGTGGCGGTGACGGCCTGCTCCCAGCCGGCGTCGTCGGTGACGTCGAGAGGGACGAACGCGGCGGTCGCGCCGGTCTGCTTGAGCGCGTCGGCGGTCGCGCGGCCCAGGTCCTCCCGGATGTCGGCGATCACCACCGAGGCACCGGCCCTGGCCAGCGCTTCGGCCATGCCGGCCCCGAGGCCGCGTGCTCCGCCGGTGACCAGCGCTGCTCGTCCGGTCAGGTCGTACCCACCCATGACATCTCCTCCTTGAGACGGCTGGGCCACAGCATCAGCCAAGGTCTGGACGGTCGTCAAGACTTTCCTGGACACTCGTCAAGGAAAAGTTGGTCAAGTGCCCGATAGACTGATCCCGCCAACTCAGGAAACGACGGACGGTGCAGGTGACAGAGGCGAAGGAGCGGACCCGGGACCGGATCTCGCGCCGCCAGGTCGACAAGTTCGAACAGCGGCGGGCGCAGCTGGCCGAGTCGGCGCTGCAGACGCTGGCCGAGCTCGGCTACGCGCGCACGAGCCTGCGGGAGATCGCGCAGAACTCGGACTTCTCGCACGGCGTGCTGCACTACTACTTCGCCGACAAGGTCGACCTGCTGACCCACTGCGTCCGGCAGTTCGAAGAAGTGTGCGTCACCCGGTACGACGAAATCGTCGCCCGCGCGCGCACGGCGGCGGAGCTGCAACGCGACTTCGCGAAGGCGATGGGCGCGACGCTGCGCGCGGACGCGAAGCTCCACCGGCTCTGGTACGACCTGCGCAACCAGAGCCTGTTCGAGGAGTCGTTCCGCGCCGACGTGCTGGAGATCGACCGCCGCCGCGAAGAGATGATCTGGCACGTGGTGTCGCGCTACGCGGAACTGGTGTCCGCCCCGGTCGACGTGCCCCCATCGGTGGCGTACGCCCTGCTGGACGGCCTGTTCCAGCAGGCGCTGCTCCACCACCTGGCGGGCGTGGAGCACGCCGCGGCGGACCTCGAACGAGAGGTCCCCTCCGTGTTGGCGCGGGTGGTGGCTAGCTAGTCCCCTCGCTGCCGCCCGGCCCGCGCGGTGCGGGCACGACGAAGGCGATCACCCCGGCCAGCAACCCGACGACCACGGAAAGGTGCGCGGCGGCCGGCACGGCGCTGATCAGGAACAGCCGCAGCGACCCCGAGATCAGCAGGCGCCACATCCTCGGGCTCATGATCGACAAGTACCCGGTGCCCGGCGCCGCGAACCCGGCGTCACCGGCACGATCAGGTGTAGAGGACCGGGTCGCCCCAGCCGAGCTCGGGCAGGCCGTTGGACAGCCCGCCCGCCAGGCGCGCGCCCGCGAGCATCGGGTGGACCGTGGTGTCGGTGCGGTAGGCCACCAGCCGCAGCCGCAGCACTTCGGAGACGTCGACGGTCAGCTGCGCCGGGGACCCGAGCTTCACCGTGGCGCCCGGGTGGGCGACGCCGTCGAGGAAGACCTCGAAGTAGCCGGTCTGCTGGGCATCGCTCGCGTCGTCGAGGACACCGACCGTCGTTTCGAACTTCTTGTACTTCCGCCCGAGGGTGTATTCGACGACGCCGCGGGGTTCGCTGCAGAACATCGAACAGCGGTAGGCGATGCCGTTGCCGTAGTGCGTGCCGTCGATGCCGACCGCGCCGAGCCGGACGTCCGGTCCTTTCGAGACCGGCTTCAATTCGTTGGTCAGCAACAGTTTCCGGCCCCGCGCCAGCGGGACGAACGAGTCTCCGACGAACACCCCGGGCTCGCCGTCCGGTCCGGGGTGCTCGGCCTGTCCGGTGATCGCGCGGACCAGGCTCCGCACGCCGGAATCGTCGACCTGGAACTGCTGGATCTTGTAGTGCGACGCCGAGTAAGGCGTCAGGAAGCCGGGGATCTCCTCGATCGCCCGGCCCGGCAGCACGACCGGCAGGATCCGCGCGGTGTACTCGTCGATGTCGCTGCTGAGCTGGTTGCGGAGGATGGCGCCCTCGAACTGGGAGCCCCAGCCGATCTGCGGCGGCTCGTCGCCGTCGAGCCGCCGCCGGTACACCGGTGACGCGATCGCGAGGGTGAAGTCGGCCTGCTGCAGCTGACGCGCCGCCCACTTGGCCCAGTCGATGCGGTACCCGTCCGCCCACTGGTCCAGGTGCACCTCGAGACCGACGTGGCGGTGCAGGAACTCGGCGAACCGGCGCACGAGTGTCTTGTGGTTCTCGTCGTCGTGCGAGTACGACACGAAAACCCGGGGGCGGCGCGTCACCATCGTTCTCCGTCCGCTCGGGGGCGCCACCAGAGTCGGTGTCCCGCGAGCTCTCGTTACGCCCGCCGGGCGCGGGCTTCGCCGACGACGACCGGGTCGAGGTCCGGGTGGATCTCGTCCGCCTGGGACCAGAACCCGGCCGCCGCCCCGGGTTCGCCGCGGGCGGCCGCCACGTTGCCGAGGCCCGTGTACGCGCGCGCTGCTTCATGGCTGCTGTCGCAGGCTTCCGCCCGCGCGGCCGCTTCGCGGTAGGCCGCGGCCGCGAGGTCGTGCTCGCCGGTGTGGAAGCGGGCCCAGCCCAGGCAGTTCAGCGCCATCGCGGCGTCGAAGTCGAGGCCCAGCCGGTCGAACACGGCCAGCGTGGCGGTCGCGAGCTCGGCGGCTTCGGCCGCCTCGCCGAGCCCGACGAGCACCAGCGCGATGCCGCGGTTGGTGATGGCGGCGTTGCGGTCGTTGCCCGTCTGCTCGTAGAACTCCAGCGCCGTCCGGAAGCTCCGCAGCGCGGCGGCGTTCTCCCCGCGGTAGTGGTCGGCCCAGGCGTCGTGCGCGAGCGCGGTCGCCTCGCCGTGGCGGTCGCCGATCGCGCGGTACTCCCGCAGCGCTTCGCGGTAGCACTCGGACGCCCCGTCGAGGTCGCCGCGGTCGATCAGGGCGACGCCGAGGTTGGCCGTCGTGATCGCCAGCGCCCACCGGTCGCCCGCCGCTTCGGCCGCCGCGCGGGCCCAGCGGTGCGTCGCGATCCACGGGTCCCACAGCTTCGCCAGGAAGAAGTACCCGCGCAGGAAGAACGCGAGCTGCCAGCACCGGTCGTGTTCGCCCAGCTCGCCGGCCCGGCGGCACAGCGCCACCAGGTTCGGCCACTCGGCGCGGAACCACGCGACGCCGTCGAGCGGCGCCGGCTCCGGGAGCTCGGCGGGGTAGCCGATCTCCGGGCGGTAGCGCTGCGGGGCCAGCTCCCGGTCGGCGCGCTCGGCCTCCCGGACGGCGAACGCGGCGAGCCTGCCGAACGCCCGCTCCCGCTCGCCCTCGGCCAGCGGGGTCCCGGCGGCGAACGCGCGCAGGAGGTCGTGGAAGCCGTAGCGGTCGGCCGCGGGCTGGGTGACCAGGTACGCGTCGTGCAGCCGGTCGAGCAGCCGGTCGGTCTCCCGGGGCGGGAGCCCGCCGAGCGCGCTCGCCGCGCGCACGTCGAGGTCGCTGCCCGGGTGCAGGGCCAGCAGCCCGAACAGCCGGGCTTCCGCGGCGTCGAGCTGCCGCGCCGACAGCCGGAAGGCCGCGGACAGGCTGCGTTCGCCGTCGTCGAGCTCGCCGAGCCGGTCCGCTTCGCCCGCCAGCCGCCGGTCGAGCTCGGCCAGGTCCCACGCCGGGTGCGCGCGCAGCCGGGCCGCGGCGATCCGGATGGCCAGCGGCAGCCGGCCGCACCGGTCCGCGACGCGGGCCGCGTCCGCCGCGCCGGCGCCGGTCAGCGCGGAGACCAGCTCCGCCGCGGCGCCGGCGGGGAGCACGTCGAGCGAGACGTGCCGCGCGTCGTCGAGCGCGGTCAGCCGCGACCGGGCGGTGACGAGCACCCGGCACTTCGGCTCGGCGGGCAGCAGCGGGCGGACCTGCGCGGCGCTGCCCGCGTTGTCGAGCACGAGCAGCAGGCTGCGGCCGCGCAGCCGCGAGCGGTAGAGGGCGGCGCGGTCGTCGGGGTCGGCCGGGATCCGCTCCGCGGGCACGCCCAGCACGCGCAGCAGGCGGTCGTGCACCGCGGCGGCCGGCACCGGGGTGTCGCCCTGGCCGTGGAGGTCGACGAACAGGCACCCGTCGGCGAACGCCGCTTCCAGCCGGTGGGCGCAGCGGACCGCGAGTGCCGTCTTGCCGACGCCGCCCATGCCGGACACGACGCAGACACCGGCGTCGGCCTCCAGCGCGTCGCGGACCGCCCGCAGTTCGGCGGCCCGGCCGGTGAAGTCCGCGGTGGCCGGCGGCAGCCCCGACGGGCGGACGTCGGGCCGGGTGCGCCGGCGAGCCGGTTCGCGCGGGAGCAGCGCGGTGAGCACCCCGGGCGCGCCGAGTTCGGCCTCGCAGAGGGCGGCCAGCGCCGCGTTCGGCGCGGTGAGGCCGGTTTCGACCTTGCTCAGGTAGCCCTTGCTGTAGTGGACGCGGTCCGCCAGTTCCGTGAGGGAGACGCCGGCGGCGCGGCGCAGGCGGCGCAGCTCCGCGCCGAACGTCGCTCGTTCGCTCATCAGCACCCACCCTCGTCGAAGGACAAGTATGGCCGTGGTCACGGTGCCGGGACACCGGCCGGGAAGGCCGGCCGGGGCAGCCCCGGCCGGCTCGTTGTCGGGTCGCATGCCGGCCTCAGCCGAACACGACGGTCAGCAGGGCCAGGACGAGCCCGATGGCGTGGGTCTGCATCGCTACCGCACCTCCTCTCCGTACGCGGCGACCACCGGGGTGAGCTGCTGCGGCGCGGTGCCGGGCGCCGGCTGGTGGCCCAGCGCGATCCCCGCCACCAGTGCCGCCGCGGTCAGCCGGAAAGCCAGCCGCAGGAGCAGCGAAAACGAACAGACGACCTTCATTTCGACTCCTTCGACTGGGCGCACACGGACGCCACTCGGGCACCCGGGAACACCCCGTGGTCTTGTGGTTTATCGCCGCGGAATCGGTGCGGCCCATGAAGAATGCGGCCGATCGGAACGGTCCGACAAGGAGTTTCCTGTTTCCGCTAACGAGGGGAAAGGAAACCCCGGGATAACGATCCGTTCGTCCCGCCATGATCGACTGGACACCGGCCGCGGTGGTGACGATTATTGATCCCCGTGCGTGGAGCGGGCAGGGGAGGAACGGTGGACCTCAGTGCGGCGGACGTAGTCGGTGAGCTGAAGATTCTCCGCAAGGGGAGGGCAATTTTCACCACACCGCTCGGCGATCGGGTCGGCCCGGCCCTGCGCAGTACATGTGGCATTTTGGAAGATGACGACACCGTGGAGATGCGGCGTAAACTCACGAATCGGTTGCGCCCGCTCGTCGAGACGCTGCCGGAGGACTTGAAGATCGCGCTGCTGGCGGCGTTCGCGCTGGACGAAGCGGCGCGGAAGCCGTTCTACCAGGAACGGGTGCACTGGGCCGCGATCACGCTCGACCGCGACGACCGCACGGTCCGGCGGCGCATCGACGACGGCATCGAGCAGATCGCGGCAATGGCGGTGGCGTCGGCCCGGCCGCACTCGCCGTCGCCCTACCCGAGCCGCAGTTGGCACACCGAAGAACTGCGCGTCTCACTGGCGCTTGACCAGCCTGTGGCGGAGGTGTTCGAAATCCGGCGGGTGGTCGCGGACGCCGACGAAATCAGCGAACTGGATCTCGCGCTGACGCTCACCACGACCGCCAATTCCGGCGCATCGGTGAGTGCCGCGGATCTCGAGGTCGACGTGTTCCACGGCGGTGTGCTCACCAAGCGCGAGATGGAGTCGAGCGACCGCGTCGGCCTCGCGTTGCGATTGCCGGCGCCGTTGCAGCGCGGGCAGCGGCACGAGATCGCACTGCGGTTCCGGGCGCGCCTGCGAGAACCGCATTACGTGTGCGTCCCGCGGCATCCGTGCGAGTTGTTCGACCTGCACGTCCGGTTCCGGGACCGGGTGCCGGAGCGGATCGTGATGCTGGAGAAGGCGTTCCAGAACGACACGCGCGACCGCTTCCCCCGGGGCACGGCGCTGACCGCCGACGACGCCGGTGAGGTGCACGTCCAGTTCCGGCACCTGGCCCCAGGCTTCGCCTACGGCATCCGCTGGCAGCGCGAGTCCCAAGGTCGCGAATGACTCATTCGGGACCACCGTGGTCCCGAATGAGTCATTCGCGACCCGCGGGTCAGCCGGTCGGGGCCAGGGACGTCGGCACCTCGCCCGGCACGCCGAGCAGCTTCGCCTCGCCGAGGTTCAGGTAGTTGCCGGAATCGCCGCACGAGCCGGACTTGACCGGCTGCCAGCCGATCTTCAGGCGCAGCACGCCGGTGACGTCGAGGTCGACCGCCGTCGGCTTGTTCAGTTCCAGGACCGTCGTGAGCAGCTTGCGGCCGTCGCCGAAGACCTCGAGCTGCACCTTCAGCCCGGAGTCCGCGGAGTTGTCGTCGAGGCCGGCGGTGGCGGTGAACTTCCGGTAGCCCTTCGAGATGTTGTACTCGGCCGAGTCGGCCTCCGAACACTCCTGGACGCCGGTGCCGACCGTGTGCAGGTACGGCTTGCCGCCGATGTTGCCGGTCTCGTGGCTGCGGTCGAAGGACCCCTCGACCGGGCTCAGCTCGCTCAGGTACTGCTCGACCGTCGGCTCCCCGGCGGCGGCCGGGACGGCGGACGCGGAGGTGGTGGCGGCGCTCGTCGTGCCGGGCGCGGAGGCGGTCACCGTGGCGGTGGGCGGCGCCTGCGTGACCGTCACCGGGGCGGGCGCGGCCGCCGGGGTGCCGCCGGAACTCGCCAGCGCCACCGTCGTGACGCCGGCGGCGGCCAGCACCGCCGCCGCGGCCGTGACCGGGATCCACTTCTTCCGCTTCTTCGGGGGTGGGCTGTACAACTGCTCGCCGAACATGTCGTCTCCGATCGGGAAGGGTGACGGGGCCGCGTGGCTCCGCGCGGTTTCGGTGGGCGGGGGCCGGTCCAGCCGCGGCCCGACGGGGGCTCCGACGAGGTCCGGCAGCATCGCGGTGAGCACGGTCGCGACCTGGCCCGCCCGCGGCCGCAACGACGGCTCGACGGCGAGCAGCAGGCGGAGCAGGTCCCACAGCGGGGCCGGGATCTCCCCGGGCCGTCCCGGGCCTTCGCCCGCGTCGCGGACGAACCCGCCGGCGAACGGCGCGACCCCGCAGTAGAGCTCGTAGAGCACGACGCCCAGCGAGTAGAGGTCGGCGGCCGGCCCCGGCTGTTCGCCGCGCACGACCTCGGGTGCCGCGTACTTCGACGCGGTCGCCAGCGACGTGTGCGTCCGCCGCGGGGCCAGGAACGCGACGCCGGTGTCGGTCAGCTTCGGCACCCGCACCGCGCCGGTGTCGTCCATCAGCACGTTGGACGGCTTGACGTCGCCGTGCACGACCCCGGCGTCGTGCACCACCTGCAGCGCCGCCGCGATCCCGGCGCCGATCCGGGCTATCTCGGCGGGCAGCAGCGGTCCCGACGCGCTCAGCCGTTCGCGCAGCGAACCGCCCGGCACCCGGTCGACGACCAGCGCGACGATGTCCCCCTCGACGACGATGTCGGACAAGGTCACCAGGTGTTCGTGCGCCAGGCCGACGAGCGGGGCCTGCGCGCGCAGGAACCGCGCGACGGCCTCGGAGTCCCCGGTCAGGCGCGCGTCGAGCAGCTTGACGGCGTACTCGCGGCCGTCGGTGCCGGTACCGGCGAAGACTTCGCCCGCCGGTCCCCGGCCGAGGAGTGGGCCGAGCCGGTAGCGATCGGCCAGCTGACGTTCCATGGTTATTCGCCTTTCTCGCGGCCCGGCCAGATCAGCCGTTCGACGGTGAACAGCGCGGACACGAACGGCTGGGGGAGCCGCACGACGCGCTTGGCGGCCTGTGCCTTGGCCGACAGTTCGGTGGCCGCGCCCAGCGCGTCGACGATGTCGCGCGCGGCGCCGTCGACCAGCTCGGCCGCTCGCGCGCGCGGGCCGCGGCCGCTCAGCGCGAGGGCGATCCCGAGGTCGAGCCGGCTCTCGACGGTTTCCGGGTGGGTCCGCCCGAGCAGCCGGATCTGCGGCTCGAGGATGTCCTCGAGCAGTTCGGCCTGGCGGCCGAATTCGCGCAGCTGGGCGTGCGCCAGTCCCATGCCGTGCCGGATCCGGTAGCGCAGCGGGTGGTCCGCGCCGAGCACCCGCAGCACGACCTGCTCGGTGGCGGACAGCACGGCCAGCGCCCGCTTCGGCTGGCCGAGCGCCAGCAGGGCGCGGTCGGCGAACACGGCCGCGGTCAAGGTGAGGGGGTTCTCGGAGCCGTACCGCTTCGCGTAGCTCTTCTCGAGTTCCCGCAGCTCGGCCGCCGAGCGTTCCCAGTCGGCCGGGGTGGCGCGCAGGTCGCGCAGGTCGAGCGCCAGCATCGCGTCGGCGCGCACGAGTTCCGCCTCGACGCACCGGGCGTGCCGCTCCCGGCCGGTCGCGTGGTGCTCCGCGACGACGTCGCCGGCGACCTCCCGCGCCCGGCGGGGCCGCCCGGCCAGCTGGAGGCTCCGCGCGTACTCGAGCCGGGTGGCCGGCGCGAGCTCGTCGCGGACCGGGCCCGGCGGCGCGTCCCGCAGCTCCGCGAGCAGGGGTTCGAGGAGCGCGAGGGCGTCCCGCGGCCGCCCGCGCAGCCGCCGGGCGAGCGCCACGGCGAGCGCGGCCCGGTACCGCTCCTCGCCTTCGGCCGGCAGGACGTCGCCGTGGCGCGCCCAGAACGTCCGGTCGGCTTCGGCGTAGTCGCCCTGGCAGTCGAGGGCCTGCGCTTCGGCGAGCCCGGCGGCGTACCGCTCGGCCTCGTCGCCGGCCAGCTCCCGCGCGGCCCGCGCGTGGTCGACGGCTTCCGCGTACAGCCCGCAGGCGATCTCGACGCGGGCCCCCGCGGCGAAGTCGGCCGAAGTGGCTTCGCCGGTCGCGAGGATGACCGCGTGGACCTCGCCTGCCGTGGCCGGGTCGCCCTGCGCCTCGTACGCCGCGGCCACCGGGCGGAGCAGCCGGACCCGGTGGCCCGGTGCGTGTTCGGCCAGCGCGCGGGCGTGCTGGAGCAGGAAGTCGCGGTCGCCGGGGAGCCGGCCGAGGAGCGCCTCGGCCGCGCGCGCGGCCAGCCCGGCGGGGACGGGTTCCGTGCGGGCGACCTCGACGACCAGTGCCTGCAGGCGCAGTTCGCCGTCGGCCAGGGTGGCGAAACCCCGCGTGACGAGTTCGTCCACCGCCGCGGTCAGCTCCGGCGCGGCGACCGGGCCGAGCACCGCGCAGGCCAGGTCCGCCGGGAACGGCACCGGCGCCAGCACCGTGCCGAGCCGGACGACGTCGCGGGCCAGCGGGGTGAGCTCGGCGAGCAGGTCCCGGACCGCCTGCGGCGCGGTGTCCGGCAGCGCGGCGAGGACGTCGTCGGTCAGCGGTTCCGGCCGGTGCCGGACGGCGAACGCGGTGGCCAGCAGGGTGACCGGGTGCCCGCCGCAACGGTCGGCGAAGCGGAGCACGGCCGCGCGCTCGGCGTCGCTGCCGGGCGCCCGGAACTCCGAGAAGAGCCGCAGGCTTTCCTCCGGGGTGAGGCCCCCGAGGTCCACGGTCGCCGCGTCCCACGGCGCGTGCCCGAACCGGCTGGTGATCAGCGTGTGCACCCGCTCGCTCGGCAGGAGCAGCCGGTCGAGGACGGCGGGTGGCAGGCCCGCCGGGACGTCGTCGACGAGCACCAGCACCCGCTCGCCCGCCGCGTCGATCCGGTCGGCGAGCAGTTCGCGCAGGCGGTCGAGGTCGAGCCCGGAGACGTCCGTGCCGAGGCGGTCCGCGGCGGCCCTGGCCAGGGCGAGCGGGAACTGGGCGAGGAAGTCGTCCGGTTCGTGGTGCCCGAACGGCCCGAGCCGGACGACCCCGCCGCCGAACGCGCCGTGGAACAGGTAGGCGTACTGCTCGGCCAGCGCCGTCTTGCCGGCCCCCGGCAGGCCGCGCAGCACGGCCACCGGCCGCGAATACGGTGTCGCGCCGGGAAAAGCGGCCGCGTTGAGCGCACTGTGGACGGCCCACAGCTCCGGGTGGCGGCCGACGAGCCGGGGTGGTGGCCGCCGTCCGGGCGGGGCCGTCCGCCCCGCGGGCGCGCCGAGCGGGACGCCGGTGCGCTCGACCTTCCGCCGCACCCGGCCGACCAGTTCCGGCAGCACTTCGGGGGTCACCGGGCCGGTGAAGAACTTCGCGTCCGCCAGTTCGACCGGCGCGAGGTGCCCGGTCCCCGGTTCCGGGTTGATCACCAGCACGCGGTCCGCCGGGTCGCCGTGGCGCCGCGCGGCGACGAACGCGGCCGTCAATTCCCACTGGCACGCGTACCGGGTCGGCAGAATGCGCGAATAGTAGGCGAGCAGCACGCGCGAACCGGCGATCGCGTCCGCGAGTTCGCGGGTGATCGGCTCGAATGCGCCGATCCCGGTGTCGCGGAACACGCGAAGCCCGTCGGCGCGCAGTGCTTCTTCGATCCGGTCGACCGCCGCCGCACTGCCGGCGTCGGCCCGGGTGAAACACAGGAACACGTCGAATCGGTCCGCCGTGCGGGCGCCGGACAGACCGGGATCGGGATCCGTCATCGGGGAACACTCTCCGGTGGCGTCGGGGTGCGTCATTCAGTGGGTGATCATGAGGGGGTCCTGGTGGTCGGCGGCGGTACGGGCGGTGGATCGGCGAACCGCGCGTTTTTGCTACCGCTCTTCGCGTGCCGGCAGGAATTGTCAAGAATTTGACCTGTAGTCCGGCGGTGTCCGCCGGGGCCGCCGAACAGGCGGTTTCTGGTTAACGGACAACTTGTGGACAACAAGTGCGGCCGTGCAACGCCCCTGTTCAGCGCCTCGATAACCGATTGTTCGGAGTGCGAATCGTAGGAGCGGACATGGAATGCGCGGATGATCCACAGCGGCCGGTGAGGCGGGCCGAGCCGTGACCCTCCTCGTCATGGTGCTCGTCGTGGTGGCGGGCGTCTACCTGTGGTCGGCGATGACCACCTGTTCGCTGACCGGCTTCGCACCCGGTGCCACGGTGGTCAGCCAGGTGGCGGGGCCGGGCGCGCACGCCGACTTCGCGGCGGCGCTCGGTGCGGTGCCCGGCGTGCGGGTGCTCGAACGGGCCGAGGACGCCGTGCTGGTGTCGGCGATGCCGGTGCCCGGCTCGCTGGAGCGCGGGCTGGGGCTGTTCGCCGTCGCCCGCCGCACCGAGGACGACGGCGTCGTGCTGCTCGGGCGCGGCCGGCTGCCGGTGGCACCCGGGCTCGAGGCCGCGCTGCGGCAACTGGAACGCGACGTGCGGATGCGGGTCTTCGAAGACCCGCGGTCCGGCGGCGATCGATGACGCCCCTGGTGGCGGACGCGAGGAGGGACCCGTGGAAACCATGATCTCGGCGCCGGCGGCGCCGGAGGCAGTGGACGGTTATTCCGTGCCGGCGGATTTGCCGCGGCCGGAGGGGAAGCTGGGCAAGGAGGAGCTCGACCCGGTCGTGGCGGCCGCCCGGGCCGGGGACCCGGACGCCGTGCAGGCGTTGCTGCGGATCATCAAGCCGACGGTCGTGCGGTACTGCCGGGCGCGGATCGGCGGGCGGGACCTGTCCTACCTCTCCGCCGACGACGTCGCGCAGGAGGTGTGCCTGGCCGTGCTGAAGGTGCTGCCCGGGTACCAGGACCGCGGGGGCTCGTTCCTGTACCTCGTGCGGGCCATCGCCGCGAACAAGGTCGCCGACGCCTTCCGGTCGGTGGCGCGGGACCGGTCGAAGCCGGTGCCGGAGCTGCCGGACCGGCCGCTCGGCGGGAACGAGCCCGAGAGCCACGTGCTGGACCTCGACCTCGGGGCGCGGCTGGGCAAGCTGCTCGCGCTGCTGCCGCCGCTGCACCAGGAGATCCTGTCGATGCGGATCATCGTCGGGCTGTCGGCGAACGAGACCGCGGACGCGCTGGGCATCTCGCCCGGCAACGTCCGGATCACGCAGTACCGCGCGCTGACGAAGCTGCGCGGCATGATCGCCGACCGCGGGCTCTGAGCTACTCCAGCCACTCGGTGACGAAGTGGTCGCTCTCGTGGATGTGCACGGCCTCGTACACCCCGGGGCCGAGCACCGCGAACTTGTGCGGGGTGCCGGCCGGGACGACGAGCACGTCCCCGGCGCCGCCGTCGCGCTGCTCGTCGCCGATCGTGAACCGGGCGCGGCCGCGGATGATCACGAACGTTTCGGCGTACGGGTGCCGGTGCAGGCGCGGCCCCGAGCCGACGACGTCCGTGCTCTCGCGGATCACCGAGATCCCGGACCCGACGTCGCGTCCTTCGAAGTTCTCGCTGTCGCTCACCAGGCCAGGGTAGCCCCGGCCGCTCAGCCCGCCACGGCTTTGCGCAACTGGTTCAGCGCGCGGTGCTGGGCGACGCGCACCGCGCCCGGCGTCGACCCGACCACCGCCGCCGTCTCCTCGGCGGAGAGGCCGACGGCCACGCGCAGCACCAGGATTTCGCGCTGCTTCTTCGGCAGGACCCGCAGCAGCTTCGCCATGCGCTCGCCGAGTTCGCGCCGCAGCGCGTGGTGCTCGGGGTCGAGCGTCGCGTCGCCTTCGTCCGGGAGCTCGGCGACCGGCTCGGCCCGCCGCCGGGCGGCGGCCTTGCGGGCGGCCTCGACGTGGTGGCGGGCGATGGCGCAGACGAAGATCGGGAAGGGGCGCTCCGGCGGCCGCGCGGGCAGCGCTTTGAGCACCGCGAGGCAGACGTCCTGCACGACGTCGTCGGGGTCCTGCCCGGTGCCGAGCCGGGCGCGGCAGTAGCGCACCACGAGCGGCCGCGCCGCGGCCAGCAACCGTTCCGGGGCCGCCGTTTCGAGGGCAGCGCTGATCGCCATGACTTCTTCTCCCCGTCGCCCGTGCCGGTGGTACGCGCACCGGCACCGGGGACTACCCGTTTTCCCCGCGGGCGGACCCGGGCACGGCGAATTCCCCGCTCTGTCCGGAAAAGCCGGGCCGCGCGCGGCGATCCCTCGATCAAGTCGCCGGATGACCTGACGTACGGTTCCCGCCGTGCGGACGGCTAGGGCTCCTGCTGCCGGAACGCGTCCAGCACGCGACGCTCCCTTTTGGTCGGCCGGCCCGCGCCGCGGTCGCGGCGGGCGACCGGGATCGCCGTCTCCGGGGGTGGTTTGGGGGTGCGGTCGACGTAGCACGTCACCGCGTCCGGGGCGCCGACGCGCTTCTGGATCACGCGGACCACGTCGAGGACCTTGGTCGTGCCGCCGATGCGCAGGCGCACTTCGTCGCCGGGGACGACGGTCGTCGCGGGCTTGGCGGGCTTGTCGTTGACGCGCACGTGCCCGCCGCGGCACGCCGCCGCGGCGTCCGGTCGGGTCTTCGTCAGCCGGACCGCCCAAAGCCAGCGGTCCACACGGGTCGACTCCACAGTCGTCCATCATGGCCCATTCAGCGGAACCCCCGCAAAACCCCGGATGTTACTAGCGGGTATATGTCGACTTGTCTGCACCACTGAGTTATAACCTGTTCTAATATACCTCAACGGTGAGGACTATCACATGCGCGACGAATCCATGTGGAGAACAGCTTCTGGGGGAGTTTCCCGCCGTCTTTTCATCGCAGGAACCGGTTCTATCTTGGCGGGCGCCGCGCTGGCCGGTCGAGCGTCGGCCGCGACCGCGGGACCGGCCACCAAGGCCGCCATCCCCGACGGCGCGAACGTCTCCGCGCTGGTGATCGGCACCGGCTACGGCGGCTCGGTCGCCGCGCTCCGGCTCGCCGAAGCCGGCGTCGACGTGCACATGGTCGAGATGGGCATGGCCTGGGACACGCCCGGCGCGGACGGCAAGATCTTCGCCAACACGACCAGCCCCGACCAGCGCTCGTTCTGGTTGCGCACCAAGACGAAGCAGCCGCTGTCCAACTTCCTCGGGTTCCCCATCGACAAGGACATCCCGCGCTACACCGGGATCCTCGACGCCGAAGAGTTCAGCGGCATCACCGTCTACCAGGGCCGCGGGGTCGGCGGCGGGTCGCTCGTCAACGGCGGCATGGCCGTCACGCCCAAGCGGGAGAACTTCGGCGCGATCCTCCCGACGGTGAACGCGGACGAGATGTACAACACCTACTACCCGCGCGCGAACGCCGGTCTCGGCGTCGCCACCGTCCGCCCGGCCTGGTTCGACACCACCGACGCCTACCAGTACGCCCGCGTGGGCCGCAAACAGGCGCAGCGGTCCGGGTTCCCGTTCGTGTTCGTGCCGGACGTGTACGACTGGAACTACATGGAGCAGGAGGCCGCCGGCACCGTGCCGAAGTCGGCGCTGGCCGGGGAAATCCTGTACGGCAACAACTACGGCAAGAAGTCCCTGCAGAAGACCTACCTCCCGCGGATCGCCGCGACCGGTCGCGTCACCATCTCGCCGCTGCACCGCGTGACGCAGGTGGTGCCCGCGTCCGGCGGCGGCTACACGGTGACGATCGAGCAGCTGACCACCGCGGGCGCGGTGTCCACCACCAAGACCGTCACGGCGGCCAAGGTGTTCTTCGCCGCGGGCAGTGTCGGGACGAGCAAGCTGCTGGTGAAGCTGAAGGCGACCGGCGCGCTGCCGAACCTGAACGGCGAGGTCGGCAAGGGCTGGGGCGACAACGGGAACGTGATGTGCGGGCGGGCCAACCACATCTGGGACCCGACCGGCAGCCTCCAGTCGTCCATCCCGTGCGGCGGCATCGACAACTGGAACGCGGGCGGTGCCTTCGCGGAGGTCGCGCCGCTGCCGACCGGGATCGAGACGTGGGCGTCGTTCTACCTGTCGATCACGAAGAACCCGAACCGCGCGCAGTTCACCTGGAACCCCACCACGCGCGCGGTGGACCTGAACTGGCAGACGGCGTGGAAGCAGCCGTCGATCGACATGGCGAAGACCATCTTCGACAAGATCAACGCGACGGAGGGGACGATCTACCGGACCGACCTCTTCGGCGTGTACAAGATCTGGGGCGACCATCTCACCTACCACCCGCTCGGCGGCGCGGTGCTCGGCAAGGCGACCGACAACTACGGCAGGCTCGCCGGCTACCCGGGCCTGTACGCGATCGACGGTTCCCTGATCCCGGGCAACACCAGCGTCAACCCGTTCGTCACGATCACGGCACTGGCCGAGCGCAACATCGAAAAGATCATCGCCACCGACTTCTGACCCGAAGGTCGTGAGGGGCCGAAGCGCCCCTCACGACCGGTGGGACGGCAGGACGCAGACGACGTCCAGGCCCAGGACGTGGTTCAGGCGCCCGAACGCCAGCCACGCGCCGAGGCTCATGCTCAGCTCGACGATCTCCTTTTGGCTGTAGCAAGCGGACATCCGCTTCCAGAACTCGTCGTCCAGGTTGTGGTGGTCCAGGGTGTACCGCTCGGCGTACTCCGCCGCGAGCCGCGTGCGCTCGTCGAAGCGGTCCGTCGTGCGCCACTCCAGGACCGCGTCGGCGAACTCCTCTTCGACCTTCACGCCGTCGCGCTCGGTCCGCCAGTCGAGGCAGAAGACGCAGCCGTTGATCTGCGCGATCCGCAGCCGCGCGGCCTCGAACTCCCGCAGCCCCAGCGTGGTGTGCTCGTACACCGCCAGCGAGAACTGCGAAGCGGCGATCCCGATGCCGGGCACCAGCTCGCCCCACACGTACCCGATCGGGTCCTTGCCCTCGGGGATGTCGATGTTCACGAGCGCCTCCTTCCGAGCTTGCCGGCTGCCGGGCGCAGCGGGACGTCGAGTGCGTCGTAGAGACCGGGTTCCGCGCCGGCCAGCCAGTCGATGGCGCCGACGAGCCGGCCGACGGCGGTCGCGTTGCCGCCCGCGGACCGGTTTTCCCCTTCGTCGGAAGCTTCGACGCTGACCTCGATCCGCGGCCGGCCTTCGATGATCACGCGGTGGGCGCCGTCCCCGCTGGGCGGCGCCGGCCAGTCCGGCGCGCACGACGGGTGGATGCGGGTGACGTGCTCGACGACGATCCGCGGCTCGCCGTCGACGATGCCCTGCACCTCGAATCGCACCGCGCCCTGCGTGCCCTTCTCGAACTCACCCATGGTCCGCGTGGACACGGTTTCCTCCAGCGGCCGCCGGTCGAGCGTCTCGCGCAGCTCGGTCACCTCGGCGCCGAGGCCGCGCGCGATCAGCCGGACCTGCCCGCCCCACACCATCGACGGCACGCCGGTCATCAGCATCGGCGGGTCGTAGTCCATCGGCTGGCCCATGCCGACCAGGTACCGGACGGAGTCGGGCTGCTCGTAGGTCGAGTAGTCGAAGATCTCCTGGCAGCGGATGACGTCGACGTCCGTGCCGAGCCCGCTGATCAGCAGCGGCAGCACGTCGTTGCCCCAGCCGGGGTCGACGCCGGAGACGAACAGCGAGCCGCCGCCCGCTTCGATCGCGGCGAGGACCGGGTCGCGCAGCTCCGGCGGCGCGTTGCGCTGGTCGTACAGCGGGTAGAGCGCCGGCGTCACGACGACCGCGCCCGCCCGGACCGCCCGCACGACGTCGGCGAACGCGCCGTCGAACCGGACGTCACCGGAAGCGGCGTAGACCACGGCGCCCGGGCTCGCCGCCAGCACCGTCTCGACGTCGTCGGTGGCCTCGACCCCCAGCTCGACGTCGAGCCCGGCCAGCGCGCCCGCGTCCTTGCCGACCTTCGCCGGGTCGTGGACGAGCACCGCGGTGAGCTTCAGCGCCGGATGGGCGTCGACGGCCCGGATTGCCGCACGGCCGACGTTGCCCGTGCCCCACACCACTGTGGCGATCATTTCGCCGAGTTTTCGCCGGTTCGCGCGGGTCCGGGAAGGGATTCGTTCCGCCCAGCGGACCGCCCGGACGTTGGTAGCATGCAGTTCGTCCGGACGTCGTATCGGAGGCCCACGATGACGATCGACCCGAAGCCCCGCAGCCGCACGGTGACCGACGGGATCGAGGCGGCCCCCGCCCGGGGCATGCTCCGCGCCGTCGGGATGGGGGACGGCGACTGGCGCAAGCCGATCATCGGCGTCGCCAGTTCGTGGAACGAGATCACCCCGTGCAACCTGTCGCTGGACCGGCTCGCGCAGGCGTCGAAGGAAGGCGTGCACGCGGCCGGCGGCTACCCGCTGCAGTTCGGCACGATCTCGGTGTCCGACGGCATCTCCATGGGCCACGACGGCATGCACTTCTCGCTGGTTTCGCGCGAGGTCATCGCGGACTCCGTCGAGACGGTGATGCAGGCCGAGCGGCTCGACGGCTCGGTCCTGCTGGCCGGCTGCGACAAGTCGCTGCCGGGCATGCTGATGGCCGCGGCGCGCCTCGACCTCGCGTCGGTGTTCCTCTACGCGGGCACGATCGCCCCCGGCTGGGTGAAGCTCACCGACGGCACCGAGAAGGACGTCACGCTCATCGACGCCTTCGAGGCGGTCGGCGCGTGCCGCGCGGGCCGGCTCAAGACCGACGACCTGGACCGCATCGAGCGCGCGATCTGCCCCGGCGAAGGCGCCTGCGGCGGCATGTACACGGCGAACACGATGGCGTCGGCCGCCGAGGCGATGGGGATGAGCATGCCGGGCTCGGCCGCGCCGCCGTCCGCGGACCGCCGCCGCGACCACTACGCGCACCTCTCGGGCGAAGCGGTCGTCGGGCTGCTCGAAAAGGGCATCACCGCGCGGGACATCCTCACGCGGGAGGCGTTCGAGAACGCCATCACCGTCGTGATGGCCCTGGGCGGTTCGACCAACGCCGTCCTGCACCTGCTGGCCATCGCGCACGAGGCGAAGGTCGAGCTGACCCTCGACGACTTCAACCGCGTCGGCGACCGCGTCCCGCACCTGGGCGACCTGAAGCCGTTCGGCAAGTACGTCATGAACGACATCGACCGCCACGGCGGCATCCCGGTGCTGATGAAGGCCCTCCTCGACGAAGGCCTGATCCACGGCGGCGCGCTGACGGTCACCGGCCGCACGGTCGCGGAGAACCTCGCCGAGCTGGACCCGGACCCGATCGACGGCGAAGTCCTGCGCCGGCTGGACAACCCGCTGCACCCGACCGGCGGCATCACCATCCTGCGCGGCTCGCTCGCGCCCGAGGGCGCCGTCGTGAAGTCCGCGGGGTTCGACACCGCGAACTTCGAAGGCCCGGCGCGCGTGTTCGAGCGCGAGCAGGAGGCGATGGCGGCGCTGAACGAAGGCCGGATCGAAGCGGGCGACGTCGTCGTCATCCGCTACGAGGGTCCGAAGGGCGGCCCCGGCATGCGGGAGATGCTGGCGATCACCGCGGCGATCAAGGGCGCCGGCCTCGGCCGGGACGTCCTCCTGCTGACCGACGGCCGGTTCTCCGGCGGCACCACGGGCCTGTGCATCGGCCACGTCGCCCCGGAGGCGGTCGACGGCGGCCCGATCGCGTTCGTCCGCACCGGCGACCGGATCGCCGTCGACATCAAGGCGCGCAGCATCGACCTGCTGGTCGACGCGGCCGAGCTGGCCCGCCGGCGCGAGGGCTGGGAGCCGCTGCCGAACAAGTTCCCGGAAGGGGTGCTCGGGAAGTACGCGAAGCTGGTCCGGTCGTCGTCCTACGGCGCCGTCACGAGCTGAACGAGTGCGCGCTTGTCGACCTTGCCGACCTCGGTGAGCGGCAGCGCGTCGACGAAGTCCACGCCGGCCGGGACGTAGTGCTCCCGGCCGAAGGCCGCCCGCGCGTGGGCCCGGACCTCGTCGGCGCCGATCGGCCCGGTGGCGACGACGACGGCGTGCAGCAGCTGCCCGTCCGGGCCGGGGACGCCGAAAACGGCCGCACCGGCGACCGCGGGATGCGTCGCGATGGCGTGTTCGACGACGGTCGTGGGGATCTTCGTGCCGTGCTCGCCGACCACGACCACGTCGTCCGCGCGGTCGAGCAGGTAGAGGTAGCCCTCGTCGTCGAACCGGCCGAGGTCGCCGGTGCGGAGCCAGCCGGCGCCGACCGCCGGGCCGTCGAGGTAGCCGTCCATCATGGCCAGGCCGCGCACTTCGACCTCGCCGCCGGCGGTGAGCCGGGCTTCCATGCCGGGCACGATCCGGCCGACCGAGCCGAGCCGCTCCGGGCGGTCGACCAGTTCGGCGGCGGAGATGCTCGCGATCATCGGGGCTTCGGTGAGGCCGTACCCCTGGCCGACGACCGGCCCGAACACGTCGAGCGCCTGCGCGAGCCGGTGCGGCGGCAGCGGCGCGGCGCCGAGGGACAGGGAGCGGACGCTGCCGAGGTCGGTCGTCTCGCGCGCCGGGTGGTCGAGGAGCGCCGCCAGCCGCGGCGGGGTCAGCGAGAGCGTGTCGATCCGGTGCTCCTGGATCGCGGCGAGGACCGCGCCCGCGTCGAAGCCGTCGTGCACCACGACGGTGTCGCGCCGCAGGAGCGCGCCGAGCACGGTGGCGTTGCCGGTCATGTGCGTCATCGGGGCGACGAGCAGCGTGCGGCCCGGGCCGTCCGGGGACGGCGCGAAGATGTGCGCCATGCCGTCGTAGATGCCGCTGTGGCGGATGAGCTTCGGGGTGCCGGTGGTGCCACCGGTGGGGAAGAGGAGGCTGACCGTTTCCGGCGGGTCGAGCGGCTCGGGCTCGCCGTCGAGGTCGTCGAGGGTGCGGACGTCTTCGCCGGGCCAGTGCCGCGGGCGGTCGGTGACGACGGTGGTCACGCCCGGGTAGCGCGGCCCGTCCGGTGCGGAGGCCGGGACCAGCAGGACGGTCGCCCCGCGCAGGAGGGCGGCGAGCTGCACGAGGACGGTCTCCGGCCGGTTGCGGAGGTCGACCGCGACGACCCCGGCCCGGCCGAGGCCCGCGTGCAGCCGGTGGAGCCGGTCGCGGGCCTGGTGGTACGTCGTGACGCCATCCTGGATGAACAGGGGGCGGTCACCGCCGTCTTCGAGCGCGGCGAGGACCTTCGTCAGGAAGAAGCTCACCCGGGGACGGTACTCAGTCCTGGTAGGAGAGTTTTTCGAGCTCGGTGTCGAAGTCGAACCAGTCGCTCTCGCTGCCGGCCGGTGTGACGTCGTAGGTCCGGTCCAGGAAGGCCGCGATCTCCTTCGCGGGCGCCTCGAGCACGGCGGCGCCGTCGGGGGAGTTCAGCTCGACGACGACCAGGGCGGGGTCGCCGGCCGGGCCGATCCGGACGTCGCCGTCGCCGCACCGGGCGAGCAGGCCGTCGGCCAGCAGATCGCGGCCGAACAGCCACCGGACCGCACTCGGGCCGGCGTGCAGCACCACGGCGACCGCGTACGGGTCGCGGGTGTCGTACTCCAGCTCGGCGGGCACCGGCCGCGGGCCGGCCCCGAAGGTGCGCAGGGCGAAGTCGATGCGGGCGCTGGTCACGCTGTGCGGGTCGGTCATCGGACCGCCTTTGCTACTCGTCGGTTAACTTCGGCTTGTTCCAGGGATAACGCATAGTGAGTTCAACGCCCAGCGTTCCGAAAAACTTTCACACTTCGGGGTGATCAAGAAGTGTCGGAGGTCACCGCCGGCGTGGCCGAACGGGCACTTTCTCACGCAGTGTGATGCGGCGTTCATCGAGCCGACGAATGGCGGTAGAAAGGTTTCGTGGCCACACCCCCGAGGCAGCGGCACTTCGTGGTGCTCAACGACGCGCCGGTCGGCGACGGCACCGACGACGACCTGCTGGAGGTCACCCAGGTGGCCCGCGGCCTCGCCGACCTCATCGTCGCCTCCCGCGGCGCCGCGCCGTTCACACTGGCCGTCGACGGCGCGTGGGGCATGGGCAAGAGCAGCCTCATGCACCGGCTCGAGGCGACGCTGGCCCACGAGCCCGGAGTGTCGGCGGTGTGGTTCAACGCGTGGACCTCAGGCCGTGCGAGCGCGCTGGAGGGCCTGATCAAGTCGGTGCTGCTGCGGTTCGACCGCAACGTCCTCCGGCGCGCGCTGCGGTCGATGTCCCGGCGGGCCCACCTGTTCGGTGTGGTGCGCGGTGCCGGTCTCGCACTGGCCAGCTTCTTCGGCGTCGGGCGGGTCGTCGACGAGATGTGGCAGCGGATGTCGCTGGACGCCCAGGCCCGCAACGAGATCAAAGGGGTCCTGCGGGACGCGTTCGGGGCGTGGCTGGCCAAGGGCGGGTCCGCGGGCGGCGGCCGGCTGCTGGTGGTGTTCGTCGACGACCTGGACCGGTGCGCGAGTCCGCCGGCGTCGCCGAACCGGCGGCCGCGGTCGAGTACCTCGAGAAGATCGTCCAGATCAGCTACCGCATCCCGGTCCCTTCGGTGGAACAGGCGACCCGCTTGGTGGACGGTTACCTGGCCCGCTCGCACACCGGCGGGCTGTTCGGCGAGTCGCTGAAGGACGTGATCATCGCGCGCTCCGGCCGCAACCCGCGGCGGATCAAGCGGCTGATCAACAGCTTCGTGCTGGAGTACCACCTCAACCGGTCCTGGAACGAGGTCGGCCTGGAGAACCTGGTCAAGGTGATCCTGCTCCAGCACTTCTACCCCGGTTTCTACCGACTGCTGGCCAACCCGCGCCACGCCGACGTCATCAGCGAGTTCCTGACCTACCACGAGTACCGGGCCGGGGTGAGGGACGGCGGCGAGCTGGACCAGGACCGCTGGGCGGTGGTGTTCGGGGCGAAGGGGCTCCGTCCGCCTCGAGGCCCGGAGTCGCTGGCCGAGCTGGAGGGCGAGCTGCCCGGCGAGTTCCCGGCCCTCGCCGCGGACCGGGACTTCGTGGCATTGCTCAGGAGCATCGACGGGCCCAGCGACCGCCTGGTGGAGCAGTTGCGCCGTCGCCCGCTGGCGACGGTCGAGCCGCCGGTCCTGCCCGCCGCGTCCCTTCGGGGGTCGCGGGCCCTGCGCGTCCGGCTGCCACCGGGGCTCGCGCTCCGGTCCCGGCTGCGTCGGCTGCACGTCGTGTGGATCGACGACCAGCCGGGGAACAACACGGACCTCGCCGCGTACCTCTCCGCGTGCGGAGTCCAGCTGGACGTGGTGACCCACCGGGACGCCGTGTCGTTTTCGCCGGCCACCCCGGACGCCGTGCTTTCCGACTTCTGCCGCGGCGCGGACAACGACGCGGGCATCGACGACCTCGCCTGTTTCCGCCGGAGCTACGGCGGTCCGGTGCTGTTCTTCTCCGGCCGGATCCCCGACCTCGCGCTCCACGAGCGGATCAGGCATCTTCGGGCCGAGGGCCCCACGAACGTCGAGTACGACGTCGTGCACTGGCTCGAGCGCCTGGCGGCGATCAAGGATCCGGCCGTTCGCCATTGGGACGCCCAGCCGCCGGCCTTCTGACGCACCTACGCACAAGCCCTTCGGAGCCGCTCGGCCACCGGATGGGTCGAGGCCCCGGAGTTGGGCCTTCCGGGTGGGAAGGGCTACTGCGCACCAGTCCGCGCCGCCGTCCAGCCGCGAACCCCTGTCGAGGCCGGAGGGCGTGGTGGGTGACGTGGAGGTTGCCGGACATGGGTGAACGTGGACGGCTACGGCTGCATCCGGGGGAGACACCGGTGCCCCCGCCGAGCGCCGAGGAACTGCTGCGACGGGTGGCGGCGGGGGACGAGACGGCGTTCTCGTCGCTCTACGACCTCGTCGCCGGACCGGTGCTCGGGCTGGTGACGCGCGTGCTGCGCAACCACGCGCAAGCCGAGGAAGTGGCTCAGGAGGTTCTGGTGGAGGTGTGGCGCAAGGCCGCGAGGTACGTCCCGGAGCGCGGGAGCGCGCTCTCGTGGGTGCTGACGATCGCGCACCGCCGGGCCGTCGACCGCGTGCGCTCGCACCAGGCCGTCCTCGACCGCGAAGACCGGGCGGGGCGGATGGACGTGCGGCGGCCGTTCGACGAGGTCACCGAGTCCACTTTGGCCGGTCTGGACCAGCAGCGGGTGCGGCAGTGCCTGTCCGCGCTCACCGACCTGCAGCGCGAGTCGATCGTGCTCGCCTACTACAACGGCTACACCTACCCCGAGGTCGCCGAGGTGCTGAAGGTGGCGCCGGGGACCGTGAAGACCCGGATCCGCGACGGCCTGATCCGGCTGCGTGACTGCCTGGGGGTGGACCGATGACCGCCGAGCTGCACACGCTGACCGGGGCCTACGCGCTCGACGCCGTGTCCGATGTGGACCGGGCCGAGTTCGAACGGCACCTCGGGGAGTGCCCCGCCTGCCGGCAGGAGGTCGACGAGCTGCGCGCGACCGGCGCCCGGCTCGGCGTGGCCGCCGGGGTGACGCCGCCACCGGAGCTGAAGCTGGTCGTGCTCGCCGACGTGGCCCGCACCCGCCAGCTCCCGCCGAGAGTGCCGGTGGTGCGCAAGCTCAGCCGTGCCAAAACGTGGCAGCTGCGCATCGCGCTGTTCGGGGCCGCCGCGGCGGCCGTGGTGGCGGTGGTCGTGGCCGGCGTGCAGACCACCACCGTCCCGCAGCAGAAGGCCGACCCGGTGCTGGCCGCCCCGGACGCCACGGCGATCCAGGGAACCGGCGAGGGCAGCTCGACGCTCGTGGTTTCCCGCAGCCGCAACCAGGCCGTCCTGCTCGCGTCCGGGCTGCCGGCCCTCGACGCGGCGCACGTCTACCAGGTGTGGCTGATCGGCAAGGGCGGCGCGCACTCGGCCGGGCTGATGCAGCCGGAGTCACCGGACCGCATGCGGCCCATGGCGACCGGCCTCCCGGCGGGCGTCGACCGGATCGGGATCACGGTCGAGCCCGCGGGCGGTTCTCCCGGCCCGACGACGCCGGCGGTCGCCCGGATCGACCTGACCTGACCTGACCACAGGGAGCGCCGGACGCGCCCCAATGTGGCGTTGGGTGCGCTGGACGCACCGAACGCCACATTGGGTGCGCTGGACGCACCGAACGCCACATTGGGGCGCATGCGGCCCCTGATCACCAGCCGGCGGGGAGCGCCAAGCCCCGACCACCAGACTCTGAACAGGAGTGCGATGAGCACCTCGACTGCCGAACGACCGGTCGCGGCCGAACCCCGGCTGGGCCGGTGGGTCGCGGCGGCGCTGGGCGTCGTGGCGCTCGCCGCGGCCCTCGCGGCGGGCCACCTGATCGCCGGGCTGGTCGGCGTCAACGCGTCGCCGTACCTCGCGGTCGGCAACGGCGCGATCGACCTGACCCCGGTGCAGCTCAAGGACTTCGCGGTCCGCACCTTCGGCACGTACGACAAGCTCGTGCTGCTGTCGGGGATGGCCGTCGTCATGGTGGCCGTCGCGGCGGTGGCGGGCCTGCTCTCCCGCCGCACGCCGTGGCCGGGGATCGTCGTGGTCACCGGGTTCGGCCTGGTCGGGCTGGTCGCGGTGTACGCCCGGCCCGATCTCGGCGCGGTCGCGCTGCTCGCCCCGCTGGCCAGCCTGGTCGCCGGGGTCGCCGCGTTCGTCCTGCTGCACCGCCTCGCCCGGCGCGACGTCGTGAGCGAGCCCGCGGCCGGCTCCTCGCGCCGGACGGTCCTGCTTGCGGGCGCCGGTGTCGTCGTCGGGGCCGGGGTGGCGGGCGCCGGCGGGCAGCTGCTCGCCGGCAGCCGGGACGCGGCTTCGTCGCGGGAGGCGGTCGGCCGGCTGGTCCCGGTGCGCACCGCGCCGATGATCCCGGCCGACGCCGACTTCGCGAAGCTCGGTACGCCGACCTTCGTCACCCGCAACGCCGACTTCTACCGCGTGGACACCGCGTTGTCCGTCCCGCAGGTGCGCACCGAAGACTGGAGCCTGCGGCTGCACGGCATGGTGGACCGCGAGGTCCGCTACGGCTACGGCGATATCCGCAACCGCCCGCTCGTCGAACGCACCATCACCATGACCTGCGTGTCCAACGAGGTCGGCGGCACGTACGTGTCCACCGCGAACTTCATCGGCGTCGACCTGGCCGACCTGCTGGAAGAAGCCGGGGTGCGCCCGGGTGCCGAGCAGCTCTATTCGTCCAGTGTGGACGGCTGGACGTCGGGCAGCCCGGTCGCCGCGGCGATGGACCGCGGCCGCGGCGCCATGCTCGCCATCGGGATGAACGGCGAGCCGCTGCCGATCGAACACGGATTCCCGGCCCGGCTGGTCATCCCCGGGCTGTACGGGTACGTGTCGGCCACGAAATGGGTGACCGACCTCGAAGTGACGACGTGGCGGGCGCGGCAGGCCTATTGGCTGAAACGCGGCTGGAGCCGGGAAGCGCCGATCAAGACGGAATCGCGGATCGACACGCCGAAGGGTTTCGAAACCGTCCCTTCGGGGAAGGTCCGGGTGGCCGGGATCGCCTGGGCGCAGCACACCGGCGTCGCGAAGGTCGAGGTGCGGATCGACGGCGGCCCGTGGCGGGAAGCCATGCTGTCCCACGAAGTCAACCTGGAAACCTGGCGTATGTGGTGGATCGAGTTCGACGCCGCGCCCGGCGGGCACCAGGTCGTCTGCCGTGCGACCGACAAAAGCGGGTACACGCAGACCGAAATGCGTGCCGGCACCGTTCCCGACGGTGCGACCGGGTGGCACAACATCGCTTTCACCGCCCAGTGACCCAGATCACCCCATCGGGTGGCAATCCGATTTCCGAGTAGTTCCGAATACCCGTCAAGAAGAAGTTCTCAGTTGATTGTGGGAGTGATTTTCGTGACCAAGCTTCGTGTCGCCGGAATCGGCGTCGCCGCTGTCGCCGCCCTTTCGCTGACCGCGTGCAGCAGCAGCGACACCGCTTCGTCGGGCAGCTCCAGCAGCTCGATGGCGCCGTCGTCGTCGATGGCGGCGCCGTCGTCCAGCATGGCCGCCGGTTCGGGTGACGGCGTGACCACCAACGCCGACGTGTTCGGCCCGGCCTGTTCCCAGCTGCCGCAGGGGTCCGCCCCCGGTTCGCTGGACTCGATGGGCCCGCAGCCGGTCGCCTCGGCCGCGTCGACCAACCCGCTGCTGACCAAGCTGGTGGCGGCCGTCAAGGCCACCAACCTGGTCGACACGCTCAACAGCCAGCCGGCCATCACGGTGTTCGCGCCGGCCGACCCGGCGTTCGCCGCGCTGGGTGACGCCAAGTTCGCCGAGCTGGCCGGCAAGCCCGCCGAGCTGGCGCCGATCCTGCAGTACCACGTCGTGGGCAAGCGCTACGACGCCAAGGGCCTCGCGTCCGCGGGCTCGCTCGACTCGCTCAACACCGCTGGTGGCCCGCTGAAGATCGAGGGTTCCGGCGAGAACATGACGGTCAACGGCGCGAAGATCCTGTGCGGCAACATCCCCACGAAGAACGCCACGGTCTTCGTGATCGACAAGGTGCTGACCCCGGGCACCAACAAGTAGGTCAGGAGTTCCGGCCCAGCGCCGGGCCGAGGCGTTCCGCGATGTCGGTGAGGATCTGCACGTAGTCTTCGTGGTCGAAGGTGAACGGCAGGGCGAAAGCCACCTCGTCGACTTCGCGGAACGCCTTGTGCGCGTGGAGCCGCTCGGCGATCTCGGCCGACGTGCCCACGAAGTCGGGGGAGAAGAGCATCCGGGCCGGGCCCTGCGGTTCGGCCGTGCGCGGCAGCCGTTTCCGGGCGTAGTCCTCGTATTTCGCCCGCTGCTCCGGCGTAGCGCTGTCGGTCGGGATCACGACCAGGCCCTGGGAGACGCGGGCCGCCGCGCCGTCCGGGTGGTGGGCCCGGAACGCTTCGATGTGCGACAGCTGGATTTCCGCGAAGTCCGTGCTGTCGCCTTCGGCCTTGACCACGCTGCTGGTCAGGAAGTTCATCGCGTGCCGGCCCGCCCACTCGGCCGAGCGCAGGCTCGCCCCGCCGTACCAGAGGCGGTCGCCGAGCCCGGGCGCCTGGGGCTGCACGCGGTCGGAGAACACCTCGAAACCCTGCGTCCCGCTGAACCCGGTGGCCGGCTTGCCGCGCACGAACCCGAGCAGCCGTTCCACCCGGTCGTAGGAGAAGTCTTCGACGTCGGCGGTGTCCGGGTAGAGGGCCTGCTTGACGTCGTCCCACCGCATCGGCGGCCCGACGCTCAGCCCGGGGTTGAGCCGCCCGCCGGACAGCAGGTCGACGGTGGCGAGGTCCTCGGCGAGCCGCAGCGGGTTCTCCCAGCCGAGCGGGATGACGGCGGTGCCGAGGTGGATCCGGCTGGTCCGCTGCGACGCGGCGGCCAGCACGGCGACCGGCGACGAGATGCCGTACTGCAGGTGGCGGTGCCGCACCCAGGCGCTGTCGAACCCGAGCCGCTCACCCAGTTCGATGATCTCGAGGGTCGACTCGTGCCCCCGGCGCGGGTCCGCCGCGTCGAAGAGGCCGATGGTCAGGAAGCCGAGCTTCCGCAGTGGTCGTGACACCCCGCCGATTCTGCTCCGGCACTCCGGGGTGTCCCACCTGGTGGACTACCGCCCCCGCAGCCGGTCCAGCCCGTCGAGGACGAGGTCCAGGCCGAACTCGAACTCGGCTTGGTCGTCGCACCAGCCCAGCGTCGAATCCGGGTCGTCGTGGGCGATCTCGCTCAGCATGGCCACCAGGTTCGGCAGCTGCGCGACCACTTCCGCCGGGACCTTGGCCGACGCGTCCGGGCCGGGGTCGAACGGCTCCTGGCTGAACCCCAGTGCCCGGCTGCCGAGCGCGTGCAGCGCGTGGTGGATCCGGTCGTGCGAGAAGCCGCCTTCGCGCATCAAGGCGACCAGGCTGTCGTAGTACTTCAGCACCGCGAGGCTCGTCGACGACCGCGTCCCGAACAGCGCCGGCGCCCAGCGGTGGCGGAGGAACACCTCGCGGGCGGTGAGGATGCGCCGCCGGGCCGTGCTCTTCCAGTCCGGGCCGCTGTCCAGGCGGGCGACCGTCTCGTTGATCTCCTGGGCCACGACGTCGACGATCCCGTCGAGCACGTCTTCCTTCTTGGCCACGTGGTAGTAGAGCGACATCGCCTCGGCGCCGAGCTCCTCCGCGAGCCGCCGCATCGTCACCGCGGCCAGGCCGTGCTCGTCGGCGAGCGCGACGGCCGTGCGCAGGACGCGCTCCCGGCTCAGCGGGATCCGGGCTTCGGTGGTCACGCCCAAGATCGTACAACGTAAGGCTCCCTTGACGCGCGTCCGGCCCGGGGCTACCTTACGGCGTAAGACTTACAACGTAAGACTCCTCTGGCCAGCGTTGGCCCGAGGCTCCCTTACGCTGTAAGACTTACAACGTAAGGGAGATGCGATGAAGGCCCTCGTCCAGCGTGTGTACG
Organism: Amycolatopsis sp. cg9; assembly: GCF_041346945.1. Classification (NCBI taxonomy): domain Bacteria; kingdom Bacillati; phylum Actinomycetota; class Actinomycetes; order Pseudonocardiales; family Pseudonocardiaceae; genus Amycolatopsis; species Amycolatopsis sp. cg9. The sequence continues at coordinate 534,866 of NZ_CP166850.1, read as the reverse complement.
GCCCGCCCGACAGTCTGACCTGGGAAGACGTGCCTGATCCCGTACCCGCGGAAGGCGAGGTCCTGGTCCGGGTCCACGCCACCTCGGTCAACCCGTACGACTGGCACTTCCTCAGAGGCGAGCCCCGCGTGGCGCGCCTGATGACCGGCGGCTTCGGGCTTCGCCGCCCGCCGGTGGGTGTGCTCGGCTGCGACCTCGCCGGCCGGGTCGAAACCGCCGGGACGCGCTTCGCGCCCGGCGACGACGTCTACGCGCTCCTGCCGAGGGGCGCCCACGCCGAGTACGTCTGCGTGCCCGAAGACCTGCTGGCCCCGATGCCGGCGAACCTGTCGCACGAGCAGGCCGCGACGATGCCGATGGCGGCCGTCACCGCGCTGCTCTCGCTGCGGGGTGTCGCACCCGGGCAGCGGGTGCTCGTCAACGGTGCTTCCGGCGGTGTCGGCACCTTCGCCGTCCAGCTGGCCAAGGCGCTCGGCGCGCACGTCGACGCCGTGTGCGGCGCGGCCAACGCCGACCTGGTCCGCGCACTCGGTGCCGAGCACGTCTTCGACCACCGGACCGAAGACTTCACGCGCGGCGGCCGCCGCTACGCCTTCGTGCTGGACGTCGCCGGCAGCCGGTCGGTGTTCGCCTGCCGCCGGATCCTCGAGCGCGACGGCACGTTCGTCGCCGTCGGCGGCCCGGCCGGGCGCTGGCTGCAGCCCGCCGGGCACGTCTTCGCCGCACTGGCCGCCGGGCCGTTGGCGCGGCGGCGGGTCGTGCTCGCCGACGCGGTGGCCTGCCCGGACAAGCAGGCCGTCCTGGGCGAGCTGGCCGCGTTCGCCGAGTCCGGCGCGCTCACGCCGGTCATCGACCGGACCTACCCGTTCGACGACCTGCGTGCCGCGTTCGCCTACCAGGAAGCCGGGCACACCAGGGGAAAGGTCGCCGTCAGTCTCGCAGCGCGGTGATCCCGGTGAGCTCTTCGGGGCTCAGGACGAGGTCCTGCGCGGCGAGGTTCTCGCGCACGTGCGCGAGCGAGGTCGTGCCGGGGATGGGCAGCACGGCGGGCGAGCGGTCGAGCAGCCAGGCGAGCGCGACCTGGGAGACGGTGGCGCCGTGGCGCGCCGCGATCGGTTCGAGGACGGCGCGGACGGCCGCCGGCCCGGCGGTGTCGGTCGGCGCGCCCGGCGTGCTGAGCGACACCGGCTGCCACGGGACGAAGACCGCGCCGGCCTCGGTGGCGGCGTCGAGCAACGGCTGCTCGTGCCGGTCCACGACGTTGTAGTGCGCGGTGACGGCGGCGATCTCGACGATCTCCCGCGCGGCCTTCAGCTGCTCCAGGGTCACGTTGGACAGGCCGATGTGCCCGATCACGCCTTCCTGCCGCAGTTCGGCGAGCGTGCCGACCTGGTCTTCGAAGGACGCGTCCTGCGCGTAGCCGCTGTGCAGGTAGTAGAGGTCGATCCGCTCGACGCCGAGGCGGCGCGCGCTCAGCATCGCGGACTGGCGCAGGTACTGGCGGTGCCCGATCGCGGCGATCGTCGAGATCTCCGGGCCGCTGCGGACGAAGCCGCCCTTGGTCGCGAGCACCAGGTGGTCCGGGTACGGGTGGAGGGCTTCGCGGATCAGCTGCTCGTTGGTGTGCGGGCCGTAGACGTCGGCGGTGTCGATCAGCGTCACGCCGGCGTCGACGACCCGGCGCAGCAGCTCGATGCCCGCGGCCCGGTCGGGGTAGTCGCCCCAGTGGCCGGGGCCGGTGAGCCGCATCGCGCCGTAGCCGATCCGGCCGGTCGTCCGGTCGCCGAGCTGGAGGGTGGTTCGTTCGGTCATGACTCCACCGTCGCCCGGTTCCGGGTGGCGGACCAGGGAGGGAACTGCCTATGCACCCTGGTACCAGGCACGCGGCGGGCGGTCTTGCGACACTGGGGGCATGGCAGGTACCGAACTGGGCGAGTTCCTGCGGGCTCGCCGCGCCGCGCTCGACCCGCGCCGGGCCGGGCTGCCCGACGACGGGCGCTTGCGGCGGGTGCCGGGCCTGCGCCGGGAGGAGCTGGCGCAGCTCGCGCACATCAGCATCGACTACGTGGTCCGGCTGGAGCAGGGCCGCACGCGGCGCGTGTCGCGGCCGGTCCTCGACGCGCTCGCGGACGCGCTGCAGCTGGCCCCGGACGAGCGCGCCTACCTGTTCACCCTCGCCGACGTCGCCCCGGAGCCGCCGGCGCCGGCCGAGGACCACGTCGCGGGCCCGCTGCGGCAGCTGCTCGACGGCATGCCGGACGTCCCGGCGATGGTGCTGAACCGGCGTCAGGACGTGCTGGCCTGGAACCGCGCGGCCGTCGCGCTGCTGGGCGACTTCGGGGCGCGGCCGCGCCCCGAGCGCAACCTGATCCGGCTGACGTTCCTCGACGAGGACTACCGCGCCCGCTACGCGGACTGGCCGCGGGCGGCGGGTGCGTGCGTCGAGGTGCTGCGGATGGAGGCGGGCCGCGACCCGGCCGACCCGGTGCTCGCCGCGCTCGTCGGCGAGTTGCTGGAGAAGGACGCGGACTTCCGGCTGTGGTGGGACCGCCACCAGGTGCGCGGGGCCCGGGAGCTGACCAAGACCTACCGGCACCCGGTGGCGGGCCCGGTCACCCTGGACGTCCAGCAGTTCGCCGTCGAGACGCACCCGGGTCAGCGGCTGGTGGCCTACACCGCCGAACCCGGGTCACCGTCGGAAGAGGCGCTGCGGTTCCTGCTGCAGTGGTCCGCCGAGCCCGCGGAACGCTGACCGCGGGCCCGGCGGCCGGGCGTCAGCCGCTGTGCGGGCAGTTGCCCCGGTAGTCCGAAATGGACAGGCTGGTACCCGGGATCGGGCAGAGGAACTGCTCGTAGCGGGTGTCGTTGTCGATGAACCGCTTGAGCCAGGACAGCGTGTACTTCGCGATCGTCGTGTTCGACGAGTTGGGCGCGAAGTGGCTGGCGCCGCGCAGTTCGAGGTACGCCTTGTCCAAAGAGGACGGCAGGCTGGTGTAGAACGGGATCGAGTGCGACGCCACCGGCGCGATGGTGTCCGCCTCCGCCCCGACCACCAGGGTCGGCACGCGCACCGTCGACCAGCTCTTCGTCAGGTTCCATCCGGTCAGCGGCACGGCGGCCTGCAGCGACGGCCGTGAGCGCGCGGCTTCGAGCGTGCCGCCGCCGCCCATCGAGTGCCCGACGACGCCGAGCCGGCTGCTGTCGATGCGGGACCGGACCGAGCTCTGCTGGGTGAGGTAGTCGAGCGAGGCCAGCAGCTGCCTGCCCCGGCTGTCGGGCTGGTCGCTGGTGGTCAGGGTGTCGATGGTGAAGACCACGAAGCCCTGGGACGCCAGGCGCGGGCCCAGCCAGGCCATGCTCGACTGCGTGGCGGTGAAGCCCGGCGCGATCGAAACCGCGCCGAACGTGCCGGCGGTCGTGCTCGTCGGGTAGTAGATGGTGCCGCCCCCGAAGCCGGAGACGGCCAGCCTCGACACGGTGGCGGTGCTGGTCGCGAAGCTGCCCCGGCTGGCCTCGATGCTGGCCGTGGTCGGGTCGGGCCCCCGTTCGTAGGGGTTGTCGGCAGCGGGTGCCGGCGACGCGACCGCGGCGGTCACCGCCAGCGCGGCGGCGAAAACCCCGGCGGCCTTGGCGCGCCACGGGCGGCGGCGGGAAATTTTCTCACCCGGGCCTGACGACGTCGGCGGGCTGGTGAGTACGGACATTGGATCGCTCTCTTTCCCCGGGCAGGCGAAAGCGGGCCCGGACACGGACGGGCGGACCGATGGAACCGTTGCACGGCAACCAAGAGCGTGCCGCGTGCCGGGCGCGGGGTAACCGCTTTCCGGTCGCCTTATGAAACACTTCGACGAAATGTTCCACAACGGCCGAACGGGTGAGTGGTTGACAGACTGTGCGGTCGCTCAGTGACCCGCACTCACGCGCGTGACAAATCTGCCGCTCCCGGAACGTCATGAAAGAGTCGTTCATGACGTCCGGCGCGGTGAACGACTCGTTCATGACGTGCGGGCCGGGGTTCCGGGCGGGCGTCGTGTCCGGCCTGGCAGTTGTGCGGCCGGGTGGCCGGGGCGTGACCGCGTGACTGGTGGGTCTGCGGAGGCTGGTGTTCTGGGCCCGGATGCCGCCACATTGGGGCGCATCCGCCGGCTCGGCTCGAGCGTGGCGCCGGATGTCATGAACGAGTCGTTCATGACGCCAGGCGCGGTGAACGACTCGTTCATGACGTGCCGGCGAGGGGGTCAGCGGGCGGCGCCCGGCTCCAGAGCGCCGCGGACGAGCGTGTCCAGCAACGTCGTCGCCACCGTCAGGTCCACCGTGCGCGCCGCCAGTACGTCCGAGTACAGGAACGACTCCCCGAGCCGGACCACCGCGAACGCCAGGTCCGGCAGGCCCACCAACGGCGTCAGGCCGGCCGCCTCGGCGTCGGCCCGGAACAGCTCCACGTGCTGGTCGACCAATGCCGGCTGGACCGCTCCGCGCGGGTCGGTCAGCACCCTCAGCGCGACCGTCGACTCCGCCTCGATCAGCTTGCGCATGCCGTCGCTGGCGGCGACTTCGCGGCGGTACTCCTCCATGACCCACAGGCAGCGCAGGCGGCCTTCCGGGGTGCGGACCGCGTCGCCGTGGGTGGTGTGCCAGCCGTCGAGGGCGCGCTGCCAGGTTCGGTCGGACAGCAGGCGCAGGCCCGCGCCCATGAGGTCGTCGCGGTTGCCGACGCGGCGGAAGAACGTGGTGCGCGAGATCCCCAGTTCGGCGGCCATCCGGCCGAGGTCGAGGCGGGTGCCGGCGACCAGCAGGCGCGCGGCGTGCCGGACGATGTCGTCGGTCGAGACGGTCACCGGCCACACCCTATCCCGCAGGTCGCCGCCGGTTACCTTGAAGTGCGCGGCGCCCCTTCGGTTAGCTTGGTGGCGTGCGCGTAGACATCTGGTCCGATCTGGTCTGTCCCTGGTGTTATCTCGGCAAACGCCGCTTCGAGCGGGCGGTCGCCGAGCTCGGTGTCGAGGTCGAGGTGGTGCACCACTCGTTCCAGCTCGACCCGTCGTTCCCGCGCGGGACTTCGCGGCCGACGCGTGAGGTGCTGGCCGAAAAGTACGGCCGCACACTGGAAGAAGCCGACGCGATGGAAGCGCAGATGGAAGAGCGCGCGGCCGCCGACGGTCTCGAGTACCACCTGGACGGTGTCCACATGGGCAACACCGTCGACGGCCACCGGCTGGTCCACCTCGCCGGTGACCGCGGCCTGGCCGACGCCGTCGTCGACCGGTTCTACCGCGCGCACTTCACCGAGCGCCGGTCGCTGTTCGACCGCGACTCGCTGGTGGAGCTGGCCGCCGAAGCGGGGCTCGACGCCGGGGAAGCGCGGGCCGTGCTCGAGTCCGACGCCTACGAAGCCGAAGTCGCGGCGGACGGCGAGCAGGCCCGCGCCCTCGGCGCGTCCGGCGTCCCGTTCTTCGTGGTCGACCAGCGCTTCGGGGTGTCCGGCGCCCAGTCGGCCGAGGTGTTCGCGCAGGTGCTGACGCGCGCGGCGGAGGTCAGCGGCGCCGCCGCCGGCTGAACCGCGACCGGTCGGTGGCGACGCCGGCCAGGTGCAGGGCGACGCACAGCAGCCCGGCGGTGGTCAGCGTCCCGGTCGTGACGACCGGGCCGAGCCCGAACCCGGCCAGCTCCATCAACAGGGCTAGCCCGAAGAGCACGGCGGCGAGAATGGCGAGCATGACGGCCTCGTTTCGGTGGGGATGACGCCGAATGGTCCACACCATTGCGACGTTTGCGGTACCGGTGGTCCCGGCTTGGTGGCCGGTAATGCCCCGGCACCCGCGCGGTGAAACGAGAACTTCCGCTTGGGGGCGCCCCCCGTTTTCCACGCTACCGGCAGGCACCGACAATTCCGCGGCCCCGGCGGTGTTGTCCGGTGCCTGGCTTCCGCGCCACCTCGTGGTCTCGCCGTCGGGCTGGTGCGCTCGTTGGCGCCGTGCAGCGGGTTCGCGCGGTGCTGCCGAGGTCGCGAATGGGTCATTCGGGACCGCGGAGATCCCCAATGACCCATTCGCGACCACGCTGGGTCCCGCGCCGGCACCGCGCCGCGTCAGGCCGGGGGCGCCGCGGTGCTGGAACGCAGCACGAGTTCCGTCGGCACGCTCACCGGTTCCCCCGCCTCCGCCCCCGTCTCGATCTCCGTCAGCAGCGCCGCCACCGCGTGCCGCCCGACCGCTTCGAACGACTGCCGGATCGTCGTCAGGGGTGGCCAGAAGTGCGCCGACTCCTCCATGTCGTCGAACCCGACCACGCTCACCTCGCCCGGCACGGACCGGCCCGCCTCGTGCAACGCCCGCAGCAACCCCAGTGCCATCTGGTCGTTCGCCGCGAACACCGCCGTCACCGACGGGTCGGCCGCCAGCGTCAAACCCGCTTCGTACCCCGAAGAAGGGGACCAGTCGCCGGTCAGCACCGGCGGTACGAACGCGCCCGCGAGCTCCAAAGTGGACCGCCACGACTTCCGGCGCCGTTCGGCCGAATAGGACTGCGGCGGGCCCGCGATGTGCCACACCGTCTCGTGCCCCAGCGAAAGCAGGTGCCGGGTCGCCGTCGCGGCGCCGTCGGCCTGGTCGGTGTCGACGACCGGGTAGTCGTACCGGGCGCTGGAGTCGATCACCACCACCGGGAGCCCGTGCGGCAGCTCGATCGAGCTCTGGTCGAGCTGGTGCTGCTCGATCAGGATGATCACGCCGTCGACCGCCTGCTCGTTGAGCTTGCTGAACGCGCCCGTCACCTCGCCCTGCGTCGGGCGCGTCACCGGCATCAGGATGATCGAGAACCCCTGCGCGACGACCGCCGCCGCGATGGCGTCGAGGGTGCGGCTGTTGCCGAACGTCGGGAGCGCCGAAATGATCACGCCGATGCTGCGGAACTTGCCGTTGCGCAGCGCGCGGGCCGCGCTGTTGGGGCGGTAGCCGATCCGGCGCATCGCGGCGAGCACCCGGTCGCGCGTGGCGTCGTCGACGTTCGTCTTGCCGTTCGCGACCCGGGACACGGTCTGGCCGGAGACCCCAGCCTCGCGCGCGACGTCCGCCATCGACGGTCCACGGCGCGGGGATGCAGTCGGCACGGGTGGCTCCTCGAGGTGTCCTGGACATGTTTACGTCAACACGTTACCCTCCGACCGTCCATGTTGACGTAAACATCCGCACGAACACCGGAGGGACGATGACGTCCACAGCGGCACCGCCCGTCGCGGCACCGGCTCGCCCGGCGCCGCCGGCCCGCCGCCGGCGGCGGAACTGGCGCGGCTGGCTCTTCGTCGCCCCCTTCATGCTGGTGTTCGCGCTGACCTTCATCGCGCCCGTTGTCTACGCGTTCGTCCTCAGCCTCTTCCGCGACCAGGCCTTCTTCGGCGGCACGGTCTTCGTCGGCGCCGACAACTACGCGCAGGTGCTGGCCGACCCGAAGTTCTGGGAGTCCTTCCAGCGGGTGCTGGTGTTCCTCGCCGTGCAGGTGCCGATCATGCTGCTGCTCGCGCTGGTCGCGGCGCTGGCGATCGACAGCGCCCGGCTGCACGCCGCCGGGTTCTTCCGGATCGTGATCTTCCTGCCGTACGCGGTGCCCGCCGTGGTCGCCGCGCTGATGTGGGGCTTCATCTACGGCGACCACTTCGGGCTCGCCGCGGACCTCAACCACCTGCTCGGCACCGACGCCGTGAAGCCGCTGTCCCAGAACTGGCTGCTCACCTCGATCGGCAACGTCGTGACCTGGGAGTTCGTCGGCTACAACATGCTCATCTTCTACTCGGCGCTGAAGGTGATCCCCAAGGAGCTGTTCGAAGCCGCCGCGATCGACGGCGCCGGCACGTTCCGCACGATCTTCTCCGTCAAGCTCCCCGCGATCCGCGGCGCCGTCGTGATCGCGACCATCTTCTCGATCATCGGCAGCTTCCAGCTGTTCAACGAGCCGAACATCATGCGCAACCTGGTGCCGAACGTGATCGGCACCTTCTACACGCCGAACATGTACGCCTACAACCTTTCCTTCGCCGGTCAGCAGTACAACTACTCCGCCACGGTCGCGATCGTGATGGGCGTGATCACCGCGGTCATCGCCTACGTCGTGCAGCTGCGCGGTACCCGGAAGGGGATGTGACGTGGCCACGTTCTCGGTGACGCGGCCGAAGAAGTCGCGCACGCTCACCGCCGTCATGGCGCTGTACCTGCTCTACACCCTGGTCCCGCTCGCGTGGCTGGTGATCAACGCGACCAAGACGCAGGCGGCCCTGTTCTCGACGTCGGGCCTGTCCTTCGGCGGCCCGTTCGCGCTGTTCGACAACATCGGCCAGACGTTCACCTACAACAACGGGATCTTCTTCCGCTGGCTGGGCAACACGCTCCTGTACGTCGTGGTCGGCGCCGGCGGGGCGACGATCCTCGCCACGGCGGCGGGGTACGGGCTGGCCAAGTACCGCTTCCCGGGCCGTCGCGCGGTGTTCGCCGTCGTGCTCGGCGCGGTCGCCGTGCCCGCCACCGCGCTCGCCGTGCCGACGTTCCTGATGTTCAGCAAGCTCGGGCTGACCAACACCCCGCTGGCCATCATCATCCCGTCGCTGATCAGCCCGTTCGGCCTCTACCTGATCTGGGTCTACGCCGCCGACGCCATCCCCGACGAGCTGCTCGAAGCGGCGCGGATCGACGGCGCGGGAGAGTTCCGGATCTTCCTCACCGTGACGCTGCGCCAGCTCGTCCCGGGGATTGTGACCGTCGCGCTGTTCACCATGGTGCAGACCTGGAACAACTACTTCCTGCCGCTGATCATGCTCAGCGAGCCCAAGTGGTATCCGCTGACCGTCGGGCTGAACCAGTGGAGCGCGCAGGCCAACGGCGCCGGCGCGCAGCCGATCTTCAACCTCGTGCTCACCGGATCGCTGCTCACCATCATCCCACTCGTCCTCGCTTTCCTGCTCATGCAACGGTTCTGGCAGTCCGGGCTGAGCGCCGGGAGCGTCAAGCAATAAGCCGTCACACCGTCGTGAAGGGACACTCGATGTCACGCATCCGCAGTCGCGCCAAGGCGTTCGCCGCCGTCGCGCTGGCCGCCGCCCTGGCGGTCGGCTGCTCCTCCGGGAGCTCGTCCGGGCCCGCCGCCGCCACCGGCACCCAGGACTCCGTCGACGCCGCGCTCAAGGCGGGCGGGACGATCACCTACTGGAGCTGGACCCCCTCGGCCAAGGACCAGGTCGCCGCGTTCGAGAAGGAATACCCGAACGTCAAGGTGAACTACGTCAACGCCGGCACGAACAAGGACGAGTACACCAAGCTGCAGAACGCGATCAAGGCGGGCTCCGGCGCGCCGGACGTCGCGCAGATCGAGTACTACGCCCTCCCGCAGTTCGCGCTGACCGATTCACTGGCCGACCTCAACCAGTTCGGCTTCGGCTCGTTCGAAAAGGACTACAGCGCCTCGACGTGGGCGCAGGTGAAGAACGGCAACGGGGTCTACGGCCTGCCGCAGGACTCCGGACCGATGGCGCTGTTCTACAACAAGGAAGTCTTCGACAAGAACGCCATCGCCGTGCCGAAGACGTGGGAGGAGTACGTCGCCGCGGCGAAGAAGCTGCACACCGCCGACCCGACGAAGTACATCACCTCCGACACCGGCGACCCCGGGTTCGCGCTGAGCATGATCTGGCAGGCCGGCGGGCACCCGTTCGGCGTCGACGGCCGGAACGTGAAGGTGAACTTCGCCGACGCGGGCACCAAGAAGTGGACCGCGATGTGGGACCAGCTGATCCAGGGCAAGCTGCTCGCCCCGGTCAAGGAGTGGTCCGACGACTGGTTCCGCGCCCTCGGCGACGGCACCATCTCCTCCCTCGTCACCGGCGCCTGGATGCCGGGCAACTTCATCTCTTCGGTCCCCGGCGGCAGCGGCAAGTGGGCGGTGGCGCCGATGCCGACCTACGACGGGCAGCAGGCGGTCACCGCGGAAAACGGCGGCAGCACGCAGTCGGTGCTCAAGCAGAGCAAGAACCCGGCGCTCGCCGCGGCGTTCGTGCGCTGGCTCAACCACGGCGGCGGTGTCCAGCCGTTCATCAAGAGCGGCGGGTTCCCGTCCACGACGGCCGACCTGACCTCGCCCGCGTTCGTCGACCAGGCCGCGCCGTACTTCGCCGGCCAGAAGATCAACCAGGTGCTCACCCAGGCGTCGAAGGACGTCGCCCCGGGCTGGACCTACCTGCCGTACCAGACCTACGCCAACAGCGTGTTCAGCGACACCGCGGGCAAGGCCTACCTGAACGGCACCGGTCTCGACGCCGGGCTGGCGGCCTGGCAGCAGGCCATCGTGGACTACGGCAACCAGCAGGGCTTCACGGTCAGCGCGGGATGACCGTCCACATCGAAGGCGACGCGGGCCAGGTCATCGGCCCGGTCCCGCGTCGCCTCTTCGGCTCGTTCGTCGAGCACATGGGCCGGTCCGTGTACACCGGGTTGTACGAACCCGGACACTCCACTTCGGACGATCGCGGCTTCCGCGGTGATGTCCTGGAGCTGGTCCGGGAGCTCGGGCCGACCGTCGTCCGTTACCCCGGCGGCAACTTCGTCTCCGGCTACCGCTGGGAGGACGGCGTCGGCCCGGACCGGCCCGCCCGGCTCGACCCGGCCTGGCACAGCGTGGAGTCCAACCGCTTCGGCCTGCACGAATTCGTCGCGTGGGCCGAAGCCGCGGGTACCGAGGTGATGTACGCGGTCAACCTCGGTACCCGCGGCATCCAGGAAGCCGCCGACGTCCTGGAGTACTGCAACCACGCCGGTGGCACGGCGCTGAGCGAGCGGCGGCGCGCGAACGGCGCCGACCGCCCGTTCGGCTTCAAGCTGTGGTGCCTGGGCAACGAGATGGACGGCCCGTGGCAGATCGGCCACAAGACCGCCGACGAGTACGGCCGCCTGGCCGCCGAGACCGCGCGGGTCATGCGGATGATCGACCCCGGCGTCGAACTCGTCGTCGCGGGCAGCTCCCACGCGGACATGCCGACGTTCGGCGACTGGGAGCGGACGGTGCTGCGCCACACGGCCGGGCTCGCCGACCACATCTCGCTGCACGCCTACTACCAGGAACTACACGGCGACACCGACAGCTACCTGGCCAGCGGCGCCGCGCTCGACGCCTACATCGGCACGGTGGCGGGGATCATCGACGAACTCGGGCTGGACGTCGGGATCAGCGTCGACGAGTGGAACGTCTGGGACCTGCGCCGCTGGAACGAGGTCGACCAGGCCCGGCTCGCCGAGGGCGGCTGGCGGGAGCACCCGAGGATCATCGAGGACGACTACACCGTCACCGACGCGGTCGTCGTCGGCTCGCTGCTGAGTTCGCTGCTGCGCAACGTCGACCGCGTCACGATGGCGAACCAGGCGCAGCTGGTGAACGTCATCGCGCCGATCCGCACCGAGCCCGGCGGCCCGGCCTGGCGGCAGTCGACGTTCCACCCGTTCCAGCGGGTCGCCGCGCTGGCCGGCGGGGCGAGCCTGCGCCTGGCCGTCGAAGGCCCGCGGCTGCGCACCGCGCAGCACGGCGAAGTCGACCTCGTCGACGTCGCCGCGACGGTCGAAGAATCCGGGCGGGGCGCGGTGTTCCTGACCAACCGCGCCACGGCGTCGCCGACCGAGGTCCGCCTCCGGCTCCGCGGCGCCCGGTTCGGCGTGTACGCCGCCGAAACCCTGACCGCGCCCGCCGGCGAATCCCGGCACGCCGTCAACACCGCCGTCTCGCAACCGGTCCGGCCGGTGCCGCTCCCCGGCACCGCCACGACGTCCGACCCAGGGGGGACCACCATCACCGCGACACTGCCACCCTTGTCCTGGACGGTGCTCCAGCTGAGCCCGGAGGCGGGCCGGCATGCCTGAGTTCGCCATCGGGGACACCGACTTCCTGCTGGACGGCCGTCCGTTCCGGATCCTTTCCGGTGCCCTGCACTACTTCCGGGTGCACCCGGACCTGTGGGCCGACCGGATCGACAAGGCCCGGCGGATGGGCCTCAACACCATCGAAACGTACGTGCCGTGGAACGCGCACGCCCCCGAGCCCGGCGTCTTCGACCTCACCGGCGGGCTCGACCTGGACCGCTTCCTGCGGCTCGTCGCCGAAGCCGGGATGTACGCGATCGTCCGGCCCGGCCCGTACATCTGCGCCGAATGGGACAACGGCGGCCTGCCGGCCTGGCTGTTCCGCGACCCGGAGGTGGGGGTGCGGCGGTTCGAGCCGCGGTACCTCGCCGCCGTGCGCGAGTACCTCACGCGCGTCTACGAAGTCGTGGTGCCGCACCAGGTCGACCGCGGCGGGCCGGTGCTGCTGGTCCAGGTCGAGAACGAGTACGGCGCGTTCGGCGACGACAAGCGCTACCTGAAAGCGCTCGCCGAGCACACGCGCGCGGCCGGCATCACCGTGCCGCTGACCACAGTGGACCAGCCGACCCCGGAGATGCTCGAGGCGGGCAGCCTCGACGGCTTGCACCGCACCGCTTCCTTCGGCTCCGGCGCGCGGGAGCGGCTGGCGATCCTGCGGGCGCACCAGCCGACCGGGCCGCTGATGTGCAGCGAGTTCTGGAACGGCTGGTTCGACAACTGGGGCGCGCACCACCACACGACCCCGGCCGCGGACTCGGCGGCCGAGCTCGACGCGCTGCTCGCGGCCGGCGCGTCGGTCAACCTCTACATGTTCCACGGCGGCACCAACTTCGGGTTCACCAACGGCGCCAACGACAAGGGCGTCTACCAGCCGATCGTGACGTCCTACGACTACGACGCGCCGCTGGACGAAGCCGGTGACCCGACGCCGAAGTACCACGCCTTCCGCGACGTGATCGCCCGCTACCACAAGGTTCCCGACACCGTCCCGCCCCCGGCGCGCCCGGCGCCGACCCCGCACGGGGTCCTGCGCGACCCGGTGCGGCTGCTCGACGCGCCGGATCGCTGGGGCACCTGGGAGTTCCACGAGGAACTGCCCGCGTTCGACGACCTGACCCCGATGCCGCGGCTGGCGTTGCTGCGCTGCGCTGTCGACGGCGACAGCCCCGGCGTGCTGACCTTCGGCGAGGTGCGCGACCGCGCGACGGTGTTCTTCGACGGCGACCCGGTGGGCACGCTCTCGCGGGAGCACCACGACCGCGCGATCGCGCTGCCGCGGGCGGCGGGCGAGCTCCTGGTGCTGGTCGAGGACCAGGGCCGGGTCGACTACGGCCCGCGGATCGGCGAGGCGAAGGGCATCGTCGGCGGCGCCGAACTGCACGGCGAGCCGCTGACCGGCTGGGACGTGCTGCCGCTCGACCTGTCCGAGGTGCCTTCGCTGCGGCCGTCGGCGCGGACCGCGGTGACCGGCCCGCTGGCCGGACCGGTGCTGCTGCGCGCCGACATCGATGTCGACGCGCCCGCCGACCTCTTCCTCGACACCGGGGCGTGGGGCAAGGGCCTGGCCTGGTTCAACGGCTTCCCGCTCGGCCGGTACTGGCGGCGCGGGCCGCAGCGGACGTTGTACGTGCCGCGCCCGGTGGTCCGGGCCGGCGGCAACGAACTCGTCGTGCTCGAACTGGGCACGATGCTCGACCCCGCGGCCCGGTTCACGCCGCGGCCGTCGCTGGGCCACACGGAGGCCTGAGAAGTCCCCACCGCACCGAAGGGCAGTTCGACGATGAACCGCAGGCGTTTGCTCACCGTCCTTTGTGTACCGATCGTGGCGGCCGGGGTCGCCGCCGCCCCGGCGGCCGCGGCCACCGCGGTCACCGTGAAACCCGATCCGACGTACCGGCAGCAGCCGTTCGACGGCTGGGGCGCCAGCCTGGCCTGGATGGCCGAGGCGACCGGCGGCTACCCCGACTCGATCCGGAACCGGCTGGCCGACTTGGTCTTCGGCCCCGACGGGCTGAACCTGAACATCGCCCGGTTCAACGTCGGCGGCGGCAACGCCCCCGACGTCCCGCCGTACCTGCGCGCGGGCGGCGCCGTCCCGGGCTGGTGGAAGGCGCCGGCCGGCACCACCCGCGCCGACAAGGACTGGTGGACCCCCGGTGACCCGGCCGAGTTCGACACCGCCGCCGACCCGAACCAGCGCTGGTGGGTCGACAAGATCAAGAACCGCGTCACGAAGTGGGAGGCGTTCAGCAACTCGCCGCCGTACTTCCAGACCGTCTCCGGGTACGTCTCGGGCGGCTTCACCGCCACCGACGAGCAGCTGCGCCCGGACAAGATCGGCGACTTCACCGCGTACCTGGCCCAGGCCGTGCGCACGCTGGAACGTGCGCACGGCATCAAGTTCTCGTCGGTGAATCCGCTGAACGAGCCCAACACGAACTACTGGAAGACCACCCTCGGGGCCGACGGCAACCCGACCGGCGGGCGGCAGGAAGGCGCGCACATCGGCCCGGCCGTCCAGGCGCAGCTGATCCCGGCGATGGCGGCGGCGCTGGCCGGGTCGAAGACGATCGTCTCCGCGCCCGACGAGACCAACCCGGACATCTTCGCCGCGGACTGGGCGGGCTGGTCGGACGCGGCCCGCGCGGCGGCGGGCCGGCTCAACGTGCACACCTACGGCACCGGCAACCGGCCGATCCCGCGGGACCTGGCGAAGGGCGCGTCGAAGCCGCTGTGGATGAGCGAGGTCGGCGGGAGCTGGCTGGACCGGCAGGACTTCACGTCCATGGACCCCGGGCTCGGGATGGCGAAGCAGATCACCGACGACCTGCGCCTGCTGGAGCCGAGCGCGTGGGTGAGCTGGCAGCCGATCGAGGACTACGACAACATGAAGCCCGGCGGTGAGTCCGTGGCCGGGATGAACTGGGGCGAGATCCAGGTCCCGTTCGACTGCCCGGCTTCCGCCACGCCCCAGACGTGCCTGATCAGGACCAACACGAAGTTCGACACGATGCGGAACTTCACCCACTACATCCGGCCGGGTGACCGGTTGGTGGGCGTCGACGACACCGCGTCGACGGCCGCGATGCGCGGCGAGGACCTGGCGACGGTCGTGCACACGAACGCGGGCACGGACGACCAGGACGTCACCCTCGACCTCTCCGGGTTCCGCGGCATCCGGCCGGGCGCCTCGGTGACGCCGGTCGTCACCGACGTCACCGGCGCGTTGAAGCGGGGCAAGCCGGTGAAGGTGACGTCGGCGCGTGCGACGCTGCGGGTGCCCGCGCGGTCGGTGACGAGCTTCCTGGTCGGCGGCGTCTCCGCGACGGCGGCCGGCACGGGCCTCGGTTCGGGCAAGCCGTTCGCGTTCACCGGCGTGCAGAGCGGCAAGTCGCTCTCGGCGGAAGCCGGCGCGCTGGTCCAGCGCACGACCGACGCGGCGGCGCCCGCGCAGCGCTGGACGCTCGCCGACCGCACGGGCCGCTACGGCAACCGCGACCGGTTCACCATCACCAACGCGGGCACCGGCCAGGTGCTGACCACGGCCGGCGGCGCCGTGGCGCTGGCGCCGGCGGGAACGTGCGACGCGGCCGCGCAGTGGACGCTGTCCACCACCGGCGACGGCACCTGGACGTTCGTCAACGCGGCCACCGGGCAGCTGCTCGACGTCCCCGGCGAGTCGCGCGAGGACGGCGCGCGGATCGGCCTGTACCGGCCGACCAACGGGCCCAACCAGCGCTGGCAGGCCGTACCCCGCTGAGCCGGGCGCCGCGGGGCGGCCTTCGGAGGCACCGGAGGCCGCCCTGGGTGCGTCCGACGCCGAACCGGAGGCCGACGGCCGGTAGAGTCCACCCGGACCCGTTGAAACGCCAGCGGTGGTCTTGGTTGACGCTGCTGGCGAGCCCTTCCCCGTGCTCGCCGCTCGACGCATGGGAGGGATGGGCCTTGTCGACCACTGGCGACGACATGGCGGAGCGGGTGGACGAGCTGAACGCCGTCCTCGCCGATCTCGTCGGGGTCCTCGAATCGGTGTCCGACACGCCCGGGCTGCTCGACGCGGTCTGCGGCGAGGCGGTCCGGGTGGTGCCCGACGCGGACCTGGCCAGCATCATGGTGGTCCGCGACGGTGTGACGCAGACGGCGGCCTTCACCGACGAGCGTGCCCGCCGCATCGACGACGTGCAGTACGCGGCGGCCGACGGTCCCGGCCTGGTCGCCGCGCTGACCGGCGAGGTCGTGCGGGTGACGGTCGGCGAAGCGGGCGAGCAGTGGCCCGAGTTCGTGGCCGCGGCGAAGGAAATCGGTGTCGGCAGCTACCTGGCGGTCCCGCTGCGCGTGGACGACACGCTGGTCGGCGCGATCACGCTGTTCGGCTTCGGCGCCCACGGCTACCACGAGTTCGACACGAAGGTGCTGCGCCTGTTCACGTTGTGCGTGGAGACGGTCCTGCGCCTGACCCGCCGCTACCGCGAAGCCCGGCGCCTCGCCGACGAGCTGCGCAACGCGATGGAGACGCGCGCGGTGATCGAGCAGGCGAAGGGCATGCTGATGCTGATCCACCGGGTCAACGAGGACGCGGCGATGCAGCGGCTGATCGTGGAGTCCCAGCACACGAACATCAAGCTCCGCGACGTCGCGGCCCGCTTCACGAGGCGGATGAGCTCGGCCGACGGCGCCCCGCCGCGCCCCTGAACAACGTCCCGAGACCGTCCTGGACCGGCTCCTCACCGAGCCGGTCCAGCGCGTCCCAGACGGTGACGGCGGTGGCCGTCAGCACTGGCTTGCCCAGCCGCGCCTCCAGCTCGGCGAGCAGCGGCGTGGTGTGCAGGGCGGTCTCGGGGACGAGCACGACCTGCGCTTCTCCGTGATCGGCGGCTTCGGCCAGCTCGACGATCCGCTCCGGACCCCACGCCGCGAGCGCGCGGTCCGAGCCCGCGTCGGCCGAGACGGCGTGCACCGTCTCGACGCCCGCTTCGACGAGGAACGCGGCGAAGAGCGCGGTCAGGTCCGGGTGGTAGACGGAGGCGAGCGCGACACGGCCGGCGGCCAGCCGTTCGAGCGCGGCGAGGTAGGCGAGCGAGGTGCTGCTCGCCGGGACCCCGAGGTGCGCGGCGAGCGCCGCGGCCTGCTCGCGGGCGCCGTCGAGGCCGCGGGTGAAGCTGCAGCTGGAGCAGGCCCAGCTGACGACGTCCGGGGTGGCCGGGAACCGGTCGGCGGCCCGGGTGAGGCGGGCGGGCGAGCCGATTTCCCGCACGGCCGCGGCCGGGTCCGGCTCGTCGGCGGGCGCACCCCACTCCGGGTAGGCGAAACCGAGACCGATGGCCGGGTCGAGCCGGCGGCACAGCTCGGCGAAGTCGTCTTCGCCGCAGCCGCGGGTCGGGTACAGCAGTCCGAGGTCCACGCGTGCGGACTACCCCGATTTGGCGGACGGCCGCCGGTGCAGCAGGTCGAACCGCGACCACATGGCCTCCGCCGCCTCGATCGACTCGCTCGTGCGGACCGGGTCGACCGCCGCGAGCTGGGCGACGATCGCCTGGGCCAGCGCCATGCCCGCGGTCAGCGACGGGAAGAACGTCACGCCCTCCGCGGGCACCATCAGCACGTGTTCGGCCGCGTCGGCGAGCGCCGGGCTGGCCGCGTCCGTGATGGCGAAGACGCGCGCGCCGCGGCTCTTCGCCTCGTTCGCCGCCTGGACCGTGCTCTCGTACAGGCGCCAGAAGCTGATCGCCACCAGCACGTCGTCGCCCGTCAGCTTCGCGGTCTGGTTGGCGAGTTCCGCGTCGCCCGCCGTCACCGCGTGGACGTCGTAGCCGGCCAGGCGCGCGTTATGCGCCATCGCGATCCCGACCGCCGCGTAGCTGCCGTCGGCGATGACCACCGTGCGGCGCGCGGCGCCGATCGCCTGGGCGACCTCGCGCAGCACCTCTTCGTCGAACCGGCGGTTCAGCAGGGCCAGGCTGTCGAGGTCGCGGCGCAGGGACGCCGACCCCGGCGAGCCGACACCGCGGTGCTCCTCGGCGACCTGCGGCGCGCTCAGCGACGACATGTACCGCGCCCGCAGCTCCTGCTGCAGCGCCGGCCACCCGGCGAAGCCGAGCGCCTGCGCCGTGCGTGTCACGGTCGCGACGTTGACGCCGGCGAGCTGCGCCAGCTCGGCCGTCGAGCCGAACGACGCCCGCCGCGGCTGGGAGACCAGCACCTCCAGCACCGCGGCCGACTTCGGCCGCAGCCCCCGCGCGGGCAGCCGGTCCCGCAGCCACGCTTCGAAACCGTCGTCCGTCTCCGCCACCTCGGCGCCTCCCCTCGTCCGCGTAGACCGTAACGCAGCGATTTCGTCTTGCAACAAACGTTGCAAATATCGAGAAACGCAGTATACGTTGTCCGCACTCCCCGACGCCCGGACACGGAAGGCGTTCCCCATGACCCTGCTGGCGCGACTGGATCGGCTCCCGCTGAGCCGGCCCCACTACAAGCTGCTGCTCATCGGCGGGCTCGGCTACACGTTCGACGGCATGGACTCGGCGGTCGTCGCCTTCCTGCTGCCCAGCGCCAAGGCGGCGTGGGGCCTCGACAACGGCCAGCTCGGCCTGATCGGCTCCGCGACCCCGTTCGGCTTCCTCTTCGGCGCGATCGCGGCCGGCCTGCTCGGCGACCGCATCGGCCGCAAGAAGGTCATGATGTACGCGCTGGCGTTCTACGCGCTGTTCTCCGTCATCGCGTCCTTCTCGCCCGACTACGAAGTCTTCCTGGGCGCCCGCGTGCTGGCCGGCGCCGGCGCGGGCGCGGAAAGCGCGATCATCGCGCCGTTCCTGTCCGAGTTCGTCCCGGCCAAGCGGCGCGGCTGGTTCGTCGGCGCGCTCGCCGGGTTTTTCTCCTTCGGGTTCGTGGCGGCCGCGCTGATCGGGCGGTTCGTCGTGCCGTCGTTCGACGAAGGCTGGCGCGTCGCGCAGCTCGTCACCGCGCTGCCGATCGTGATGCTGCTGTGGTGGCGGCGATCCCTGCCCGAATCGCCGCGGTTCCTGCTCGCGCAAGGGCGGTCGGCCGAGGCCGAGACCGTCGTCGCCAAGATCGAGCGCGACGTCGAACGCGCCACCGGAACGCCCCTGCCGCCAGTGCCGCCGGCCGACGCGCAGCCCGCGACCGAGACGCCGAAGGTCAACCTGTTCAGCGCGCTGAAGTTCCTGTGGAGCCCCGCGATGCGGCGCCGGACGGCGGTGATCTGGACCGTCTGGTTCGTGATCACGTTCTCCTACTACGGTTTCTTCTCGTGGATCCCGACGCTGCTCGTGGAGCGCGGCATCACGGTGACGAAGAGCTTCGAGTTCTCGATCATCATCTACCTGGCCCAGGTGCCCGGGTACTTCTCGGCCGCGTGGCTGTCCGAACGGCTCGACCGCAAGCACACGATCGCGCTGTACCTCGCGGGTTCGGCCGTGAGCGCGTTCTGGCTGAGCCAGACGAGCGCCCCGTGGTCGATCACCCTCGCCGGCGCGGTGCTGTCGTTCTTCCTCAACGGCACCTACGCCGGGGTGTACTCCTACACGCCCGAGGTGTTCCCGACCTGGATCCGGGCCAGCGGCACCGGCCTGTCCAGCGCGTTCGGCCGGGTCGGCAGCATCCTGGCGCCGACGATCATCGGCCTGTCCGCGGCGAGCCTCGGGTTCGCCGGCGTCTTCGGCCTGACGACGGCGGTGCTGGCGGCCGGCGTGCTCTGCGTGCTCGTCTTCGGCCTGTCCACCGCGGGCCGTTCCCTGGAAGAACTGACCGAACACGGCGCGCAGAAGGCCGCCGCGAAGGAGCTGACGAAGTGAGTTTGTCCACTGTGGAGGAACGGGTGCGGGCCGAACTGGGCGTGCGGCTGTTCACCGTGCTCGCGTGGGTGCCGGAGCGCCGGGCGCTGCGCCGGGTGCACAGCAGTCACCCGGCGGAGTACCCGGTGGGCGGGGAGAAGACGGTGGAGGTCGCGGCCGGCTGGCTCGACCGCTGCATCACCGCGCGGGAGCCGTACTTCGGTCCGGACCGCGCCGCGGTGCGCGAGATCTTCGCCGACCACGAGCTGATCGAATCCCTCGGCTGCGGCTCGATCATCAACGTGCCGGTGGTGTCCGGCGACCGGACGCTGGGGGTGCTGAACATCCTCGACGCGGAAGGCGCGTACGACGAGAAGTCGGTCGCGGTGGCCGGGTCCCTGGCGCCGCTCGCGGTGCCCGCCCTGCTGGAGGTGGCCCGGTGAGCCTGGTGCTGCGCAACGCCCGCCTGCTCGACCCGCTGTCGGGCGAGTACACCGAAGGCGACCTGCGGTGCGATTCCGGCCGCATCGTCGAAACGGGCCCCGGGCTCTCCGCGCCACCCGACGTGCGTTCACTCGACCTGCGCGGCGCGGTCGTGCTGCCGGGCCTGGTGGACGCGCACGTCCACGTCACGGCGTCGACGGCGGACCTGGGTTCGCTCCCGTCGACGTCACCGTCCTACGTGGCGGCCCACAGCGCCCGCACGATGAGCCGCATGCTGGACCGCGGCTTCACGACGGTCCGCGATGCGTCGGGCGCCGACTACGGCCTGGCGGACGCCCAGTCGGAGGGCCTGTTCCGCGGCCCGCGCCTGTTGTTCTGCGGCCGGGCGCTGAGCCAGACGGGCGGCCACGGCGACAGCCGCACCCGAGGCGCGAACGCGAAGGACGACCACCCGTGCTGCGCGGGCCTGGGCCGGGTGGCGGACGGCGTCGACGCGGTCCGCGCCGCCGCCCGCGACGAGCTGCGGAAGGGCGCCCACCACATCAAGGTGATGGCCTCGGGCGGCGTGGCGTCCCCGACCGACCGCATCGATTCGACCCAGTACTCGGCGGACGAACTGAGCGCGATCGTCGAAGAGGCGTCGGCGGCCAACCGCTACGTGGCGGCGCACGCGTACACGGCTCGAGCCGTCAACCGCGCCTTGGAGCTGGGCGTCCGGTCGATCGAGCACGGCAACCTGCTGGACGACCGGAGCGTTTCGCTGTTCCTGTCCCAGGACGCGTACTTGGTCCCGACGCTGGTGACGTACTGGGCGCTGAAGGAGGAAGGCCGCGAGCACGGCCTCCCGGAGTCGAGCTGGCGCAAGGTGGACGACGTCCTGGGCGCGGGCCTGGCCGCCCTGGAGCGAGCGGCCCGGGGCGGGGTGAAGATCGTTTACGGGACGGACCTGCTGGGTGGCATGCACCGGCACCAGAACCACGAGTTCCGGCTGCGGGGTGAGGTCCAGACGCCGTTGGAGGTCATCCGTTCGGCCACGTCGACGGCGGCGGACCTGGTGAACCTGACGGGCGAGATCGGGACGCTGGCGGTGGGCGCGCACGCGGACCTGCTGGTGGTGGCGGGGGATCCGCTGGCGGACGTCGGGGTTTTGGCGGAGCCGAAGAACTTCACGCACATCGTGCAGGGCGGCGAGGTGGTCGGGGGGACGGCCGCCTGACGGTTCGGGTTCGGTGGTGCCCCGGTGTTCTGCCGGGGCACCCGCCGCACTACGTCAGCAGCGCCACCACTTGGCCGCGAAGAACGCCGCGGCGGCGGTGACGATGGCTGCGTAGGTCGAAACGTCGTGCACAGAGACTCCTTGAACAAGTACCACTTCGGGGGATAGGCCATGCCGGCTTCGGGGGCCTAACATGGATCAAGCTACCCGGAGTAGACCGAGAGTCGTGGGCTTCGTAACCGAGAAGCGGGGTCTCCGACCCTCTCGGGAACCACTCCGGGTGCTGGTGTGCTTGATCGCAAGCACCCTGCGGGTGAAATAGTGCCCACGACCGGGCAATGTTGCAAGGACGTGACGGGACTTCACCCGTTAGTGTCGATGTGGCCTGCGGTTTCGTGGCGGACACGCCATCGCGACCGTCCGCTCATCTCCCCTGCGCGCGTCCGGGATGAGCCCGTCGACGTCCACCGTCACCTCGTCCAGCCGCGCCTGCAGCCGGTCGGCCTTGAGGTCCCGCCCGCGCCCCCGGTAGAACGCGATGGCCTCCGTCCACGCCTCGATCGCTTCGTGCGGATTGTGCAGCCCGCACAGGATTTCCCCCAACGTTTCGAGGGCCCGCGCCTGCCCAGTCGCCGTATGCCCTCTCCGAGCTTGATCGACGGCGTCCCAGGCCAGCCTCAGCGATTCGCGGGCGCGGCCTTCCGTGTGCGCCAGCCGGGCGCGGACGGTGCAGAGTTTCATCGACGCCGTCAGGTCTTCGCGGTCTTCGAGGTTGGCCAAAGCCTGGCGGCAGTGCATGTGGGCGAGCTCCGGCTGCTGCTCGTGCGTGTGCAGGGAGGCCAAGGCCGTATGCGTCGCGATCAATCCCATCGTGTCCCCGAGGACCGTGCGGGCGTGCAGGGCGCGCTGGTAGTGCGGGAGGGCCTGCGCGTGCTGGTCGAGGTCCGCGAACGTGTCGCCGAGGTACTGCTCGGCGATGCCTTCCCGGATCGGGTCGCCCGACCGGCGGGCCAGGTCGATGCACCACCGGAAGAGGGTGATCGCCTCGGCGTGCTCGCCGCGGCGGTGGTGCAGGCGGCCGAGGTTGATCTTGACCGTGAGGATTCCGACGGTTTCGTCGTACTCCGTTGCGATTTCCAGTGCCCGGTCGAGGTAGTGGCGGGCTTTCTCGCAGTCGCCGAGCGCCAGGTGTCGTTCCCCGAGGTCGTTGAGGGACGACGCCTCCGCGACGACGTTCCGCGTGACGCGGGCCGCCCGGATGGCCACCTGCAACCCCTGCGTGATGGCTGACGTGCAGCCGTGGCGCTCCCAGCTGTCGGTCAGCAGGTGGGGGAGCACGATCGCGTGGTCGAGCAGGCCCCGGCGTTCGCATTCGCCGATCAACGCCGACAGGTTGTCGCGCTCGCGAAGCGCCCACCGCACCGCGGCCGTGGCGGTGTCGAACGTGAGGGGCACGATCCCGGGCTCGGCCGGGAGCATCGGCGGGCGGCCGCGGTACGGGTGCGCGATCAGGTGGGCGCGCAACGCGGTCTGCAAGTAGTGCGAGGCCAGCCGGCGCAGCGGGCCCGGGTCGTCGTCCGGGATCAGGGTCCGGGCGTACCGGTGGAAGATGTCGGGGACGCGGTAGCGATCGGGTTCGCCGGGCTGGTCGACGAGGTGCCACGCGACGAGGTTCTCCAGGGCCCGGTGGGTGGCGTCCGCCGGGTGTTCGCTGGCGGACAGCAGCGTGCCGACGTGGATTTCGGTGCCGGGGTGGTGCCCGAAGAGCCGGAAGACGTCCTGGGCGGTCGGGTCGAGCGCCTGGTAGGACCCGGAAAACGTGGTGCGGAGGCCGGCGTCGTGCCCGTCGTCGCCGATGCTCAGCAGGGTTTCCGGATCGCGCAGCTGGTCGAGCATGGTGTCGAGGCTGACGCCGGCCCGTCCGGCGGCTCGCTGGGCCAGCAACGTCAAGGCCAGCGGGAGGCCGTCGCCGAGCACCGTCAGCGCCCGCGCCGCCTCGGGCTCCTCCTCGGCGCGGCCCCGCATCCGCTTGCTGAGCAACGCGAACGACTGTTCCTCGTCGAGGTGGCCGAGCTTCGTGGTGGGGATGTCGTGGCGGCGGGCCAGCGCGGCCAGGGAATTGCGCGAAGTGAGCAGCACCGTGCACGACTCGAGGACGTCGACGAGGTCGTCGACCTGGTCCGAGCCGCCCGCGTTGTCGAGGATGACGAGCATCGGGCTCCGGCGGGCGAGCAGCGAACGCAGCGTCGTCGCGCGGGCCGTGGCGCTGACCAGGTGGTCGACCGGGTAGTCGAGCGCGGTGAGCGTCAGGTCGACGACCTCGTCGGTCGTGCGCGCCGGTCCCGGGCCGAAGCCCCGCAGGTCGACGCAGACGATGCCGCCGGGGAAGTGGCCCGCCGAGCGGTGTGCCCAGTGCGCGGCGAGGGCCGTCTTGCCGATGCCCGGCAGTCCGCTGACGATGGCCGCGTGCGCGTGGCCGGTACCGGGGGAGAGCAGGTGCCGGTCGAGCGCGGCCAGTGCGTCGGCGCGGCCGACGAAGCCGGGGAGCGGCCGGGGCAGCCCGACGCGGATCGCGCCGGCGGGCTCCCGGGCGGGAGGCGGCGCGGGTTTCGCCTTCGCGCCCGGGTAGCGGGCCCGCAGGTGTGCGTGGTGCTCCCGCAGGTCCGCGGCCGCGTCCCGGTCGCCGGCCGCCGCGAACTCCTTGAGCACCGCTTCGACGTAGCTGCGTGCCTCGTGCGACTGGTCCAGCGCGTAGAGGGCGGTGGTGCGGAGCTTCACGAAGGTCGGTTCGCCCGCGTACGGGTGGGGTACTTCGCTCAGCTGCTTGAGCGCCTCGCCGGGCCGGCCGGTCGCCAGCAGTTCGGCGGCGAGGAAACTGTGCGCCGGTGCCCAGTCCGCGGCCATCGCGTGCCGCCGCCAGTTCCGCGCGGGTTCGGTGGCCAGCCCGGCGAGCGGTTCGTCGCGCCACAGCGCTAGGGCCGCACGCGCGAGCTCGCACGCGTTCTCGTGGTCGCCGTCGACGCTGGATCGCCGCGCCCGGTGCATTTCGTCGGTGAAGCGGCGGAAATCCACGAGATCGGGAGCGATATCGAGGAGATAGCCACCGTTCAGTGCTCGGATCAACGGTGGTTCGTCGGTCTCTTCGAGGCTGTGCCGCAGTCGTGTGATCGCTTTGTAGAGCGCTTCTTTGGGATTGATCGGTGGCTCTCCGCCGCTCCAGGCCCAGTTCAGCAAGTGGTCCTGCGAGAAGCGTTTTCCTGGGTCGGTGAGCAGGACGGCGAGCAGGTGACGCGCTTGCCGGGACCCCCAGTCCTCGGTCAGATTCCCGTGCATCCGCACCGTTGTCTGCCCGAGAATTCCGTACGCGATCTCCATTCCCCGTTCCTTTCCCCTCTCCTCTCGTCAGCCTCGCATCGTTTTGGTTAATCAGCGACGACGGCGCGATAACGATCGATTGTGTCGGAGAACTGGCCAAGGTTTGTCCGGGCTTTGTCCGTCGAGCGGGAAGCCCGCCGGGAGTACCGGCCCGGAAGCTCTGGGTGCGGAACACCGCGACGACGGCGAGGGGATGCGCGATGACGGGAATGTGGGTACGGGGGCCGGTCGGCCTGGACGCCGGTGCGCGGGTCACGCGGCCGAGGTGCCGGGTGGTGCTGGTCGTGGTCCCGTCGGTGACCGCGGGCACGCGGCTGGTCGAGCTGGTTTCCCTGCTGGAACCGGATTTGCGCGTCCAGGTGGTCTACACCGTGCCGCACACCACGGAACGCTGGCCCGGGGCCGAGGAGTTCGTCCGCGGCCTGCACGGCCTGGTGCTGCCGTGGGAGCAGGCGCTCGCCCACCGGTTCGACCTGGTGCTGGCGGCGAGCCCCCGCCAGCTGGCCGAGGTGCACGGCCCCGTCCTCCTGGTCGGGCACGGTGCCGGGCCGGTGTCCCGCCGGTTCAGCCGGAAAGCGGGCCAGGCCACCGAACCCACCACGGGGTTCGACCGCGAGCTGCTGACC
Organism: Amycolatopsis sp. cg9; assembly: GCF_041346945.1. Classification (NCBI taxonomy): domain Bacteria; kingdom Bacillati; phylum Actinomycetota; class Actinomycetes; order Pseudonocardiales; family Pseudonocardiaceae; genus Amycolatopsis; species Amycolatopsis sp. cg9. Next base: position 509,527 of record NZ_CP166850.1, on the reverse strand, counting down.
TTCCGCGGGCGCGTGCTGCCTTCGGTGCTCGGCCTGGGCACCGACGCCGAGGCGGACCTGGTGCGCGAGCGGTGTCCCGAGGCGCTGCCGAACGCCGTGGTGGCCGGGGACATCTGCTACGACCGGATGCGGGCGAGCCGGCACCGGCGCGACGCGTACCGCGCCGCACTCGGCGTGCCACCGGATCGGCGGCTCGTCGTGATCAGCACGACGTGGTTCACCGATTCGGCGTTCGGCAGGCTGCCGCGGCTGTACCGGGACGTGGTGGACGCGCTGCCGGCCGGGGAGTTCACCGTCGCCGCGGTCCTGCACCCGCTCGTCTGGGCGGTCCACGGCCGGCGCCAGGTCAGCGCGTGGCTGTCCGACGCGGTGGCGCGCGGCCTGCTGCTGATCCCGCCGGAATCCGGGTGGCAGGCGACGATGCTCGCCGCCGACTGGGTGATCGGCGACCACGGTTCGACGACGGGCTACGCGGCGGCGATGGGCTGTCCGGTGACGTACGTGTCGATGCCGGCCGGGCAGCCGCGGGAGGGGAGCGTCGCGGCCGCGGTCCGGGCGCACGCGTTGCCGCTGACCTGGGGACGTCCGCTGCCCGGGCAGCTCGGCTCCGCCCGGGACCGCGTCGCCGAGCTCGCGGCGGCGGCGGCCGGGGCGATCACCTCCCGGCCGGACCGCGCCGCGGAGATCCTGCGCGCCGCGATGTACCGGCTGCTCGAACTTTCGGAGCCCGCTTCGCCGGCCGTTCCCCCGCTGGTGCCCGCCGCGCGTCCGCTGCCGGAGTGGTCGGCGTGACCGGCCCGGGGGTGTGGCCGGTGCGGGTCCGGCTGGCGCGTTCGAGCGTCGCGCTCCTGGTGGCCGACGCCCGCGTGGCCGCCGAGGCCTGGGCGGTGTGCGCCGACGTCGTCCTGACCGGCGTCCACGGTTCGCGCGGCGCGGCGGCGTCCGCGATCCGCCGCGCGGCCGGCCGCTACCCGGGCGCCGCCGTGGCCCTGGCCTGGTCCGGCGACGGCGTGGTGTTCGCCGGGACGCGGTCAGCCGTCCTCGGCGAGTTCCCCGGCCCGCGGATCGCCGAGCTCGGCGTACAGCCGCCGGGCTTCCGCTCGGTGCTCGCGGGCGTGCTCGAGGTCGTCGTGCCGGGCCTCCAGCTCGGCGAGCGCGGCGAGGATTTCGGCGGTGTAGTACGGCGAATCGAGCGGGCGGATCACCGCCAGGGCGTCGAGTAGCCGCGTCCGGGCTTCGCCGGGCCGGCCGTGGCGCTCGTGCAGCCGGGCCAGCGCCGTGACGACGCGGGCGTGCTGGTTGGCGTCGCCGAGCTCGGCCATCGCCGTGGCGGCCGCCGTGAGCTCCGCGGCGGCCTCCTCGTCGCGGTCCAGCTCGAGGAACAGCTCACCGCGCCGCCGCCGCGCGAGAGCCACCCCGCGCGGCAGGGCGATCTCCGTGTGCAGCTCGGCGCTGCGCTCGTACAGCTCGAGTGCCCGCTCGAGGTCGCCGTCGCGCCGTGCGGCGGCGGCGAGCCGGGACACGGCGGTCGCCCGGGTCGGCCCGTGGTCCTCGCGCTCACCGATCTCGAGCGCCACGGCGTTGTGGGCGGCCGCTTCGGTGAACCGGCCCAGCTGCTCCAGCGCGTACCCGAGCTGGCTGTGCAGCCGCGCTTCGACCAGCGGCCGGCCGCACCGCCGGGTCGCGGCGATGCCCACGGCGGTGAGCGCGAGGAAGGGCTCGTAGTCGCGGTTGTAGAGGAAGTACCCCCAGTACGCCTCGCACAGCTGCCACACCTCGGTGTCCCAGCCCCGCGCCGCGGCCTCGCGGACCACCACCCGGATGACCTGCTGGTCGCGGCGCCACCAGTGGATCGCCTCGTCGCGGTCGGCGAAGGTGACGGCGGCCGGGCCGGGGAGCGGGGCGAACCGCGGCCGGAAGGGGTGGATGAGCTCGTCCGCGGCCACCGCGCGGTCGACGTACCAGCGGATGTAGGAGCGCAGCGCCGTCGTCCGCTGCGGTTCCGGCGTTTCGCGTTCGCACCGGGCACGGGCGTCGTCGCGGACCACGTCGTGCTGGCTGACGACCTCGTCGTGCTCGCTCAGCAGGTTGGCCTCGACCAGCTCGTCGGTCAGGCCGTCGAGGCTCTCGACCGGGGTGGCGAGGACGTGCGCCAGCGCGTCGAGGGACAGGTGCTCGCCGGGCAGCAGGCCGCAGAGGCGGTAGAGCTCGGCCGCGGCCGGGGACAAGGAGTCGTACGACGCTTCGAACACCTTTCGCGTGCTTTCCCCGGCCGGCGCGTGGCGGACTTCCCGGGCGAGGCTTCGCTCGGGACGCGTGCGCAGGCGGGCGCCGACGACCGCGATCCGCAGCGGGAGGCCGCCGCAGGCGCGCAGGATGTCCGCGGCGGCGGCCGGATCGGCGTCGAGCCGCCCGCGCCCGGCGCGGACGTCGAGGAGGGTGTGGGCGTCCCGGTCGGCCAGCGGTTCGACGGGGACGATGTCCGCGCCGTCCAGGCTGAGCCCGCTGAGCTGGGTGCGGCTGGTGACGAGGACGAACGCGGCGGGAGTGGCCGGCAGCAGGGCGCGGACCTGTCCGGCGAAGACGACGTTGTCCAGCAGGAGCGCCAGTGAGTGCTCGCTGGTGAAGGCGCGGAACAACGCGGCGCGCTGACCGGTCTGGGCGGGGATGTCCTCCGCCGGGACCCCGAGCGCGGTGAGGAAGCCGTGGAGCGCGATGTCCGGGGATTCCGGGCTTTCGTCGTCCGAGGCGAAACTCGCGTAGAGGACGCCGTCGGGGAAGTCGTCGCGGCGCGTGGTGAGCCAGTGGACGGCGAGCGCCGTCTTCCCGACCCCGCCGACGCCGGTCAGGACGGCGATCCGCGGGTGCTCGCGGCGGTGCCGCCGCAAGGAATCGAGCTGGGCGAGTTCGCGGTCCCGCCCCACCATCCCGGGTGGCGGTGGTGGGAGCTGGATCGGTCTCGGTCGCGCGGTGTGGTGGTAACGTGCCGTGCGGCGCTTCTGCCCCGGACGCGTCATGGTTCCCCTCCCCGATGCAGGCCCGACCTTCCGGTCTACCGGGTTTGCGGCCGTGGCGGGAGGTCAGTGTGGGCAGGTACACACCACTGAGCGGTGTTCCTCCATTGTGGACTACTACGCTGAGTCGAGCACGTTGCTCACTGTGTGCTATTGCTTTCCCCCGCGTGGGCGCATCGGGACGCGGTGGTGTTGCAGCAAGCGATAGATCTTGCCGTAGGAGACGTCGTGTGCGTCCGCGAGGGCGCGGACGGTTGCGCCGTCGAGGTAATCGGCGATGACCTCGTCGGCGTCGAGCTCACGTTTGATGCCGCGGCCGGTTTTGGGCAGATCGGCGCCGTTCTGCCGCAGCAGAACCCCGGTCCAGCTCAGCGAGAGGTGGTAGCGGCGGGCGATTTGCGTGACGGTCGCGCCGTTTTCCCAGTCTCGCACCATCCGGCGATTGCGTTCGTCGCGCCGGACGGTTTCCCGGGCGGGTTGTTCCGGCGTGTCCATGCGTGCTCCCGTGACAGTCGCGTGCGTGGTGCTCGGTTCCCGCGATTGTCCCGCGTACCCGGTCTCGAATCGAGCTGCAACCGAGCGGTTCTCGTGCAGGTGCACGTGTGCTGCGCATGGGTTCAGTTTCGGCGTCGCCCCGCCAGAACGTCGATCGATCGTTCGGGGAATCGCCGGTGAAGCTCCACAATGGACTGTCGGGGCCGGTGGCGGGTGCCGCCGGCCCCGGGCCGGCTACCAGTTCCGCACCGCCGGTGCGTAGCCCGCCGGCTTGTCGCCCACCTTCAAGCCCGGGCTCACGATCCAGTTCTGGTACCCCGCCGTGAACATCCGGTACACCGACGCCGGTGCCACCGCGCTCGCCTCGTCGAGGAGCTTGCGCTGTTCCGCCGGGATCTCGAAGTCCAGCGCGGCCATGCTCTTCTGCAGCTGGCCGGCACTGCTGGCCCCCACGATCGCCGACGCGATGCCGGGCCGGGTGGCCACCCAGTTGATCGCCACCTGGGCCATCGTCACGCCCAGCTGGGCCGCCACCTCCTCCAGCGGCTTGAGCAGCTGCCAATCGCGGTCGGTCCACGGGGTGTCCGCGTCGCTGAACCGGCCGGCGCCGCCGTCGCGGTACTTGCCCGTCAGGAAGCCGCCTGCCAAGGGGCTCCAGGCCGTGATGCCGAGGCCCAGTTCCCGTCCCATCGGGACGTGCTCGGTCTCGATCTCGCGCTGCACCAGGGAATACGGCAGCTGGAGGTTGATCATCGGCGCGAGGGAATGCGCCTCGGCGTAGGTCTGGGCGCGGGCCGCGTACCAGCTCGGGACGTCGGACAGGCCCGGGTAGCGGATCTTGCCCGCGCGGACCAGGTCGTCGAGCGTGCGCACGACCTCCTCGACCGGGGTGATGCGGTCCCACGTGTGCAGCAGGAACAGGTCGACGTAGTCGGTGCCCAGCCGGCGCAGGGACGCCTCCAGGGCGCGGATCATGTGCTTGCGCCCGTTGCCGCCCGCGTTGGGGTCGGCCGGGTCGACGGTGTTGGTGAACTTGGTGGTCAGGACCACCCGGTCGCGGGTGCCCGTCTCGGCGATCAGCTTGCCGAGGATCGTTTCGCTTTCGCCGGCGGTGTAGAAGTCCGCCGTGTCGACGAAGTTGCCGCCCGCGTCGAGGTACTCGCGGAAGATCGGGCGGACCTCGTCCTCGGTCTTCCCGTACGCGGCGTGGAAGCCGCCGGTGCCGAAGTTCATCGTGCCGAGGGCGAGCCTGCTGACGCGCAGACCGGATCGGCCGAGGAGGTAGTACTGGTCGAGAGGCATGGGAAGTGCTCCTGTGGCAGGGAAAATCCGTTGACCACTCCACCGTGCTCCGCAGATTTTGGACCCGCAAGTCCACTAGTGGTGGCCGCCACCCGGTGGCACGACGAAGCTCACCGTCTTGCTGTCCAGCACCTGGTGCGTGGGATCGGCGAGCCCGAGCCGCACCTTGTGCGGGCCCGGCGGCAGCGCCTGGATGATGAGCGGTTCGCCGCCGGCGTCCGCCCAGTGCCACGGCGCGTCGTCGACCGTCACGTGGATGTGGCCGACGCGCGGCGAGACGTCGAGGGCCGCGGGGCCGTAGACCGGCACTATCCGCAGGTTCTCCGCCCGGTAGCGGAGCACCACCAGCCCCATGGCGAGCTGCTCGGGCAGCGGCGCGTCGACTACGAGCGCGGGCGGCGGTTGCGAGGCGAGCGGGACGACCGGCGCCGGGGACCAGCCGACCGGGGCGGCGGGTGGTGCGGGCGGCGCCGCGCTCGCCGAACAAGCGGCGGCGAGCGCGACGACGGCGGTCAGGACGGCTCCGCGGATCAAGTGCGTCATGGGCTCGACGCCAGGTTTCCAAGATCGGCTTCGCGTCCGTCGGACGACGCTGCCGGCGTACGTCGCCGGGCAGGCGCCCCGATGCGGTGGGGTCGGCCGCATCGGGGCGCGTGGACTCAGCGGCAGCGGTAGCTCGCCGCCGTGGCCGGGTCACCGTGGCCGGTGTAGCGCGAGACACGCGGGTACGCGCACAGGTCGCGGGTCGCCGTGCCGTCCGCGGTCGCCGCCGCGAGGGTGGCCGGGGCCTTGCCGTGCTCGACCCAGCCGACCAGCGCGGCCAGCGGGTTCGACGGCTGCGGTCCGGCGCCGCCGCCGCAGTGCTCGACGCCCGGCGCCAGGAACAGCCGGTAGAAGTCGTTCACCCGCTGCGAGCCGCCCATCGCCCGCTCCACCTGCTGGCGGTAGTACAGCGTGCCGCCGGGCGGGATGAGCTGGTCGTTCGTGCCGACGTAGGTCAGCAGCTTGCCGCCGGAGCGGCGGAACGCCGACAGGTCGGGGTCCGCCGTGCCGATCACGCCGTCGTACTCGCGCACCGACTGCCGGAACAGGTCGGTGTACTGCGCGTACGTCAGCGTCGAGGTGTCGAAGTCCGCCTGCTTCTCGAGGAACGACTGCACCCACAGCACGGCCACCTTGAAGCCCGGCGCGGTCAGCGTGCCGTCGGGGCCGGGCTGCGTGCCCGCCACCCAGGTGTAGTCCGCGCCCTTCGGGAGCCCGGCCCACAGCTTGCGGCCGCGCTCGTCGGTCGGCCCGGCCCAGATCTTGCGCATGACCTCGGCGTCGGCCGCGGTCACGGTGAACTCGTGGCCGTCGCAGACGACCTTCGTGCCGATCAGCGCGCGCGGGTCGTAGCTGCACTCGTCCGGGCGATCGACGATGCCGTTGGTGACGCCGTCGCGCGCGTCGCACGCCTGGACGGCGGCCTTCTGGAACGCCGAAAGCACGCAGTTGCTGGGGAAGTCGTGCTCGTTGTTCATCACGACCTGCGGCCAGAGCGTCGCGACCGCGAACTGCGTCCACTGCACGGCCGGGGCGTTCGCGAGGATGCCGTCGAAGTCGTCGGCGTAGTTCTGGGCCTCGGAGTAGCCCTGGCGGCCGCCGGTGGAGCAGCCGGTCCAGTACGAGTACGTGATCGGCCGCTGGTAGTGGAGTTCCGTGACGGCCTTGCCGACCACGGCCTCTTCGTGCGCCGAACGGGTGGCGAAGTTCGTCAGCAGGGTCCGGTTCACCTTGCCGCCGTCGGTCAGCGCCCAGGAGGTGTCCAGTGCGTTGTCGGACACCCCGGCGTCCGTGGTGACCGCGCTGTAGCCGTCCTTGACCGCCTGGGTGAACGGCGCCCCGGACTCGCCGGCCGCGTAGGCGCTGCCGCCGAGGGCCTGCAGGCGCCCGGTCCAGCCGGTCTCGGGCAGCCCGACGACGACCTTGACGTGGTCGTGGCCGTCGTGGGTGAGGGTGACGGTGACCTGGCAGTAGGCGGGCGCGGCGGTCTTGCGCTCCGCCGACACCGACTCGATCTTCGCGCCCGGCGGGGCGGGCACCGCGACGGCGGCGCAGGCCGGCGCCGGGGATGCCGAGGCGGCCGGTGCGAGCTGCGTGACGGTGGTCAGCAGGAGCGGCACGGCGGCCGCGAGGAGTATGCGTCTCATCGGTCTCTCTGATCGCTTGCGTCGTTTTCGCTGCGAAAGTTAGGTGCCGGGCCGGCGGCGCCGCGCCCGTCGGGTGACGCTGTCGATGTACGTCACCCGGTCATGAGCTGCGGAAACGTGCTTTGGGTAAGGTCGTTTCCATGGTGCTGCGTGGCCGGGAAGCCGAGCTGAAGGAGCTGGGCGAGCTCGTCGACGGCCCGGAAGACCGCGCCGGGGTGCTCATCCGCGGCGAAGCGGGCATCGGCAAGTCCGCGCTGGTGACCGAGACGGCCGCCGCGGCGTCGGTCGCCGGGCTGCGGGTGCTGCGCACGACCGGCGCCGAGGGGGAGCGGAACCTCGCGTACGCCGGGCTGCACCAGCTGCTCTACCCCGTCCGCGCCGGGGTGGCCGAGCTGCCCGCGCCGCAGCGGGACGCCCTGCGGACGGCGCTGGGCCTGGCGGAGGGGCCCGAGCCGAGCGCTTACCTGGTCGGGCTCGCGGCGTTGACGTTGCTGGCCGAGGAGGCCGCGGCGAAGCCGTTGCTGCTGGTCGCGGAGGACGTGCACTGGCTGGACCGCGCGAGCGCGGACGTGCTCGCGTTCGTCGCGCGGCGCATCGAAACCGAGCCGATCGTCCTGATCGCCACGCTGCGCGAGAGCGCGGAGTCCCCGCTGCTCGACGCCGGCCTGGCCCCGATGCCACTGGACCGCCTGCCGGCCGACGCGGCGGCGGACCTGCTGGATTCGGTGGCCCCGCGACTGGCCCCGGCGGTCCGGACCCGCCTGCTGGCGGAGGCGGCGGGACACCCCCTGGCCCTGACGGAGCTGCCCGCGGCCGTGGCCGAGCTGGACGGGCTCGACCCGGTGCTGCCGCTGACGGAACGCTTGGAGCGCACGTTCACGGCCCGGGTTTCGGCGTTGCCGGCGGCGACGCGGACGGCCCTGCTGGTGGCGGCGCTGAACGAGACGACCTCCCTGGCGGAGACCCTCACAGCGACCGGTGCACTGCTGGCCGCGGGCGAGGGCTTGCCACCGGCCGGCGAGCGAGAGCTGGCGGGGCGGGGGTGGGCTTCGGCCGGTGGTGCGGGCCGGGACGGGGCGGCTGCCGAGCAGCTCGCGGCGGGCCGCTCACCCGCGACCACCGCCGATCCGGAAATCCTGGCCCCCGCTGTCGAAGCTCGGCTGATCGAACTCGCCGCCGGTGTTCTCACCTTCCGGCACCCGCTCATGCGGTCCGCCTTCCCCGCCGCCGTCGGGCCGCTTGATCGGCGGCGGGCGCACCTCGCTCTCGTCGATGCCCTCCGAGACCAGCCGGACCGCCGAGCCTGGCACCGGGCCGCCGCCACCGCCGGGCCTGACGAAGGCGTTGCCGGTGAGCTCGAGCGGACTGCCGAGCGGGCGCGGTACCGGGGTGGTGCCGCGGCCGCCATCGCCGCGCTCGAACAGGCCGCGCGGCTCAGCTGTGAGCCCGGGCCGCGTGCTGATCGGCTGCTCAAGGCCGCCGAGCTGGCCGTCGAGTCCGGGCGGCGGGAGACCGCCGAACGGCTCGTGCGCGAGGCCCGGCCCGCCGATGCCCGGCGGCGCGCCACCGCGAGCCGGCTGCTCAGCGAATTCGAAGACGGCGTGCGCGAAGATCCCGCCCGCGTCGCCGAGCTGGCCGGGGTCGCCCGGTCCGTAGCGGCCGACGGGCAGCACGACGCCGCCATGCGGATCCTCTGGAGCGCCGCCATGCGCTGCTTCTGGACCGAGCCTGGACCCGAAGCGCGCCAGGCGCTGCTCGACGTCGCCGACCTCCTGCCCGTCCCGGACGGCGACCCGCGGATCGTGGCCGTCACCGCGTACGTCGCGCCGTTCGAGCGGGGCGAAGCCGTCCTGAACCACCTGCGGACGCTGGCCGCCCGGACCGGCGCCGATCCCGAGGTCGACCGGTACCTCGGCAGCGCCGCACTGCAGGTCGGCGCCTTCGACCTGGCCGCCCGGTTCTCCGCGGCCGCCGCCCCCGGGCTTCGGGCGCAGGGGCGGCTCGGGCTGCTGCCGCGCGCGCTCGCCGTGCTCGCGTGGAGCCGCGTCCGGCTCGGGGACCTGGCCGGTGCCGTGCCCGCCGCGGCGGAGGCGGCCCGGTTCGCGCAGGAGACCGGGCAGCCGTTCATGGGCGGGCTGGCCACCGCCGTCCAGGCCGAGATCGCCGCGCTGCGGGGCGACCACCGGCAGGCCGGGACGCTGGCCGCCGAGGCCGAACGCGCCGGGCTCGCCGCCGGAGCCCGGCCGGTGCTCGCCACCGTCCAGCTCACGCGCGGGCTCGCCAACCTGAGCGAGGGCCGCTTCGAGGACGCCTTCGCCGACCTGCGGCGCCTGCTCGATCCCGCCGACCCCGCGTACCAGCTGGCGTTGCGCGCCTACTGCGTCGCCGAACTGACCGAGGCCGCCGTCCGGGCCGGGCAGACCGAAGCGATGCGGGGCATCCTGGCCGAGCTGGAGTGCCTGGGAACGCCGTCGCCCGCGCTGCACATCGGGCTGCGGTACGCGCGCGCCGTGCTCGACCCGTCCGACGATCGGTTCGCCGAAGCGCTGCGGGCCGACCTGGCCGGCTGGCCGGCCGAACGCGGCCGCGTCCACCTGGCGTTCGGCGAGTGGCTGCGGCGGCAGCGGCGGGTCGTCGAATCGCGGACGCACCTGCGCACCGCCCGCGAGACGTTCGACGCACTGGGCATGACGGCCTGGGCCGAGCGGGCCCGGCGCGAGCTGCGCAGCGCGGGCGAGTCGAGCCCGAACCGCGGCCCGGACGCCCGGGACAAGCTCACCCCGCACGAGCTGAGCATCGCGCAGCTGGCCGCGGCGGGGCTGACGAACCGGGAGATCGGGCAGCGGCTGTACCTTTCGCACCGGACCGTCGGCACGCACCTGCACCGGATCTTCCCCAAGCTCGGCGTGAGCTCCCGCGCCGACCTCGCCGGGATGCTGAAGACCCTCGAAGGATGACTTACACCCGCTGCGTCACCTGACGGGCGCGAAGATCACCGGACTCGCCCTAACGTCGTGAAAGTCCCACGGTCTTTCGCACAGGAGTCACGATGATCAGCAGGAGAAGGTTCGGGCAGGCGTTCGCGGCGGGACTGGCGGCGACCTCCTTGGCGGCCTGCTCGTCCGCGGCCGCTCCCGCCGCGTCCACGGCCCCTGACCTGCGGGCCGGGTCCGGCGAGCACACCTCGCTCGGCGAGGTGAAGCACGTCGACGCCGGGGTCCTGAGCATGGCCTACTTCGAGTCCGGCCCGGCGACCGGGCAGCCGGTCGTCCTGCTGCACGGCTGGCCGTACGACCCGTACAGCTACGTCGACGTCGCGCCGATCCTGGCCGCCGCCGGCTACCGGGTGATCATCCCGTTCCTGCGCGGCTACGGGCCCACGGTGTTCAAGTCCGCGTCGACCGTCCGCAACGGGCAGCAGGCGGCGGTCGCGCTCGACGTCGTCGCGCTGATGGACGCGCTCAAGATCGACAAGGCCGTCCTGGGCGGCTACGACTGGGGTGCCCGGACGGTCGACATCATCGCGGCGCTGTTCCCCGACCGCTGCAAGGCGGTCGTCGCGGTGAGCGGGTACATCGTGACGAACCTGGTGGCCAACCAGAAACCCCTGGCGCCGCAGGCGGAACTCGGCTGGTGGTACCAGTACTACTTCGCCACCGAGCGCGGCCGCGCGGGCTACGCGGCGAACCGCCACGACTTCAACAAGCTGATCTGGAAGACGGCGTCGCCGGCCTGGCACTTCGACGACGCGACGTACGACCGCAGCGCGGCGGCGTTCGACAACCCGGACCACGTCGCCATCGTGGTCCACAACTACCGCTGGCGCCTGAGCCTCGCCCCGGGCGAGCCGCAGTACGACACCTACGAGCAGAAGCTGGCCACCGGCCCGGCCATCGCGGTCCCGGCGATCACGATCGGCAGCGACTTCGACGCGGCGGCCAAGGACGGCAAGGCGTACCGGGCGAAGTTCACCGGGAAGTACGAGCACCGGGTCCTCGACGGGATCGGCCACAACGTGCCGCAGGAAGCCCCGAAGCCCTTCGCCCAGGCCATTGTGGACGCCGACCACCTGTGACGCCGGTGCCGGTCGTGAGTGGGAAACAGGGTTCTGACCCTGGTTCCCGCTCACGACCGGTTCGTCACGCGACCGTCGCGTCCAGGGTGACCTCGATGTTGCCGCGCGTCGCCTTCGAGTACGGGCACACCTGGTGCGCGCCGTTGACGAGCTCGTCCGCGGTGGCCTGGTCGATGCCGGTCGCCTCCAGGTGCAGCACGGCGCTGAGCCGGAACTCGCCCGCCTCCGTGTCGTGGTGGAGGGTGACCTCCGCGACCACGGCGAGGTCGTTCAGCGGCACCTTCTTCACGCTCGCGACCCGGCGCACCGCGCCGACGAAGCAGGACGCCCAGCCCGCCGCGAACAGCTGCTCCGGGTTGGTGCCGTCGCCCGCGCCGCCGAAGGCCTTCGGGACGGCGAGGGTGACGTCGAGCGCGCCGTCGTCGGAGGTCGCGCGGCCGCCGTTGCGGCCCTCCGCGGTGGAGGTGGCGACGGCGGTGTAGGTCACTTCGGACATGGTGTTCCTTTCAGCGGGTGACGGCACCACGCTAGGAATCCGGGCACCCCCGCGGCGACCGTCGCCCGACGTCACCCGTGTAAGTCACCGTTTTCCAGCCGCAGCCACCGGTCGACGCCGATCGCGTCGAGGAACCGTTCGTCGTGGCTGACGACGACGAACGCGCCGCGGAACGCCGCCAGCGCGCTCTCCAGCTGCCCGGTGCCGACCAGGTCGAGGTTGTTCGTCGGTTCGTCGAGCAGCAGCAGCTGCGGCGCCGGTTCGGCGAACAGGACGCAGGCCAGCGTGGCGCGCAGCCGTTCCCCGCCGGACAGCGCGCCGACCGGCAGGTGCACGCGGGAGCCGCGGAACAGGAAGCGCGCCAGCAGGTTCATCCGCTGCGCCGTCGGCAACGCGGGCGCGGCCGCGGCCAGGTTCTCGGCCACCGAACGGTCGTCGGCCAAGAGGTCCAGCCGCTGGGAGAGGAACGCGATCCGGCCGTCGGCGCGGGACACCGCACCGCCGTCGGGCTCGAGGTCGCCGCGCAGGATCCGCAGCAGCGTGGACTTCCCGGCGCCGTTGGGACCGGTGAGCGCGATCCGCTCGGGGCCGCGGATCGCCAGGTCGACGCCGTCGCCGAAGAGGTCCCGCACGCGCAGGCCTTCGCCGGCGAACAGCGTCCGGCCCGCCGGCACCACCGTCTGCGGAAGCTCCAGGCTGATCTTCTGCTCGGTGCGCAGCTCGCGCTCGGCCTGGTCGAGCTTGGCCTTCGCGGCGCCGACGCGCGCGGTGTGCGTGCCGTCCGCCTTGCCCGCCGACTCCTGGGCGTTGCGCTTCATGGTGCCGGCGAAGATCTTCGGCAGCCCGGCGTTGCCGAGGTTGCGCGACGCGGTGCTCGCCCGGCGTGCGGCCCGCTCCCGCGCCTGCTGCAGCTCCCGCTTCTCGCGCTTGACTTCCTGTTCGGCACTGCGGATGTTCTTCTCCGCGACCTCGCGCGCGGCTCGGACGGCCGTTTCGTACGACGTGAAGTTCCCGCCGTGGAACCGGATTTCGCCGCGGTCGAGCTCGGCGATCCGGTCCACCCGGTCGAGCAGCGCGCGGTCGTGGCTGACCACGAGCAGGCAGCCGGGCCAGTCGTCGAGCACGGCGTAGAGCTTGCGGCGGGCGTCGAGGTCCAGGTTGTTCGTGGGTTCGTCCAGCAGCAGCACGTCCGGTCGTTTCAGCAGCTGCGCGGCCAGTCCCAGCGAGACGATCTGGCCGCCGGACAGCGTGCCCAGCGACCGGTCGAGGGCGACGTCGAGGCCGAGCCGGTCGAGCTGGGCGCGGGTGCGTTCCTCGATGTCCCACTCGGTGCCGATGGTGGTGAAGTGCGCTTCGGCGGCGTCGCCGGCTTCGACGGCGGTGATGGCCCGCAGGATCGGGGCGACGCCGAGGACTTCGGCGACGGACGGCTCGCCGGACAGGGGCAGGTCCTGCGGCAGGTAGCCGAGGACGCCGTCGGCGACGGCACTGCCCGCCGACGGTCGCAGCACCCCGGCGACGAGCTTCAGCAGCGTCGTCTTGCCGGAGCCGTTCGGGGCGACGAGCCCGGTGCGGCCGCCCGGGAAGGTCGCGGACAGGCGGTCGAAGACGGGGGTGTCGTCCGGCCAGGAGAAGGACAGGCCGGACAGGACGATTTCGGACATGGCGAAGACCTCGAAGTGGTACGAAGGGAAAGGGGGACGTCGAAAGCGGCCCACGCCGGCACTGCCGGGGGCCTGCACACCCCGGGGCTACCCGGAGATGTCGACGTCACCTGCCACGACTGGTCTCCTCCAACGGATCTTCACTTCGAAGATAGCACTCGCACTTCGTCGAGCACGCGGCGCAGCGGCTGCCCGGTCGCCTCCGCCGCCGCCTTCGCCTCTTCGTACTCGGGCTGCGCCGTCACCACCACTCCGTCGAGGTACCCGCGTTTCACGCTCACCGGCGTGCCCCGGTAGTCCACCGTGACGCTGTCGCGCGGCAGCGCCCGCCGCTCGACCGGGGACAGGCGCAGCCCCAAGGTCGACGTGTGGGCGAAGATCGCCGCGCAGACGCCGTCGACGCGGTCGTCGGCCGCCAGGGTCGTGAGGACCACGCCCGGGCGGCCCTTCGGGGCGGTCACCGGGGCGCACCACGCGTCCGCCGCGCCCGCGCCGCGCAGGGCCGAAAGGACTTCCGGCCACAGCCGGGGATCGAGGTCGTCGACGGTCGTCTCGATGACGGTCATCGTCGAGCGCACCCACGACGGCGACGGCGCCGAGTCCGCACCCACGACCACGCGGACGATGTTCGCGTGGCCGGGGGGATCGGCCGTGCCCGCGCCGACGCCGACCTTCAGCGGGACGCAGGCCGGCATGGGGCCGTACGCGTCGGCCAGCGTGACGAGCAGCGCGGCGCCGGTCGGCGTGCACAGTTCCCGTGCCGCCGGGTGTGCCGCGACCGGAGCGCCGGTGAGCAGCGCGAGCACCGCCGGCGGTGGCACCGTGAGCCGGCCGTGCGCCGCGGTCACCGTGCCGCCGCCCACCGCGATCGGCGACACCGTGACGGTCGCGTCCAGCAGTCCCAGCGCGGCCAGCCCGAGCGCGCAGCCGGCGATGTCGACGATCGCGTCGAGCGCGCCCACCTCGTGGAAGTGCACGCGCTCCGGCTCGATGCCGTGCACGGCGGCTTCCGCTTCGGCCAGCCTGCCGAACACGGCGGTGGCGAACCGCTCGGCCGCGGCGGGCAGCGCGGCCGCCCCGATCAGGTCGAGGATTTCCGGCAGGTGCCGGGCGTGCCGCGTCTCGGGCGCTTCGACGAGCACGCGCCGGGCGCGCAACCCGTGCCGCCGCACCACTTCCGTGCTGAGCTTCACGTCCTCGACCGGCAACCGGGACAGGCCCGCGAGGATCCCGTCGAAGTCCGCGCCCGCGTCGACCAGCGCGGCCAGCAGCATGTCGCCGGCGCACCCGTTGCCGGCGTCGATCCACGCGATCGTCATGACCGCACCGACTGCCGGGCCACGCGCGCCGCGGCGACGCCCGCGCCGAAGCCGTTGTCGATGTTGACCGTCACCACGCCGGGCGCGCAGCTGTTCACCATGGTGAGGAACGCGGTCAGCCCGTCGAGGTGCCAGCCGTAGCCGACGCTCGTCGGCAGCGCGATCAACGGCGCCCCGCACAGTCCACCCAGGACGGTCGGCAGCGCGGCCTCCATCCCGGCGATCGCGATGACCGCGTCGGCGGCGGCGATCCGGTCGCGTTCGGCCAGCAGCCGGTGCAGCCCGGCCACCCCGACGTCGACGACGAGGTCCGGCTCCGCGCCGAAGACCGCCACCGTCGTCGCGCATTCCCGCGCGACCGGCAGGTCCGAGGTGCCCGCGCAGACGACGGCGACCCGGCCGCGCGGCGCGGGCAGCGGCCCGAGCGTGACCGTGCGGCCCACGTCGTCGATGTCCGCGCCCACCAGGGTTTCCCGGCACAGCGCCCGCGCCGCGTCGCCGACGCGCGTGGCGAGAACGGCACGGGTGGGATGGGCTTGACACAACCGTGCGAGCGCCGCGCTGATCTGTTCGGGCGTCTTGCCCGCGCCGAACACCACTTCCGGATCCCCCGTTCGGACGGCCCGGTCCAGGTCCAGCCGGGCAAAGCCGAGATCCGCGATTGCCTCTGTCGATTCCACGTTCGACACGTTAGTGTTCTTCCGCTCCCCGTGTAAACTGCGCCGAGGGGAGTTCGCGGCACGAACCAATGCCTTGATCGGGGGAACGGGTGTGCCTTTCTTTTGGACAATTGATCACCGGGTCGGCGCGACCAGGGGGAATGCGGCGATGACCGCCGGAATCGAAGATCGGCTTTTGCGTGGGGTGCGGGAGCTGGCGAGTGTGGTGGTGGCTTTTTCCGGCGGGGTCGACTCGGCGCTGGTGCTGGCCGCGGCCGTGCGGGCGCTGCCGGGGGAGCGCGTGCTGGCGGCGATCGCCGACTCGCCGAGCCTGGCGCGGGCGGAACTCGCGGCCGCCAGGGCGTTCGCGGCGGGGGTCGGCGCGGAGCTGGCCGAGGTCCCGGTCGCCGAGCTGGCGTCGCCGGGCTACCGGGCGAACGCGGGCGACCGCTGCTACTTCTGCAAGCAGACCGTGCTGGGGGAGATCAGCGCGCTCGCGCTCCGGCGGGGCTTCGCGCACGTGGCCACCGGGACGCACGCGGACGACCACCGAGCGTTGCACCGCCCTGGGCTGCGGGCCGCGCGCGAGCTGCGCGTCGTCGAACCCCTGGCCGACGCCGGCCTGGGGAAACGTGAGGTCCGGGCGCTCGCTGCCGCCTGGTCACTGCCCGTGGCCGACAAGCCGTCGACGCCGTGCCTGGCGTCACGTATCCAGGTCGGCGTGCCGGTCTCTTTACGGAGGTTGGGACTGGTGGAACGCGCCGAGATCGCGGTGGGCGCGCGGCTGGCCGAGGCGGGGATCCGCCCACGCGACCTGCGCGTCCGCCTGCTCGGCCGGGGATTCCGGGTGGAGGTGGATGCCCCTTCGTGCGCGGCCGTCGAAGCACGGCCCGGGCTCGCCGCGGCCGTGGTCGCGGAGCTGGCGGGCATCGGGCTCGCCGGACCGGGAGCGGTGGCGGCCTACCGCCCGCCCGCGCTCGCGCCGCCGGGTTAGCACCGCGTTCTTTTCGGAGAACGCGTTGTGAATTGTACCGTCACCGATCGGGTCGGGAAAAATTCTCGACCGCGCCCGACGGCGACAGGTGATTCATATTCGTCGGCCGTGGTGCCGATCAAAACACCGTGGTGTTTATTCCGTTTTGCCGAGCGCGTATTTCCGCTATGTTCCGGTGAACCGGCGGGGGAGGATCGAAAGTGTACTTCAAGTTGCTCGGCACCTTGCGGGTCCAGCGCGACGGGGAGCGGGTGGACCTCGGCGGCCTGCGCCAGCAGCGGCTCCTGGTGATGCTGCTGCTCAACGCCGGCAAGGTGGTCGGCGCCGACCGGTTGCTCGAGGCGATGTGGGACGGCGAACCGCCGGTGACCGCGCGAAGACAGCTGCACAACGCCGTCGCCGCGCTGAGGCGGAGCCTCGGGACGGCCAAGCACATCGTCGTCAAGGACGGCCCCGGCTACCGCGTCACCGTGGACGCCCAGGACGTCGACGCCCACCGCTTCACCGGGATGGTCGCCGCGGCTTCCGCGGCGGCCGCCGCCGGGCGCACCGCGGCGGCCGCGGAACACCTGGAGGCGGCGCTCTCGCTGTGGGACGGGCCCGCGCTCTCCGGGCTGAACAGCCCGGTCTTCGAGATCGTCGCCGCGCGGTTCGAGGAGAACCGGTTGACCGCGACCGAACGGCTCATCGGGCTGCGGCTGGACGGCGGCGAAGCGGCGGCGGTGGTGCCGCAGCTGGGCGAGCTCGTCTCGGGGCACCCGCTGCGGGAGGAGACCCGCAAGCTGCTGATGCTCGCGCTGCACCGGTGCGGCCGCACGGCGGACGCGCTCAACGCGTACGAGCAGTACCGCCGGCTCCTGCGCGACGAGCTCGGCGTCGACCCCGGGGCGAGCCTGCGCGAGCTGTACGAGCGGATCCTGCGGGACGACCTGCCGGAGCCGCCCGCCGAGCCGGCGACGGTCGCGACCGCCGGGAACCGGTCCTTCCTGCCGTACGACACCGCGCACTTCACCGGCCGGGCGGCGGAGCTGCGGTTCCTGGCCGGCAACCGGTCGGCCGGGACCGCGCTGAGCATCCTGGCCATCGACGGCATGGCGGGCGTCGGCAAGACGACGCTGGCCGTCCGGCTCGCCCACCAGCTGGCGCAGGGGTTCCCCGAGGGGCACCTGTTCCTCGACCTGCACGGGCACACCGCGGGCCAGGAACCCCTCGAACCGGCCGCGGCGCTGGAACGGCTGCTGCTGGACTTCGGCCTGACACCCGGCCAGATCCCCCGCGACGCCACGCAACGGGCCGCGCGCTGGCGCGCCGAAGTCGCCGAGCGGCGCGTGCTCGTGGTGCTCGACAACGCGCTCGACGCCCGGCAGGTCCGCCCGCTGCTGCCGGGCACGGGCAAGGCGCAGGTGATCGTCACCAGCCGCCGCCGGCTCGCGGGCCTCGACGGGGTGACGTCCCGCTCGCTCGACGTCTTCCCGGCGGCCGACGCGGCCGAGCTGTTCACGCGCATCGCGGGCCCGGAGCGCACCGCGCACCGGCCGGACGCGGTCGCCGAAGTGGTGGCCCGGTGCGGGAACCTGCCGCTGGCGGTCGGGATCGCGGCGTGGCGCTTCCACAACCGGCAGGCGTGGTCGCTCGACGACCTGGTGTTCCGCTTGCGCGACCCGGCGAAGCGGCTGGCCGAGCTGCGGCTGGGCGACCGCAGCGTGGCATCGCAGTTCGAAGTGTCGTACCGGAAGCTGACGGCCGGGCAGCGCCGGCTGTTCCGGATCCTCGGCGCGACCGCGCACCCGGGCGAGGAGTTCGACGCGGGCACGGCGGCGTTGCTGGTGAACCAGCAGGCCCCGGAAGCGGAGCGGGTGCTGGAAGAGCTCTTCGACGCCCACCTGCTCCGCCAGCGGACCGCGGGGCAGTACCACTTCCACGACCTGGTCCAGGAGCACGCGCGGGCGAAGGCGGAGGAGCCGGACCTGGAAGACGCGCTGCTGAAGACGTTCGGGCGGGCGACGCTGCCCGAAGTGACCAAACTGGAGTGCAGTTTCGGCTGAGCGGCACTCGCACGGGAACCGGCTTCCGGGGGTGGAAGCCGGTTTTTTCGTTCCCGGGCAACGGTTTCCGGGCCGATGCACGGCCGATGCGCCGGAAAGGCCGGGCCGATGGTCCCGTCCGGCAAGCTCGTCTTCGGGTCCGGACCGCGGATCCGTCGCCGCCGTGGGCCTGCACCGGAAAGTGATGCCATGGAGTTCACGCACCAGACCGTCCTGAGTCCCCAGCTGCGGGCCCAGGTTCTCGACGACCCGGCCATCGGGGGCGGGAACCTGCTGCCCGCGCTGCTCGACCTCAACCCGTACCCGGACGAGCCGTTCATCCATTCGCTGACGCCGATCCCGTACACCGACGGCGAAACGCGGCACTGGTTCAGCCTGCGCGACCTGGACCACCTCGTGCAGAGCTGGTCGGTGTGGTACCTGGAGCGCGGGGTGCGGCCGCACGACCGGGTCGCGGTCTTCCCGCCCGACTCCATCCAGTACTTCATCCACCTTTCGGCGCTGGCGCAGATCGGCGCGATCTCCATGCTGATCAACAGCAACGCGCCGCGGGAGAGCGCCGCCGCCCTGATCGAGCGCAGCGGCGCCACCGGCCTCTACACCGACGAGACGCGGCTCGGCCGGCTCACCCCGGACCTCGACCGGCTGAACCTGCGGTGGGTCCACACCGACCAGGCCGGCCCGCCGTCGGCGGTGCTGCCGGACGCGAACCGGTTCCGGCACCACCCGGACGACC
Organism: Amycolatopsis sp. cg9; assembly: GCF_041346945.1. NCBI lineage: Bacteria > Bacillati > Actinomycetota > Actinomycetes > Pseudonocardiales > Pseudonocardiaceae > Amycolatopsis > Amycolatopsis sp. cg9. The sequence goes on along the minus strand of NZ_CP166850.1, from coordinate 490,539 downwards.
CCGTCGGCCTGATGCACTCCTCCGGCACCACCGGGCTGCCGAAGCCGGTCATCCACACGCACAAGACCCTCTTGGACGGTCCGAAGTGGCGGGCCGTGAACTACCGGGAAGAACCCGACGCCGTCATCCTGAACGCGCTTCCCCAATCCCACCAGGGTTGTGTCTCGTTCAACGCCTACGCCGTGCTGGGCGGACAGCCGATGGTGGTCTGGCGGGACGTCTCCGGCGCCGAACTGGCGCACGCCGTCCAGGAGCACCGGCCGACGATGGTGATGGCCTTCGGCCACGCCTACCCGGAACTGTCCGCCATCGAGACGCCGAAGGGCGCGCTGGACTCGGTGAACATCTGGGTGTCCATGGCGGACGCCATCCACGAGCGGCACCTCAAGGACATCCTGGGCCGCCGCTCGCCGGGGCTGCCGCCGGCCGCGTTCCTCGACCGGCTCGGCACCACCGAACTCGGCTGGGGCGTGCTCATGCAGCCGCGCACCCTCGCGACCGAGCGCAACGACCGCTGCGTCGGCAAGTCCGTCGGGTACGCCGAAGTCGCGATCGTGCGCGAAAACGGCACGCTGGCCGAGCCGCACGAGATCGGCTACCTCGGCGCGAAGCCGCCGTCGATGACCGTGGGCTACTGGGGCAACCAGGACACCTACTACCGCAGCAAGCTCGCCGGCTACTGGCTCACCGGGGACGTCGCCTACCGCGACGAGGACGGCAACTTCTACCAGGTCGACCGCGCCGTCGACGTGGTGCACACAGCCGGCGGGCCGGGCTACTCCGTGCAGATGGAGGAGCTCATCCTCAACGAGGTCGGCGGCGTCGACGACTGCACGGTCGTGGCCGGCGGCTTCGGGGACGAGAAGGTCGCCGTCGCCGTGGTGACGGGGGAAGGCGTCGACCCGGAGAAGGTGCTGTTCGCCGCCAACGAAACCCTGCGCGCCCACGGGAAGCCCGAACTGTCCGTGGTCGAGGTGGCCACCGCCGACGGGGACTTCCCGCTCGGCGTGACGGGCAAGTCGCTGAAGCGCTTCCTGCGCGACAAGTACAAGGACCTCGCCGTCTACGTCCGTGACCGCCGGGGCAAGAACCTCGCGACGAGCGACGCGCTCGCGTGACCAGCCGAGAAGAGACGATCGCCGTGACCGACCAAGACCTGCTGCTCGTGTTCGACGAAACCGTGACCCGGGCCGGGGTCGACGGCTGGCTGCGGTACCTGGAGTCCGCCGGCGCGCCGGCGCAGGTGTACCGGCTCGGCGGCAGCCACGTGCTGCCGGTGTCCGGAGTGGACAACCCCGAGCTGCTCGCCGCGGCGGCGGACCTGGCCGTCCCGACCCGGCACGTGCCGCGGGGCGGGGAAGCGTGGCTGGGCCGCCGGGCGCTGCGTCCCGCCGGGACCGAGGTGGCGATCGGGCCGGCCACGATCGGCGACGGCTCGGTGGCGGTGCTCGCCGGGCCGTGCGCGGTGGAGACGCCGGAGCAGATGCTGGCCACGGCGGCGATCGTCGCCGAGCACGGCGCGGTCGCGCTGCGGGGCGGGGTGTTCAAGCCGCGGACGTCCCCGCACTCGTTCCAGGGACTCGGGTTCGCCGGGCTCGAGCTGCTCGCCGAGGCCCGGAAGCGGACCGGGCTGCCGTTCGTCACCGAGGTCGTCGACCCCGAGCACGTCAAGCGGCTGGCCGAGGTCGTCGACGGCTTCCAGATCGGCGCCCGGAACATGCAGAACTTCGCGCTGCTGAGCGCGGTGGGCCAGAGCGGCCTGCCGGTCGTGCTCAAGCGCGGGTTCGGCTGCACGGTCGAGGAAACCCTGGCCGCCGGCGAGTACCTGCTGCTGGAGGGCAACGACCAGGTCGTGCTGTGCGAGCGCGGCATCCGGACGTTCGAGCCGTCGGCGCGGTTCACGCTCGACCTGACGGCGGTGGCGCTGTGGAAGCAGCGGACGCACCTGCCGGTGATCGTCGACCCGAGCCATTCGGGCGGCCGCCCGGAACTGGTGGAGCCGCTGTCGCTGGCGGCGGTCGCGGCGGGCGCGGACGCCCTGCTGATCGACGTCCACGTCCAGCCGGAGCAGGCGCTCTGCGACGGCAACCAGGCCATCCGGCCGGAGCAGTTCGCCGGGCTGATGACCCGGCTCGCCGCCACCGCGGCGGGCCTCGGCCGCACCTTGCAGCGGCCCTGACCAAGACCGTCGTGAGCGGGAAACAGGGTTGGAACCCGGTTTCCCACTCGCGACCTGTACGGGAGTGGGAGAAAGTGTTCGGTGAGACGTCGGAGATCGCCGTGGTCGGGCTCGGCCCGCGCGGGCTGTCGGTGGCGGAGCGGTTGTGCGCCAACGCCGGCGCGCTCGTGCCGCCGGGACGACGGCTCGTCGTCCACCTCGTCGACCCGCGGGTGGCCGACGGCGGCCAGGTGTGGCGGAGCACGCAGGACCGCCTGCTGCTGATGAACACGGTCGCCGGTCAGGTGACCATGTTCGTCGACGAGACCGTCGACTGCGAAGGTCCGGTCGTGCGCGGCCCGAGCCTGTACGAATGGGCGCGGTCGATCGCGCTGCTCGGCAGCCCGGACGTGCCGGACGCCGTCCGGGCCGAAGCCGCCGAGCTGGGCCCGGACGACTACCCGTCGCGGGCGTTCTACGGCAGCTACCTGCGCTGGACGCGGCGGCGGATCACCCGGCTCGCGCCGCCGTCGCTCGAGTTCGTGGCGCACCAGGCGCGGGCGATCGACGTCCGCGACACCGGCGCGGGACGGCAGGAGGTCGTGCTCGACGACGGGACGACCGTCGGCGGGCTGGCCGCCGTCGTGCTTTCGCTGGGGCACCTGCCGCACGAGCCCGGCCCGGCCGAAGCGGACCTGAGCCGGTACGCCGAGCGGCACGGCCTGCGCTACTTCGCGCCGGACAACCCGGCCGACGTGCCGCTGGCCGGCGTGCCCGCCGGCGAACCGGTGCTGCTGCGCGGGATGGGCCTGAACTTCTTCGACCACCTGGCCCTGCTCACGCTCGGCCGCGGTGGCGAGTTCACCCGGAACCCGGACGGCACGCTCGCCTACGTGCCGTCCGGCCGGGAGCCGAAGCTGATCGCCGGGTCCCGGCGCGGGGTGCCGTACCAGGCCCGCGCCCGCAACGAAAAGGGCGCGTCCGGCCGGCACGAGCCGCGGTACCTGACCCCCGGCGTGATCGGGCGGCTGCGCGCCCGCGGCGGCGCCGACTTCCGCCGGGACGTCTGGCCGCTGATCGACCAGGAGGTCCGCACGGTCTTCTACGCGGCCCAGGTGCGCGACCGGGGCTGCGCTTGCGACGTCGAGGAGTTCACCGAGACGTTCGCGGCCGCCGGGTTCGCCGACGTGCCGTTGTCCGGGAACCCGCTGGCGGTCCGGGAAACCGAAGCGCAGCGGATCGTCCTCGCCAAGTTCGGCGTCGAGCGGACCTGGGACTGGCGCCGCGTGGCCACGCCGTACCCGGCCGCCGCGCTCGCTTCGACGGAGGCGTTCCGCGGCTGGCTCCGGTCCTATGTGGACGAGGAGCTGGCCGAAGCGCACCGCGGCAACGTGACCGGGCCGCTCAAGGCGGCCACGGACGTCCTGCGCGACCTGCGCAACGAGATCCGGATGGTCGTCGACCACCGCGGCCTCTCGGGCGCGTCGTACCGCGACGACCTGCAGCGCTGGTACATGCCGCTCAACGCCTACCTCTCGATCGGGCCGCCCGCCGAGCGCGTCGAGCAGTTCGCGGCGCTGCTGGACGCGGGCGTCCTCGAAGTGCTCGGCCCGGACCTGCGGGTCGAGGGCGACGGCGGCCGGTTCGCCGCCTGGTCGGCCACCTGCCCCGACGTCACGGTCCGCGCGCGCACGCTGATCGAGGCCCGCCTGCCGGAGACCGACCTGCGGCGCACGACGGACCCGCTGCTGCGGGCGCTGCTCGAGCGTGGTGAGTGCCGGCCGTACCGCATCGGCGAGTACGAAACCGGCGGGCTGGCCGTCGGACGGCGGCCGTACCACCTGCTCGACGCCGCCGACCGGCCGCACCCGCGGCGGTTCGCGTTCGGCGTACCGACCGAAGCCGTGCACTGGGTGACCGCCGCGGGCATCCGGCCCGGCGTCAACTCCGTGATCCTCGGCGACGCCGACGCGATCGCGCGCTCGTGCCTGCGGATCGCCGCGGAACGGGACGACCTGGGGAGGACCGCGTGAGCGAACTGCTCGCCGCCGCGTGGGCGGGCACGGGCGCCGGCGCGCTCGTCGACGACCACGCGCTGCTGACCGCCATGCTCGCCACCGAGGTCGCGCTCGCCGAGGCGCAGGCCGAGCTGGGGGTGATCCCCGGGGAAGCCGCGAAGGCCATCCGGGCCGCGGCCGTGCCGGAGCACATCGACCCGGCCGTGGTGGCCGCCGGCGTGCGCGAGACGGCGAACCCCGTGGTGGCGTTCGTCGCCGCGCTCACCGCGGCGGTCGACGAGAGCGCCGCCGAGTACGTCCACCGCGGCAGTACCAGCCAGGACATCCTCGACACGGCGCTGGTGCTGCTGTGCGCGGCCACCTTCGACCGCGTCGAAGCGGACCTCCTGGCCACGGCGGAAGGCCTGGCCGGGCTGGTCCGGACGCACCGGGACACGCCGATGGCCGGGCGCACGCTGACCCAGCACGCCGTCCCGGTCACCTTCGGGCTCAAGGCGGCGACCTGGCTGCACGGCGTGCTCGACGCCGTCGAGCGGGTGCGCCGGGTCCGGGCCGCCTTGCCGGTTTCGCTGGGTGGCGCGGCCGGCACCCTGGCGGCGTACGAGGAGTACGGCGCCGGCTCACTGCAGCTGCCCGATCTGGTGGCCGCCAAGCTCGGGCTCGCCCGGCAGGTGGCACCGTGGCACGGGATCCGCACGCCGATCGCCGACGTCGCTTCGGCGCTGCTCGTCACCACCGGCGTCCTCGGCAAGCTCGCCGCCGACGTCCTCGTGCTGTCCCGCACCGAAATCGGCGAGGTCACCGAGGAGCGGGCGCCGGGGCGGGGCGCGTCCTCGGCCATGCCGCAGAAGCACAACCCGGTGTTCGCGACGCTGGTGGCGACGGCGGCCCGGCAGCTGCCGCCGCTCGCGGTCGTCCTGTTCCAGTCGATGAGTGCCGAGGACGAGCGGTCCGCCGGCGGCTGGCACGCCGAGTGGCAGCCGCTGCGGGAGTGCCTGCGGACCGCGGCCGGCGCCGCCGCCAACGCGGCCCGCTTGACCGCCTCGCTGCGCGTCTCACCCGGGGCGATGGCGGCGAACCTGCGGCTCACCCGGGGCGCGATCGTCTCCGAACGCGTCAACGCCGTGCTGGCGCCGGTGCTCGGCAAGGGCGCGGCCAAGCGCCTGCTCGCCGCGGCGGCCGCCGAAGCCGAGCGGACCGGCGCCGACCTGGTCGACGTGCTCGACGTGGACGTTCCCCCCGACCTGCTGGAGCCGGCGGGCTACCTGGGGCTCTCGGGCCCGCTGGCCGACCGGGCGCTGGCCCGCTTCGAACGTGAGAGGCACTGATGACGACGCTGGAGTTCACCCCCGAGCGGATCGACCCGATGCCCGCCGAACAGCGGGAGGCGCTGCTGCGGATGCCCGGGTTCGGCTCGCTCTACTCCGACCACATGGTGACCGCGCGGTGGGACGCCGAGCACGGCTGGCACGACGCCCGCACCGGCCCGCTCGCCGCGTTCTCGCTGCACCCGGCCACGATGGCGCTCCACTACGGACAGACGATCTTCGAAGGCCTGAAAGCGTTCTGGCGGGCGGACGGGCAGCACGCCCTCTTCCGCCCCGGCGACCACGCCCGCCGGTTCGCGCGCTCGGCGCACCGGATGGCCATGCCGGAACTGGCGGAGGCGGACTTCGTCGCCGCCGTCACGGCGCTGGTGCGCGTCGACCGCGACTGGGTGCCGCAGGCCCGCGGGCACAGCTTCTACCTGCGGCCGTTCCTGCTCGCCGCGGAAACGCACCTGTCGAACCGGCCGGCCGAGGAGTACCTCTTCGCCGTCATCGGCAGCCCCGCGCGGCCCGCCGCCGAGCCGGCCCCGATCCGGCTGTGGGCCTCGCCCGACTACGTCCGCGCCGTCGACGGCGGCACCGGCACCGTCAAGTGCGGCGGCAACTACGGCGGGTCCTACCTCGCCCAGCGGGAAGCCGCCGAGCACGGCTGCGACCAGGTCGTCTGGCTCGACGCGCGCGAACGCCGGTACGTCGAGGAAGTCGGCGGCTCGAACCTGTTCTTCGTCGAAGCCGGCCGGCTCGTCACGCCGCCGTTGAGCGGGACGCTGCTGGCCGGGGTCACCCGCGACTCGATCCTGCGCCTGGCCCCGCGGCTGGGCCTGGAAGCCGTGGAGGAGCCGATCACGATCGACGACTGGGAGCGCGGCTGCCGGTCCGGGCGCATCACCGAGACGTTCGCCTGCGGCACCGCCCGCGCCGTCGCGCCGGTCGGGTCCGCCGCCACGCCGGGTCGCGAGTGGACGGTCGGCGACGGCACGACCGGCCCGGTCACCCGCCGCGTGCGGGACGCGCTGCTGGACATCCAGTACGGCCAGGCCCCCGACGAGTTCGGCTGGCTGCACGCCGTCGGCCGGGACTGGGAGGGAACTCCGTGAAGGTCGACTTCTACTTCGACCCGGCCTGCCCGTTCGCCTGGATCACCTCGCGGTGGATCCTCGAAGTGGAGCAGCGAAGGGACATCACCCTGAGCTTCCGCGTGATGAGCCTCGCGGTGCTCAACGAAGACCGCGAGCTCGAGCCGTGGTACCGCGAGTTCTGCGACCGCGCGTGGGGCCCGGTGCGGGTCTGCACCGCCGCCGCGCAGCACCACGGCGAGGAGGTGCTGCGCGACCTCTACACCGCGCTCGGCACGCGGATCCACAACGGACGGAACAAGAACTACCCCGACGTCGTCGCGCAGGCGCTGGCGGAAGTGGGGCTCCCCGGGTCGCTCGCGACCGCGGCGACGAGCGGCGACCACGACGAGGCCCTCCGCAAGAGCCACGCCGAGGCGCTGGCCCCGGTCGGCGCGGACCTCGGCACGCCGGCGATCCACCTCGACGGGGCCGGCTTCTTCGGCCCGGTCCTGAACGCGATCCCGCGGGGCGAAGACGCGGTGAGCCTGTTCGACGGGGCGGTGGCGCTGGCGCGCAACCCGCACTTCTTCGAGCTGAAGCGGGCACGCACGCCCGGCCTGGACTACGAGTGAGGGAACGGTCATGAAACGCATCGGGATCGTCGAGTCGAACCGCTCCGGATCCGGGTTCGACACGCTGCGCGCCGCCCGCGCGCTGGGGCTGCACGTCACGTTCTTCAGCAGCGGCCTGGACCGCTACCACGCGACGCCGGGCGGCACCGAGGTCCTCGGCGGCTGCGTCGACGAGTTCGTCACCTGCCCGACCCACGAGCTGGAACCGCTGCTGGAGGCGGTCAAGGCGGTCGACGCCGCCGCGCCGCTCGACGCCCTGCTGTCGGTGGCCGAGTACGAGGTGGTCCAGACCGCGGAGGCGGCGCGCCAGCTCGGCCTCCCCGGCCCGGACCCGGCCGCGATCCGGGTGGCCCGCAACAAGGCGGCCCAGCGACGTCGCTGGGCCGAGGCCGGGGTGCCGATCCCGGCGTTCCGCGTGGTGACCACGGCCGCGGACGCGGTGGCGGCGGCCGCGGCGATCGGGTTCCCGTGCGTGGTGAAGGCGGTGGACGAGACCAGCGGCACCCACGTCGTCCGGTGCGCGGACCCGGACGAGGTGCGCTCGACGTTCGAGGCCATCCGCGCCGAGACGACCAACCGCCGCGGCCAGCCCCGGGCGGCCGAGGTACTCGTCGAGGAGTGCCTGGTCGGCTTCGAGGTGAGCGTGGAGGTCCTGGCGTCGGCCGGCGGCGTCCGCGTGCTTGGGGTGACCGACAAGATCCTCGGCGGCCACAACCGCTTCGTCGAGCTGGGCCACGGCTTCCCCACGGCGTTGCCGGCCGGCGTCCGCTCTTCGCTGGCGGCCGCGGCGGTGGCGGCGACCACGGCGGTGGGCTTCGACCTCGGCATCGCGCACGTCGAGCTGAAGTACACGGCCGACGGGCCGAAGCTGATCGAGATCAACCCGCGCCCGGCGGGCGACCGGATCACCGAGCTGATGGACCGGAGCTTCGGGGTGTCCACGATGGAACTGCTGATCCGGCTGCACCTCGGCGAGCCGGTGTCCGTCGCGCCGGTGCCGGTCGGGGGTGCGGCGATCCGGTACCTGACCGCCGAACCGGGGGTGGTGGCGGACGTGAGCGGGGTGGCGATCGCGGCCGCGGTGCCCGGGGTGCTCGAGGCGGTGGTCGCGGTCGCGCCCGGTGATCGCGTCGACGCGTTGCGGGTCAACGAAGACCGGGTCGGGCACGTGCTGGCGGTGGCTGCGGACCCGTACCTGGCGGGGCGGATCGCGGAGGCCGCGGTCCAGCAGGTCGTGGTCACCACCCGGCGCGGCTGACCGATGCTCGTTCGATGTCCGGCCGATGGCCGCGGCCGTCAAGCTGGGTGCACCGAATCCCGACAGGAGAACAGACATGCCGAACCTGGTCATGGTGATGCCGTACCAGGCGTACCTCCGGAAGGCGCAGGCCGAAGGCTTCCGGATCACCGCGATCTGGGACCCGGCCGAAGCCGGGCGGCTGTTCGGCGCCCAGGCCGCCGAGTACCTCCGCGAGGTCGAGGCGCAGGCCGATGCCTTCCGCCTCACCGACTTCACCGACCCCGCCGCCTACGCGCAAGCGATTCGCGACGCGGCGGCCGACGCCGACTTCGTCTGGCACGTCGGCAGCGAAGAAAGCATGCAGCTCGCCTACGACGTGGCCGACGAACTCGGCAAGGCGGTCAACTCGCCGCGTTCGGTCGCCCTGCTCAACGACAAGCTCGCGATGCGCACCCTCCTGCGGGACAAGGGGATCTCGTCCGTTCGCTTCGCCACCGCGGACCACTGGACCGGAATACCCGAGCTGCTCGAGGACTTCACCCTGCCGGTGGTGGTGAAGCCGGCGCGGCTGTCCGCCAGCCGCGGGGTCTTCCTGCTCACCGACCCGGCGGACCTGGCGGACCGGAGCCGGGAGCTCGACGGCTACGAAGGACCGCTGCTGGTCGAGGAGTACCTGCGCGGCCCCGAGTTCAGCGTCGAGACGCTCACCGTGCGCGGGGAGCACCACGTCGTCGGCGTGACGCGGAAGCTGCTCGGCCCGCTGCCGCACTTCGTCGAGCGGGGGCACGTCCACGGCGAGCCCGAGACACCGGAAACCCGGCAGGTCGCCGCGCTCGCCGTGGAACTGCTCGACGCCGCCGGGTACCAGTGCGGTCCCGCGCACACCGAGGTCATCCTGACCGGAACCGGACCGCGGATCGTCGAGTCGCAGGCCCGGCTCGGCGGCGACAAGATCCCGAACCTCATCGAGCACGCGCGGGACTTCGACGTCAAGCGCGCGATGTTCGCCGCCCTCGCCGGGCGGGCGCCGGTGCCGGGGCCCACGCGAAAGGTCGGGCACATCGCGTACTTCGGCTTCCCCGCCGGGACCCTGCGCCGGGTGTCCGGGGTGGCCGAAGCGCGGGCGCTGGACTTCGTGGACACGCTCAGCTTCCCCTTCGAGCCCGGTGACGTGCTCCCGGAAACGGTGAGCTCCAAGACCCGCCACGGCTTCGTCATCCTCACCGGCTGCGAAGACACCGCGCAAGCCCACGCCCGCGCTGCCCGCGTCCGGGACCTGATCGAGGTGGAGGTCCGATGAGGAACTTCTTCGCACTGCACCGCAACGTCCGGCTCCGGATCGGGCTGGCGTTCGTCCACAAGCTGATCGACGCGATGATCCTCACGTTCATCGCCATCTACCTCGCCGCGCACGTCGGCGTGGCCGTCGCCGGCGCGCTGATCCTGGTGTTCGCCGCCTTCGCCGTCGTCGGCATGCTCGCCGGCGGGCACCTGTCCGAGCGCTGGGGACGCCGGCCGGTGCTCATCGCCGGCGATCTCGTCGGCACGGCTTTCCTCGCGCTGATGGCGGTCGCCTACTACTCCGGCTGGGGCGCGCTCGCGGTCTACTTCAGCTACGCGGTCGTGAAGCTCGGGACGAACCTCGCGCTGCCCGCCAACGACGCGACGATCATCGACGTCACCCCGCCGGCGGACCGCAAGTTCGTCTACACGGTCAACTACTGGGTGATCAACGTCGCGCTCGGCGCCGGCGCCCTGCTCGGCGCTTTCCTGTACAGCGCACACTTCGGCGCGGTCATCCTCGGTGGCGCCGTCGGCATGGCCTTCGCACTCGTCACCACCGTCGCGCTCGTGGCGGAGACGAAACCGGACACCCCGCGGCCGCCCGCGAAGCTGACCGGGCTCGCGCAGTTCGCCGAGGGTTACAAGGTGGTGCTGGCCGACTCGACGTTCCGGCGGCTGATCATCGCCGCCACCCTGATCCTCACCCTCGAAGGCCAGCTGAGCACGGCGATCGGCATCCGGCTGTCGACGGACTTCCCCGTCCAGGAGGTCTTCCCGTTCGGGGCCGTCACCGGTGTGCAGATGCTCGGCGTGCTCAAGGCCGTGAACACCGTCCTGGTCGTCGTCTTCGCGCTGGTCGTCAACACGCTGCTGCGCCGGCTGCCCGACCGCGCCCGGCTCTACGCGGGGATCGCCTTGTACGCGGGCGGGTTCGCGGTGCTCGCGGTCACGGACGACGCCTGGCTGCTGCTGGCCGCCGTCGTCGTGCTGACCGTCGGCGAGCTGATGAACCTGCCGGTCCAGCAGGCGCTGCTGGCGGAACTGGCGCCAGAGGAGGGCCGGCCGCGGTACCTGGCCGCGTACTACCTCCACATCCGGTTCGGCCAGATCGTCAACTCGGTGCTGGTCAGCCTGAGCGCGGTGCTCGCCACGCAGGGGATGGCCGCGATCTACCTGCTCTTCGGCGTCGTGGTCATCCTGCAGTACCGGGTGATCCTGGCCCGCCGCGAGACGCCCGCGGCCACCCCCGTCCCCGAAACCCTGGGAAGGTAACCATGTCGGCACGGTCCGATCGGATCACCGAGGCGTACCTCGCCGGCTGCGAGGACCCGGACGGCCCGCTCCGCCACGCGCGGGCGAGCCTCGAGCTCTCGGAAGCGAAACGCCTGTCCTGGCCCCGGCTGCTGCCGCGGCCGATCTTCGTCGACGAGGCCGAATACCGCGCGTTCGGCCGGGACCTCGTCACGGTCTACGAGCTCGTCACCGGCCTGCCGCGGCGGATGTACGGCGGGGACTTCGACCGGTTCCGCACCGCGCTGGGCATCGACGACCGGCACGCGACGCTGATGTGCCGCCTGCTCGGCGACGGACCGCCGCCGCTGTACGGCCGGGCGGACGTCTACTTCGACGGCTCGGCGTTCAAGCTGCTCGAATACAACATCGGCAGCGCGCTCGGCGGCCTGGACATGGTGGGCACGCTGCCCAAGGCGTACCTGAAGGTCCCCGCGGTCGCGGAGTTCGCCGCCGAGCACGGCCTCGGCTTCCTCGACATGGGTTCGGACCTCGCCGAAGCCCTGCGCGGCGCGGGCAAGACGATCGGGGCGGGCGAGCCGGTGGTCGCCATCCTCGAAGGACCCGGCGGGATGGCGCGGTACGGCCACCAGCGCCGCGCGATCGCCGAGCTCCTCGCGGAGAACGAGATCGACTGCCGCGTCGGGGAAATCGGTGACCTGCGGTTCCGCCGCGGCAAGCCGTACCTGGACGGCACCGGCATCGACGTCGTCCTGCGGTACTACGGCCTCGAAGAAATGCTCGAGCAGCCCGACTGCGACGAGCTCCTGGAGCCGGTCTTCCGCGCGCACGAAGCCGGGCAGGTCGTGGTGTGGACGCCGACGAACGTGTTCGGCAACAAGGGAACGCTCGCCATGCTGTCGGAGTTCGTGGAACTCTTCCCGGCCGACGAGCGCGCGGTGATCGAGCGCGTGCTGCCGTGGTGCCGCATGCTCGGCCGCCCCGGCGCCGGCCCGGACACGCGGCGCATCGAGGAGTGCGTGGCGCGCCAGGACCAGCTGGTGTTCAAGCCGGCCGGGCTGTCCGGCGGCCAGGGCGTCGTCATCGGCCAGGAGGTCGACGCGGCGACGTGGCGGGAAACCCTCGACGCGGGTTCGCGCGCCGGCTCGCTCGTCCAGGAGATCGTGCCCCCCAACGTGGAGGCGGTGATCGACCCGGAGACCGGCGAGCGCAGCGAGTGGTACGCCCTCTGGGCCGCCTTCATGACGCCGTCCGGCCTGTCCGGCGGCGGCATCCGCGCCATCCCGCCCGGCGGCACCACGGTCATCACGATGATCAACAACGCGAACGTCCGCAACACCTGCCTCTTCACCTGCTGAGCAAGGAGGAACTCGTGGTGGCCCGACTCGTCGACCTCACCCACGGCTTCTACGACGGAATGCCGTCCTACCCCGCCGACTGGTTCCCGAAGTTCGTCAGCGAACGCTCGATGACACCGGAAACGGACCCGTACGGCACCGAGCGCACGTTCTCGTACCTGCACGTCTTCCCGCACAACGGCACGCACATGGAGTACCGGCTGCACTTCTACCCCGGTACCGAGGGGATCGACGAGGTACCGCTGGAGACGCTGATCGGCCGCGCCTGCGTCGCCGACCTGTCCTACAAGGGCGAGCTGGACCCGGTGACCGGCGAGGACCTGGAGAAGACGCTGCGGCCGGTGTGGCAGCCGGGCGACCGGCTGCTCGTGCGCACCGACTACCTGCGGCACAACTGGGGCCGCCCCGACTACTGGGACCGGCCGCCGTACCTGACGCCGTCGGCCGCGGAGTGGGCCATCGACAACGGCGCGAGCCTGTTCGGGCTCGACTGCCTCACCGAACGTCCCGGCGACGCCGCGTCGCCCGTGCACCACGCGCTCCTGGCCGCCGGGATCCCGCTGCTGGAGTACGTCACCAACATGCACGAGCTGACCCAGCAGGTCGTGCGGCTGTTCGCGCTGCCGACCAAGGTGGCCGGCGCCGAGGCCGCGCCGGCCCGGGTGATCGCGCTGGAGGAGACGGATGACTGAGCAGGTCGCCCTCACGGCGGTCGGCGGCGACGCCGAGGTGCCGGCCGGGCTGGACCGGCTGCTCGACCTGCTCGGCGCGCCGCTGGCCGGGCTGCGGGCCGGCGACGAGGTGCTGATCAAGCCGAACCTGTTCCAGACGAAGCCGGGGTTCCACGTGAGCCCGGCGCTGCTGGCGGCGATCGCCCGGGTCGTCGCCGGGTACGGGGCGCGGCCGGTGATCGCCGAGCGCACGCACGCGATCTACGAGCTGCTGAACGACCACGAAGCCGCGAAGTACGCCCGGATCGTCAGCTTCGACGACCTGCCGCTGCGGATCACCGGCATCCCGGGCGCGACGTCGCTGCGCGTGCCGATCGCCGTCCCCGAGCTGATCCTGGACTGCGACTTCTTCATCGGCGTCCCGCAGCTGCGCACGCACGCGAGCGTCGTCTACTCGAACGCGATGAAGAACCTCGTCGGGCTGCTGCCCGGGTACACCACCCGGATCGTGCACATGGCGGGCGTCGACGAGTCCACTGTGGACCTGAACCTGATGCGGCCGCAGGACCTCGTGGTGTGCGACGGGACCACGGTCATCGAGGGCAACTACCCGATGGACGGCCGCGCGCGCGAGGTCGGGTTCCTCGCCGCGAGCCGCAACGCCGTGGCGCTCGACGTCGCCGTCGGCACGCTGGCCGGGTTCGACCCGGCCAGCGTGGCGTACCTGCGGGACGCGCACGCGCGGGGGATGGGGCCGTTGTCACCGGAGGACATCGAAGTGCTCGGCACGCCGGTGCCCGAGCTGGCGTTCGACATGGTCAAGGCGCCGGTGGAGATCGTCGTGCCACGCCCGGGAATCCACGTGTACGCCGAACACGCGTGCCCCGCCTGCAGCCGGTTCGTGGCCGGGGCGATGAAGGCGCTGGCCGGCGAGTTGTGCGAGTGGGACGGGGAAATGACGGTCATTTCGGGGCCGCAGGTGGAGCTGCCGCCGTTGCGCGGGGAAGTGGTGCTCGTCGGCAACTGCCTGTACGAAAGCCGGGACCTCGGGATCTTCGTCGAAGGCTGCCCGCCGCGGGCGATCCAGCTGGCCGCGTTCCGGTACGCCATGGGCAAACCGGTCGGCGACCACGAGCGGACGCAGTTCCGGGTGCCGGCGGGCGTGCGATGATCACGTCCGCGCTGTCCCCGGGCGACCGGCTGCACCGCCACGTGGTTTCCCTGGCCACGACGGTGGATCCGGTCGCGGCCGCGGCGGCGCTGCGGCCCGCCGGCCGCGTCATGCTCACCGCCGGAGCGGGTGGCTCGGCGGCCGTGCTGGCCGCGGGCGAACTCGCCGTCCTCTCGCACCCCGGCGGCGGTGCCCCCTTGACCGCCGCCGTGGACCTGCTCCGCAGCCTGGACCTGCCGCCCGGCACCACCGACGCCGAGGCGGCCTGGTTCGGGTTCCTCGCCTACGACGCGGCGCGGGACTTCGAGCGGCTCCCGAGCCGGCACGCGGCGACCGGCCGGCCGGCGTACGAGTTCTTCCTGCCCGAGGTGCTGGTCGCCGACGGGCGGGTGATCGGCCGCGGAACGACCCCCGCGGCCGCGCGCACGGCGGCCGAACAGGTCGCCCGGACCCTGGACCGGCTCGTCGTCGCTCCACTCGGGACGGTCGCCGTCGGCGCCGGCCGGTTCGGCTTCGCCTACGACGAGTACGTGGCCGCGGTGCGGCGCGCGCAGCAGCACATCCTCGACGGCGACGTCTTCCAGCTGGTGCTGTCCAACGCGTGGACCGCACCGGCCACCGTGGACGGCCTGAGCGTCTACAAGAGACTCACGGAGATCAACCCGTCGCCGTACCACTTCTGGTACGGCGGGCCGCGCTTCGAGGCCGTCGGCGCCTCCCCGGAACCGTGCCTGACGCTGTCCGGGGGCCGCGCGCTGATCCGCCCGCTCGCCGGCACCCGGCCCCGGGGCCGCGACGGCCGCGCCGACCGGCTCGCCGAGGACGACCTGCGCTCGTCGCCGAAGGAACTGGCCGAGCACCGGATGCTCGTCGACCTCGCCCGCAACGACCTCGGCCGGGTGTGCCGCCCGGGCAGCGTCTCGGTCGAACGGCTGATGGCGGTCGAGCGGTACTCGCACGTGATGCACCTGACGTCCGACGTCCGGGGCGAGCCGCCGGCCGAGCGGGGCACGGACGAGCTGATCCGGGCCACCTTCCCGGCGGGCACGATGACCGGCACGCCGAAGGTGCGCGCGATGGAGATCATCGACGCGCTCGAGCCGTCCCGGCGCTGGCTGTACTCCGGCGCGGTCGGCTCGTTCGGCCGGTCCCACGTGGACCTGTACCTGACGATCCGCAGCATGGTCTGGTGCGACGGCGAAATCCGCCTGCAGGCGGGCGGCGGCATCGTTCACGACTCGGACCCGGCCGAGGAGTACGCGGAATGCCTGGCGAAGCTCGGCTCGGGCGCCCGCGCGCTCGGCGTGACGGTGGAAGGGACTGCCGCGTGATCTGCGTGCTCGACAACTACGACTCGTTCGTCTACAACCTGGTGCAGTACCTGGGGGAGCTCGGCACCGAGTGCGTCGTCCACCGCAACGACGAGATCTCGGTGGACGACGTCGTCGCGCTCGACCCGGAGCTGGTCCTGATCTCACCCGGCCCCGGCGACCCGGCGGACGCGGGCATCTCGGTCGAGCTGGTCCGCCGCCTCGCCGGGCGCGTGCCGGTGTTCGGCGTCTGCCTGGGCCACCAGGCGATCGGCGCGGCGTTCGGTGCCGAGGTGGTGCACGCGGCCGAGCCGATGCACGGCAAGTGCTCGGCGGTGGCCCACGACGGCTCCGGTGTCTTCGCCGGGCTGCCGAGCCCCGTGACGGTGGCGCGCTACCACTCCCTGGTGCTCGACCCGGCGTCGCTCCCGGCGGACCTCGTGGTGACGGCGTGGTCGGACACCGGCGAGATCATGGGTGTGCGGCACCGCGCGTTCCCGATCGAGGGCGTCCAGTTCCACCCCGAGTCGCTGTTCACCGAGGAGGGCGTGGCGATGGTCGCGAACGCGGTGCGTCAGGCGAGCTCGGCCGAGACGACCGCGGGCAGCGCGCGGAGCTGGTCGAGCAGCGCCTCGATCTCGTCGCCGCCCAGCAGGACGGCGCAGACCATGCTGCTCTCCCGGACGCCGTCCTTGACGTCGACGGACAGCTCGTGCACCAGTGCGCCTTCGAGCGCGCGGACCAGGGTGGGGATCGCTTCGGCACCGCCGGTGAAGTAGGTGGCGACGCGGCGCCGAAGCAGCATGGCCGGGCGGCCGGCGAAAGTGGTGGGACTGGACATGGCTGATCTCCACGGGGAAGTGCGGATGGGATCGGGGCCAGGTCCCGAAAGAGGTGCCGCGGAATCCGCGATCGCCGAGGCTGCGCGCCGGCGACCTGGGTTCAGCCGGCGCGCCGGACTACGAGTCGCGAGGACGAGATCAGGCGCTGCACGGCGACAGGCTAACACGCTCCGGCGTGGATGAGGCAAGCCACAACCGGGTGAGGGCGGGGCGGCGAGGTCGCGAATGACTCATTCGGGATCTCCGGCGTCGCGAATGACTCATTCGGGACCTCCGGCGCCGCGAATGACTCATTCGCGGCAGCTCCGCCCGCCCGGTTCGCTCCCCGCGGCCGGGTCAGCTCGCCCGGATCACTCCCAGCCCCAGCGGCGTGATCTCGTGGATCTGCGACTTCCCCGACCGGGCGCTCGTGATCAGCCCGCTCGCCCGCAGCACCGACGCGTGCTGGCTCGCCGTCGCGAGCGAAATCCCGGTCAGCTCCGCCAGTTCGCTCGTGTTGCACCGCGTGATCGCGACCGTCATCAGCACCCGCGCCCGCGTGTGCCCGAGCAGCGCCGCCAGTGACGGGCCCGGCTCGGCGTCGCTCTCGAACCGCGTGTGGCTGATCGAATAGACCAGCACCGGTGGCAGCCCGGGGTCCTTGTACGTCGTCGGCATGCCGTGCGCGAAGAACGTCGGGATCAGCCGCAGCCCGCGGCCGTCGAGGTGCAGTTCCTGCTCGATCGGGAAGCGGACGCGCAGCACCGGCGGGGTCCACGTGATGTCCGGGTGCAACGTCGACAGCAGCAGCTGCGGGCCGCCGCGGTCCAGGCTGGACTGCAGGCGGCGGCGGTCGCGGGCGACCGCGCGGCGCACCGACGGCCAGTCCGGGGCCACGCACTGGCGGTAGTAGTCGTGCAGGGCCGTGCCCAGGCGCCGCAGTTCGCGGGGTTCGCCGTCGGCGAGGCGCCGCAGCCACGGCGGGACGCGGGTGCCCTGCGCCGCCAGCTCGGCGACGTCGGCGGCCAGCACCGGCGAAGGCGTTTCGAGCACCGCCGAGACGCCTTCGCCGATGGTGCGGGCGCCGGCCGGGGTGAGGAAGTCGGGGCAGTAGCCGTACGGGGGGACCGCCGACATGAGCAGCCGGCCGGACTCGGGAACTGCGGAGCGTGACCCCCGGCGCCAGCGGCCGAACAGCGGCTCGCCTTCCGGGCGCCGGATCCGGTAGCTGCTCATCAGCAGCTCCCACATCGGGTCGGCGTCCTCGGCGATGGTCACCCTCGCCAGGTCCGCTTCCGTGAAGTGAATTTTCAACAACGCCGACCGCTCCCTTCCCGGCTGAGGATAGCCCTGGTGGAGCGGGTTTTCGCTGGCACGGGCCCGACGTCACAGAGGTTCCGCGATCCGCGTCCCGAGTGGACGTTTCGGGCTGGCGCGAAACGTTTTCGAGCCGGTTGACGCTGCTCGCGCGCCGCTGGCACGGTCGGCTCGACGAAGAGTGTCTTCACCCGGCTGGGGGATGACGCGGTGACGATCTGAACACTTTCCGTCACTGGGGCTGAACTTTACTGGGGAAGGCGGACGCCCGCATGACGAACGACGCACGCAGAACGCGGACCCTCCGGCGCGCCGGAGGTCGCCGGTGACGGTCGACGAAGTCTCGTACCGCGCCGCGCCGGTGCGGACCCGGCCGGCACCCGTGCTGACGCTCCCGGCCTTCACGGACCTCAAGTACCGGCTGCTCGGCCCGGTTTCGGCGGTCGGCGTGGACGGGCCCGCCCGGCTCGGCGGCCCGAAGCAGCGGACCGTGCTGGCGGCGTTGCTGCTCAACGCCAACCAGGTCGTCTCCGAAGACCAGCTGATCGAACTGCTGTGGGAGGACCGCCCGCCGGCGAGCGCGCGCGGGCAGCTGCAGGTGCGCGTCTGGGAGCTGCGCAAACTGCTCGGCCGCGAAGTGATCGTGCGCCGCGAACCCGGGTACCTGATCGAGGTCGGGCCCGGCGAACTGGACACCGAGCTCTTCGACGACGTCGCCAAGGACGCCCGGCGGCTCATCGACGGCGGGGAGCCGCGCCGGGGCGTCGAACGCCTGCGCGCGGTACTGGAACTCTGGCAGGGACCGCCGCTGGGCGGGGTCACCGACGTGCTCGTGCGGCGCAGCGGCCAGATCCTGGCCGAGCAGCGGATGACCGCGCTCGAGGTGCTCTTCGACGCCGAGCTCGCCACCGGCAGGCACACGCACGTGGTGCGGGAGCTGCGCCACTTCGTCGACGAATACCCCTTCGGCGAACGGCTGCAGGAACAGCTGATGCTCGCGCTGCAGCGCTCCGGCCGGACCCCGGAGGCCTTGGAGGTCTACACCGCGACCCGCGAACGCCTCGACGCCGAGCTGGGCGTCGAACCCGGGGAGCGGCTGCGGGCGATGCACCTGCAGGTCCTCAAGGGCGAAGGCGACGAACCGCCGGAGCCGGCGGCGCCGGTGGGCGAGGTCGTCGTGCCCGCGCGGCCCGCCGAACTGCCCCGCGACGTCCGCGGCTTCGCCGGGCGGACCGAGCAGCTGGCGCAGCTGGACCGCCAGCTCGCCGCGCGGGCCGGGGCCTACGCCTCGGACGTCTGGATCGTGCACGGCATCCCCGGCGTCGGGAAGACCGCGCTCGCGCTGCACTGGGCCCACCGCGTCCGCGAGCGGTTCCCGGACGGCCAGCTGTACGTGAACCTGCGCGGGTTCGACGCCGACCGCGAGCCGATGGAGCCCGCGGTCGCGCTGGCCCAGCTGCTGCGGGCGCTCGGTGCCGACCCGCGGCGGATCCCCGAGGAGGTCGACGCGCAGGCCGGGCTCTACCGGTCGCTGCTCGCCGACCGGCAGGTGCTGCTGGTGCTCGACAACGCGCGTGACGCCGAGCAGGTCCTGCCGCTGCTGCCGCCGACCGGGACCGTGCTGGTCACCAGCCGGCACCGGCTCGGCAGGCTGGTCGCCGAGTTCGGCGCGTTCTCCCTCGGCCTCGGCGCGCTCACCGAGGCGGACTCGCGGGCGCTGCTCGGCGGCGTGCTCGGCGAGGGCCGGGTGGCGGCCGAGCCGGCGGCGGCCGGGGAGCTGGCCGAGCTGTGCGGGCACCTGCCGCTGGCGCTGCGGATCGCGGCCGCGAACATCGCGACCGGCCCGGACACCACGGTCGCCGCGATGGCCGCGGACCTCGCCAAGGGCGACCGGCTCAAGCAGCTCGTCATGGACGGCTCCGACGAAAGCGCCGTGACGCGGGCGTTCGCCGTCTCCTACGAGGCGCTCGCCCCGGAGCTGCGGCGGCTGTTCCGGCTGCTCGGCCTGGCTTCGTGCGCCGACTTCACCGCCCGCGGCGCCGCGGCGCTCACCGGCGACCCGGTCGACACGGTGGCGCGGCAGCTGCGGCTGCTGGCCGCGGCGCACCTGGTCGAACAGCACGTGGCCGGCCGCTACCGGCTGCACGACCTGCTGCGGGCGTACGCGCTGCGCCAAGCCGGCGCGCACGAAGCCCCGGCGGCGCGGGCCCGGGCGTGGCGCCGGTTCGTCGAGCTGTACCTCTCCGGCGCGGACGCGGCGGAGCGGATCTTCGGCAGACGGCACGACCCCCGGCTGCCGCGCGAACCCGCGGTGGTGCCGGCGAACCCCATCTCCTTCGCCGACTCCGCCGAGGCCGCGGCCTGGCTCGACGCCGAGCACGAGAACCTCTGCGCGGTCGTCACGCAGGCGGTGACCGACGGGCCGTACCCGGTCGCCTGGTACCTCGCCGACGCCGTGCGCTCGGCGTTCTACCACCGGGGACGGCGGGTCGAGTGGGTCGACATCGCGACCACGGTCCTGGCCGCCGCGCGCCGCCTCGACGTGCCCGCCGTCGAGGCGGTCACCGCGCAGAGCATCGGGCTCGCGTTCGTCCACCGGGAACGGCACGAGCAGGCCGTCGAGTGGATGACCGAAGCGCTGCGCGTGTTCGAGCGCGTCGACTGGCCGGAGGGCAAGGCCGCCGCGCTCAACGCGTCCGCCATCGCGCTGCGGGTGGCCGGCCGGTTCGAGGAGGCGGCTTCGCAGTTCGAGCTGGCGCTGGACCTGCAGCGCCAGTGCGGCTACCGGCTGGGCCAGGTGAGCGTGCTCAACAACCTGGCCTCGGTGCACCGGCAGCGCTGCCTGCTCGACGCGGCCCGCGCGTGCCTCGACGAGGCACTGGAGCTCGCCGTCGCCGAGGGCTACCAGCTCGGCGAAGCGGTGGTGCTCGTCGGGATCGGCGTCGTCCAGCGGCTGCAGGGCGACCTGCCGGGCGCACGGCGGTCGCTGACCCGGGCGTTCGACCTGCACAAGGCGCACTCCCACCCGTACGGCCAGGGCTCGGCGCTGTGCGGGCTGAGCCTGGTGTCGATCGACCTCGGCGAGTTCGAGCAGGGCCGCGCGCAAGCCGTGCAGGGGCTGGAGATCGCCCGCCAGGAACAGAACCGCGAGACCGAAGTGGGCGCGCTCAACGCGCTGGCCAGGGCGGAAGCGGCGCTGGGGGAGACGTGCTCGGCGGTCCGCCACCAGCGGGAGGCGGTCGCGGTGGCCCGGCACTGGGGTTCCCCGTGGCACGTCGCGGAAGCGCTGAGCGGCATGGCGTCGGTCCACGGCGCCCGCGGCGACCACGAGGAGGTCCTGCTGGTCGGCGCGGAAGCCCTCGACCTGGCCCGCGGCGGCGGGCTGCGGCTGATCGAGGTGCGCTGCCTGCTGGCACTGGCCCGGGCCCACGCGGGTCAGGGCCGTCGGGCGGAAGCCCGTCGCCTGTGCGAGGAGGGCCTCAGCCGCGCGGCCGGCCTGCCCGCGCTGCAGACCCGCGCCCGCGAGGTCCTGTCCCGGCTCTGACCCCAAGCACCCCAATGTGGCGTTGGTTGCGTCCAGCGCACCCAATGTGGCGTTCGGTGCGTCAGACGCACCGAACGCCACATTGGGGCGCTCTCGCCGGCGGGGAAGCGGAATGGAAGCGGGCGCGCTTAGCGTCCCGGTCGTCCCTTCCGGCGAGAGAACTTCGGAGCTTTGATGAGATGGGGTAGAGCCATCGCCGCGGTCGGTGCCGCCGTGGCGCTCGCGGTGTCGGGGGTCGCCGGGCCGGCGACCGCCGATGAGGCGAAGTACGTCGGGGAGCTGGCGCTCACCGAGACCGGCGTGGTCCGCGGGACCGCGGCCGCCGACCTGGTGACGTTCAAGGGCGTGCCCTACGCCGCGCCGCCGGTCGGGTCGCTGCGGTGGCGGGCGCCGCAGGCCGCGAAGTCGTGGGACGGCGTCCTCGACGCCACGAACTTCCGCAGCCAGTGCGCGCAGCTCGGCGGGCTCGGCGGGATCATCGAGTCCTACGAGGAGAACTGCCTCTACCTGAACGTCTTCGCGCCGAAGACGTCCGGGGTCAAGCCGGTCGTCGTGTGGTTCTACGGCGGCGGTTTCCAGAACGGCACCAGCTCCACCTACGACGCCGCCCGCCTGGCCGTGCAGGGCGACGTCGTGGTCGTCACCGTCAACTACCGGGTCGGCGTGCTGGGCTTCCTCGCGCTGCCCTCCCTCGACGGCGAGACGCCCGGCGTGCAGTCCGGCAACTTCGGCATCCAGGACCAGCGCGCGTCGCTGAAGTGGGTGCAGCGCAACATCGCCGGCTTCGGCGGGAACCCCGGCAACATCACCATCGGCGGCCAGTCCGCCGGCGCCGGGGCCGCGTGCATCCACCTCGCGTCGCCCGCCTCGGCCGGGCTGTTCCAGCGCGCGATCGGCGAGACCTACAGCTGCGGCTCCCCGCTGCTCACCAAGGACGCCGCCGAGACCATGGGCACGACCGTGGCCACGCAGTCCGGCTGCGCCGACGCCGCCGCGGCCGCGAACTGCCTGCGCGGCAAGACCGACGTCAAGGCGCTGATGCAGGCGTGGCCGCCGCTGCCGCAGGGGCCCGTGGTCGGGGGCAGCGAGCAGCCGCTGCAGCCGATCGACGCCTTCCGGCAGGGCAAGTTCAACCGCGTGCCGATGTTGTGGGGCAACAACCGCGACGAGATGCGGATGATCGTCAGCATCCAGTACGACGCCTCGGGCAACCCGGTCACCGCCGAGTCCTACCCGCAGATCATCCGGAACACCTTCGGCGTGGACGCCGACCGCGTCCTGGCGCGGTACCCCGCGTCCGCCTACCCGACGCCGGGCCTCGCGCTGTCGCAGGTGCTCAGCGACGCCGGTGACGACCAGCTCGCCACCTGCCAGCACGTCACGGCGTACCGGGCCGCGATCGCCGGGCAGGCCAAGCTGTTCGTCTACCAGTTCTCCGACCGCACGGCGCCACCGGTGGTCGACATCCCCGGCTTCGACGAGGGTGCCGAGCACGGCGCGGAACTGAACTACCTCTTCCCGAAGTTCACCGGCGCGACGCTGAACGCGCAGCAGCAAGCGCTTTCGGACCAGATGGTCAAGTACTGGTCGACGTTCGCCCGCACCGGCGACCCGAACGCTTCGGGCCTGCCCGCGTGGCCGCGGTTCAGCACCGGAACGGCGCGTGACGCGCTGTCGCTGGACCTCGCGTCCGCCGGCGGGAACCAGAAGATCGACCTGGCGACGCGCAGCCAGTGCGACTTCTGGGCGACCGTGCCGCCTCCGCCGGGCGCCTGAAACCCGGTGTTGCCGAAGGGGACTGTCCGCGAGGGCAGTCCCCTTCTTCGTGCCCGCGGGGCGCCACGGATCGCGTCGCTTCCGTCGCGGCCGGTGACTTTCAGGCCCGGGGAAGCCGGTGGAAGCGAAGCAGAAGCCGGTTCTTCTAACTTTTCGAGGTACCGCAAGAAAACCGTGAGGAGGGTCCATGCCGGACGGGATCGCGATCGTCGGCCTGTCCTGCCGGCTGCCCTCGGCCGGGGACCCCGCCGGGTTCTGGGCCCTGCTCCGTGATGGCCGCAGCGCGATCGGGGAACCGCCCGCCGGCCGCGCCACCTCCCCGGGCGCGCCGCCGGCGGCGTACCTCGATCGCGTCGCGGACTTCGACCCCGCGTTCTTCGGGATCTCGCCGCGGGAAGCCGCCGCGATCGACCCGCAGCAGCGGCTGATGCTCGAACTCGCTTGGGAGGCCGTGGAAAACGCCGGTCTCGTGCCGGGGCCGCGGACCGGCGTCTTCCTCGGCGCCGCCTCCGACGACTACGCCACCCTCCTCGACCGGGCCGGCGCGGACGCCGTCACGCGGCACTCCATGGCCGGGGTCCGCCGCGGCCTGATCGCCAACCGCGTCTCCTACGCGCTCGGCCTGCGCGGCCCGAGCTTCACCGTCGACTCCGGACAGTCGTCGTCGCTGGTCGCGGTGCACCAGGCCGTGGAAAGCCTGCGCCGCGGGGAATGCGCGGTCGCGCTCGCCGGCGGGGTGCACCTCAACCTCGTGCCGGAGAGCGCGCTCCTCGCCGAGCGCTTCGGCGGGCTGTCGCCGGACGGCACCGCGCACGTCTTCGACGCGCGGGCCAACGGTTTCGTGCGCGGCGAGGGCGGCGCGGCCGTCGTCCTCAAGCCCCTCGAGCAGGCTCTCGCCGACGGCGACCTGGTGCACGCGGTGATCCTCGGTGGCGCGGTCGGCAACGACGGCGGCGGCGCCGGGCTCACCGCGCCGGACGCCGACGGGCAGGCCGAAGTCCTGCGGCGGGCCTACGCGGGCCTCGACCCGCGGGCGGTCCAGTACGTCGAACTGCACGGGACCGGCACCACGGCGGGCGATCCGGTCGAGGCCGCCGCGCTGGGCCGGGTCCTCGGCCGGGTGGACGCGCCGCTGGCCGTCGGGTCCGCGAAGGCGAACGTCGGCCACGCGGAGGCGGCGGCCGGGATCACCGGGCTGGTCAAGGTGGTCCTCGCGCTGCGGCACCGGGAACTGCCGCCCACCCCTGGGTTCGAGACGCCGGCGATGCCACTGGCGGAGCTGGGTCTGCGGGTCCAGACCGCATTGTCGGACTGGCCCCGCCCCGACCGGCCGCTCGTGGCGGGGGTGTCGTCGTTCGGCATGGGCGGGACCAACTGCCACCTCGTCGTGCAGGAGGCGCCCGCGCGGGAGAAGGCGGCCCCGGACGTCCCGCACGCGCTGCCGTTCCTGCTCTCGGCACGCACGCCGGAGGCCCTGCGGGACCAGGCGGACCGGCTTCAGCGGCTGTCCGAAGTGGACGTCGTCGACGCCGCGTTCTCCCTCGCCACCACCCGCAAGCACCACGAACACCGGGCTGTCGTCGTCGGCCGCGACCGCGCGGCGCTCGCGAGCGGCCTGCGCACTCTTTCCGGCGGTGGCGGCGCCCACGAGATCGTCCGGGGCCGGGTCGCGGACCGGGGCGGGCTCGCCTTCCTGTTCAGCGGGCAGGGCAGCCAGCGCGCCGGGATGGGCCGGGAGCTGGCCGAAGCGTTCCCGGCGTTCGCGGAGGCGTTCGCCGACACCTGCGCGGCGTTCGACGGCCTGCTCGACCGGCCCTTGGCCGAGGTCGTCCTCGAAGCCGCCGTCGACCGGACCGGGTACACCCAGGCCGCGCTGTTCGCGTTCGAAGTGGCGCTGTTCCGGCTGTTCGAAGCGGCGGGGGTGCGCCCGGACTTCGTCGCCGGGCACTCGGTCGGCGAGCTGGCCGCCGCGCACGTCGCCGGGGTGTTCTCCCTGGCCGACGCGGCCCGGCTCGTCGCCGCCCGCGGCGCGCTCATGCAGGCCCTCCCGGCCGGCGGCGCGATGGTCGCGGTGGAAGCCGGCGAAGCCGACGTCCGGCCGCTGCTGAACGAGCGCGTTTCGCTCGCCGCGGTGAACGGCCCGGCGGCGGTCGTGCTGTCCGGTGACGAGGACGCCGTCCTCGCCGCCGCGGCGGAGCTGGCCGCGCGCGGGCAGCGCACCAAGCGGCTCACCGTCAGCCACGCCTTCCACTCCGCCCGGATCGAGCCGATGCTGGCCGAGTTCGGCCGGGTCGCGAGTGGACTGTCCTATGCGGACGCGGCGATACCGGTGGTCTCGAACGTGACCGGCCGGCTCGCGACGGCCGAGCTGGGCACGCCCGGGTACTGGGTCCGGCACGCGCGCGAGGCCGTGCGCTTCGCCGACGGCGTCCGGACGCTCGAAGCCGCGGGAGTCACGGACTTCGTCGAGATCGGTCCGGCCGGGGTGCTGACCGAGCAGGTCCGCGCGACCGTCGCGGACGCCGCTGCGGTCCCGGCCCAGCGCGGCGCCCGGTCCGAGACCGCCGCGCTGCTGCGGGCGCTGGCCGCCTTGCACGTCACCGGCCGCGAGGTGGCGTGGGCGGCGATCTTCGCGCACTGGCACGGCAACCGCGTCGAGCTGCCGACGTACCCCTTCCAGCGCGCGAGCTACTGGCTGCCGGCCCAGCTGCCGGACCGGCGGGACATCCTGACCGCCGGCCCGGTTGCCGAGCGGGTCCCCGAACGCGGAACCGGGGACCCGCTCGTTCCACTCGACCTGGTCCGCGCCGAGGTCGCGGCGGTCTTGGAGTACGCCTCGGCGGCCGACGTCGACCCCGCGCGGAGCTTCCGCGACCTCGGCGTCGACTCGCTGACCGGGCTCGAGCTGCGCGACCGGCTCGCCGAGGCGACCGGCCGCGCGCTGCCGGCGACGCTGCTGTTCGAGCACCCGACGCCCGAGGCGGTGGCCGCGCACCTGGCCGGTGCGGCCGAGGACCAGGACCACTTCGCGGCCACGATGTCGTCTTCGGACGAGCCCATCGCCATCGTCGCGATGGCCTGCCGGTTCCCCGGTGACGTCCGCACGCCCGAAGACCTCTGGGAGCTGGTCGCTTCGGGTCGGGACGCGGTGTCCGCGCCGCCGTCGGACCGCGGCTGGGACAGCGACGCCGTCCGCGCGGGCGGCTTCCTCACCGGCGCGGCCGAGTTCGACCCGGCGTTCTTCGGCATCAGCCCGCGCGAGGCGCTCGCGATGGACCCGCAGCAGCGGCTGGTGCTGCAGGCGGCGTGGGAGGCGTACGAGCGCGCCGGCATCCGCCCGGAGACCGTCCGCGGCCACCGCGACGGCGTCTTCCTCGGCGCGACCTCGCACGAATACGGCCCGCGGCTGCACGAAGCCGAGGACGGCCACCTGCTGACCGGGACGACGCCGAGCCTGGTCTCCGGCCGCGTCGCGCACGTCTTCGGGCTCGAAGGCCCGGCGATCACGGTGGACACCGCGTGCTCGTCGTCGCTGGTGGCGCTGCACCTGGCGGTGCGGTCGCTGCGCGCGGGCGAGTGCGGGCTGGCGCTCGCGGGCGGCGTCACGGTGATGTCCGGGCCGGGCATGTTCGTGGAGTTCGCCAAGCAGGGCGGCCTGTCCGCCGACGGCCGCTGCCGGGCGTTCTCGGCCGACGCGGCCGGCACCGGCTGGGCGGAAGGCGCCGGGGTGGTGCTGCTGGAGCGGCTGTCCGACGCGCGGCGCCACGGCCACCCGGTCCTCGCGCTGGTCCGCGGCACGGCGGTGAACTCCGACGGCGCGTCCAACGGCCTGACCGCCCCGAGCGGCCCGGCCCAGCGCAGGGTGATCCGCGCGGCGCTGGCCGACGCGGGACTGACGGCGTCCGATGTGGACGTCGTCGAGGCGCACGGGACGGGCACGGTGCTCGGCGACCCGATCGAGGCCTCGGCGGTGCTGGCCACCTACGGCCAGGACCGCACGGAGCCGGTCCTGCTCGGGTCGCTGAAGTCGAACATCGGCCACGCCCAGGCGGCGGCCGGCATCGGCGGCGTGCTGAAGCTGGTGCTGGCCATGCGGCACGGGGTCGTGCCGAAGACGCTGCACGCCGGCGAGCCGACGCCGCACGTGGACTGGACGTCGGGTGCGGTCCGGCTGGCGACGGAACCGGTCGCTTGGCCCGCGGGGAAGCGGGTCAGGCGAGCGGCCGTCTCGTCGTTCGGGATCAGCGGCACGAACGCGCACGCGATCCTGGAGGCGGCCCCCGAGGAGCGCCCCAATGTGGCGTTCGGTGCGTCCAGCGCACCCAATGTGGCGTTCGGTGCGTCTGACGCAACCAACGCCACATTGGGGCGCTCGGGCTCGGCCTGGGTGCTCAGCGCGAAGACGCCGGACGCGCTCCGGCGGCAGGCCCGTGAGCTGCGGGAGCACCTCGTCGCGCACCCCGGCCTGGCTGCCGAGGCGGTGGCGGCCACGCTCGCCGCCCGCACGCGCTTCGAGTACCGCGCCGGGATCGCCGGCGGTGCTCTCGACGCGCTCGAAGCGCTGGCCGAGCACGGGACCGGTGTGGTCCGGGTGCCGAGCGGCAAGCTCGCCTTCCTCTGCACCGGCCAGGGTTCCCAGCGCGCCCGCATGGCCGAGACGCGGTACGAAACCGACCCGGTCTTCGCCGCCGCCCTCGACGAGGTCTTCGCCGCCCTCGACCCGCACCTCGACCGTCCACTCAAGACGGTCGTCTTCGCCGACGACACCACGCTCCTCGACCGCACCGCCTATACCCAGCCCGCGCTCTTCGCCGTGGAAGTCGCGCTGTTCCGGCTGTTCGAGCACCACGGCGTCCGGCCGGACTTCGTCGCCGGGCACTCGATCGGCGAACTCGCCGCCGCGCACGTCGCCGGGATCCTCGACCTCGCCGACGCCGCCCGGCTCGTCGCCGCCCGGGGTGCGCTGATGGACGCGCTCCCCGCCGGTGGGGTGATGGCCGCCGTCGAAGCGACCGAGGACGAGGTCCGGCCCTTCGCCGTCGCCTTGGCCGCGGTCAACGGCCCGATGGCCGTCGTCGTCGCCGGTGCGGCCGACGCCGTCGCGGCGGTCGAAACGCACTTCGCCCGGCAGGGACGGCGAACCCGGCGGCTCACCGTCAGCCACGCCTTCCACTCCCCGGCCATGGACGGCATGCTCGACGCCTTCCGCGAGGTCGCCGAGTCGGTCACGTTCCACCCGGCCCGCATCCCGCTGGTCGTCGACGGCGACCCGGGCGCCGCGGACTTCTGGGTCCGGCACGTCCGCGACACCGTCCGCTTCGCCGGCACCGTCGCCCGGCTGGCCGAAGCCGGCGTCACCACCTTCGTCGAACTCGGCCCCGACGCCGTGCTGACCGCGATGGGCCGGGACTGCCTGCCCGGCGGCACCTTCCTCCCAACCCTGCGCGCCGGGCGGGACGACCTCGACGCCACCCTGGCGGTGCTCGGCGGCCCCGTCCCGGCCGGGTCCACGGTGGACTTGCCGACCTACCCCTTCGAGCGGCAGCGGTTCTGGCTGCCGCCGCGCTCGCTGCGCGCCGACGCGGCGGCCGCGGGCCTGACCCCGACCGGCCACCCGCTGCTCGGCGGCGGCGCCGAGGTCGCCGGCACCGACGGCGTCCTGTTCACCGGCCTGCTCTCGGTGCGCACCCAGCCGTGGCTGGCCGAGCACGTCGTGCTCGGCGCGAACCTGCTGCCCGGCAGCGCTTTCGTGGAACTCGCGCTGCTCGCCGCCGGGCAGGCGGGCTGCGACCGGCTCGACGAGCTCGTCCAGGAGACCCCGCTGGTCCTGCCCGTGGACGGCCGCGTCCAGCTCCAGGTTTCCCTCGGCGCGCCCGACGAGTCCGGCCGCCGGGCGGTCGCCGTCTCGTCCCGGCCCGATCAGCCGTCGGTGACCGCGGGCTGGACCCGCAACGCCGCCGGGTACGTCTCCGCCGGCGGCACCGTGCCCGCGCCGGAGCCGGTCTGGCCGCCCGACGGCGCCGAGCCGGTCGGCCTCGAGGGCCGCTACGACCGCATCGCCGGCGCGGGCTTCGGCTACGGTCCCGAATTCCAGTGCCTGCGCGCGGTCTGGCGGCGGGGCGACGAGCTGTTCGCCGAGGTAGCGCTGCCCGAGCACCGTGTCTCCGAAGCCGCGGACTACGGCCTGCACCCCGCGTTGCTCGACGGCGCCCTGCACGTCGTCGCGTTCGGCGACCCCGAAGGCGTCGAGGCGGGCCGGATCCCGTTCTCCTGGCACGACGTCCGCCTGCACGCCGCCGGCGCGAGCGCGATCCGCGTCCGGTACACCGCGGCGGGCGGGATGTCCATTGTAGACACCGCAGGTGCCCCGGTCGCCGAGGTCGGCGCGCTGAGCCTGCGGCCCGTCGCCGCGGACCAGCTGACGGCCACCGTCTCCCGCGACGACCTCTACCGCGTCGCTTGGACGCCGGTGCCCGCGCCGGCCACGACGGCCACCTGCCTGCGCGCCACCGGCCTCGACCGGATCGGCGAGGTCCCCGACTTCGTGGCGGTGCGGCCCGAACCCGGCACGAGCGCGGTGCCGGAGCGGGTTCGCACCGCCACGAACCACGCGCTCGACCTGATCCGCGCCTGGCTCGCCGACGCCCGGTTCGACGGCGCCCGGCTCGTCTTCCTGACGAGCGAACTCGCCCACGCCGCCGTGCGCGGTCTGGTCCGCTCGGCCCAGACCGAGCACCCCGGCCGGTTCGTGCTCCTGGACACCGACACCGAGCTGACGCCGGCGGAGATCGCCGCCGCCGCGGCCACCGGTGAACCGGAGCTCGCGCACCGCGACGGCGTCGTGCTCGTGCCGCGGCTGGCCCGGGCCACCGTGCTGGCCGCCGTCCCGGCCCCGGCCGGCACCGTCCTCGTCACCGGCGCGACCGGTGGCCTCGGCCGCGCGCTGGCCCGGCGGCTCGCCGGGCAGGGTGTCCGGCGCCTGCTGCTGGTCAGCCGCCGCGGTCCCGCCGCCGAAGGTGCCGACGACCTGGTCGCCGAGCTGACGGCGCTCGGCCCGGAGGTCACCCTCGCCGCCTGCGACGTCGCCGACCGCGACGCGCTGGCCGCGCTGCTGGCCGAACACCCGGTGACCGCCGTCGTCCACGCCGCCGGTGTCCTCGCCGACGGTCCGATCGAGACACTCACCGCCGAGCAGTTCGACGACGTCCTGCGCGCCAAGGTCGACGCCGCCTGGAACCTGCACGAGCTGACCGGCGACCTGACCGAGTTCGTGGTGTTCTCCTCGGTTTCCGGGCTGCTCGGCACGGCGGGCCAGGCGAACTACGCCGCCGCCAACGCGTTCCTCGACGCGCTCGCCGCGCACCGCCGCGCCGAAGGGCTGCCGGCCACCGCGCTGGCGTGGGGCCTGTGGGAGACGGCCGACGGCATGGGCGGCGGGCTCGCCGCCGCGGACCGGACCCGGATGTCGCGCACCGGCGTGGGCACGTTGTCCACTGTGGACGCGCTCGACCTGTTCGACACCGCCCGCGGCGCCGGCGACGCGCTGCTGGTGCCGCTCCGGATCGACGAAGCCGGGCTGCGCGCCGCGGGCACGGTGCCGTCGCTGCTGCGGGGCGTCGTCCGCCTGCGCGCCGGCCGGGGCGCGACCACGCCCGCGGTGACCGTCGACGGGCTCGCCGACGTCGTCCGCGCCGAGGTCGCGGCCGTGCTCGGGCTGGCGAACCCGGCCGCGGTGGAGCCGGGCCGCGCGTTCAAGGAGATCGGCTTCGACTCGCTCACCTCGGTCGAGCTGCGCAACCGCCTGGCCACCGCGACCGGCCTCCGGCTGCCCGCCACGCTCCTGTTCGACCACCCGACCCCGGCCGCGGTGATCGACCGCCTGCACGCGGAACTGGCCGGTACCCCCGAAACCGCGGAAACCGCCACGCGGACCGCCGTCGCGGGGGATCCGATCGCCGTCGTCGGCATGGCCTGCCGCTTCCCGGGCGGCGTGACCAGTCCCGACGAGCTGTGGCAGCTCGTCGTCGAAGGCCGGGACGCGATCAGCGAGTTCCCGGTCGACCGCGGCTGGGACGTCGAGGCGCTCTACGACGCCGACCCCGACCGCCCCGGCCGCACGTACACCACGCGCGGCGGGTTCCTGCACGACGCGGACCGGTTCGACGCCGAGTTCTTCGGCATCAGCCCGCGCGAGGCCACCGCGATGGATCCGCAGCAGCGCCTGTTGCTCGAAACCTCCTGGGAAGCCTTCGAAAACGCCGGGATCGACCCGCTGGGCCTGCGCGGCAGCCGCACCGGCGTCTTCGCGGGCGCGATGTACCACGACTACACCGCGCGCCTGGCCCCGCTGCCCGAGGAAGCCGAGGGCTACTCGTTCACCGGCGGTTCCGGCAGCGTCGTTTCCGGCCGCGTCGCCTACACCTTCGGGTTCGAAGGCCCGGCGGTCACGGTCGACACCGCGTGCTCGTCTTCGCTGGTCGCGCTGCACCTCGCCGCGCAGGCGCTGCGGCAGGGCGAATGCGGTCTCGCGCTCGCCGGCGGCGTCGCGGTGATGGCCACCCCGGGCTCGTTCGTGGAGTTCAGCCGCCAGCGCGCGCTCGCCCCGGACGGCCGCTGCAAGCCGTTCGCGGCCGCCGCCGACGGCACCGCCTGGGCCGAGGGCGCCGGGATGCTGCTGCTGGAGCGCCTGTCCGACGCCCGCCGCAACGGGCACCCGGTGCTCGCGGTCCTGCGCGGGTCCGCGATCAACTCCGACGGCGCTTCGAACGGCCTGACCGCGCCGAACGGGCCGTCGCAGCAACGCGTGATCCGCGCCGCGCTCGCGACCGCGGGCCTGACGCCGTCCGATGTGGACACCGTCGAGGCGCACGGCACCGGTACCCCGCTCGGCGACCCGATCGAGGCGCAGGCCCTCCTCGAAACGTACGGCCAGGGCCGGGAAACGCCGCTGTGGCTGGGTTCGCTCAAGTCGAACGTCGGGCACACCCAGGCCGCGGCCGGGGTCGGCGCGGTCGTCAAGGTGGTGCAGGCCATGCGGCACGGGGTGCTGCCGAAGACGCTGCACGTCGACGAGCCGTCCCCGCACGTCGACTGGACGGCGGGCGCGGTCGAGCTGCTCACCGAGAACCGCCCCTGGCCCGAGGTCACCCGCCCGCGGCGGGCGGCGGTGTCGTCGTTCGGCATCAGCGGCACGAACGCCCACGTCATCCTCGAAGCCCCGGAGAAGCACCCCAATGTGGCGTTGGTTGCGTCCAACGCACCGAACGCCGCGTTGGGTGCGTCTGACGCACCGAACGCCACATTGGGGCGCTTGGGGCCGGCCGTGCCGTGGGTGCTCTCCGCGCGTAGTGAGGCCGCGCTGCGGGAGCAGGCTCGCCGGCTGCTGCCGCTGGTGGACGGCGATGCCGCCGCGGTCGCGCGGGCGCTGGTCGCGCGGTCGGCGTTCGACCACCGCGCCGTCGTGACCGGTGATCTCACCGCCGGGCTCACCGCGCTGGCCGAGCGGGGGACCGGGGCCGGCGTGGCGCGGCCGGGCCGCCGGGTCGTGTTCGTCTTCCCGGGCCAGGGGGCGCAGTGGGCCGGGATGGGCCAGGAGCTCCTGGAGACCGAGCCGGTGTTCGCCGGGCGCATGGCCGACTGCGCGACCGCGTTGAGGTCCTTTGTGGACTGGGAGCTCCTGGACGTCCTCGGCGACGCCGAGGCGCTCCGGCGGGTCGACGTCGTCCAGCCCGCGCTGTGGGCGGTGATGGTGTCGCTCGCCGCCGTCTGGCGTGCGCACGGGGTCGAACCCGCCGCCGTCGTGGGGCACTCGCAGGGGGAGATCGCCGCCGCGGTCGTCGCGGGCGGACTGTCCCTCGAGGACGGTGCCCGCGTGGTCGCGTTGCGCAGCAAGGCGTTGCTGGCGCTGTCCGGACGCGGCGGCATGGTGTCCGTGGCCGCCCCGGCGGACCGGGTCCGCGAGCTGATCGCGCCCTGGGACAGCCTCGCCGTCGCGGTGGTGAACGGCGCGACCTCGACCGTCGTGTCCGGGGACGCCGCCGCCCTCGACGAGTTGCTGGCCGAGGACGTCCGCGCCAAGCGGATCGCCGTGGACTACGCGTCGCACTCCGCCCACGTCGAACTCCTCGAAGACGAGCTGGCCCGCGTGCTGGCCCCGGTGCGGCCGAGATCGGGCGAGATCCCGTTCCACTCCACCGTGACCGGCGAACCCACCGACACGGCCGGCCTGGACGCCGGGTACTGGTACCGGAACCTGCGGCAGCCCGTCGAGTTCGCGCGGACCACCGAACAGCTCGTCGAGGCGGGCCACGACGTCTTCATCGAGTGCAGCCCGCACCCGGTCCTCGTCGGTGCCCTCACCGAGACCACCACCGCGCTCGGCACGCTCAAGCGGAACGACGGCGGCCCGGTCCGCGTCCTCGCCGCGCTCGGCGAGGCGCACGTCCACGGCGTACCGGTCGACTGGGCGCTGCCCGCGGGCCCCCGCGCCGCCTTGCCCACCTACCCCTTCCAGCGCGAGCGGTTCTGGCTCGACGCCGCCGGAACCCCGGCCGGTGTCGACGGGCTCGGGCTGGACGCGGCCGGGCACCCGCTGCTGGCCGCGTCGACCCGGCTCGCCGACCCGGACGTCCGGCTCTTCACCGGCCGGCTTTCGCTGGCGGCGATGCCGTGGCTCGCCGACCACGCCGTCCTCGACACGCCGTTGCTGCCCGGTACCGCGTTCCTCGACCTCGCCCTGCACGCGGCCCGCGAAACCGGGGCCACCGTGGCGGATCTGACCGTCGAGGCGCCGCTCGTGCTGCCGCGGCACGGCGCCGTGCTCGTCCAGGTGACCGTCAGCGAAGACGCCGTGAAGATCTTCGCCCGCACCGAGGACGGGCCCTGGACGCGGCACGCCTCGGGCACGCTCGCCCCGGCCACCGCCGCGGTCCGGCCGCCGCTGGCCTGGCCGCCTGCCGGGACCGAGATCGACGTCGAGAAGTTCTACGTCGCCGCGGCCGAGGACGGCTTCGACTACGGCCCCGCGTTCCAGGGCCTGGCCCGGGCGTGGCGGTCCGGCGACGACGTCTACGCCGAGATCAGTCCCGGCGAGCCCGGCGCCTTCGTGGTGCACCCGGCCCTGCTCGACGCCGCCGCCCAAGCGGTCCGGCTCGGCGGCTTCTTCGCCGACGACGCTCCCCGGCTGCCGTTCGCGTGGTCCGGGGTCACCGCCCACGCGGCGGGGGCGCGGGCGCTGCGGGCGCGGCTCTCCCCGGCGGGCCCCGACGCGGTGTCGCTCGCGGTCGACGACGAGGCCGGCCGCCCGGTGCTCACCGCGGAAGCGCTTACCCTGCGCCCGTTTTCGCCCGCGCAGCTCGCCGCCGGTTCGGACTCGCTGTACCGGCTCGCGTGGCAGCCGATCGAGGTCGGTGCGCCTGCCGAGGGCGACGTGGTGGTGTCCGTGGAGACCGGCGAAGTCCGCGAAGTCCTCGTGCGGCACCTGGATCTCGTGCGCGAATGGCTGGACCGGGCCGAGGACGGCCGGCTCGTGGTGCTGACCCGGGGCGCGACCGAGGACGATCTCGCGGGTGCCGCGCTGTGGGGCCTCCTGCGGTCGGCTCAGGCGGAGCACCCGGGCCGGATCGTGCTGGCCGACGTCGACGACGACCCGCGCTCGCTGGACGCCCTCCCCGCCGCGCTCGGGACCGGCGAGGGCCAGCTCGCCCTGCGCGCCGGGGCCGCGTACGTCCCGGCCTTCGCCCGGGCGGACGTCCGCGCCGCCGCCGGGCCGCTGCTCGACCCGGCCGGCACGGTGCTCGTCACCGGGGCGCTCGGCACGCTCGGCCGGCTCGTCGCGCGGCACCTCGTGCTCGCCCACGGCGCCCGTCACCTGCTGCTGCTCAGCCGGCGCGGGATGGCGGCCGAGGGCGCGGCCGGCCTCGCCGCCGAGCTGGCCGAGCTGGGCGCGGCCGCCGAGGTCGTCGCCGCGGACGCCGCCGACCGGGCCCGGCTCGCCGAGGTGCTCGCCGCGATCCCGGCCGAGCGCCCGCTGACCTCGGTCGTGCACGCCGCCGGCGTCCTGGCCGACGCGACTTTCACCGCGCTCACCGCCGACCAGCTCGACACCGTGCTGCGGCCGAAGACCGACGCCGCCCGGCACCTGCACGAGCTGACCGCGGACCTGCCGCTGCGCAGCTTCGTCCTGTTCTCGTCGGTCGCGGGCACCCTCGGCACGGCCGGGCAGGCGAACTACGCGGCCGCGAACGCCTACCTCGACGCGCTCGCCCGGCACCGCCGTGAGCGCGGACTGCCCGCGTTGTCGCTGGGCTGGGGCCTGTGGGCCGAGGCGAGCACGATGACCGGCGGCCTGGACCGCACCGACCTGGGCCGGCTGGGCCGCACCGGCGTGCTGCCGCTGTCGAACCGGCAGGGCCTGGACCTGTTCGACGCGGCGTGGGCGGCCGGGGACGCGGTCCTGTTCCCGGTCCGGCTGGAGACGTCGGCGGCCCGGCTCGGGGCGGTCCCGCCGCTGCTGCGCGGGCTCGTCCGCGCTCCGGCCACTCCGGCGAAGGCGCCCGTCGACCTGGCCGGCGTGCCCGCGGCCGAGCTGCCGAAGGTGCTGCTCGACCTGGTCCGGGGCGAGGTCGCGGCGGTGCTCGGGCACCAGGGGACGGCCGCGATCGACCCCGGCCAGCCGTTCGCCGAGATCGGGTTCGACTCGCTGACCGCGGTCGAGCTGCGCAACCGGCTCACCGCCGCGACCGGAGTGCGGCTGCCCGCGACGCTGGTGTTCGACCACCCGACGCCGTCGGCCGTCGCCGCGCACCTCGAACGCGGGCTGGTCACCGAGCCGGCACGCCCGGCGGCGCTCGACCACGTCGACCGCCTCGAGAGCGCGCTCGCCGGCGTCGACGAGTCCGTGCTGGCCGCGGTGCTGGCCCGGCTCGACGCCCTCGGCGCGCGGCTGCGGCGGCCCGGCCCCGAACCCGACGACCCGGCGCAGCACCTGCGCACCGCTTCGGCCGACGAACTACTCGACTTCATCTCCAAGGAGCTGGGCAACCATGGCTGAGCACGACGACCGCGTGCTGGAGAACCTCCGCTGGGTCACCCTCGAACTGCACCAGGCCCGCGAGAAGCTGCGCGCCGCCGAGGAGCCGATCGCCGTCGTCGGCACCGGCTGCCGGTACCCCGGCGGCGTCACGACGCCCGAGGACCTCTGGCGGCTGCTCGACGGCGGCACCGACGCCATCACCGAGTTCCCCGGCGACCGCGGCTGGGACGTCGAAAGCCTGCACCGGCCGGACGAACCGGGGCACTCCAGCACCCGCCACGGCGGTTTCCTCGCCGAGCCGGGCGCGTTCGACGCCGGGTTCTTCGGCATGTCCCCGGCCGCCGCCGAGGTCACCGACCCGCAGCACCGGCTCCTGCTCGAACTGTCCTGGGAGGCCATCGAGCGGGCCGGCATCGACCCGGTGTCGTTGCGCGGCAGCCGGACCGGGGTGTTCGCCGGGACGATGTACGCCGACTACGGCACCGGCGCGGCCGACGCGGACCTCGCCGGCCGCGTGCTGATGGGTACGTCCGGTTCGCTGGCATCGGGCCGGATCGCCTACACCTTCGGCTTCGAGGGCCCGGCGCTGACCCTGGACACCGCCTGCTCGTCGTCGCTGGTCGCGGTGCACCTGGCGGTGCAGGCGCTGCGCCGCGGCGAGTGCACGCTCGCGCTCGCGGGCGGGGCGACGGTGCTCGCGACGCCGTCGGTGTTCGTCGAGTTCTCGCGCCAGCGCGGGCTTTCCGCCGACGGGCGCTGCAAGGCGTTCGGCGCGGGCGCCGACGGCACCGGCTTCGCCGAGGGCGCCGGTGTCCTGCTGCTGGAACGGCTTTCCGACGCCCGCCGGCTCGGGCACCCGGTGCTGGCCGTGGTGCGCGGCTCGGCGGTGAACTCCGACGGCGCGTCCAACGGCCTGACCGCGCCGAACGGTCCCGCGCAGCAGCGGGTCATCGCGCAGGCGCTCGCCGACGCGCGGCTCGCACCGTCCGATGTAGACGCCGTCGAGGCGCACGGGACCGGCACCGCGCTGGGCGACCCGATCGAGGCGCAGGCGTTGCTGGCGGCGTACGGGCAGGACCGGGCGGAGCCGCTGTGGCTCGGGTCGGTCAAGTCGAACCTCGGTCACACCCAGGCCGCCGCCGGCGTCGCCGGGCTGCTGAAGATGATCCTGGCGCTGCGGCACGGAGTGCTGCCGAAGACGTTGCACGCCGACGAGCCGTCGCCGCACGTGGACTGGACGGCGGGTGCGGTTTCGTTGCTGACGTCGCCTCAGCCGTGGCCCGCCGGGGACCGGCCGCGCCGGGCCGGGGTGTCGTCGTTCGGGGTCAGCGGGACCAACGCGCACGTGATCCTGGAAGAGGCGCCCGCCGCCGAACCGGCGGCCTCGTCCCCGGACGTTCCCGAGGCACCGTGGGTGCTGTCCGCCCGGAGCGCCGCGGCGTTGCGCGGTCAGGCCGCGCGGCTGCTGTCCCTGGCGGACGAGAACCCGCTCGACGTCGCTCATTCGCTGCTGATTTCGCGCAGCCGGTTCGAGCACCGGGCGGTCGTGCTCGGCGCGGACCGGCGCCGGGGGCTCGCGGCGCTCGCCGCGGGCGAAGAAGCGTCCACTGTGGTCACCGGGCTCGCCGACGCCGGGCCGGACGCGGTGTTCGTCTTCCCCGGCCAGGGTTCCCAGTGGGCCGGGATGGGCCGCGAGCTGCTGGAAACGTCTCCGGTGTTCGCCGCCCGGCTGGCCGAGTGCGCGGCCGCGCTGGTGCCGTTCACCGACTTCGACCTGCTGCGCGTGCTGCGCCGCGGGGACGAGCTCGACCGCGTCGACGTCGTCCAGCCCGCGCTGTGGGCCGTGATGGTGTCGCTGGCCGCGCTGTGGGAAGCCCACGGCGTCCGGCCCGCGGCCGTGCTGGGGCACAGCCAGGGCGAAATCGCCGCCGCCTGCGTCGCGGGCGCACTGTCCCTTTCGGACGGTGCGCGCGTGGTGGCGCTGCGCAGCCGCGCGCTCGCCGCGTTGTCCGGCCAGGGCGGCATGGTTTCGGTCCGGCTGCCGCTCGCCGAGGTCGAAGAGCTCCTGTCGCCGGGGCTTGCGATCGCCGCGGTCAATGGGGCCGCGTCGGTGGTCGTGTCCGGCGAACCGTCCGCATTGGACGATCTCGTCGAAAAGTGCGGTGAGCACGCGAAACGGATCCCGGTG
Organism: Amycolatopsis sp. cg9; assembly: GCF_041346945.1. Taxonomy (NCBI): domain Bacteria; kingdom Bacillati; phylum Actinomycetota; class Actinomycetes; order Pseudonocardiales; family Pseudonocardiaceae; genus Amycolatopsis; species Amycolatopsis sp. cg9. The sequence continues at coordinate 452,381 of NZ_CP166850.1, read as the reverse complement.
GACTACGCGTCCCACTCCGCGCAGGTCGACTCGCTGCGGGAGCGGCTGCTGGCCGACCTCGCGCCGATCCGGCCGCGCCCGGCCGACGTCCCGTTCGTCTCGACGGTGACCGCGTCGGTGTTCGACACCACCGGCCTGGACGCGGAGTACTGGTTCACGAACCTGCGCCGGCCGGTGCTGTTCGACCCGGCGTTGCGGGCCGTGCTGGCCGAAGGCTGGACGACGTTCGTCGAGCTCAGCCCGCACCCGGTGCTGACGCTGGGGATGCAGCAGACGGCGCCGGGCGCGGTCGTCGCCGGTGCGCTGCGCCGCGGCGACGGCGGCCTCGGCCGGGTCCGGCTGGCACTGGCCGAGCTGGCCGTCCGCGGCATCGACGTCGACTGGGCGCTGCCCGCGGGACGGCGGATCGACCTGCCCACCTACGCGTTCGACCACCGCAACCACTGGCTCACCACCCGGACGGCACTTTCACGTGAAAGTGAGCCGGAGGTGGGCTCTCCGCCTCACTTTCACGTGAAAGTGCTGGGGCTGAGCGGGGGCGAGCAGCGGCGGGAACTGGTGAAGCTGGTCCGCTCCGCCGCGGCGGCCGTGCTCGGCCACCCCTCGGCCGACGACGTCGAGCCGGGCGGGTCGTTCCGCGAGCTGGGCTTCGACTCGGCGGCGGGCGTCCAGCTGCGCAACCGCCTCGCCGCGGCGACCGGGCTGGAGCTGCCGGTGACGGTGGTGTTCGACCACCCGACCGCCGCCGCGCTGGCCGAACACCTGCTGGGCGAGCTGTCGGGCACGGCGTCGGACGGCCTCGACCGCCACCTCGACGCGCTCGAGTCCGGCCTGCGCGACCTCGACGGCGCCGCGCGCGCCCACGTGCTGACCCGGCTCCGGACGCTCGTCGCGGCCGGGCCGGACGCCGGCGCGGAGCTGGCGGACGCCACGGCCGACGAGATGTTCGCCCTGCTCGACGAAGAACTGGGTGCCGCCAAGTGACGAACGAACAGAAGCTCCTCGACTACCTCAAGCGCGCCACCGGCGACCTGCGCGAAGCCCGCGGCCGGGTCCGGGAGCTCGAGGACCGCGCGCACGAGCCGATCGCCGTCGTCGGGATGAGCTGCCGGTACCCCGGCGGCGTCACCTCGCCCGAAGACCTGTGGACGCTGGTCGACGAGGGCCGCGACGCCGTGACCGAGTTCCCGGCGGACCGCGGCTGGGACCTTTCGAAGCTCTACGACCCGTCGTCCGCGCCCGGCACGAGCTACGTCCGGCACGGCGGTTTCCTCGACGACGTCGCCGGGTTCGACGCCGCGCTGTTCGACCTCAGCCCGCGCGAAGCCACGGCGATGGACCCGCAGCAGCGCCTGCTGCTCGAAGCCGCGTGGGAGGCGTTCGAACGGGCCGGCATCGCGCCGGATTCCGTGCGCGGCAGCCGCACCGGCGTGTTCGCGGGCACCAACGGCCAGGACTACGGGCCGCGGCTGCACGAAGCTCCCGCCGACGTCGAAGGGCACCTGCTGACCGGGCTCGCCGCCAGTGTCCTTTCCGGACGGATCGCGTACGCGTTCGGCCTCGAAGGCCCGGCGCTCACGGTGGACACCGCGTGCTCGGCGTCGCTCGTCGCGGTGCACCTGGCGATCCGGTCGCTGCGCGCGGGCGAGAGCACCCTCGCGCTGGCGGCCGGCGTGTCGGTGATGAGCACGCCGGGCGGGTTCGTCGAGTTCAGCCGCCAGCGCGGGCTCGCCCCGGACGGCCGCTGCAAGTCCTTCGGCGCCGGTGCGGACGGCACCGGCTGGGCCGAGGGCGTCGGCGTCCTGGTGCTGGAACGCCTTTCCGACGCGCAGGCCAACGGTCACGACGTCCTCGCCGTGCTGGCCGGGTCGGCGGTCAACTCCGACGGCGCGTCCAACGGCCTCACCGCGCCCAGCGGTCCCGCGCAGCAGCGGGTCATCCGGGCGGCGCTGGCCGACGCCCGGCTCGTCCCGTCCGATGTGGACGCCGTCGAAGCGCACGGCACCGGCACCGTGCTGGGCGACCCGATCGAGGCGCAGGCGCTGCTGGCCACCTACGGCCAGGACCGCTCGACGCCGTTGTGGCTGGGGTCGCTCAAGTCCAACATCGGGCACGCCCAGGCCGCGGCCGGGATCGGCGGGATCATCAAGACGGTCCTCGCGCTCCAGGCGGAGAAGCTGCCGCGCACCCTGCACGCCGACGAGCGCTCGCCGCACGTCGACTGGACGTCCGGTTCGGTCTCCCTGCTCACTTCGCCCCAGCCGTGGCCCGCCGGGGACCGCCCGCGCCGCGCCGGGGTCTCGTCGTTCGGGGTCAGCGGCACGAACGCGCACGTCATCGTCGAGGAGCGCCCCAATGTGGCGTTGGTTGCGTCTGACGCACCCAATGTGGCGTTCGGTGCGTCTGACGCACCGAACGCCACATTGGGGCGCTTGGGGCCGTGGCTGGTGGCGGCTCGCAGTGGAACTGCGTTGCGGGCGCAGGCGGTTCGGCTGAGTGCGGTCGAGCCGAGTGTCGACGTCGCGTTTTCGCTGGCCACGACCCGTGCGCAGCTGGAGCACCGGGCCGTCGTGGTCGGTGAGCTGCCCGCCGGGCTGGCCGCGCTGGCCGCGGGCCTGCCCGCCGCCGGGCTCGTCCAGGGCAAGGCCCGCGCCGAGACCAAGCTCGCCTTCCTCTGCACCGGCCAGGGCGCCCAGCGGCCCGGCATGGGCCGCGAGCTGCACGCCGCCTTCCCGGTGTTCGCCGCCGCGTTCGACGCCGTCTGCGCGGAGATCGACGCGTGCTGGGACGGCGCGCCGCCGCTCAAGGACGTCGTCTTCGCCGAGGTCGACACGCTGCTCGACCGCACGGACTACGCGCAGGCCGGGCTGTTCGCGGTCGAGGTCGCGCTCGCCCGGCTCGTCGAGTCGTGGGGCATCCGGCCGGACGTCGTCGCCGGGCACTCGCTCGGCGAGATCACCGCCGCCCACCTGGCCGGGGTGCTCTCCCTCGCCGACGCGGCCACGCTGGTCGCCGCCCGCGGGCGGCTGATGGCGGCGGTGCCCGCGGGCGGGGCCATGGCCGCGATCGAGGCCGGCGAAGCCGAACTCGCGCTGCCGCCGGGGGTCGACCTGGCCGCCGTCAACGGCCCTTCCGCGGTCGTCGTCTCCGGTCCGGAAGACGCCGTTGCGGAAGTCGTGGCGCACTGGGCGGACCGGGGACGCCGGACCTGGCGGCTCACGACGAGCCACGCGTTCCACTCCGCCGCGATGGACCCGGTCCTCGAACCGCTGGCGGACACCCTGCGGGCATTGGACTTCCGGGCACCGGCCGTGCCGCTGGTGTCCACCCGCACCGGGCAGGCCACCGGCATGTCCACAGTGGACTACTGGACCGCGCAGGTCCGGGAGCCGGTCCGGTTCGCCGACGCCGTCGCGACGCTGGCCGGCCAAGAGGTCACGGCGTACCTGGAACTCGGCCCCGACGGCGTGCTCACCGCGCTCGCCCGCGGCCTCACCGACGCCGTGACCGCAGTCGCGCTGCGCCCGGACCGAGACGAGCCGGCCACCCTGCTGACGGCGGTCGCCACCCTGCACACCCACGGTGTCCCGGTCGACTGGGCCGCGTTCTTCACCGGCGCGCGCCGCACCGGCCTGCCGACCTACGCTTTCCAGCACGAGCGTTACTGGCTCACCGCCGACGGCCGCGCACCGGCCCGCACCCGCCCGGCGGTGCCCGTGCCCGGCGGCAGCCTGACGGACCTGGTGCGCGCGCAGGCCGCCGCGGTGCTGGGCCACCCCGAAGCCCTCGACGCCGACCGCGCGTTCGCCGACCTGGGCTTCGACTCGCTGACCGCCGTCGAACTCAGCTCCCGGCTGGGTGCGGCGACCGGGCTGTCGCTGCCCGCCACGCTCGTCTTCGACCACCCGACCCCGGCCGCGCTCGCCGCGTGGCTCGCGGGCGGGACGGCCACCGAAGCGCCGGTCGCGCACGCGGGTTCGGCCGACCCGATCGTCGTCGTCGGCATGGGCTGCCGCTACCCGGGCGGCGTCGCGTCCCCGGCCCAGCTGTGGGACCTCGTGCTGACCGGCACCGACGCCATCGGCCCGTTCCCCGCCGACCGCGGCTGGGACGTCGACGCGCTGCACGACCCGGAACCCGGCCGGCCGGGCAAGACCTACGTCCGGCACGGGGGTTTCCTCGCCGACGCCGCGGGGTTCGACGCCGCCTTCTTCGGACTCAGCCCCCGCGAAGCGCTGGCGATGGACCCGCAGCAGCGGCTGCTCCTGGAAGTCGCCTGGGAGACGTTCGAGCACGCGGGCATCGACCCGCACTCGGTCCGGGGCGACGCCGTCGGCGTGTTCGCCGGTACCGCGTCCCAGGACTACGGCCCGCCGCTGCACGAGGCCCCCGAGCACGTCGGCGGCAACCTCGGCACCGGCACCGCGGCCAGTGTCCTTTCCGGACGGATCGCCTACACGTTCGGCTTCGAAGGGCCGACGCTGACCGTCGACACGGCGTGTTCGTCGTCCCTGGTCGCGCTGCACCTCGCGGCGCAGTCGCTGCGGGCGGGCGAGTGCGCGCTCGCACTGGCCGGCGGGGTCACGGTCATGGCGAGCCCCGGCGCGTTCGTCGAGTTCAGCCGGCAGCGCGGGCTCGCCCCGGACGGCCGGATCAAGTCCTTTTCGGACACCGCGGACGGCACGGCCTGGGCCGAGGGCGCCGGGATGCTGCTTCTGGAAAGGCTTTCGGACGCGCGGCGGCTCGGGCACCCGGTGCTGGCCGTGGTCGCCGGGTCGGCGGTCAACTCCGACGGCGCGTCCAACGGGTTGACGGCGCCGAACGGGCCGTCGCAGCAGCGGGTGATCCGGCAGGCGCTGGCCAACGCCGGACTGTCCGCTTCGGACGTCGACGCCGTCGAAGCCCACGGCACCGGCACGGTCCTGGGTGACCCGATCGAGGCGCAGGCCGTCCTCGCCACCTACGGCCAGGACCGGCCGTCGCCGCTGTGGCTCGGGTCGCTCAAGTCCAACATCGGGCACGCGCAGGCCGCGTCCGGGGTCGGCGGGGTCATCAAGATGATCGAGGCCATGCGCCACGGCGTCCTGCCGCGGACGCTGCACCTCGACACCCCGTCGGCCAAAGTGGACTGGACGGCGGGTTCGGTCGCGCTGCTGACCGGCACCACGCCGTGGCCGGAGACCGGCGTCCGGCGCGCCGCCGTGTCGTCGTTCGGCGTCAGCGGCACGAACGCCCACGTGATCCTCGAACAACCGGCGGACACCCCCGCCCCGGCGGAGTTCACCGGGCCGGCGCCGTGGCTGCTGTCGGCGCGCACCGAAACGGCGTTGCGCGCGCAGGCCGAACGCCTGCTCGCGGTCGACGCCGACCCGGTGGAAGTCGCGCGGGTGCTCGCTTCCGGGCGGACCGCGTTCGCGCACCGCGCGGTGGTCATGCCGGCCGACCGCGCCGCCGGGCTCGCCGCGGTCCGCGACGGCCGCGGCGCGATCACCGGGGTCGCCGAGCGCGGCAAGACGGCGTTCCTGTTCACCGGCCAGGGATCCCAGCGGGCCGGGATGGGCCGTGAGCTGTACGGGGAATACCCGGCGTTCGCGGCCGCGTTCGACGCCGCGTGCCCCGACCCGCGAGTGCGGGAGGTCGTCTTCGCGGGTGGCCCCGAACTCGACGGCACCGAGTACGCGCAGCAGGGCATCTTCGCGGTCGAGGTCGCGCTCGTGCGGCTCCTCGAAACGTGGGGGGTCCGGCCGGACGCCGTGCTGGGCCACTCGGTCGGCGAGATCGCCGCCGCCCACGTCGCCGGGATCCTGACGCTCGGCGACGCGGTCACGCTGGTCGCCGCGCGCGGCCGGCTGATGCAGGCGTTGCCCGAGGGCGGCGTGATGATCGCGGTGCAGGCGGCCGAAGCGGACGTCCTGCCGCTGCCGGACGGCGTGTCGCTGGCGGCGGTCAACGGTCCGGACGCGGTGGTGCTGTCCGGGGAGGCGACCGCGGTCGCGGAGGTGGCCGCGCGGTTCGCCAAGACCAAGCGGCTCGCCACGAGCCACGCGTTCCACTCGCCGTTGATGGCGCCGATGCTGCCGGGCTTCCGCGCGACACTGGGAACGCTTTCCTTCGCGGCGCCGGAGTTGCCCTTCGTCCCCACCGGCGGGACCGGCCCGGAGACCGCGGAGTACTGGGCCGGGCAGGTCGAAGCCACCGTCCGGTTCGCCGACGGTGTCGAGGCTTTGCGTGCAGAAGGCGTCACGACGTTCGTCGAGATCGGCCCGGACGCCGTGCTGTCCGCGCTGGTCGAGGGGGCGGTGCCGGTGCTGCGCGCGGACCGGTCCGAACCGGAGACGTTGCTCACCGCGCTGGCCCGGCTGCACGTCCGCGGCGTCAGTCCACAGTGGGCATCGGTGCTCGGCTCGGCGACCACGCGGGTCGACCTGCCGACGTACCCCTTCGAGCGCGAGCGCTACTGGCTCGCCCCGGGCACGCCCCCGGCGGCCGACCCGGCGGGCGCCCGGTTCTGGGCCGCCGTCCGCGACGGTGACGGCACCGGGCTGGCCGAAACCCTCGGCGTCGAACGCTCCACTGTGGACGCGGTGCTGCCCGCGCTGGCCCGCTGGCGCGGCGAGGCCGACGGCGGGACCACGGACTGGCGCTACCGCGTGGCCTGGCAGCCGGTCGGCACCGCGGCCGCGCTCGAAGGCTGGTGGCTCGCGGTCGTCCCCGAAGGCGGCGACGTGCGGCTCCCCGAAGGCGTCACGGTGCTGGAGGTGCCCGCCGGGATCGGCCGCGCGGAGCTCGCGGCCCGGCTGCCGGAAACCGACGGCGTGCTGTCCTACCTCACCGACGCCGCCGACGTCCTCGTGCTCGTCCAGGCCCTCGGGGACGCGGGCCGGGAAGCACCGCTGTGGTGCGTCACGCGCAACGCCGTCCAGGTCGAGCCGGGCGAGCCGGTGGACCCCGCCGCGGCCGGGATCTGGGGTCTCGGCCGCGTCGTGGGGCTGGAGCACCCGCACCGCTGGGGCGGGTGCGTCGACCTCGCCGGCGACGCCGACCTGGTCCTCGGCGGGCCCGAAGACCAGATCGCGGTGCGGCCGTCCGGGGTGTTCGGCCGGCGGCTGGTGCGCGTGGCCGGCGCGCGGAAGGTCCGCGAGTGGCGGCCGCGCGGCACGGTGCTGATCACCGGCGGCACCGGCGCGCTCGGCGGGCACGTGGCCCGGCGCCTGGCCGCCGACGGCGCCGAGCACCTGGTGCTGACCGGCCGTCGCGGCCTGGCCGCCCCCGGGCTGGTCGAGGACCTGACCGCGCTCGGCGCGCGGGTGACGGTCCGGGCGTGCGACGTCGCCGACCGGGACGCGCTGGCCGCGCTGCTGGCCGAGTTCCCGCCGGCCGCGGTGATCCACGCCGCCGGCGCGGCCGATCCCGAGTACCTGGCCGAGACGTCCGTGGCCGAGTTCGAGCGGGTCCGCTCGGCGAAGGTGCGGGGCGCGGCCCACCTCGACGAGCTGCTCGGCGACACCCCGCTCGACGCCTTCGTGCTGTTCTCGTCGATCGCGGCCACCTGGGGCAGCGGCGGCCAGGGCGCCTACTCCGCGGCCAACGCGGCGCTCGACGCCGTCGCCGGAGCGCGCCGGGCCCGCGGCCTGACCGCGACGTCGGTCGCCTGGGGCCCGTGGGCCGGGCCCGGCCTGGCCGAGGGCGAGGCCGGCGTCCAGATGGCGCGGCGCGGGGTGCCCGGGCTGCCGCCGGAGCGGGCGGTCGCGGAGCTGGTCGCGGCGATCGAGCGGGACGAGCCGGCGGTCGTCGTCGCGGACGTCGACTGGACGCGGTTCGTGCCGGCGTTCACCGCGCAGCGCCCGAGCCCGCTGCTCGGCGAGCTGCCCGAGGTCCGCGAGGTCCTGGCGCTCGAGCCGGCGTCCGGCGGCGCGGTCGCGGAGATCCTCGGCACCGCCGAGGGCCCCGAGCTGGACCGGCTGCTGCTCGACATCGTGCGCGGCGAGATCGCCGTGGTGCTCGGGCACGCGACACCGGAGTCGGTGGACGTCCGCCAGCCCCTGCGCGACCTCGGCCTCGACTCGCTGGCGTCGGTCGAGCTGCGCAACGGCCTGTCCCGCGCGACCGGGCTCAGCCTGCCGAGCACGCTGGTCTTCGACCACCCGACGGCGGAAGCGCTGGCCGCGCACCTGCGCACCCGCGTCGAGCCGGCCGCGACCGGGCTCGCCGAGGAGCTCGACCGCCTCGAAGCCGGTCTCACGGCGGCGGGCCCGGCGGACCGCGGCCGGGCGCTGGCCCGGCTGGAGGTCCTGCTCGCTCAGTGGCGCGAGGACCGCGAATCGATCGCGGAGCGCCTCGATTCGGCCGACGACGACGAGATGTTCCGGCTGCTCGACACCGAATTCGGCATCTCCTGATGCGCGCACCGACCGGCTGTCTCGCCGCGCGCCGACGCGTCCTGAATGAGTCATTCAAGACGTCCGGCCGGCCGCATCCCTTGACCCCCTGTTCCCCGAGGACCACCCATGTCGAGTGAAGACAAGCTCCGCTACTTCCTCAAGCGCGTCACGGCCGACCTGCACGACGTCCGGGCGCGGCTGCGCGAAGCCGAGGAGAAGGCGGGCGAGCCGATCGCGATCGTCGGCACGGCCTGCCGCTACCCCGGCGGGGCGAACACGCCCGAACGGCTGTGGGACCTGGTCGCCGCGGGGACCGACGCGATCGCCGGCTTCCCCGCCGACCGCGGCTGGGACACCGCGCGGCTCTACCGGCCCGGGGACCCGAAGCCCGGGCACAGCTATGTCCGTGAGGGCGGGTTCCTGCCCGAAGCCGCCGACTTCGACCCCGAGTTCTTCGGCATCTCGCCGCGCGAAGCCGTCGCCATGGACCCGCAGCAGCGGCTGCTCCTCGAAGTCGCGCACGAGGCGTTCGAGCGCGCCGGGCTGCCGGTCGACGACCTCCGCGGCAGCCGCACCGGCGTGTTCGTCGGGGGCATGGCCCAGATCTCCGGGCCGTCCGAAGAGCAGATCGAGGCCCTGTCCGGGTACCTCCTGACCGGCAGCGCGGCCAGCGTCTTCTCCGGCCGGATCGCCTACACCTTCGGCCTCGAAGGCCCGGCGCTGACCGTCGACACGGCGTGCTCGTCGTCGCTGGTCGCCATGCACCTCGCCGCGCAGGCCCTGCGCGCCGGCGAGTGCACGCTCGCCCTCGCCGGCGGGGTCACCGTGATGACCACGCCCGAGGGGTTCGTCGAGTTCAGCCAGCAGAACGGGCTCGCCGCCGACGGCCGCTGCAAGGCGTTCGCCGAAGCCGCCGACGGCACCGCCTGGGGCGAGGGCGTCGGGATGCTCGTGCTGGAACGGCTTTCCGACGCGCGCCGCCACGGCCACCCGGTGCTCGCGGTGCTGCGCGGCTCGGCGGTCAACTCCGACGGCGCGTCCAACGGCCTCACCGCGCCGAACGGTCCTTCGCAGCAGCGGGTGATCCGGGCCGCGCTGGCGAACGCGCGGCTGGCACCGTCCGATGTGGACGTCGTCGAAGCGCACGGCACCGGCACGACGCTGGGCGACCCGATCGAGGCCGAGGCGCTGCTGGCGACGTACGGCCAGGACCGGGACCGGCCGCTGTGGCTGGGCTCCCTGAAGTCCAACATCGGCCACACGCAGGCCGCCGCCGGGGTCGGCGGCGTGATCAAGGTGATCGAGGCGATGCGCCACGGCGTGCTGCCCCGGACCTTGCACGTCGACGCGCCGTCGTCGCACGTGGACTGGTCGGCCGGGCCGGTCCGGCTGCTCACCGAAGCCGTGCCGTGGCCGGACACCGGCGCGCCGCGGCGGGCCGGGGTGTCGTCGTTCGGGGTCAGCGGCACCAACGCGCACGTGATCGTCGAGGCGGTCCCGGCCGAGGCGGACGAGCCGTCGGCGCCGCTGCCCGTGGTGCCGTGGGTGCTCTCGGCCAAGACCGGCCCGGCCCTGCGTGACCTCGCACGGGCCCTGCGTTCCTGCACTGACGACCCGGTCGACGTCGGCCGCGCGCTGGCCACCACGCGGTCGGTGCGTGAACACCGGGCGGTCGTCCTCGACGCGGCCGGGCTCGACGCCGTCGCCGACGGTGTGAGCGAGCCGGCCAACCCGGGTGACGTCGTCTTCGTGTTCCCGGGTCAGGGTTCGCAGTGGACCGGGATGGGCCGGGAGCTGCTCGAAACTTCGCCGGTTTTCGCGGCGCGGATGGCGGAGTGCGCGGCGGCGCTGGAGCCCTTTGTGGACTGGAAGCTCCTGGACGCGCTCGACGGTGATCTGGAGCGGGTCGACGTCGTGCAGCCGGTGCTGTGGGCGGTGATGGTCTCGCTGGCCGAGGTGTGGCGGTCGTACGGGGTCGAGCCCGCCGCCGTGGTGGGTCATTCGCAGGGTGAGATCGCGGCCGCGGTGGTCGCGGGTGGACTGTCCCTTGAGGATGGTGCGCGGGTGGTCGCCCTGCGGAGCAAGGCGATCCTGCGGCTGTCCGGACTGGGCGGGATGGTGTCGCTGGGCACGTCGGCCGAGCGGGCTCGTGAGCTGATCGCGCCGTGGGACGGGCGGATTTCGGTCGCCGCGGTGAACGGCCCGTCGTCGGTCGTGGTGTCGGGGGAGGCCGCGGCGCTCGACGAGTTGCTGGCTTCGGTGGACGTGCGGGCGCGGCGGATCGCCGTCGACTACGCGTCCCACTCCGCGCAGGTGGAACTCCTCGCCGACGAGCTGGCGTCCGCCCTGGCCGAGGTGAAACCGCGTTCGGGCCGGATCCCGTTCGTGTCCGCGGTGACGGGCGAGGTGCTCGACACCGCTTCCCTGGACGCCGCCTACTGGTACCGCAACCTGCGGGAACCCGTCCGGTTCGACCAGGCCGTTTCGACCCTGCTCGGGCTGCGGGCGACCGTCTTCGTCGAGTGCAGTGCCCACCCGGTGCTCACCGTCGGCGTCGAAGAGACCATCGACCAGGCGGGGGCGGCCGCCGCCGCGGTCGGCACCCTGCGCCGTGACGACGGCGGCCTGACCAGGCTCTTCGCCTCGCTGGGCGAGGCGTTCGCCCGCGGTGCCGACGTCGACTGGGCCGGGCTGTTCGCGGGCACCGGCACCCGCCGCGTCACCCTGCCCACGTATCCGTTCCAGCGCGATCGCTACTGGTCCGAGCCCGCGGCCCCGCGCCGCCGCACGGCCGTCGACGACCTGCGCTACGAAGTCACCTGGCGGCTCGTCCCCGCCGAGACGTCCACTGTGGACGGCACCTGGGTCGTGTGTGGTCCGGAAGACGACCTCGCCGACCGCATCGCCCAGGCCCTGGCTCGCCACGGCGCGGAGGTCGTCCGCACGACGGAACTCGGTGACACCACTGGTGTGCGAGGCGTCATCGCCGTCGCCCCGGCCGGACGGACGCCGGGGCACCCCGACGTTCCCGCCGGGTTCGCCGCCGCGCTGGCACTGGTCCGCGCCGACGTTCCCTTGTGGATGGTCACCCGCGGCGCCGTCTCGACCGGGGCCGCGGACCCGGTCACCGACCCGGAGCAGGCCCTCGTCTGGGGCCTCGGCCAGGTCGTCCGCCAGGAGCAGCCGGGCCGCTGGGGCGGTGTCGCCGACCTGCCCGCCGACGCGGACGACGCCACCGTCGAGCTGTTCCTCGGCGCCTTGACCGGCATCGAGGACGAACTCGCCGTCCGGTCCGACGGCGTCTTCGCCCGCCGGCTCACCCGGCCCGCCGCCACGACCGCCCGGCGCACCTGGCGCCCGGGCGGCACCACGCTGATCACCGGCGGCACGGGCGCGCTCGGCGCCCACGTCGCCCGCCGGCTGGCCGCCCTGGGCGCCCCGCACCTGCTGCTGGTCAGCCGCGGCGGCCGCGATGCCGAAGGGGCTGCCGAACTGGAAGCCGAACTCACCGGCCTCGGGGCGCGGGTCACCGTCGCCGCGTGCGACGCGGCCGACCGCACCGCGCTCGGTGCGCTGCTCGACGCCCTGCCCGCGGACGCGCCGCTGCGCGCGGTGGTCCACACCGCCGCCGTGCTGGACGACGCCGTGCTCGACGAGCTCACCCTCGACCAGGCCGGCCGCGTGCTGCGGGTCAAGGCCGAGGCCGCCATCGCGCTGCACGAGCTGACGCGCGACCTCGACCTCGACGCGTTCGTGCTGTTCTCGTCGCTCGCCGGGACCTACGGCGGCGCGGGCCAGGGGAACTACGCGCCGGGCAACGCTTTCCTCGACGCGTTCGCGCGCTACCGCCGCGGCCTCGGGCTGCCGGCGACGTCGATCGGCTGGGGCCACTGGGCGGGCGGCGGGATGGCCGACGGCGGCCTCGAGACACGGCTGCGGCAGCGCGGGGTACCGCCGATGCCGCCGGAGCTGGCCCTCGACGGCCTGCAGCGCGTCCTCGACCTCGACGACACGGCCGTCGTCGTCGCCGACGTCGACTGGACGGCCGCGCAGGAGCCCGGCCGGCTGCTCGCCGACCTGCTCCCGCGCACCGGTACCGAGACCGTCGAACCCGGTCTCGCGGACCTGGCGCCGGGGGAGCGGGACCGGCGGCTGCTGGCGATCGTGCGCACGCAGATCGCCGCCGTGCTCGGGTTCGCCGAGCCGGACCGGATCGAGCCGGCCCGCGCCCTGCGCGACCTGGGGTTCGACTCGCTGACCGCGGTGGAACTGCGCAACAGGCTCGGCGCCGCGGTCGGCCTGAAGCTGCCCGCCACGCTCGTCTTCGACCACCCGAGCCCGGCCGCGCTGGCCGGCCACCTCGCGTCGCACTTCGGTGCCGCGGCGGCGAGCACCTCCGTCGTGGAGCGCGGGGCGGCCGACGAGCCGATCGCGATCGTGGCGATGAGCTGCCGGTTCCCCGGCGGCGTCGGTTCACCGGAAGACCTCTGGGAACTCCTGGCGGCCGGTCGTGACACGGTCGCGCCGTTCCCGGCCGACCGCGGCTGGGACGTCGACGCCGTGTACGACCCCGACCCGGAGACCCCGGGCCGGTCCTACGTCCGGCACGGGTCCTTCGTGGACGACGTGACCGGCTTCGACGCGGCGTTCTTCGGGATCAGCCCGCGCGAGGCCCTCGCGATGGACCCGCAGCAGCGGTTGCTGCTGGAGACGGCGTGGGAGGTGTTCGAACGCGCCGGGCTCGACCCGGCGGCGCTGCGCGGCAGCCGCGTCGGCGTGTTCGCCGGCACCAACGGCCAGGACTACAGCACCCTGCTGATGAACGCCCGCGACCAGGTCGAGGGTTACCTCGGCACCGGCAGCTCGGCGAGCGTGTTCTCCGGCCGCGTGGCGTACGCGCTGGGGCTGGAGGGCCCGGCGGTCACCGTGGACACGGCGTGTTCGTCGTCGCTGGTGGCGCTGCACCTGGCGGCGCAGGCCCTGCGCGCGGGTGAGTGTTCGCTGGCGCTGGCCGGCGGGGTGACGGTGATGTCCACGCCGATCGGGTTCGTCGAGTTCTCGCGGCAGCGCGGCCTGGCCGCCGACGGCCGCTGCAAGCCGTTCGCGTCGGCCGCCGACGGCACGGCGTGGGGCGAAGGCGCCGGGCTCCTGCTGGTGGAACGCCTGTCCGACGCCCAGCGGCTCGGCCACCCGGTGCTCGCCGTGCTGCGCGGTTCGGCGGTGAACCAGGACGGCGCGTCGAACGGGTTGACGGCGCCGAACGGGCCGTCGCAGCAACGGGTGATCCGGGCCGCGCTGGCGACCGCGGGCCTGTCGGCGTCCGATGTGGACGTCGTCGAGGCGCACGGGACGGGTACCCGCCTGGGCGATCCCATCGAGGCGCAGGCACTTCTGGCCACCTACGGGCAGGACCGGGCGGAGCCGCTGTGGCTGGGTTCGGTGAAGTCGAACCTCGGGCACACGCAGGCGGCCGCGGGGGTCGCCGGCGTGATCAAGGTCGTCGAGGCGCTGCGGCACGGGGTGCTGCCCAGGACGTTGCACGTCGACGAGCCGTCGGCCCAGGTCGACTGGTCGGCCGGTTCGGTGCGGCTGCTGACGGAGTCCGTCGGCTGGCCCGCGTCCGGCCGGCCGCGGCGGGCCGGGGTGTCGTCGTTCGGGATCAGCGGGACCAACGCGCACATCGTCCTGGAGGAGGCACCCGCCGCGGTCGCGCCGGCCGAGACGTTTTCCGGTGGCATGGTGCCGTGGCTGGTTTCCGCGCGGACCGAGGACGGGCTGCGGGCGCAGGCGGCGCGGCTGCTGGAGTTCCTCGAGACCGGGCCCGACCTCGTCGGGACGGCGCGGACGCTGGCCACGGGCCGGGCGTCCCTCGAGTGCCGGGCCGTCGTGCTCGCCGCCGACGCCGAGGGGGTGCGGCGCGGGCTGACCGGGCTCGCCGAGGGCCGCGCCGTCGCCGAGGTGGTGCGGCCCGGGTCTTCCGGCGAGGTCGCGTTCCTGTTCTCCGGTCAGGGTTCCCAGCGCGTCGGGATGGGGCAGGAGCTGTACGCGGCCTTCCCGGTCTACGCGGCGGCGTTCGACGCGGTGTGCGCGCACCTGGATCCGCGGCTCGGTGACTTCCTCGGCTCGCCCGAGACCGAGTTCGCGCAGCAGGGCATCTTCGCGGTGGAAGTGGCGCTGTTCCGGCTCCTGGAGTCGTGGGGTGTCCGGCCGGATGCCGTGGTGGGCCATTCGGTGGGGGAGATCGCGGCGGCGCACGTCGCCGGGATCCTGTCGCTCGAGGACGCTTGCGCACTGGTCTCGGCGCGCGGCCGGCTGATGCAGGCATTGCCCCCGGGTGGCGTGATGATCGCGGTCCAGGCGTCCGAAGCGGACATCGAACTTCCTCCCGGTGTTTCCCTGGCCGCGGTGAACGGGCCGGATTCGGTGGTGCTGTCCGGGGTCGAAGCCGCGGTGACCGAGTATGCCGCGAAGTTCGCGAAGACCAAGCGGCTCAGCACGAGTCACGCGTTCCATTCGGCGTTGATGGAGCCGATGCTGGCGGAGTTCGCGGCGGCGATCGACGGGATCGCCTGCGCCGAGCCGTCGATGCGTTTTTTGTCCACTGTGGACGGGTCCGCGGTGACGCCGGAGTACTGGGTGCGGCAGGTGCGGGAGCCGGTCCGGTTCGCCGAGGCCGTCGAGCGGCTGCGGGCCGCGGGCATCACCCGGTTCGTCGAGCTGGGCCCGGACGCGGTGCTGACCCCGATGGTCGACGGGGCGATTCCCACCCTCGCCGCCGGCCGGCCGGAAGAGACCGGCGTCCTCGCCGCGGCGGCGCACCTCGCCGTCGACTGGGCGCGGGTGTTCGGCGCCGGCCCGATCCGCACGGACGTGCCGACGTACGCGTTCCAGCACGAGCGGTTCTGGCTGGACTCGGCCGGCGAACCCGACTCCCTCGGCCACCCCCTGCTCAGCGCGGCGGTGGAGCTGCCCGAATCCGGCGGCCGGGTGCTGACCGGCGTCCTGTCGACCCGGAAGTCGCCGTGGCTGGCCGGTCACGCCGTGCACGGCACGGTCATCCTGCCCGGCACGGCGTTCGTCGAGCTCGTCCTGCGCGCGGGCGCCGAAGCCGGGTGCGAAACGGTGGAGGAGCTGACGATCGCGGCGCCGCTCGCGCTGACGGAACCGGCCCGCGTCCAGGTGGCGATCGGCGCGGCCGACGCCGGGCGCCGGTCGGTCACCGTCCACTCGCGACGCGACGACACCGGCGAGTGGACGCGGCACGCGACCGGCGTCCTGTCCGACGCGCAGGTGGCGGCGGAGGACCTCGGCGAGTGGCCGCCGGCTGGAGCGTCCGAAGTGGACGTGACGGACCTGTACCAGGGCTTCGAAGACCGCGGCTTCACGTACGGGCCGTCGTTCCAGGGCCTGCGGGCGGCGTGGCTCCACGAGGGATCGGTGTTCGCCGAGGTGGCCCTGCCGGCCGCCGACCACGACACCGCCGGCCGGTTCGGCCTGCACCCGGCCCTCCTGGACGCGGCGCTGCACGGCCTCGGCTTGGGCGACCTCCTCCCGGATGACGGCCAGGGCCGCCTCCCGTTCACGTGGTCCGGCGTGACGCGCCACAGCTCGGGCGCGGCGTCGCTGCGGGTGCGGCTGACGCCGATCGAGCCGGGAACGGTGTCCCTGACCGTCGCCGACGGCGAGGGCTGTCCGGTGCTGACGGTGGCGTCGCTGGTGCTGCGCCCGGTGCTCCCGCAGATCGGCGACGCGCTGTTCCGCCTGGAGTGGCGGGAGGCCGAGCCCGGCCCGGTGGCGGGCGACGCGGTGTACCTGCCGGTCGAGACCGCGGACGTCCACACGACGACGTCGGCCGTGCTCGCGGCGATCCACTCGTGGCTGTCCGCCGACCGCGACGGCGAGCTGGTGTTCGTGACCCGCGGAGCGGTGGCCGCAGCCGACGGCGACGACGTACCGGACCTCGGAGCGGCGGCGGCGTGGGGCCTGGTCCGGGCGGCGCGCTCGGAGCACCCGGGCCGCTTCCGCTTGGTGGACCTGGACGAGGGCGCTCCGGCGCCGGCGTTGCCCGAGGGCGAGCCGGAGCTGGCGGTGCGCGCGGGCCGGATCCTGGTGCCCCGCATCGCACGCGGAACGCTGGGCGGGATCGAGCTGCCAGAGGGTGAGTGGCAGCTGGTGGTGACCGAGCCCGGCACGGTGGACGGCCTCGCGGCGGTCTCGCTCGCCGCGGGCGAGGATGCGGACTTGCGGCGCTCGTCCGCGCCTCTCGGCGCGGGTGCGGTGGCCGGGCCCGCGGGCTCGCTCGCCGTGGATGGCGATGCCGCCTCGGGTGGCTCGGCATCGTCGCTTGGTGCCGAGGCCGAAGCGGCGGGCTCGCTCGCCGTGGATGGCGATGCCACTTCGCGTCGCCCGCTCGCTCCCGGTGAAGTGCGCGTCGCCGTCCGGGCCGCGGGTGTCAACTTCCGGGATCTCCTCAACGTCCTCGGCCGGTACCCAGGCGGGCCCGTCCCGCTCGGGCAGGAAGCCGCCGGCGTCGTCACCCACATCGGGCCCGGCGTCACCGCCTTCCGCCCCGGTGATCGCGTCTTCGGTCTCTTCCCCGGCACCTTCGCCACCCACGCGACCACCGACCACCGACTCCTCAAGCCGGTTCCCGCCGGGTGGACGGTCGCCCAGGCCGCGACCACTCCTGTCGCCTTCCTCACCGCCTACTACGGGCTCGTCGAGCTCGCCGAGCTCAAGCCCGGTGAGTCCGTGCTCGTGCACGCGGCCGCCGGTGGGGTCGGGATGGCCGCCGTGCAGGTGGCGCGGTACCTCGGGGCCGAGGTGTACGGCACCGCCAGTCCCGGCAAGCACGCCGCCGTCGACCTCGACTCCGCCCACCTGGCTTCTTCGCGCACCCTGGAGTTCGCCGAGCGCTTCCCCCGGGTGGACGTCGTCCTCAACTCGCTGACCGGCGAGTTCATCGACGCCTCCCAGAGGCTCCTCGCCGACGGCGGCCGGTTCCTCGAGATGGGCAAGACCGACCTCCGCGAGGCGCCCGGCTACCGGGCCTTCGACCTCGCCGAAGCCGGAGCAGAGCGGCTCGGCCGGATGTTCACCGAGGTCCTCGAGCTGTTCGCGGCCGGTCACCTGCGGCCGCTGCCGGTGCGCGCGTGGGACGTCCGGCACGCCCCGGACGCCCTGCGTTACCTGAGCCAGGCGAAGCACGTCGGGAAGCTCGCCCTGACCGTCCCGCGCGCCCTCGACCCGGACGGCGCGATCCTGATCACCGGCGGCACCGGCGCGCTCGGGGCCGCGCTGGCCCGGCACCTCGTCCGCAACGGCGCCAAGCACGTCGTGCTCGCCGGGCGGCGCGGGATCGAGGCGCCCGGTGCGAAGGAGCTCGTGGCCGAGCTGCCCGAGGTGACGGTCGCCGCCTGCGACGTCGCTGATCGGGATGCCGTGGCCGAGCTGGTCGAGGCGCTGCCGCTCACCGCGGTCGTGCACGCCGCCGGGGTGCTGGCCGACGCCACCGTCGACCGGCTCACCGAGGACGATCTCGCCGAAGTCCTGGCACCCAAGGCCGACGGCGCGCGGCACCTGCACGAGCTGACCCGCGACGCCGACCTCGCCGCCTTCGTGCTGTTCTCCTCGGTGTCCGGGCTCGCGGGCACCGCCGGCCAGGGCGGGTACGCGGCCGCCAACTCCTACCTCGACGCGCTGGCGGCGCACCGCCGGGCCGCGGGACTGCCCGCCGTCTCGATCGCCTGGGGCGCTTGGGAAACCGGTATGGCGGGCGAGCTCGCCGAGACCGACCGGCAGCGGATGAGCCGGTCCGGACTGCTGCCACTGTCCACGGAGGACGGCTTGAGCCTGTTCGACGCGGCGGCCGGCGACGCGGCGAGCCTGCTCGTCCCGATGCGGCTCGACCCGGCGGCCCTGCGCGGCGACGACGTCCCGCCGCTGCTGCGCGGGCTCGTCCGGGCGCGGCCGCGGCGCACGGCGATGCCGTCCGACGCCGCCGGGCTGGTGCGGCGGCTGCACGGGCGGACACCGGCCGAGCAGGACGGGGTCGTGCTCGACCTGGTCCGCGAGGCGATGGCCGCCGTGCTCGGGCACGCCGACGCCACCGGCGTCGACCCCGGCCGCGGGTTCCTGGACGTCGGGTTCGACTCGCTGACCGCGGTCGAGCTGCGCAACCGGCTCGCCACCGCGACCGGGTTGCGGCTGCCGTCGACGCTGGTCTTCGACCACGCGTCACCCGCCGAGCTCGCGGCGCACCTGCGCGGCCAGTTGACCGGCGCCGAGCCGGACGCGGACCGCCTGCTGTCCGAAGTGGACGGCCTGGAGGCGCGGCTGCTGGCCGCCGAGCTCGACGACGCCGGCCTGGCGGCCGTGCACGGCAGGCTCCGGACGCTGCTGGCCAAGTGGTCCGGCACCGCGCGGGCCGCCACCGTCCCGGACCGCCTCGCCACGGCGTCCGCGGACGACCTCTTCGACTTCATCGACAACGCACTGGGGAGCTGACGGTGTCCAACGAGGACCGGCTGGTCGAGTACCTCCGGCGGGTGACCGCCGAGCTGCAGCAGACGCGCACGCGCCTGCAGGAGGTCGAATCCGGCGAACCCGAGCCGATCGCCGTCGTCGGCATGAGCTGCCGGTACCCCGGCGGCGTGGCGTCGCCCGACGACCTGTGGGACCTCGTGCGGGACGGCCGCGACGCCGTCACGCCGTTCCCCACCGACCGCGGCTGGGACCTCGCCGCACTGTCCGATCCGGACGGTCGCGGCACGAGTACCGCCGCCACCGGCGGCTTTCTCGACGACGTCGCCGGGTTCGACGCGGACTTCTTCGGCATCTCGCCGCGGGCCGCCCTCGCGATGGACCCGCAGCAGCGCGTCCTGCTCGAATCGGCGTGGGCGCTGTTCGAAGACGCCGGCGTCGACCCGGCCGGCCTGCGCGGCGGCCGCACCGGCGTGTTCGTCGGCGCGTCCTCGTCCGGCTACGGCAGCGGCTGGTCCGTCGCCCCCGAAGGGCTCGAAGGCCACCTGCTGACCGGCAACGCGGGCAGCGTGATCTCCGGCAGGCTCGCCTACCAGTTCGGTCTGGAAGGCCCGGCGGTCACGGTCGACACGGCGTGCTCGTCGTCGCTGGTCGCGCTGCACCTCGCCGCGCAGGCCCTGCGTGCCGGCGAGTGCTCGCTCGCGCTCGCCGGCGGCGTCATGGTGCTGGCGTCGCCGACGCTGTTCGTCGAGTTCAGCCGCCAGCGCGGGCTGGCCGCGGACGGGCGCTGCAAGTCCTTCGCCGCCGCCGCGGACGGCACCGGCTGGGCCGAAGGCGTCGGCCTGCTCCTGCTGGAGCGGCTGTCCGACGCCCGCCGCAACGGCCGCGACGTCCTCGCCGTGGTCCGCGGTTCCGCGGTCAACCAGGACGGCGCGAGCAGCGGCCTCACCGCCCCCAACGGTCCTTCGCAGCAGCGGGTGATCCGCGACGCGCTGGCCGGGGCCCGGCTCGCCCCGTCCGATGTGGACGCCGTCGAGGCGCACGGCACCGGCACCCGGCTGGGCGACCCGATCGAGGCGCAGGCCGTGCTGGCCACCTACGGCCGCGACCGGCCGCACCCGCTGTGGCTGGGGTCGCTGAAGTCGAACATCGGGCACGCCCAGTCCGCCGCCGGGGTCGGCGGCGTGATCAAGGTGATCCAGGCCCTGCGCCACGGCGTGCTGCCGAAGACGCTGCACGTCGACGAGCCGACGCCGCACGTCGACTGGGCGGCGGGGAACGTCCGGCTGCTCACCGAGGCCCAGCCGTGGCCCGAGACCGGGCGGCCGCGCCGCGCGGGCGTGTCGTCGTTCGGGATGAGCGGCACGAACGCCCACGTGATCCTGGAGCAGGCCCCGGAAACCGAACCGGCGGCGCTGACGAAACTGCCGGTCACGCCGGTGCTGCTGTCCGCGCGGACCGCGTCCGCGTTGCGGGAGCAGGCCAGGCGGCTGTCCACTGTGGCCGCGGCGCTGCCGGAGCTGGCGGCCGCGCTGGCCACCCGGGGCGGACTGGACCACCGCGCCGTCGTCGTCGCCGAGGACCGGGACGCGCTGCTGAGCGCGTTGCGGGAGTTCGACGTCATCCAGGGCGAACCCGGCGGCAAGACCGCGTTCCTGTTCACCGGGCAGGGTTCGCAGCGGGCCGGGATGGGCCGTGAGCTGTACGAGGCTTTCCCGGCCTACGCAGCCGCGTTCGACGCCGTGTGCGCCCACCTCGACCCTCGCGTGCGGGAACTGTCGGGCTCGGCGGAGACGGAGATTGCCCAACAGGCCATCTTCGCGCTCGAAGTCGCGCTGTACCGGCTGCTGGAGTCCTGGGGCGTTCGGCCCGACCTGCTCCTCGGCCACTCGGTCGGCGAGATCGCGGCCGCGCACGTCGCCGGCGTGCTCTCCCTCGAAGACGCGTGCACGCTCGTGGCCGCGCGGGGCCGGCTGATGCAGGCCCTGCCGGAAGGCGGCGCGATGATCGCCGTCCAGGCGTCCGAAAAGGACATCCAGCTGCCGGAGGGTGTTTCGCTGGCCGCGGTCAACGGCCCGGACTCGGTGGTGCTGTCCGGTGAAGAATCCGCGGTCGCCGAGTTCGCGGCGAAGTTCGCGAAGACCAAGCGGCTCAAGACCAGCCACGCCTTCCACTCGGCGCTGATGGAGCCGATGCTCGCCGAGTTCCGCACGGTCCTCGACCGGCTCTCGTACGCCGCGCCGGCGATCCCGCTGGTGTCCACTGTGGCGGACGACGCGCCGTGGGACGCGGGCTACTGGGTCCGCCAGGTCCGGCAGCCGGTCCGGTTCCACGACGGCGTCGAGCGGCTGCGCGCCCAGGGCGTCACCGTCTTCGCCGAGCTGGGCCCGGCCGCGGTCCTCGCCCCGCTCACCGACGGCGCCGTCCCGCTGCTGCGCGCCGACCGGCCCGAGGCCGACACGCTGATCCGCGGCCTGAGCACCCTGCACGTCCGCGGCACGGCCGTCGACTGGCCGGCGTTCTTCGGCGGCGCGCGACGCCTTTCGCTGCCGCACTACCCGTTCGAGCACGAGCGGTTCTGGCTGGCCGCGCCGGCCGCGACCGGGGACGTCACCGCCGCCGGGCTCACCCACCCCGACCACCCGCTGCTGGGGGCCGCGCTGGCGCTGGCCGACGGCGACGGCTTCCTCTGCACCGGACTCCTTTCGGCGCGGTCGCACCCGTGGCTCGCCGACCACGTGGTGCTCGGCTCGACGCTGGTGCCGGGCACGGCGTTCGTGGAGCTCGCGGTGCGCGCGGCCGAGCAGGCGGGCTGCGACGGCATCGGCGAACTCACCCTCGAAGCGCCGCTCGCCCTCCCGGACGGCGGGGTCGAGGTCCAGATCACCGTCAGCGCCACCCGCACCCTGCAGATCTACTCGCGCCCGGCCGGTTCGGCGTTCGACGAGCCGTGGACCCGGCACGCCACCGGCGTGCTGACCAGCGGGAACCGGCTCGCGGCCGGACCGGTCGAGTGGCCGCCGGCGGACGCCGAACCCGTCGAGGTCGACGACCTCTACGCCCGGTTCGGCGACCGCGGGTTCGGCTACGGCCCGGCGTTCCAGGGCCTGCGCGCGGCTTGGCGGCGTGGCGGCGACGTCTTCGCCGAAGTGGAACTACCGCTGGACAACGCGGGGAAGTTCGCGCTGCACCCGGCGTTGCTCGACTGCGCGCTGCACGCGATGGCGCTCGGCGTCCTCCCGGACACCGGCGCGGGCCGGGTGCCGTTCAGCTGGGCCGGGGTGACGGTGGCCGCGCGCGGCCGCTCGGCCCTGCGCGTCCGGCTGTCCGCCACCGGTCCCGAAACGATCACCCTGGTGGCGACCGACGAAGCCGGGGAACCGGTCGTCGCGGTCGAGGCGCTGACCGTGCGGCCGGTGGCGGTGCCGCGGCAGTCGCTCTTCGCCGTCGACTGGCCGCAGCTGCCGCCGGGTGGGACGGCCGAGGACATCCGGACGGTGGTCCTGACCGTCGACGGCGGTACGGACCCCGCCGCGGTGCACGCTTCGACCACCCGCGTCCTCGCCGGGCTGCAGGACTGGCTCGCCGCGGAGCACGCGCCCGACGAGCGCTTGGTCGTGGTGACGCGCGGCGCGGTCATGGACGAGTTCACCGATCTCGCGGGCTCGGCCGTGTGGGGCCTGGTCCGGGCGGCGCAGGCCGAGCACCCCGGCCGGTTCGTGCTGGTGGACACCGACGACGTCGACGGGCTCACCCGCTTCCCGGCCGGGGAACCGCAGTTCGCGGTGCGCGCCGGCCGGGTGTTCGTGCCCCGCCTGACCCGCGCCACCGCTCCGGCGGCCGAATTCCCGTCGTGGGAAACAGTTCTCATCACGGGTGGTACCGGCGCGCTCGGCACCGCGCTCGCCCGGCACCTCCTCGAGCGCGGGACCGGCCGGGTCGTCGTCGCCGGTCGCCGCGGTCCGGACGCCCCCGGGGCGGCGGCCCTCACCGAGCTGGGTGCCGAGGTCGTGGCCTGCGACTGCACCGACCGGGACGTCGTTTCGGCGCTGCTCGGCTCGCTGCCCGGCCTCGACGCGGTCGTGCACGCGGCCGGGGTGCTCGACGACGGTGTCCTCACTTCGCTCACCCCGGAACGGTTCGAAGCCGTGCTGCGGCCGAAGGTGGACGCGGCCTGGCTGCTGCACGAACTCGTCCCCGATGCGCACTTGGTTCTGTTCTCTTCGGTCGCGGGTGTTTTCGGCGCGGCCGGGCAGGCGAACTACGCCGCCGCCAACGCCTACCTGGACGCGCTGGCGGCCCACCGCCGGGCCGTGGGACTGCCGGGCCGCTCGATCGCCTGGGGCGCCTGGGAAACCGGGATGGCCGCCGGCCGCGACGGATTGTCCGTCGAGGACGGTCTGGCGCTGTTCGACGCCGCGCTGGCGGCGGACCGGGCGGTCAGCCTGCCCGTGCGGCTCGACCTCGCCGCCTTCCGCGGTGGTCCGGTGCCGGCGTTGCTGCGCGGCCTCGTGCGCACCCCGGCCCGGCGCGCCCGCCCGGTTTCGTCGTTCGGCGACCGGCTGGCCGCCGCGCCCGCGGCCGAGCGGGAGACGCTGCTGCTGGACTTGGTCCGGACCGAAGCCGCGGCCGTGCTCGGGCACGAACCGGGGGCCCGCGTCGACGCCACGCGGGCGTTCGGCGATCTCGGGTTCGACTCCCTGACCGCGGTCGAGCTGCGCAACCGGCTCGCCGAGGCGACCGGGCTCCGGCTGTCGTCGACGCTCGTCTTCGACCACCCCGGCGCGGACGCGCTGGCCGCGCACCTCGGTGCGGAGCTGCTGGGCACCTCGGTGTCCGAAGTCGAGGCGACCGTCGTCCGCGCCGACGAGCCCATCGCGATCGTGGGCATGAGCTGCCGGTACCCCGGCGGCGTCGGCTCGCCGGACGACCTGTGGCGGCTGGTCGCGGAGGGCCGCGACGGCATCGGCGAGTTCCCGGACGACCGCGGCTGGACCGTCGAACACAGCACCGACCCGGAGCGCCCGGGCACGACCACCACCCGTGAGGGCGGCTTCCTCTACGACGCGGCGGAGTTCGACGCGGCGTTCTTCGGGATCTCGCCGCGCGAGGCACTGGCGATGGACCCGCAGCAGCGGTTGCTGCTGGAGACGTCGTGGGAGGCGTTCGAGCACGCGGGCATCGCGCCGGATTCGCTGCGGGGCAGCCGGACCGGCGTCTTCGCCGGCTTGATGTACCACGACTACGGCGCCCGGCTGACGACCGCGCCGGCGGACGTCGAGGGTTTTCTGGGGATCGGGAACTCCGGCAGTGTCCTTTCCGGACGGATCGCCTACTCGTTCGGCCTGGAAGGCCCGGCGGTCACGGTCGACACGGCGTGTTCGTCGTCGCTGGTGGCGCTGCACCTGGCCGGGCAGGCGCTGCGGTCGGGTGAGTGTTCGCTGGCGCTGGCCGGCGGGGTGACGGTGATGGCGACGCCGGCGACGTTCGTCGAGTTCTCGCGGCAGCGCGGGCTGGCACCCGACGGCCGCTGCAAGTCGTTCGCCGCCGCGGCCGACGGCACCGGGTGGGGTGAAGGCGCCGGCGTGCTCGTCCTGGAACGCCTGTCCGACGCGCGGCGCAACGGGCACCGCGTGCTCGCCGTGGTCCGCGGTTCGGCGGTCAACTCCGATGGCGCGTCGAACGGCCTGACCGCGCCGAACGGGCCGTCGCAGCAGCGGGTGATCCGGGCCGCGCTGGCGACCGCGGGCCTGACGCCGTCCGATGTGGACGCCGTCGAGGCGCACGGCACGGGTACCCGCCTCGGCGACCCGATCGAGGCTCAGGCGGTACTGGCCACCTATGGGCAGGACCGCGCCGAGCCGCTGTGGCTCGGGTCGATCAAGTCGAACCTCGGCCACACCCAGGCGGCCGCGGGGGTCGCCGGCGTCATCAAGGTGGTGCAGGCCCTCCGGCACGGCATGCTGCCGAAGACGCTGCACGTCGACGAGCCCACCCCGCACGTCGACTGGACCGGCGGCGAAGTCCGGCTGCTCACCGAAGCCGTCCCGTGGCCCGCGTCCGGCCGGCCCCGGCGAGCCGGGGTGTCGTCGTTCGGGATCAGCGGCACCAACGCCCACGTGATCCTGGAGGAGCCGGAGCGCCCCAATGTGGCGTTCGGTGCGTCAGACGCACCGAACGCCACATTGGGTGCGTCCAGCGCACCCAACGCCACATTGGGGCGCTCGGGGACCGCGGTGCCGTGGGTGCTTTCGGCCAAGTCGCCGTCCGCTCTTCGTGAGCAGGCGCGGCGGTTGCTCGCCGCGCCGGAACAGCCGGTCGAGGCCGTGGGCCGGACGTTGGCCACCGGACGCGCGGTGCTGGAGCACCGGGCCGCCGTCGTCGGTGCGGACCGGGCCGAGCTGCTGCGCGGTCTCGAAGCCGTGGCGGCGGGATCGTCCGCGCCGGGTGTCCACGTCGGACAGCCCGTGAGCGGCAAGGTCGCGTTCCTGTTCACCGGGCAGGGTTCGCAGCGCGCGGGGATGGGCCGGGAGTTGTACGAGGCGTTCCCGGTGTACGCGGCGGCGTTCGACGCGGCTTGTGCGTACTTGGACCCGCGGGTCAAGGAACTCTCGGGAGCGCCGGACACCGATCTCGCGCAGCAGGGGATCTTCGCGGTGGAGGTGGCGTTGTCCCGCCTGCTGGAGTCGTGGGGCCTGCGGCCCGATGTCGTGGTGGGGCACTCGGTGGGGGAGATCGCGGCGGCGCACGTGGCCGGGGTGCTGAGTCTCGAGGACGCGGCCACGTTGGTCGCGGCGCGGGGGCGGTTGATGCAGGCGTTGCCCGAGGGTGGCGTGATGGTCGCGGTTCAGGCGTCCGAACAGGACATTCACCTGCCGGAGGGTGTTTCGCTGGCGGCGGTGAATGGGCCGGATTCGGTGGTGTTGTCGGGTGTGGAAGCCGCGGTCACCGAGTACGCGGCCAAATTCGAGAAGACCAAGCGGCTCAATACGAGTCATGCGTTCCATTCGGCGTTGATGGAGCCGATGCTGGTGGAGTTCGCGGCCGCGATCGACGGGCTCACTGTCGCCGAGCCGGTCATTCCGTGGGTGTCCACTGTGGAAAGTGGTCCGGACTACTGGGTCCGTCAGGTGCGGGAGTGTGTCCGGTTCGCGGACGCGGTCAAGGCCACGAACGCGAGCACCTTCGTCGAGATCGGTCCGGACGCCGTCCTGAGCGCGATGGTCGACGGCGCCATCCCGGTGCTGCGTAAAGGCCATGGCGAAGTGCGGACCGCGCTGACCGCCTTGGCGCGGCTGCACGTGCGCGGGGTTTCGCCGCGCTGGTCGGCGGTGTTCGCCGAGGCGACACCGGTCGAGCTGCCCGGCTACGCCTTCGAACACAACCGGTACTGGCTCGACGCGGGTCCCGCCGCCGGCGACGTGACGGCGCTCGGGCAGTCCGCACCCGGCCACCCGCTGCTGGGGGCGGCCGTGGAGCTGCCGGACGCGGGGACGGTGTTCACCGGCTCGCTGTCGGCCCGGAGCACGCCGTGGCTGGCCGAGCACGAGGTGCTGGGCACGCCGCTGCTGCCGGGCGCGGCGTTCGCCGAGCTGGCGTTGCGCGCGGGCGCGGAACTGGGCTGCCCGGTCGTCGAGGAACTGACGCTGGGCGCGCCGCTCGTCCTGCGCGGCGACGTCGCCCTGCGCGTGGCGGTCGGCGCCGATCGAGCGGTGACCATCCACTCGCGACCGTCCGATGCGGACACCTGGACCCTGCACGCCACCGGAAAGGTGAGCGAGGCGGCCCCCGAAGCGGAAGACCTCACCGAGTGGCCGCCCTCGGGCGCGGTGGCCGTGGACGACCTCTACGACCGCGCCGCCGAGCAGGGCTTCGGCTACGGGCCCGCGTTCCAGGGCCTGCGGGCCGCTTGGCGGGACGGCGAGACGGTGTACGCCGAGGTCGCGCTGCCCGCGGGCTACGCGCCGGAGGAGTACGGCCTGCACCCGGCCCTGCTCGACGCCGCCCTGCACGGGCTCGGCCTCGGCGGCTTCGTCGACGGCCCGCACCTGCCGTTCTCCTGGACGGGCGTCTCGCTGACGGCGTCCGGCGCGGCCGCCCTGCGGGTCCGCATCCGGCGCGCGGGCCAGGACGCGGTCGCGCTGACCCTCGCCGACGAAACCGGGCGGGCGGTGGCGAGCGTGCGTTCGCTCGCGCTGCGCCCGGTGTCCGCGGCGCAGGTCACCCCCGCGCAGTCGCTGTACCGCCTCGACTGGGTGCCGGCCGACGCCGTCGCGCCGGTGCCCGTCGTCGCCGTCGAATGGGAACCCTGTGGGCTGGCCGAAGCGGTGACGAACGCCCTCGAGCTGGTACGGAACTGGCTCGCCGACGAGCGGTCCGCCGCGGCCCGGCTGGTCGTCGTCACCCGCGGGGCCGTGGCGACGCGGCCGGGGGAGGACGTCACCGACCTCGCCGCCGCTGCCGCCCGCGGCTTGCTGCGGACCGCGCAGCAGGAGCACCCGGGCCGGTTCGTGCTGGCCGATCTCGGGCCCGACGACGACCTCCCCGCGTTGCCCGACGAGCCCGAAGCCGCCGTCCGGAACGGGCGCGTCCTCGTACCGCGGCTGGCCCGCGCCGACGTCGCCGGTGACCCCGTGACGATCGCCGATCCGCACGGGACCGTCCTGGTCACCGGGGGTACCGGTGCGCTCGGCGCGGCCGTCGCGCGGCGGCTCGCGGAGCAGGGGACGGGGCACCTCGTGCTCACTTCGCGCCGCGGTCTCGACGCGCCCGGGGCGAAGGACCTCGCCGCCGAGCTGGAAGCCGCCGGCGCGAAGGTCACCGTCGCCGCGTGCGACGTCGCCGACCGCGACGCGCTGGCCGACCTGCTGAGCGGACTGACGCCGACCGCGGTCGTGCACGCCGCCGGTGTCCTCGACGACGGTCTCCTCGACGCCCAGGACGCGGCCCGCCTCGCCGCCGTGCTCGGCCCGAAGGCCGACGCCGCCCGGCACCTGCACGAGCTCGTCCCCGGCGCGCACCTGGTGCTCTTCTCCTCGGTCGCCGGCGCGTTCGGCAGCGCCGGGCAGGCCGGGTACGCGGCCGCGAACGCCTACCTCGACGCGCTCGCCGCCCACCGCGCGGCGCACGGCCTGCCCGGCCGGTCACTGGCCTGGGGACCGTGGCTGGACGGGGGCATGGCCGCCGAGCTCGCCGCGGCCGAACGCCGCCGCATCGAACGCAGCGGCCTGCGCCCGATCGACACCGAGACCGGCCTGGCCCTGTTCGACACGACGTTCGCGCACGCGGAACCCGTGCTGTGGCCGGTCCTGCTCGACCACGCCGGCCTGCGCGCCCAGGGCGAGCACCTCCCGCCGATCCTGCGGGGGCTCGTCCGGGTCCCGGTCCGGCGGGCCACTTCGGCACCCCGCACGGACAACCTCCTCGAAGTCGTCCGCGCCGAGGCCGCCGCCGTGCTCGGGCACGCGTCGGCCGCCGCCGTCGAACCCGGCCAGGCGTTCTCCGACCTGGGCTTCGACTCGCTGACCGCGGTCGAACTGCGCAACCGGCTCGACACCGTCACCGGGCTCCGGCTCGCCGCGACCGTCGTGTTCGACTACGCCACCCCCGCCGCGCTGGCGGAGCACCTCGAAGCCGAGCTGACCGGGGTACGCGCCGACGCGGCCGCCCCGGTGGTCGCGGCGGTCGACGAGCCCGTCGCGATCGTCGGCATGAGCTGCCGCTACCCCGGCGGCATCGGTTCGCCGGACGACCTCTGGCGGCTGGTCCTCGACGGCCGCGACGGCATCGGGGAGTTCCCGGCCGACCGCGGCTGGGACGTCGAATACGACCCCGACCCCGAGCGCACGGGCACGACCTACACCCGCGAGGGCGGCTTCCTCTACGACGCCGCGGAATTCGACGCGGCGTTCTTCGGGATCAGTCCCCGCGAAGCCCTCGCCATGGACCCGCAGCAGCGGTTGCTGCTGGAGACGTCGTGGGAAGCGTTCGAGAGCGCCGGGATCGACCCGGGCGCGCTGCGCGGCAGCCGCACCGGGGTGTTCGCCGGCCAGATGTACCACGACTACGGCGCCCGCCTGACCAGCGTGCCCGAGGGCGTCGAAGGGTTCGTCGGGATCGGCAACTCCGGCAGTGTCCTTTCCGGACGCGTCGCCTACTCGTTCGGCCTCGAAGGCCCGGCGGTGACCGTGGACACGGCGTGCTCGTCGTCGCTGGTCACGCTTCACCTCGCCGCGCAGGCGCTGCGGTCCGGGGAGTGTTCGCTGGCGCTGGCCGGGGGTGTCACGGTGATGGCGACCCCGGCGACGTTCGTCGAGTTCAGCCGCCAGCGCGGGCTGGCGCCCGACGGCCGCTGCAAGCCCTTCGCGGCGGCCGCCGACGGCACCGGCTGGTCGGAGGGGGTCGGCGTGCTCGTCCTGGAACGCCTGTCCGACGCGCAGCGCAACGGCCACCAGGTGCTCGCGGTGGTCCGCGGCTCCGCGGTCAACTCCGATGGTGCGTCCAACGGCTTGACCGCGCCGAACGGGCCGTCGCAGCAGCGGGTGATCCGTGCCGCGCTGGCGGCGGCGGGACTGGCACCGTCCGATGTGGACGTTGTGGAGGCGCACGGCACCGGTACCCGGCTCGGCGACCCCATCGAAGCCCAGGCGGTGCTCGCCACCTACGGCCAGGAGCGGGAAACGCCGCTGTGGCTCGGCTCGATCAAGTCCAACCTCGGGCACACGCAGGCCGCCGCGGGCGTCGCCGGCGTGATCAAGATGGTCCAGGCGCTGCGCCACGGAGTGCTCCCGAAGACGCTGCACGTCGACGAGCCGACCCCGCACGTCGACTGGACCACCGGTGCCGTCCGGCTCCTCACCGAGCCGGTCGAGTGGCCCGCCGGGATCCGGCGCGCGGCGGTGTCGTCGTTCGGGATCAGCGGCACCAACGCCCACGTCATCCTCGAAGCCGGCCCGGCGCCGGCCGAGGTGGAAGTCCCGGTGCACCCGTGCCCGCCGGTCGTGCTCACCGCCAAGTCGCCGGCCGCCCTGCGCGAGCAGGCGACGCGGCTGCGGGCGCACCTGGCCGGCCACCCGCTCCCGGCGGTGGCGCACGCGCTGGTCACCACGCGGGCGCAGCACGCCCACCGGGCGGTCGTCGTCGGTGACGTCCCGGCCGGGCTGGCCGCGCTCGGGCGCGGCGAACCCGGTGTCGTCACCGGTTCCGTGGTGCCGGACGGCCGGACCGCGTTCCTGTTCACCGGCCAGGGTTCGCAACGGCCGGGCATGGGTCGTGAGCTGTACGAGGCGTTCCCGGTGTACGCGGACGCGTTCGACGCGGTCTGCGCGCACCTCGACCCGCGGCTCGGCGACTTCCTCGGCTCGTCCGAGACCGAGTTCGCGCAGCAGGCGATCTTCGCGCTCGAAGTCGCGCTGTTCCGGCTACTGGAAGCGTGGGGCGTCCGGCCCGACGTCGTCGTGGGGCATTCGGTCGGGGAGATCGCGGCCGCGCACGTCGCCGGGATTCTCACCCTGGAAGACGCGGCCACCCTGGTCGCGGCGCGGGGCCGGTTGATGCAGGCGCTGCCCGCCGGTGGCGTGATGATCGCGGTGCAGGCGTCCGAAGAGGACCTTCAGCTGCCGGAAGGTGTTTCCCTGGCGGCGGTGAACGGCCCGGACTCGGTCGTGCTGTCCGGCGAGGAAGCCGCGGTGACCGAGTACGCGGCGGCGTTCGCCACGACCAAGCGGCTCAACACGAGTCACGCGTTCCACTCCGCGCTGATGGAGCCGATGCTCGACGAGCTCCGCGCGGTCGTCGAGGGACTGACTTTCGCCGAGCCGGTGATCCCGATCGTGTCCACCGTGGAAGATGGCGATCCGACCACGGCCGAGCACTGGGTTCGTCAGGTCCGCGAGCCGGTCCGGTTCCACGACGCCCTGCGCGCCACCGGTGCCACGGACTTCCTGGAGCTGGGCCCGGACGGCGTGCTGACCGCGCTGGTCGACGACGGCGAGGCCGTTCCGGCGATGCGGGCCGGTCACCCGGAGGTGGAGACGCTGCTCACCGCGCTGGCCCGGCGGTACGTCCGGGGCCGCGCGGTCGACTGGGCCGCCGGCTTCGGGCCCGGCGGCGGGCACGTCGCCCTGCCGTCCTACGCCTTCCAGCGGGAGCGGTTCTGGCTGGCCGCCGCGCCGTCCGGCGACGTCGCTTCGGCGGGCCTGGCCGCGACCGGTCACCCGCTGCTGGCGGCGATCGTGCCGCTGGCGGAGGAGGACGGCGTCCTCGGCACGGCCCGGCTGTCGCCGCGGACGCACCCGTGGCTGGCCGACCACACCGTCGGCGGGACCACGCTGCTGCCGGGCACCGCGCTGCTGGAGCTCGTCCTGCGCACCGCGGCCGAAGCCGGCTGCGCCGTCGTCACGGAACTGACCCTCGAAGCGCCGCTCGTGGTGCCGGACCAGGGCGTTCAAGTGCAGGTCACGGTCGGCGCCCCGGAAGCCGGGGCGCGGCCGGTGCGGGTCCACGCCCGCCGGGACGCCACCGAGCCGTGGACCCGGCACGCGGAAGGCACGGTCGCCGAAGGCGCGAAGCCCGTGGTGGCCTTGACCGAATGGCCGCCCGCCGGCGCCGAGCCGGTCGCGGTCGGCGACGTCTACCCGCGGTTCGCCGAGGCCGGATTCGGTTACGGGCCGGCGTTCCAGGGCCTGCGGGCCGCGTGGGTGCATGACGAAGAACTGTTCGCCGAGGTCGGGCTGTCCGACGTCCCGGCGGGGTTCCTGCTGCACCCGGCGCTGTTCGACGCGGCCCTGCACACGGCGGCGCTGCGCGGCGACGGCACGGCTCAGCTGCCCTTCGCGTGGACCGGCGTGCACCTCGCGGCGACCGGGGCGACGAGCCTGCGGGTCCGGCTGACCCCGGTGCCCGAAGGGTTCGCGCTCGCGCTGGCCGACGGGACGGGTGCGCCGGTGGGCGTCGTCGACGCGCTGGCCCTGCGGCCGTTCTCGGCCGAAGGACTCGGGGTTCGCGACGCGATGTTCCGCGTGGACTGGGTCCCGGCCACCGGCACGCCGCTCACGCGCTGTGCGGTGCTCGGCGACGACCCCGGCCTGGTCACCGCGCTGGAGCAGTCCGGCGCCGAAGTCGTGGCGCGGGATTCGGCCGAGGTGGCGTACCTGCCCGTGCCGCGGGCCGCGGGTGCGGTTCCGGAAGCGGTGCGGGAGACCGTCACGAGCGTGCTGGCCACCGTGCGGGAGTGGGTGGCCGGGGACGGGCCGCGGCTGGTCGTCGTGACCCGGGGCGCGGTCGCCACGCGGCCCGGCGAGGACGTGTGGGACCTGGCCGCGGCCGCGGTGTGGGGCCTGCTCCGCTCCGCGCAGGCCGAGCACCCGGACCGGTTCGCGCTGCTCGACCTCGACGGCCCGGCCGCCGTGCCGGTACTGACCGGGGAACCGCAGGCGGCGCTCCGCGACGGCGCTCTCCTGGTGCCACGGCTGGCCCGGGTTCGTCCGACGGACGGTGAGGCCCCGGCCGTCGCGGGGAAGGTGCTGGTCACCGGCGGGACGGGGGCGCTCGGCGCCGCCGTCGCCCGCCACCTGGCCACGCGGGGTGCCGGGCACCTGGTGCTGGTGAGCCGCCGCGGCGAGGCCGCGCCGGGAGCCGGCGAACTGGCCGCTGAGCTGCGCGAACTCGGCGCGGACGTCACGCTCGCCGCGTGCGACCTCGCCGACCGGGACGCGGTGGCCGCGCTGTTCGCGGAGCACCCCGTCACGGCGGTCGTGCACGCCGCCGGGGTGCTCGCCGACGGCGTCGTCGAGACCCTCACACCGAAGCAGGTCGAGACCGTCCTGCAGGCCAAGGCCGACGCCGCCTGGCACCTGCACGAGCTGGCCGGCGACGTCACGGAGTTCGTCCTGTTCTCCTCGGCCGCGGGCACCCTCGGCACGCCCGGGCAGGCCAACTACGCGGCCGCGAACGCGTTCCTCGACGCGCTCGCCGCCCACCGCCGCGCGGCGGGCCTGCCGGCGCAGTCCCTCGCGTGGGGCCTGTGGGCCGACGGCATGGGCGACGGCGAACGCCGGGGCGGCGTCACCGCACTGTCCACCGAGGACGGTTTGGCGCTGCTCGACGCGGCCCGCGCGGACGGCGGCGCGACGCTGGTCCCGATGCGGCTCGACCTCACGGTGCGCGGCGAAGTGCCCGCGCTGCTGCGGGGTCTCGTCCGGGCCCCGGCCCGCACGGCCGCACCCGCGCGGCTGCGCGAACGCCTGGCCGCGGTGCCCGAAGCCGGCCGGCTCGAGGTGCTCGTCGGGTTCGTCCGCGCGCACGTGGCGGCCGTGCTCGGGCACGCCGACCCGGACGCCGTCCCGGCCCGGCAGGCGTTCCGCGACCTCGGCTTCGACTCGCTCACCGCGGTCGAGCTGCGCAACCGGATCGGCGCCGAAACCGGTCTGCGGCTGCCACCGACGCTGGTGTTCAGCTACCCGGACGCGACCGCGCTCGCCACGCACCTGGAAGCCGAGCTGCACGTCGAACCCGCCGAGCCCGACCTCGCCGCCGTGCTCGCGGCGATCCCGGTGGACCGGCTGCGGGAAGCCGGGCTGCTCGACGCGCTGCTGCGGCTCGCCGACCCGGACGCCGGACCCGCCGAACCCGCCGAAGCCTCGATCGACGCCATGGACGTGGACGACCTCGTCTCCCTGGCCCTCGATCTTCCCTGACCAGAACGAAACCGCGGAGACCGACCACCATGGCCACAGCACCGGACAAGATCGTCGAAGCCCTGCGCGCGTCGCTCAAGGAGAGCGACCGGCTGCGGGAACTCAACCGGCGGCTCGAAGCGGCGGCGGGCGAGCCGATCGCCGTCATCGGGATGAGCTGCCGCTACCCCGGCGGCGCCGGTTCCCCCGAAGAACTGTGGGACCTCGTCGCCCGGGGCGGCGACGCCGTCACCGGTTTCCCCGCCCGCCGCGGCTGGGACCTCGAGGGGCTCTACGACCCGGACCCGGACGAGCCGGGCAAGGTCTACACCCGCGAAGGCGGGTTCCTGCACGACGCCGACCACTTCGACCCGGCGTTCTTCGGCATCAGCCCGCGCGACGCCCTCGCCATCGACCCGCAGCAGCGGCTGCTGCTGGAGGTGTCGCACGAGGCGTTCGAGCGGGCCGGGCTGACCGCGGACGCGCTGCGCGGCAGCCGCACCGGCGTGTTCGCCGGCGTGATGTACAACGACTACGCGGGCCGGATGTACCAGGTCCCGGAGGGTTTCGAGGGCCTGCTCGGCAACGGCAGCGCGGGCAGCGTCGCCTCCGGCAGGCTCGCCTACACCTTCGGGCTGGAAGGGCCCGCGGTCACCGTCGACACGGCGTGCTCGTCGTCGCTGGTCGCCGTCCACCTGGCCGCGCAGGCGCTTCGCCAGGGTGACTGCAGCCTCGCGCTCGCCGGCGGCGTGGCCGTGATGGCGACGCCGTCCGCGCTGATCGAGTTCAGCCGGCAGCGGGCGCTGGCCCCGGACGGCCGCTGCAAGGCGTTCGCGGCCGCCGCCGACGGCACCAGCTGGGCCGAGGGCGCCGGAGTCCTGCTCCTGGAACGGCTTTCCGACGCCGAGCGCCTCGGCCACCCGATCCTCGCGGTGGTCCGGGGGACGGCGGTCAACCAGGACGGCGCGTCCAACGGCATGACCGCGCCCAACGGCTTGGCCCAGCAGCGCGTGATCCGCGCGGCACTGGCCAACGCGGGGCTGACGGCGTCCGAAGTGGACGCCGTGGAAGCGCACGGAACCGGGACTTCCCTGGGTGACCCGATCGAGGCCGAGGCGCTGCTGGCGACGTACGGGCAGGACCGGGACCGGCCGCTGTGGCTGGGGTCGCTGAAGTCCAACATCGGGCACACGCAGGCCGCCGCCGGCGTCGGCGGGATGATCAAGATGATCCAGGCGATGCGCCACGGCGTGCTGCCGAAGACGCTGCACGTCGACGCGCCGTCGCCGCACGTCGACTGGGCGTCCGGTGCGGTCGAGCTGCTCACCGAGCCGGTGGCGTGGCCGGAGACCGGCGCCCTCCGGCGGGCGGGTGTCTCGTCGTTCGGCGTGAGCGGCACGAACGCGCACGTCATCCTGGAGTCGCCAAAGCACCCCAATGTGGCGTTGGGTGCATCTGACGCACCGAACGCCACATTGGGTGCGCTGGACGCACCGAACGCCACATTGGGGCGCTTGGTGCCGTGGGTGCTCTCGGCGCGGAGCGAACCGGCCCTGCGCGCGCAGGCACGGAACCTGCTGTCGCTTGTGGACGGTGACGTGGCCGCCGTCGGGGCCGCGCTGGTGAAGACGCGGCAGGTGTACGAGCACCGGGCCGTCGTCGCGGGGGACCTGCGGGCCGGGCTGACCGCGCTGGCCGAGCAGGGCGCCGGCGCCGAAGTCGCGCGGGGCACGCGCCGGGCCGTATTCGTCTTTCCCGGGCAGGGTTCGCAGTGGTCCGGGATGGGGCAGGAGCTGCTGGCCACCGAACCGGTGTTCGCGGCCCGGATGGCGGAGTGCGCGGCCGCGCTGAAGCCCTTCGTGGGCTGGGACCTGCTCGACGTCCTCGGCGGTGACCTGGAGCGGGTCGACGTCGTGCAGCCGGCGCTGTGGGCCGTGCTGGTGTCGCTCGCCGCGGTCTGGCGCTCCCACGGGGTCGAGCCCGCCGCCGTGATCGGTCACTCGCAGGGGGAGATCGCGGCCGCGGTCGTCGCCGGTGGACTGTCCCTCGAGGACGGCGCCCGCGTGGTTGCCCTGCGGAGCAGGGCGATCCTGCGGTTGCCGGGGCTCGGCGGCATGGTGTCGCTCACCGTTCCGGTGGAGCGCGCGCGAGAGCTGATCGAGCCGTGGGGCGAGCGGCTCTCGATCGCCGCGGTCAACGGGCCGTCCTCGGTGGTCGTCTCCGGTGACGCGGCCGCCCTCGACGAGCTGCTGGCCGAGGACCTCCCGGCCAAGCGGATCGCCGTCGGCTACGCGTCCCACTCCGCCCACGTCGAGGCCATCGAAGCCGAACTCCTCGAAGCACTGGCTCCGATCCGCCCGCGCACCGGCGACGTCCCGTTCCACTCGACCGTCACCGGTGACCTGCTCGACACCGCCGCGCTCGACGCGTCTTACTGGTACCGCAACCTCAGGCAGACCGTCCACTTCGACCGGACCGTGCGCGGCTTCGGCGGCAAGCCGGTGTTCGTCGAGTGCAGCCCGCACCCGGTGCTCGTCCCCGGCCTCGACGAAGCGGGCGTCGGCACCCTCCGCCGCGGCGACGGCGGCCGCGCGCGGCTGCTCACCTCGCTCGGCACCGCCTTCGGCCACGGCGTCGACGTCGACTGGGCACGCGAGTTCG
This sequence comes from Amycolatopsis sp. cg9, assembly GCF_041346945.1. Classification (NCBI taxonomy): domain Bacteria; kingdom Bacillati; phylum Actinomycetota; class Actinomycetes; order Pseudonocardiales; family Pseudonocardiaceae; genus Amycolatopsis; species Amycolatopsis sp. cg9. The sequence goes on along the minus strand of NZ_CP166850.1, from coordinate 416,182 downwards.
ACGGCGTCGACGCGACCGGCGCCGAGCTGCCCACCTACCCGTTCCAGCGCTCGCCGTTCTGGCTCGACGCCCCGGCGGTCACCGGCGACGTCGCCGGGCTCGGCTCGGCCGGGCACCCGCTGCTCGGCGCGGTCGTCGCCCTCGCCGACGGCGACGGGTACCTGTTCACCGGCCGGCTTTCGGCGCGGTCGCACCCGTGGCTGGCCGACCACGTCGTCCGCGGCTCGGTGGTGCTGCCCGGCACCGCGCTGCTCGAACTCGCCGCGCGCGCCGCGCAGGAGACCGGCACCCGGGTCGTCGAGGACCTCGTCCTGGAGACCCCGCTGGTGCTCCCCGAGCAGGGCGCCCTCGAGGTCCAGGTCTCGGTCGGCGCGCCCGACGGCACCGGACGGCGCCCGGTCGGCGTGTTCAGCCGCGCCGGTGACGACGGCTGGACCCGGCACGCGAGCGGCGTGCTCGGCGGCCCCGAGCCGGCGGGCACCGACCTGCTGACCTGGCCGCCCACCGGCGCCGAAGCCCTCGACGTCGACGGCCTCCACGACCGGTTCGCCGCCCGGGGTTTCGCGTACGGCCCGGCGTTCCGCGGGCTGCGCGCGGCCTGGCAGCTGGGCGAGGAGCTCTACGCCGAAGTGGCGCTCCCCGCGGACCTCGCGCCCGACGCGGCCCGCTTCGGCCTGCACCCGGCGCTCCTCGACGCGGCCCTGCAAGCCGCGGCCCTCGGCGGCGGCGAGCGGGCGCTGATGCCGTTCGCGTGGTCCGGGGCGGTCCTGCCCGCGGGCGGCCCGGCCACCCTGCGCGTGCGGATCCGGCCCGCCGGCGACGACGCCGTGGCGCTCGACATCGCCGACGGCACCGGGGTTTCGGTGGCCACCGTGTCGTCGCTGGTGCTGCGGCCGCTCGCCGCGCAGCAGCTCGTCACCGACTCGCTGTTCCGTCCGGAGTGGACACCCGTCGCGATTCCGTCCGAAGTGGACATCGACCTGACGCTGGTGCCCGTCACCGGTGATCCCGCCGACGTCGGCGGGAGCGTCCGGCGCGTCCTGGCCGACGCGCTCGAGACGATCCAGGCGAACCTGGACGGCGACGGCCGCCTGGTGTTCGTCACCCGGGGCGCGACCACCGGCGAAGACCCCGCGGCCGCGGCCGTCTGGGGCCTGGTCCGCTCGGTCCGCGCCGAGCACCCGGACCGGTTCCTGCTGGCGGACACCGACACCGACGACGTCACCCCGCTCCTCGCCGTGCTCGCCGCCGGGGAGGAGCCCGAAGCCGTCCTGCGCGACGGCGAGGTGCTCGTGCCGCGGCTGTTCCGCGCCGAGCAGCCGGACGCCGAGGCCGCGCCCGCGGTCGACGTCAGCGGCACGGTCCTGATCACCGGCGGTACCGGCGCGCTCGGCTCGCTGCTGGCCCGGCACCTCGTCACCGCGTACGGCGCCCGCCACCTGCTGCTGACCAGCCGCACCGGCGTGCCCAACCCCGACCTCGACGACCTGGACGCGGACGTCCGCATCGTCCAGTGCGACATCGCCGACCGCGCGCAGCTCGCCGCGGTCCTGGCGGACGAGCAGGTCACGGCCGTCGTGCACGCCGCGGGCGCGCTCGCCGACGGCGTCGTGGAATCGCTGACCGCCGACGACTTCGAGCGGGTCCTCCGGCCCAAGGTCGACGCCGCTCTCGCGCTGGACGACCTCACCGAGGCTCCGACCTTCGTGTTGTTCTCCTCCGCGACCGGCACGCTCGGCAGCGCCGGGCAGGCCGCGTACGCCGCCGCCAACGCGGTCCTCGACGCCCTCGCGCGGCGACGCCCGGGCGCGCAGTCGCTGGCGTGGGGCCTGTGGGCGCGCAGCGGTGGCATGACCGGCGCGATGACCGACCTCGACCGGCGGCGGATGGCCCGCGCCGGCTTCCCGCCGCTGGCCGACGAACAGGGCCTCGCGCTGTTCGACACCGCCCGCACGCTGGCCGACGCGGTGCTCGTGCCGGTCAAGCTGAACGTCGCCGCGCTGCGCGACCAGCCGGTGCCGCCGGTGCTGCGCAAGCTGGTCCCGGCCCGCGCGGCCGCGGTCGATCCCGGCCTGCGGTCGAGGCTGGCCGGCCTCGACGAAGCCGGGCGCGAGCGCCTGCTGACCGAGATCGTCCGCACGCAGGTCGCCGTCGTGCTCGGGCACGCTGATGTGTCCACTGTGGACTTCTCGATGGCGTTCCGGGACCTCGGCTTCGACTCGCTGACCGCGGTCGACCTGCGGAACCGCCTGTCGGCCGCGACCGGGCTGCGACTGCCCGCCGCGCTCGTGTTCGACCACCCGACACCGGTCGCGCTCGCCGCGTTCCTGGGGACCGAACTCGGCGGTGCCGCGGCCGTCCGGGAGACCGCGGCCGCGGCCGCGTCGGACGAGCCGATCGCGATCGTCGGGATGAGCTGCCGGTTCCCCGGCGGGGTCACCTCGCCGGAGGACCTCTGGCGGCTCCTGGACGACGGCGTCGACGCCATCGGCGACTTCCCGGCCGACCGCGGCTGGGACGTCGAGGGGCTGTACGACCCCGAGCCGAAGCCCGGCAAGACCTACGTCCGCGCGGGCGGGTTCCTCGACGGCGCCGCCGACTTCGACCCCGGCTTCTTCGGCATCTCGCCGCGCGAGGCCCTCGCCATGGACCCGCAGCACCGGCTGCTGCTGGAGGCGGCGTGGGAGGCGTTCGAGCGGGCCGGTATCGACCCCGGCACGCTGCGCGGCAGCCGCACCGGCGTGTTCGCCGGGCTGATGTACCACGACTACGGCCCGCGCCTGTCCGACGGCCCCGACGACGTCGAGGGCTTCCTCGGCGTCGGCAACTCGGGCAGTGTCGCCTCGGGCCGGATCGCCTACACGTTCGGCCTCGAAGGCCCGGCGGTCACGGTCGACACGGCGTGCTCGTCGTCGCTGGTCGGGCTGCACCTGGCCGTCCAGTCCCTGCGTTCGGGCGAGTGCACGATGGCGTTGGCGGGCGGCGCGACCGTGATGGCCACGCCCGGCACGTTCGTCGAGTTCTCGCACCAGCGCGGTCTTTCGCGGGACGGGCGCTGCAAGGCGTTCTCGGCCGACGCGGACGGCGCCGGCTGGGCCGAGGGCGTCGGCGTGCTGCTGGTGGAACGGCTTTCCGACGCGCGGCGGCTCGGGCACCCGGTGCTCGCGGTCGTGCGCGGGACCGCGGTGAACCAGGACGGCGCGTCCAACGGCCTCACCGCACCCAACGGCCCGTCGCAGCAGCGCGTGATCCGGGCCGCACTGGCGAACGCGGGGCTGCGGCCGTCCGATGTGGACGTCGTCGAGGCGCACGGCACCGGGACGTCCCTCGGCGACCCGATCGAGGCGGACGCGCTGCTGGCGACGTACGGCCAGGACCGCGCGCACCCGTTGCTGCTCGGCTCGGTCAAGTCGAACATCGGGCACGCGCAGGCCGCCGCCGGGGTCGCCGGTGTCGTCAAGATGGTGCTCGCGCTCGGCCACGACACGGTGCCGCGCACCCTGCACGCTTCGACGCCGACCCCGCACGTGGACTGGTCCTCCGGCGCGATCCGGCTCCTCGCCGAGCCCGAGCCGTGGCCGTCGACGGGCCGGCCGCGGCGGGCGGCGGTGTCGTCGTTCGGCATCAGCGGGACGAACGCGCACGTCATCCTCGAAGCGGCTCCCGAGGTCTCGGTCGCCGAGGTCGAGCGAGTGGTGCCGCCGGTGGTGCCGTGGGTGTTCTCGGCCCGGAGCGCGGAAGCCTTGCGGGCGCAGATGTCCCGGGTGGACGGTGACGTGCTGGACGTCGGGTTCTCGCTGGCCACCACCCGGGCGCTGTTCGAGCACCGCGCGGTGGTCCTCGACGGCGACGCGATCACCGGGGTGGCCCGGCCGGGGCGCCGGGTGGTGTTCGTGTTCCCTGGTCAGGGTTCGCAGTGGACCGGGATGGGCCGGCAATTGCTCGAAACTTCGCCGGTGTTCGCGGCGCGGATGGCGGAGTGCGCGGCGGCGCTGGAGCCCTTTGTGGACTGGAAGCTCCTGGACGCGCTCGACGGTGATCTGGAGCGGGTCGACGTCGTGCAGCCCGTCCTCTGGGCGGTGATGGTCTCGCTGGCCGAGGTCTGGCGCTCATACGGCGTCGAACCCGACGCGGTCGTGGGGCACTCCCAGGGCGAGATCGCGGCCGCGGTGGTCGCGGGTGGACTGTCCCTTGAGGATGGTGCGCGGGTGGTCGCCCTGCGGAGCAAGGCGATCCTGCGGCTGTCCGGGCTGGGTGGCATGGTGTCGCTGGCCGCGCCGGTCTCGCGAGTGCGTGAGCTGATCGCATCGTGGGGTGCGCGGATTTCGGTCGCCGCGGTGAACGGCCCGTCGTCGGTCGTGGTGTCGGGGGAGGCCGCGGCGCTCGACGAGCTGCTGGCTTCGGTGGACGTGCGGGCGCGGCGGATCGCCGTCGACTACGCGTCGCACTCGGCGCAGGTCGAGCTGCTGGCCGAAGAGCTGGCGTCGGTGCTGGCCGAGGTCGCGCCGCGGTCGAGCCGGATCCCGTTCGTGTCGGCGGTGACCGGGGAAGAACTGGACACCGCTTCCCTGGACGCGGGCTACTGGTATCGCAACCTGCGGGAACCCGTCCGGTTCGACCGGGCCATCGGCGGGTTGCTGGAGTCGGGGCACACCGCGTTCGTCGAGTGCAGCGCGCACCCGGTGCTGACGGCGGGCGTCGAGGAGACGGCCGACGCTCGTGAGGTGGTGGTCACCGGCACCCTGCGCCGGGCCGACGGCGGTGCCGACCGGCTCACGCGGTCGCTGGCGGAGGCGTTCGTGGCCGGTGTCCCGGTCGACTGGACGGTCGCGTTCCGCGGCACCGGCGCGGCCCGGGTCGAGCTGCCGACGTATCCCTTCCGGCACCGGCGGTTCTGGCCGAGCGAGCCGGAGCCGCGCTCGGCGAACCCGGTCGACGACCGGTTCTGGGACGCGCTCGAGCGCGCGGACCTGAGCGCGCTCGGTGTTGGCGAGGAGCAGCGTGAAGCCCTGGACTCGGTGCTGCCGGTCCTGTCGTCCTGGCGGCGGCGCAGCCAGGAGAAGTCCACTGTGGACGGCTGGCGCTACCGCGTCATCTGGCGTCCCCTGAGGCCCGCCGCGGCCCAGCTCACCGGCCGGTGGCTGCTGGTAGTCCCTGAGGACGGCGCCGCCGACGCGCACGGTGCCACCCCGCTGCCGGTCGGCCCGGCCGCCGGCCGTGCGGTGCTGGCCGGGGGCCAGAACGTCGCCGGTACCGCCGAGGCGCTGGAAACCGCGCTCACCGCGCACGGTGCGGAGGTCACCCGGCTGCCGGTCGACCCCGCCGCCGACCGTGCGACGCTCGCGGGACTCCTCGGCGAACGCCAGGACGTCACCGGGGTCCTTTCCCTGCTGGCCGCCGCGCCCGGGCGGCACCCGGCGTACCCCGCCGTGCCGCTGGCGCACGCCGCCACCGTCACCCTCGTCCAGGCGCTCGGGGACGCGGGCGTCGAAGCGCCGCTCTGGGTCACCACCCGGGGCGCGCTGAGCACCGGCCCGGCCGACCCCGTCGTCGATCCCGAGCAGGCCCTCGTCTGGGGTCTCGGCCCGGTCGTCGGCCAGGAGCACCCCGGCCGCTGGGGTGGCCTGATCGACCTGCCCGTCACGGGGGACGTCGCCGACCGGGTCGCGGCCGTGCTGGCCGCCCCGGGCGGTGAAGACCAGCTCGCGGTCCGGACCACCGGAGTGCTCGCCCGGCGGCTGGCGCACGCCACCGACGGCGAGACCGCGAAGTCCTGGCGGCCCAGCGGAACCGTGCTGGTCACCGGCGGCACCGGGGCGCTCGGCGCGCACGTCGCCCGGTGGCTCGCCCGCGGTGGTGCCGAGCACGTCATCCTCACCGGACGGCGGGGCCTCGACGCTCCCGGTGCCCCCGAGCTGGTGGCCGAGCTGGAACAACACTGCCGGGTCACCGTGTCCACAGTGGACCTCGCCGACCGGGCGGCGCTCGAAGCCCTGCTGGCGGACGTCCCGCTGACCGCGGTCGTCCACACCGCCGCCGCGCTCGACGACGCGCTGCTGGAGCAGCTCACCCTCGACCAGGTCGAGCACGTCCTGAGCGTGAAGGCCGAAGCCGCGGTCAACCTGCACGAGCTGACCCGCGACCGCGATCTCGACGCCTTCGTCCTGTTCTCCTCCTTCGGCGGCATGTTCGGCGCCGCGGGCCAGGGCAACTACGCCCCCGGCAACGCCTTCGTCGACGCCCTCGCGCGCCGGCGGCGGGCCGAGGGGCTGCCCGCGACCGCCGTCGTCTGGGGGCACTGGGCCGCGGGTGGCATGGCCACCGGCGCCGTCGAGGAGCGCATGCTCTCCCGCGGTGTCCCGGCGATGGACCCGGACCTGGCGATCGCGGCGCTGCAGCGCGTGCTCGACCACGACGAGACCAGCGCCGTCGTCGTCGACATCGACTGGGCCCGCGTCGTCGCGGTGTCGGGGACGCCGAGCCCGCTGTTCCGCGAGATCCCCGAGGTCCGGCGGCTCGTCGCCGAGGCGGCCCCGGAAGCGGCGACCGACTTCCTCGGGGTCGTCCGCGCGCAGGTCGCGGCCGTGCTCGGCTACGACTCCGGCGCGGACGTCGACGCCGACCGGGCCTTCCGCGACCTCGGCTTCGACTCGGTCACCGCCATCGAGCTGCGCAACCGCCTTCAGGCGGCCACCGGCCGGCGGCTGCCCGCGACCCTCGTCTTCGACTACCCGAACCCCGAAGCGCTGGCGCGGCACCTCGGCGGCGGGGCGGAGACCGCCGCTCCCGTCACCGCGGCGAAGTCGGACGAGCCCCTCGCGATCATCGCCATGAGCTGCCGGTTCCCCGGCGGCGTCGGCTCGCCCGACGACCTGTGGCGGATGCTCGACGCGGGTGGCGAAGGCATCTCCGCGTTCCCCGCCGACCGCGGCTGGGACCTCGGCGGGCTCTTCGACCCCGACCCGGACGCCCCCGGCAAGACCTACGTCCGGGAAGGCGGCTTCCTCGACGGCGTCGCCGGCTTCGACCCCGCGTTCTTCGGGATCAGCCCCCGAGAAGCCCTCGCGATGGACCCGCAGCAGCGGCTGCTCCTGGAGACGTCGTGGGAGGCGTTCGAGAACGCCGGCATCACCCCGGGCAGCCTGCGCGGCAGCCGGACCGGCGTGTTCGTCGGCGCCAGCACGTCGTCCTACGGCGCCAACCTGGCCGAACCGCCGGAAGGCACCGAAGGGCACCTGCTCACCGGCACGTCGATGAGCGTCACCGCCGGCCGGCTCGCCTACACCTACGGCACCGAAGGCCCGGCCGTCACCCTCGACACGGCGTGTTCGTCGTCGCTCGTCGCGCTGCACATGGCCGGGCAGTCCCTGCGCAGCGGGGAAAGCGAACTGGCGATCGCCGGCGGGGTGACCGTGATGGCGTCACCGGCGCCGTTCGTGCTGTTCAGCCGCCAGCGCGGGCTCGCGAAGGACGGTCGCTGCAAGGCGTTCTCCGCCGAAGCGGACGGGATGGGCATGGCCGAAGGCATCGGCATGGTCGTCCTGGAACGGCTGTCCGACGCGCGGCGCAACGGTCACCCGGTGCTCGCGGTCATCCGTGGCTCGGCGGTCAACTCCGACGGCGCGTCGAACGGCCTCACCGCCCCGAACGGCCCGTCGCAGCAGCGGGTGATCCGGGCCGCGCTGGCGAACGCCGGTCTGGCCCCGTCCGATGTGGACGCGGTCGAGGCGCACGGCACCGGGACGTCGCTGGGCGACCCGATCGAGGCCCAGGCGCTGCTGGCCACCTACGGCCAGGACCGCTCGGAGCCGCTGTGGCTGGGCAGCGTCAAGTCGAACATCGGCCACACGCAGGCCGCGTCCGGCGTCGCGGGCGTGATCAAGATGGTCATGGCCCTGCGCCACGGCGTCCTGCCACGCACCCTGCACGCCGGCGAACGCTCGACGCAGATCGACTGGACGGCGGGCTCGGTCGAGCTGCTCACCGAGCCGCGGCCGTGGGCGCCGGGCGGGAAGCCGCGCCGAGCCGGGGTTTCCTCCTTCGGTGTCAGCGGCACCAACGCGCACCTGATCCTGGAGGAGCCAGAGCGCCCCGATGTGGCGTTGGTTGCGTCTGACGCACCGAACGCCACATTGGGTGCGCTGGACGGCGCCGTGCCGTGGGTGCTCTCGGCCCGGACCACTGAGGCGCTGCGGGAGCAGGCCGCGAACTTGCTGGTTCGAGCGGGTGAACAGAACCCGGCCGACATCGGGTTCTCCCTGGCGACGACGCGGTCGGAGTTCGCGCACCGGGCCGTCGTCGTCGGCCGGGACGCCGCCGAACTCCGCGACCGCCTGGCGAAGCTGGCCGGGCCCGGCGTCGCCGAGGGTGTCGCCGGCACCCCCGGCAAGGTCGTGTTCGTCTTCCCCGGGCAGGGATCGCAGTGGACCGGCATGGCCGCCGAGCTCCTGGACGCGTCCCCGGTGTTCGCCGCGCGGATGGCCGAGTGCGCGGCCGCCCTGACGTCCTATGTGGACTTCGCGCTGCTGGACGTCGTCCGTGCGGGCGAGCCGATCGAGCGGGTCGACGTCGTGCAGCCGGTGCTGTGGGCGATCCTCGTGTCGCTCGCCGCGGTCTGGGAGTCGCTCGGCGTCCGGCCGGCCGCGGTGCTCGGGCACAGCCAGGGCGAGATCGCCGCGGCCGTGGTCGCCGGCGGACTGTCCCTGTCGGACGGTGCCCGGGTGGTCGCCTTGCGCAGCCAGGCCATCCGCGAGCTGGCCGGACAGGGCGGGATGGTCTCCGTCGCGCTCGGCGCCGACGCCGTGCGCGCCCGGCTGGCGGACTACGCGGACCTGTCGGTCGCCGCGGTGAACGGGCCCGCGGCGGTCGTCGTGTCCGGCGGAGCGGACGAGCTGACCCGCTTCCACGACGCCTGCGCCGCGGAAGGGGTGCGCGTCCGGCGGATCCCGGTGGACTACGCCTCGCATTCGGCCCACGTGTCCCGCATCGAGGACCGGCTCGCCGAGCTGCTGGCTCCGGTGACCCCGGTGGCCGGCCGGGTGCCGTTCTTCTCGACGGTGACCGGTGCGCCGGTCGAAACCACCGCGCTCGACGCGTCCTACTGGTACCGCAACCTGCGCCAGACCGTGGAGTTCGAGCAGGCCACCCGTGCGCTGCTGGACTCCGGGCACGGCGTGTTCGTCGAGTGCAGCCCGCACCCGGTGCTGACGATGGCGATCGGCGAGACGGCGGAGCACGCCGGCCGCCCGGTCGTCACCGGCGGCACCCTCCGGCGCGACGCGGGTGGCGCCGACCGGGTCCTGCTGTCGGCGGCCGAGCTGTACGTCCAGGGCGTGCCGGTCGACTGGACCGGGGTCTTCCCCGGGGCCCGCCGGGTCGAGCTGCCGGTGTACCCGTTCCAGCACCAGCGGTTCTGGCTGGACTTCCAGCTGCCCGCGGCGGCGAAGGCGGACGACGCCGGGTTCTGGTCCGCGGTGGCCGCGGGCGACCCGGCCGGGCTGGCCGCGGTGCTCGGCGCCGACTCCGAAGCGGTGGCGTCGGTGCTGCCCGCGCTGGCGCGCTGGCGGGCCGACCGCGCGGACGAGTCCGCGCTGGACTCGATGCGCTACACCGTCGAGTGGGAACCGGCCGCCGAGCCGGTCGCGGGCGAGCCCGGCCGGTGGCTGGTCGTCACCCCGGACACCGGTGATCCGCTGGTCGCGGAGTTCACCCGGCAGGGCCACCACGTCGTGGTCGCCGGGCCCGGCGAGGAGCTGGCCGGCGAGTTCACCGGCGTGGTCTCGCTGCTCGCCGCCGACCGGTCCGAACTCCGGCCGGGTGTCACGGCCGGGCTCGTCGCGAACCTCGTGCTGTCCCAGCGGCTGACCGAAGCCGGGATCACCGCACCCCTGTGGTGCGTGACCCGGGGAGCCGTGCGCGTCACGCCCGGGGACCTGCCGCCGGACCCGGTACAGGCCCAGACCTGGGGCTTCGGCCGGGTGGTCGGCCTCGAGCAGCCGCAGCGCTGGGGCGGCCTGGTCGACCTGCCCGCCGAACCGGACGGAAACGCCCTCCGGCGCGCCCTCGCCACCATCACCGGTGACGGTGCGGAAGACCAGGTCGCCGTCCGCGGTGACGGCGTCTTCGGCAGGCGCCTGGTCCGAGCCGCGCGGCCGGCCACCGTGCCGGCCCCGTGGCGGCCGCGCGGCACCGTCCTGGTCACCGGCGCGACCGGCGCGCTCGGCCCGGTGATCGCCCGCAAGCTCGCCGCGGACGGAGCGGAGCACCTGGTGCTCACCAGCCGCCGGGGGCGCGCGGCGGCCGGGATGGCCGAGCTGGCCGCCGAACTCGAGGCGGCCGGGGTGGCGGTCACCGTCGCGGCGTGCGACGTCGCCGACCGGGACGCGCTGGCGACCCTCGTCGAGAAGGTCGAGGCGGGCCACGGGCCGATCCGGTCGGTGGTGCACGCCGCCGCGCTGATCCGGCTCACCGCGCTGGCCGAGTCCACTGTGGACGAGTTCGCCGACGTCCTGGCCGCGAAGGTCGCCGGGGCCGCGCACCTCGACGAGCTGTTCGCCGGCCGCGAGCTCGACGCGTTCGTGCTCTTCTCCTCGATCGCCGGGGTCTGGGGCAGCGGTGACCACGGCGCCTACGCGGCGGGGTCGGCCTACCTGGACGCGCTCGCCGAGCGGCGGCGGGCGAGCGGGCGCACGGCGACGTCGATCGCCTGGGGCGTGTGGGACGCCCGGCACGTGCTCGACGACGGCGTCGTGGTCGAGGACCTGATGGACCTCAACCCGGAGTGGCACGGCCTGTCCCCGATGGCGACGGCGGCCGGCACGCGCGGGATGCAGCGAGCGCTCGACCTCGACGACACCTTCGTCGCGGTCGCCGACGTCGACTGGGCGCGGTTCACCGCCGCGTTCACCTCGGCGCGGCCGAGTCCGCTGCTCGGCGGGATCGAGGACGTCCGGCGCCTCCTCGCCGCGGAAGCCGAGGCCGACGCGGCCGCTATCGGGACGATGGAAGCGTTTCGGGAGCGGCTGCTGGCAATGTCGGTCGTCGAGCGGCAACGGACAGTGCTGGAGCTGGTCCGCGGCATGGCGGCGACCGTGCTCGGGCACGACTCGCCGTCGGCGCTCGACCCGGCCCAAGCGTTCCAGGAGCTCGGGTTCGACTCGCTCACCGCGGTCGACCTGCGCAACCGGCTCGCGACGGCCACCGGGCTGCGGCTGCCCGCCACGCTCGTCTTCGACCACCCGAGTGCCCAGGCCCTCGCCGCGCACGTCCTCGCCGAGCTCCTGCCCGGCGACGCGGCCCCCGGCCTGGCCGAGCTCGACCGGCTGGAGGCGGCGCTCGCGGATGGTGTCGCCGACGGCTCGGCGCGCACCGAGCTGGCGCTGCGGCTGACGACGCTGCTGAGCCGGCTGAACACCGCCGAGCCGGCGCCCGGGGACCGCGACCTCGGTACGGCGACCGACGACGAGTTGTTCGACGTCCTCGACGGCCTGCGCACCCCCTGACCTTTCGCACCTAGGAGTACCACGATGGACACCCCCGAAGAGAAGCTGCGGGAGTACCTCCGCTGGGCCACCACCGACCTGCGCGACACCCGCAAGCGGCTGGCCGACCTCGAAGACCGGACGCACGAGCCGATCGCCGTCGTCGGCACCGGCTGCCGGTACCCGGGTGGCGTCCGCTCGGCCGCCGACCTGTGGCGGCTGGTCCACGAGGGCGGCGACGCCGTCGGGGAGTTCCCGGCCGAGCGCGGCTGGGACGTCGAGGCGCTCTACGACCCCGACCCCGACAGCCAGGGCACGACGTACGCGCGTGGCGGCGGTTTCCACCGCGACGCCGGGAAGTTCGACGCGGGCTTCTTTTCGATCAGTCCGCGCGAGGCCCTCGCGATGGATCCGCAGCAGCGGCTGCTCCTGGAGATCGCCTGGGAGGCCTTCGAAAGCGCGGGCATCGACCCGGTGTCGGCGCGCGGCGAGCAGGCGGGTGTGTTCGTCGGCGGCGGGTTCTCCGACTACGGCGGCGCGATGCAGTCCGCGCCCGAGGGCGTCGAAGGCCACTTGGTGACCGGCAAGGCGGGCAGTGTCCTTTCCGGACGGATCGCCTACACCCTCGGCCTGGAGGGGCCCGCGGTCACGGTCGACACGGCGTGTTCGTCGTCGCTGGTGGCGCTGCACCTCGCCGTGCAGGCCCTGCGGCGCGGGGAGTGCACGATGGCGCTCGCCGGCGGAGTGACGATCATGTCGACCCCGGCCGTGCTGATCGAGTTCAGCCGCCAGCGCGGGGTCGCCCCGGACGGGCGCTGCAAGGCGTTCGCCGGGGCGGCCGACGGCATGGGACTGGCCGAGGGCGCGGGCGTGGTGCTGCTGGAACGGCTTTCGGACGCGGTCGCGAAGGGCCGGACCGTGCTCGCGGTGATCCGCGGCTCGGCGATCAACCAGGACGGCGCGTCCAACGGCCTGTCCGCGCCGAGCGGCCCCGCCCAGCGGCGCGTGATCCGCCGGGCGCTGGCGGACGCGCGGCTCACGCCGGCCGAGATCGACGTCGTCGAGGCGCACGGCACCGGCACCGAGCTGGGCGACCCGATCGAGGCGCAGGCGCTGCTGGCGACGTACGGCCAGTCCCGGTCCGGGGCACCGCTGTGGCTGGGGAGCGTCAAGTCGAACATCGGGCACGCGCAGGCGGCGTCCGGGGTCGCGGGCGTCCTCAAGATGGTCGAGGCGCTGCGGCACGGGGAACTGCCGAAGACGCTGCACGTCGACGAGCCGTCCCCGCACATCGACTGGGACTCCGGCGCGGTTTCGCTGCTGACCGAGGCCCGGGCGTGGCCGCCTTCCGACCGCCCGAGGCGGGCCGCGGTCTCGTCGTTCGGGGTGAGCGGCACGAACGCCCACGTGATCCTGGAGGAGTACCCCAATGTGGCGTTGGGTGCGTCAGACGCACCCAATGTGGCGTTCGGTGCGTCCAGCGCACCCAACGCCACATTGGGGCGCTTGGGGAGGGTCGTGCCGTGGGTGGTGACCGCCAAGACCGGGAGTGCGCTGCGGGCGCGGGCGGCGCAGCTCGCGGAGGTGGCCGGGGAGCCCGCCGACATCGGGTTTTCGCTGGCCACCACCCGGACCGTGCTGGAGCACCGCGCCGTCGTCCTCGGGGACGGCGACGAGCTGCGGCGCGGGCTGGCCGCGCTGGCCGCCGGTGAGCCGGACCCGGCGGTCGTCGAAGGGACGCCGTCGGGTGGGGGCGGGGTCGTGTTCGTCTTCCCCGGCCAGGGTTCGCAGTGGGCCGGGATGGGGCAGGAACTCCTGGACACCGAACCGGTGTTCGCGGCCCGGATGGCCGAGTGCGCGGCCGCGCTGGCGTCCCATGTGGACTGGAAGCTCTTCGACGTCCTGTCCGACGAAGCCGCGTTGCAGCGCGTCGACGTCGTGCAGCCCGCGCTGTGGGCCGTGATGGTCTCGCTGGCCGCGGTGTGGCGGGCCCACGGCGTCGAACCGGCGGCCGTGCTCGGGCACAGCCAGGGCGAGATCGCGGCGGCGTGCGTCGCCGGGGCACTGTCCCTCGAGGACGCCGCCATGGTCGTCGCGGTGCGCAGTCGTGAGCTGCTGCGCCTGGCGGGCGGGGGCGGCATGGTCTCGGTGGCGCAGCCGGTCGCCGCGGTGACCGCGCGGATCGAGGGCACCGGGCTGGCGATCGCGGCCGCCAACGGGGCGAACTCCGTCGTCGTCTCCGGGCCGGCCGACGCGCTCGAGCAGCTGCTGGCCGGGTGCGAGGCCGACGGCGTCCGCGCGCGGCGGATCCCCGTGGACTACGCGTCGCACTCCGAGCAGGTCGAAGCCATCGAGGAACGGCTGCTCGAAGTCCTCGCGCCGGTGCGGCCGCGGGCGGGCGAGCTGCCGTTCTACTCGACCGTGACCGGCCGCCCGGCCGACCCCACCCAGCTCGACGCCGGCTACTGGTACTGCAACCTCCGTCAGACCGTCGAGTTCGAGCAGGCCACGCGCAAGCTGCTCGCCGACGGCCACGGCGTCTTCGTCGAGTGCAGCCCGCACCCGGTGCTGGCCACCGCCGTGCAGGAGACGGCCGAGGACGCGGGCCGCGAGGTCGTCGCGGTCGGCTCGCTCCGCCGCGACGACGGTGGCCGGTCGCGGCTGCTGCGGTCGATCGCCGAGGCGTTCGTGCGCGGCGTCCCCGCCGACTGGGCGACGGCGTTCGACGGCGCGCACACCGTCCCGCTGCCGACCTACCCGTTCGACGGCGACCACTACTGGCTCCCGGCCACCGCCGCGGCCGCGGACCTCGGTTCGGCGGGGCTGGTGGAGGCCGGCCACCCGCTCCTCGGCGCCGCGGTCGAGCTGCCCGACGACGGCGGATTCCTCTTCACCGGAAGGCTTTCGCTGCGGTCGCACCCGTGGCTGGCCGAGCACGCCGTGCACGGCACGGTCCTGCTGGTCGGCACGGCGTTCGTCGAACTCGCGCTGCACGCCGCCGCGGCGGCGGGCTGCGCCGAAGTGGAAGAGCTGGCCCTGGAAGCGCCGCTCGTGCTGCCGTCCGAGGGCGCGGTGCTGATCCGGCTCACCGTCGGCGCGGCCGGCGACGACGGGCGCCGGGCCCTGGCGCTGCACTCGCGGCCGGAGGACGACCTGCTCGGCGAGTGGACGCGGCACGCCGCCGGGTTCGCCGCACCGGGCGCCGCCGTCCCGGCGACCGGGCTCGTGTCGTGGCCGCCGGCGGACGCCGAGCCGGTGCCGCTCGACGACGTCTACGGGCGCGCGGCCGAGCGCGGGTTCGCGTACGGGCCGGTGTTCCAGGGCCTGCGGGCGGTCTGGCGCCGCGGCGACGAGGTGTTCGCCGAGGTGGCGCTGCCGCGCGAACACCACGGCGAGGCCGCGCGGTTCGGCGTGCACCCGGCGTTGCTCGACGCCGCCCTGCACACCGTCGCGCTGGGTTCGCTGAACACCGAAGGCACCGGGCGGCTGCCGTTCTCGTGGGCCGGGGTCCGGCTGCACGCGGCGGGCGCGACGGCGCTGCGCGTGCGGCTCACGCCGTCCGGCACGGAGACGCTGACCGTCGAGGTCGCCGACGAAGCCGGATCGCCGGTCGCGGTGATCGACGCGCTCACCTCGCGGCCCGTCGCACCCGGCCAGGTGCGGGCGGCCCGGCGGTCCGGTCCGCTGTTCCGCGTCGACTGGGTGCCCGGCGCGCCCGGTGCCCGAGGGGACGCCGAATTCGTGCCGGTGCCCCGCGGGGACGTCCGTGAGGTACTCGGCGCGGTGCTGACCCGGATCCAGTCCGAGTTGGACAGTGACCGGCGGCTGGTGTTCGTCACTTCCGGAGCGGCCGCCGACGATCCCGTCGCCGCGGCCGTCTGGGGACTCGTGCGCTCGGCGCAGGCCGAGCACCCGGACCGGTTCGTCCTGCTGGATCTGGAGCACCCGGACGACCCGGTGCCCGCCGAGCTGCCCGCGGACGAGAACCAGCTGTCCGTCCGAAGTGGACAGATTTTCGTGCCGCGGCTGGCGCCGGTGGCCGCCGAACCGGCCGGCCCCCCGGCCTTCGACGGCAGCGTGCTGATCACCGGCGGCACGGGCACGCTCGGCCGGCTGGTGGCCGGGCACCTCGCGCGGAACGGGACGAAGCGGCTGGTGCTGGTGAGCCGCCGCGGGTACGCCGCGCCCGGCGCCGCGGACGTCGTCTCCGGCCTGACCGCGCTGGGTGCGGAGGTGACCGTCGTGGCGTGCGACGTCGCCGACCGCGCCCGTCTCGCCGAAGTCCTCGACGACATCCCCGACCTCGCCGCCGTGGTGCACACCGCGGGTGCGCTGGCCGACGGCGTCGTCGAAACCCTGACACCGGAACGGATCGACGTCGTGCTGCGCGCCAAAGTGGACGCCGCCGAGCACCTGCACGAGCTGGTTCCCGACGCGCATCTGGTGCTGTTCTCCTCCGCCGCGGGCACGTTCGGCACGCCCGGACAGGGCAACTACGCGGCGGCCAACGCCTACCTCGACGCGCTGGCCCGGCGCCGGCGGGCGCACGGGCTGCCCGGGCAGTCGCTCGCCTGGGGCCTGTGGGCGGACACCAGCGAGCTGACCGGAACGCTCGGCTCGACCGGCCTGGACCGGTTGCGCCGCACCGGATCCCGCGCGTTCACCGCGGAGGACGGCCTCGCCGCGTTCGACCTCGCGCTGGCGACCGAAGATCCGGTGGTCGTGCCGGTGCAGCTCGACCTGCGCGTGCGCGGTGACCAGGGCGTCCCGCCGTTGCTGCGCGGATTGGTCCGGGCGCCGCTGCGGCGGACCGCGGCCGTCGACACCTCGGTGCGCGCTCAGCTGGCCGGGCTCGGGCCGGCGGAACGGGGCCGGGTGCTGCTCACGCTCGTGCGCGCCCAGGCGGCCGCGGTGCTCGGGCACGCCGGTCCGGGCGCGGTCGAGCCGGGACGCGGGTTCCTCGACCTCGGGTTCGACTCGCTCACCGCGGTCGAGCTGCGCAACCGCCTGCAGGCCGCGACGGGCTTGCGGCTGCCCGCGACGCTCGTCTTCGACCACCCGACGGCGACGGCGCTCGCGCGGTTCCTCGCCGAGCGGCTCGGCACGGACGGCGCCCCGGCGCTCGCCCCCGCACTGGCCGAACTCGGCCGTCTCGAAACCGTGCTGGCGCCGTTCACCGGCGAAGCGCGCGAGGCGATCACGGTGCGGCTCAAGGAACTGCTCTCCCGCTGGAGCGCCGAGCCCGACGTCGGCCCGGCCGCCGACATCGACGCGGCCACGGACGACGAGCTGTTCGGCGTCCTCGACGAGCTGCGCACCCCCTGACCACCCCTCCCTGGAGCCATCGGATGTCTAACGAACAGAAGCTGCGCGACTACCTCAAGCAGGCCGCCAAGGACCTGCGCGAGGCCCGCGGCCGGGTGCACGAACTCGAGGAGCGCGACCGCGAGCCGATCGCGATCGTCGGGATGAGCTGCCGGTACCCCGGCGGCGTCACCTCGCCCGACGAGCTGTGGCGGCTGGTCGCCGCCGGCACCGACGCCATCTCGGCGTTCCCGGACGACCGCGGCTGGACCGCCGGGGACGTCTACGACCCCGACCCCGAGACGCCCGGCAAGTCGTACGTGCGCGAGGGCGGTTTCATGACCGGCCCCGCCGACTTCGACCCCGGCTTCTTCGACATCAGCCCGCGCGAAGCCCTCGCGATGGACCCGCAGCACCGGCTGCTGCTGGAGACGTCGTGGGAGGCCTTCGAACGCGCGGGCATCGACCCGGCGTCGGTACGCGGCCACAAGATCGGCGTCTACGCCGGCGTGATGTACCAGGACTACGCCGCGCGCCTGACGTCCGTGCCCGAGATCGTCGAGGGCTACCTCGGCAGCGGCAACGCGGGCAGCGTCGCCTCCGGGCGGGTGGCCTACACCTTCGGCTTCGAGGGCCCGGCGATCACCGTCGACACCGCTTGTTCGTCGTCGCTGGTCGCGCTGCACCTCGCCGTCCAGTCGCTGCGCCGCGGCGAAACCACGATGGCGCTGGCGGGCGGGGTCACGATGATCGTCACGCCCGCCGGGTTCATCGAGTTCAGCCGCCAGCGCGGCCTCGCGCCGGACGGCCGCTGCAAGTCGTTCGCCGGCGCGGCGGACGGTACCGCGTGGGCCGAAGGCGTCGGAATGCTGCTCGTGGAACGGCTTTCCGACGCGCGGCGGCTCGGGCACCCGGTGCTCGCCGTGGTCCGCGGCACCGCCGTCAACCAGGACGGCGCCAGCAGCGGCCTGTCGGCGCCGAACGGGCCCGCGCAGCAACGCGTCATCCGCGCCGCGCTCGCCGACGCCGCGCTGACGTCCGACCTCGTCGACGCCGTGGAAGCGCACGGCACCGGCACCGTGCTCGGCGACCCGATCGAGGCGCAGGCCGTGCTGGCCACCTACGGCGCCGAGCGGCCCGCCGACCGGCCGCTGCTGCTCGGCTCGTTCAAGTCGAACGTCGGCCACACGCAGGCCGCGGCCGGCGTGGGCGGCGTGATCAAGATGGTCGAGGCGATGCGGCACGGCGTGCTGCCGAAGACCCTGCACGTCGACGAGCCGACGCCGCACGTCGACTGGGCCGCGGGCGCGGTCGAGCTGCTCACCGAGGCGAAGGACTGGCCGGAGACCGGCCGGCCGCGCCGCGCGGGCGTGTCGTCGTTCGGCGTCAGCGGCACCAACACCCACGTCATCCTGGAAGAGGCGCCGGACGAAGAGGTCCCGGAACCCGGTGCGGCGCCTGCCGTGCTGCCGTTCGTCCTTTCCGGACGGACCGACGCCGCCTTGCGCGCTCAGGCGGCGCGGCTCCTGGACGTCGACGCCGACCCGGTCGATCTGGCCGCGTCGCTGGCGGTGCACCGGGCGCACTTCGGCGAGCGCGCGGTCGTGCTCGGAGACCTCGGCACGGGCTTGCGCGCGCTCGTCGCCGGGGAACCCGCGGTGGAGGTGGTGCGGGACGCCGTCGCCGGGGGCGAAGTCGCGTTCCTGTTCTCCGGCCAGGGTTCCCAGCGCGCCGGGATGGGCCGGGAGCTGTACGGGACGTACCCGGTGTACGCGGCGGCGTTCGACGAGATCTGCGCGGGCTTCGACCCCCGCGTGCGTGAGCTGGTGCTCGACGGCGGCGCGGACCTCGACCGCACCGAGTACGCCCAGGCCGCGCTGTTCGCCGTCGAGGTGGCGCTGTACCGGCTCGTCGAGTCGTGGGGCGTCCGCCCGGCCCACCTGCTCGGGCATTCGATCGGCGAGATCGCCGCGGCCCACGTCGCCGGCGTGTTCTCCCTGGCGGACGCGCAGACGCTCGTCACGGCCCGCGGCCGGCTGATGCAGGCGTTGCCCGACGGCGGGGTCATGGCCGCCGTCCGCGCGAGCGAGGAAGAAGTCCGCGCGGCCCTGCGCGACGGCGTGTCGATCGCCGCGGTCAACGGGCCGCGGTCGGTGGTGCTCTCCGGCAAGGCCGACGCCGTCGCCGAAGTCGCGGCCGGGTTCGGGAAGGCCAAGGCCCTCACCACGAGCCACGCCTTCCACTCCGCGCTGATGGACCCGATGCTGGCCGATTTCCGCGCCGCTATCGCCGGAGTCTCGTTCGCGGAACCGCGGATCCCGCTGATCTCCGACGTGACCGGCGCGCTCGCCACGCCGGGCCTGCTCACCAGCCCGGACTACTGGGTGCGGCACGTGCGCGAGACGGTCCGCTTCGCCGACGGCGTCACGGCGCTGCACACCGAAGGCGTCCGGACGTTCCTCGAACTCGGTCCCGACGGCGTGCTCAGCGCGCTGGCCCAGGACTGCCTGCCCGCCGACTCGGCGGCCGTCGCGGTCCTGCGCGCCGGACGGCCGGAAGCGCGTTCGGTCGTCGCCGCGCTCGCCCGGCTCCACACGCGCGGGGTCACCCCCGACTGGAGTGCCTACTTCGCGGGTAGCGGTGCCCATCGTGTCGACTTGCCGACTTACCCGTTCCAGCGGACGCGCTTCTGGCTGGAGGCCACCGGCTCCGGCGGGTTCGTCGAGCTCGCCGCGAAGCCGGAACCCCCGACCGGGGCGCTGGCGGCCCGCTTGGCCGGGGCCCCGGCGCACGAGCGGATCCGGGCGCTGACCGACCTGGTCCGCGGGCAGGCCGCGGTCGTGCTCGGCCACGCCTCCGCCGACGAGATCCGCGCGGACCGGCCGTTCAAGGAGCTGGGTTTCGACTCGCTCACCGCCGTCGAGCTGCGGACGCTGCTGGCCACCGCCCTCGGCCGCGAGCTGCCCGCCACGCTCGTCTTCGACCACCCGACGCCGTCGGCGCTGGCCGCGTTCCTCGACGGCGAGGCGGTCGCGGCCGCGGAAACCGTGGTGGCGCACGACGAACCGATCGCCATCATCGGGATGAGCTGCCGCTACCCGGGCGGGATCGGCTCGGCCGACGACCTGTGGCGGCTGGTCGCCGCCGGCACCGACGCCATCTCGCCGTTCCCCGCCGACCGCGGCTGGGACATCGACGCGATCTTCGACCCAGACCTGTCCCGGCCGGGCACCACGTACTCCATCGAAGGCGGGTTCGTCGACGGCGCCGCCGAGTTCGACGCCGCGTTCTTCGGCATTTCCCCGCGCGAGGCGCTGGCCATGGACCCGCAGCAACGGCTGCTGCTGGAGGCGTCCTGGGAGGCGTTCGAGCACGCCGGCGTCGACCCGACGGCGTTGCGCGGCGCGAAGGTCGGCGTGTTCGCCGGTACTTCGGCGCAGGACTACAGCTCGCTGCTGGCCACCATCCCCGCCGAGGCCGAGGGGTACGTCGGCACCGGCACGGCGTCGAGCGTCGTGTCCGGCCGGATCGCCTACACCTTCGGCTTCGAGGGACCGGCGCTCACGGTGGACACGGCGTGCTCGTCGTCGCTGGTGGCGCTGCACCTGGCCGCGCAGGCGCTGCGGTCCGGCGAGTGCTCGATGGCGCTGGCGGGCGGGGTGACCGTGATGTCCACCCCGGCCGGGTTCATCGAGTTCAGCCGGCAGCGCGGGCTCGCCCCGGACGGCCGCTGCAAGTCCTTCGCCGCGGCCGCCGACGGGGTCGGCTGGTCGGAAGGCGCCGGCGTGCTGCTGGTCGAGCGGCTCTCGGACGCCCAGCGTCTCGGGCACGAAGTCCTCGCCGTGGTGCGGGGTTCCGCGGTGAACCAGGACGGCGCCTCGAACGGTCTCACCGCGCCGAACGGGCCCGCGCAGCAGCGGGTCATCCGGGCCGCGCTGGCGTCCGCGCGGCTGGCACCGTCCGATGTGGACGTCGTCGAGGCGCACGGCACCGGCACGGTGCTCGGCGACCCGATCGAGGCGCAGGCGGTGCTGGCCACCTACGGGCAGGACCGTCCGGAGCCGCTCCTGCTGGGCTCGCTCAAGTCGAACCTCGGCCACACCCAGGCCGCGGCGGGGGTCGCGGGCGTGATCAAGGTCGTGCAGGCGCTGCGGCACGGCGTGCTGCCTGCGACGTTGCACGTCGACGAGCCGTCCCCGCACGTGGACTGGACGGCGGGCTCGGTCGAGCTGCTCACCGAAGCCCGGCCGTGGCCCGTCTCCGACCGGGTCCGGCGGGCGGGGGTGTCGTCGTTCGGGGTGAGCGGCACGAACGCGCACGTGATCCTGGAGGAGCCGGAGCGCCCCAATGTGGCGTTCGGTGCGTCAGACGCACCGAACGCCACATTGGGTGCGCTGGATGCACCCAACGCCACATTGGGGCGCTTGGGGCCCGTGCCGTTCGTGGTGTCCGGACGGGATGCCGAGGGCTTGCGGGCGCAGGCCGCGAAGCTGCGTGAAGCGGCGGAGCCGCGTGAGGCGGCGGAGTTGCCGCTGGGGGATGTCGCCTGGACGTTGGCCACCGGGCGCGCGGCCCTGGAGCACCGGGCCGCGGTCGTCGCCGCTGATCGAGACGAGCTGCTCGAGGGGCTGGGGGCGCTCGCCGAAGGGCGGGCACACCGGTCCGTCGTGCAGGGGACGCCGGTGAGCGGGCGAACCGCGTTCCTGTTCACCGGCCAGGGGTCGCAGCGGGAAGGGATGGGGCGGGAGCTGTACGAGGCGTTCCCGGTGTACGCGGCGGCGTTCGACGCCGCTTGTGCGTACCTGGACCCGCGGGTCAAGGAACTCTCGGGAGCGCCGGACACCGATCTCGCGCAGCAGGGGATCTTCGCGGTGGAAGTGGCGTTGTTCCGCCTGCTGGAGTCGTGGGGTGTGCGGCCGGACGTCGTCGTGGGGCACTCGGTGGGGGAGATCGCGGCCGCGCACGTGGCCGGGGTGCTGAGTCTCGAGGACGCGGCCACGTTGGTTGGAGCGCGGGGGCGGTTGATGCAGGCGTTGCCCGAGGGTGGCGTGATGATCGCGGTCCAAGTATCCGAAAAGGACATCGAGCTGCCGGAGGGTGTCTGGCTGGCGGCGGTGAACGGGCCGGATTCGGTGGTGTTGTCCGGTGAAGAAGCTGCCGTGACCGAGTATGCAGCGAAGTTCGCGAAGACCAAGCGGCTCAATACGAGTCATGCGTTCCATTCGGGGTTGATGGAGCCGATGCTGGCGGAGTTCGCGGCGGCCATCGACGGGTTCAGCATGTCCGAGCCGGTCATTCCGTGGGTGTCCACTGTGGAAGATGGATCGGACTACTGGGTCCGTCAGGTGCGGGAGTGTGTCCGGTTCGCGGACGCGGTCAAGGCCACGAACGCGAGCACCTTCGTCGAGATCGGTCCGGACGCCGTCCTGAGCGCCATGGTCGACGGAGCCATCCCGGTGCTGCGCAAGGACCACGACGAGGTCCGGACCGCGATGAGCGCCCTTGCCCGGCTGCACGTCCGCGGGGTGACCCCGGACTGGACGCGCGTGCTCCCCGCCGGCCGGAAAGCCGACCTGCCGACGCAGGCGTTCCGGCGCGACCGGTTCTGGGTCGAGCCTTCCTGGAACGCGGGCGACGTCACCGCCGCCGGGCTGGCCGCCGCGGACCACCCGCTGCTCGGCGCGGCCGTCGACCTGCCCGGCACCGGCGGGTGCCTGCTCACCGGGTCGCTGTCGGTCAAGACGCACCCGTGGCTGGCCGACCACGCCGTGCAGGGCACCGTGCTGCTGCCCGGCACCGCCTTCGTCGAGCTGGCGTTGCGCGCCGCCGACGAGGTGGGGTGCGCGGCGATCGAGGAACTCACCCTCGCCGCCCCGCTGGTCCTGCCGCCGAAGGGCGCGGTCCGGGTCCAGGTCGCCGTCGGCGCGACGGACGACGACGGCAAGCGGCCGATCACCCTGCACTCGGCCACCGGCGACGACGACCAGGCCTGGAGCCTGCACGCCACCGGCACCCTCGCGCCCGAAGCCCCGGCACCGGGCAGCCTGAGCACCTGGCCGCCCGAGGGTGCCACGGAGATCGACGTCACCGGGCTCTACGACGGCTTGCAGGACAACGGCTTCGGCTACGGCCCCGCGTTCCAGGGCCTGCGCGCGGCCTGGTCGCTCGACGGCGCCGTCTACGCCGACGTCACCCTGCCGGACGAGCAGCAGGAGGCCGCCGTCCGGTTCGGGCTGCACCCGGCGTTGCTCGACGCCGCGCTGCACGCCGTCGGGCTCGGCGACTTCGTCACCGCGAAGGGACAGGGGCACCTGCCGTTCTCGTGGAACGGCGTGGTGCTGCGGACGTCCGGGGCGGCGAGCCTGCGGGTGCGGCTGGCCCCGGCCGGGCCGGACACGATCAGCCTGACCGTCGCCGACGCACAGGGCCGCCCGGTCGCGTCGGCGGAATCCCTGCTGCTGCGGGCGATCTCCGCGGCGGGCATCGAAGCGCGGGCCGAGTACCACCGGTCGCTGTTCCGCCTCGACTGGGCGCCCGCCGCCACCGGGGCCGTGCCCGCGGCCACCTGCGCGGTCCTCGGCGACCCGGCACTGGCGGCGGCGCTGCGCAGTGCCGGAGCCGTCGTCAAGACCGGCGGCGAGCCGGCGGACTTCACGTTCCTCCCGGTCACCGGCGACGACGTCCACCAGGTCACCACCGAAGTGCTCCGGACCGTGCAGGACTGGTCCACCGGACGGCTGGTCTTCGTGACCCGGGGTGCGGATAAGGACGTCGCCCTGGCGGCCGCGTGGGGTCTCGTGCGCACCGCCCAGGCCGAAAACCCGGACCGCTTCACGCTCCTGGACCTCGACGGCGACCTCGACGGCCGCGCCATCCTCGCGGCCCTCACCGGCGGCGAACCCCAGGTGCGGCTGCGCGACGGCGAGACTTTCGCGCCTCGCCTGGCCCGCGTCCCGGCGGGCGAGGCGGCCGCGCGGGCGTGGCACCCCGACGGCACCGTGCTCGTCACCGGCGGCACCGGCACCCTCGGCGGCCTGCTCGCCCGGCACCTCGCCGCGAAGGGCGTCCGCCACTTCGTGCTCGCGGGCCGTCGCGGACCGGACACGCCGGGTATCACCGCCCTCGTGTCCGAATTGGACAGCCTGGGGGCGAAGGCGGACGTCGTGGCGTGCGACGCCGCCGATCGCGAAGCCCTGAAAGCACTCCTGGCCGGGATCCCCGCCGAGCACCCGCTGACCGCGGTCGTGCACACCGCCGGCGTCCTCGACGACGGCGTCGTGGCCTCGCTGACCCCGGAGCGGTTCGCGACCGTGCTGCGGCCCAAGGCCGATGCGGCGTGGCACCTGCACGAGCTGACCGAGCACCTCGACCTGGCCGCGTTCGTGCTGTTCTCCTCCGCGGCGAGCACGCTCGGCAACGCCGGGCAGGCCAACTACGCCGCCGCCAACGCCGTCCTGGACGCGCTGGCCCGCCACCGGCACGCTCGCGGCCTGCCGGCGACGTCGCTGGCCTGGGGCCTGTGGGAGCAGTCGAGCGGCCTGCTCGGCGAGCTCACCGACGTCGACAAGCGCCGGATGAACCGCGGCGGCTTCGGCGCGCTGGCCACGGCCGACGCGCTCGCGCTGTTCGACACCGCGCTCGGCCTGGGCGAGCCGGTGCTGCTCCCGATGGAGCTGGACCTCGCCGCGATGCGGCAGCGGATCGGCGGCGGCCCGGTGCCCCCGCTGTTCCGCGGGCTCATCCGCGGCGCCCGCCGCCCGTCGGCCGCGCCGGAGGAAGGCGCGCTGGCCGCCCGGCTGGCCGAGGTGCCCGCCGAAGAGCAGGAAGCCGTCCTGCTCGACCTGGTGCGGACGCAGGTCGCGGCCGTGCTCGGGCACGCGTCCGCGGACGCCGTCGACCCGGAACGCGGGTTCGGCGACTTCGGGTTCGACTCCCTCAGCGCCGTCGAGCTGCGCAACAACCTGGCCGCCGCGACCGGCCTCCGGCTGCCCGCGACGCTGATCTTCGACTACCCGGACCCGCAGGTTCTCACCGGCTTCCTCCTCGCGGAACTGGGCCGGGGAGAAGCCGGCGCGGCCGATCCGGCGCTCACCGCGTTGGCCCAGCTCGAAGCGGGTCTCGCCACCGGCGAACCGGCGGAAGCGACGCGGATGGCGCTTAGAACCCGTTTGGAAGTGCTGCTTGCCACCCTCTACCCGCGGACCGGTGACGAGGGCGGCACCGGTGCGGGCCTCGACACCGCGACGGACGAAGAGCTGTTCGCCCTGATCGACCAGGACTCCGAGGTCCACTAGCGGCCGCCCCGCCGACCCCACGATCCACCGAGGAGACGCCCGGAATGGCGAACGAAGACACCCTCCGCGACTACCTGAAGCGGGCCACGGCCGACCTGCAGCAGGCCCGGCAGCGGCTCGGCGCGACGCGCTCGCAGCTGGCCGAGCTCGAAGCGCAGGCCAGGGAACCGATCGCCATCATCGGGATGAGCTGCCGCTACCCCGGTGGCGTCGGCGACCCCGACGGGCTCTGGGACCTGGTCGACTCCGGCCGGGAGGGCATCGGGCCCTTCCCCGAGGACCGCGGCTGGGACCTCGGGAAGCTCTACGACCCGGACCCCGACCAGCCCGGCACGTACTACGTGACCGAAAGCGGTTTCCTGCGCGAGGCCGCGGACTTCGACCCGGCGTTCTTCGGGATCTCGCCCCGGGACGCCCTCGCCATGGACCCGCAGCAGCGGCTGCTGCTGGAGCTGTCCTGGGAGGCCATCGAGGCGGCCGGGCTGGCCCCGGCAGCGCTGCGGGGCAGCAGGACCAGCGTGTTCGCCGGCGTGATGTACAACGACTACGCCGCCCGGCTGCAGCCGGTGCCCGACGGCTTCGAAGGGTTCATCGGCAACGGCAGCGCGGGCAGCATCGCGTCCGGGCGCGTCGCCTACACCTTCGGGCTGGAGGGCCCGGCGCTCACCATCGACACGGCGTGCTCGTCGTCGCTGGTGGCGCTGCACCTGGCCGCGACCGCGCTGCGCCGCGGCGAGTGCTCGCTGGCGCTGGCCGGCGGGGTCACCGTGATGTCCACCCCGACCGCGTTCATCGAGTTCAGCCGGGCCCGCGGGCTCGCGCCGGACGGGCGCTGCAAGTCCTTCGCCGCCTCCGCCGACGGCACCAGCTGGGGCGAGGGCGCCGGGATGCTGCTGGTGGAACGGCTTTCCGACGCCCGGCGGCTCGGCCACCCGGTGCTGGCCGTGGTCCGCGGCACCGCGGTGAACCAGGACGGCGCGTCCAACGGCCTCACCGCGCCCAACGGCCCGGCCCAGCAGCGGGTGATCCTCGACGCGCTGGCCGCCGCGGGGCTCTCGCCGTCCGAAGTGGACGCCGTGGAAGCGCACGGCACCGGCACCGTGCTCGGCGACCCGATCGAGGCGCAGGCGGTGCTCGCCACCTACGGCCAGGACCGCGCGGAGCCGCTCTACCTCGGGTCGCTGAAGTCCAACATCGGGCACAGCCAGGCCGCGGCCGGCGTCGGCGGCGTGATCAAGATGGTGCAGGCGATGCGCCACGGCGTGCTGCCGAAGACGCTGCACGTCGACGAGCCGAACCCGCGCGTCGACTGGACCGCGGGCGACGTCGAACTGCTCACCGAGGCCCGGCCGTGGCCGGAAACCGGGCGGCCGCGGCGCGCGGGCGTGTCGTCGTTCGGGGTCAGCGGCACCAACACGCACGTCGTGCTCGAACTGCCGGAAGAGACCGACAGCGGCGAACGGGCCACGCCGCCGGTGCTGCCGCTGCTCGTTTCGGCGCGCAGCCGGGACGCCCTCGCCGCGCAGGCGCAAACGCTTTCGGACCACCTCGCCGAGGCGTCCCTCGTGGACACCGCGTTCACGACGACGACCCGCGCACGGCACCCGCACCGGGCCGTCGTGCTCGGCCGCGACCGCGAGGAACTCCTCGCCGGACTGGCGGACCTCACCACCGCCGTCACGGACACCGCGGCCCCGGGCAAGACCGCGTTCCTCTTCTCCGGGCAGGGCGCCCAGTACGCGGGCATGGCGACCGAGCTGCACCGGGCGTACCCGGAGTTCGCCGCCGCCCTCGACGCGGCTTTGGCCGAGCTGGACCCGGGCGTCCGGACAGCGGTGTTCGACGGCGACCGCCTGGACGACACCGAATTCACCCAGCCCGCGCTGTTCGCCGTCGAGGTCGCGCTGTTCCGCCTGCTCGAGGCGTGGGGCGTGCGGCCGGACTTCCTGCTCGGGCACTCGATCGGCGAGATCGCGGCCGCGCACGTCTCCGGCGTCCTCTCGCTGGCCGACGCGGCCACGCTGGTCACCGCGCGCGGCCGGCTGATGCAGGCCCTGCCCGCGGGCGGCGTGATGATCGCGGTCGAGGCCGGCGAGGGCGAGATCGCCCCCACGCTGCCCGACGACGTCGCGATCGGCGCCGTCAACGGTCCCGGCGCGGTGGTGCTCTCCGGCCCGGCCGAAGCCGTCACGACCGTCGCCGCGGCCTGGGCGGAGAAGGGCCGCAAGACCCGCGAACTCGCCACCAGCCACGCGTTCCACTCGCCGCTGATGGCGCCGGTGACCGCGGACTTCCGGGCCGCGATCGCCGGGCTCGCCTTCGGGACGCCGTCGATCCCGGTCGTCTCGACGGTGACCGGGAAGCCGATCGGTGACGAGTTCGGCGACCCGGACTACTGGGTCACGCACGTGCTGGCCACGGTCCGGTTCGCCGACGGCGTCGCCACCCTGCACGAGTCCGGCGTCACGACGTACGTCGAGGTCGGGCCGGGCGGCCGGCTGGCGGCGCTCGTGCCCGAGACGGCCGTCGGCGTCGCCACGCTGCGGCCCGAGCGGCCGGAACCCCTGACCTTCGCGGCCGCGGTCGCCCGGCTGCACACGCGCGGCCGCGAACCGGACTGGGCCGCGCTGTTCGAGGGCACCGGCGCGCGGCGGATCCCGCTGCCGACGTACGCCTTCCAGCGCGACCGCTACTGGCTGGAGGCGAAGGAAACCGCCGGTGACGCGGCTTCGGTCGGCCTGGGGGCGACCGAACACCCGCTGCTCGGCGCCGCGGTGTCGCTGGCCGGGGGCGACGGCTTCCTGTTCACCGGCGTGCTGTCCCGGCGGGCGCACCCGTGGCTGTCGGACCACGCCGTGCTCGGCACGGTGTTGTTGCCGGGTACGGCGATGCTGGAACTCGCGCTGCGGGCGGGGGAGCAGGCGGGCTGCGGCCGCGTCGAGGAGCTGACGCTGGAAGCCCCGCTCGTCCTCGGCGACGACGGCGTCCAGGTCCAGCTTTCGGTCGGCTCGCCGGACGTCGAGGGGCGCCGGAGCGTCGGCCTGCACTCGCGTCCGGACGGCGCTGCCTTCGACGAACCGTGGGTGCGGCACGCCACCGGTTTCTTGGCGCAGGGGACGGCCACACCGGGGCCGGACTTGAGCGAGTGGCCGCCGCCGGGGGCCGAACCCGTTCCGGTGGACGGGATCTACGACGCCGTCGAGACGGCCGGATTCCACTATGGACCGGCGTTCCGCGGGCTGCGGGCAGCGTGGCGCCGCGGCGACGAGGTGTTCGCCGAAGTCGCGCTCGACGCCGAGTACGACGCCGGACGCTTCGGCGTCCACCCGGCGTTGCTGGACGCGACCCTGCACGCGGCGGGCCTGACCACACCGGACGCGACGCCGGAAGGACGGCTGCCGTTCGCCTGGACCGACGTCTCGCTGTTCGCCACGGGAGCCAGGGAGGTTCGGGTCCGGCTGGTCCCGGCGGGCACCGGCGCGGTGTCTCTGACGCTGGCCGACCCGGCCGGCAAGCCGGTCGCCACCGTCGGGTCCCTGGTCTCGCGGCCGGTGTCGGCCGATGGCCTGGACACCTCGCGCAGCCTGCGGGACGCACTGTTCACTTTGGACTGGCAGCCGGTGCGGGAAGGGGATTTCTCCGGCCCGATCGAGGTCGCGCAGCTCCCGGTCGGCACGGGTCCGGTGCCTGCCCAGGTCCGTGAAGTGACCGCCGCGACCCTGAAGCTGCTGCAGGACTGGCTCGCGGGCTCGTCGGACGGCCGCCTCGTGTTCGTGACGCGAGGTGCGGTGGCCGACGACCCCGATCTCGCCGCGGCCGCCGCGTGGGGGCTCGTGCGGGCCGCGCAGTCGGAGAACCCCGGCCGGTTCGTGCTGCTCGACATCGACACCGACGAGCTGTCCGAGGACGTCCTCGCGGCCGCGGCCGCCACCGGGGAACCCCAGCTCTCGCTCCGCGGCGGCGAACTGCGGATGCTGCGCCTGGTGCGCCCGGCGGAGTCCGATGTGGACACGCCCGTGCTCGGCGGCACGGTGCTGATCACCGGCGGGCTCGGCAGCATCGGCGCGCTCGTCGCCCGGCACCTGGCCGGGCAGGGCGTGCGCCGGCTGGTGCTGACCGGACGCCGTGGGCCGGACAGCCCCGGCGCCGCCGAGCTGGTCTCGGAACTGGCTTCGCTGGGCGCCGAGGCGTCCGCGGTGGCTTGCGACGTCGCCGATCGCGAGGCGCTTTCGCGGGTGCTGGCGGACATCCCGGACCTGTGCGCGGTCGTGCACGCGGCGGGCGTGCTCGACGACGGCGTCGTGGAATCCCTGACGCCGGAGCGGTTCGAGCCGGTGTTCCGGCCCAAGGTGGACGCCGCCTGGGCGTTGCACGAGCTGACCGAAGACCGGCCGCTGTCGGCGTTCGTCGTGTTCTCCTCCGCCGCGGGCGTCATGGGCGGTGCGGGCCAGGGCAACTACGCCGCGGCCAACGCGTTCCTCGACGCGCTGATGACCCGGCGCCGGGCCGCGGGCCTCCCGGGTACCGCGATGGCGTGGGGCGCCTGGGCCCAGGGCATGGCCGCCGGCCTCGCCGACGCCGACCTGCGCCGGATGAGCCGCGGCGGCATGATCCCACTGTCCACGGTGGATGGACTGGCGCTGTTCGACGCGGCGCTGGCTTCGCCGGCCCCGGTGCAGCTCCTGAGCCGGCTCGACCTCGCCGTGCTCGGCAGGCAGGCCGCGTCCGGGATGCTGCCGTGGCTGCTGCGCGGGCTCGTCCGGACGCCGATGCGGCGCGCGGGCGAGGCGGTCGACACCGGGCTCGCGCAGCGGCTGGCCGGTCTGGCCGAGCCGGAGCGCCGGGAAGTCCTCGCCGACGTCGTCAGCACGCACGTCGCGGCCGTCCTCGGGCACGGTTCGACGGCCGCGGTCGACCTCGACGGCGCGTTCAAGGACCTCGGGTTCGACTCGCTGACCGCGGTCGAGCTGCGCAACCGCCTCGGCGGCGCGACCGGCCTGCGGCTGCCCGCGACGCTGATCTTCGACTACCCGAGCCCGGCCGCGCTGGTCGAGCACCTGGTCACCGAGCTGGGCGGCGCTGCCGCGCCGGTGGTCGCGGCGCCGGCGTCGATCGCGGCGGACGAGCCGCTGGCCATCATCGGGATGAGCTGCCGCTACCCCGGGGGCGTCAGCTCGCCGGAGGAGTTCTGGGAGCTGATCGCGGCGGGCCGGGACGGCGTTTCGGGGTTCCCCACCGACCGCGGCTGGGACCTGCCCGACACCGACTTCGTGCCCGAAGGCGGCTTCCTCTACGACGCCGACCGCTTCGACCCGGAGTTCTTCGGCATCTCGCCGCGCGAGGCGATGGCCATCGACCCGCAGCACCGGCTGCTGCTGGAAACGGCGTGGGAGTCCTTCGAGCGCGCGGGCATCGACCCCGGCTCGGTCAAGGGCAGCCGGACCGGCGTGTTCGCCGGCCTGATGTACCACGACTACGTCTCGCGGCTCACCGCCGTCCCGGACGACCTGGCCGGGTACCTCGGCAACGGCAGCGCGGGCAGCGTCGCTTCGGGGCGGGTGGCCTACACGTTCGGGCTGGAAGGGCCCGCGGTCACGATCGACACGGCGTGTTCGTCGTCGCTGGTGGCACTGCACCTGGCCGCGCAGTCCCTGCGGTCCGGCGAGTGCACGATGGCGCTGGTCGGCGGCGTGACGGTGATGTTCACACCGACCGCGTTCCTCGAGTTCAGCCGCCAGGGCGGGCTGTCGGGCAACGGGCGGTGCAAGTCCTTCGCCGCGTCCGCCGACGGCACCGGCTGGGCCGAGGGCGCGGGAATGCTGCTGGTGGAACGGCTTTCCGACGCCCGTCGGCTCGGGCACCCGATCCTGGCCGTGGTCCGCGGGACCGCGGTCAACCAGGACGGCGCGTCCAACGGCCTCACCGCGCCGAACGGCCCGGCCCAGCAGCGCGTGATCCGCACGGCGCTGGCCGGGGCGCGGCTGCAGCCGTCCGAAGTGGACGCGGTCGAGGCGCACGGCACCGGAACGTCGCTGGGTGACCCGATCGAGGCGCAGGCGCTGCTGGCCACCTACGGCCAGGACCGCTCGGAACCGCTGTGGCTGGGCAGCGTCAAGTCGAACATCGGGCACACACAGGCCGCGGCGGGCGTCGCGGGCGTGATCAAGATGGTCCAGGCCATGAAACACGGCGTGCTGCCGGCGACGCTGCACGTCGACGAGCCGTCCCCGCACGTCGACTGGTCGTCCGGCGCGGTCGAGCTGCTCACCGAGGCGCGACCCTGGCCGGAGACCGGCCGCCCGCGCCGGGCGGCGGTCTCGTCGTTCGGGGTGAGCGGCACCAACGCCCACGTGATCCTGGAGGCCCCGGAGCACCCCAATGTGGCGTTGGTTGCGTCCAACGCACCGAACGCCACATTGGGTGCGTCTGACGCACCGAACGCCACATTGGGGCGCTGGGTGCCGTGGGTGCTGTCCGGGCGGAATGCCGGGGCGTTGCGGGGGCAGGCCGAGGCGCTCGCCGGGGTGACGGGAGAGCCGCTGGACGTCGGGTGGTCGCTGGCCACCACGCGGGCGGTCTTCGAGCACCGGGCCGTGGTGCTCGGGCGGGAGGTCGCGGACTTCGCCGCCGGGCTCGAAGGTGCTCAGGTGGTGCGCGGCACCGCGGCCCGGCCCGGCAAGGTCGTGTTCGTGTTCCCCGGCCAGGGATCGCAGTGGCCGGGGATGGCGGTCGAGCTGCTGGACTCGTCACCGGTCTTCGCCGAACGGCTGACCGAGTGCGCGGCCGCCCTGTCGTCCTTTGTGGACTTCTCGGTCGTGGACGTGCTGCGCGAGAACCGCGACCTCGGCCGCGTCGACGTCGTCCAGCCGGTGCTGTTCGCCGTGCTGGTCTCGCTGGCCGCGGTGTGGCGGGCGCACGGGGTCGAGCCCGCCGCCGTCGTGGGGCACTCCCAGGGCGAGATCGCGGCCGCGGTCGTCGCCGGTGCGCTGTCCCTCGAGGACGGTGCTCGCGTGGTCGCGCTGCGCAGCAAAGAGATCCTCGCACTCGGCGGAGAAGGTGGGATGGCGTCCGTGGCGCTGTCCGCCGAAGCGGCCGCCAAACGCCTGACCGACTGGGGCGGCGAACTCTCGCTCGCGGCGGTCAACGGCCCGTCCTCGGTCGTGGTGTCCGGCGACGCGGGCCTGCTGGCCGAGTTCGTCGCGGGCTGCGCGGCCGACGACGTCCGCGCCAAGCTGATCCCGGTGGACTACGCGTCGCACTCCGCGCACGTCGACCGCATCCACGACCGGCTGCTGGAAGTACTGGCACCGATCACCCCGCGGGCCGCCGACGTCCCGTTCTGCTCGACCGTCACCGGCGGCTTCCTCGACACCGGCGCGCTGGACGCGGCCTACTGGGCCCGGAACCTGCGCGAGACCGTCGACTTCGCGGGCGCCACGAAGAAACTCCTGTCCGACGGCTACGGCGTCTTCGTCGAGTGCAGCCCGCACCCGGTGCTCACCATGGCGATCGAAGAGACGGCGGAGCAGGCGGTCGTCGCCGTCGGCACCCTGCGGCGCGAGGACGGCGGCTCCGCCCGGCTGCTGACGTCGCTCGCCGAGGCGTGGGTCCGGGGCGTGCGCGTCGACTGGACCGCGGCGCTCGACGGCGGCCGGCGCGTCGACCTGCCGACCTACGCCTTCCAGCGCGACCGCTACTGGCTCGACTCCCCGGCGGGTGCCGGCGACGTCAGCTCGGCCGGCCTGGCGACGGCGGACCACCCGCTGCTCGGCGCGGTCGTCCCGCTGCCGGAGTCCGGCGGGCTGGTGTGCACGGGCGTGCTGTCCCTGCGCACGCACCCGTGGCTGGCCGACCACAGCCTGCTCGGGACGGTCCTGGTCCCCGGCACGGCGCTGGTCGAGCTGGCGCTGCAGGCGGGCGCGCACGCCGGCCGTCCGGTGCTGGACGAGCTGACCCTGGAGGCGCCGATCGTGCTGCCGCCGGTGGGCGGGATCCAGGTGCAGGTGGTGGCCGGCGCGGCAGGCGAGGTGACCGTCCATTCGCGACCGGCCGGTTCCGAGGAACCCTGGCTCCGCAACGCGTCCGGGGTGCTCGGCACCACCTCGGTCCTGGGGCTTCCCCTGACCGAGTGGCCGCCACCGGGTGCCACCGCCGTCGAGCTGGAAGGCGCGTACGCGGCGCTGGCCGACCGCGGCTTCGGCTACGGCCCGGCGTTCCAGGGGCTGCGCGCGGCCTGGCGCCGGGGCGAGGAGGTCTTCGCCGAGGTCGCGATCGACGACGCCGGCCGCTTCGGCCTGCACCCGGCGCTGCTCGACGCGGCCCTGCACGCGGGCATGGTCGCGGGCGACGGTGACGGCGGTGCCCGGATGCCGTTCGCGTGGACCGGCGTCGTGCTCCACGCGGTGGGTGCTTCGGCGGTCCGCGTCCGGCTGGCCCCGGACGGGCACCTCGACCTCGCCGACCCGACCGGCGCCCCGGTGGCGACGATCGGTTCGCTGGCCACGCGCCCGGTCTCGACGGTGACCACGACCCGCGACCCGCTGTTCCACGTGCGGTGGACGCCGGTCGGCGCGCCGGCGCCGGCCGGGCCCGGCGAGCTGTTCGAGGTCCCGGCGGGCGACGTGCACGCCGTGACGGCGTCGGTACTGGCCCGGGTGCAGCAGGACACGCCCCGGCTGGCGATCGTCACCCGCGGCGCGGTCGCGACCCGGCCGGGCGAGGACGTACCCGACCTGGCGGCGGCCGCCGTGTGGGGCCTGGTGCGGTCCGCGCAGACGGAACAGCCGGGCCGGTTCGTGCTGATCGACGCCGAGACGGACACCCCGCGCGAGCTGCTCGACCGGCTCGCGGCGGGCGAGGAACCCCAGGTCGCGGTGCGGGACGGGCAGATCCTCGCACCGCGCCTGGCCCGCCTCGACCCGGCCGGGCTGAAGGGGACTTTCCCCGCATCCGATGCGAGGAAAGCGCCCTTCAGCTCATCTGATGCGACGAACGTCCCCTTCAGCGGTGGTTTCGATCCGGCCGGGACCGTGCTCATCACCGGGGGCACCGGGCTCCTCGGCAGCCTCGTCGCCCGGCACGTCGCCGAAGCCGGGGCCGGGCACATCGTGCTCACCAGCCGCCGGGCCGCCGGACGGGCCGAGCAGCTGGTCGCGGACCTGACCGCCGCCGGCGCGCGGGTCACCGTCGCCGAGTGCGACGCCGCCGACCGGGACGCTCTCGCCGCGGTCCTGGCCGGCATCCCGGCCGAGTTCCCGCTCCGGACCGTCGTCCACGCGGCCGGTGTCCTCGACGACGGGATGCTCGACGGCCTCACCCCCGAGCGCCTCGGCGCCGTGCTGAGGCCCAAGGCCGACGCGGCCCGGAACCTCCACGAGCTGACCCACGACCTCACCGATTTCGTCCTCTTCTCCTCGGCCGCCGGGATCCTCGGCAACGCGGGCCAGGCCGGGTACGCCGCGGCCAACGCCTACCTGGACGCCCTCGCCGCTCACCGGCACGCGCACGGGCTCCCGGCGAAGTCCCTGGCCTGGGGTCTCTGGGACGAAGCCAGCGACCTCACCCGTCAGCTCGGCGCGGAAGGCCGCGAAAAGGTGAGCCGCGCCGGGCTGCGGCCGCTGTCCACCGACGAAGGCCTGCGGCTCTTCGACACCGCCCGGACGGCGGAGGAAGCCGTCGTGGTCCCGATGCACCTCGACGTCGCCGCGCTCCGGCGGCAGTTCGGCACTGGGGGCGTGCCGCCGCTGCTGCGGGGGCTCGTGCGGCCCGCCGTCCGCCAGGCCGCCGCGGAAACCGTGTCCGCCGAGGGGCTGACCGGGGACGCGCTGCGGGACGTCGTCCTGACGCAGGTCGCCGGTGTCCTCGGGTTCGCCGGGCCGGACGCCGTCCCGGCCGGGGTCGGCTTCCCGGAGATGGGCTTCGACTCGCTCACCGCCGTCGAGCTGCGCAACCGGCTGATCGGGCTGACCGGGCTCCGGCTGCCCGCCACGCTCGTCTTCGACCACCCGACGCCGGACGCGCTCGTCGAGTTCCTCAGTGGTGAACTCGTTCCGGCAGAACCGGAAACGTCCACAGCGGACACCGTCGCGGAGGAGGAGACCGGCAGCATTCAGCTCCTTTACCGGAAGGCCTGCGACGAAGGCAAGATCGCCGAAGCCGTCGAGTTCATCAAGGCGGCTTCGCGCCTGCGCCCGGCGTTCGACCGCCTCGACGACATGACGCAGCTGCCGGAACCGGTGCGCCTCGCCCGCGGCGACACGACGCCCGCCCTGCTCTGCTTCGCCGCGCCGGTCGCGATCACCGGGGCCCAGCAGTACGCGCGGTTCGCCGCCGGGTTCCGCGGGGAACGCGAGCTGACGATGATCCCCGCGCCCGGCTTCCGGCCCGGCGAACTGCTCCCCGCCACCGTGGAAGCGACCGTCGAGCTGCAGGCCGAGCTGGTCTGGAACGCCGCGGGCGGCACGCCGTTCGTGCTGCTCGGGCACTCCTCCGGCGGCTGGCTGGCGCACGCCGTCGCCACGCACCTGGAGCAGCTCGGTTCGCCGCCCGAAGGCATCGTGCTGATGGACACCTATGTGCCGCAGAGCGGGCAGATCGACCGGTTCAAGAGCACCTTCGTCACCAGTGCGCAGGACCGGGAGGAGGAAGCCGGCGGCATCGACGACCGCAAGCTGACCGGCATGGGCTGCTACTTCCGCGTGTTCGCCGACTGGACACCGGCGGAGACCGCCGTGCCGACGTTGTTCCTGCGCGCCACCGAATCCCTCCAGTCGGTCGGCGGGGAAGCGACCGAGGGTGACGCCTGGCGGCCGACCTGGACACCCGCGCACGTCGGCGTGGACGTGCCCGGAAACCACTGGTCGATGATGGAAAACCACGCCACGACGACCGCCGACGCCGTCCGCGCCTGGCTCGAAGACCGCTGAAACCCGAGAAAAGGAAGAAAATGACCGACTTCGTCATGCCGCAGATCGACCCGGCGCTGCTGCCGCCGTCCGTCCGTTATGGACTGTCGGACACGCTGCCGTGGCTGGGCCGGATGCGCGCGGCCAACCCGGTGCTGCGCGACCCGTTCGGCATGCACCACGTGTTCACCTACGCCGAGGTGCAGCAGGCGCTGGCCGACCCCGGCACGTTCTCCAGCGACCCGTCGCACGTGATGCCGCAGGCCGCCGCCGAGCTGTCCGCCGGCATGCTCGCGGTGATGGACCCGCCCGCGCACACCAAGGTGCGCCGGATCGCCAGCGCCGCGTTCACCCCGAAGCGCGTCAAGGACCTCAACGACCGCATCGCGCAGATCGCCGAAGAGCTCCTCGACGCCGTGCCCGGCGACGAGTTCGACTTCGTCACGGCGTTCTCGCAGTACCTGCCGCTGGTCGTGGTGTCGGAGCTGCTCGGCATCCCGAAGACCGACCTGCCGCAGTTCATCACCTGGACCGAGGCGCTGCTCCAGGTCACCGTGCCGAACCCGAACGACGCCGCCGAGATGGACGCCGCCATGCAGGCGGCCATGTTCGGCCCGCTCGTCCAGATGCAGCAGTACATGGCCGGCCTGTGCGCCGAGCTGCGCGCGAACCCGCGCGACGGCTTCATCAGCGACCTGCTCCAGGCCGAAGTGGACGGTGAGCGGCTCGCCGACCACGAAGCCGTCAACCTGGCCATCCAGCTGCTGCAGGCCGGGCACATCACCTCAGCGTCGGTGCTGGCGAACTTCGTGCTGCGGCTGGGGGAGCACCCGGGTGTCGAGGCGCGCCTGCGCACCGACCCGGCGCTGATCCCGGCCGCGGTCGACGAGGCGCTGCGGTTCACCCCGCCGGTGCCGCGCCTGCAGCGGTTCACCACCACCGACACCGAGCTCGGCGGCGTCGCCATCCCGGCGAAGAGCATGGTCTTCCTCTCGCTGCTGTCGGCCAACCACGACGAAAAGGTGTTCGCGAACCCGGACGCCTTCGACATCGACCGCGGCGCCGCCCGCAACCTGACCTTCGGCCACGGCATCCACTACTGCTTCGGCGCGGCGCTGGCCAAGACCGAGGCGAAGTTCGGCATCGAAGCCCTGCTGCGCCGGTACTCGTCGATCGAGGTCCTCGCCGACGAGCCGGTCGAGTTCTACGAGAGCGAGCTGTTCACGCCGAAGAGCGTCCGCGTCCGGGTGCGGCGGGCGTGACCACCGCACTGTCCACAGAGGACGTCCCGTCGGCGCGGTTCGGCCTCGGTGAGCAGCTCGCCTGGCTGCGGCGCCGCCGGGAGGACGGCGGGGTGCACGTCGACGCGTCCGGCGCGCACCACCTCTTCTCCCACGCCGACGTCGAGCGCGTCACCAAGGACCCGGCGACGTTCTCCAGCAACCCGGCGCGGGTGCTGCCCGAGGGCGTGCCGAACATGACCGAGGGGATGATGCTGGTCGCCGACCCGCCGCAGCACGGCAAGCTGCGGCGGCTGGCGGCGCAGGCGTTCACCCCGCGGAAGATGCGCGATCTCGGCCCGCGCGTGGCCGAGATCGCGGTGGACCTGCTCGACCGGGCCCCGGAAGGCGGCTTCGACGCGGTCGAGCACTTCACGGTCGAGCTGCCCGCGACGATGATCGCCGAGCTGTTCGGCATCCCGGCCGCCGACGCGGGCGCGTTCCGGTCGCTGGTCGAGCAGATCATGGCGATCGAACCACCGGACCTCACCGACGAAGCGGCCGTGCGGGCGGCGGCGGACAACGCGCTGGGCGGCCCGTTCCTCGAGCTGATGGGCTACCTGCTGCAGCTGTGCGCGCGCCGCCGCGCCGAGCCGGGGCCGGGGCTGATCTCCGACCTGGTCCGCGCGCGGCTGGACGGCGAGCAGCTGGCCGATCCGGAGGTGGCGAGCCTGGCCGTGCAGATCCTGCAGGCCGGGCACCTCACCACCGCCGCCGTGCTCGGCCACGCCCTCGTGCTGCTGGCCGAGCACCCCGAAGCGCAGGCCGCGCTGCGGGCCGACCGGGCGCTGATCCCGGGCGCGGTCGAGGAAGTGCTGCGGTGCCGGCCACCGTCCACGCGGCTGCAGCGTTACACCACAGTGGACACCGAGGTCGCCGGGCACGTGATCCCGGCGGGCGCGGTCGTCGTGCCGTGGATGCTTTCGGCGAACCACGACGACGCCGTGTTCGCCGATCCGGACGTGTTCGACATCCGCCGCAGCCCGAACCGCCACCTGACGTTCGGGCACGGCATCCACTTCTGCCTCGGCGCGATGCTCGCCCGCGTCGAGCTGACCGGTGCGCTGAACGCGCTGTTCGACCACCTTCCGATGTGGACGGTCGACGGCGTCGTCGAGTACCAGGAATCCCATCTGCTGTTCGGACCGAAGCGGGTCCCGCTGGTCGTCAGCACCACCCCCACCGATCGGAGAGACCTCCCGTGACCGAAACCCTCGACACCGCCACCGAGGTGCCGTCGTTCCCGCTGCCGCGCGGCAAGTGCCCGTACCACCCGCCCGCCGCTTACTCGGAGCTGCACGAAAAAGCGCCGCTGTCGAAGGTGAAGCTGGTCGACGGCAAGCAGGCCTGGGTCGTCACCGGCTACGCGGAAGCCCGCGCGCTGCTGGCGGACCCGCGGCTCTCGGCCGCCCGCTCGCACCCGGACTTCCCGAACAACGCCAAGATCATGCCCGGCACCGGCATGCCGCAGCCGGTGCCCGAGGGTGACGCGCTGACGTTCGCGCAGCTCGACGATCCGGAGCACAACGCCCAGCGCAAGCTGGTGATCCCGAGCTTCACGCTGCGCCAGGCCAAGGCGATGCGCCCGAAGATCCAGAAGATCGTCGACGAGCTGATCGACGGCATGCTGGCCGACGGCCCGGGCGCCGACCTCGTTTCGGCGTTCGCGGTGCCGTTCCCGTCGATGATGATGGCGGAGCTGTTCGGCGTGCCGGAGGAGGACCGCGCGGTCTACACCGAGCACGTCCAGTACCTGGCGACCCGGCCGGACATGATGGTCCCGGCGATCTACACGCTGTCCGACTTCTACACCAGGCTCTTCGAGCGCAAGCGCGCCGAGCCGGCCGAAGACCTGGCCACCCACATGGTCACCAGCTTCGACGAGCGGCCGGACGAGATCGGCTTCCAGCAGCTGCTCAACTCGGCGATGCTGGTCACGGTGTCGGGCAACGAGTCCACGATGACGATGATCTCCCTCGGCGCGTTCGCGGTGCTGGACAACCCGGCGCAGGCGGACGTCCTGCGCGCCGACCCGGCCGGCGCGGCCCCGCGCGCGGTGGAGGAGCTGCTGCGCTACATCTCGGCGGGCGACATCATCTCGCGCCTGGCCACCGAGGACATCGAGATCGGCGGCCAGACCGTCCGGGCGGGCGAAGGCGTCATCCTGGCCACGCCGGCGGTCAACCGCGACCCCGCGGCGTTCCCGGCGCCGCACGAGCTCGACCTGCGCCGCGACCACAAGACGCACCTCACCTTCGGCCACGGCCCGCACCAGTGCGTCGCGATGAACTTCGCGACGGCCGCGCTCGAGGTCGTCTTCTCGACGCTGTTCACCCGGCTCCCCGGCCTGCGGCTGGCGGTCCCGTCGGAGGAGGTGCCGCCGGGCGGGCTGGGCGTCTACCGCGTCGCCGAGCTCCCGGTCACGTGGTGACCGCGGACCGCTGGTTCCGCCGGTTCCACGAGGCACCGGCGGCGAAGGCGCGGCTGGTGTGCCTGCCGCACGCCGGCGGTTCGGCGTCGTTCTACTTCCCCGTGTCGCGGGCGCTCGCCCCGGACGTCGAAGTCCTGTCCGTGCAGTACCCGGGGCGGCAGGACCGGCGGAAGGAACCGTTCGTCCCCACGGTCGAAGGGCTCGCCGACGAGATCGCCGCCCTGCTGCGGGGGCTCGACGAGCGGCCGCTGGCGCTGTTCGGGCACAGCATGGGCGCGATGGTGGCGTACGAGGTGACGCGGCGGCTGGAGGACTCGGGGCCGGCGCCGGTGGCGCTGTTCGTCTCCGGCCGGCGCGCGCCCGACCGGTACCGCGACGACCGCGTCCACACCCGCTCCGACGAGGGGGTGCTGGCCGAGGTGCGCCGGCTGAGCGGCACGGAGGCGGATCTCCTCGGTGACGAGGAGGTGGTGCGCATGATCCTGCCGGTGCTGCGCAACGACTACCGCGCGGTGGAGACCTACCGGCACCCGCCGGGCGTCCGGCTGGCGACGCCGGTGGTGGCGTTCACCGGCACCGAAGACCCGGTCGCGTCGGTGGACGAGGTCTCGGCGTGGGCGGCGCACACCACGGGCGGCTTCGAGCTGGTCCCGCTGCCCGGCGGGCACTTCTTCCTGACCCGCCACCAGGACGTCCTCCTGCGGACGATGGCCGAGCGGCTGGGCCGGGTGCCGGCCTGAGACCGGACCGCGGGGTGCGGGTGGTCCGCACCCCGCGGTCTACTCGGAGTAGCGCGGTTGCGACGTCCGGGCTATTTCCGGCCGGATCGGTCACACCGGACCCCCGTTCGTCGATGTGCCCGGCGGGGATCCCCACCGCCTGCGTGGGGACGGGACACATCTGGGGGGATGACTCGTGCTGCTTTCGTTGCGATCGCGCGGCCGGATCGCCTTGGCCACCGCGTTCACGGCGGCGTTCGCGCTGCTCGTACCGGGCGTCGCGCACGCGGCGCCACCGTCCAACGACGACTTCGACCAGGCGACGGCGATCACCGCGCTGCCGTTCACCGCGCAGCAGGACACGAGCGAGGCCACCAAGGCGGTCGACGACCCGTACTGGTGCCAGTCGTCCGACGTCCGGGCGTCCGTCTGGTTCCGGTACACGGCCACCGCGGACGGGTACCTGCGCGCCTCGACCAAGGGCAGCGACCCGGAGATGATCCTCGCGGTCCACACCGGAACCCGGGGCGTACTCCGGGGGGTCGACAACGGTTGCGGCATCGGCGGGGACACGACGTTCCTGGCGAAGGCCGGGACCACGTACTCGATCATGGTCTCCGGCTACGACGTCCCGGGCGGGGCGCTGTCGCTCTCGCTGGACCCGGTGCCGGCCGCGGCCAACGACGACTACGCGAACGCGCAGGCCGTGCCGTCGCTGCCGTTCTCCGCGCAGCCGGACTTCTCGGTCGCCTCCTACGAAGCCGACGACCCGGAGTCGACGTGCCAGTCCGAGGCCAACCTCGTCCCGTCGGTCTGGTACGCCTACACCAACACCGGTGCGGCGAAGTCGGTCACCGCGCGGACCACCGGGTACGGCTCGGCCCTCTCGGTCTACACGGGGAACAGCCTGCCGGAGCTGAAGCAGGTCGCCTGCAAGAACGACTCGTACGGGCAGCCGACCGCGTTCCGCGCCGCCACCGGGACGACCTACTACGTCCGCGTGACCGGGCCGGCCACTTCGTACGAGCCCATCACGCTGTCCCTGGACGACGCGCCGGCGCTGCAGCCGTCGATCTCCCAGTCGCCGTCGTACCCGACGGTCTACGACAACGTCTCGTTCTCCGCGGACTCCTGGAACGAGATCGACCGGCCGATGACCGCCGACTGGGACTTCGGTGACGGCGCCACGGCCCCGGCCGGCACCGCCCCCGTGTCCCACCACTACGCCACCGACGGCACGTACACCGTCACCCTGCACGCGACGTCGCCGGACGGCCGCACGGCCACCCGGACGACGCAGGTCACCGTGACCACCCACGACGTCGGGATCGCCAAGTTCACCGTGCCTGCCGCGGCCCGCGCGGGCGAGAGCAAGCCCATCTCGGTCGACGTGAGCAACACCCGGTACGCCGAGACTGCGACGGTCGTGCTGTCCCGCAACGACGGGAACTACTGGCGGCAGGTCGCCACGCTCACCCTGACCGTGCCCGCGCGGCCCACCAAGACCGTGCGGTTCCCCTTCGCCTACACCTTCACCCCCGACGACGCGATCGACGGCAAGGTCATCTTCCGCGCCGAGCTGAAGCTGGACTACCCGGTGCGTGACGCCCGGCCGTCGGACAACGAAGTGATCGCCATCGCCACGACCGTGAAACCGAGCGGCACGCGCATCGCCGCCGTCTGAGCACTGGGGGAGAACAAGATGAGGCACACCGCTTTCCGGCGCCTGCTGGTCGCCGGTCTCGCCGTCGCGGCCGCACTGGTGGCGCCGGCCACCGCGCACGCCGACACACCGGCCAACGACGATTTCGACACCGCCACCACCGTCACCGCCCTGCCCTTCCGGGCCACCCAGGACTTCGGCGAAGGGACGAAGGCCGCCGACGACCCGACCTCGTGCTACGCCTGGATCGCGACGAGCGCGTGGTACGACTACACCGCGTCCGCCGACGGGTTCGTCCGGGCCCTGCCCACGGG
Source organism: Amycolatopsis sp. cg9 (assembly GCF_041346945.1). Lineage (NCBI taxonomy): Bacteria > Bacillati > Actinomycetota > Actinomycetes > Pseudonocardiales > Pseudonocardiaceae > Amycolatopsis > Amycolatopsis sp. cg9. Next base: position 373,793 of record NZ_CP166850.1, on the reverse strand, counting down.
GGCCGGCCAGCTGCCCTTCATCGCCGTCTACACCGGCTCGCGCGGGGCGCTGTCGCAGGTGCCCGGCGCTTGTGCGGAGTGGAACTCCGGGCCGTCGGTGACGTTCCTGGTCACCGCCGGGCAGACATACCACATCATGGTGTTCAAGCCGTACTCCGGCGCCGGCCAGGTGGCCACGCTGGACCTCTCCAGTGTCCCGCGGGAGCCCAACGACGACTTCGCGGCCGCCGCGGTGGCGACGCTGCCCGGGACGTTCTCGGGCGACCTGTCGCGGTCCACGAGCGAGCCGGGCGAGGTGACGGCGAGCTGCGATCCCGAGGCCGACCACTCGGTGTGGTACCGGTACACCCCGGACCGCACGCGGCCGATCAGCGTGGAGCGGCGGGGCGGCCGGACGCCGTCGGTCGCGGTGTACCGCGGCCCTGAACTGTCCGAAGTGGACTGCGCGGGGGAGCTGGACACCGCCAAGCGCGTGGTCTTCACGGCCACGGCGGGCCTGCAGTACTGGATCCGGGTGGGCATCGACGCGGACGGCGCGTCCCCGTACGAGATCCGCCTGACGACCGCGCCGGCGCTGACGCCCAACGTGTACCTCAACTCCGGTGGGAAGTCGGTGTTCGACGACATCCAGATGTTCCCGAACGCGGGCGACCGCCTCGGCCGTCCGCTGGTCAGCGGCGAGCTGAAGTTCGGTGACGGCACGTCGGTGGCACTGACGTCGAACGCGACGCTGACGCACCGCTACGCCGCCGACGGCGACTACCGCTTGGAGATCAGCGCGACGACCGACGACGGGCGCTCGGGCACCGGCAGCCAGGTGGTGCACGTCGAGACGCACGACGTCACGCTGACCGGGCTGTCCCTGCCCGCGCAGGCCCGCGCGGGGCAGACCAAGCCGGTCAAGGTGTCGGTGGTGAACAACCGCTACGACGAGAAGGTCGTCGTCTCGCTGCGCCGGAAGGGCGAGAGCGGGTACTTCGAAGAGGTCGGCACGCTGACCCAGTTCGTGCCGGCGGGCGGCCGCGTGGAGTTCCCGTTCGCCTATTCGTACACGGCGGCCGACGCCGCGGCGGGCCAGGCGGAGTTCGAGGTGACGGCCACCCTCGACGGCCGCTACGACGGTGACAGCCACCCGGTGGACAACCGGCTGACCGGCGTGACCGCGGTCCGCGCCAGCTGATCCCCGGCCCGCTCGGGAGCCGTCCAAGCGCCCCAATGTGGCGTTGGTTGCGTCTGACGCACCGAACGCCACATTGGGTGCGTCTGACGCACCGAACGCCACATTGGGTGCGTCTGACGCACCGAACGCCACATTGGGGCGCTCGGGGTGGGGACCACGGTCCGTGCTCGGGCGGCCTGAGTCCACTTTCGCCTTGGCGGGACTCGCTCGTCCCGCCAAGGCGGAAAATCACCTACCCCGCACGGGATCCCGTGCCTTCTTCGACTCGATCTCACCCTCCGCAAGGGTAAAAAGCCGTGCGGTGGAAGTTCACCCTGTGTAGCTGATGCGTACGGGGGAAACGGCTCGCGTTCCTTGACAGCCCCGGTGCCGACGGAGTTATGTCACCGGCTGAATTCCGCGGAAAAGGAACCGGAAATCGTTCTCGGGCCACCGGTACGAATCGAGCCACGCCACCGATGAAAGAAGACATACGTCGTTCCGCCCCCTCCTGGAATCCGGGTGACTGGGGGCTGCGCACCAAGATCTCCGTCGTGCTGCTGCTGCCCGTCCTGGTCGCCTTGCTGCTGGCCGGCGCCCGGGTGCAGGGTGAACTCGCGCGGGCCGGCGGGCTCAGCGCCGTGCGCGACCAAATGCCCGTGGTGCAAGGGATTTCCGAACTCGCCGGGCTCGTCGACGACGAGATGATCCACGACGGTGCCGCCGCCCAGACCGCCGCCGTCGACGGGAAAGCCGCGTCGGTCCGCCGGGACGCCGCATTTTCGCAGCTCACCCCGGAGCTCGCCCGCGCATTGGAAGATCAGCTCGGGAAATTGGCCGACCTGCGGCAGCAGGCCGGTTCCGCGGCCGGGAAAACCACCGCTTACCACGACTTCACGGTCGCGCTCAGCGAAGTGATCCCCGGCGTCGTCGGCCAATCCGGCAACACCGATCTCGGCGCGTCGGCGGGGCTCAGTGCGGCCTTGGTGCAGCTGAGGACCGTGCTCGCCGTCCAGGAAGCGGTGGCCGGTGAGGCCGGCAGCGCCGCGGCGGCCGAGCGCGCCGGGTCCGAAGAGGCGGTGCTCACCGGGCAGATCCGCCGGGTGATGCCGGCCGGCGCGGCGGCTGCCCGGTTCGCCGCGGCGACCAGCCCGGGCGCGGGTGGACCGGCGGCGAAGCGCGCGGTGCTCGGCACCGTCCTGGCCGAACAGGTGAAAACGCTTTCGGACGCGGTCGGCGCGCAGACCAACCTGGCCCGCTCGGACGCATTGCGCGACGCCGCGCTGGTGCTCGCGTCGCTGCTCGGCGCCCTGGCCATCGCGCTCGCCGTCGCCCGGTCGGTCGTGGCCCCGATCCGGCGGCTGCACGCGGCCGCGCTCGACACCGCGCGCCGCCGGCTGCCCGGCACCATCGACCGCATCCGGCAGGGCGAGGACGTCGACTGGCGCGCGACCCCGCCGCTCCCGGTCGACTCGGAGGAGGAGGTCGGCCAGCTCGCCCGGGCCTTCGACGACATGCACCGGCAGGCGGTCCGGCTCGCCGTCGGCGAGCAGGCCGAGATGCGGATCCAGGTCAGCGAGATGTTCATGACGCTCTCGCGGCGCAGCCAGTCGCTGGTGGAACTGCAGCTTTCGGTGATCGAGGACCTCGAGGCCGACGAGCAGGACCCGCAGCGGCTGGCCGAGCTGTTCCAGATCGACCACATCGCGACCCGGCTGCGGCGCAACGGCGAGAACCTGCAGGTCCTCGCCGGCGGCCGGCCGGTGCGGCGGGAAACCGGCCCGGTCGCGACGGTCGAGCTGCTGCGGGCGGCGACGTCTGAGGTCAAGGACTACCAGCGCATCACCCTCGGCAACGCGCCGCGCGGCTCGGTGCAGGCCGAAGCCGCGGCCGACGTCGTGCACATCCTCGCGGAGCTGCTGGAGAACGCCATCCGGTCGTCGCCGCCGGACCAGCAGGTCGTGCTCACCGCCGACCGCGGCTTCGACGGCGGCGTGCTGGTCGAGGTCGTCGACACCGGCCTCGGCATGACCCGCGAAGACCTGGAAGCGGCCAACGCCCGGCTGGCCGCCGGCGCGTCGGTGAGCCCGGAGACCACCCGCCGGATGGGCCTGTTCGTGGTGAGCAGGCTGGCCGCCTCGCACGGGATCACCGTCCGGCTGCGGCCGACGACCACGCGGACCGCGAGCGCCGGCATCACCGCCAGCGTGCACGTCCCCGGCGTGCTGGTCCTGGTCGACCTGCCGCCGCGGCCCGGCACGCTCGCGCTGCCCCCGGCCGGTGTCAACGGCGCCGCGCGGCACGAGCTCGAACCCCGGTGGCCCGCCGAAGAACCCGGTCCCGAGCTGCCGGCGGACCCGCCGACCCCGATCTTCGACCAGATGCTCTCGCACTGGTTCGCCGAAACCCCGCCGAAAGCGGCGCGCCCCGGCGGCTGGGCGAGCCCCGCCGACCAGGTGCGGCAGGCCGCGGAAGCCGCGGTCGGGGCCGTCGGCGACGCCGAGTTCACCGACTCGGGCCTGCCGACCCGGCAGCCCGGCGCCCAGCTGGCACCGGGCTCCGCCGCCCCGCGCCGCCCGCCGGAGGCGGATCCGTCCTTCCGTGACCCGGCCGCGGTGCGGAACAACCTTTCCCGGCACTACAGCGGCATGCGCGCGGCCCGTCACCGGGTCGCGGCCGAGCCGGACGCGGAGCAGCGATGAGTACCCGGCAGGAAGGAACGGAAGTGACCGACGGGTCCCGGAACTGGCTGGTGTCGGCGTTCACGCAGGAGGTGCCCGGGGTGGCGCACGCCGCGCTCGTCTCGGCGGACGGCCTGCTCGTGGCGGCGAACGAAACCCTGCCCCGCGACCGCGGCGACCAGCTCTCGGCGATCGCGTCCGGGCTCGCGAGCCTCGCGCTCGGCACGGCCGACCTGTTCACCGCGGGCCGGGTCGTGCAGTCGGTGATCGAGATGGAGCAGGGCTTCCTGCTGCTGATGAACGTCGGCGACGGCTCCAACCTGGTGGTGCTGGCCAACCCGGGCTGCGACATCGGGCTGGTGGGCTACGAGATGACGCTGCTCGTGGACCGGGTCGGGAAGGTGGTCGAGACCCCGGCGCGGCCGGCGGCCTCCCCGGGGGCGGCCCGGTGACCGACGGCCGGCGACGCGAGGGCGGGCGGCACACGGCGTCGCTGGCCCGGCCCTACGCCTGGACCGCGGGCCGCACCCGGCCGAAGGTCGACCTGGCGGTGGAAGCCCTCGTCGAGACGACGGCGGAAGGCCGCACGGCGTCCTTCAGCCCGACCAACCCCCTGGCCGCGGTGATGCAGCTGTGCCAGCAAAAGCGTTCGGTGGCCGAGGTCGGGGCCCACCTCGGCGTGCCGCTCGGGGTGGCCAGGGTGCTCATCGGCGACCTGCTCAGCGCCGGCCAGGTGTCCATCCGCGACACGCTCACCGCGGACGCCTCCTGGGACGAACGCAACGACCTGCTCGAAAGGGTCCTCAGTGGACTACGTGCACTCTGACAAACTGATCACCTCGGCCAAGATCGTCGTCGCGGGCGGCTTCGGGGCCGGCAAGACGACGTTCGTCGGCGCCGTCTCGGAAATCGACCCGCTGCGCACCGAAGCGCTGATGACGACGGCGGCGGTCGGCGTCGACCGGACCGAAGCGGTGCCGGGGAAGTTCGCCACGACGGTCGCGATGGACTTCGGCAGGCTCACCCTCGCCGACGACCTGATCCTCTACGTCTTCGGCACCCCGGGCCAGCACCGGTTCTGGTTCATGTGGGACGACCTGGTCTGCGGCGCGGTGGCCGCGATCGTCCTGGTCGACACCCGCCGCCTGGCGGACTCGTTCGCCTCGATCGACTTCTTCGAGTCGCGCGGCCTGCCGTTCCTGGTGGCCATCAACCAGTTCGAGGACACCCGCCAGCACGCACCCGCGCAGGTGCGCGAAGCCCTCAAGGTCCCGCCGGCGGTGGAGGTCGTCACCTGCGACGCGCGCTCGCCGGAGTCCACGAAGCGGACCCTCATCGCCGCGGCCGAGCACGCGCTCGCCGAGCACCATTCGCCACGATCGCGGAAAGCCTGACAGGAGCCCGAAATGCCCATGGACCACGACGACTTCGCAATGGGGCACTGGCTCGTGGTGCTCGCCTACCTGACCTCGGTGGTGGGGTGCGCCCTCGGGCTCGCCTGCACGCTGCAGGCGCGGTCCACCGACAACCCGCGGGCCCGGCTGACGTGGCTGGGGCTCGCGGCGCTGTCCATCGGCGGCGTCGGCATCTGGGTCATGCACTTCATCGCGATGCTCGGCTTTTCGACACCGGGTCTCCCGGTGCGCTACGACATCCTCCGCACGGCGGTGTCGGCGATCCTTTCGGTGGCGGCGGTGTTCTGCGGCCTGCTGGTGTTCGGCGTCCGCAACCGGTTCGCCTGGCGCCGCCTGCTGCTGGGCGGCCTGCTGACCGGGCTCGCGGTGGCGGTGATGCATTACACCGGCATGTGGGCGGTGCAGGTCAAGGGCACGATCGGCTACGACCCGACGCTGGTGGTGCTGTCGGTGGTCGTCGCGGTGGTCGCGGCCACGGCGGCCCTGTGGTTCACGGTCGGCCTCGACAAGCTGCTGCCCCGCCTGGCGGCGGGCCTGGTGATGGGCGCGGCGGTGACGGGCATGCACTACACGGGCATGGCGGCGGTCCGCCTCCACCTCGACCCGGCGGCCCCGGACCCGGCCGGCACGGAGGTGTTCTCGTTCCTGTTCCCGGTGTTCGTGCTGGCGGCGCTGGCGATGGCGGTCCCGATCTGCGCGGTGCTGATGGCGACGTCGAGCTCGGCGGCACCCCGGCACACGACGGTCGGCTCCTGAGCGGTCCGGCGGGGGTCGCGAATGACTCATTCGCGGCATTGGGCGTCCCGAATGAGTCATTCGCGACCGCCGGGACGGGTCGGTGGGCGGGCGGCGATCCGCGGCGAGTGAGGTCGGCCGGCCCGCTGGCCCGCTGGCCCGCTGGCCCGCCGGCTCGGCCGGCTCGGCCGGCTCGGCCGGCCCGCCTGCCCGCCGGCCCGCCGGGGTAGGGGTCGCGAATGAGTCATTCGCGGCCTCTGGGGTCCCGAATGAGTCATTCGCGACCTCGGCGCGGGCCGGGCGGGTGACAGCGCCGGCTGCCCGGGCCGGGTCAGTCCGTGGGCACCGGGAACCGGTCCGCGCTGAAGTGCACCAGGATCGCCGTCGCGGTCGCGCAGACCTCGTCGCCCGCCCGCAGCGTGCCCGAGGCGTGCAGCTTCCGCCCGTCACGGCGGACCAGCCGCCCCTCGGCGACGAGCGGGACCGCGTACGGCGTGCCCCGGTGGTAGTCGACCGTCAGCGACGCCGTCATCCCCGGGTAGCCCGCCGCGGCCGTGGCGCGGCCCAGGACGTGGTCGAGGACCGCCGCCACCCAGCCGCCGTGGACGCGGCCCGGCGGGCCCTCGTGCGCGGCGCCGAGCAGCACCTCGGCCCGCACCGAGTCCGGGCCGACCGCCACCCACGACAGCGGCGGTGCCAGCGGGTTCCCGGGCCCTTCCAGGGGATTGTTGACGCTCAGGTGCCCGCCACCCTCGAGGGCGGCCAGCAGCAACGGCGGAGCCTCGCCGGCCGCCCGCAGGGCCGCGGTCACCGCTTCGACCCGCCGCGCGGCCGCGGCCAGGCCGGCTTCGTCGTCGTCGCGCACGCGCACCGAGGCTTCGATCAGCTCGCGGATCCGGGTGCCGAGCAGGGCACGCCCGGGTGGAACGCCGTCGACCACCGGGAAGGTCATCGCACCCCCAGAAACTAGAACGTGTTTCACGTTACCAGGTGGGCCGGGCGGTGACGCCGCCGTCGACGACGAGGTCGTGCCCGGTGACGAAGGACGCCAGCGGGGACGCCAGGAAGACGCACGCGTTGCCGACGTCGGCCGGGGTGCCCAGGCGGCCCAGTGGCGCGGCGCGGTGCCACCGGCCGACGCCGTCCGGCCAGTCCCGCGCGAGACCGGGCCGGTCGATCAGGCCGGGGGACACCGTGTTGACGCGGATCCCGCGCGGCCCGTACTCCAGCGCCGCGCCGCGCGCGTGCATGACCAGCGCCGCCTTCGCCGAGCTGTAGTGGACGTGCCCCGGGGCGGGCTGCCGGGCCTCGATCGAGGCGACGTGCGTGACGCTGCCACCGTCGCCCAGCAGCCGGGCCGCGGCCTGGGTGCAGGAGAACGCGCTGGTCAGGGTCGCGTCCAGCATCGCCCGCCAGCGCTCGGCCGTGAGGTCTTCGAGGGGCTCGACCGGCTGGACGCCGGCGTTGTTGACCAGCGCGTCGAGCCGCCCGCCCCACTCCGCGACGGCGTCGAGCAAGGCGTGGCAGGCGGCGTCGTCGGTGAGTTCGGCGGCGAACGCGCGGGCCCGCCCGCCGGCGGCTTCGATCGCTTCGACGACGGCGTCGGCGGCGCCGGGACGCCGGTGGTGCACGGCCACCGCGCTGCCCGCCGCGGCGAACCGGAGCGCGATCCCGCGCCCGATGCCGCCGGCCGCGCCGGTGACGCAGGTGATCGTGCCGGAGAGGTCGGGTGTGCTGGTCACCGCACCGATCGTAGATCCGGGCCCCCGGTCCGTCGTACCTTGTGGGGCATGGCCAAGACCCAGAAGTTCGCCGGACTGCTGCAGACCCAGATCCGCCGCGAGTTCACCGCCGCCCAGCAGTACACCGCGCTCGCCGTCTGGCTGGACGCCCGTGACCTGCCGCGACTGGCCAAGCGCTTCTACCGGCAGGCGATCGAGGAGCGGAACCACGCGCTGGCGATGGTGCGGTACCTGCTCGACCGCGACCACCCGGTGGCGATCCCCGGCACCGGCGACGTCCGGAACGACTTCTCGAGCGTGCACGAGGTGATCGAGCTGGCCCTGGAGCAGGAACGCGCGGTCACCGCGGACATCGAGGCGATGGCGAAGGCCGCGCGCGCCGAGGAGGACTACCTCGGCGAGCAGTTCATGGGCTGGTTCCTCAAGGAGCAGGTCGAGGAGGTCGCCCAGATGACGACGCTGCTGACGGTCGTCGAGCGGGCGGGCGACAACCTGTTCGAGGTCGAAAACCACCTGTACCGCGAGTCGGCGACGGAGGTCGAGGACGCGCCGGACATGCCACCGGTGGCCGGCGGCAAGCTCTGACCCGCCCCGGCTCGCCGGAACCCCGGCGACCAAGGTCATGAAAGGGTCGTTCACGTCGTCCGGCGAGGTGAACGACCCTTTCATGACGTCCGGGCGGTGCCGGCGGCGGAAGCGGCATCCCCCCGGGCGATGCCGCTTCCGCCGGTTCCTTCAGTGACAGAAGGAAACTTCCGGGAACCCCGGCCGGTCGAGCACCGCCCGCGGCACGCCCCGCAGGTGCTGGTCGAAGAAGGCGCCGACGTAGGCCCGGGTGATGGCCTGCGTGCGCCGGCCGCCCGTGGTGGCGCCCATGTCGACCCCGAACTCGTCCGCCACCAGGCCGACGTCGGTGAAGGACGCGTGCTGCGTGCCCGCCACCTCCGCCCAGCGCTTCCAGCCGGTCAGCTGCGCCCAGTCCCGCTCCCACGGCTCGTTGCCCGGCGCGCACGCGGTGGCCGCGAGCTGGTGGCTCACGAACATGAACGGCCGGTCCAGGCCGGGCGCGGTGAGCGGGACCTCGGTGGTGCCGTCGATGTCCATCCCGGCCTTGACCCGCGCGTCGGCGACCATCGTGGGCAGCGCGCCGGCACCGCCGACGGAGTGCCCGGCCATGCCGATCCGGGACGCGTCGATCAGCGACCCCCACTTCGAGCGCGTCAGCGAGTCCAGCACGAACGACACGTCGGCGGCCCGGCCGAGCACCAGCTTCCGCCAGAAAGCGCTGTCGTGCGGCACTTCGCACGACGCGCACCCCGCGAACCGTCCGCCGGGCATGCTCTGCCCGCTGTTTTCGTAGGTGTGGCCGACCACGGCGACCGCGTACCCGTGGCTCGCCAGGTCCTCGGCGAGCGCGGAGAGCGTGGCGCGCGGCTTGGTGTAGCCGGGCGACAGGACGACCAGCGGCAGGTTCCGGCCACCCGGCCGGGCGTCGGCCACCGAGTTCGTCACCATCGTCGTGAGCAGGTCCGGCGGCACGTCCAGGCCACTGCCCGTCAGCAGGGCCGCGGACTCTTCCGGCGTCAGGTACCGCGTCTTCGGGCCGTCCGGTGACGCCGCCGGGTAGAACAGCGTCACCATCAGCTCGCGGTAGGGCACCGACGGCACCCACGGGTCGGGCCGCGAAGTGTCCTTGAGGTACACCGACGTGCTGCCCACCGGCCGGTCCCCGGTCGGCGCGGGCAGGTACGGCGTCGACGTCCGGGCGAAGCCGACCTCCGGGTACCGCGCGGACGGCTGGGCCAGCACCGGCTGGGGTTCGCCGCGCAGGTGCTCGTCGAAGAACGCCCGGACGTACGCCGCGGTGACGGCCTGACCGCGCGCGGCCGGTGTCGTCGCGCCGAAGTCGAGGCCGAGCTGTTCGCCGACGAGGCCGAGGTCGGTGAACGACGGGTGCGCCGTCCCGGCCACGACGAGCGAGCGCTTCCAGCCCGTCAGCCGGTTCCAGTCCGGTTGCCGCGCTTCCGTGCCCAGGAAGAGGAACGGCCGGTCGAGCCGGGACGGCGAGCCGGTCGGCGTGCCGTCGAGGTCGAGGCCGGCCTTGAGCCGCGGATCGGCTGCCACGGCGTCGATCGTGTTCGCGCCGCCGGCCAGTCCGATCCGGGCCGGGTCGATCAGCGCCGCCCACTTCGAGCGGAGCAGCGCGTCCAGCACCGACGGGACGTCCGCGCCGCGGGCCACCACGACGACCGCGGTGCCGTGGCTCGCCAGGTCTTCGGCGAGCGACGTCAGTTCGGCGCCGGCGGACAGGACGACCAACGGCAGGTGCTGCCCGGCCGGGCGCGCGTCGACGAAGGCGTCGGTGCGGACCGTGGTGAGCACCGACGGCCGGATCGTGGTGATCCCGGCTTCGTCGAGGGCGGCTTTCGCCTCCGCTTCGGTCATGAACCGCTTCCGCGCGCCTCGCGCCGAGGCCGCCGGGTAGTAGAGGTCGGCCGAGGGCAGGGAAGCCGTGCCCACCGGCCGGTCGCCGGTCGGCTTCGCCAGCGCGAGCGCCGGTTCGGCCGAGGCGGCGGGCGCGGCCAGGGTGACCGCGAGTGCGATGACGGTCATGAGGATCGTCTTCTTCATCCGATGAACGTCACTTCCGGGTAGGCCGGCGAGGGCGCGGCCAGCAGCGGCTGCGGGCGGCAGCGCAGGTGCTGGTCGAAGAAAGCGCTTACGTAGGTCCGGGTGACGGCCAGGGCGCGGTTCGCGTCGATCGACGCGCCGAGGTCCACGCCCAGCTGCGCGGCGAGCACCCCGAGGTCGGTGAACGACTGGTGCACCGTGCCGGACACCATGAGCCAGCGCTTCCACCCGGTGAGGTGGGTCCAGTCGGTTTCCCAGTCGTCGTACGGGCCCTGCTGCCCCGGAGTGTAGTTGTCCATGCTGCCGAGGAACAGGAACGGCCGCGACAGGCCGGACGGCGGCAGCGGCACGTGGATGCTGCCGTCGATGTCGGCCCCGGCGCGGATCCGCGCGTCGGCCAGCATCGCCTGCGTCGCGATCGCGCCACCCGCCGAGTGCCCGGTCATGCCGATCCGCGCGGGGTCGATGAGCGCGCCCCACTTCTTCGAGCGCAGCAACGAGTCGAGCACGAACGACACGTCCTTCGACCGGACCTGCGCGAACTTCTCCCAGAACCCCGGCTGGTCGTCGACTTCGCAGGCGGCGCAGCCGGTGACGTGGCCGTCGGGGAAGGTGGTCGCGCGGTTTTCGTAGGTGTGGTCGATCGCCGCCACGGCGTACCCGCGGCTGGCGAGGTCTTCGGCCAGCGCGGTGAGCGTCGCGCGGGGCTGGGTCCAGCCCGGGGACAGCACGACGAGCGGCAGGCCGTGCCACCGCCCGGCCGGTTTCGCGTCGACGACGGCGTTCGTCCGGACCGTGCTCATGACGTCCAGCGGCAGCCCCGGGATGTTCTCCCGTTCGAGGTTGCGCTCGGACTCCAGCGGCGTCATGTACTGCTTGGTCGGGCCGTTCGCCGACGTCGCGGGGTAGAACAGGGAGACCATCAGTTCCCGGTAGGGCACCGACGGCACCCACGGGTCGGGCCGCGAACGGTCCACAACGGACAGTGTGCTGACGCCGACGGGCTCGTGGCCGGTCGGGCGGGGCAGGTACGGCGTCGTGCTCGCCGAGGCGGGCGCGGCGGACAGCGTCAGGGTCAATGCGGTGGCTACCGCGAGAGTGCGCATGATTCCCCCAGGAACCGGGTCAGGAAAGGTGGCGGACGCGACGGAAGCAGAACCAGGTGAGCAAGGCCGTCATGGCGAGGTAGAGCGCGAGTTCGAGCCACTGCAGCGGCCAGAACCGGGAACCGGGCTGGTAGGTCAGGCGCTGCTGGTAGCCGTGCTGCCCCAGCTGGGCCATGCACGCCTCCATGCTGCCGCGCTCCGGCGGGCCCTGGCCCGGCCGCGGGGCGCAGCTCTGCACGAAGTCCGGCAGCGGGCTGGCCACGTTGCCGTTCGCGTCCACGGTTTCGTTCGCCAGCACCCACGCGCCGGCCGGGTTCCGCATGCCGATCTCCAGTATCCCGTGGGTGTCGTCGCCGGTGATGTTCGTGATGTCCTCGCCGACGATCGCGACCGTCATCGTCTGCGGCGGGATCAGGTACGGCCGCACGAAGTTCGGCACCAGGAGCAGCACGGCGGCGAGCACGACGAGCGTGACGGCCATCGCGGCCACCGTCCGCTTCAGCAGCATCCCGACCGCGACGCCGAGCGCGAGGGCGAACGCCGCGTACCCGATCGGCACGATGCCGCGCGCGCCGAACACCACCGGCGCGATGCGGGAGAGCATCCCGCGGTCGGTCTGCGAGGCCGCGAGCGCGTCGATCGGGCTCGCCCACCAGGACACCGCCCAGCCGAGCAGGCCGGCCGCGACCATCGCGACGAGCAGGCCGAAGCCGAGCTTGGTGGTGAGCCACCGCTTGCGCGTGACGGTCTGGTTCCACACCAGGCTGTGCGTGCCGCTCTCCAGCTCGCGCGTGATCATCGGGACGCCCCAGAACACGCCGATCGCGGCGGGCAGCAGGTAGAGCACCAGGATCGTCCCGCCGAAGAGGGTGTCCTGGTCGGAGAAGTTCGTGCGCCCGACCAGTTCCGGGCCGGTGATCGCGAGCACGACGCCGATCACGAGCAGCACGGCGAACACGGACAGCGCGGGGACGCGGAACTGGCGCCAGGTCAGCCAGGTCATCGCAGGACCTCCAGGGCGGGGCGGGCGGCGGCGGGGTTGCTCATGTACTCGAGGACGAGGTCTTCGAGGCCGATCTGCGCGACCGTCCACACGGGATCCAGGATCGGCGCCTCGGTGCGGACGAGCACCGTGGTCTGCCGGTCGGTGTGCTTCGCGGACACGACGTGCTGGTCCGCGGGCAGCGTCTCGACGTCCCGCCGCGGCCCGGAGAGCCGGTGGTGCGTGGCCAGCAGTTCCTCGACCTCGCCGATCACCCGGACCTGCGAATCGACGAGCACGATGAGGTGGTCGCAGACCCGTTCCAGGTCGTTGACCAGGTGCGAGGACATCACGACGGACAGCTCGTGCTCGGCCACCGCCTCCATCAGGTCCTGCAGGAACTCCCGCCGCGCCAAGGGATCCAGCGCGGCGACCGGTTCGTCGAGCAGCAGCAGCAGCTCGGGCCGCTTGGCGATGCCGATCGTCAGCGCCAGCTGGGCGCGCTGACCACCGGACAGCTTGCCGGCGTGCTGCTTCGGGTCGAGCCCCAGCCGCTCGATCCGCTTCTCGGCGAGCGAGGTGTCCCACCGCGGGTTGAGGTGCGCGCCGAGCCGCAGGTGGTCTTCGATGCTCAGCCCGCCGTAGACCGGAGTGTTCTGGGCGACGTACCCGACTTTCGCCAGCTGGTCCGGCCCGCTGCCGGGCACCCCGCCGCACACCTCGATCGTGCCGGTGGTCGGTTCGAGCATGCCGGACGCGATGTTCAGCAGCGTCGACTTGCCCGCCCCGTTCGGGCCGACCAGCCCGGTCACGTGGCCGGGCTCGATTTCCAGGGTGCAGCCGGACAACGCCCAGTTGCGCTTGTACTTCTTGCCCAGTCCCTGGGCACGCAGGACGCTCACGCTATGTCCTCTCTGGCGGAGTCGCGAAACGTGGACATCAACAGGGCCTCGATGCTCTCTTCGTCGAGACCGGCCTTGCGGGCCTTGCCCAGCCAGCGGCGCAAGTCCTGCCGCAGCGGCCCGAGCACGGCGAACGACGCACCGCCGTTCAGCGTCGCGGTGACGAACGTGCCGACCCCGGGCCGGGCCGAGACGAGCCCGTCGTGCTCCAGCTCGCGGTAGGCCTTCAGCACGGTGTTCGGGTTGATCGCGAGGGAAGCGACCACGTCCTTGACCTTCGGGAGCTGGTCCCCCTCGTTCAGCAGGCCGAGGCGCAACGCGTGCCGCACCTGCTGGACCAGCTGCTGGTACGGCGACAAGCCGGACCTCGCGTCCAGGTGGAACTCGATCATCGGCAACTCCATTTATCTAGTTGACTAGTACTATAGACATGGAGCACAAGTTCGCGCCACAGATCTTTTCGGGCCGGGGTGGCCCGGACGTCAGTGCCGCGGCAAAGTTGTGCTCGCGCGGGTCTGGCGGCGTCGCGGTGCCCGGACGTCATGAAAGGGTCGTTCATGGCGTCTGGTGGGGTGAAAGGGTCGTTCATGACGTTGCGGCTTGCCGGCGGTCGAGTGGCCTGGCCGTGCGACTTTGCCGGCCCCCGGCGCCGGAACGTCGTGAAAGGGTCGTTCATGGCGTCTGGTGGGGTGAAAGGGTCGTTCATGATGTCCGGCCGGCCGGGAACCCTTCCAGGAGGTTCGGCGAATGACTCACGGGCGCGCTGATCTTTTTCGGCCGCCCTGCCAACCTCGCCGCCCCCTCAGCCGTCTGGGGAGGTGATCGTTTCCGTTCACGAGAGGACTTTTCGTGCTTCGACTTCCTGGGGGAGGCTTCGTGCGCGGCCTGCTGGTCGCGCTCGGGGTCTCGATGGCCGTGCCCGCGGTGGCCTCGGCTTCCGCCGACGGCGTTCCGACGCCGCGGCTGAGCTGGACCGACTGCGCGGCCGGGTTCCAGTGCGCCACCGCTTCGGTGCCGCTGGACTACGACCGCCCGGCCGGCGCGAAGATCGACCTCGCGCTCATCAAGGAGCCCGCCACCGATCCCGCGCACAAGATCGGCACGCTGTTCGTCAACTTCGGCGGCCCGGGCGCGTCCGGCCTGCAGCGGCTGCGGGAGCGCGGCAAGTGGCCGTGGCTGTTCTCCGACCAGCTGCGCGCGCGGTTCGACGTCGTGTCGTGGGACCCGCGCGGGATCGGGGCCAGCACCGCCGTGCGCTGCTTCGACACCCTCGCCGAGCAGGAATCCTTCTTCGGGTCGTTCCCGGAGATGCCCGGCGACCCGAGCGGCAACGCGGCCTTCTACGCCAAGTCCAAGGAACTGGCCGACCGCTGTTCGGCCAAGGCGGGCCCGATCCTCGAGCACGTCTCGACGGCCAACACCGCGCGGGATCTGGAAATGCTGCGCCGCGCGGTCGGCGACCCGAAGCTGACCTACCACGGGATCTCCTACGGCACCCAGCTCGGCGCCACCTACGCGAACCTGTTCCCGGACCGGATCCGCGCGATGGTGTTCGACGGCACCATGGACTTCGCGGGCAACGCGACCGGCCACGACGGTGCCGGCAAGACCGTTCCGCTGGACACGCGCCAGGACGTCGCCACCGGGATTTCGCAGACGTTCGACCAGTTCCTGCGCCTGTGCACCGAAGCCGGCCCGAAGTGCGCGTTCTCGTCCGGTGACCCGAAGGCGAAGTGGGCGGCGCTGACCGCCCGCGCGAAGCAGGCGCCGATCACCGTGGACGGTGAGACGTGGACGTATTCGGGGATCATCAACGCGGCCGCCGACCTGTCGGACTCGCGGGGCTGGCCGGACATCGCTTCGCTGCTGCAGCGGCTTTATGACGCCCCGCAGGCGTTCGCGGCCGCCGCTTCGGAGCCGTACACGTCGAACCGCACCGAGGCGTTCAACGCCATCCAGTGCTCCGACAGCGACGTCCCGACCGACCCCGCGATCTACAGCCGGTACGCCGAATCCGAGGACCGGCGGGTCCCGTACTTCGGCCGGATCGGGGTGCTGGACATGATGAGCTGCGCGTTCTGGCAGGCGAAGGACACCGACCGGTACACCGGCCCGTGGAACCGCCCGACGTCGGCGGAGATCCTGGTGCTGAACAACCGGTACGACCCGTCGACGCCGCTGGCCGGGGCCCGGGACGGCGCCGCGGAACTGGCGCGCGCCCGGGTGTTCGTCACCGAGGGGTACGGGCACTCGTCGATGTACGTGCCGAGCACGTGCACCGAGCAGGTCAAGCGGGACTACCTGATCTCGGGGGCGTTCCCGGCCGCCGGCAAGACCTGCGCGATCGACGCGAGCCCGTTCGCGGGCTGAGGCGGGCGGGCCTCGCCGGCGACGGTGAGGCCCGCTGCCACGAACGCGTCCCGCGGGTGCTGCACCGAGGCCAGCGAAAGGATGTCGCGGCCGAACAGCGCCTGCGCCAGCCACACCGCGAGCACCCGGACCTTGCGTTCCCAGGTGGGCACGGCGAGGACGTGGTAGCCGCGGTGCATCAGCCACGCCGGCAGCCCGGTGATCACCAGCCGCCGGTACTGGAAGATCCCGCGGCCCAGGCCGAGCGTCGCGATGGCGCCGAGGCTGTGGTGGACGTAGTCCTGGGGCTCCCGGCCGCGCAGCGTCGCGATGATGTTGCGCGCCAGCAGCTTTCCCTGCCGGTAGGCGTGCTGGGCGTTGGGCACGGTCCGCGCGCCCGGCACGGTCGAGGCGAGGTCGGGCACGGCGGCGGCGTCCCCGGCGGCCCAGGCGTCGGTGTGGTTCGCGACGCGCAGATCCGGTCGCACGACGAGGTAACCGCGTTCGTCGACGGGCAGGTCGGTGTGCCGGCCGAGGACGGGGTTGGCGCCGTTGCCCGCGGTCCAGACGATCAGTTCGGCGTCGAACTCCTCGCCGGTCGAGAGCCGCACGTGGCCGTTTTCCGCCGACGTCACCCGCGTGTCCAGGTGGACGCGCGCGCCTCGCCGTGCCAGCTCCCGCACGACCCAGCGGCCCGGCCGGTCGGTGACCTCGGGCAGGATGCGGTCCGACGCCTCGACGAGGTGGAAGCGCAGTTCGTCGCGGTGCAGTTCCGGGTAGCGCTTGAGCAGCGCGGTCGCGAGCGACAGCAGCTCGCCGAAGCCCTCGACGCCCGAGAAGCCGCCGCCGACGAAGGCGACGGTGAGCAGCTTCCGCCGCAGGGGCCCGGCCGGCAGCGCGGCGGCCCGGTCGAAGGCGGTGAGCAGCCGGTCGCGGATCGCGACGGCCTCTTCGACGTGCTTGAGCCCGATGGCCTGCTCGGCGATGCCCGGCACCGGCCGGGTCCGGGTGACGGCCCCGGCGGTGACGACGATGGTGTCGTAGCCGAGTTCGAAGGGCTCGCCGTCGGCGGGCCGCACGCTGACCACGTGGTGCGCGTGGTCGACGGCGGTGACCTTCCCGGCGATCACCCGGGTCCGCCGCAGGTGCCGCCGCAGCGACACGGCGGCGTGCCGCGCCTCGACCGACCCGGCGACGACCTCGGGCAGGAACGGCTGATAGGTCAGGTAGGGGCGGGGATCGACGAGGGTGACCGCGGCCTCGCCGCGCCGCAGCTTCTTTTCCAGCTTCCAGGCGGTGTAGAACCCGGCGTAGCCGCCGCCGACGATCAGGATCTCGCGCATCTCGTCCTCTTTTCTCGTTCACCCCGTGGACGAGGTGGTGGCGGAGGACGTGACCGCGATCCGCGTCACAGCGAGACACGCGGGACCGGCCCCGATCGGTTGAGCCCGGCTTGACACGGGGCCCGGTCGTCTCGCAGTATGCGAACAAGTGTTCGATGATTCTCCTGGGTTCGCCTGTGGCTTCCTCACGCGGGTGTCTCCGGTGCGAGTACGTGGTGCTGGAGGTGGGTTGGCGTGGCGGTGCCGGAGGCGCTGGCGGGGATCCCGGGGGTCCGCACGGCGGCACAGCTGGGCGAGCCGGACCCGGCCGGGCACCTGACGGTGCTGCCCGCGCTGGCCCACCTCCTGCCCGGCGGCGGCCTGCGCCGCGGCACCACGGTGTCGGTCCGCGGCGCGACGTCACTGGTGCTGGCCCTGCTCGCGGCCGCCACCCGCGACGGCTCCTGGGCGGCGGTCACCGGCTTGCCGGAGCTGGGCCTGGCCGCGGCCGCGGAACTCGGCGTCGACCTGGAGCGGATCGCCCTGGTGCCGCACCCGGGCGCGGAGCCGGTGGCGGTGGTTTCGGCACTGGTGGACGGGTTCGACCTGGTGGTCCTCGGCCGCTCGCTGGCGGACAGTGTGCGGCCCCAGCTGGCCCGCCGCCTGGCGGGCCGCGTCCGCAACCGCGGCTCGGTCCTGCTGGCGGCCGGGTCGTGGCCGGGCGCGGACCTGGAGCTGAGCGTCTCGGGCCGCCGCTGGCACGGCTTGAGCGCGGACGGCCACGGTCACCTGAGGTACCGCGAGCTGGTGGCGACGAGCCGAGGTCGCGGCTCGGCGGTCCGGTCCCGCTCGGTGCCGCTGCGGCTGCCCGAACCGGGAGGCGCGGTGGGTCCGGCGGGCCGCACTGACGCGCGGGTTTTCCCTGCGCGTGTGAGGTGAGTGCCGTGCGGTGGCGGGCCGAGCCGCCGGGCGCCCCGTGGTGCGGCGGTGGCTTGGCGTGGGTGGGTGGCCGAGGTCGCGGGGTGAGCCGCCCGGCCTGCCGGGGTGGGGGTCGGCTGGGTGGGTTCGTGGTCGGCTTGGCGGGTGGTCGAGATCGCGGTGTGAGCCGGCCGGTCCAGCCGAGTGGCTTCGTGGTCGGCTTGATAGTCGGCGGGCCGGTTCGCCGGAGCGGTGCTCGGCTGGGTGGGTTCGTGGTCGGCTTGGTGGGCGGTCGAGGTCGCGGGGTGAGCCGCTCGGCCTGCCGGGGTGGGGGTCGGCTGGGTGGGTTCGTGGTCGGCTTGGCGGGTGGTCGAGATCGCGGCGTGAGCCGGCCGGCGCAGCCGAGTGGCTTCGTGGTCGGCTTGATAGTCGGCGGGCCGGTTCGCCGGAGCGGTGCTCGGCTGGGTGGGTTCGTGGTCGGCTTGGTGGGCGGTCGAGATCGCGGGGTGAGCCGGCCGGCGCAGCTGGGTGCGGTCGTGGCCGGCTCGGCAGGCGGCGTGTCGGCCCACCGGCGCGGTGCTCGGCCGGGCTGGTCCGGGCAGCTCGCCGCCGAAAGCGTCCGATGACCGATGCGCCGCGGCTGCTGGTGCTCTGGTGCCCGGACTGGCCGGTCGTCGCCGCCTGCGCCGCTGCCGGTACGCCGCCCGCCGCTCCCGCCGCCGTCTTCTCCGCCAACCGTGTTGTTGCCTGCTCCGCCGCCGCGCGTGGCAGCGGGGTCGGGCGGGGGATGCGCCGGCGGGATGCCCAGTCCCGCTGTCCCGGGCTCGTCGTGCACCAGCACGACCCGGACCGCGACGCGCGGCTCTTCGAACCCGTCGCCGCCGCCGTCGAAAGCCAGGCCGTCGGGGTCGAGGTCGTGCGGGCCGGGATCGTGGCCGTGCCCGTCACCGGGGCCGCCGGGTACTTCGGCGGGGAGGCCGCGCTCGCCGAACTGCTCATCGACGAGGTCGCCGCGCGGGCCGGGGTCGAGTGCCAGGTCGGGATCGCCGACGGGCTCTTCGCCGCGACCCTCGCCGCCCGGCGGTCGGCGCTCGTGCCGTCCGGGGGCGCCGCCGCGTTCCTCGCGCCGCTCGCGATCACCGAACTGGACCAGCCGGGGGACGGCCGCGGTGAGCTGGTCGCGTTGCTGCGGCGGCTCGGGCTGCGGACCCTCGGCGCGTTCGCCGCGCTCGCCGAACGGGACGTCGCCGGCCGGTTCCCGAAGGACGCCGTCACCGCCCACCGGCTCGCCCGCGGCCTCTCCGAGCGGCCGCCGCTGCGCCGTGCCCTGCCGCCGGACCTGTCGGTCGTCGAAACCTTCGAGCACCCGCTGGCCCGGATCGACGAAGCCGCGTTCGTCGCGAAGACGCTCGGCGAACGCTTCTTCGCCGGCCTCGCCCGCCACGGCCTCGCCTGCACCCGGCTCGCTGTCGTCGCCGTCACCGAAGCCGGCGAAGAACGCGTCCGCGTCTGGCGCTGCGCCGAACCGCTGACCGCCCGCGCGACGGCCGACCGCGTGCGCTGGCAGTGCGAAGGCTGGCTCAACGCCCGCGACCGGCCCACCGCCGGCATCGTCCGGCTGCGCCTCGACCCCGAAGAGGTGGTCGGCGGGCAGGCGCTGCAGCTGCAGTTCGGGTCGATGGGCCGCGACGCCGACGCCGCCGAGCGCGCCGGCCGCGCGCTGGTCCGCATCCAGGGCCTGCTGGGCCCGGACGCGGTCGTCACCCCGCTGCTCGACGGCGGCCGCGGCCCGGCCGAGCGCGTCCGCCTGGTCCCGTGGGGCGAACCCCGCGCCGCGGCGACGGCCGACCAGCCCTGGCCGGGCCGGCTGCCGGCGCCTTCCCCGACGCACGTACCACTCCACCCACCGCCGGCGGCGGTCCTCGACGCGACCGGCGCCGAGGTGCGCTGCACCCCCCGCGGCGAGCTCACCGGCGCCCCGGAAACGATCGCCGTCGACGACGGCCCGCCCCGCCACGTCCTCGGCGCGGCGGGCCCCTGGGTGGTCCACCACCGCGGCGACCGGCTCGCCCGCGTCCAGGTGGTCCTGGAAACCGACGACGGCGACGTCGCCCTGCTGCTCAAGGCCATGATCGGCGATAATCCACAATGGACGGTCGAGGGTTGCTACGACTGATTTCCGTTCGCCGGTTCGGGTCACAAGTGGCCGATCGGCGAGCGGAGACCCGGCCGCTTGGTGATCATGCTCCGGTGCCCTGCCACCCGTCCACGGAGGACAGCCGATGACATTCGCCCTTCCCGAACAGCTCCGCCGCGACCGGCCGACGGGGCTGGACACCGTGCGGGCCGCGATCGCGGACCTCGCCTCCGGCCGGCCGGTGGTCGTGGTCGACGACGAGGACCGGGAGAACGAGGGTGACCTGATCATGGCGGCCGAGCACGCGACGCCGCACGCCCTCGCCTTCTACATGCGGCACACCAGCGGCCTGATCTGCGCACCGATGCCGCCGGAGATCGCCGACCGGCTGCGGCTGGGGCCGATGGTGGCGGACAACGAAGACCCCGCCGGTACGGCGTACACGGTGTCGGTGGACGCGGCCGACGGCATCGAGTCCGGGATTTCGGCGGCCGACCGCGCCCGCACGCTGCGGGTGCTCGCGGATCCCGCGACGACGACCGGCCTGGTGCGCCGGCCCGGGCACGTCTTCCCGCTGCGCGCGAGGGCGGGCGGGCTCGCCGAGCGGCGCGGCCACACCGAGGCCGCGGTGGAGCTCATGCGCCTGTGCGGCCTCGCGCCCGTCGCGGTGATCAGCGAGGTGTGCAACGAAGACGGGAGCGTCGCCCGGCTCCCCGAGCTGCGGGCGTTCGCCGACCGGCACTGGCTGAAGGTCGTCTCCATCGAGCAGATCTCCGCGTTCGGCTGATGCTCGCCGCGACCGTCTTCGACCTCGACGAAACCCTGGCCGACAGCGCCGGGGCCTGGAACCGCGTCCTCGGCGCCGTCGCGGCTCGCCACGGCCACGCGTGGACGAACCGGGACTGGGCCGCGATCCAGGGCACCAGCACCGGCTATTGGGGTGCCTACCTCGCCCGCCGCTGCCCGGGCCTCACGCCGGAGGACGCCGTGGCGGGGTGCGTCGACGGCATGGTCGCCGAGATCGGCCGCGGCGGGTGCGGGCCGCTGCCGGGGGCGGCCCGCCTCGTCGCCACCGCCGCCGGGCTCGGCCTGGTCGGCCTGGCGTCGGCGTCGCCGCGGCGCTACGTCGAGGCGGCGGCCGCGGCGTTCGGGTTCACCCCCTGGCTCGATGCGCTGGTGGCGGGCGAGGACGTCTCGCGCGGCAAGCCCGCGCCGGACCCGTACCTGCTCGCCGCGCGGCGGCTCGGCGTGGCCCCGGCGCACTGCGTCGCGGTCGAGGACTCCGGGTCCGGCATCCGCTCGGCCCACGCCGCCGGGATGGTCGTGCTCGCCGTCCCCAACGCCGCGACCGCGCTCGACCTCGACGTGCTGCGCCTCGCCGGCCACCAGGCGGCCGACGCGCACATCGCCGCGAAAACGCTGTCTTCCCTTGCCTGGCGCGCCGTCGTGTGACGACGGCGACTCCGGCGGGGTCCACAGTTGACACTTCGCGTCGACCGGCTCAGGATCGACTCCAGTAGTCGTACGTGTGTTCGAGCGGTATTCGCTGGCTTCCCCTCAGTGAACTTTCCTTGCGGGAGCTGGCTTTGGCGTTCAACAACCCGACCGTGCCGTGGTCCGAAGTGGAGCGGGTCGCCTCCGGGCGGCCGCCCGTGCCCGGTGACGGCAGCGACGCCCCGGCGTGGTCGCGCAAGCGCGAAGGGTATTCCGGGGCGCCGGCCGATCTGCGGACCCGGCGGCGGCGGGACGACGCCGGGGACCGGATCCGCGCGCCCTACGCCGAGCTGCACGTGCACTCCAACTTCAGCTTCCTCGACGGTGCCTCCCACCCCGAGGCGCTCGTCGAGGAGGCCGCGCGGCTGGAGCTGGACGCGCTCGTGCTCACCGATCACGACGGCGTGTACGGCGCCGTCCGCTTCAACGACGCCGCGCGGGAGCTCGGGGTGCGCGTCGGGTTCGGGGCCGAGCTGTCGCTCGACCTGCCCGCGCCGCAAGCCGGGGAACCGGATCCGCGGGGGTCGCACCTGCTGGTGATCGCCCGGCAGCAGGACGGGTACCACCGGCTGTGCCGCGTCATCTCGCGCGCCCAGCTCGCCGGCGGGGCGAAGGGGCGGCCCGTCTACGACGTCGACGAACTGGCCGACGAGCTGGCCGGGCACGTCGTCGTGCTCACCGGCTGCCGGAAGGGCGCGGTCCGCCAGGCGCTCGCCCGCAACGGGGCCGCCGCCGCGTACGCCGAACTCGAGCGGCTCGTCGACCGGTTCGGGCGGCAGCACGTCGCCGTCGAGCTGATCGACCACCGGCTGCCGCTCGACGACGCGGCCAACGACCTGCTCGACGGGATGGCGCGTGAGCTGCGGCTGCCGACCGTCGTGTCCAACAACGTGCACTACGCCCGGCCCGACGACGCCGTCGTGGCGGACATGGTGGCCGCGGTCCGGGCGCGCCGGTCGGCCGAAGACCTCGAGGGGTGGCGGCCGCCGTCCGGGCAGGCGTTCCTGCGGTCCGGGATGGAGCAGCGGCGCCGGTTCGAGCGCCGCTACCCCGGCGCCGTCGGGCGGGCCGCCGTGCTCGGCGTGGAAGTGGCCTTCGACCTGCGGCTGGTCGCCCCCGACCTGCCGCCGTTCCCGGTGCCGTCCGGGCACGACGAGATGTCCTACCTGCGCGAGCTGACCCGGGCGGGCGCGGCGGACCGCTACGGCCCGCGCGAGGCGAACCCCCGGGCGTACGCCCAGCTCGACCACGAGCTCGCCGTCATCGAGGACCTCGGCTTCCCCGGCTACTTCCTCGTCGTCTGGGACATCGTCCGCTTCTGCAAGGAGGCGAACATCCTCTGCCAGGGCCGCGGTTCGGCCGCGAACTCCGCCGTCTGCTACGCCCTCGGGATCTGCCACGCCGACCCGGTCAAGTGGAACCTGCTGTTCGAGCGGTTCCTCGCCCCGGAGCGGGACGGGCCGCCGGACATCGACATCGACATCGAGTCCGACCGGCGCGAGGAAGCCATCCAGTACGTCTACGCCAAGCACGGCCGCTTCCACGCCGCGCAGGTCGCGAACGTCATCACCTACCGGGCGCCCTCGGCGATCCGCGACGCCGCCAAGGCGCTCGGGCACAGTCCCGGGCAGCAGGACGCCTACAGCAAGCTCGTCGACCGCTGGGGCGGGGTCGCCGCCACGAAGCAGCAGACGGACGGCGCGATCCCCGGCGACGTCCTCGAGCTGGCCGCGCGGATCGAAGACTTCCCGCGCCACCTCGGCATCCACTCCGGCGGCATGGTGCTGTCGAAGCAGCCGGTGTCCGAAGTGGTCCCGGTGGAATGGGCGGCCATGGCCGACCGCAGCGTCCTGCAGTGGGACAAGGACGACTGCGCCGCCGTCGGGCTGGTCAAGTTCGACCTGCTCGGCCTCGGCATGCTTTCCGCGCTGCACTACGCGATCGACCTCGTCGCCGAGCACCACGGGTCCACAGTGGACCTCGGGAAGCTCGACCTGGCCGACCCGGCCGTCTACGACATGCTCTGCGAAGCCGACGCGATCGGCGTCTTCCAGGTCGAATCCCGCGCCCAGCTGGCCACCCTGCCCAGGTTGCGGCCACGGAAGTTCTACGACCTCGTCGTCGAAGTCGCGCTGATCCGGCCCGGCCCGATCCAAGGTGGCTCGGTGCACCCCTACATCCGGCGCCGCCGCGGCGACGAGGAGTGGCAGCACGCGCACCCGCTGCTGGCGTCCAGTTTGGACCGCACCCTCGGTGTTCCCCTGTTCCAGGAGCAGGTGATGCAGATGGCGGTCGACGTCGCTTCGTTCACCCCGGCCGAAGCCGACAAACTGCGGCGGGCCATGGGCGCCAAGCGGTCGAGCGCGAAGATGAAGGCGCTGATGGCGCGGTTCTTCGCCGGGTGCGAAGCCAACGGGATCGATCGCGAGCTCGCCACCCGGATCTTCGAGCAGATCCACGCCTTCTCCGGTTACGGCTTCCCCGAAGCGCATTCGATGTCGTTCGCGTTGCTGGTGTACGCGAGCGCGTGGGTCAAGCGCTACTACCCGGCCGCGTTCTGCGCCGGGCTGCTGCGCGCCCAGCCGATGGGGTTCTACAGCCCGCAATCGCTGGTCGCCGACGCCCGCCGGCACGGCGTTCACGTCCGCGAACCGGATCTCAACGCCAGTCTCGTCCACGCCACGCTCGAACCCGACCCCGGCAGCACCGGCGGCGTCGCGCTCCGGCTCGGCCTCGCCGGGGTCCGCCACCTCGGCGACGGCCCGGCCGCGGCGATCGTCGCCGAGCGCGAGGCCGGCGGGCCGTACGACGGCGTCGGCGACCTCACCCGCCGCGTCCGGCTGAAGAAGAACGCCGTCGAAGCCCTCGCGACCGCGGGGGCGTTCGGCGGCGACCGGCGGCAGGACCTGTGGGCCGCCGGCGCGGCGGCGGCCACCCGGCCCGGGCACCTGCCCGGCCTCGCCCCGGGGCTCGACGCGCCCGCGCTGCCGGGCATGACGCGGCTGGAGATCACCGCCGCGGACCTGTGGGCCACCGGCGTTTCCCCGGACAGCCACCCGGTGGAGTACCTGCGCGAGCTGCTCGACGCGCGCGGCGCGATCACCACCGCCGAACTCGCGCGCGTGCGGGACGGCACGCGGGTGTGGGTCGGCGGCGCGGTCACCCACCGGCAGCGCCCGGCGACCGCGGGCGGGATCACCTTCCTCAACCTCGAAGACGAGACCGGCATGGCCAACGTCCTCGTCTCGCCCGGCCTGTGGCGGCGGCAGCGGCTGGTCGCCCGCACCAGCGCCGCGCTGCTGGTCCGCGGGTGCGCCCAAGCGGCCGAAGGGGTGGTCACGCTCGTCGCCGACCGGCTCGAACGCATCGATCTCTCGATGCGCGCGGGGCCGTCCCGGGACTTTCGTTGACTTGCGGGCCGCGCGGTGGTTCTCTCTCTGAGAGCGCTCTCAGTCATCCGTTCGTGCCCGACGAGAGGATGGACTTCCCATGACAGCACGACGTCTGCGCTGGGCAGCGTGGCCGGTGATCGCCGTGCTCGCCGCGGCGGTGCCCGCCGCCGAAGCCGCCGAACCACCCGGAGCGACGGTCACCGTCGACGTCCGGGCGGGGCTGGCCACCGTGCCGGACACCGGGATCGGCGTCAACCACGCGGTGTGGGACAGCCAGCTGGGGACCGACGCCGTGGCCGACCTGCTCGGCGGTGCCGGCGTGCGCGTGCTGCGGTACCCCGGCGGGTCCTACGGCGACATCTACCACTGGAAGGACAACACCGCGCCGGGCGGTTACGTCGCGCCCGGCACCGATTTCGACACCTTCATGGGCGGGGTCCGGCGGACCGGGGCCCAGCCGATCGTCATCGCGAACTACGGCACCGGGTCGCCGCAGGAGGCGGCGGGCTGGGTGCGGTACGCCAACGTCGAGCGGGGGTACGGCGTCAAGTACTGGGAAATCGGCAACGAGAACTACGGCAACGGCCACTACGGTTCCGCCTGGGAAGCCGACGACCACGCCGACAAGAGCCCGACCGCCTACGCCAACGAGGTCGTGGCCTACGCCGACGCGATGAAGGCCGCCGACCCGGCGGTGAAGATCGGCGCGGTGCTGACCACCCCGGCGAACTGGCCGGACGGCATCGTCGGCGAGGGCGACACCGCGACGTGGAACCAGACCGTGCTGTCGATCGCCGGCCCGCACGTCGACTTCGTGATCCTGCACTGGTACCCCGGCGGTTCGACGGCCGCGGAGGCGCTGACGAAGACGGAGCAGGTCGGCGACCTGATCTACCTGGCCCGCGAGCAGATCGCGCGGTACGCGGGCCGCCCGCTGGGCATCGCGCTGACCGAGACGAACACGCCGGTGGGCATGAACACCCAGCCCGGCGCGCTGTTCGCCGCCGACGTCTACAGCGCGTTGCTGGCCAACGGCGTGTTCACGGTGGACTGGTGGAACGCGCACAACGGGGCGACGAAACTGTCCACTGTGGCCGGTTACCCGGACTACGCCGACTTCGGCCTGCTCTCGAGCGCGACCTGCCTCCCCGAAGGCTGCGAGCCGGCGCTCAACACGCCGTTCGCGCCCTACTACGGCTTGAAGGTGCTGAGCGGCTTCGCGCGTCCCGGCGACCAGTTCGTCCGGGCCGCCGCGGACGACCCGCTCGTCGGCGCGCACGCCGTCCGCCGGCCGAACGGGGACCTGGCGGTGCTGCTGATCAACAAGGACCCCGATGCGTCGCGCGCGGTGACGCTCGACTACCGGGGTTACACGCCCGCCGCGGCCACACCGCTGGTTTCGACCTTCACCAACGGCGCGACGTCGATCACCAGTGCCCCCGCGGGTTCGGCCGGCACGCAGACGCTGCCGCCGTATTCGCTGACGACCGTGGTCCTGCACCCGGTTTCCCCCTTCGCCGGCCCGGGCGCACCGGGTCAGCCGACCGGCACGACGACCGACCGCACCGCGACGATCACCTGGCCCGCGGCCACTCCGGCCGGGCGCCCGATCGCGAAGTACGAGGTGTACGCGAACGGCCAGCTGTGGGGCGAGACGGCCGGAACGTCGTTCACCGCCCGGAACCTGGTGCCGGGCAGCCGGTACGCGGTGAACGTGCTGGCTCGTGACACGGCGGGGAACGTGTCGTGGGCGTCCCCGCCGTCGACGCTGACCACCGGCGCTCCGGCGGCGAGCAGCTGCACGGTGAAGCTGACCGACGTGACGGACTGGGCCAGCGGTTTCGTGGGCGGCATCCACGTGACGGCCGCGAACGTGGTGGGCGACTGGACGCTGGCGTTCACCTGGCCGACCGCGCGGCAGCGGGTGACGAGCGGCTGGAACGGAACGTGGACGCAGACGGGCAGCGCGGTGACGGTGACGTCGTCGGCGCCGGTGGCGTCGGGTGCTGACGTGGGTTTCGTGGCCGACTACGGCGGGCCGAACATCCTGCCGGTGGCGTTCACGCTCAACGGCACCCTCTGCTCGGTGGCGTGAGTCGATGGTGGTTGGCAGGCAGGTGCGTCTGCCAACCACCATCGTCACAGGTGTGGCCCAGCCGGCCCGAAATCACCCGGACCGCGGCGCCGCGTCCCTGGGTCACTTCTCCGGCGTGTCTTCCTGTCCGCGGAACGGCGGGGCTCGACGATACTGGGTCGACTTCGCTCCTGCGCGGTGGCGATTTCATACGCTTCGTACAGCGTCACATTGACTGTCTTGTAAAGTTCTTTCAGGTCTCGTCGGCCTGTGCGGTGAGCCTTCGATGCTTCCTTCAGTTTCGATCTCAAATTCTGGATGGCGCTGGGTAGTTCGCTGTCTTTTCTGCTGAGCCGGGAGGCCAGATCGTATGCTCTCCGTGCATGTCTCTCGGCTCTCATGAGTCGTCCGTATTCTTCGCCTTGGGAACTTCGGGACTGCAAAATATCGACTACGGCGTGCAGGTGTGTGGCGACAGCGATTTGCTCCGTGAGGTTGACGGGTGCGAGGGTGCGCTGTGGACTAGTGTCACTTGTGGTCAGTAGGCCGGTGAGCGTTGTAAGCCCGAATCGGGCACCTTGCTCGGCGATGGTGCTGACCGCCTCGATCGTCCTCGGATCCGCGTTTTCCGTTAACGCTCTGCCGGTTGCGCCGACAAGTGCGCCGACTATCGACCCAATGGGCAGAATCAATTGACGTGCCCTGGTGCAGGCGGTTAGAACTGCGTTCGTGAGCTTTGTTGTGTCAGCGTGATTGTCGAGTCTGGGGATTTGCCGGCGTACTCTCATTTCGAATGTGATGACCTGCCATCTGGCCTCCTGTGCGGCGGTGCGACGGTCTCCCTGGAACGAAAGACTGGCTCTCAAGGCGCCGACAGTTTCGTTGACTAAGTCTTCTGCTGGTGGTGGCGGCGGAGTGCTGTAGCCCCATGTCTTGAGGATGTAGGGCAGTGCCAGAGGGGCGTCGGAAGTGATTTTTTCGATTTCCTGCAGGGATAGGGGTGCATGTTTGCTTGGATCTGCCAGGTTGGACCACAGGTTGTCGTCTGTTGCAATCGATGAAATAGTGCTCAGGAGGTCGTCGAGTTTTCCGCGTAGCATCAACGCAGTTTCTTGATCGAACAACCGTGCGTGAAGTTCTTTGGCTTCCTTGCTCAGATCTCTCTCTTTCAAGATCAAGTCGTACAGCTTTCCTTGACCTGATCCATTCGGCGGGATTTCCGGTCTGGCTGGCACGGTGATCTCCTGGAGTGATCCGGGGGCCTGAACGTTCTTGAGTCGCGAGACACGCGGTCTGCGTTGCGCGCGGCGGTCCGCTGGAACTCAATGGAGACCTTGCCTGCGGTCAGTCCGCGTTCGCCAGGTGGGCGAGGGCTGACCGCAGCACCCGCCGCGTCTCGGCGTCCAGGCCTTCGAGCAAGCCGTCCTCCACCACCCGGATCGCGGCTCGGACCGTGGCGTGCCGCCGGAGGCCGAGTGGGGTCAGGCGGACGACCCGGGCCCGGCGGTCCGCGGGGTCCGGGTCGCGGCTGACCAGGCCCTCCGTCACCAGGCCGTCCAGCAGCGCGATCAGGCGGGTCTTGTCGTAGTGGATCTGCTGCGCCAGGACCAGCTGGCTCGGCGCCGATCCGTGGGCCAGTGCCGACAGCACCACGTACTGCCACATCGAGAGCCCGTGCTCGGCCAGCACGGGCTGCTCGGCCTCGGCCAGGCGGCGGCCCGCCCACGCGCAGAGTGCTCCGAGATCCTCGTCCACCCGCCGGATTTTACGCTTGGACAAACGATACGCAGATGCGTACGGTTAACCCCATGACAGCATTCCGGCCCGGGCGCGCCGAGACGCGCACGACCTCCATCGCCGCTCCGCCCGAACGCGTCCTCGGCTACCTGGCCGACGCGCGCCACCTGCCCGAATGGGCGCCGGGGTTCGCGCCCGCCGTCGAGCACGACCACGACGACGTCTGGCGCGTCCCGGCCGACGGTGGCCCGCGGCTGGTCGCGGTCAAAGTCGCGCGGGAGCACGGGGTCGTCGACTTCGTCAGCGCCGAAGCCCCGAACGTCGGGCTGTTCACCCGCGTGGTGCCCAACCTGACCGGCGCCGAGCTGATCTTCAGCCTGTTCTTCCCCGAGGACACCGACCCGGCCGCGGTCGACGCGCAGCTGGCGGTCGTCGACGAGGAGCTGCGGGCCGTGCGGGAGCGCGTCGAACGCTAGGGAACCCGGCGGAACCCCGGCGGCAGCCGCAGCTCGGTGACCTCCCCGGAGGCGTCCACCGCGACGTCCAGCGTGCCGCCCGCCAGGGGAAGTCCCGCCACT
Organism: Amycolatopsis sp. cg9; assembly: GCF_041346945.1. Taxonomy (NCBI): domain Bacteria; kingdom Bacillati; phylum Actinomycetota; class Actinomycetes; order Pseudonocardiales; family Pseudonocardiaceae; genus Amycolatopsis; species Amycolatopsis sp. cg9. The sequence goes on along the minus strand of NZ_CP166850.1, from coordinate 344,439 downwards.
CGCAGGGCCCCGATCGGGCTGGGCCGGGGCGGGGACAGGGTCACCGTGCCGGCCGGAACGTCGGCGTCCAGGCCGAGGAACGCGATCAGCAGGCTGACCGCGGCCGCCGCCGACCAGGCCTGGGGGCGGCACGACGCCGGGTACGCCAGCGGGGTGGACGTCTCGGCGAGGCCGTAGCCCGCGAACAGCTCCGGCAGCCGGTAGCCGAACGCCGGTGCGGCCGAAAGCAGTTGTGCGCCAAGGGAAGCCGCGCGGGCGGACTGGCCGGAGCGCTGGAGCCCGCGGACGACGATCGCCGTGTCGTGGGGCCAGATCGAGCCGCAGTGGTAGCTCAACGGCGAATAGCCGCCCGCCGACGCGCTCATCGTGCGCAGGCCGAATCCCGGCGCCAGGACGGGATCCAGCAGCAGGGCCCCGATGGAAGTGCTTTCGCCGTCGGACAGCAGCCCGGTGCCGAGCAGGTGCCCGATGTTGCTCGTCAGCGCGTCCACCGGCCGCTTGTCGCCGTCCAGGGCCAGCGCCGGGTGGTGACCGTCCGGAGTGGACACCCAGAACTTCTCCCGGAACCGCGTGCGAAGCGCGGCAGCCCATTCGGAAAGACCGGGAGCGGGCTCACCCAACGCGGTCAGCAGCGAAGCCGCGCGCACGACCGCTTCGTGCTGGTACGCCTGGACTTCGGCCAGCGCGATCGGCGGCTTCGCCTGCTCGCCGCCGAAGAAGCGGACGGCGTCGCCGGAGTCCTTCCAGCCCTGGTTGGCCAGGCCGCGGCCGCTTTCGTCGCGGTATTCGGCGAACCCGTCGCCGTCGGAGTCGGCGGCGCCGGTGATCCACTCCAGGGCGAACCGCAGCGTCGGCAGCAGGTCGCGGACCTCGTCCTCGGGCAGGCCCCAGCGCCAGGCGTCGTGCAGCAGGCAGACCCACAACGCGGTCGCGTCGACCGTCCCGTAGTACTCGGCGGGCAGCGAGGCGTCGTGGGTTTCGATCGGGTCCCGGCGCTGCTCGTGCAGGATCTTGCCCGGCGCCTCGCCGGTCGCCGGGTCGTGCCGCGTGCCCTGGGCGCGCGCGAGCGTCCGGAGCGTCCCGCCCGCGAGCTCCACCGAGAGCGGCAACGCGAGCCGCGCGGCCCACAGGCTGTCCCGGCCGAACAGCGTGAGGAACCACGGCGCGCCCGCGCCGGCGAACGCGTCGCCGGGGTGGTCGCGTTCGGCGAGCAGCAGCCCGCCGAGGTCGTCGAGCGCGCGGTCCAGCAGCGCGGTGAACCGGCGGTCGTCGGCGTGCACCCGCGGGCGCGGCACCGCGGTGGTGCCCGGGACGAACAGCGCCCGCTCGTCGGAAACCCGCAGTGACCAGCGCAGCGTGGCCGCCCCGTCGACCGTCCAGCGCAGCCGGAGCCGCGGCCCGTCGACGACGACTTCGGCGCCTTCGGCCGTCACTTCGGAGACCGCCGAGGACGCCGCCCACCGGTGGCCCGCGGGCGCGACGGGGGAACGCTCCCGGCCCGACTTGATCTCGTCGATCGGCGCGAAGTCGGCCGCCAGCACCACCTCCACGACGCGGCGCCGGCTCGCACCGGCCGTCGAGACCAGCGAAAGCTCCTCGGTCATCCCGGCCGCCGTGACCGTGCGGTCGCGCCGCAGCCAGACGGTCGGGTCGGGGCCGGGCTCGCCGAGCCGGCGCAGCAGCCCGGTGAACCGCGCCCGGTCGGCGGCCGGCTCGTCGCCGCCGATGGCCTCCGGTTCGTCGCCGTCCACCGTGACGACGGCTTCGCTGAGCAGCCGGAGGTCGCCGTGCAGGAGTCCTTGCGTGCCGCCGCGGATCTGCCCGTCCCGGCCGGACAGGACGACGGTGGGCGCGCGCAGGGCGATCGCGAGGTCGTGGAGCAGGGGCTGGAGGTCGGCCATGCCTACGATTGGATCGATCAAACAAAGGAATGTCAACTGGATCCGAGGTCTTGACAGCTCAGCGGCACGGGTTCAGAGTGTCCGGCAGTTGAACGTTCAAAACGGAGGCGAAATGGGACGGCCCACGCTGAACTCGGTGGCCGAAGCGGCCGCGGTGTCGCGGCAGACCGTGTCCAATGTGATCAACTCGCCCGAGGTGGTCAGCCCGGAGACGCGCGAGCGCGTGCTGGCCGCCATCGAGCGGCTGGGCTACCGCCCGAACACCGCCGCCCGCCAGATGCGCACCACGCGCTCGCAGATCATCGGGCTGTGCATCCCGCCGTCGGGCAACGGCGTCAGCGGCGTCGTCCTCGACCAGTTCCTGCACTCGCTGACCGCGACCGCCGAGCGCTACGACCACCGGATCATGCTGTTCACCGCGGCCGACGACGAGGCCGAAACCCGCGCGTACGCCGACCTGATCGCCTCGGTCGGCATCGACGGGTTCGTGCTCACCAACACCCACCACGACGACCTGCGCACCCGCTGGCTGCTCGACCGGGAACTGCCGTTCGTGACGTTCGGCCGGCCGTGGGGCGCGGAGGACACCCACCCGTGGGTCGACGTCGACGGCGCGGCGGGCACCCGGCTGGCCACGGACCACCTGGTCCGCCAGGGGCACCGGCGGATCGCGTTCGTGGGGTGGCCGGAGGGCTCGGGCAGCGGCGACGACCGCCGCGCGGGCTGGGCCGCCGGACTCGCGGCCGCGGGACTGGGCGAAGGTCCGCAGGCCGCGGTGTACGACGGGGTCGAGGGTGGCCGGTCGGCCGCCGCCCGGCTGCTGGACGCGAGCGGATCCGCCGGCGGTGCGGCCGGCGGCGCCGCGAACCTGCGCGGTGGCGGGCCGGCCGGCGGAGTGGGCGGCGGCGCTGCGAACCCGCCCGGCGGCGACCACCCCGCGATCGCCGCCGGTGCGCCCACCGCGTTCGTCTGCGCCAGTGACTCGCTCGCCCTCGGGGTCACCGCCGAGCTGCGGGACCGCGGTATCCGGCCCGGCGCGGACGCCGCCGTGATCGGGTTCGACGACACCCCGACCGCGTCCGTGCTCGGGCTGAGCAGTGTCGCGCAGCCCATCGCCGATGTCGCCGCCGAGTGCGTCCGGCAGCTGCGGGCCATCCTGCGGGGCGATCCCGCCGCCGAACCCGCGACCACCCTCTTCACCCCGCACCTGGTGCTGCGCACCACGTGAGTCCCCGCGCGATCAAGGAGGATCGATGCTTCCCCGCCGAACTGTGGCCGCCTTCGCGGCGGCCGGCCTGCTGCTCCCGCTTTCCGCCTGTGGCAGCGGCTTCGACGACTCGTCGCAACCCGCCACCCAGCAGGCCGGGCCCGCCACGCTCAAGGTGATGATCGCCGCGAGCGGTGGCGCCGAGCTCAAAGCCATGCAGGACGCCGCCGCGGCCTGGGGCAAAGACGGCTCGAAGGCCGAGGTCGTGAGCGCCAACGATCTCCCGCAGCAGCTCAGCCAGGGCTTCGCGGCCGGCAGCCCGCCGGACGTCTTCGCCGTCGACGCCACCAAGTTCCAGGGCTACGCCGACCAGATGCTCCCGTACGGCGACGGACTGTCCTACTCCGGCGACATCTACCCGACGCTGCGCACCACGTTCACCAAGGACGGCAAGCTCTACTGCGCTCCCAAGGACTTCTCGACCCTCGCACTGGCCGTCAACACCGACGACTGGGCCGCGGCCGGGCTCACCGACACCGACCTCCCCAAGACGTGGGACCAGCTCGAGTCCGTCGCGCGGAAGCTGACCACCGGCGGCCGGACCGGGCTGGTCTTCAACGACACCCGTGACCGCGTCGGGGCGTTCCTGGTGCAGGCCGGTGGCTGGGCCACCGACGCCGACCAGAAGCAGGCCACCGCCGACACCCCGCAGAACCTCCAGGCCCTGACCTACGTCCGCGACCTCCTGGCCGCCGGCGTCGCGAAGTATCCGAAGCAGATCGGCGCCGGTGACTCCGGTGAGGCGTTCGGCCAGCACAAGGCGTCGATGAGCATCGACGGCAACTGGATGGTCGGCGGGATGAAGAAGGACTACCCCGGCGTCAAGTACCGCGTCGTCGCGCTGCCCGCCGGTCCGGCCGGGCCCGGCACGCTGTCGTTCACGCAGTGCTGGGGCATCGCCGCCAAGAGCAAGTTCCAGGAGCAGGCCAAGCAGCTCGTCGACTCGTTCATGCAGCCGCAGCAGCAGCTCGCGTTCGCCGAAGCCTTCGGCGTGATCCCGTCGCGGCAGTCCGTGCGGGCGCAGTACGAGCAGAAGTTCCCGGCGCAGTCGGCGTTCGTCGCCGGCGCCGACCACGCGCACGGGCCCGTCACCCTGACCAAGATGGACCCGGTGCTGACCGACTTCGACGCCCAGCTGCAGCAGCTGCCGGGCGCCGACCCGAAGCGGATCCTGCAGCAGCTGCAGCAGAACACCGCGGCCGCGCTGGGGCAGTGACGCCATGGGCACGCTGCTCACCACGCCGGTGGCTCCGGGTGCCGCACCCCCGCGCGGCACCCGGGGCCGCCGCCCCCTCCGGCGCGACGGCCGGGCCGGCTGGCTCTTCCTCGCCCCGACGCTGATCGTGCTCGGCCTGTTCATGGTGCTGCCGATCCTGATGGCGCTCTGGGTGAGCGTCAGCGACTGGACCGGCAACGGCAGCCCGTTCTCCTCGCGCGTGCACTTCGTCGGCGGCGACAACTACGCCGCCCTGCTCGCCGAACCCGGGCTGACGCGCCAGAACTTCGCGACGAGCGTCCGCAACAACGGCTACTTCGTGCTGTTCGTGGTCCCCCTCCAAACCGCCCTCGCCCTCTTCCTGGCGTTGCTCCTGAATCAGCGAAAGCTGCGGGGCCGCCAGTTCTTCCGGACCGCGTTCTACTTCCCGACCGTGACCAGCTCGGTCGCCATCTCGGTGGTGTTCCTCTTCCTGTTTTCCAGCACCGGCACGGTGAACGCGGCGCTGAAACTGTTCGGGGTGGACGGTCCGAGCTGGTTCGCCGACCCGCGCGGGATCTTCCACCTCGCGCTCGGCGACCCCGCGGACCCGCCGGCCGCGCTGGCGGGCCACGGTTTCCTCGGACTGTCCTGGTGGGACTGGCTGGCCGGCCCGAGCGTGGCGATGTGCTCGATCATCGTGCTCGTCGTCTGGACCTCCACCGGCGGCTTCATGCTGATGTTCTACGCGGCGCTGCAGAACCTGCCGCCGTCGGTCGACGAGGCCGCGCTGATCGACGGCGCGACGTCGTGGCAGCGGTTCTGGCGCGTCACCCTGCCGCAGCTGCGCCCGACGCTGTTCCTGGTGCTGACGCTCGGGCTGATCGGCACCTGGCAGGTCTTCGACCAGGTGTACGTGCTCAGCCGCGGCAACCCGGCCAACACCACGCTGACGCCGGCCTACCTGTCGTACTCGTCGTCGTTCATCGGTCACCAGTGGGGCCAGGGCGCGGCGATCGCGTTCCTCCTGTTCCTCGTGATCGTGGCGTTCACCCTGGTGCAGCGCTGGGCCCTGCGGGAGCGCCGATGACGAAGAAGCGCTGGCTCGGGTACGCGGTGCTGCTGCTGGTCGCGGCGCTGTACATCTACCCCTTCCTCATCCAGCTCGCGACGGCGTTCAAGACCGACGCCGACGCCACCGCGCACCCGCTCCTGCCGTGGCCGCAGCAGTGGTCCGCCAGTGTCTTCCGGACGCTCGCCGAGCAGGACTTCCCGCGCTGGGCCCTGAACTCCGTGTTCGTCTCGGTGACGATCACCGTCGGGCGGGTCGTCTTCAACTCCCTCGCCGGCTACGCCCTTTCCCGGCTGCGGTTCCGCGGCCGGCGCGCGGTCTTCGGGGCCGTCCTGGCGGTCATCGCCGTGCCGAGCGTGGTGCTGCTGATCCCGAAGTTCCTGGTGCTGAACCAGCTCGGCATGTACGACAGCTACGCGGGGATGATCATCCCGCTGCTGGTCGACGGCACCGGGGTGTTCATCATGAAGCAGTTCTTCGACACCGTGCCGGTGAGCGTCGAGGAAGCCGCCCGGATCGACGGCGCCGGTCCGTTCCGGACCTTCTGGTCAGTGGTCCTGCCGATGTCGAAACCGGCGTTGATCACCGTGACCATCTTGTCGTTCCAAGGATCGTGGAACGAGCTGCCGCACTACATCGTGTCGCGGCAGGACCCGGCGCTGAACACGCTGACCTCCGGCGTCGCGAGCCTGGTCTCCGGCGAACTCGGCCAGGGCAACCAGTTCCCGCTGAAGCTGGCCGCGGCGCTGCTGATGACGGTGCCGGTCGCGATCGTCTACTTCGTGTTCTCGCGCCGGTTCACCCAGGGCACCTACGAGGGAGCCGACAAGTAGCTCAGCGGATCAGCTCGTCGGCGACCCACCGGACCACGCCGTCCGGGTACGGGTTGCCCAAGCCGAGCACGACGTGGCCGAACCCGGCGCCGGTCGCTTCTTCGATCTTTTCCCGCGTGGCGGCGGGCTTGTCGTAGTCGACGGGCAGGAAGATCGAGCGGGTGATCGACGCCGGGTCGCGGCCGATCTCGGCGCAGAAGCGGTCAAGCAGCCGGCTGCGGGCGGCCAGGTCCTCGATGTCGCCGCCGCCCGGGATGTTCCACTGGTCGGCGTGCTCGGCGACCACCCGCAGCGTGGCGCTCGCCCGCCCGCCGATCATGATCGGCGGGTGCGGCCGTTGCACCGGCTTCGGGTTGCCGAAGGCACCCTTCAGCTTGACGTGCTCGCCGTCGAAGTCGAACGGCTCGGCCTCGGTCCACAAGCGACGGATGACCGTGCACGCCTCGGCGAGCGCGGCGACGGCGTCGTCCTGGGTGTGGTACGGCAGGCCGTGGCCGTCGTATTCCCGGCGGGCCAGCGGGTGGCTCGGCCGGGAGCCGGCGCCGATGCCGAAGTCGAGGCGGCCGCCGGACACGACGTCCACTGTGGTCGCGATCTTCGCCAGCACCGCCGGCGGCCGGAAGCGGTTGCTGGTCACCATCAGGCCGAGCCGGATCCGCTCGGTCTGCGCGGCCAGTGCCGAAAGCAGTGTCCAGCCTTCGAAGATCGGGCCGTCGGGGTCGCCGCCGATCGGCATGAGGTGGTCGAACAGCCAGGCGTGCTCGATCTCGGGGATCCCGTCGGCCTCGCGCCAGACGCGCCGGATCTCGTCGTAGCCCACGTTCATGGGCGGGATCATGATGCCGAAGCTGGTCATCAGCGCCTCCGGAGGGACGGGTCGAGCAGGGCGGGCGGGGTGTCGAACTTCTCGTGCGCGGCCAGGTCGACGCCGGGGGCGACGATCGCGTCGATCTCGTCGAGGACGTCGGCGGGCAGCACGGTGTCGGCGGCGGCGAGCTGCGACTCCAGGTGGCCGAGCGTGCGCGGGCCGATGAGCGCGCTGGTCACGCCCGGGTGCGCGGTGACGAACCCGAGCGCCAGCTGAATCAGCGAAAGTGCCGCCTGGTCGGCCAGCTTGGCGAGCTTTTCGACGGCGTCGAGGCGGGCCTGGTTGGCCGGGTCGGTGAGGTCGAAACGCTGGGGGAGCACCTGCGACCGGCTGGTCGTGATCTCCTGCCCGGCCCGGACCGCGCCCGAGAGCCAGCCCGACGCGAGCGGGCTCCACGCGAGCACGCCGAGGCCGTACTCCTGCGTCACCGGCAGGACGTGGGCTTCGATGCCGCGCTGCAGGATCGAGTAGCTGGGCTGCTCGGTGGCGTACCGGCTCAGGTGGTGCTCGCGCGCGGCCCACTGGGCCTGCACGATCCGGTACGCGGGGAACGTCGACGAGCCGAAGGCGCGGATCTTGCCCGCGCGCTGCAGGTCGGTCAGCGCGGAAAGCGTTTCCTCGTCGCTCGTGGCGGGGTCCCAGCGGTGGACCTGGTAGAGGTCGACGTGGTCGACGCCGAGGCGGCGCAGGCTGTCGTCCAGGGCCTTGACCAGCCAGCGGCGGGAGCTGCCGCGGTGGTTGCGCTCCTCGCCCATCGGCATGGCCGCCTTCGTGGCGAGCACGAGGTCGTCGCGGCGGCCCTTGACGGCCTGGCCGACCATGACCTCCGACTCGCCCTGGCCGTACATGTCGGCGGTGTCGATCAGGTTGATCCCGCCCTCGATGGCGGCGTCGACGATGGCGGTGGCGTCGTCCTGGGTGGTGCGCCCGATGGCGCCGAAGTTCATCGCGCCGAGTGCGAGCGTGCTGACCTGGACGCCGGTCCGGCCCAGGGTGCGGTACTGCATTTCGATGGCCTCCATGGCAAGATAGCAACCGGAACGTTGCTCCGCTAACGATACGGAACAAGGTTCCGGTTAGCAACCCTGGAGGTGTGGTGAGCGAGCCCAAGCCCAAGCGTGCCGACGCCCGGCGCAACGAGAAGACGCTGCTGGACGCGGCGGCCGCGGTCTTCGTCGCGTCCGGGGTGGACGCGCCGGTGCGGGACATCGCGGCGAAGGCGGGCGTCGGGATGGGCACGATCTACCGCCACTTCCCGACCCGGGCCGACCTGATCATCGCCGTCTACCGGCACCAGGTGGAGGCCTGCGCCGCGGCCGGGCCCACGCTGCTGGCTTCGGCCGCGTCGCCGCACGCGGCGCTGGCGGAGTGGATCGACCTGTTCGTCGACTTCCTCGTGACCAAGCACGGGCTCGCGGGCGTCCTGCAGGGCGACGGCTTCGACACGCTGCACGCGTACTTCCTGGACCGCCTGGTGCCGGTGTGCGCCGAGCTGCTCGAGGCCGCCGGGCTGACCGCGCGGGTGCGGCCGCTGGAGCTGATGCGCGGCGTCGGCAACCTGTGCATCGGCGCGGAGGACAACCCGGACTACGACGCGCGCCGCCTGGTCGGCATCCTGATCGCGGGGCTGCGGGCGTGATCGGGCAGCTCACAGCCGACCCGTACCCGCTGCTGGCCCGGCTGCGCGCGGCCGAGGGGGTGTCCTGGCTGCCGGAGCTGGCCGGCTGGCTGGTCACGCGGCACGACCTGGCGCTGCGGGTGATGCGCGACGCGGCCGCGTTCACCGTCGACGACCCCCGGTTCTCGACGGCCCTGGTCGTCGGCCCGTCGATGCTCTCGCTGGAGGCGGCCGAGCACACCCGGCACCGGACGCCGTTCGCCCGGCACTTCCGCCCCCGCGAGATCGCGGACCGCTTCACCGGCTTCGTCCGCGCCGAATGCGCCCGGCTCGTCAACGGCTTCGCGGCGGACGGGCGCGCGGAGCTGCGGCGGGCGCTGGCCGGTCCCCTCTCCGTGGCGGTGGTGGCCGACGCGCTGGGCCTGGCCGGCACGGACACGGCGCGGGTGCTGGCCTGGTACGACGCGATCGTGTCCACAGTGGATGAGATCACCGCGGGTCGCTCGCCGGGATCCCGTGGTGCGGAAGCGTTCGGCGAGCTGCGCGCGCACCTCGAGGGCACGGTCGGCCGGCGCTCGCTGCTGACCGAGGCGGCGCGGGACCTGGCGCTGCCGGAGGTCGTGTCGAACGCGGCGGTGCTGATGTTCGGCGGCATCGAGACGACCGAGGGCATGATCGCGAACCTCCTGCTGCACCTGCTGCGCGACCCGGCGCAGTGGGCCGCGGTCCGGGCGGACCGCACGCTCATCCCGGCCGCGATCGAGGAATCCCTGCGCCTCGAACCCGCGGCGGCGGTGGTCGACCGCTACGCGACCCGCGACACCGCGCTCGCCGGAGCGTCGATCGCGCGGGGCGATCTCGTGACGGTCTCGCTCACCGCCGCCAACCGCGACCCGGCGGTGTTCTCGCACCCGGACGTGTTCGACCCGCGTCGCCCGGACCTGCGCAAACAGCTGGCGTTCGCGCACGGCCCGCACTTCTGCCTCGGCGCCGACCTCGCTCGCCTGGAGGCGCGGATCGCCGTCGAGACCCTGCTCGACCGGCTGCCCGGGATCGCACTGACCGGGGAAGTCGCGCCGTCGGGGCTGGTGTTCCGCAAACCCGCGGCCGTACCCGCGCGGTGGCTGCCATCATGACCGCATGACTGCGTGGCGGGAGTTCGAAGCGGCGGAGCCGGAGTTCGCCGAGCGCGTGCGGACGCTGTTCGACGCGCACAAGCACAAGACGATCGCCACGCTGCGGGCCGACGGCTCGCCGCGGATTTCGGGCATCGAGACGGTCTTCGCCGGCGGCGAGCTGACCTTCGGGTCGATGCCGAACGCGCGCAAGGGCGCGGACCTGGCGCGGGACCCGCGGTTCGCGGTGCACAGCGCGACGATCGACCCGGTCGAGGGCGCGGAGGCGCAGTGGCCGGGGGAGGCGAAGATCTCGGGCCGGGCGGTCACGGCCGACGGGGAGGGGTTCCGGGCCGACATCGCGGAGGTCGTGCACACGCACCTGAACGCGGCGGCGACCTTGCTGGTGGTGGAGTGGTGGACGCCGGCGGGCGGGCTGCGCAAGGTCGAGCGCGAGTGAGCTGAGCGGCGGCCCGGACGTCATGAACGACTCGTTCATGACGTCGGGTGGCGGGTGGTGCTGCTGGCCTACGGTGCTGCTGGCCCTGGCCCGGCTGGCGGGTTCGCCCCGCCGGTCCGCGTCACGGGGCCACCCTGTGCCGCTGCCGTGGCATCTCGCCGGTCACTGCGCCGTGTCCGGAGGTCGCGAATGAGTCATTCGCGACCTCCAGCGTCCCGTATGAGTCATTCGCGACCTCCGGCGTCCCGAATGAGTCATTCGCGACCTCCGGCGTCCCGAATGAGTCATTCGCGACCTCCAGCGTCCCGTATGAGTCATTCGCGACCTCGGCACCGGCTTGCCTCGCCGGCTCGCGCCGGCGGCCCGGCCTGCCGGGTTCGCGCCGCGGGGCCGCCCCGGCCGTCCCGCCCGCGCTGTCCCGTCGGCCCGCGCCGCCGCCCGCCCCGTTCTCGCCAGGTTCGTGCCGATGGCCCCGCGTCGCGGGCCCGCCGTCCCGCCCCACCCGCCTGCGGGCCCGCCCTGTGCCGCTGCCGCGGCATCTCGCCGGTCACTGCGCCGTGTCCGGAGGTCGCGAATGACTCATTCGCGTCCTCCAGCGTCCCCAATGAGTCATTCGCGACCTCGGCACCCACCACCCGATCTTAAGTCAACTGCTTGACTTAATGTCGAACCTTGGCCATCCTCGGGAACAGGGGACATTCACCAACGAGGAGCCCGTGATGACGCCGACCCACACCGACCCGCTGCCACGCTTCCCGTTCGACACCGCGAGCGCGCTCGAACCCCCGCCCCAGTGGGCCGAGTTCCGGGAGAAGTGCCCCGTCGCCCACGTCGCGCTGGCCAGCGGCGACCAAGCGACCCTGATCACCCGTTACGACGACGTCAAGACCGTCCTCTCCGACCCCCGCTTCACCCGCCCGACCCCGGCCGACGACGCCGCGCGGGTCGCCGACACCGAGTCCGGCGGGATCTTCAACTCCGAGATGGCCACCGTGCTGCCGCAGCACGGCGAAGCCCACATCACCTGGCGGCGCACGCTCGGGAAGTGGTTCACCGCCAAGCGGATGAACGCGCTGCGGCCCGGGATGGCGGCGATGGCCGAGCAGCTCATCGACGAGATGGTCGCCAAGGGCGCGCCCGGGGACCTCAAGGCGGGGGTCGCCTTCCCGCTGCCGGTCTGGGTCATCTGCGACATGCTCGGCGTGCCCGACACCGACCGCGACCGGTTCGCGCACTGGTCCGACGTCATGCTCAGCATGACCCGGTACACCCAGGCCGAGTTCGACGCCGCCCAGCAGGAGTTCGGGCGGTACATGGGCGGGCTCATCGCCGGCAAGCGGGCCGAACCCGGGGACGACATCCTGAGCGCGCTGCTGCCCGAAGGCTGGCCGGACCCGATGCTCATCGCCACCGGGATCGGCCTGCTCATCGCCGGGCACGAGACGACCGCGAACATGATCGCCAAGATGGTCGCGATGCTGCTGGCCGACCGGAGCCGGTGGGAGGCGCTGCTCGCCGACCCGTCGCTGGTGCGCACGGCCGTCGAAGAATCGCTGCGGCTGGACGCCAACGCCGGGGTCGGCATGATGCGCTACCTCGGCGAGGACTTCGAGGTCGGCGGGACCGTGCTGCCGCGCGGCACCACCGCGATGTGCAGCATGGCCGCCGCCAACCGGGACGAGCGCGCGTTCGGCAACGCCGCCGAAATGGACCTGGGCCGCAGCCCGAACCCGCACCTCGCCTTCGGGGCCGGTGCGCACGCCTGCCTCGGGCAGCCGCTGGCCCGCACCGAGCTGCAGGTCGTCCTGGAAGTGCTGCTGCGCAAGCTGCCTTCGCTCGAGCTCGCCGTCCCGGCGGACGAACTGCGCCGGGTCGAGGGGCTCGCCGTCGGCGGCCTGCGGGAACTGCCCGTCCGCTGGTGACCGACCGGGCGCAGGCGACGCGGGAGCTGATCCTGACCGTCGCGGAACGGCTGTACGCCGAGCACGGCGTGCTCGCCGTGTCCAACCGGCAGATCAGCGAGGCCGCCGGACAGGGCAACAACACCGCGGTCGGCTACCACTTCGGCACCCGCGCCGATCTGGTGCGCGCCATCGCCCGACGGCACTCCGCCCGGGTCGAGGAGCTCCGCCAGGACATGCTGGCGGAGCTCGGCGGCCGCGCCGGGCTGCGGGACTGGGTCCGCTGCCTGGTGCACCCCTCGACCGAGTACCTGGCGACGGCGGGGCCGCCCAGCTGGTTCGCCCGGTTCACCGCGCAGGTGATGACCGAGCCGTCGCTGCGGGCGGTCATCGCGGCGGAGACGCTGTCGTCGCCGTCACTGGCGCGGACCGTCGAGGGGCTGGCCCGGTGCCTGCCCGAGCTGCCGCCCGACGTCCGCGCCGAACGCAACGCCATGACCCGGCAGCTGCTGATCCACACGATGGCCGAGCGCGAACGCGCCTTGGCCGAAGGCGGCGCCACCCCGAGAGCCACCTGGCGCGAGGCCGCCACGGGCCTGACCGACGCACTGGTCGGCCTGTGGCTCGCGCCCGTCACGAACCACCCGAGGGAAAGGAACGGCCATGAAGGTCACCGTCGATGAGGAAAAGTGCTGCGGCGCCGGAACTTGCGTGCTGCTCGCACCGGACGTGTTCGACCAGCGCGAAGACGACGGGATCGTGATCCTGCTCGAAGAGCACCCCGGCGAGGAGCACCACAAGATCGTCCGGGAAGCGGCCAGCGTCTGCCCCGGCGTCGCGATTTCGGTCAGCGAGGACGCGTGAACGTCCTCGTCGTCGGGGCGTCCGCCGCGGGTCTCGCCACGGTGGAAGCCCTGCGCCGCAAGGGGTACGAGGGCGGCGTGACCGTGCTGGGCGCCGAGGCCCACCTGCCATACGACCGGCCGCCACTGTCCAAACAGGTCCTAGCCGGGGCCTGGGAACCCGAGCGGGCCCGGCTGCGCACCCCGGAGGCACTGGCCGGCCTGGCCGCCGACTTCGTGCTGGGCGACCCGGCGGTCCGGCTCGACGCCGGTGAGCGGACCGTCCACACGCTGGGCGGGCGGGCGCTGACCGCGGACGCGATCGTGCTGGCCACCGGCCTGCGGCCACGCACCCTGCCCGGTCAGCACGGCCTGATGGGTGTCCACGTGCTGCGCACCCTCGACGACGCGCTGGCCCTGCGCACCGACTTGACGCCGGGCAAGCGGGTGGTGGTCGTCGGGGACGGCGTCCTCGGCACCGAAATCGCGGCCACCCTGTGCGGCCTCGACGTCGAGGTCACGCTGGCCGGACCGCAGGCCGCGCCGCTGGCGTACCAGTTCGGCCCGCTCGTCGCCGGGGTGCTCGGCGCGCTGCACGCCGGGCGGGGCGTCCGGCTGCGGCTCGGTGCCGCGGTCACCGGGCTGACCGAGGTGGCCGGGCGGGTCGCCGGGGTGCGGCTCGGGACCGGCGAGGTGCTGCCCGCCGACGTCGTCGTGGTGGCGTTCGGCGCCGCGCCGGCGACGGAGTGGCTGGCGGGCAGCGGTGTGCTGTGCGACAACGGCGTGGTGTGCGACTCCCGGTGCCGCGCCGCCGGAGGGATCTACGCGGCGGGCGACGTCGCCCGCTGGCACCACGAGCAGCTCGACGTCCTGCTGCGGCTGGAAAACCGGACCAACGCCACCGAGCAGGCGATCGCGGTCGCCGGCAACGTCCTCGGCGAGGACCGTCCGTACACGCCGGTGCCGTACTTCTGGACGAACCAGTTCGACGCCCGGATCCACGTGCACGGCACCCCGGCCGCGGACGCCGAGGTATCCATTGTGGACGGTGACCCGGCCGCGGGCCGGTTCGTCGCCCGCTACCACCGGAACGGGGCCGTCGTCGGGGTGCTCGGCTGGAACATGCCCAAGCAAGCCCGGGCACGGCGGGAGGAAATCGACGGCGCCGCGCTCGCCGGGCGGGTCTGAGCCGGGAAACCCGCCATCCGCCGGTTGACGGAGCTCGCGTGACGGTCGATCCTTGTTCGCGTTAACACGGCGTGGGAGGGACCGGCCATGAGGAAGAGAGCGCTTTCCCCCATCCTCGGCGTGCTGGTGGCCGCGGCGCTGCCGCTGCTGCCCGCCACGCCGGCCGAGGCCGCGGTATCGGTGGCGAAGATCGGCGACACCCAGCTCGACCCGGCGGCGCTGTACTTCGTCTCCTACGACGGGCTGGTGAACAACGATTCCTTCCAGCAGAGCGGCATCTTCAGCCACGCGGGCTACCAGTACGCGGCCTGGTACACCGCGGACCGCAGCGCGGTGCTCGCCCGGCGCGCCGGGTTCACCGGCGCGTGGCAGACCGTCGTGCTGCCGCACAAGCTCACCGTCGACGACTCGCACAACGTGATCTCGATGGGCGTCTCGCCGGCGGACGGCCGCCTGCACGTGGCCATGGACACCCACGGCAACCAGGTCTTCTACGTCGCATCCGTGGCGGGCCTGCTCTCGTCGCCGGCCTCGCACGCCTGGACGGCGTCGGCTTTCGGGCCGGTGCAGCGCACGCTGGACGACGTCGACCTCGGCGCGATCACCTACCCGCAGTTCGTCGTGACGCCGGAACGGACGCTGCAGCTCAGCTACCGGACCGGCGGCTCCGGCAACGGCGTCAACGAGCTCGCCGAGTACAGCGGCGGCAGCTGGCGCAAGCTCGGGAAGTGGACGTCGGCGACCGGCTCGTGGACGTCCGGAAACGGCGTGACCAGCACGACCCGCAACATGTACCTGCACGGCCTCACCTACGGGCCCGGCGGGCGGCTGCACGCGGCGTTCACCTGGCGCGAAGGCAACACCGGCGTGCTGTGCAACGCCGGTGGCCTGGCCAACCACGACACCGGCTACGTCTACAGCGACGACCGCGGCCGGACCTGGCGGACCGATTCCGGTGCGGCTGCCGCGACCCCGGTGTCGGTGAGCACGCCGGGCACGGTCGTCGACCCGCTCGGCGCCGACCACGGCCTGATGAACCAGGAGAGCCAGGCCGTCGACGCCGCCGGGCAGCCGCACGTCGTCATCAGCTACGTGCCCGGCCGCTTCACGCAGTGCGTCACGGACTATTCGGCGCAGCGCAAGCAGTACGGCCGCACGTTCTTCCTCAGCCGGGCGGCCGGCGGCGGCTGGACCAAACGCGAAGTGCCGGTGGCGCCGGAATCGACCCAGCGCACGAAGCTCGTGTTCGACCGCGCCGACAACGCCTACCTGGTGATGCCGTACGGCCGGATCGTCGCGGCGACGAAGACGAGCGGCTGGACCGACTGGAAGACGGTGTACAACCCGGACTTGCGCGCGTTCGGCGAAGTCGACGTCGACGACTCGCGGCTGGCCACCGACGGCGTGCTTTCCGTCATGTACCAGCAAACGTCGACGGGGACGACGCCGTCGCCGATCCGGGTGGCCGACTTCCGGCTGGGCTGAGCTTCACTCCACGGTGACCGACTTGGCCAGGTTGCGCGGCTTGTCGATGTCGTAGCCCAGGCTGAGCGCGGCGTGGTAGGCGAGCAGCTGCAGCGGGATCGTGAGCAGGATCGGGTCGAGCTCCGGCTCGGTCTTGGGGACGACGATCCGCGGCACGTCCAGCTCGCCGAAGTCGACGTCCTCGTGCGTCACGGCCAGCACGGGCCCGCCGCGGGCCTTGATCTGCTGCACGGCGGCCAGGTTGCGCCCGGTCAGCTCGTCCGAGGGGACGATGGCGACGGTCGGGAGGGCGGTGTCGATCAGGGCGAGCGGGCCGTGCTTGAGCTCGGACGTCTGGTACGCCTCGGCGTGGCGGTAGGAGATCTCCTTGAACTTCTGCGCGCCTTCCCGTGCCACCGGGTAGCCCCGGACGCGGCCGACGAAGAACAGGCTGTTCGCGGTGGCGACCTCCTTGGCGTGCTCGGCGATGCGCGGCCCGTCGTCCAGGATGGACTTGATCTGGCCGGGCATCGCGCGCAGCGCGTCGATGATCCGCTGTCCGTCCGCATTGGACAGATCGCGGACGCGACCGAGGGCGAGCGCGATCAGGGCGAAACCGATCGCCATGTTGGTCAGCGCCTTGGTCGACGCGACCGCGATCTCGGGGCCGGCGTGCAGGTACACGCCGCCGTCGCAGGCGCGGGCGATGGTCGAGCCGACGACGTTGACCAGGCCGACCACGCGGCCGCCCTTGCGCTTGATCTCCTCGACGGCGAAAGCGGTGTCGATCGTCTCGCCGGACTGGCTGACCGCGATGTAGAGGGTGTCGGCTTCGACGATCGGGTTGCGGTAGCGGAACTCCGACGCGGCTTCGGCGTCGGCGGGGATCCTCGCCAGCTCCTCGATCATCGTCGCGCCGACCTGGCCGGCGTAGTAGGCGGACCCGCAGCCGAGGATCTTCACCCGGCTGAACCCGCGCAGTTCCCGCGGCGTCAGGTTGAGCCCGTCCAGGCGCGCGACGCCGAACCGGTCGTCGAGCCGGCCGCGGATGATCCGCTCCACGGATTCGGGCTGCTCCTGGATTTCCTTGGCCATGTAGTGCGGGTAGCCGCCGAGGTCGAGGTCTTCGGCGGCGATGTCGATCTCGGTGGCGGGCTTGGTGGTGTCGCTCTCGTCGACGGTGAAGGTCCGGTAGCCGGTCGCGAAGACCGTCGCGAACTCGCCGTCGTCGAGGTGCGCGACCTGCGAGGTGTGCCGGACGAGCGCGGCGAGGTCGCTGGCGACGAACATCTCGCGCTCGCCGACGCCGATGATCAGCGGCGACCCGTTGCGCGCGATCACCAGCCGGTCCGGGTATTCGCTGTCGGTGACGGCGATCGCGTACGTGCCGGTGATCCGCGACACCGCTTCGACGACGGCGTCTTCGAGGGTGTCCGCGTTCGCGCGGGCGATCAGGTGGGCGAGGACCTCGGTGTCGGTCTCGGAGGTGAGGGTGACGCCGGCGTCGGCGAGCTGCGCGCGCAGGGCGTCGGCGTTGTCGATGATCCCGTTGTGGACGACGCAGATGCGGCCGTCCTCGGAGGCGTGCGGGTGGGCGTTGGCCTCGGAGGCGGGCCCGTGGGTGGCCCACCGCGTGTGCCCGATGCCGACCTTCCCGGTCAGTCGCTTGGGCAGCGCCGCGGCGAGGTTCCGGACCCGCCCGACGACCCGGTGCACCTGGGCGGCCCCCTTGGCGCCGAGCACGGCGATCCCGGCCGAGTCGTAGCCGCGGTACTCCAGCCGCGTCAGGCCTTCGAGCAGGATGGGGGCGGCGTTCTGGCCGCCGATGTAGCCGACGATTCCGCACATGGGCGAACCTCTTCTAGCCGTAGACGATGCGGCGCAGCTGCCGCTCGGACAACGCGGGCGCGGCGACGAGGCGCCCGCGGAGCTCGGCGGCGATGAGCGGGAAGATTTCGGGGTTCTTCCGCCCTTCGGCCTGCAGCTCGGTGTGCCGCCGCCGGACGTAGGCCTCGGTGGGCGTCCGGTAGAAGGCGAGGACGTCGTCGACCACCCGCGCGGCGACCCCGGGCGGGAGCCCGGTGGACGCGGCGACGCGTTCGACGATCTCGGTGTCCGGCACGTCGGCCATCATGCACCGCGCGGGTCGCGAATCCCAAATTCTTGCCCGAAATCGGGCAAGTTCAAATGGTTGGACAGGTTCCCGCTGCCGGGGCGAAGGTGGAGGGCGTGCGCCAAGAAGACCTCTGGGACGTCGAGACGGCCGAGCGCTACGACACCCCGGGCCGGGGCGTCTTCGCGGCCGAGGTCGTGGAGCCCGCCGTGGCCCGCCTCGCCGCGCTGGCCGGGGGCGGCCGGGTCCTGGAGTTCGCGATCGGCACCGGCCGCGTGGCCGTCCCGCTCGCGGCCCGCGGGATTTCCGTCACCGGCATCGAGCTGTCCCGCCCGATGCTCGCCAAGCTGCGCGAGAAGGCGGCGATCCCCGTGGTCGTCGGCGACATGGCGACCGCCACGGCCCCGGGCCGCTACTCGCTGGTCTACCTGGTCTACAACACGATCGGGAACCTGCTCACCCAGGACGAGCAGGTCGAGTGCTTCCGCAACGCCGCCCGCCACCTCGATCCCGGCGGCCGGTTCGTGATCGAGCTGGGCGTGCCGGAGCTCCGGCGGCTCCCGCCGGGCCAGGACGCCGTCGTCTTCGGCGCCGAGTCCGGGTACCTCGGCGTGGACACCTACGACACCGTGCGCCAGCACCTGGTGTCGCACCACTTCACGTTCGGCGAGGGGCGCGAGGCGCGGCTCGGCCGGTGCCCGCAGCGCTACGTCTGGCCGGCCGAGCTCGACCTCATGGGGCGGCTGGCGGGCTTCGAGCTGGAGTCCCGGCACGCGGACTGGGCGGGAGCCGAGTTCACGGCGGAGTCGCCGTCGCACGTCTCGGTGTACCGGCTGCCCGTCCGGTGATCAGGCGGCCTCGACCAGCGGGAGCCGCACCGTCGCGTGCGGGAGGACACCCCGCCTGACCAGCTCCGCCTTGGCGGTCGCCGCGCCGGGGCCGGTCCGCATGATGGCGTCCACCAGCGGGTTCAGCGCGTGCTGGAGCCGGCGGGCCGACTCCAGGTCGCCGGCGCGCACCGCGCGGACGAGGTCCGCCGTGCGGTCCGGCACCACGTTCCCGACCACGCTGACCACGCCCGCCGCGCCGCACGCGAGGTAGGCGAGGTTCAGCTCGTCGATGCCGCAGTAGTACGCCAGGGAGGTGCGGGCCATGACCGCCATCGCTTCGAACAGGTCGCCCTTGGCGTCCTTCACCGCGCGGATGCGGGGGTGGCCGGCGAGCTCGACCAGGGTTTCCGGCGTCATGGCGATGCCGGCCCGCGCCGGGACGTCGTAGAGCATCACCGGCAGCTCGGTGGCGTCGGCGACCGCGAGGCAGTGGGCACGCACGCCCGCCTGCGTCGGCCTCGAGTAGTAGGGGCAGACGAGCAGCAGCCCGGCCGCGCCGGCGGCCTCGGCCTCCCGGGCGCGGCGGATACTCGCGGCCGTGTCGTAGGTGCCGACGCCGGCGATCACCGCGGCGCGCCCGCCGGTGCGGGCCACGACGCTCCGGACGAGCCCGGCGGACTCGGCCGCGCTCAGCGTCGGGGATTCGCCGGTGGTCCCGCCGACGACCAGGCCGTCGGCCCCGGCGGCCAGCAGGTGGCCGACGAGCCGGGTGAGGCCGGGTTCGCTGATCGCCCCACCGGGCTCCATCGGGGTGACCATCGCGACGAGGTTGGCGCCGAAGTCCGTCATGGCTTCGACCCTGCCCGCCGCGACTGGTGCGGTCCAGCGATGCTTTTTTGCCGATACTGCGTAGCCTGGCTTCATGATCGAGGTCGGTGCGCTGCGGGCGCTGCGCACGGTGGCGGCACTCGGGACGCTGGCCAAGGCGGCCGAAGAGCTGGGGTTCACGGCGTCGGCGGTGTCGCAGCAGATCAAGCGGCTGGAACGGCAGCTGGGCGTGCCGGTGCTCGCCCCGGCCGGCCGCGGGGTCGTGCTGACCCCGGCCGGGCAGGCGCTCGCCGGCTCGGCGCCCGAGGTGTTCCAGGCGCTGGAGCGCTGCGCCGAGGCGGCCCGCTCGGTGTCGGACGGCGCGCCCCGCGGCACCCTGCGCGTCGCGGCCTTCTCGACCGGCATCCGCGGCCTGCTCGCGCCGGTCCTCGGCCGGTTGTCCGCGCGCTGCCCGGACCTGCGGCTGGACATCACCGAGCAGGACCCGGACCAAGCCCTGCGCGGCGTCGGCGCGGGGACGGCGGACCTCGCCCTCGTCCACGACGCCGACGGCCTCCCGGCCCCGCTGCCGCCGTCGTTGCGCCGGCGGCACGTGCACACCGACCTCGGCGACGTGGTGCTGAGCCGGCGCCACCCGCTGGCCCGCGTCGAGGGGCCGCTCGGGCCCGAGCTCACCGGCCAGGCGTGGGTGACCAGCCCACCGGGAACCGTGTGCCACCAATGGTTCCGGCGGCTGTTCGCGACGGCACCGGAGGAGCCGGACGTCCGCCACCTGGTCGACGACTTCGCGACGCAGCTGTCGCTGGTGGCCACCGGCGAAGTGATCGCGCTGATCCCGCGCCTCGCCCGGCCCCCGCTCGGGGAAGACCTGGTCTCGCTTCCGTTGCGGCGCCCGCCGAAGCGCGAGGTGCACGCGGCCTGGCGGCGAAGCGCGGACACGAGCCCGGCGATCCGGGCGGTGCTCGCGGAACTCGGCTAAGCTCGGCGGCGAACGGGTGCGGCGTCGGAACGCCCGTTCGGCGACTCCCCTTGGCGCACGAGCCGAAGGAGTGCGCCTTGACCACGTTCGCCGGGATGAGCCTGCCGGTCACCAGCCTCGACCGTTCGCTCCCGTTCTACGCATCGCTCGGGTTCGCCACCGAAGTCCGCACCGGCCGGTTCGCGTTGCTGCGCCTGGGAACCGGCACGCTCGGCCTGCTGGAACTGGGTGCGGCCGTCGAGCGCGACAGCAGCCGGCTGCGCGCGTTCGTCCAGGTCGAGCTGCTCGCCGACGACTTGGACGAGCTGTACGCGGACTTCGTCGCCCGCGGGGTGCCGGTGCTCGGCCCGCCGCGGGACCGGGGGTTCGAGCGGCAGCTCCAGCTGCGGGACCCCGACGGGTTCACCGTCGAGTTCGCCGACCACAGCCCGCGCTGACGGCGGCTAACCGTGCGCGGTGATCGCCGCTTCGGCGCTCGGGTAGGTCGGGAAGAAGTCCGCGAGGCCGATCAGGCCGAACGTCCGGGCGAGCCGGGCCGGGACGGCGGCCAGCGCGATGCCCGCGCCGGCCGCGTCGGTGACGTTGCGGGCCGCGATGAGGGCGGAGATGCCGCTGGAGTCGCAGAACGTCACGCCGCCCAGGTCGATCACCAGCAGCTGACCGGGGTTCAGTGCCGCGGACCCGATCGCGGCGCGGAGCCGGGGGGCGGTGGCCACGTCGAGCTCGCCTTCGACCGCGACCACCGGCCCGGTTCCGGTGGTCCGGGTGGTCGTCGAGAACTGGGTCACGATGGATCGCCTCCGGGAAGCGGGATGCTCAGCGCGAGCAGCGCGGTGTCGTCGTCGACGCCGTCGCCGAAGCTGGCGAGCAGTTCGGTCACGGCCGCGACGACCGCCGGTGCGGTCGTGGGTGCCCGGCCGGTGAGGTGCGCCCGCAGCTGCTCCCCGCTGTAGCGGGTGCGGCCGTGGGTGCGGGCTTCGGTCAGCCCGTCGCTGTAGAGGAGCAGGGTGTCGCCCGGCGCCAGGCGGAGGTCCACCGTGGTGAAGCGCGCGTGGGGGAACGCGCCGACCAGCTGGCCGCCCGGCACGCCGAGGAACTCCGTGGTGCCGTCGGCGCGCAGCAGCAGCGGCGGCGGGTGGCCGCCGGTGCCGAGGGTGATCGCGGCGCCGCCGTCACCGGGCCGGACGCAGCCGTGGACGACCGTGCAGTAGCGCGGGTCGGCGCCGCGGTACTCCTGGTGCAGCACGGTGTTGAGGTGCGCCAGCACGGTGGCCGGGTCCGGGTCGTACACCGCGGCCGCGCGCAGCGTGTAGCGCGTCAGCGACGTCACCACCGCCGCGCCGGCCCCCTTCCCGGAGACGTCGCCGAGGAAGAAGCCCCAGGTGCCGCCGGTGAGCGGGAACAGGTCGTAGAAGTCGCCGCCGACCTCGTCGGCCGACGCCGGGTGGTAGTACGCCGCGACCTGCACGCCCGGCACCTCGGGCAGCGCCGGCGGCAGCAGGGTCTGCTGCAGCGTCCGCGCCAGCCGCTGCACCCGGTCGCGTTCGTGTTCGGCGGCTTCGCGCGCCCGCAGCAGCTCCTGCTCGTAGGCGCGCCGGTCCCGCGCGTCGAAGACGGTGGTGCGGATCAGCTGCGGCTGCCCGTCGCTGCCGGTCTTGACCGTCGAGGTCACCAGCACCGGCAGCCGCGCGCCGGCCGCGGTCTTCAGCTCGAACGCGATCCCGCCGAGCTCGCCCTGCATGCGCAGCAGCGGCGCGAAGTGCGTCTCGTGGTAGATCCGGCCGCCGACGGTCAGCAGGTCGGCGAACCGGAGCCGCCCGACGACGTCGTCGCGGTCCCGGCCGAGCCAGCCGAGCAGCGTGGCGTTGATCTTCGCGATCGTGCCGTCGAGCAACGTCGAAAGGTACCCGCAGGGCGCGTGCTCGTAGAGGTCTTCCACGCTGTCCTCCAGCAGCGCCGAGAACGCCGGGCCGGCCTGGTCGCCGGCTTCGCACATCACGGCCCGCTCACGAACGCCGTGATCGCGGCGGCGGTGGCCTCCGGCGCGCTGAGCTGCGGGCAGTGCCCGGTCGCGTCCAGCGTGACGAGCACGCTGCCGTCGATCCGCTCGTGCGTGAACCGCCCGACCTCCGGCGGCGCGATGGCGTCGTGCGCGCACTGGACGATCAGCGCCGGCACGGAAACGTCCGCCAGGTCGGCGCGGTTGTCGGAGAGGAAGGTCGCCCTGGCGAACACCCGCGCGATCGCGGGGTCGGTGCGGCAGAAGCTGTTCGTCAGCTCCTCGCCGAGCTCCGGGCGGTCCGGGTTGCCCATGATCACCGGGGCCATCGCCGCCGACCAGCCCAGGTAGTTGGAGCCGAGCGCCTCGAGCAGTTCGTCGATGTCCGCGCGGCTGAACCCGCCCCGGTAGTCCCCGTCGTCGAGGTAGCACGGCGACGGCGTGAGCAGCACCAGCTTCGCGAACCGGTCCGGCTCCCGGTTGGCGGCCAGCACCGCGATCATCGCGCTCACCGAGTGCCCGACCAGGACGACGTCCCGCAGGTCGAGTTCGCGGCAGAGCGCCAGGACGTCATCGGCGTAGCCGTCGAGACCGCCGTAGCGCTGGGCGGTCCACGCCGAGGTGTCCGAGCGGCCGGAACCGGTGTGGTCGAACAGCACCACGCGGTACCGCTCGGCGAGCGGCGGGACGACGAGCCGCCAGAGGTTCTGGTCGCAGCCGAAACCGTGCGCGAGCAGGAGGGTGGGGCCGTCGTCACGACCGGTGACGACCACGTTGTTCCGCCGGCGCACGCTCACCGGGACATCCTCCCACCCGGGCCCCCGGCGTCGTGCGGCGAACCGGCTGGTCAGCCCGCGAGGGCGGCGTCCCGGGTGGCCGTGACGGCCAGCGTCTCCCGCAGGCCGGTCAGCTGCAGGGTGCGGGCGACGACGCTGCGCTCGGGCGCGACGACCCGCACCCGGGTGCCGGCCCCGGCGCCGCGGCGGGCTTCGAGCAGGGCCGTGATGCCGATCGAAGCGAGGAACGAGACCTCGGTCAGGTCGACCACGAGCAGCCGCGGCGGGTCGGCGAGCACCCCGGTGATGGCGTCGCTCAGCACGGACGCGCTGAGCAGGTCGACCTCGCCGGACACCACCAGGACCACCGCGTCGCCGATGCGCTCCCGCGTCACGTTCACCAGGTCCTGGGGCCGGAGCCGATTGCCGTCCGTGCTCACCTGGGGTTCCTCCTCTACCTGCTCTTCGCCGGGGCGTACCCAAACCGGCCGGCGGGGAAACCTCACTTGCGGATGGCGGCGCCGCTTGCGCCCCAATGTGGCGTTCGGTGCGTCAGACGCACCGAACGCCACATTGGGTGCGCTGGACGCACCCAACGCCACATTGGGGTGCTTGGGGCGGGGAGATGTGCGTCTCGTGAGGGTGACCGGGTGTAACGGATCACCCCGTCGGCCGATAGCTCGATCGTGTCCGGGGGTGGCCCGGCCTTCATGAACGGATACCCGATGCGACGCCTGTCCCTCGCCGCTGCCCTCGTGGCCGGAACCCTCGTCCTCGCCGCCTGCTCCGGCACCTCCGGGACGGCGGCGCCGGCCGCGGCCGGGTCCTCCTCCGCGGCGGCCGCCGCGGCCACGTCCACCGCGCCGCCGGCGCTCGAGGCCGCCAAGGTCGGTTCCGCCGTGACCGAGGCCGCCAGGCAGGCGTCCTCCGTGCGGGTCAAGGGCACCATGGCCGACGGCGGGAACATCAACCTCGACCTGCAGCTCAACCAGGACAGCGCGAGCGGCACCGTGGTCAAGGACGGCATCGAGATCCCCGTCCTGCGCGTCGGCGACAAGTACTACTTCCGCTTCACCGACTCGCTGGTCAAGGAAGCCGGGATCCCGGCTTCGATCGGCAAGACGCTGACCGGCAAGTGGGTGCCGTCCACGGCCAAGATCGGCGCCGGCATCGGCGACGCCTTCAAGGTGTTCCTCGACTACAAGTCGTTCACCGACAACACCGTCGGCGAGCTGGCGTCCTCGACCTTCACCGGCGGCGAGCCCACTACGCTCGGCGGCGTCGCGGCGCTGAACTTCACCAGCGCGGACGGCACCGCCACCGTCGCCGCCGACGCGCCGCACTACCTGCTCCGCATGCAGGACCCCAAGAGCGGCGCCATCGAGTTCAGCGACTGGAACAAGCCGGGCACCGTCGAGGCGCCCCCGGCGTCGGAGATCTACTCCGGCCCCGGCGCCTGAAACCGGACGGGGACGCCGCCGCGGACCGTGCCCAGCTCGGTCAGCGCCACGTTCTCGAGGCCGTTGCCCGGGCCGCCGTCGCTGGTGACCGCCAGCGCGAGGGTGTTGCGGCCGTGCGGGTCGAGGACGCCGGTCGGCAGCACGAACGTGTGCTGCGGGCCGACGTCCGCGACGTACTGCCCGAGGTTCCACCCGTTGACGAAGATCAGCGCCCGGTAGCGGCCACCCGACCGCGGGACCGCCGGGTCGCCGATGGTCAGGCCCAGTGAGGCGTCGTGCCCCTTCGGCACGGCGAGGGTGAAGGCGGTGCGGTACCACGTGGTGCCGGGGGCGGCCGTGGCGGCGGGGACCTGCCCCGCCGCCCACCCCGCGTCGGAGTGGCCGGGCAGGGTCCAGCCGGCCCGCTCGCCGTCGAGGCCGCCGTTGTTCACCGGGCCCCGCACCGGATCCGGGACGCCGCCGCGGATCTTCCACGCGACGCCGGTGAGCGACGCCGAAATGAGCCCGCGCCCCTCCTTGTGGGCGTCGTTGACGCCGCCGTCCTCGTTGTGCCCGTTGTTCCGCACCATCACCGACAGGACGTGCTCGCCGTCGCCGCGCAGGTCGGCCGGTACCGCGAAGCTCGCGGTGCCGGTCGTCGGCGGGGCGGCGAGCGCGCTCGCCAGCACGTGCTGGCCGAGGTAGTGCCCGTCCAGCCACGCCTGCAGCATCCCGGCGCCGCCACCGCCGTAGCCGAGGCTCAGCGACTCCGGGACCGGACCGCCGAAGTGCCCGCGGTACCAGACGTCGCCGGTGTGGAAGCCGTAGTCGTCGGCGGTGAGCACCGGCTTGTCCGCGGTGGTCCAGGCCGAATCGTCGTAGGCGGCCGCCGACTCGGGTGAGCCCGGCGCCTGCTTCCAAGCGGTGAGCGCGGGCAGCGCCACCGCGTCCGGGCCGGGCAGCCGCGTCGCCGCCAGCAGGCTCGACGACGACGTCCGCCGCGCCGGGACCGGCCGTCCGTTCCACGAGACCCGCGTTCCCGGGCCCCACACTTCGAGGTCGCCGGCCTGCGCGGTGTCGCCGGTCAGCGCGAGCACGTTGCCGTCGAGGCGGGCCGTCCGCAGCAAGGCGGGCCCGCGGACCAGGGCGGGGCCCTGCCGCCAGAACGTGTCCGCGGTCGCGTCGTCGGCGAGCAGCAGGGTGACCGGTGGCCGGCCGGCACCGGACACCCGGACGCGCACAAGTCCATTGTGGACATAATTTAGCCGCAGGTCGCCGCGCGCCGCGTCCCAGGTGGACGTGGCCTCGCCCGCCAGCACCTCGACCTTCGGCTCCCGGGTGTAGCGCAGCGTCGTTTCGCCGTCCTCGCCCGGCCGGCCGTGCAGCAGGGCGGCGGTCCCGGCCGTGGTCATGATCTCCGACGTCGAGTACACCAGGTGCTGGCCCGCCAGCTCGAAGTTCGCCACCAGCTGCTTGGCGTCCTGACCGCGCACCCGCAGTGTGCCGGCCCGCGGCACGGTGTAGGAACCGTCCGGGGTGGACAGCGGGAAGGTGAAGACGTCGTCCGTGGTGTCCTTCGAGGGGTTGTGCATCGGCACGTAGAAGTGCGTCAGCGTGTCCGGGTTGACGTTGTGGTACACCTTCACCGCGGCCGACGACGGCGTGACGGCGTCCGCCTTGTCCTGCTTGGTGATCGGCGGCACGGCCTGCAGGAAGTAGCCCAGTTCCTTCATCGTGAACGCCTTGGGCCGCAGCTGCCGGGCTTCGTCGATGGCCGCGCCGTAGTCGTAGGAGCTGTAGACCACCGGCGCCGGCAGCCAGCCCCACGACGTGCCGCCGAAGGTCATGTAGAAGTTCTGGACGGTGAGCCCGTTCGCGATGTTGGTGCCGTAGAAGACGCGCTCGTAGCCCGGTCCCTGGCGCACGGCGGTGCACGGGTAGGTGCCGTTGCTGCCCCAGTAGTCGAACCAGCCGCCGCCGAACTCGGCGGTGAAGCCGGGGGTGTTCGGGGACGCGCTCGCGCCGCCCTTCGCCCCGCCCGGGCCGTACAGCCCCCAGTCCGGCGCGGTGTTCGGGGTGCCGGGCGTCGCGTCGGGGCGGCAGGTGCCGCCGGGGTAGGTGTCCCACGCGTAGAGGTCGACCTTGCCGGGCACGGTCCCCGGCACGCCGGAGTCCGGTGGCACCCAGGTCCCGTTGCGGCCCTTGTCGTTGTGGAAGATCGGGACGGCGATGCCGTCCGCGCGCGCCTTGTCGTAGAGGTGGGCGACGTAGTTGCGCTGGCTTTCGCCGGTGGCGGCCAGCTCGTTCTCGACCTGGTAGAGGATCACCGAGCCGCGGCCGTCGACGTACTGGTGCCGCGCGATCACGCGGTCGATCGCGGTCAGCCACTCGTCGGCCGCGGCGAGGTAGTCGGGCGCGTCGCTGCGGGCCGTGCCCGCCTGCGTGGTCAGCCAGCCGGGGAAGCCGCCGCCGGTGACCTCGGCGTTGATGTACGGGCCGGGCCGGGCGATCACGTACAAGCCTGCTTCGCGGGCGAGGTCGAGCACCTTGTCCATGTCCCGGACGCCGGTGAAGTCGTACACCCCCGGCGCGGGGGAGTGGTAGTTCCAGTCGAAGTAGATCGACACGGCGGTGTAGCCGGTCGCCTTCATCTTCTGCAGCACGTCACGCCAGAGGTCCGGGCTGGGCAGCCGGAACGGGTGGAATTCCCCGGACCAGACGAATTCCCGCCGCCCGTCGAACATCATCGAATACCTGTCGAAGGTGATCCGGTGCTTCGGCGCGGCGGCGGTGGCGGTGGCGGGCGCGGTGCTCACCCCGGCCGCCGTGGCGAGAACGAGCAGCAGCGCGAGCAGACGCCTCATCGTGAAGGCCTTCCGGGACGCAGGAACCGCGCGAGCGGCAGCCGAGCGGTGGCGACGGCCGCCGCGACGAGCGCGGCGAACTGTTCGGCGCCGTACCGGCTGAGGTGGGTCGCGTCGTCGACGCCGTCGTGCGCGAGGGTCAGGTAGAGCGGCCAGGAACCGGCTTCCCCGAGGCTTTCGAGGAGCACCTGGCTGCGGGCGGTCAGGTCGAGCAGCGGGATCCCTTCCTGCCGGGCGACGTCTCGCATGACGGCGGGCAGGTCGACGCCCAGGTTGTTGACCACCAGGCCGAGCGGGGTCAGCTTCCCGTCCGCGCCGAACCGGTGCCGCACGGGTGGCGTGACGAGCACCGCGGCCCCGCCCTGCCGCCGGACGCCGTCGACGAGGGTCGCGAGATTGGCCCGGTAGTCGGCTTCGGTCGTCTGCTTGTCGTTGTGCGCCAGCTGGATCAGCGCGGTGTCGCCGGGCCGGATCATCGGGCGGACGCGGGCGAAGTAGCGGGGATCGGCCAGGTAGCCGACGGTGCCGGCGCCGGACTGGGCGTAGTTCCGCACGCTCGGTCCGGCCCGGAAGAACGCGGGCAGGGCCTGGGCCCAGCCGTTCTTCGGCGGGTTCGCCCAGTCGGCGGCGGTGGAGTCGCTGAGGACGAAAACCCGTGGGGCCCGCGGCCGGGGTGTCACGGCGATCCGCGCCGGCCGCGGTGCCGTCCCGGTGAGCCGGACCTGCAGCCCGGCCGTCCCCGGCCCCTCCTCGCCGCTCGGCATGGCCTCCGGCGTGCGCACCTCGACGGTCACCGAGCGCCGGCCGGCCGGGCCCGGGGCGAGCGCGACCCGGCGGGCCTCGACGTCGAGGCCGGTCCCACCGGCCAGGATGGCGTCGACCTCGTAGTCGCCCGGCGGTACGTCGAAGGAGCACGAGCCGGCGCAGACGGTCCAGCGCGGTGCGGCGACCGCGGGGGCGGCGGCCAAGGTGAGCACGGCGGCCAGCACGGCGGCCAGCACGGGGGCCAGTACCTTCACGGTGCCTCCTCCGGGGCGATGGCCAGCAGCGCGATGATCGCCAGGTTCCGCTGGGCGAAGTCGTTGGTCGCGAACCCGCCGGGGATCTCCGTCACCGGGCTCGCCACCGCGGTGCCGCCGACGCGCTGCGCGGGCGGCCACGGCTTCCCGGCGGGGTCGCTCGTGAACTGCTCCCAGCCGCGCCGGCGCAGGCTCGCGTCGCCGAGCTGTTCGCCCGCCCAGGCCGTGACGCGCGAGTAGATCGTCTTGAACAGCCCCGGGTTGAAGTCGCGGCCGTAGCGGGCGATCTTCTCCGCCGCCGGGGCCTGGGCGTACCGGGCGAAGTCCAGGTAGGTCCGGCGGAACTCCGGGACGTCGACCAGATCCAGTGCCTCCCACAGGATCTGCTCGCCGAGGAAGGCCATCGCGAGGTTGTAGCCGCCGTCGAAGTCGCCCTTGCCGAGGTGCACCAGGTGGCCGGTCGCCGGGTCGAAGCCGACCGCGCCACCCGCTTCGCCGGTGAACAGCCCGGCCGGGAACGCGGCGATGTCGCGCATGCCGGTGGCGATCCGGTCGCGCCAGCGGACGTCGCCGGTGCGTTCCCATTCGGCCAGCCAGTTGCTCACCAGCGCGTACCAGTCCGGGCCGATCCGCAGCCGGGCCGGCGCGACGGTCTGGGGCGGCAGGACTTCGCGCAGCGGGTCCACCGCCCGCAGCGTCTCGTCCGCTTGCAGCGACGACCGGATGAGCTCGCCCAGCAGTTCGTCGGCGGTGAGGTAGTAGGCGAACCGCTTCGTGAACGACTCGCCGACCCGCGCTTCCTTGGCGCCGTCGCCCCAGTGCACGACGGCGTGGCGCGAGCCGAGCCCGGCGAACCGGCCGCTGTGGTGGGTGTCCACTTCGGACACATGCCTGGTCATCGCGTGCGCGAGCCGGAAGGTCCGCGGGTCGCCCGAGCGCAGGAAGGCGTACCAGAGCAGGGCGTCGGTGCCGAGTTCGGCGTTGTCCCAGGCGTAGCCGCCGACGTCGTAGCGCCATTCGTGGCGATCGGCGTCGTAGGTGTGCATGACGTCGCCGTGGTGCCAGAACCCGGACCACTCCCGCTCGTCGGCCTGGTCGGCGTAGAAATCGACTTCCCGCGCGAGCCCGTCTTCGAGGGCGGCGCGGGCGGGGGTGCTCCGGTCGGGCAGGCTCCAGCGGCCGAACACCCCGGCCGCGTGGTAGGTCCCGGGCCGGGTGACCAGCTGCGGTGGCGCGGCCGACGCCGTCGAAAACGCGGGGATCGCGTCCCGGGACGGCGTGGCTTCCAGTGCCCACAACCGCATTTCCGTGGACCGCATGACGCCCTGCGGGGTCGCGAAGCCGGCTTGGACGTCTTCGTAGGACAGGTCGAGGCCGTGCGCGACGGTGTCGTAGGTGCGCAGGTCCATCGCGGGCCCCAGCGGGGAGTACGACCAGAGCGTCACCGAGGCCGCTTCCGTGGCCGCGCCGCGGATGTCGAGCGAACGCGGGGCCCGCGGCCAGAAGTCGCGCAGGCCGAAGCCGAGGCCACCACCGGGCCCGCCGACGTAGCCGAAGCCGGACGCGCGGTCGCCGCGGCCGGCGTGCCGCAGCCAGCTCCCCTCGGCGCCGGTGCGCTTCCAGACGGCGAAGTGCCGGGCGGACTCCTGGAACAGCGTGAAGTCGTTCCACAGAGCCAGGTTCCGGTAGCCGTCCCGGACCTGCTGGCCCCATTCCGCGACCGGCGGGGTGGGCGTGCCCGCCGTCTGGGCCGCCCGGACCGCCGCGCCGGGGTCGCGGCGCAGGCCGGTGAGCACCCGCACGGGTTCGCCCCACACCCCGCCCGCGGCCGTGCCGAAGCGGACGTGCCGGTCGTGCGCCTCGCCGGTCAGCGGCACCGAGAACCGCAGGCCCAGCCCGCGGACGAAGACGTGGTTCTCGTCGGCGTCCCACCGGAAGCTGTGCACCACGCGGACGGATTCGTCACCGGCGCCGAGCGAGATCCGCGCCGTCCACGGGAGGAGCGCCCGGGGGCCGAGCCGGTAGCGGCCGGTCAGCTTCACCACCGCGCGCACCGGTCCCGCCTGCTCGATTTCGGCGCGTTCGACGACCCCCGCCCCGTCCTCGCGGCGCGGCGCCCGGGTTTCGTCGTCCGGCCGGTCCTGGACGCGGAGCACGAACTCGCCGTTCTGCGCGACGACCCGGCCCGCGCGGGAGAGCGACGGTACGGCGACGGGACCGGCGGTCGCGACCCGCACCTCGACCGTTCCGTTGGCCAGCACGATTTCGCGCGGTGACCGGCGTACCGCAACCGGTTCCGGTGGTGGCTCGGGAGTTCCCGGAGCGAGCCGGAACTCTTCCGCGTCCGCCGTCACGGCGTGGCCGGTCCACTTCAGCGAGCCGTCCGGCCAGTACGCGAGCGGCCAGGACTGCAGGGGAACCGGGACGCCGCCCGCGGTGTGCAGCGCCAGCGTGACGGTCCTGGCCAGGGTGCCCCGCGGCCACGGGACGCCGAAGGTGCAACTCGCCGGAGCCGCCGGACGGCCGTCCAGCCAGTGCAGCCGGACCTCGGGATCGGCGGCCCGCGCGGTGGCCGGGCGGGCGACGGCCGTGGCGGCCAGGGCGGACACGCCGCCGAGGAAGCCGCGCCGGGTGAGCGGGAACTGCGGGGACATCGCCGGCCTCCGGTCAGCTCGCGACCGCTGTGGTCGAGCCGATTCAAGCCACGGGCGTCCGCGGTTGTCAACCTCGGCGACCCGATCAGTCCAATACCTCAGTAAGCGCTTTCTCCGAAAACCGGCGGTCCTCAAACCCGATGCCGCGTGCTAGCGTGGGAGCGCTCCCAGATCGAACTGTCCTGTCGAGCGGTACTCCAGGAGGTCGGTATGAAGTGGCGTTTTCTCCGCGCGGCCCTGGTCGGCCTGCTGCTGGCCGCCTGCGCCGTCGTGGCCCCCACGCCGGCCGGCGCGGCCGCGCCCACGCGCGTCATGGCGCTGGGTGACTCCATCACGGGGTCGCCCGGGTGCTGGCGGGCCCTGCTGTGGCAGCACCTCCAGCAGACCGGGCACACCGACGTCGACTTCGTCGGCACGCTGCCGCCCCAGGGCTGCGGGTTCACCTACGACGGCGAGAACGAAGGCCACGGCGGCTTCCTCGCGACCGGGATCGCCCGGGACAACCAGCTGCCCGGCTGGCTGTCCTCGACGCACCCGGACGTCGTCCTGATGCACCTGGGCACCAACGACGTCTGGAACGGCATCGCGGCGAGCACGATCCTGGACGCCTTCACCACGCTGCTGGGCCAGCTGCGGGCGAGCAACCCGGCGACCAAGCTGATCGTCGCGAAGATCATCCCGATGAACCCGTCGAACTGCGCGGCCTGCGCCCAGCGGGTGGTCGACCTCAACGCCGCCATCCCCGGCTGGGCCGTGGCGCACAGCACGGCCGCGTCCCCGATCACCGTCGTCGACCAGTGGACCGGGTTCGACACCGCGGCGGACACCACCGACGGCGTCCACCCCAACGGCACCACCGGGATCGCGAAGATGGAGAGCAAGTGGTACCCGGCGCTGGTCGCGGCGCTGAGCCCGAGCACGCCCGCCGCCACCGGGCTGCACGTCGACGGCACCCGCGTGGTCGAGGCGAACGGGTCCGCGTTCGTGATGCGCGGGGTCAACCACCCGTACGCCTGGTACACCGGCCAGAACAGCGCTTTCGCGAACATCAAGTCCTTCGGGGCCAACACCGTCCGGGTCGTCCTCGGCAGTGGCAAGCGGTGGGGACCGACCTCGGCGGCCGAAGTCACGAACATCATCTCGCTGTGCAAGCAGTCGCGGCTGATCTGCGTCCTGGAAGTGCACGACACCACCGGGTACGGCGAAGAAAGCGCGGCGGCGAGCCTCGACCAGGCCGCCGACTACTGGATCAGCATCGCGAGCGCGTTGCAGGGCCAGGAGAACTACGTCGTCGTCAACCTCGGCAACGAACCGTTCGGCAACAACGCGCAGGTGAGCGCGACCTGGGCGAGCGCGACGTCGAGCGCCATCACCCGGCTCCGCGGCGCCGGGCTGCAGCACCTGATCATGGCCGACGCGCCGATGTGGGGCCAGGACTGGCAGAACATCATGCGCGACAACGCGGCTTCGGTGCTCAACGCCGATCCGCAGCACAACACGGTGTTCTCGATCCACATGTACGGCGTCTACGACACCGCCGCCGAGATCAACGCCTACTTCGACGCCTTCCGCACCGCCGGGCTGCCGCTGGTCGTCGGCGAGTTCGGCAACATGCACAGCGACGGCAACCCGGACGAGGACACGATCATGGCCCAGGCGCAGGCCCGCGGTCTCGGCTACCTCGGCTGGTCGTGGAGCGGCAACGGCAGCGACGTCGCCTACCTCGACATGACCAACGGGTTCGACCCCGCGAGCCTGACCGCGTGGGGCGAGCGCTTCCTCAACGGCACCAACGGTGTCCGGCAGACGGCGAAGGAAGCCACGATCTACGGCGGGGGTACCGCGGACACACAGGCGCCGACGACGCCGGGCACCCCGGCGGTCTCGGGGGTGACGTCCTCCGGCGTCACGCTGGCCTGGCCGGCCTCGACCGACAACGTCGGCGTCACCGGCTACGACGTCCTCCGCGCGCCCGGCGCGTCCGGCGGCACCTTCGCCGTGGTCGGCTCGGCCGCGTCGACGACGTTCACCGACAGCGGCCTGACCGCTTCGAGCACGTACCGCTACCAGGTGCGGGCCAGGGACGCCGCGGGCAACACTTCGGCCGCGTCCGGCGCCGTGACGGCGACGACGGGTGCGGGTGGCGGCACCGGCGCGTGCAAGGTCGCCTACTCCGCGCCGGGCTGGGGCGGCGGCAACGGGTTCACCGCGTCGGTGACCATCACCAACACGGGCACGAGCACCGTCACCGGCTGGACGCTGGCGTTCACCTACACCTCGGGCCAGCGGGTCACGCTGCCGGGCTGGGGCGCGACGTTCACCCAGACCGCCGGCGGCGCGGTGACCGCGACGAACCTGGCCTGGAACGGCACCCTGGCGCCGAACGCCTCGACCGGCATCGGGTTCAACGGCACCCACAGCGGGAGCAACCCCGCGCCGGCGTCCTTCGCCTTGAACGGGAGCACTTGCACGATCGGCTGATCGAGTCTACTTCGGACGGAGAATGGCGATGTCCACGCGTACTTCCGCGCTCGGGCGGCTGCTGGCCGCCGGCGTGCTGGCGGCCGGGCTCGTGCCGGGCCCGGCGACGGCGGCCGCCTCGCCGCAGATCGACGAGCTGAACCGCGGGGTGATCAGCGTCCACACCGCGGCGGGCAACCGGGTCGGCTGGCGGCTGCTCGCCGCCGACCCGGCCGGGGTGGCGTTCGCCGTCTACCGCGACGGCACCCGGGTGACCACGATCCCGGCCGGTGGCCCGACCGGCTACCTGGACGCCGGGGCACCCGCGGGGGCGAAGTACACGGTCCACGCGGTCGTCAACGGCGTGGAGCGGGCGTCGGCGTTCGCCGCGGAGGAGTCCCTGACGCTCGACGCCGTGGCCGCGGCGAGCACCCGGGACGTGCCGATCCAGGTCCCGGCCGGCGGCACGACGCCGTCGGGGGAGAGCTACACCTACAGTGCCAACGACGCGAGCGTCGGCGACCTGGACGGCGACGGGCAGTACGAGTTCGTCGTGAAGTGGGATCCGAGCAACGCCAAGGACAACTCGCAGTCCGGCTACACCGGCAACGTCTACGTCGACGGCTACCGGCTGGACGGGACCCGCCTGTGGCGGATCGACCTGGGCCGCAACATCCGCGCGGGCGCGCACTACACGCAGTTCCAGGTTTTCGACTACGACGGCGACGGCAAGGCCGAAGTCGCGATGAAGACGGCGGACGGCACGCGGTCGGGCACCGGGCAGGTCATCGGCAACGCGAGCGCGGACTACCGCAACTCGAGCGGGTACGTGCTGTCCGGTCCGGAGTTCCTGACCGTGTTCAACGGCCAGACCGGTGCCGCGGCGGCGACGGTGAACTACGACCCGCCGCGCGGCACGGTTTCGTCGTGGGGCGACAGCTACGGCAACCGCGTCGACCGCTTCCTGGCCGGCACGGCGTACCTGGACGGCTCGCGCCCGAGCCTGATCGTGAGCCGCGGCTACTACACGCGCACGGTGATCGCGGCCTGGGACTTCCGCGGCGGCGCGCTGACCGAGCGCTGGAAGTTCGACTCGAACTCGGCCGGCTCGCAGTACACCGGCCAGGGCAACCACCAGCTGGCGGTCGCCGACGTGGACGCCGACGGCCGCGACGAGATCGTCTTCGGCGCCATGGCGGTCAACGACAACGGCAGTCCACTGTGGAACACCGGCCTCGGCCACGGCGACGCCATGCACGTCGGCGACCTGATCCCGGGCCGGCCCGGCCTGGAAGAGTTCAAAGTGGACGAAGACACGTCGAAGCCGGGCGCCTGGATGGCCGACGCGAAGACCGGGCAGGTCCTGTGGCAGAACGCGTGCGGCTGCGACAACGGGCGCGGGGTGTCCGACGACATCTGGGCGGGCAGCCCGGGTGCCGAGTCCTGGTCGTCCGGCGTTCCGGGGCTGCTGAACACGAGCGGCCAGAACATCGGGCGCAAGCCGTCGTCGGCCAACTTCGTCGTCTGGTGGGACGGCGACGCCCAGCGCGAACTGCTGGACGGTACCCACATCGACAAGTACGGCACCAGCGCCGACACCCGCCTGCTGACGGCGTCCGGCGTGCACGCCAACAACGGCACGAAGAACACCCCGGCGTTGCAGGCGGACCTGTTCGGCGACTGGCGCGAGGAGGTCGTCTGGGCCACGTCGGACAACCGGGCGCTGCGCATCTATTCGACGACCGACCCGACGAACATCTCGCGGGTGTCGCTGATGCAGGACCGGCAGTACCGGGAAGCCGTGGCGTGGCAGAACACCGCGTACAACCAGCCGCCGCACCCGAGCGTCAATCCAGCGTGACGGGCGCCGAGCTTTCGAAGCGGTAACCGACCCCGCGCACCGTGGTGATCGGGTCGAGGTGCGGCTCGAGCTTCGCCCGCAGCTTGCGGACGTGCACGTCGACGGTGCGGTCGTTGCCGTCCTGCCGCGGCCACAACGCGGTCTTGAGGTCGGCGCGGGTGAAGACGCGGTCGGGGTGGGCGCGAAGGTAGTGCAGCAGGTCGAATTCGAGGCGGGTGAGCTCCAGCGGGCGGCCCAGCAGGATCGCCCGCCTCGAGCCGGCTTCGATGCGCAGCAGGGGATCGGGGACGGCCCGCAGGTGCCGCTGGGCGCTGACCACGTCGACGCTCGCGACACCGCCGAGCGCCTCGGCCAGCCGCGCGGCGACCACGGCGGCGTCCCCGGCCCGGCTGACGAGGTCGATCCGGATCCCCAGGTGCACCACATCGGCGGCTCGCCGTTCCGGCAGGATCGTCATACGGCCAGATTGTCGAGGTCCGACGGGGTACGGGGGTAGTGCGCCCGTCTGGTGAAACGACTTGCTCCCGGGCGACCGGTGCCGCCGAGGGTTCAGCTCCCCGGTGCCGTACGGAAGTGCTGAAGGGGACGTTCACCGCATCGGATGCCATGAACGTCCCCTTCAGCTCACCAGACGCGCTGAGAGTCCCCTTCTGCCCGCGCTTCCCAGCATGTGGGTGCGGCCGGCCGGACTGGTTAGAGTCCGGGCGTGACCTCGACGATCCGCGCCACCGCGCTCGTGCTGATGGCCGTCGTGGTGCTCGCCGGGTGCCGCGCCGACCCGCCCGCCGGGACCGGGAAGCGGTGGCCGGTGATCGCCGAGGCGGGGGCGCGGAGTCCCGATCAGTCCAGTCCGAGGTGATCGCGCAGGGTCGCGCCCGGGTACTCCGTGCGGAACGAGCCACGCTCCTGCAGCAGCGGCACCACCCTGTCGGCGAACTCGTCCAGGCCGCCCGGGGTCACGTGAGGGACCAGGATGAACCCGTCGCTCGCGTCGGCCTGCACCAGCTCGTCGATCGCGTCGGCGACCGTCGAGGGCGAGCCGATGAACGTCTGGCGGGCCGTGACCTCGATGATCAGCTCGCGGATCGAGAGGCTCTTCGCTTCCGCCAGCTGCCGCCACTCGCGCGCTGTCGCCAGCGGGTCGCGGTACATCCGGACGCTCGCGCGGCCGCGGGCGATCGTGTGGTCGCCGAGGACCGGGTCGGACTCCGGGAGCGGGCCGTCCGGGTCGTACGAGCTCAGGTCGGTGTTCCACAGCTGCTCGAGGAACTTGATCGCCGTCTGCCCGCTGACCTGCTGCCGCCGGACGACGTGGGCGCGCTCGTGGGCGTCGGCGTCGGTGTCGCCGAGGACGAACGTCGCCGCGGGCAGGATCACCAGCTGCTCCGGGGTCCGGCCGTACTTCGCCAGCCTGCCCTTGACGTCGGAGTAGAACGCCTGTCCCGCTTCGAGCGTGCCGTAGCGGCTGAAGATCGCGTCGGCGGTCGACGCGGCGAACTCGCGGCCCTCCTCGGAATCGCCGGCCTGGATGATCACCGGGCGGCCCTGGGGGCTGCGCGGCACCGGGAACCGGCCTTCGATGTCGAAGTGGGCGTCGTGGTGGGCGAACGCGCCCGCCGCCGGGTCCCGCAGGAACACGCCGCTGCCGGCGTCGGCGGCGATCTCGTCGCCGCGCCAGGAGTCGAACAGCTCCCACGCCGTGCGCAGGAACGTCTCCGCGCGCTCGTAGCGCTGGTCCTGCGGGAGGAAGCCGCCGCGGCGGAAGTTCTCGCCGGTGAACGCGTCCCACGACGTCACGACGTTCCAGGCCGCGCGCCCGGCCGAAAGGTGGTCGAGCGAGGCGAACTGGCGGGCCACCTCGAACGGCTCGTTGAACGTCGAGTTGATCGTGCCGGCCAGCCCGAGCCGCTCGGTGACCGCCGCCAGCGCGGACAGCACGGTGAACGTGTCCGGGCGGCCGACGACGTCGAGGTCGTAGATCTCCCCGTTCTGCTCGCGCAGCCGCAGGCCCTCGGCCAGGAAGAAGAAGTCGAACTTCGCGCGCTCGGCCGTCTGCGCGAGCTTGACGAACGAGCTGAACTCGATGTGGCTGCCGGCCTCGGGGTCGCTCCACACGGTCGTGTTGTTGACGCCGGGGAAGTGCGCCGCCAGGTGGATCTGCTTGCGGGTCATCTCGGTCCTCCTCAGACGGCGGCGTAGCGGTTGGCCGGGCGCGCGAGGCCCAGCAGCCCGCGCAGGGTGTTCGCCTCGTACCCGGTGCGGAAGGCCCCGCGGCCCCGCAGCTCGGGCACCAGCCCCCGGGTGATGGCGGTCAGGTCGTGCGGCACCGCACCCGGCCGCAGCCGGAAGCCGGACAGCCCGGCGCCCTGCCAGTCGAGCAGGAGGTCGGCGAGCCCGGCCGGGGTCCCGGTGAAGACGTGCGCGTCGGACGCGTACTCCGCGCCGGCCAGCTCGTCGAGCCGCGCCTTGCGGTCCGCGGCGGCCTGCTCGGTCTCGCCGAGGAACACGACGACGTCGCCGAAGACGTGCAACGTCTCGGCGCCGCGGCCGGCGAGGTCCTGCTCGTCGCGCACTTCGGCGACGATCGCCGCGGCCCGCGCGCGGTCCGACGGCGTCACGTAGACGACGTCGGCCGAGCGGGCGGCGAGCCGGTAGGGGACGGCGGCGTGGGCCAGCGCGGTGACCGGCGGCTGGCCCTGCGGCGGCCGCGGCGTGATCGACGGGCCCTTCACGGAGAACCAGCGGCCCTCGAAGTCGATGTAGTGCAGCTTCCGCCGGTCGACGAACCGGCCGGTCGCGACGTCGCGGATCTCGGCGTCGTCCTCCCAGCTGTCCCACAGCCGGCGCAGCACCTCGACGTAGTCCGCGGCCTCGTCGAACAGGTCGCGCAACGGGCTCGGCCGGCCCGGCTCCGCGGAGTCCTCGAGCCGGAACCCGCCGAACTCGCGGCGCCCGAAGTGCCGGTTGTCCTCGGCGCGCCCGGCGACCTGCACGCGGACGCCCGCGCGGCCGGTGCTGACGTAGTCGAGCGTGGCGATCGCCTTGGACAGGTGGAACGGCTCCGTGTGGGTGACGACGGCGGTCGGCACCAGCCCGATGTGCGAGGTCAGCGGCGCGACGCGGGCGGCGATCAGCACCGCGTCGAGCCGCCCCTGGACGATGTCGTCCCGCTCGCCCGGCCGGTCGAGGGGGTGCACCGTCTGCAGGGCGAGCGAGTCTTCGAGGGTGACGAAGTCCAGCTTGCCGGCCTCGGCTTCGCGGACCACGTCCGTCCAGTACCCCGCGGTGAGCAGCTCGCCGGGCCGCGCCCCGGGTTCCCGCCAGGCGGCGGGGTGCCACCCGGCCCCATCCAGCGCGACGGCGATCCGTGGTCCTGTCATCCCGGCGTTCCCTTCTCTCGGCCCGTCCCCGCAGTCTGCGCCGGTTCCCGCGGGGCGGGCCGGAGTGGCCAATGGCTGGGACGAGCCGGGTGCGCCGGGAATAAACGCCGGGTCAGCCGACTTCGTTCAGCTTCCCGGTGGCGACGTCGAAGACGAACCCGCGCACCGAGTCCTTCGTGGGGATGAACGGGCTGTTCCTGATCCGCGCGATCGACTGGCGGACGTCCTCGTCGAGGTCGGAGAACGCTTCCGCGGCCCACGCGGGCTTGACGCCGACGTCCTGCCGGATGGACTCCTTGAAGTCGTCGTCGGTGAAGGTGAGCATGCCGCAGTCGGTGTGGTGGATGAGGATGATCTCCTCGGTGCCGAGCAGCCGCTGGCTGATGGCGAGCGAGCGGATCTCGTCCTCCGTGACGACCCCGCCGGCGTTGCGGATGACGTGCGCTTCGCCTTCTTGCAGGCCGAGCACGCCGTAGACGTTGATGCGGGCGTCCATGCAGGCGAGCACGGCGACGTGCTTGGCGGGCGGCAGCGGCAGCGGCCCGGTGAAGCGCGCGGCGTACTCGGCGTTGTTGGCGAGCAGCTCGTCGGTGACCGACATGGGTGGTCCCTTCCGCGTAGGGGTGGTGGGCCGAGTGGACGCGCGCCCGCACCCGCGCGCAACCGCGCCCACGACCTGGACTGTCCACTGAGGACACGAGTTCCGCTCCGTGGACGTACTGGCCGGGCGGTGGCCGGATCCCGACAATCCCCGCATGACGAGCGACGAGACGGCTTACGACCGGACCCGCGTGGCGCAGTGGCGGGACGGCCGGGCGCGGCTGCCCGGCCTCAACCGGCGTGACCTGCTGCGGCTGACGGCGGCCGGTGGTCTCGCACTGGCCGCGGGAACGGCCGCGCCCGTGGTGGCCGCCGCGGCCGGCGGGCCGATCGTGAAACCGTTGCCGCCGGAGCTGTTCGACGTCTACGGCACCAACGCCGAGACCCGCTGGGAAGCGATGCGCGACCAGGGCTACCTCACCCCGGTCGACCGGTTCTTCGTCCGCGACCACACTTCGACGCCGGTGCTCGACGCCGCCACCTGGCGGCTGAAGCTGTTCGGCTCGGGCCTGCGCGGCTCGCCCACGGCCGGGAACCCGATCGAGCTGACCTACCGCGACCTGCGCGCGCTGCCGTCGGAGACGATCACCGCGTTCGTCGAGTGCACCGGCAACGGCCGCAGCTTCTTCACCAGCCAGCAGGGCCAGACCGTCAGCGGGACGGCGTGGAAGCTGGGCGCGGTCGGGGTGGCCCGCTGGCGCGGCGTCCGGCTCGCCACGGTGCTCGCGCGCGCCGGGCTGACCCGCGACGCCGTCGACGTCCTGCCGGAGGGGCTCGACCCCGACTACGTCGCGGCGGGGGTCAACCTCGGCAAGGTGCGGCGGCCACTGCCGGTGGCCAAGGCACTGCAGGACACCCTGCTGGCCTACGAGATGAACGGGCAGCCGCTGCCGCCCGACCACGGTTTCCCGGTGCGGCTCGTGGTGCCGTCGTGGGCCGGGATCGCGTCGATCAAGTGGCTCGGCCGGATCGAGGTTTCGGCGACACCGCTGGTGTCGCCGTGGAACACGCAGTTCTACCGGCTGCTGGGCCCGGACTACCCGGCCGAGGGCACGCTCGTCACCGAACAGGTCGTGAAGAGCGCGTTCGAGCTCCCGTGGGGCGCGACGCTCGCGGCCGGGCAGCGGCAGGTGCTGCGCGGCCGGTCCTGGTCGGGCCACGGCCGGATCCGCCGGGTCGAGGTCAGCACGGACGGCGTCACGTGGCAGCCCGCGAAGCCGATCAGCCCGGCGCTCGACCGCGGCTGGCTGCGGTGGGAGTTCCCGTGGCGGCCCCGCGCGGCCGGGCCGTACACCCTGCGGGCGCGCGCCACCGACGTCACCGGGGCGCGGCAGCCCGACGTCGCGCCGTACAACACGCAGGGCTACCTGTTCGGCGCCGTCGTCCGGCACCCGGTGACGGTGGCCTGATCAGGTCAGGCCGAGGTGCTCCCGCAGCGTCGTGCCCTCGTACCCGGTGCGGTAGACGCCGCGGTCCTGCAGCTCGGGCACGAGCCGGTCGACGATCTCGTCGAGGGTCGCCGGGAGCAGGTGGGGGCTGATGACGAAGCCGTCGGCCGCGCGGGTGCGGACGTAGTGCGCCCACTCGTCGGCCACCCGCCCCGGCGTGCCCACGAACCCGTGCTGCCGCGGCTGCACCTCGAGGACCAGCTGGTGGATGGACAGCTTCTTCGCCTCGGCCAGCTCGCGCCAGCGCCGGATCCGGTCGAGCTTGCCGGTCCGGTCCTCGATCGAAATGGTGCCGCGGGAGGGGCCGAGTTCGCCCTCGACCGGTTCGACGGCCGGGAGCGGGCCGTGCGGGTCGTGGTCCGACAGGTCCCGGCCCCAGTACTGCTCGAGGAACGCGAGCGCGCGCTGGGGGGTGATCTGCCGGCGCCGGACGTCCTCGGCGCGCTCGGCCGCGTCGGCGGGGGTGTCGCCGAGCACGACGGTCGCGCCGGGCAGGATCCGGACGGCGCCGGCAGGCCGGCCGTACCGGGCGAGCCGGGCCCGCAGGTCTTCGGCGTAGGCGAGGGCCTGGTCGTAGGCGGTGTTGGCGGAGAAGACGACGTCGGCGTACTTCGCCGCCAGCTCCCGGCCGCCGTCGGAATCCCCGGCCTGGAACAGCACCGGCCGGCCCTGGGGGCTGGGCGGCACGGTGGGCGTGGCCCGCAGCCCGACGAGGTCGGTGTGGCGCGCGACCTCGGCCGTCCCGGACCAGAGCGCCAGAGCCGCCTCGACGAACTGCTCCGCGCGCTCGTAGCGGCGTTCGTGCGGGAACCGGCCGCCCCGGCGGAAGTTCGCGCCGGTCCAGGCGTTGTCGGTGGTGACGATGTTCCAGCCGGCCCGGCCGCCGGACAGGAAGTCCAGGGAAGCCAGCCGCCGGGCGAGGTCGGCGGGGAAGTTGTACGTCGTGTTCTGCGTGGCGACCAGCCCGATCCGGCTCGTCGCCGCGGCCAGCGCGCTCAGCTGGGTGATCGCGTCCGGGCGGCCCGCGATGTCGAGGGCGTGGACCCGGCCGCGGTTTTCCCGCACCCGCAGGCCTTCGCCGAGGAAGAAGGCGTCGAACAAGCCGCGTTCGAGCGTGCGGGCGACCGCGACGGCGGTGTCGATCTCGGTGTGCGGCGCGTTCGACGGGTCGTCCCAGAGGAACTGCGGGCCGACGCCGGGGTAGAACACGCCGAGGTGCAGCCGGGCGCTCACGCGAACAGGCTTTCCGGGCGGCGGAGCCCGAGCGACGACCGCAGCGTCGCCCCGGGTTCCGGTGGGAGCAGCAGTCCTTCGCCGCGCAGGGCGGGCAGGACCTCGTCGATCAGCACCGGCAGGCCGGTGCCGGGCACGCCGGGGCGCAGGTGCACGCCGTCGACGCCGGTGGCCAGCCAGCCGAGCAGTTCGGCCAGCCCGGCCGCGGATCCGGTGTAGCGCAACCGATCGCCGCGCGGCCACGGTCCGTCCGGCGCACTGCCCCCGAGGAGGACCTCCAGTTCGGCGAAGACCAGGGGAGCCCCGGCCGCGCGGGCTCGCGCGGCTCGGGTGCGGACGTCGTCGAGGCCGGTGCCGCCGACGAGGACGACGTCCGGGCGCGCGGCCTCGGCCAGGTCGTCGGCCGCGACGACCACCGGCCGTCCCTGCGGTGGCCGCGGGGTGATGAGCGGGCCCTTG
Organism: Amycolatopsis sp. cg9; assembly: GCF_041346945.1. Lineage (NCBI taxonomy): Bacteria > Bacillati > Actinomycetota > Actinomycetes > Pseudonocardiales > Pseudonocardiaceae > Amycolatopsis > Amycolatopsis sp. cg9. Next base: position 301,773 of record NZ_CP166850.1, on the reverse strand, counting down.
ACGGAGAACCGCGCGCCGGTGAAGTCGACGTGGTGCACCTTGTCCGGGTCGAGGTACCGGCCGGTGGCGGTGTCCTTCACGACGGCGTCGTCGTCCCAGGAATCCCACAGCCGCCGCACGACTTCGACGACGTCGGCGGTTTCCCGGTGCAGCGCCGCGGGATCCAGCCGGGACCCGCCGATCGTGGCGAGGGTCTCGGCGGACCCGTCGGCGGCGACCACCCAGGCCGCACGGCCGTGCGACGCGTGGTCCAGGCTCGCCAGCTGCGCCGCGAGGTGGAACGGCTCGGCCGTCGTCACGTTCGCCGTCGGCGCGAGCCCGAGCCGGTCGGTGAGCGTCGAGACGTAGGCGGCGCGGGTGGTCGCCTCGAGCCGCGACCCGCCGCGCGGCGGCACCGGCGAATCGGGGAACGTGACGAAGGTGAACCCGGCGGTCTCGGCGCGCGCGACGGTTTCGGCCAGCGCCCGCGGTGACAGCGAATCCGCCGTGGCGTCGAGCTCCACCGCGACGTGCAGGCTGCGAGAAGTCATGCCACCACAGGTATCCACCGCGGTGCCCGGCCGCACTCGCGTTCAGGATGTGGAACCCGCGGCCCGCTCGTTGACCGGGCTCGGTCCGCCTTCATAAAGTCTTGGCGTCAACGCATTTCCATTTCTGGGAACAGGTATCCCCATGCCCGAATCCGTCTGGGTCGACCAGTCTGATCCGCGGGTCCGGCCGCTGCTCGCCGATCTGGCCCGCGAATATTCCGCCCGGTACCACCGGGTGCTCACCGACGTCCACTTCGAACTCCGCGAATACCCGGCCGAGCGCTTCGCCGCGCCGGACGGCGGATTGCTGTTGCTCGTGGCGGCCGGGAACGCCGTCGCCGGCGGGGCGTTCCAGCGCTACGACGGCGAAACCGCCGAACTCAAGCGGATCTGGACGCACCGGGCGCACCGCGGCCGCGGGCTCGCCCGCCGCGTCGTCGCCGAACTGGAGGCCGAAGCCGGGCGCCGCGGGTACACGCGGATCCACCTGACGACCGGGCCGAACCAGCCCGAGGCACGGCGGCTCTACCTGGCCACCGGCTACACGCCGCACTTCGACGTCGATGTGGTCCCGACCACCCGGTTGCCGTTCTCGAAAGCGCTTCCCGCACCGGTGGCCGCGGGATGACCAGTGACATCGGGACCCGGCCCGCCCCCGCGGCGGCACCGGAAGAATCACTGAAGATCGTGCCCGCGCGGCACCCGATGACGTGGGTGGCCGCGGTCGTCGTGGCGGTGCTCGTCGCGATGGCCGGCCACGCGCTGGTCACCAACCGGGCCTTCGACTGGCCGACGTTCGCCCGCTTCGCCTTCCAGAAATCGATCTTGGAAGCGGTCGCGCTGACGCTGGAACTGACGTTGTTCGGCGTGGTCGCGGGATTCCTGCTCGGCACTGTGCTGGCGTTGATGCGCATTTCGCGAAATCCCCTGCTGCGCGCGGTCAGCTGGACCTACACGTGGATCTTCCGGTCCGTGCCGCTGATCCTGCAGCTGCTGTTCTGGTACAACCTCGCGATCCTGTACAACGAGATCTCCTTCGGCGTCCCGTTCGGGCCGTCGTTGTTCTCGGTCGGCACGATGAGCCTGATCCCGCCGTTCCTCGCCGCCGGTCTCGGGCTCGCCCTCCACCAGGGCGCCTACGCCGCGGAGATCGTCCGCGCCGGGTTCCTCTCGGTGGACGCGGGGCAGCGCGAAGCCGCGGCGGCGCTGGGTATCCCGGCCGGTCGGCAGTTCCGGCGGATCGTGCTGCCGCAGGCGCTGCGCACGATCGTGCCCACCGCGGCGAACGAGATCATCGGCCTGCTGAAAGCGACCTCGCAGGTTTACGTGATGGCCCTGCCCGAGCTGTTCTACCAGGTCCAGGTGATCTACACGCGCAGCGGCCGGGTGATCCCGCTGCTGCTCGTCGCGACCGCCTGGTACCTCGCGCTGACCACGGTGCTTTCGATCGGGCAGTACTACGTCGAACGCCGGCTGGGGCGTGGGGCATGACCGCCGAATTCATGGTGGACGTCCGGGGCGTGCACAAGAGCTTCGGCGCGCTGACCGTGCTCGACGGCGTCGACCTCCAGGTGCGCCAGGGGGAAGTGACCGTGCTGCTCGGTCCGTCCGGGTCGGGGAAGTCGACGCTGCTGAGGCTGATCAACCACCTCGAACGCGCCGACCGCGGCTTCATCAGCGTCGGCGGCGAACTGATGGGGTACCGGCGGTCGGGTGACCGGCTGCACGAGCTCAAGGAACGCGAAATCCTCAAGCAGCGCACGAAGATCGGCTTCGTGTTCCAGAACTTCAACTTGTTCGGGCACCTGACCGTGCTCGAAAACGTCGTCGAGGCCCCGGTTTCCGCGCAACGGCGTCCTCGTGCCGAAGCCGAGGCCGAGGCGCGGGAGCTGCTCGCCAGGGTCGGCCTCTTGGAGAAGGCGGCCGAATACCCGCGCCGGCTGTCCGGCGGGCAGCAGCAGCGCGTCGCGATCGCGCGGGCGCTGGCCCTCGAACCGGCCGTGCTGCTGTTCGACGAACCGACGTCCGCGCTCGACCCCGAACTGGTCGGCGAGGTGCTCGCGGTCATCCGGGACCTGGCGAAGGCGGGGACCACGATGGTCGTCGTCACGCACGAACTGGGTTTCGCGCGCGAGGTCGCCGACACCGTCGTCTTCCTCGACGAAGGCCGGGTGGTCGAACAGGGCCCGCCCGCCGAAGTGCTCGACCGCCCCGGCCACGCCCGCACCCGGGCCTTCGTCGACAAAGTCCTTTGAGGAGAGTCATGAGAAAGCTCGTGCTGGCTTCGGTGCTGCTGCTCGCCGCGTGCGGCACCCCCGAAGCGGCCACCCCCGCCCCCTCCGGCGGGGTCAACATCACCGCCGACCAGCACCGCGTCCGCGCGGAGAAGGTCGACGCGATCGCCGCGCTCGTGCCGGCCGAGATCCGGGACCGCGGCACCCTGGTCGTCGGCACGACCGGCAACGGCACCCCGCCGCTGTCCTTCCGCGCGGACGACGACAAGACGGTCATCGGCGTCGAACCGGACCTGGCCCAGCTGGTCGCCGACGTGCTCGGGCTGAAGCTCGACCTCCAGGCGTCGTCGTGGGAGAACCTGTTCCTGTCCGTGGACAACCGCCAGTTCGACGCGGGGTTCTCGAACATCACGGTGACCGAGGAGCGCAAGGACAAGTACGACTTCGCCACCTACCGCAAGGACACGATCGCCTTCGAAGTCCGCAGCGAGAAGACCGTCGAAGTCCGGGAACCGAAGGACATCGCGGGCCTGACGGTCGGGGTCAGCGCGGGCACGAACCAGGAGCAGATCCTCCTGCGCTGGGACCAGCAGAACAAGGCGGCCGGATTGCCCGCCGTGAAGTTCCAGTACTACCAGGCGACTTCGGACTACTACCTGGCGCTGCAGTCGGGCCGCATCGACGTGTACGCCGGCCCCAACCCGACGTCGGCCTACCACGTGGCGGTGGAGGGCAAGACGAAGGTCGTCGGGACCGTTTCGGGCGGCGGCACGATCCCGGCCGACATCGCCGCGATGACCAAGAAGGGCAACGGGCTGGTGAAACCGCTGCAGCAGGCCCTCGAAACCGTGATCCAGGACGGGAAGTACGCGGAAGTCCTGAAGCGGTGGAACCTGACGTCGGAGGCCCTGCCCGCGTCGGAGATCAACCCGCAGGGCCTGCCGCGCAAGTGAACCGTGCTCAGCGGTGCGTTTCCATCGCCGCCTCCTTCCCCGCCGCGCTTGCCGACGGTAGGCAGGAGCGGCGGGTGGAAAGCTCGTCGTCGCAGTGAAAAACTCCTCGGCAACGCCCCTTGACAGCGGTGCACGGCCGAACGGGCCCGGCGCGTTCAGCGGAGGCGGCGGGCCCGTTCGAGGCAATTCTGCAACACCCCTGGCCCCGCGGGAGCGCTCGTTGTTCCCTGGGTGCGGGAGGGCGTGCGATGCGACGGGTGAGCGCGGGACGGCGAGTCGGCTGGCTGCTGCGGACCAACCGCGTGCTCGGCGCCCGGCCGCGGTACCGCCGGCTCGCGGCCTTCGCCGCGGACTTCGACGCCGACGGCGTGACCCCTTCGGTGTCCACGAGCACCCTGTCCCGCTGGGAGAACCGCGTCACGACGGTGCCGGGCGCCGCGGTGCGGCGCTACGAACGGATGCTCGACCTGCGGCCCGGGCTCCTCGTCGCGGTCAACGACACCGTCGCGCGGTACCTCACGCCGCCGACCCAGGCCGTCCCGCCGTGGGCCCGGCACCGGCGGCCGAACCCGGGGCCGCCGCTCGACGAGCTGGTCGACCTGGCCGTCACCGACGCCGTCCTCGGCAGCGAGGAATGGGATCGCCTGACCGAGCTCCTGGCCTGCCGGCCGCAACTGGTCCTGAGTCCCGCGTCGACCTGGCAGCGGCTCTCGGAACGGCTGCTCACCGAGATGTGCATCGCGGACGGCGTTTCGTGGATGCGCCGGGCCGAGGCGTTCCACCGGCTCATCGTGCACCCGGTCGGCCAGCGGGCGGCGATGGCCGCGGCCGCCGACGCGGCGGCGGACACCTCCGCGCAGAGCCTGATCGGCACCCTCGCCGTGTTCAGCGCGAGCGCCCACCCCGACGCGAGCTCGTCGGTCGTCCGGCACCTCACCGACCCGCTGACCGACCGGACCTTCTACGGGGCCCTGCTGACCAGCGTCAAGAAGCTGCGGTTCGGGCACTTCGACGACCGGCAGACGGCGTCCCTGCTGCCGATCCTGTGCGCGCTGGTGGCGGCCGGCGCCGCCGAGCGGACACCGCTGGCGGCCAGCTTGCTGCAGCTCCTGCCCCGCGAACTGCAGGCGAAGGTCCCGGGCCGGGTGTGGGCCGCGGCGATGGCCGCGCTGTACCCGCCGGCGGCGCCGGTCGCGGAGCGGCTGTCCGCCGAAACGCTGGAAGCGATCGAGGAGCCGCCTCCCGACCCGCTGCTCGCGGTGTTCATCGACGAGCTGCTGCACGACCCGGTGTTCGACGTGCGGCTCTGCACGATGTTCCTGCTCTACGCGACGCCGTACCGGGCGCCGCTGGCGCAGGCGCTGGCCCGCGAGCTGGTCGGCACCCTCCGCCGCCGCGGCCGCCCCGACTGGGTCCAGCGGCTGCTCGACGCCCTGCGCATCCTCGGCGGCGCGGAGGAGCGGCGGCTCATCGAGGCGATGGTGCTCTCCGAGCAGCTCGGGACCGCGGTACGCGATTCCGCCGCGTACGCGCTGGGCCACGTGGGCGGCGCCAGCCCGGACGACTTCTACCGCCGGGCGTTCGCCCGGCACGCCGAAGACGCCCGCCGCGACCCCGGCGCCCGCGCGGCATCGGTGCTGGACCGGCTGGTGTACTGCATGGGCATCGGCGACCGCCGCACCCTCCTCGGCGAGGTGGTCACCCGCCCCGACCTCCCACCCCGCATCCGCACGGCGGCGACGTGGTGGGCCGGTCTGCCCGCCCACATCCGGGAGAGCGCGGCCCGGTAGGCCAGGCTCACCTGGCAGGCGCACCGCCGGCCCGGCCTAGGTTTCGTCCGGGTCCGGGTCCGGGTCCGGGTCCGGGTCCGGCTCTGGCTCCGGGTCGGTCGGGAGCCCGCCGCTCGGCCGGTCGTTGATGAACGGGTCGCGCTCGATCCATTTCTTCCCTTCCGCCGCGATGCCTTCCAAGATGTGCAGCGTGTGGGAGAAGCCGGCGGCGTCGCGACCCATCCTCGCCAGCGATCGGGCGTCCTTTTGGCCCGGTACCACCTTGTCGGCGGCCGCGGCCGGGTCGGTGACCCGGATGTTCCGCGATGGGCCGTTCATGAGGGTCAATTCGAGTGTGGAACTGAGGTCGTCAGCGGTGGCGACGTGGACGGAGGAGACCGCGTCGAACCGGTAGTTGTTGCGCTCCTGGCCATTGCGCTTGGCGTGCTCGAAGTCCATCTCCACGCTGACTTCGCGCACGCCTTCCTGGGTGATCAGGAAGATCCGGATGTCGTACTTCGAGTACCGCCAGGGACCGAACGGGTCACGTGCTCGCTTGTAGTTGCTGCCGGGGGCTTGCAGGAACGCGTGGGTGAGGACGTCGCGCCAGGCGAGCCGGTAGTGCCTCAGCGTCTCGTCGAGCACCATGGTCTTGTCCGCCGTCAGCCACTTCTCCATTTGGGTCTCGTTCGGCCGGGTCGCTTTCAGTTTCCCCACCCAGCGGTCGTACTCGGCCTGCCGGTCGCTCATCGTCTTGTCGTGGTCCAGCTCGCCCTCCTTGATCCGCCGGCGTTCGTGGAGGATGTGCGACCAGCCCGCGCCGGCGACCCAGGTGCCGACCACGGCCACGAAGGTCGCCGCCGCGTTGGGCAAGATCGCCACCCGCAAGGCTGCGGAAACGACATAAGCGGAAAGAGCCGCGAAAGCGATTCCGAACACCACGCAGAGGGCTTTCATCGCCGGTGTGACCCGGTACTGTTCACGGTATCGGTGCAGTGTTCCCTTGGCCCAGCGGGCGACCGCGTCCCTGGTCAGGTAGCGGATGAGCCAGTTGACGCGGCCGGCGGTGAACAGCTTGTCCCGGTAGAGGTCGACGACCTCGTCCCGCAGTGCGGCGCGGACGCCTTTCGTGTCGTTCAGCCACTTCTTCAGTTTCACGTCTTCGGGCCGGTACTTGATGAAGTAGCGGTTGAACGAGTCGTCCACGTCGTGGGCGAATATCGAGTCCAGTCCCGGGTCGGCGCCTCGCCTGCTGCGGTACCGGCGTTCTTCGGCCGAGAGCCGTTCTCGTCGGTAGCCCCAATCGAGGCTGTGCTTGGCCGCGGCGTAGGCCGCGGCGGTGGCGAGCAGGCAGGCGAAGATCGGCAGCGGACGCGCCGTCAGGACGATGGTCTTGACCAGGTCAGCGGTGGCGAAACCGCCGAGCAGGGTTCCGATCGCGGCGCGGGCCCGATCGGCCGCCGTGGTCGTGCTCGGGGCCGGCTTGCGAGCTCGCGGCGGAATGGGGTCGGGCTGGAAGTAGGCCCAGACGGATTCGTGCCGCCCGTCGGCGAACCGCGTTTTCTCGGCGTTTTGCCGGGTTTCCGCCCAGAAGTTGTCCCTCAGGCTGCCGGTCAGGACGAGGTCGAGGTGCCGCACGATCATCTCGCGGTGCTCGGCCGGCAACTTGGCCAGCTCCTTCAGCGCATGGCCCGGATCGCTGCCGGTCTTGCTGAAGTACTCGAGAAATTCGCACACGGCGTTCAGCGACTGCGTCCAGTCGTCGACCGGCAGGCTCGCGCAAGTGACCGGCATGGTGGCCAGCTGCTTGCGTTCGTCGGGGGTCAAGTCGCGGTAGGAGCGCTTGCTGAGCATGGCGAGCACCCAGTGGAACTCGACCTCGGCGCTGTCGTAGCCGCGTGCCTTCGCTTCCTGGATGAGCCGGCGTGCCTCGGACGGCACGCCGTCCCGGAGGTAGGCAAGGCCGACTCGGTACTTCTCTTCCGGCGAGGCGTCCTGGTGCAGTTGGTAGACAGTCGAGTTGTGGACTTCGTTGGCCTGGATGCCGACCTGCGACCGGGTAGCGGTGTTCTCCGTCTTCGATTTTTCATCGGTCACGACAATCCTTTCGCCGCCACTATGAGGGCCGCGATCTTCGCGGCGGGTCCGGCGAGATCCCCGAGAAGTCCGCCGAGTCGCTTGAGCGCCAGCACGAACTTCTGCTTGCCCTCACGAGTGGTGGCCACGAGTGCTTCGTCGGCGATGTCGAGCTCGCTGCGGGCCGCCTGGTAAGTGGCGTCGTCGAGCCGCCCGCGGGAGTGCTCCCGCGTGACATCGGCTCGCAGCGCGGCCAGCTCGGTGCCGAAGTCGGCCGGGCCGTCCCCGCGCGGGGCGATGTTCTGCTGGACGGTGCTGCCGGTGACGGTGTGGGCCTGGATCCCGACCTGACCGTTCGCGCGGTTCCGGACCGTGCCGCGGTCGTCCGGAGTGGTGTTGTCGTCCATCGCGATGAGCTCCTGTTCCTCGATCAGATCGCCGGCGAGCCGAACGGCGAACGCGGCCGCGTTCGCCGCCGCCGCGGGTTGCCACTTCCGGTCTGCCTCGGTGGTCTTGCTGCCGTCGGCGGGATCGCTGATCCCGCGCACGATCGCGATGGGTGCGCCGTTCAGGTGGCCGGCCTGTGCCACGCCCGCCGCTTCCATCTCGATCGCCAGAGCGTCGTTGAAGTGTTCGCGGATCCAGCGCCGTTCCGCGGACGAGCGTGAATTGTGGACGACCTCGCCCGCTGCGATGGCGCCGAAATGGACCTTGGTGCCGGGCGGGACGGCGCGGGCCCAGTGGCCCGTCCGCGCCACGTGCTGCGCGACCTGAATCACCCCGTGCGCGGTCTCCCAGGCTCGCGGGCGGGCTTTGAGCCCGTCGTCCTCGCTGGTGGCGCCGTGGTAGGCGTAGACGTGGGTCGCGACCACGACGTCGCCCAGCGGTGTGTCCCACAAGGCTCCCGCTACACCGGCGAAGATGAGCGCGACCGGTGAGAAGTGCTGTATCGCGCGTTCGGCGAGGACCGCGGCAGGCTGGGTCCCCTTGCCGGTGAGGCTGAGCGCGACCCGGTAGGAGGTACCCCGGATCGTCCCGACCTCGAACCGGGTGCCTCGGCTGTGCTTGAGCACTTTGGTGCCGGTCAGCCGCTCGCGGACGGCTTTGTACTCTTCGTTCAAGGCGGTGAGCACCACCACCAGGTCGTCGGTCATGCGTTCCCCTTCGTCGTGGTCGCCGCGATGGGCCGGACGAGTGGCGGGTAGAGCGTGGTCCGGTCGCCGGCCTTGAACAGACGCGCCGGCCGGCCCCGGCCGACCCGGCGTTCGGCGCCGACGGGCACGATGAAGTCGTTCACCGCCTGGACCTTCCGGTAGAAGTTCCGCAGATCGAGTTCCACGCCCCACACCGCTTCGTAGACCCGCTGCAGCTCGTTGATGGTGAAGGTGGTGGCGCAGAAAGCGGTGGCGAGAGCCGACGACTCGAGTTTCGAGCGTGCTCGTTCCAACCCGTCGTCGAGGATGTCCCGGTGGTCGAACGCGAGCTCGGCGCGTCCGGCGAGGATCTCGGTCACCGGTGTCCAGGAAGCTCGCGCGGCGTCGGTGCCCGCGAGCGGCTCCGGAAGACCTGGCGCGATGGCGAGGTAGGCGACGGAGACGACCCGCCCTCGGGGGTCGCGGTCCGGAGAGCCGTAGGCACCCAGCTGCTCCAGGTGCAGCTGCGACGCGTCGAGATCCGCCTCCTCGCGAAGCTCTCGGTGTGCGGCGGCGAGCACGTCTTCCCGGTCGTGTTCGAGAAAACCGCCCGGAAGAGCGAGCGAACCGCGGAAGGGACCGACTCCTCGCTCGATCAAGAGCACGTGGAGGGCCGAGTCGCGCAGTGTGAAGATCACCAGGTCGACGGCGAGCAGCACGGGCGGCGGAGTCCAATCTTCGTCTGCCATGCGCTCGACCGTAATTACTGTCATTTAGACAGTAAAGATGCGTTTGGCGTAACACTGCGTGGCAGCCCGAGTCGCGGGCTGCAAATATAGTTTCAACTTTGACTACCGTTGGGGCCCGCGTTAGGCTTCGCCCGTGCAGGACGTGACCGCCGCCGAGCTGGACTTCTGGTCCTTCGTGGCGCTGGCCAACCGGCGGCTGGCCGAGGAGTACGGCTTCCGGCACCAGCTGGCCACCGAGGTGCTGCTGACCCTCAACCGCGCCTCCGACCTGGTCACCTACGACCTCGAAGCCGCCGTGCACCGGCCGCGCGGGCGGTCGTGGTCGGCCTTCCGGCTGCTCTTCGTCGTCTGGCTGGCCGGCCCGCTGGAACCCAAGAGCGCCGCCCGGCTGACCGGGATGAGCCGGGCGGCCGTGTCGAACCTGGCCAAGGTGCTGGTCGCGGACGGCCTGCTCGACCGCACCCCGGACGAGCACGACGGCCGCTCGGTCCGGCTCTCGCTGACCGAGGCCGGGCGCGACGAGATGGTTTCCGTGTTCCAGGAGCACAACGAGCGCGAGTTCGGCTGGACGGACGCGCTCACCGAGACCGAGCAGCGCATCCTCGTGATGCTGCTGGGCAAGCTGATCACCAGCCGCGCCGGGTTCGACGCGCGCAGCCGCAGTTAGTAAACGTGTGAACTAAATCGGCCGAGGAGGCGACCAATGGGGTACTACCGCCGCACGCCGGAGGGCGAAGCCCGCGAGGGTTCCGGGATCGGCCGAGGGGCGATCAGCCTGCACCCGGCCGGGCACAGCCGCGCCCCGCAGCCCGGCGAAGGCGGGCCGGCGAGCGAAGCCCCCGGCTACGCGTGGACACGGGGGCCGTCGGCATGATCCCCGCGCTCTTCACCGGGTTGTGCGACGACGCCGCGGTGTTCCCGCCCGGCCTGGCGCCGCTGCCGGACGCCGTCGCCGCGCACGACCGGTACTCGGCGGCCTGGTACACCGACCTGGTCGGCCCGCTGGTGGTCGCCGCCCCGGCGCTCGGCGACCTGGCCGGCGTGCTCGGCACCCGCGAGACGCCGTTGCCGCTCGCGGTGACGCTGCCCGGCGGGCCCGCGCAGCTGCCCGGCGTGCTGGCCGCCGTGCCCCGGCTGCCCGTCGACCTGCAGGCCCTCGAAATCGCCGTGCCGGACGGCTTCGGCCCGGACGAGGTGCTCGACGCGGTGGCCGCCGCGACCGCGCCGGTGTACGTCGAGATCCCGCGCGACGACCGGCGCGGGCCGCTGCTGCGGGCGCTCGCGGGCACCGGCCACCGGGCGAAGTTCCGGACCGGCGGCGTCCGCGCCGAGCTCTATCCCGACGAAGCCGAGCTGGCCGCGGCGATCCGCGCCGCCGTCGACGCCGGCGTCCCGTTCAAGGCGACTGCCGGCCTGCACCACGCCCTGCGCAACACCGACCCGGAAACCGGCTTCGAGCAGCACGGTTTCCTCAACCTGCTGCTCGCGGCCGCCGACCCGGACCGCGCGGAAGCCCTCCTCGCCGAGCGCGACGGCCCGGCGGTCGCCGCGCTCGTGCGTGACCTGCCCGCCGGCGTCCGCGCGCGCTTCACGTCGTTCGGCACGTGCAGCATCACCGACCCCCTGACCGAACTGGCCGAGCTCGGCCTGCTGCCCCGAGGAGAGGCATGACCACGATCGAGATCCCGGCGGATTCCCCGTTCGGGACCGACAACCTCCCGTACGGCGTGTTCTCGACCGGCGGTGGCACCCCGCGCGTCGGCGTCCGCGTCGGCGACTCCGTGCTCGACCTGGCCCGCGCGCTCGGCGACGACGTGTTCGCGGCGCCGACGCTGAACCCGTTCATGGCGCAGGGGTACGACCGCTGGGTGGCGGTGCGTGCGCAGGTGACCGAGCTCGTGGCCGGCGAGGTCCCGGACGACGCCGTGCACGCGCTCGCCGACGTCACGCCGCACCTGCCGATCGAGGTCGCGGACTACGTCGACTTCTACGCGTCGGAACACCACGCGTCGAACGTCGGCCGCCTGTTCCGCCCGGACGCGGAACCGCTGCTGCCCAACTGGAAGCACCTCCCGGTCGGCTACCACGGCCGCGCCGGCACGGTCCTGGTCTCGGGCACGGACATCGTCCGCCCCAGCGGCCAGCGCAAAGCCGACCCGGCGCCGGTCTTCGGGCCCAGCACGCGGCTGGACATCGAAGCGGAGCTGGGTTTCGTGGTCGGCACGGGCACCCCGCTGAACACCCCGGTCAAGCCGGACGACTTCGCCCGCCACGTGTTCGGCGCGGTCCTGCTCAACGACTGGTCCGCCCGCGACATCCAGGCCTGGGAGTACGTCCCGCTGGGCCCGAACCTCGGCAAGAGCTTCGCGACGTCCATCTCGGCGTGGGTGGTCCCGCTCCTGGCACTGGAAGCGGCGCGCGTCCCGCTGCCCGGCCAGGACCCGGAGCCGCTGCCGTACCTGCGGGAAAGCCGCCCGTGGGGCCTCGACGTCGAGCTGGTCGTCGAGTGGAACGGCGAGGAGGTCAGCCGCCCGCCGTACCGCGAGATGTACTGGTCGCCGGCCCAGATGCTGGCCCACCTGACGGTGAACGGCGCGTCATCCCGGACCGGAGACCTGTACGGCTCGGGCACGATCTCCGGCCCGGAGAAGCACCAGCGCGGCGCGTTCCTGGAGCTGAGCTGGGGCGGAGCGGAGCCGCTGACGGTGAAGGGCGAGCAGCGTACGTTCCTGCAGGACGGCGACGAAGTGGTGATCACGGCAACGGCCCCGGGCGCGAGCGGCGGCCGCATCGCGTTCGGCGAAGTCCGCGGCCGCATCCTCCCGGCGGGGGAGTGAACGATCCGGTGCAGTGAGGTTTTAAGGCCGCCGGCCGGCGGAAGTGATTGAACCACCGGCCGACGGCAATCCCCGGTAAACGTCTCTGCTCGTGCGGTCGCATGTGCTTCCGGGTGCCCGGGAAACTGGACAGATCGGTGTCCACTTGCCATTTTGTGGACAACGGCGATCGACGCGCAAACTCACGCCGATGTGGTGAGATGTCGAACCAGTGCGGTCCAGATTTTGCGGTCGAGATGCAGCTCGCCCGAGTGTGGTGTTTTCGAGTCGCGGACGCGGACGATCTCCCCGTCGAGCGCGACTTCCACGCACTTCGGGTCGTGTGTGGGGCTGCACCGGGAACTGCGGCGCCAGGCAATGCCCGGCTGTTCGGTCTCGGCGTTGCGTCGTCCGGTCATCAGGCCCTCCCGACCCAAGATCGGCCGAGCGATCGTCTCGGCCGATGGACGTGCTTCGGAAGCATCACATGCTACTCCCGTTACGGGAGGAATTTGCTTCGCTGAACCACTGATTGGGCCGAACTGATGAACTGGCGGCGCATCCGCGCTATTCGGTCACCAACGTTCGCGTATTCGTTCAATTGCCGAGTTGAGATCGTCTGCGGGCGAGGAGTACGCCGGGCCGGCGAGCACGTCGAAGGCGTCGAGGTAGCGGGCGACCTCGTTCGGATCCGTTCTCGCCAGGACCAGGTAGCCCGGCTGGTCCAGGTATGCCACCGGATCCTGGTCAGGTAGCTCGAAGAGGGTGAAGGACGACTGCATCCCGTCGGTCACGCCACGATCGAAGGCGGTCACCTGGATGGACACGTTCGGGAGTTCGTTCAGTTCGAGCAGGAAGCTGAGTTGCTCGCGCATGGTGTCAGCCGAGCCGACCGTCCGGCTGATCGATGCCTCGTCGAGGATGAAGCGCGCCACCAGGGGTTGCTCCTCGGTGAGAAGTCGCCGCCGCTGGGTGCGCATGACGACGGAACGTTCGATCGCCTCGTCGGTCGAGTGGAACGCCGCGCCGAGCGCCCGGATGTACTCGGTGGTCTGGAGGATTCCGGGCACGACGAAAGCCTGGTACTCCGACATCGAGATGGCCGATGCCTCGACCGCGATGAAGTCGATCAGCTCCGGACTGTGGTGCGGACGGTAGTCGTCCCACCACGCCTTCTCGCGGGAGGCCCTCGCCGCGGCGGACAACGAGTCGACAACTGCCTGGTCGGTCACCCCGTAGAGCCGCAAGAGCGCACCGAGATCGGTGATCGAGATGCCGACCGCGCCGCCCTCGATGCGGATCACTTTGGAAAGGGACCACTCGAGGCGGGTCGACACCTCCTTCTGGGTCAGCCCGGCTGAGCCCCGCAGCCTGCGGAGCTCAGCCAGCAGCCGTCGTCGTTCGGCCACCGGGTTCCGGCCCCCGAGCATGAGTACCCCGTCTTCTCACTGGTGTAGGGCGGAGTCGGCCTGTTAGCTTTACGCTCATGAGCGCTCCGCTGGTGGTACAACTGCCAGGTGGCAGTCTGACTTAGGTCTTAAGTACTACCATCTGCTACCGGCAGTAGCAACTGGCGAGACGGCATCGCACGATCGGGGCAAGACGAGTGGGTGGTCGGCAAGGTCGCGGCCCTGATCGGCACACGCTGAAGTCAAGCTCTTCGGCGGTCGTGGTCGTTCGGACTCACACCGAGTTCGATCGGATGCGGGTGATCTTGGAGGTGCTCCATCCGAACCCGCCCGACGTCAAGTTCGTCGTCGAGCCCGGGTCCGAGTTCGCGGATGACCTTGGGCCTTCGATCGTGGAGCAGGGCTACAAGCTGCTGAGCTGGCGGGAAGCGACGAGTACCCGGTTCGACGTGGTCTTGGCTGCGCACGCGACCCAGGCGCTCGGTGAGTTCCGAGGACCGGTCTTCTGCCTGCCGCACGGCGCCGGTTACAACCGCCTCGTTCCCGAGTCGACCGGTTCACCCGACTTCGCGACGGGAACTGTCGACAGCCAGCTCAAGGCCGAGTCCGGGTCGGTCATCCCCGCGGCCTTCGGTTGCTCGCACCCCGAACAGCTGGAGCGTCTGCGGAAGAGCTGTCCGGAGGCAGTCGACCGGGCGGTAGTCATCGGTGACCCGGTGTACGACCAGATCTGTGCGTCGAGGCGGCGGCGCCCGGAGTATCGGGACCGCTTCGAGGTAGGACCGGACCAGAAGCTCGTGGTGGTCATCTCGACGTGGGGGAAACACGGAACCGTGGGGTGCGAGGCGAACCTGCCGATGCGCCTGCTCGCCCAGCTGCCCGCAGACGAGTACCGAGTGCTGTTGATCATGCATCCCAACATATGGGCAGGCCATTCGGTCGCGCAGATTCGGTCGGAACTGCGAAACGAGCTCGACAGCGGCCTGGTCGTGATCCCGCCTCGCACGCCCTGGGCGGCGGGGTTGATCGCTGCCGACATCGTGCTCGGCGATCATTCGTCGCTTTCCATGTACGCGGCGGCGATCGGCTGCCGGTTCTTGCTGGCCGCCGATGGGCGGCCGGAACTCGTCCCGGGGTCCCCGCTGGCGAACCTCTGTGCGGAGGCGACTCGGCTGGACGTCCACGGTGATCTCCGGGCGCAGATCGAGGATCACCTACAAGCGCCGCGACAACGCTCAGCCAAGGAGATCGCGGATACGATCTTCGCGGAGCAGGGCCAATCCTGGGCCCGAACCCGTAGTGTCGTCCGGAAGCTCGTCGGCCGCGAAGACCTCTCCGAGCCGCCGAGGATGACCGCGGTGGGCGACCCCGAACCGGACTCCGGTCGTCGGGTGACGTCCTGGCAGGTCTCGGTGACGATGGACGGCCGGACGGGTACCGTTCGCCTCGAACGGTACCCCCTCATCGCGCGTGAACAATTTCCCGAGCTGGAACGTCTCTCGCAGGTTTCCGACGATGCCGAAGTGGACCAGCGGACTCGCGAGAACAGCGAAGCCCTCGTGCGGACCCAGCCTTGTGGCAAATCGGAGGGTGAAGAGTGGCTGGTCGAGGTGCTGAACCCCACGGTGGGTGGTGACGCAGGGCGCCTGGTCCACTCCGAAGCGCGGAACATCGGCGTGGCTGCCTACCGTCACGCGACCGGGTGTGTAGTGCAGTGGTGCGACGGCCTGCGCGTCGAAACCGACGCGGTCGATGCCTTCGCCGCGGCTGTCGTGCTACACGAGATGTACACGAGTGGCGAGACGCTGGAGTCGCCGGGACGCGTCAGGTACAGCGCGCGGCCAGGAGAGTTCGCAGAGTTTTCGCACGGCGGTGCGACCATGCCCTCCTGACGGATCACGACGACTCGTCCTCGAGCAGACTCCTCGCGACGTTGACCAATGGGCTGCCAGTTGTTTCGTACAGTTCGACCAGCCGGCGGGCAGTGTCGAACAACAACACTCGGTCGTTTTCCTGCTTGGCTATCCTTACGAGGATCTCCAGCGCTTGCGCTTCCTTGACCGGTAGTTTGCTTTTCCGGGTGGATCGGATCGCTGGGCTGAGGACCATGCGTGCGTCGTTGAAGCGACACAGATGTTCGTATGCGCTTCCGAGTGCTATCCGGACTTTGGCGGCGCACATGTCATCTTTGATGCGCTCGGCATCGGCCATCGCTTCGGTGAGAGTGCGCAGTCCATCGGCG
Organism: Amycolatopsis sp. cg9; assembly: GCF_041346945.1. NCBI lineage: Bacteria > Bacillati > Actinomycetota > Actinomycetes > Pseudonocardiales > Pseudonocardiaceae > Amycolatopsis > Amycolatopsis sp. cg9. The sequence goes on along the minus strand of NZ_CP166850.1, from coordinate 285,862 downwards.
GTCCGTCCTGATCGGACCAGCATGTCCCCCAGTTGATACGTTTGGATGACGACGCCGCGTTCGCTGCCCAGCTGCTCGTTCAGTTCGCGTGCTCGGCGGAGGTTTTCTTCCGACTCCGCGTATCGATGCAGGGCGCCGAAGAGCAGCCCGCGTGATTCGTGCACAACCGCAAGGGATCGGATGTCGTCCTTGGCGACGGAGACCGCCGCCGTCAGCTGTTCGTCCGCCGACTGGAAATCACGGAGTTCGATGTACGCTCGGGCTAGTTGGTTTCGGATCCGGGCCTCGGCCGGACCATTCTCGGAGCGGTGCGCCGCCTGCGTGCCGAGCTGGTGCGTCTCGATCCAGTCCGAGTACACCTTCATGTTGTAGTAATACGCCCACAACGACTCGCACAACGACCACACCGTGGTGAAACTCTCTTGTCGCCAAGCCTCGTGTACAGCGCCCAGCAGGTTCGCTTGCTCGCCCAGGAACCAAGCCATCGCCGATTGCTTGTCGAATTCCGGATCGGATGCGTGTCGAGTGTAATTGCCGACCCGCCAACGACCATCGCCCATGACGGCCCGATCCGCCGCGGCCGCGGCTATCGCATACCACTCCACCATCCTCAGTCGGGCCGAATTGCGCGCATTGACAGGTTCGTCCTGCTCGGCCCTGGTCCGTGCGTGGATATGGACCAGATCGTGGAACCGGTAGTGGTCGTCGCCCGATTCCTCCAGCAGGTTTGCCGTCAGGAGTGAGTCGAGCGCCCCGTCCGCGTCGGACACGGTCATGCCGGCTGTTGCCGAGGCGACTTCGAGAGAGAACCGTGTGCTGGGTAACAGGCCCAGTAACCGGTACATCCGTTGCGCAGCAGCTGGTAGCGCGCAATAGGCGGCGTCGAACATCGATCGGACTCCGTCCTCGCCGTCGAAGGACAACCTGTCGAGCCGTTGCCGGTCGCCGGTCAAGTAGCGAACAAGTCGTGGTATGGACCACTGCTTGTGCACGGCCAGCTGTGCGCCGGCGATGCACAACGCGAGAGGGAGGCCGCCGCACAACTCGGCGAGATCGCCCACGGCGTCCTGGTCTCGACCGTGCGCCTCCGGGAGCATCCGGCTGATCAAGAGCTTGCTGTCGGATACGTTAAGCGGTGCCACATCGACGAATTCGGCACCTTCGGTGATGAGTCCGCCCAGTCTCCGCCGGCTCGTCACCAAGACAACACTCTCGGCGGACCCCGGGATCAGCGGCCGGACCTGTGCGGCCTGGTCGGCGTTTTCCAGAACCACAAGGAGTCGTTGGACGAGGGTGCGTGACCTGAAGAGGGCAGCGCGTTCAGGAAAGGACGAGGGTACGTAATCTTCGCGGACGCCGAGAGCTCTCAGGAAGCAGCCCAGTACTTCCGACAGCTCGACACCTCCAGGGCGCCGGTAGTCGGCGAGGTCGACGTACAGCTGTCCCTCGGTGAAGCGTTCGACGTGGCGATGAGCCCACTCCAGGACGGCGGCTGTCTTTCCGACGCCGCCCAGGCCGCTCAGTACGATGACCCTGGCGCGACTGTCCCTGGTGGTCCGGACCTTGTCCGAGATGACGGACAGCTCGGTCGACCGGTTCACGAAACCGTGAGGGCGAGGTGGTAGCTGGTTGGGGACATTGTCGTGCGGGCAAGGCCTCGCTGGGCGTCGTTTGCCGCCGATGGTGCGAGAGTTGATCGGTACCATGGTGCCTGCCGGCTCCATCTCAGCGCTCATTCGCTCGCTCCCCGCCGAGTGACTCCACGCTATGCCACGATCTGCAGCTTCTCACCATACCCTGCTCCGGAAGTCGCCCTCCAGCCTTGATCGAATTTACAGCAGCGTAACCGACGTCCTGCTGAGGAAAGACGTGACTTCGGTGGCTTGTTGCTCTGCGGATTTCCGGCTGTGGATTGACGTACGCGACAAATCGCCGTGGTGCGTACTTCTCGCCGTCGATCACGCTGTGTGTCCCGTCAAGTGAGGGAGTACCCCTACTGGCTTCACCCGCGGCACACGTCGGAGCGATGGTTCGACACGCGGTGGTTGGTGAAGGTTCCACCTTCCACGATCGAGTGCACGTGCATAAGCTTGGGCATGGTCCTGTGCATCGAACTGCTGAATGGCGGCCGGATCGACGGCAGAGTGGCCTGAACTCGCCACCGTGCCCAGACCTCGGCCGATCGGGTGCTACCGATTTCAGCACTTCGAGCGACACCTTATCCGTCCCCTCGACAGAACAGTTGACCTATTCCGGTGGCGTCGGCGGGTCCACCTGATGGAGTGGCAGGCATGGCGGTCATGTACTGCAGTCGCGGCAGCTGCCGTCGTTGCTACACCCGCTGAGCCGGCCTGAACCGGGCTTCACCAAGATGGCCTCACCCGAGCTGGGATATACCGCCAACCGTCACACATTGCTACCAGGGCGGCGACTCCGGCCACCCGGTGATGACGAGGGTGCGGACCGGGATGCCGCCGTCCGGCTCACTCGAAGAACTTGAGGCTGAACCCCGTGTCGGTGGTCGCTCCCGGGACGTTCGCCCGGCGGTACGTCGTCGACCCCCACCAGCAGAACGATCCCGTGTACCAGTACCTGTTGGCCCACGAATACGGTGTGCCCTTCGCGACCGCGTGGAACATCAGCGGGAACTTCGGGCCGGCGGGCGGGCTGGTCGCGATGTCGCCGTTCAGCAGGACGAAGGTGTTGTGGCCGGGGCCGTTGACGGACAGCGTCGGGTCCCAGCCGGTCATCATCGTGGTGCGGTTCGAGCCGAACAGGCAGCCGTTGGACTTGTACCAGTCCCACACGTAGGTCGGGTCGCCGCCGGTGCGGAGGCGCAGTTCGGCGAGGCAGTACTGGTCGCTCCAGCTGCCGTTGGCCGAATAGACGATGTGGAGCCGGCCGTCGGGGTCCTTGATCGCTTCGGGTGCTTCGTTGATGTACGGGTTCCCGACGACCCGCTCCCAGCTTTCGCGCGGCTGGGAAATGACGTACCGCGCGCCGGTCGGGGTGGTCGGGGTGCTCATGCGGGCGAGGTACAGGTTCTGCTCGACGTTCGTGTCGCCGGCCCAGCCCGACCAGACGAACCAGCGCTGGCCGCCGAAGGTGAACAGCGTGCCGTCGATGGCCCACTTGCCGTCGGGCAGCGCGAGCTGGGTCTCCGCCGTGTAGCCGCTGTCGGCCGCGGTGGAGCTGATCACGTACATCCGGTGCGCCGCACCGGTTCCGGCCGTGAAGTAGACGTAGAACCGGCCGCCGTCGGTGACGATCTCCGGGGCCCAGACCTCGCCGAGGCCGCGGCTGTCCGACCAGATCCGCCGGGCGGCCGCCGTCGCCAGGCCGTCGGGGGACGCGGCCTGCCGCACCACGATCCCGCCGCCGGACGACTGGACGGCGACGTAGGTGGACCCGACCCGGAGCACGCTGGGATCGGCCGCGCGCAAGGCGGTCTGCCCGGCGTGCGCGGCGGGCGCGGTGACGAGCATCGAGGCGAAGAGGGCGGAAACAACGGCGAAACAGCGGAACCGGGCGAACACCATGGCCACATCCCTCGGGCGATCCGGCAGCTGGAACCGACAGCAGGATCACCCGCGGGCGGGCGCGTCCGGTAGAGCTTGCTCGATCAAGTCCGGCCGAGATTGGTCTGAACCGGTGAGTCGGCAGTAGCCGGACGCGGTGGCGGAAAGCGTTTCCGCGACGCCCCCGGGCGCCGCGGCCGGCCCGGCCGCCGGTAGCACCGGAAGGGTGCGGGGAATTCCGCCGCCACCCGCCCGGCCGCGAGCTGCGATCATGCGTCCGGACGACCCCGGAGGACCCCCGATGACCGCACCCGCCCGCGACGCACTGGTGGCCGTGGCCACGCTCCTGGCCCCGGACACCCCCGAGGTGCCCGCCCGCGCGGCGGGCGCCCTCGACGACCCCGGCGCCTACTTGCGGGAGCACGCCGGCCGCCTCGACGACCGCGGCATCGACGAACCCTTCGCCGGGCTCCCGTGGATCGCGCTGGTGGACGCCCTCGCCGACCACGGCCTGCTCGCCGAGGTCGACTGGAAGGAAGACCCCGGCGAGATCACCGCCCGGCTGCGGGCGTTGCGCTCCGCGCCGCGGGCGGACGAGCTGTGGCCGGCACTGGCGGCGAGCGAGCTGCCGACGTACGACTTCCTCGAGGCGGCGGGCAGCCGGCTGCGCGGGACCGGAACGGCGCTCGCCGTCCTGGACATCGAGTCGGACTGCTACCCGCTCGTGCTCCTGCCGGCCGTCCACGCGCAGCCGCTGGTGGCCGCCGCCGCGGCGGCGGGGTTCACGGCCGAGGTGTTCGGCCCGCCAGCCGGATGACGGCGGACGCCCGGCCGACCGTCGCGCCGGCCGAGGTGGCGACCACGTTCACGCGCACGGTGTCGTCGTCGTGCTTCTCGCGGACCTTGCCCGACAGGGTGACCGCCGCGCCGCCGTCGTCGTCCGGCACGACGACGGGACGGAGGAAGCGGGTGGTGAACTCGACGATCGCGCCCGGGTCACCCGCCCAGTCGGTGAGCACGCTGCCGGTCAGCGCCATCGTCAGCATGCCGTGCGCGATCACGCCGGGGAGGCCGGCCTCGGTGGCCGCCCGGTCGTTCCAGTGGATCGGGTTGAAGTCGCCCGAGGCGCCGGCGTAGCGCACGAGGTCGGCGCGCCGCACCCGCACCTCGCGATCGGGCAGCGCGTCGCCGACCGACACCGATTCGTGGGTCCTGGGGTTCACGCCGCGTCCTCCGCTCGGTCGTCTTCGAGCCGGAACACCAGCAGCGCGGTGGCCGTCAGCACCGGCTCGCCCTCGGTGGTGGCGACGTCGTAGCGCACGGACAGGAGTTCGACGCCGCGGCGGGCGGTGATGTCGGTGATCGACGCGGTGGCGGTCACCCGGTCGCCGGCGACCAGCGGCCGCCGGTAGGTGAAGGACTGGTCCCCGTGGACCATCCGGGTGCGGTCGAGGCCGAGCCCGGGATCGGCGGCGAGGGCTTCGAACGCGCTCTGCAGGAAGATGGCCGGGAACGTCGGCGGTGCGACGACGTCCGCGGCCGGGTCGCGGTAAGCGGGATCGGGATCGCCGATCGCGTCGGCGAACTCGCGGATCTTTTCCCGGCTGATCGAAAAATGGTGCGCGGGCGCGTAGCTGCGCCCGATCGCGGTGGGGTTCAGCGCCATGACGGCAGCGTAGTGGCGCGCCGGGTGGTCGACGAAGAAATCGCCGCTGGTCAGTGGCCCGCGCACTGGTGCAAGTTAAGAACACATGCCGTCGAGGTGCTCCTTTCAGGGCCGGGGTCGCGCAGAGCAAGCTCGAAGTTGGCGGGTCGATGGGCCTGTGCCACGTTGGGTTCTGGGTGCGGAACCCAAATCCGGAGATTCACCAAGGCGGGGGGCCTGATGTCGAGATCCGTGCTGGTAACCGGCGGAAACCGGGGAATCGGCCTCGCCATCGCCAGAGAAATGGCCGCCGCCGGTGACTCCGTCGCAGTCACCTACCGTTCCGGAAAGCCTCCGGAGGGTGTTTTCGGTGTCGAATGCGATGTCACCAGCAAAACGCAGGTTGAGAACGCGTTCCGGGTGATCGAAAAGGAACAGGGTCCGGTGGAGGTCCTGATCTCCAACGCTGGAATCACCCGCGACAAGCTGGTTCCGCTGATGAAAGAGGAAGATTTCCTCGCGGTGCTCGACACCAATTTGACCGCCGCTTTCCGCGTGAGCAAGCAGGCACTCCGCGGCATGACCCGCAAGCGGGCGGGCCGGATCGTCTTCGTCTCCTCGGTGGTGGCCTTCACCGGCCAGCCGGGGCAGGCCAACTACGGTGCGTCGAAGGCCGGCCTGGTCGGCCTGGCCCGGACGCTCGCCCGCGAGTTCGCGCGGTGGAACATCACGGTGAACGTGGTCGCCCCCGGTCTCGTCGAGACGGACATGACCGCCGCGTTGAGCGACGCGGTCCGGGCGGAATCCCTGGCGAAGATCCCGCTGGCGCGGACCGCGGCTCCGGAAGAGGTGGCCAAGCTCGTCCGGTTCCTCGCGAGCCCGGACGCCGGCTACGTCACCGGTGCGGTCGTCCCCGTCGACGGCGGCCTCAGCATGGGCCTTTAGGGAGTCACCATGGGAATTCTCGAGGGAAAGCGGATCCTGGTCACCGGCGTTCTCACGAACGCCTCGATCGCCTTCCACGTGGCGAAGATCGCGCAGCAGGAGGGCGCGCAGGTCGTGCTGACCGCGTACCCCAGGGCGGCGCTGACCGAACGCATCGCCAAGCGGCTGCCGTCCGGCCGGGACAACCCGCCGCCGGTCGTCGAGCTCGACGTCACCGACCCCGAGCAGCTGCGGGCCCTCGAGGGCAAGCTCCGCGAGCACGTGGACGGCCTGGACGGCGTCGTGCACGCGATCGGGGCCGCCCCGGCGACGGCGCTGGGCGGCAACTTCCTCAAGACGCCGTGGGAAGACGTCGCGACCGCGGTGCACACGTCGACGTACTCGCTGATGTCGCTGACCACGGCCTGCCTGCCGCTGCTGGAAACGGGCGGCTCGGTGGTGGGACTGGACTTCGACGCCACGCAGGCCTGGCCGGTCTACGACTGGATGGGCGTGGCGAAGGCGGGGCTCGAGTCGTGCGCCCGGTACCTGTGCCGGTACCTGGGCCCGAACGGCATCCGCGTCAACCTGGTGGCGGCCGGGCCGCTCGAGACGGTCGCGGCCACCGGCATCCCGGGGTTCCACGACGTCGCCGCGTCGTGGACGAAGCAGGCCCCGCTGGGCTGGGACATCGGGGACCCGGTGCCCGCGGCGCGGGCGTGCGTGGCACTGCTGTCCGACTGGTTCCCGGGCACCACCGGGGAAATCGTGCACGTGGACGGCGGTGTGCACGCCGTGGGTGGCGTGCACTGAGCCGGGCCGGGACCGAAGGAGAGGGACGGTATGTCCACCACAGAAGAGATCGCGGCGTTCGTCAAATCCGTGCTCGAGGGGTTTCTCGACGAGGACATCGAAGGCGCCGTCGGCTGGGACACGCCGATCGGCGAAGGCGGGCTGGGGGTCGAGTCGATCGGCCTCCTCGAAATCGTGGTGCACCTGGAACGGGAGTACGACGTCAGCCTTTCCGACGAGCTGATCGAGCGGATGGTCACGGCCACGTTCGGCGGGCTGGTCGACGAGGTGCACGCGCTCGTCCAAGACACCCAGGAAAGCGAAAGGCGCGTGGCCTGATGGTGACCACGGGGGATATCAGGAAGATCTTGGTCGACGGCCGGACGCTGGCCGGCGTCGATGAGCTGGCGGACGACACCGAACTGGTCGTCGATTCCTTTTCGCTGGCCTGGCTCCAGCACAGCCTGCGTGCCGAGCACGGGATCGAGCTGGACCTGCGCGAGGTCCGCGCGGAGTACTTCTCCTCGCTGACGCGGATCCGGGACTACGTCAACGACCTGGCCGCCGCGCGCGGGCAGAGCTGAGGACGCCGCCATGGTCGCCGACAGCGACGTCGTCATCACCGGGTACGGGGTGTTCACCGCCTTCGGGTTCGGCGAGCAGGCCCTGCTCGACGGGGTTTTCCAGGGCAGGCACGGGTTCGGGCCGGTGCGCCGGTTCGACACCGGGCGGTTCCGGTGCGACACCGCCGCCACCTACACGGGCGCGGGTCCCGGCTATCCGGGCATGCACGCGGAATCCTTCTCGCCGCCGCGGCAGCGCGACGTCCTCGTCGCCTGCTCGTCGGCAGCGATCGCCATGTCCGGGCTCGAACCCGCGAAGATCGGCGGTGCGATCGTCGGGAGCCAGGGGGACTACACCCCCATCACGGCGTTCTGGCGGTCCGGCACCGAGCCCGAAGAGCCGGTCGCGGACAGCCTGCCGAGCCACCTTTCGCACGCGCTGGCCGATCGGCTCGGCCTCGGGCCCTACCGGTCGACGTTCGTCAACGCGTGCGTCGCTTCGGCAGACGCAGTCATCCACGCCGCCCGGCTGATCCGGGCGGGCCGGGTCGACGCGTTGCTGTGCGCGGGCGCGTACCTGGTCGAGGAGGAGCTGTTCGCGAAGTTCGACTCGGCGCGGGCGTTCGCCAAGGACGGGATCGTCCGGCCCTTCGCCAAGGACCGCACCGGGCTGCTGCTGGGCGACGGCGTCGCCGGCCTCGTCCTCGAATCGGGCCGCAGCGCGCGGGCCCGCGGGGCCGAGGTGCTGGCGCGGGTCGCGGGGTGGGGCATCACGTCGGACGCGTTCCACGTCAGCCGCCCGCACCCGCAGGGGCGGGGGACCGCCGACGCCTTCCGGGCGGCCCTGCGCACGGCGAAGCTCGACGCCGACCGGATCGACTACGTCAACGTCCACGGCACCGGGACGGCGTCGAACGACACCGCCGAGACCGCCGCGCTCCACGACGTGCTGGGTGCCCGGGCGCCCAAGGTGGCCGTGAGCTCGACCAAGAGCACGACCGGGCACCCGCTCGAAGGGGCCGGGGCGGTCGAAGCCGTCATCACGCTGCTCGCCCTGCGGCACGGCACGGTCCCGCCGACGGCGAACTTCACCACGCCGGATCCGGCGTGCGACCTCGACTACGTGACCGACGTTCCGCGTGAGGTGGGGATGGACTACGCCGTGAGCCTGAACTCCGCGTTCGGCGGGGTCAACACCGCGATCGTGCTGGAGCGGCGATGAGCGCGCCGACGGTGGAGACCACCGCGCACCGGCTCGTCGCCGAAGCGTTCCTCGCGCCGGCGGGCGCCGGCCCGGACGGGGCGCCGGGCGAACCGGTGAAGCTGCCCAAGGTGCCGGGGTTCGTGGAGTCGAGCTTCAGCCCGCTGGTGCGGGCCGTGGTCGCGCGGTGCCTGGCCGGGGTCACCGGCGGCGAGCCGCTCGGTACCGAGGGCGCCCGGACCGCGCTCGTGCTCGCCACGACCTTCGGGGACGCGGCGACCGCCGACCTGGGCAGCAAGCTGCTGGCGGCCGGCCAGGTCGCGAACCCGCTGCTCTTCTACCAATCGGTGCCCACCACGATCCTCGGGGTCGTCGCACGCGACTTCGGGATCACCGGGCCGACGATGTGCTTCTCCGCCCGGCACGACCTGCGCGGCGAGGCCCTGGACCTGGTGGACCTGCTGCTGGCCGACGGCGAAGTCGACCAGGTGCTGCTGGTGGCCGCCGACCTCGGCGCCGACGTGCGGGCCCGGCGGGTCGCCGGGGAGCTGGCGCCGCTGCCGCTGGCCGAGTCCGACACGGCCGTCGCCTTCCTGTTCCGCCGGGCGGATCCGGCGGCCGAGACGACGCATTCCGTCGTCGACGGTACGCAGCGGCCGGAGTTCGGCGCGCTGGCCGGGCTGGTCGAGCTGTACGCGGCCGCGGTGGACCACCGCAACGCCGCGGGGGACCGGATCCTGACCGTCCCGCTGGCGACCGCGTGGGGCCCTCGCCGGCTGGATGTACTGCTGGGCGACGAAACCGGGGGAGTCGAGGAACCATGACGGGGGACAACCGGAAACCGGCCAGGCTCGACGGCCTGCTCGCCGCGGCCGCGAAAGCGCATCCGGCGCGGCCGGCTTTGGCCGACGGCGATCGCACGTGGACCTACGCGGAGCTCGACGCGGCCGTCGGGGAACTGGCGCGGCGCATCGAAGGGGCGGGAGTGCGCCCGGGCGACCGGATCGGCGTCTTCGCAGCCAAGTCGGCCGAGGCGGTCCTCGGCATCCACGCCGGCCTGCGGGCGGGCGCCGTGGTGGCCCCGCTCGACGTCCGCGGCCCGGTCGCCCGGACCCGCCGGATGCGGGAGCAGGCCGGGTTCTCGCTGCTGCTCACCACGCCGTCGGCGCTCGGCGCCGCCCGGGCGGTGGCCGGGGCGGGCGAGGACCACGAGCCGGGCGAACTCGGCCACGGCCTCGGCTGGCTGCGGTGCGAACCCGCCCCGCCGGCCGGGAACTCCATCGGAGGCGGGTACGTCCTGTTCACGTCGGGCAGCACCGGCTGGCCCAAGGGCGTCCTGCTCTCGCACGAAAACGTCGCCCACTTCGCGACGTGGGCGGCCGAAGAGGTCGGCCTGGTGCCCACGGACCGCGTGGGCTCGCAGGCGGCGCTGACGTTCGACCTGTCCACCTTCGACCTGTTCAGCACCGCCGCCGCGGGTGCCTGCGTGGTCCTGATGCCCGAGCGCATCAAGGCCTTCCCCCGCGACGTGGCCGGCTGGCTCACCGACAACGCGGTGACCGTGCTGTACGCCGTGCCGTCCCTGTACCAGGAGCTGCTCGAGCGAGGCGGCGTCCGCGACGGCCTCCCGCCTTCGCTGCGCGCCCTGCTCTACGCGGGCGAGCCCTTCTCGCCGCACGCGCTGGAGCAGTACCTCAAGCTCTTGGACGGCAAGCCCGCCTACAACCTCTACGGCCCGACCGAGACCAACGTCTGCACGTTCACCCGGGTGCCACCGGACTGGACCGCGGCGCGGGAGCTCACCGTGGGCGGTGCCGTCCCGGGCGACGTCGTGGACGTGTTCGACGAGTCCGGCCGGCCCACCGACGGCGACGGCGAGATCTGCGTGGCCGGCGCGACCGTGTTCCAGGGCTACCTGGAGGCGGGCGAGCTGCGCGACCCGAGCCGGCGGCTGCGGTTCCGCGACGGGGTCGTGCGCCGGGCGTACGCCACCGGCGACCTCGGCACCCGCACCCCCGACGGCCGGATCCGGCTGCGCGGCCGGCGCGACGTCCAGGTCAAGCGGCGCGGGTACCGCATCGACCTCGGCGAGCTCGAGAGCGTCGCCGCCGAGCTGCCCGGCATCGGCGCGGTCGCGGCCGTGCAGAAGCCCGGCGGCGAGATCTGGGTGTACGCCGCCGGTTCCGCCGCGGACTCCGACGTCCTGCGCCACCTGGGCGGGCACTTGCCGGCCTACATGCTTCCCGACCGGGTCGTCCGGCTGGCCGCGTTGCCGGTCAACGACCGCGGAAAGACCGACCGGCTGGCGCTCGCCGCGGCGCCGCCGCCCGAACTCCCCACCGGGGACGAGACGAGGGGATCACGATGAGCCTTCCCGAAGACTTCGAAGACATTCTCGACGCGGCCCACGAGATCGGGCCCAAGCTCGCCGCGCTCGCCCCGGACGTCGACGCGCGGACCGGTGACATCCGGGAAACCTACGACATCCTGCGCGAGGCCGGGTTCCTGAAGCTGGTGGTGCCGAAGCGGTACGGCGGAGCCGGGCTCGGGTTCGAGCACTACTGGCAGGTCCTGGCCGCCCTCGCCGCCTACAACGGGCCCGCGGCGCTGGGCCTCAACATGCACAACGCCGTCATCGGGAGCATGTGCGACGCCGCGGACGCCCCGCTGCCGCCGATGGCCGAGAACTTCCGCACCTGGTTCTTCGACGAGATCGTCACCGGCGGCAAGATGTTCGCCTCCGCCTCCTCGGAGGTGGGCAGCGGCGCGAAGCTGATGGGCCTGCGCACCACCTACCGGCCCACGGAGGACGGCAGCGGGTACGTCATCAGCGGCAAGAAGGCGTTCGTTTCGCTGGCGCGCGTCGCCGACTACTACGCCGTGCCGGCCCGGCCCGAGGGGAGCACGGACCCGGGCAAGATCTCGCACTTCCTCGTGGCGCGCGAGGACGCCGGCGTCAAGTTCGGCGAGATCTACGAGATGAGCGCGATGTACGGCACGAGCACGGCGGGCATGTCGCTCGACGACGTCGTGGTGCCGGCCGGGCGCCTGTTCCTCGGCATCGAGGGGATGTCGCTGCCGAAGATCATCCGCGAGCCGCACTGGATGATCGCCGGCTACACCGGCGCTTACCTGGGCATCTGCGAGGCCATCGTGCGGTTCGTGGTGGACGCGATGGCCGCGGCGCCCGGCCGCGCGGACTCGGCGGTGGTCCAGCGCAACCTCGGCTGGATGTCCGCCCGCCTGGCCGCGGCCCGCGCGCTCGTGTTCGACGCGGGCCGGTCGATCGACGCGGACCGGGGCAGCATCGAGGCCAACGCCCGGGTGCACGCCGCGAAGTACGTCGTCGGCGAGCTGGGGCCGGACCTCATCCGCGAGGCCGTTTCGCTGTGCGGGTCCGCGGCCGTGAGCCGGGGGAAGGCCCTGGAGCGGCTGATCCGGGAGGTCCAGTACTGCGCCGTGATGCCCGCGAAACCGGACGAATGCCTGGAGTACGTGGGCAAGGCGGCCCTCGGGGTCAACCTCTACGAGGAAGGCGCGTTCTCATGGTGAAGCCCAGTTTCACGTTCAAGCCGCGGTTCTACGAGATCGACGGCCAGGGCGTCATGTTCAACATGTGGTACCTCGGCTACGTCGACGAGGCGATCGACGTCTTCTTCGTCGACCAGGGCCTGCCCTACGCCGAATGGCGAGACCTGGGTTTCGACGTGCACGTGGTGCACGCGGAGCTCGACTGGAGCGCCGGCGTGCGGGCCCGCGACTTCACCGAAATCCTGGTCAGCACGTCCCGGATCGGCGGGAAGAGCTTCACCCTGGACTTCGCCTTCCGGCGGAACGGGGAGATCGCCTGCACCGGGTGCATCGTCTACGCCGTGGTCTCCACCGAAGGGCACGGCACCATCCCGCTTCCCGGCCGCCTGGTCGAAGCGCTCGGCGAGGTCCAGTCCCTGCGGGGCTGACCCGCCCACCAACCACCACCCAGAAAGGCCGGGGGAAATGCCGGAGCTGACACTCGAAGACCACAGCCGGATCAAGAAGATCGTCTGCGGGGTGCTGGAGGTCGACCCCGATGCGCTGACCGACACCGACGGGTTCGAAGACCACGGGATCGACTCGGTGAAGGCCATCGAGATCATCACCATCCTCGAGGACGAGCTGGACATCACGATCGATCTGGCCGAGCTGGAGCGGATCACGAACCTCGAGCGCGTGTACGAGATCGTCGCCACGGCGCGATGACCGGGCCGGAACGCGTCGTCGTCACCGGGCGCGGCGTGGTCTCCAGCATCGGCACCGGGATCGGCGAGTTCACCGAGGGCCTGCGCTCGGGGCGCTGCGCGGTCGGGCCCGTCACCGCGTTCGACACGACGGGGTTCGACCACGCGAACGCCTGCGAGGTCACGGATTTCGTGCCCGAGCGCTGGATCACCGGGCCGGCCGGGCTGGGCCGGGCGAGCCAGTTCGCCGTCGCGGCCGCCCGGATGGCGGTGGCGGACGCCGGGCTGACCGACGCGGACCTGCGGGAGCGCCGTGGCCACATCGGCGTCGGCACGACCAACGGCGAAGGCCCGGACCTCGACCGGCTCAGCGCCCAGTCGGTCGAGGGCGGCCTCGCGGCGATGGACCCGGCGCTGGCCGGGCGGGTCGGCGCGGACCGGCTGGCCGCCGCCGTCGCCGGCGAGTTCGGGCTGTGGGACGTGGAGACGGCGGTGTTCACGACCGCCTGCGCGGCCGGCAACTACGCGATCGGGGCCGGGTTCGACGCGATCCGGGCCGGGGACGCGGACTTCGCGCTCGCCGGCGGCACGGACGCGGTCTGCCGGCAGTCCTTCGCGTCGTTCTACCGGCTCGGCATCATCGCGCCGGACCGCTGCCGCCCCTTCGACGCCGACCGCGCGGGCATCCTCAACGGCGAGGGCTCGGGGATGCTGCTGCTGGAGAGCCTGACCTCCGCCCGCGCCCGGGGCGCGCGCGTCTTCGCGGAGGTCCTCGGGTACGGGATGAACTGCGACGCCGAGCACCCGACGCAACCGGACTCCGCCGGCGTCGAGGCGTGCATCGAACTGGCGTTGCGCGACGCCGGCGTGCGCACCGGGGACGTGGACCTCATCTCCGCGCACGGCACCGGGACCAAGTCCAACGACGTCACCGAAGCCCAGGCGATCCGGGCCGTCTACGGCGGCCGGCCGCCCCGGACGGTCGGCTGGAAGTCCATGCTGGGGCACACGATGGGCGCGGCGGCCGCCCTCAGCGCGGTCGCCTGCACGGTGGTGCTCACCGAGGGCTTCATCCCGCCGACCGTCAACCACCGCCGGACGGACCCGGAGTGCGCGATCGACTGCGTGCCCAACCGGTCGGTGCCGGCCGACGTGCGCGTGGTGCAGAACAACAGCTTCGCGTTCAACGGGAACAACATGATCGTCGTACTGGCCCGACCCGAGGAGCGGCCGTGATCGTCACCGACTGGGCCGCGATCTCGCCGTTCGGGGTGTCCACAGCGGACTTCGCCACCGGCGTCCGGAGCGGTGCGCCGGCCGGCGACGGTCCCCGGACGGTCCCGGACTTCGACGCCCGCGAGCTCCTCGGCAAGCAGGCGTCCCTCAGCATGACGCGGTCCGCCGCCCTCGCCGCCGCGACGTGCGCGCGCCTGGCCGCCGAAGACGACGTCCCGGCGCGCACCGGGCTGGTGCTGGCCACGACCACGGGCAGCGTGCAGAGCATCCTCGACGTCACCCGCGTTTCGCTGACCGGCAAGAAGCCGTACCGCATCCCGCCGTCGACCATCCTCGGCGCGGCCATCAACAGCGCCGCGGGGCAGACCGCGATCCGGCACGCGCTGAAGGGGCCCAACACGACGCTGGCGGCGGGGCGGCCCTCGGGCCTGGTCGCCCTCGGCTACGCCCGCCGCCTGCTCGACGCGGGCCGGGCGGACACCGTCATCGCCGGCGGCGTCGAGGAGGATTCCGAGGCCAGGTCCCGGATCGACCGGCTGTGCGGCGGGAAGGCGCCGCTGGTCGAGGGGTGCGCGATGCTCCGGCTGGCGCGGACGGGCCCCGGTCTCGCCGAGGTCGTCGCCGTCGCGTCGCTCGTGGCCGCGGACGGCGACTCCGCCACGGCCGTACGCCGCGCGGTGGGGCGGGTGCTCGCACCCGGCACCCCGGTGTGGGCCGCCCTCACCTCCGGCACGACCGGCGACCCGGAGTTCACGGTCGTCGCCGACCTGTGCCGCCCGGACGTCATGCTGCCCGCGGTGACCGAAACCCTCGGCGAGTCGCACGCCGTGTCCGCGACCTTCCAGCTGGCGGCCGTGCTGAGCCACGCCGCGGCCGACCCCGCCGCCGGCCGGCTCGCCTTGGTGACTTCGGTGGATCCCGGCGGCGCGGTGGCGGCCGCGCTCCTGCGCCTGGGGGCGGGCCGATGACCGTGGTGCTGGTGCACGGCCTCGAAGGCAGCCGGCAGGACTGGACGGCGGTCTCGGAGCTCCTCGCGCCGCACTTCCGGCTGGTCGCGCCGGAGCTGCCGTGGCACGCGGGCAACGACTACACCTGGCGAGCCGGTGGTACGCCGGGCCAATGGCTGGAGCGGGCGCTCTCGGCCGTCCCGGGCCCGATCAGCGCCGTCGTCGGCCACTCGTTCGGGGCGAACGCCACGCTGGAGCTGCTGAGCACGGGCCGCGCGTTCGAGCGGGTCGCCCTGCTGGCCCCGCTCTACCAACCGGCCGGCCTCCCGGTCGACGACGCCCTGCGGCACGAGACGCGCGAGGCGCTCGCTTCGGCCGTCCGCACGGGGCTGCGGCTGAAGCTGCGGACCAGGTCCCTCCGGCCGGACCTGCTGGGGGACATGCAGCGCAAGCTGGTCGACCACGTGCTCCCGCGCGCGTTTCCGTCGTTTTTCGAGTACCTGTGCGCGACGCGCGAACTCGACCTGTCCGGTGTGGACACCCGGACGCTGGTCCTCGCCGGCACCACCGACGTCTCCCTGCCCCCGGCCGGCGCCCGCGCCCTCGGCGAGGCGATGCCCGCGGCCCGGATCCGCCTGCGCGCGCACTACACGCACTTCTGCCACCAGGAGCAGGCCACGGAGGTCGCCGCGGAGCTGGCCGAGTTCCTCCGCGTCCCGGTGGGTCGCGAGTGACAAGCCGGCGGTGCCAGGGTCCGTGTCCGGTTCCGAGCGCCCCAATGTGGCGTTGGGTGCGTCCAACGCACCGAACGCCACATTGGGTGCGTCCAACGCACCGAACGCCACATTGGGTGCGTCTGACGCACCGAACGCCACATTGGGGGAGTCAGGCCGCGTGGCGCAGCCGGCCCGGCTGGTGCAGTGCCTCGCCGATTTCGTGCAGCAGCCGCTCGACCATCGGCGCGGTGGCCGTGCGGCCCACGAGGCCGATCCGGAAGGCTTCCTGCTCCGGGTACGGCGTCAGCCCGCCGGCGACCATGATCCCGGCCGTGCGGGCGAGGTGGGCGCGGATGGCGTCCGCGCGGGGATCGCGCACGACCACGACCAGGTTGGCCGCGCACTCGTCGGCGGCCGACACCCGGAGGCCGAGCCGCCGGAGGCCGGCGCGGCATTCGGTGGCCAGCGCGGCGCGGCGGGAGATCCACGCGTCGGCGCCGGTTTCGCGGATCCGGTGCACGCTGGCGGCCAGCACGCGCACCAGGCTGGTCGGCATGGTCACCGGGGTCGGTTCCCACTCGGGGCTCTCCGCCGCGGCGGCGTCCCACGTGAGCAGGTCGAAGTACCAGCTCGGCGGCCGGCACGAGCGGCTGAGCACCCGTTCGCGGCCGCCGTCGGACAGAGCCACCACGCCGAGGCCCGCCGCGCCGCCGAGGCCCTTCTGCGAAGCGGTGACGAGCGCGTCGATCCCCATGCGGGCCATGTCGATCCGCTCGCCGCCCGCCGCCGCGATGGCGTCGACCAGGAGCACCGCGCCCGCGGCGTGGGCCACCGCGGCCAGCTCCGCCACCGGGTGGCGCACCGCCGTCGACGTCTCCACGTGCGTCACCAGGACGCCGTGGCAGTCGCGGACCAGGTCGGCGACCCACCGCGGGTTGACCGGCCGGCCCGGCTCGACCGCCGCGATCCGCACCTCGAGACCGTGGGCCCGGGCCATCGCCACCAGCCGGCGGCCGAAGTACCCGGATTCGACGACCACCACCCGCTGGCCCGGCTCGAACAGGTTGAACAGGGCCGCGTCGAGCGCGGCCGAGCCGGAACCGGGCAGCAGGTACGTGCGCCGCGCGCCGAGCAACGCTGTCAGGTCGTCGAGCACCTGCCGCAGCTGGGGGACCCACCCGGGGCCGTAGTGCGGCTGGACGGGCTCGCCGAGGACCAGCTCGTCGTCCGGGTCCGGGCGGCACGGGCCGGGGATCATCAGGTGCTCCATCACGCCGCCCGGCGGAAGTCCGCTGTGGACAGTCGCGCCGCCACCCCGGTCAGCAGGTCCCACAGGCGTTCGACGTCGGCGCGGGTGGTGCGGATGTTGCCGATCGACACGCGGATGACGTAGCCGTCGGGGAGCACCGCGTGGGACAGGAACGCGCTGCCGGACGCGTTGACCTCGTCGACGATCGCGGCGTTGAGCGCGTCGAGGTCGGGCACCGCCGCCGGCTCGTACCGCAGGCACAGCAACGGGTACAGCGAATCGACCGGGCACCGCCAGTCCGGGTGGCCGGCGACCTGCGCACGCAGCCACCGCGCCTGCCGGACGCTTTCCTCCAGCCGCGCGGCGAGCCCGGCGCGGCCGAACGTCCGGATCACCCACCACAGCTTCAGCGCCCGGAAACTGCGGCCGAGCTGCGGCGAAAGGTCCATGTAGTCGACGATTTCGTCGTCCTGGTGCGAAGTCAGGTATTCGGGCACGAGCCGGAACGTGCCGGCCAGTGCGCCGCGGCGGCGGCAGTGCAGGACCGTCGCCTCCATCGGGACGTACAGGCACTTGTGCGGGTTGACCACCAGGGAATCCGCGGGCGCCAGGTCCTCCACCCGGTCGGCGAGCGAGGGCGCCAGCCGCCAGAACCCGCCGAACGCGGCGTCGACGTGCAGCCAGACCCCGTGCTCGCCGCACACCCGCGCGATCGGCCGCACCGGGTCGGCCGCGCCGACGGACGTGGTGCCGACGGTCGCGACGACCGCGACCGGCACCCGGCCGGCCGCGCGGTCGCGCCGGATCGCCGCGTCGAGCAGGTCGGGCCGCAGCCGGTAGTGCTCGTCGGCGGGCAGCCGCACCACGTTCGCCTGACCGATGCCCAGCGTGATCGCCGCCTTCTCGACGGAGCTGTGCGCCTGGTCGGAGGTGTAGACGCGGAGCACGGCGCCCGGCGGGACCCCGTTGACCCGCACGTCGTCGCCGAGGGCGGCGTCCCTGGCGGCGGCGAGCGCGTACAGGGTGGCCAGCGACGCGCCGTTGACCAGGACGCTGTCGGCGTCGGCCGGGTAGCCGACCAGCTCGGCGACCCAGTCGAGCACCACCCGTTCCAGCGCGGACGCCGCCGGGCCGCTCTTCCACAGCATCGCGTTCACGTTCATCGCCGCGGTCAGCGTTTCGGCCAGGACACCGGGAAAGCTCGCGCTGTTCGCGAAGTACGCGTGGAACGACGGGTGGTTCCAGTGCACGACGTGCGGCAGCACCCGGTCCCGGGTGTCGGCCAGCACGGCGGCGAAGTCCTCGCCCGTCTCCGGGAGCTCGGCCCGCAGGGACGCCATCAGCTCGCTGCTCGACCGCGGCACGGTGACCGGCACCGACCGGACCGACTCGAAGTGGTCGCGGATCAGCGCCAGCACGTCGTGGCCGTACCGCTCGAACTCCGCCGGCGGCCAGTCGCCGACCGCCTCAGACATTCGCCGCCTCGTCCTCGAACAGGTCGGTCACCTGGCCGTCGTGGTCGGTGGGCCGGTCGTCCCAGTCCCAGCCGCCGGCCACCGAAAGCGTCGCGCCCGAGACGTAGTCGGCGCGGTCGGACACCAGGTAGGCCACCGCCTCGGCGATGTCGCGCCCGGTGCCGAGCCGGCCGGCGGGCACCCGCTGCGCCATCCACCCGGCCTGCTCCGGCGGCAGGTGCCCGTTGTCGATCAACCCCGGCGCGACGCAGTTCACGGTGATGCCGTAGCGCGCTTCCTCGGTGGCGAGCGACCGGGTCAGCACGGCCACCCCGGTCTTCGCCACCGCGTACGCGGCGATGTTCGGGGCCCCGCGCACCAGCACGGTCGGGCTGAGGCCGAGGGTGATGACCCGGCCGTACCGGGCCTTCCGCATGCCGGGCAACGCCGCCAGCGTCGTGTAGAAGACCGAGTTCAGGTTGCTGGCCATCACCGCGTCCCAGCGCTGCGGCGAGGTCGCGCCGACCGGGCTCAGCGTGAACTCGCCGACGTTGTTGACGAGGACCGTCGTGGGCGCGCCGAAGTGCGCTTCGGTCGCCCGCACCAGTTCCTGCGCCTGGCCGGCGTCGCACACGTCGGCCTGCAGCGCGACCGCGTCCCCGCCCGCGTCCCGCAGCGCCGCCACGAGTTCCTCGGCGGCCGCGGCGTTCGTGCGGTAGTTCACCGCGACCCGGAAGCCGTCGGCGGCGAGCCGTTCGCACAGCGACCGGCCGATGCCCCGCGCCCCGCCGGTCACCAAGGCCACCCGGGATTCGCTCGACATGGCCCGGCTCACCCGCCGTCGTGGTGGTCGTCGTGGTCGGTCATCTGCTCCGCCTCCGTCGTCGGGTTGGTGGCCTCGAAGTACGCCTGCAGCAGCGAGGTGCCCTCCGGCACGAAGCGGGTGCACACCAGGACGTGGTTGCGGCGGTTGCGCGACTGCGCCGCCAGCAGCCGTCCCGCGGCTTCGTGCGCCGCGTCCGGCAACCCGCCGCGGCGGCGGAGGGGCTTGACGCGCCGCCGCAGCTCACGCAGGCGGTCGAGCATCTGCTCGTGGTCGGTGTTCAGCGACCCGGAAAAGCCGGGGCTGGTGAACGGCGGCGCCATCGACGGCCGGATGACCTGCTCGTAGAGCTCCCGCGGGAAGTCGGCGGCGTAGCGCATGGTCGCCGTCGCGGCGTCGTAGAGCATCCGCAGCTCGTCGAAGAGCGCCGCCAGCTCGGTCCAGCGGCCGGAGTCGAGCGCGGCCGCGGCGTCTTCGAGCAGGCTGTTCATCGCGGTGAGGTGCAGGTGGAAGAGCTGGTGCCCGACCTTCCACCGGCGCACGGCCGTGTCGAGTCCCGGCACTGCCCGGCTGGGTGAACTCATGCGGCGGCCTCTTCCTCGCCGGTCTGGTGCAGGGCGTGCCAGCGCTCCAGCGTGGCGTGGAGGACGACCACGCACCCGGCGACGATGTCGTAGCGCTCCTCGGCGGTCAGCTCGGTCGAGTCGAGGTCGGCGAGCACGCCGCGCTGCACGTCCAGGCAGGTCTTGGACCACCGGACCAGATCCTCGCCGTCGCGGACGAGCCGGAAGTAGCTGTCGTATTCGGTGCTGCTGGACGCGCCGGAGACCCGGTCCGGGATGCGCCCGTTCGTCGGCAGCGACACCGGCCGCACCAGCCCGTAGTCCGGTTCGGGGGTCTGCTCTGCCGGTTTCTGCACACGAATCATCGTGTTCCCGTCGGCAGGACGGCGCATCTCCGCGCTTGCGGTCGAATCCGGCTAGATTGCCGGAATGGGCGACCCGGGAGAAGAACGGCAGAGCACGCACGCACTGCGGCTGGAAAAGGAGCTGAGCCGCTACCAGGAAAGGTTGCGAGAACTGTTCGGCGTCGGCACCGGTGACCGCGTGCTGGACATCGGCTGCGGCGCGGGCGCGACGACGCGGGACGCGGCCCGGTCGGCACCGGAGGGCAGCGCGCACGGCGTCGACGTGGCCGCGCCGGTGATCGAGACCGCCCGGCGGCTCGCGGCGGAGGAAGGCGTTTCGAACGCCACCTTCGAGGAGGCCGACGCGCAGTCGCACCCGTTTTCCCCGGCGCAGTTCGATCTCGCCATCAGCCGGTTCGGCACGATGTTCTTCGCCGACCCGGTGGCCGCGTTCACCAACATCGGCCGGGCGCTGCGCCCCGGCGCGCGGCTGGTCCAGCTGGTCTGGCAGGACGCCGTCCGCCAGGAGTGGGCCGAGTGGGCCGACGCGATCAAGCCGCCGTCCGACGGCGCCACTTCACTGGGGGGCTCGCCGTTTTCGCTCGGCGACCCCCGGAATTTCCGCGAAATCCTCACCGCCGCCGGATTCACCGGAATCGAGGTGACGGAGCTGAGCGAACCCATCGACTACGGCTCGCAGGCGGAGGCCTACGACTTCGTGCTCGGCATGTCCCGCGACCTCTTCGAGGAGCTGGACCCCGGCGAGGTGCCGGCCGCGCACGACCGGCTGCGCGCGGTGCTGGCCGCGCACGACACCGGCGACGGCGTGTGGTTCGGCTCCCGCGCCTGGTTCGTGACCGCCCACCGAGCGGGCTGAAGGGGACGTTCAGCGCATGAGATGCGCTGAAGGGGACTTTCCTCGCATCAGATGCGAGGAAAGTCCCCTTCAGCCCACCTGGCCGGCGGCCGGCGCGGGTTCTTGCTCGGCGTCGCGGGCCGGGACGGCCAGTGCCTTCCGGCCGGCGACGCTGACGACGATGCCGAGGCCGGCCACGGCCGTGGCGAAGAGGAACGTCGAGGGGACGCCGGACCAGTCGATCAGCACGCCGCTCACCGCCGTGCCGGCCGCCGTGCCGACGCTCGCCGCGCTGCCGGCGGCGGCGAACGCGGTGTTGAGGGCCGACCGCCCGACCAGGGACGAGATCAGGGCGCTCGCCGTGACCAGAACCGGGGAGAGGCCGATGCCCGCGACGAGGATGCACCCGGCCATCACGGGGATGCTGTCGGCGAAGACCAGCGGAACCGAGCCGGCGCACAGCAGCGTCGTCACCGCCACCAGCAGGCGCGGTCGCGGCCACGACCACTTGCGCGCCCCGTAGACCGCTCCGGCGAGCGCGCTGCCCACGGTGATCAGCGCCAGCAGCACGCCGGCGAAGCCCGGCGAACCGTGCGCCCTGGCGAAGGCGATCACCGCGGGCTCCAGCGCGCTGGCGTACGTGCCGACGACGAAGTACACGGCGGCGACCACCCACATCCCGCCCTGGCGCATGATCTGGCCGCCGATCGAAGTGCCCCGCGGACTCGGCGGTGGCGCGGTCCGCCGCTGGGCCGCGAGGGCCAGCCCGCCCGCCGTCACCAGCGCGGCCGCACCGAACACGCCGGCGCCGCGCCACAGCTGGGTCGCCAGCGCCACGGCCACCAGCGGCCCGACGACGTAGATGAGCTCGTCGAGCACCGCCTCCAGCGCGTACGCCGACTGCAGCGCGTCGGGCGACTCGGCGGCCACCGCCCAGCGGGCGCGGACGAACGACCCGTAGGGCACGGTCGCGAGCCCGGCCACCACGGCCGCCGTGAAGTACGTCCAGCCCGGCGCGCCCCAGCTGACCGTGGCGACGAGTGCGACGAGCGCCGTCACGTGCACCACCGTCGACACGAGGATGACCGGCCGCTGGCCCCACCGGTCGGCCTGCCGGGCGGTCAGCAGGTAGCCGACCGACTCGGCGCCGCCGAGGACCCCGGACACGGCGCCTGCCAGCGCGTACGAGCCGGTGAGCGCGGAGACCAGCATCAGGCAGGCGATGGCCCGCATGGCCATCGGCACCCGGGCGACGAAGCACGCGGCGGCGAACTTGGCCGCGTGCGGGGTCGCGAGGACGGAACGGTAAACGCCGAGGGACACGGTCTCGACTCCTTGCCGGAACTCAGTCGCAAGCCGCGTAGTACTCCTGCAGCAGCTTGCGCAACGTCGGATCGGTCCGGGCCTCGTCCAGCAGTTCGGGCGGCGGCGTCCGGGTCGGGTGGATGTCCTCGGCCACCGCGGTCAGCAACGCCGGCAGGTTCTTCTCGATCAGCTGCGGCCAGAACGTCGGGGTGTACCAGTCGCATTCGTAGCCGGTGGCCAGCAGGTGCGTGGTCGTGGTCGCGACGATCTCTTCGCGGGTGGCCGTCTGGATCGGCTTCCGCAGCGGGCGGAACGCGTCCAGGTCCAGCTCGGCGGTTTCGCCGAGGATGCGCGCGGCCATTTCCTTCGCCAGCAGCGGGGACAGGTGCAGGCCGTCGCGGTAGGTCCCGGTCATCAGCCACAGCCCGGCGAGCCCCGCTTCGCCCAGCAACGGGAACCCGTCGAGCGCGATGGGCCGGTTGCCGACCTGGACCTTGAGGATGTCGGCGCCGTAGAGGTCGCGGCGGACCTGGCGGTGGACGCAGTCCAGCAGGAAGTGGACGTCCCGGACGACGGGGGTGTCGACCGGGGTCGCGGAGACGATGTTCGTCGCCCCGACGTAGACCTCGCCGGTGGCGCGCGGGACCACGTGCAGGCCGCACGCGAACGCGCGGTTGGGCGTCCGGATGACGCTGCGCGGGCCGCTCTTGTCCGGGGGACGCAGCAGCACCGACAGGCCGTAGCCGCTCACGAGCGGCGGTACCTGCGCGGCGATTTCCGGCACGGTTTCGAGGACGTCCTGGGACCGGGCGCCGGCGGCGAGCACGACGTGCGCCGCGGACAGCTCGGTTCCCGAGTCCAGGACGACCCCGGTCGCCCGGCCGCCGGAGTGCACCACCCGGGCCGCCTGCTCGGCGATGACCGTGCCGCCCGCCCGCAGGAAAGCCCGCTGCAGCTGGGAAAGGAGGGCCGCGGCGTTGACCGCGTGCTCGCCGGGGATGAACATGGCCCGCAACGGCCGCGCGCCGGGATCCGGGTCGAGCCAGTCGATTTCCCCCGGATCCACGTCCTCGTGGGGTTCCTCGTAGCGCCGCAGTTCCGCCCGCATCGCGGAATAGTTCGCGTCGTCGATTCCGGGGACGCCGATGGCGTTGAGGATCACGACGGTCCCGTCGGCGGTGTGGACGTTTTCCGCGGGGTCGTCGGCGAGTTCGGCGGCCCATTCCGGCCAGAGTTTCGCCGCTTGGACGTCGAGGTCGAGCTTGGCCCGGCCGTGGTCGCTGCTGACCAGGGTTTCGGTGACTTCGCCGAAGCAGCCGAGCATGGCGCCGGCGGCGGCCGAGGCGGCGAACGGCCGGTGGGGCTCGCCGAGCAGGGCGACGCGCACACCCCGCCGGGCCAGCACCAGCGCCAAGGACTGACCGAGCGCACCGTTCCCGACGACAATGGCATCAAAGGTCCGGGTGGCCTCTACCGCTGCATTCATGTCACTCCCCTCAAGGTTCACCCGACCCTGCCACGCCCGCCGGCGAAGATTCACCTCCCGGCGTGCCCGTTCCCGTTTTTTCGCCGCAGAGCAATCCAGAAGGCGCGACGGCCTGCCGTTCGGGTCGACTCTGAATCGCGTAATCGCAAGACTTGCCGATCACCATTGAGGAGCGAATCATGCAGGAAATCACCAAGGTCATCGCCGCTTCCGCCGACGCCGCCATCGAGGCCGCCGGTGTCCTGGAGCTCCAGTTCGACGAGCACACCGCCGAGGCGCTCGCGTTCGGTGGCAAGACCGGCGTCTGATTCGAGGTCTTCCGTGGTGGTGCCGCGCCTCCCGTGCGGCACCACCACGACCGGCCGCTACCGGCCCACCGGGGCCGGCCGCTCGCCGGTGATCTCCCGCGGTGGAGCACCGAGAAGGTTCCGGCCCAGCAGGCTCACGACGATTCCCGCGCCGGTCGTCAGCGTGGTGAACAAGAACGCCCACGTGATCCCGTGGCTGTCGATCAGGGCGCCGCTCACCGCCGCGCCGGCCGCGATGCCCAGGCCGGTCGCGCTGCCCATGACGGCGAACCCGGTGGTGAGGGCCGACCGGGCGACCAGGGACGAGACCAGGGTGGCGGCCGTGACCGTCACCGGCGCGATCCCGAGCCCGGCCACGAACGCGCACCCGGCCATCACGCCGATGCCGTCGGCGAACACCGGCGGAACCGTGCAGGCGCAGAGCAGCGTCGTCACCGCCACCAGCAGGCGCGGCTGGGACCACGACCACTTGCGTGCCCCGAACCCGATCCCGGCGAGCATGCTGGCCACGGTGAGCGTCGCCAGGAGCACACCGGCCAGGCCCGGAGCGCCGTGCTGTTCCGCGAAGGCGATCATCGCCGGGTCCAGTGCGCCGACGTAGCTGCCGAGGAAGAAGCACACGGCGCCGACCACCCACATCCCGCGGACGCGCACGATCTGGTCGGTGACGGACCCGGCGTGCGGGCCGGGCGCGGGCTCGGTCCGCCGCTGGGACGCGAGCGCGAGACCGCCCGCCGAGACCAGGACGGCCGCCGCGAGCAGCGCGCTCCCCGGCCACACACGGGTCGCGAGGGCCACCGCCAGCAGCGGTCCGACGATGTAGAAGATCTCGTCGAAGACGGCCTCCATGGCGTAGGCCGTCCGCAGGTCGTCGGGCGACTCGGCGGCCGCCGCCCAGCGGGCGCGGACGAACGACCCGTACGGCGCGGTCGCGAGACCGGCCACCACGGCCGCCGCGAAGTACGTCCAGGCGGGCAGCGCCCAGCTGACCGCCGCGACGAGCGCGACGAGGGCCACGACGTGCGCGGCCAGCGAGCCGAGGACGACCGGCCGCTGGCCCCGCCGGTCGGCCTGCCGGGCGAGCACCAGCACGCCTGCCGACTCCGCGACACCGAGTACGCCCGAAACGGCACCGGCCAAGGTGTACGAACCGGTGGTGGCCGAGATCAGCAGGAGGCACGCCACGGCCCGCATGCCGGTCGGCAGCCGGGCGACGAGCCCCGCCGAGAAGAACCCGCGGACGTGCGGGATCGCGAGGACCGCCCGGTAGACGCCGAGGGGCACGGCAGTTCACTTCCCGTCAGTGGTCAGGCGGCGCAGGCCGCGTAGTACTCCTGCAGCAGCTTGCGCAACGTCGGATCGGTCCGCGCGACGTCCAGCAGCTCGGGCGGCGGCGTCAAGGTCGGGTGGATCTCTTCGGCCGCCGCGGTCAGGATCCCGGGCAGGTTCTTCTCCAGGAACTGGGGCCAGAACGTCGGGGTGAACCAGTCGTACTCGTAGCCGGTGGCGAGCACGTGCGTGGCGGTCGTCGCCACGATCTCTTCCCGGGTCGCCGTCTGGATCGGCTGCCGCAGCGGGCGGAACCCGTCGAGGTCCAGCTCGGGGGTCTCGCCGAGGATGCGCGCGGCCATTTCCTTCGCCAGCAGCGGGGACAGGTGCAGGCCGTCGCGGTAGGTGCCGGTCATCAGCCACAGGCCGTCGAGGCCGGCTTCGCCGAGCAGCGGGAACCCGTCGAGGGCGACCGGGCGGTTGCCGACCTGGATCTTGAGGATGTCGGCGCCGTAGAGGTCGCGGCGGACCTGGCGGTGGACGCAGTCCAGCAGGAAGTGGACGTCGCCGAGCACCGGGGTGTCGACCGGGGTCGCGGAGATGATGTTGGTGGCGCCGACGTAGACCTCGCCGGTGGCGCGCGGGACGACGTGCAGGCCGCAGGCGAAGGCCCGGTTCGGGGTCCGGATGACGCTGGACGGGCCGCTCCGGTCGGGCGGGCGCAGCAGGACGGACAGGCCGTAGCCGCTCACGAGCGGGGGAACCTGCGCGGCGACTTCCGGCACGGTTTCGAGGACGTCCTGGGACCGGGCGCCGGCGGCGAGCACGACGTGCTTCGCGGACAACGTCGTCCCGGAGCCCAGGACGACGCCGGTCGCCCGGCCGGCCTGGTGCTCGACCCGGGCCGCCTGCTCGGCGATGATCGTGCCGCCCGCCCGCCGGAAAGCCCGCTGGAGCTGGTCGAGGAGCGCGGCGGAGTTCACGGCGTGCTCGCCGGGGATGAACATGGCGCGCAACGGGCGCGCGCCCGGGTCGGGGTCGAGCCAGTCGATTTCCGCCGGGTCGACGTCCTCGTGGGGTTCGGCGTAGCGCCGCAGTTCTCCGCGAATCGCGGCGTAGTTCGCGTCGTCGATTCCGGGGACGCCGATGGCGTTGAGGATTACGACGGTCCCGTCGGCGGTGCGGACGTTTTCCGCGGGATCATCGGCCAGTTCGGCGGCCCATTCCGGCCAGAGCTTCGCCGCTCGGACGTCGAGGTCGAGCTTCGCCCGGCCGTGGTCGCTGCGGACGAGAGCTTCGGTCACCTCGCCGAAGCAACCCAGCATCGCGCCGGAGGCGGTCGAGGCCGCGAACGGCCGGTGGGGCTCGCCGAGCAGGGCGACGCGCACGCCGCGCCGGGCCAGGACGAGCGCCAGCGACTGACCGAGTGCGCCGTTCCCGACGACGACGACGTCAAATGTCCGCACGGCTCCTGTCACATCGTTCATGTCGCTCCCCGGTCCGGCGCGAGCCCGCTCGGCTCATTTCGGTCCCACAGTGCTCCCTCGGCCGGAATGGTTCACCTCCCGGCGTGCCCCGGCGGCCGGAGAGCACTGCGGAAGTGGCGCCGCGGACCGGTGAGGTCGATTCTGGGCGTCGCAGTCGAGAATGCCAGCTCAAAAAATGGAGGAAAAAATGCCGGAGATCACCAACGTCATCGCCGTTTCCGTCGACGCCGCCCTCGAGGCCGCCGGTGTCGAGGACCTGAAGCTCGACGAGTACACCGCGAAGGCGCTCGCGTTCGGCAAGACCGGAGCCTGATTCGAGGGTTCGTCCGTGGCGGTGCCGCGTTCGCCCGCGGCACCTCCACGTCCCAGCACAGCCTGAGGAGCGAGAGCCATGACCGTCGCGCCGTCGATGGAAGAACGCACCGGTGGCCCGGTGCTGCTCGAAGGCACGATCCGGGACCGGACCCCCGAACGGACGTGGGAGCTGGTGCGCCCGCGGCTGCGGGACTACGGCATCACCAGGGTGGCCGAACTGACCGGCCTCGACACCATCGGCATGCCGGTCTACATGGCCGTCCGGCCGCTGGGACACACCCTGGGCGTGAGCCAGGGCAAGGGCGCGACGCCGTTGCTGGCGAAGGTTTCGGCGGTCATGGAGGCCATCGAATACCAGATCTGCGAACAGTTCCAGCCCGCGGACACCGTCGTCGCGACCGCCGGCGAGCTCGGCGTGCCCTACTCGACGACCGAGATCACGCCGCTCCGGCAGTCCCTCGTCTCGGACAGCTTCCCGTTGCAGTGGGTGCCGGCGACCCTCCTGCACGACGCGACGCCGACGTTCGTGCCGCTGCACGCGATCGCGCTGGACGGGATCAGCGACGACCGCTGGCGGCCCCGCACGTTGTTCAGCACCACCAACGGGCTCGCGAGCGGGAACACCCTCGCCGAAGCCACCGTCCACGCGCTCCTTGAAGTGGTGGAACGGTTTTCCTGCGCGGCCATGGCGAAAACGCCCATCCGCCGGCGCAACGTCGTCGACCTCGACAGCCTTCCCGAGTGCTGGAGCAAGGACCTCATCGACCGGATGCGCGCCGACGACTTCTGGGTCGAAGTCGTCGAGTGCTCGGCGGTGCCGGGCACGTCGACCTTCGCGGTCTACGTGTGGCGCGCGGACATGCCGAGCCTGTACGCCGGATCGGGCTGCCACGTCCTCCCGGAGCTCGCGCTGCAGCGGGCGCTGACGGAGGCGGTGCAGAGCCGGATGTCGGTGATCAGCGGGATGCGCGAGGACATCGGGAAGGTCGGCTACCGCGGCGTCCGCAACCCGATCGACCCGCCGGCGGTCGAACCGAACCGGACCTGGACGGACGTCGCACCGGGGCTCGCCGACCCGGCCACGCCGTCGGCGGAGCTCGTCGAGTGGCTGACGGGCCAGGTGACCGCGAGGTCCGGCCGTCCGGTGCTGCGGGTCGACCTGACGCCGCCGGGCGAGGTCTTCGCGGTCTGCAAGGTCGTGGTGCCCGGCCTGCCCGAACTGCACCACGAGGCCAACGAAGAGCTGCCGCGCCCGGCCCCCGAAGCGGAGGAGGCGCCATGACCGTCCACGTGTACGCCGGTCCTTCCCTGACCGGTTCGGCGGTGCTGGAACTGGACGGCGTCTGCTGGCACCCGCCGGTCGCGCACGGCGACCTCTACCGGGTCCGCGTCGCGCCGGGCGACAGTGTCCTCATCGTCGACGGGCTGTACCAGCACACCGCACCCGCGCGGAACAAGGAGATCATCGAGCTCCACACCCGAGGAGTCCCGGTCTACGGGGCGGCCAGCATCGGCGCCCTCCGCGCGTGCGAGCACCTCGGGCACGGCATGGCCGGGCTGGGCAGCGTGTTCGGCTGGTACCGCGACGGCCGGCTGTTCTCCGACGCCGACGTCGCGCTCATGCACGGCGACGCCGACGTCGGCTACCGCGCCTTCACCCACGCGCTCGTGAGCATCCTCAGCGTCACCGACCGGATGGCGGCGGCCGGCCGGCTCGACGAGCGGACCGCCGAAGCCATCGTGGAGGTCGCGCGGTCGGTGCACTTCGGCTCCCGCACGGACGCGGTCCTGGTCGCGGCGGCCGGCGGGCTGGCCGAGCCGATGCGAGCGGTCCTCGCCGAGCTCGACCCGGACCGGCTGGGCGACATCAAGCGCATCGACGCGGAGCAGGCCGTCCGGGAGATCCTGTCCGGGACCGCGCCGAACCCGCTGACCGACGCGGTGGCCGTCCCGGACCTCACCGACATGCGCGAGTGGCGCCTCCTGCACACCCCCGCCACGACCGGCCCCGCCGCCCCGACGTTGCTGCAGGTGCTGACGTACGCGCAGCTGTTCCGGCCGGACTACCCCGAGCTCCACACGAGGTACGTGTTCGGCAGGCTGCGGCCGGAATACCCGGGACTGCGGGACACCGACGCGGCGCCGGCCTGGCTGAGCGCGCTGACGAACGACGACCTCGTCGCCCGCGGGGTGCTGAGCGACGCCGAGGCCCGCCGGTTTTCGCAAGCGGAGCTGCTGGAACGCGTCCTCGTGCGCACGTTCCGGTTGCGCTCCGGCCGGCTGGTGTACGAGGAGTTCCCGGCCGAGCTGGCACCGGACCTGACCGAGCTGGCCACCGAGTGCGCCGCGGTGCTCGAACTGAACGAGCACGCCCAGCGGCGCAACCCGGCCTACCACCCGGAGGACCTGCCGGAGCGGCTGATCGATGCCGCGTTCACCGCCCTCTGGGCCACCGGAGAGTTGTCGATCCACGCCCTCGACCGCGGCTTCCGCACGGTGGAGGAGTTCCGCGAGCAGGCCCGCCCGTTCTTCATCGCCGCCCGCGCCGCGGTGGCGATGAAGGCCACCGCCTGAGCCCAGGCTCCGGCACACTCACCATCGCCACACTGGCCCCCGCGGCACCGGCCCCCGCCGCCCGAGCCCGCGACCGTCCACAACGGAAAACCCCCTTCGCCGCAACCGCGGCGGAAGGGGGTTCCCGGAGGTGGCTTTCAGTGGTGGTGGTGGTCGTCGTGTTCGACCTCCACCTCGAGTTCGGTGACGTACTCGACGGTCCGCTCCCGGGCGCAGTACGTGCTGACGAAATCGAGCAGCAGCGGCTCTTCGTTCTCGCGCAGGCTCCGGTGCAGCTCGGTGCTGCGCCACGGGTACATCATGATCACTTCGGCGGGCTTCTCGTCGCGCTGGAAGAACTGCGCGTGCCCGCACCAGCCCGCGTCACCGTGTGCGTTGGGGCCCACGATGTCGTCCATTTCCTGCATCAGCTGCAGCGCCTTGTCCGCGAACTCCTCCTTGAGGAACCACGTCTCGATAACGGTGACCATTCCACTCACTCCTGTTCATTCGCTGTGCTGTTCGCTCAATACCCGCGGCCGCCACGCGCGGATCGCGGTGGACGCGGTCGCCGCGGCGAGCACCGCGGCCACGCCGAGGATCGGGAACACCGCACCGCCGGTGAGGTCGAAGAGGAAGAAGGCGAGGACCGGTCCCACCACGAAACCCGCGTCGGTGAACATCCCGAAGATGCCCCACGCCGTGCCGGTGCCGCCGCAGTACTGGCGGATGCCTTCCCGCGCGACCAGGTAGATGTAGGACTGCGCGGCCATGAACACCGTGATCGCGAACAGCCCGACCGGGAGCACGTCCACCGCGGCCAGCAGGAAGCAGGACACAGCCAGCGCGGCGAAACCCAGGCCGACCAGGCCCGGCCGCCGCCACCGCTCGGGCAGCCGGGCGAGCAAGGGGTTGGCGACGGCGAACGCCACCATGCCCGCCGTCAGCACCCAGGCCGAGCGGCCGGTGGTGTCCACGCCGGCCTGTTCCAGGCTGAGCGGGACGAGGGGTTCCATCGCCGCCCAGAGCACGTTCGCGACCAGGTCGATCAGGCCGAAGAGGGCGACGGCGGGCAGGATCCGCCGCAACCCGATCGACGGGGCCGCCGGGGTGTCCGGTGCGGCGGGGTCTTCGCCCGCCCGGCGGGGGAGGACCCGCCAGGCGACCACCGCGTTCACCAGCGTCAAGCCGGCGGCGGCGGCCAGCACCGCGGGGTAGTCGGCGAACGGGTGGACCAGGCCGACGACGAACGGCCCCGCCGCGAAGCTGAGGAGCGCGGCGGTGCCCAGCTTCGCGTAGCCGCGCGCCGGATCACGGCCGTACGCCGCCGAAATCACCGTCACCGCGCCGTACAGCGCGGGGCTGATGATCCCGTCGGCGGCGCCCCAGAGCAGCCGGCCGAGGATCGCCGGGAACGCCGTCTCCGCCTGCACGACCAGCGCGATGCCGACCACGGCCAGCGCCAGCCCGAGCGTGCCGGCCGACCGCAGGCCCCACGCGTCCGCGAGCCAGCCGCCGAGCGGCTGGGCGACGATCTTCGCGACGGCGAACCCGGCGACGAACACCGCGAGCCCGGTCGAATCGAGCCCCAGCCGCGCCGAAAGCTGCGGCAGGAACGGGAGCACGGCCATGTAGCCGATGTTGATGCCGATCAGGGTGGTGAGGAGGACCGCGAGGTGCGCTGTGTACCCCCACCTGCGGTCCGGGCCGGTCATGCCGCCGCCACCTTCCCCGCGATGTACTCGTGCATGAGCCCGTCCATCCGTTCGAGGGCCGCCACCAGGTCCGGCCGCGGCTCGGGCAGGTAGACCACCGCCCGCAGCTCGGTCCCGCGGAAGCCGTGGCGCTGCTTGTACTCGAAGTTGCAGCGCCCGGGGTCGAGGACCGCGGCGCCGTTCGCCAGCGCGTAGCGGACCGATTCGTACATGAGGAACGCGTAGGTGTTCAGCTCGCCGAGCTTGTCGTAGTCGAGGCCGGCCATGGTCAGCGCGAGCCGGCCGCGGTACAGGAAGCAGTAGAACGCCCCGGCCATCCGGCCCTCGTGCTCGGCGACGAGCAGCACGGCGCCCGGGACCGACGTCAGGCTGTGGAAGATGTCCGGCCCGTAGAGCTCGTCGCCGTGCGCCACCGAGGTGTCGACCGCGAGCTCGGTGAAGTCCTCGAGGTGGGGGAGCATCTCGTCGCCGGTCAGCGCGCGCAGCCGGAGGCCGCTCTCCACGCCCCGGCGCCACTGCCGGAGCAGCTCGCGGCGCACCTTGCCGCGCATCCCGCCGAGGAAGCCCGCCCCTTCGTCCCCCAGCGGGGACTCGTACTTCTTGTCCAGCAGCACCGCGGCGTCGAACGGCCGCACCGCGCCCCACGCGTCGACGGCGTCCGGCGTGAGGTTGCCGAAGACCAGTGCCTCGGCGCCCCAGGCCCGGGTCTGCTCCAGCCCGAGGTCGATCGCGCGGGCGATGTACTCGGGCGAGCTGCCGCCGGCGCCGCCGTGTTCGCCGTAGAGCGTGGACGAATAGACCACCGGGCCGGTCCAGACCGGCGGGATTTCCGCTTCGTCTTCGTAACCCCGCCACGTCGGCGAGTGGTCCACGAGGTAATAGGGCACCAGTTCGGCGGCGGGCCCGCCTTCGAGCGTCAGGTGCCGGAAGGCCCGCACCTGTTCGGTGCGCACCTTTTCCCACGCGCGCGCCCAGCCGACCGTCATCGAGAAGTACGGTCCGTCGAAGAGTTCGGCGGGTACCGCGTCGGCCGAATCCACCCAGCGCGATACGACGGGGTCACTCATGGGCACCCAACACCTTCCAGCCCGGGAAATCGCATTCCGATACATTTTCGCCCGGCGGTCTTTACCGGTGCATCTCCGGGAATGCGTTGCCTAAATGTCCGCGGTCTCGATGTCGCAATCGGCGGGAAAGCGCAGTTGCAGGGGTGCGTCGGCCGGGAATTCGGGGTGCAGCACCCCGGCGACGTGTGCGGCGACCTGCTCGCCGGTCAGCCAGTGCGGTTTGGCGGGCTCCTCCGGCGGCCAGTGGCGGGTCACGACCGGGGTCAGGATCGCCACTTCGTGGAGGCGCACGGGGGCGTCGGCGAGTTCCGCGGCGAACGTCCGCAGCAGCATGGTCAGCGCGGCGTCGGCGACCGAGATGGGGCCGGACAACGGAACCGGCCGGAACGCGGCGATCCCGTTGAGGGCGACGTAGGTCCCGCGCAGCACGGGCAGAAACGCTTGCGCCACCAGGAAGTGCGCGGTCAGGTTGTCGTCGATGAGCCGCTGCCAGACGGGGAACGCGACCTCGGTGAGCGGTGGCCCTTCCCACCAGCCGCCGAGCGACGCGACGACCCCGTCCACCCGGCCGGCGCCGTCGACGACCCGGTCACGCACCTCGAGGACGCCGGCCGGGTCGCCGACGTCACCGGGCACGGTGCGCAGCCGGTCGCGATCGGCCTCGGGCAGCGCGGAACGCAACTGCGCCAGGCGGTCCGGTGTCCGGGACGGCACGGTCACCGTGGCGCCGAGCCGCAGCAGCTCCCGCGTCACGGCTTCCCCGACGACTCCGGCCCCGCCGGCGACGACGTACGAACCACCACGGAGATCCACGGCTCAGGTTTCCAGCCGGCGCCGCACCACGTCGCTCGCGTTCTTCCCCGGCACGCCGAACACCCCGCCGCCGGGGCGCGTGCCCGAGCCGCAGAGGAAGAGACCGGGCACGGGCGTGTGGTAGTCGGGGAACCCGGCGACCGGCCGGCCCGCGAACACGTCCAGGGGCGACATCGCGCCGTGGTAGAGGTTTCCGCCGGGCAGGCCGAGTTCGCGTTCGAGGTCGTAGGGGCTGAACACCTTGCGGTCGATGACGGCGGCGCCGAGCCCCGGCAGGTAGCCCTCCACGAACCCGAGCGTGCGGTCGGCGAAGGAGTCGCGGATCTCGTCCCAGGTGGTGCCGCTCAGCGTGTAGGGCACGTACTGCACGAACATGCTCATCACGTACTTGCCGGGGGGCGCGAGGCCGGGGTCGAGCACACTCGGGAACGTGCACTCCACGTGCGGTTCGAGCGGCGGGCGGCCCCGTTTGGCTTCGGCGTGGATCCGGTCCAGGTGGTCCATGGTCGGCGCGATCAGCATCGTCCCGCGGTAGTCCGGGTCGGCGAGGCCGCGCACCGACGGCAGGTGGTCCAGCGCCAGGTGGATCTTCGCGGCGACGCCCTCGTAGTCGCGCCCGGCGACGACGTGCCGGTAGGCGGCGGGCACGGCGTCGGCGTCCAGGAGCCGCAGGAAGGTCGTCCGCGGGTCGGCCGCCGAGACGATCGCCCGCGCGCGGAGCACCCGGCCGTCGCCCAGCTCGACGGCCTGCGCGCCCTCGCGGCCGACTTGGATCCGCGTCACCGGCTGCCCGGTGATGACGTCGCCGCCGTACTCCCGGCAGGCGGCGGCCAGCGCCTGCGTGATGCTGCCCATGCCGCCCTTGACCTGCCCCCACGACGGCCGGCCGGAGTCGGTCGAGCCGAGCTGGTGGTAGAGCAGGAGGTACGCGGTGCCGGGGTCGGACGGGCCCCCGTCGTAGCCGACCGTCCCGTCGGTGCTCAGCGTGACCTTGAGCTCGTCGGACTCGAAGAAGTCGTCGAGCAGGTCCCGCGCGCTGCCGAACAAGGCGAGCGTGAGCCGGCGGAGGTCCTGGTCGGGCAGCTCGGCCGCCGCGGCGAGCGCGGCCTTCAGCGCGGGAACGTCGTCGAACAGCGGGGTGCGGGACGCCCCGGTCAGGAACGGCTCGACGAACTTCCCGAGCCGCTGCATCGTCTGCCCGTACTCGACGTAGGCCTGCGCGTCGCGCGTCGAGAACCGCGCGATCTGGGCGGCGTTGAGGTCGTCGTCGGAGCCCAGCGCGAGCGTGCGCCCGTCCGGGAACAGCGCCGTCACCGCCAGGTCGCGGGGAATGATCTCCAGGCCGTGCTTGGCCAGGCTGAGGTCGTCGACGATTTCTTGGCGGAACAACGCGGTCGCCAGGCTGGCCGTGGAGAACCGGTAGCCGGGGAACAGTTCTTCGGTGACGCAGGCGCCGCCGACGGTGTCCCGGCGCTCGACGATCGCGACCCGGTGGCCCGCCTGCGCGAGGTAGGCCGCGCACACCAGGCCGTTGTGGCCGGCTCCGACGACCACCGCGTCGTACGACTCGTCATCCAGCTTGGAGTTGCTCACGGTCGCGAAATCCCCAATCGAAGCCGACGGACGTGCGAAGCCAGTTGCCGGTCGAATTGTCGCGGCCCCGTTCCGCGCCCCGCATCTTTGAGCTTGCCTGCGCGGACGCGGCCCGTCGCCGACACCGGCGAGCCGCCGAAGTCAAGGCGAAGCGCTCCAGGCAAATAGGTGATTCACGCGATCGGGTGACGACGGTGCCGGTCCTGCTAGCCTGAGGTGGGCGGACGAGCGTCACGGGACGCCCGCTCGCGCGGCAGGCGTGTCACCTATTTCGGGGCGCCTCACGGTTTCGCCCGCGACGCAGGGCGGATCACCGAGCCCGGCCGGCGGCGGGGAGCTTCCGGTAAAGAGCTGTCAACGGCAGCGTCATCCGTCCGTCATGTGGTCCCGCACCATTGGCCGGACCA
Organism: Amycolatopsis sp. cg9; assembly: GCF_041346945.1. Lineage (NCBI taxonomy): Bacteria > Bacillati > Actinomycetota > Actinomycetes > Pseudonocardiales > Pseudonocardiaceae > Amycolatopsis > Amycolatopsis sp. cg9. The sequence goes on along the minus strand of NZ_CP166850.1, from coordinate 250,496 downwards.
TGATCTCCGTTCCGCCATCCGGCCGTACCGGGAATGGTCCGGTCGCGATAGGTGAACCCACGAAGGGAAAACCATGCGCGCACCTTCGCCGCGAATCCGGGGGGCGAAACCGTTCCGGGGGCGGCGCCTCGTCGTGGCCGCCCTCGCCGGGGTCGCCGTGACGCTGGCCTGCCCGCCGGTGGCGGACGCCCACGTGGCGGCCACTCCGGACACCGTCGCCCCGGGCGAGCCGGCCACGATTTCCTTCCGGGTGCCCAACGAACGCGACGACGCGACGACCGTGCGGCTGGAGGTGCTGTTCCCGGCCGGGCCGGGCATCGGCTCGGCGACCCCGGCGAACCTGCCCGGGTGGAAGATCAGCGTGCACGAGCGGCCGGCCGCCGGGGGCGGGGACGGGATGGCGGGGAAGCCGGTGGCGTCGATCGTGTGGGACGGCGGGACCGTGCCCGCCGGCACGTTCCAGGAGTTCCCCGTGCGGATCGGGGAAGTGCCCGCCGGGGGCCCGCTGGCGTTCCAGGCGCTGCAGACCTATTCGGACGGACAGGTTGTGCGCTGGGCCGATCCCGCGCAGCCGGGGCAGCCCGAGCCGGAGCACCCGGCGCCCGTCGTCACCGTGGCCCCGGTGGCTCCGGCGGCCGCGGCCAAAGTGTCCGATGTGGACGTTCTCGCGCGGGTGCTCGGCGGGGCCGCGCTCGCGGTCGCGCTGGTGGCCGGGGGCGCGGCGTGGCTGCGCGGGCGAGCCGGTGGCCGCCGGTCCGACGCCGCCGGCGAGGTGCCCGAGCGGGAAAAGGTCCAGCTGTAGCCCGACGTGACCGGATGGGGTGTGGCGATGGTGGAGGAGCAGCGGGGCCCGCGCGCCGGTGGTGCCCGGAGCCTGCCGACGGACGCGTTGGAGCAGCTGCGGCGGCAGGCCGTGGCCGCGGTCGGATCGGGGCTGTCGCAGACGCGGGTCGCGAGCATGTTCGGCGTGTCCAGGAAGGCGGTGGGGACCTGGGTGCGGGCCTACGAGTCCGGCGGCGAATCGACGTTGCGGCCCCGGCCCCGCGGCCGCCGGACCGGCGAGCGGCTGGTGCTGTCCGCGGACCAGCAGGCCCGGGTGGTCGAGACCCTGGCGGCCGGGCCGCCCGACGAGACCGGGTTGCCGTGGCTGGTGTGGACGCGCAAGGCCGTTTCCGAGCTGATCGCGCGTGACTGCGGGGTCGTGCTCGCCGGGACGACGGTCGACAAGTACCTGCTGCGGTGGGAACTCCTGGGCCGCGACGGCGAATCGTCCCGGCCGGCCGGCTGCCCGCCGGGGACGTTGCTGGTGACCTGCACCCACCCGCGCGCGCCCGCGGGCACCGGTGGGCTGCACGCGCTGGTCGCCGTCAGCGGCCGCGGCACGCTGCACTTCCTCGCCAGGGACACGCCGTTCACCGGCATCGCCGAGTTCCGGCACCGGCTGCGCATGCAGTGCGGCCGGGACGTCCGGCTGGTCCCGCACCGCTGGCCCGCCTCCCACGCGGCGCTGCTCGACGACGGGGCGGGACCCGGCCGGGACGTCGGGCTGCCGGCCTGAACCGCTGCTCCGAAACCGCCGATCCGGAATCCGGGTCGGCGGTTTTCTTGTGCCGCGGCGTGTTACCCGGGCGTAAACAGTTTTCCCGGTTTCCGGATCGCGGCCGGTGATATCGCCGCGCAGAAGTGCCTCGTTTGCTTTGAAAGGGTTACACGGGAACGACGCCGATCCGGGCGCGTGCTCGTTTCCGTCGCCGCCGGGGTGTCCGGTATTTGCCCGCCGCGGCCGGCCCGCCGGTGCCGCCCCGGATCGCTCGCGAGCGACATAAGCCCTGGTAGGGGCGCTGTGTCGGGCAACGGCAACACCGGCGCAACGAACCGTCCCGCCCGTTTTCGCCGTGCTGGTCAACAAAGTGGTGAACCTGCCACGATGCCGTCGTCTGGGTTTTCCTACCCTGGCACATCCGAACCGCGAATACCTGAGACCGGGCCAAGAGTCCGGCGCCAGAGGAGGCGGCACGTGCGAACCCCACCGTTTCTCGCCGCAGGCACGCTGACCCTCGTCCTGCTGACCGCGACGCCCGCGTTCGCGGCCGAGGCCCCGGCGACGGTGGCCGGCTGCGGGGCCACCGTAACCGGGGAGCCGGGCGCGCAGGTGGCGCTGGCGCCCGCGTCGGTGGCCGAACCCGTGGTGTCCGCGCTCTCCGGGCTGGACCCGCTGGGCGTGCTGACGGGGACGTTCCGGTCGATCTGGGCGACCACGGCGCCCATCCCGGTGGGGACCGTCCCCGCCGGCCAGGCCGAGATCCCGGGGACCCGGATCGCGGACGCGGTGATCACGCGCCTCGGCGAGCTGCCGGTGCTCGCCCCGGTGCTGGCCCCGCTGGTGGCCACGGTGCGCGGCTCGCTCAGCGCGCTCTGCGGCATCCTCGTGCGCGGCGAGGTCCCGGGTCTCCCGCCGGGCGCCACCCCGGCCCCGCCCGCGGATCCCGCGCCACCGGGCACGATCGGTACTTCGCCGGGCGGCGGCACGCCGATCGCGGGGCGGCAGTGGACGGTCGCGGCCGTGCCCGGCGCGACCGCGGGCGGCGGCGCGGTGTTCGGCACGCCGATCCCGGGACAGCTGCCGGGAGCCGACTTCCCGGTGCCGGCCGGTTCGGGGATGCCGCAGGCGGCCGGTGGCCCGCCGGTGGTGATCGACACGCGGCGCTCGGCCGGGTCGGCGGAGGCGCTGGCCGCTCCGCGGGGCGACCAGCTCTCCTGGCCGGTCCTGGTGGCGATCCTGCTGCTGGCCGGGGTGAGCGCGCAGCTGGTGCGCCGGTGGGGTTTCCGCGCGTCTCGCTGACAGTCGGGTCGCGAAGTTCGTTACCGCCCGATTACGGCGTTCTCCGCAGGAGGGATGCGGCGGTGACATCCCGTTCACGAGAGGAAGTTCCCCACGAACAGCACAGCTGCCACCATTCGGGACTTGACCGTGACCGGCCGTGACGCGCGCAGTCTTTCGGCGGACGCCCTCGAAGAGCTCCGGCGGCGGGCCGTCGCGGCCGTCGAAGCGGGCGTGACGCGGGCGGAGGTCGCCCGCCTGTTCGGGGTCTCGCGCAAGACCGTGGGCGCCTGGGTCGCGGCCTACCAGCACAAGGGCGACGAGGCCTTCCGCCCCCGGCGGCGGGGGCGGCGGCCCGGTGAGCAGTTCGCGCTGACGGCCGCGCAGCAGGCGTGGCTGGTGCGGACGATCGTGGCGGGCCCGCCCGAGGCGTGCGGGCTGCCGCACCGGCTCTGGACCCGGCAGGCGATCGCCGAGCTGGTCCGCCGGGAGTTCGGCATCCTGATCAGCTCGACGACCGTGTCGCAGTACCTGACCCGCTGGGGCCTGGTCGAGGAGCGCCGGTTGCTGGAGATGCGGCGCGGTCCGGTGCCGTCGGGCCGTCCCGGGGAAACCCGGCCGGGCACCGACTGGATCGCGGACGCGGAGGTGCTCTGGCTGGCCTGGACGCGGCCGCACACGCCGGTCGATCCGCGCCGGGGCCCGGTCGCCGGCAAGCAGAACCTGCTGACCGGTTTCCGCGACCACTTCGGTGACGTCAACCTCCTGCTGGCCCTTTCCCAGCGCGGGATGGTGTTCCTGCTGGCGCAGCGCGGGGCGTTCGACGCGCGGCAGGCGGAAGAGTTCCTGACGCGGCTGACCGGTCAGTTCGGCCGGGGACTCAACATCGTCGTCCGCGAGTGGCCCGTCCAGTACGACGAAATGCTGCGGGACTGGCCGCGACCGCGCCCCGGCCTGCTGTCGGTGCGCTTCGCGCTCGGCTAGCCGGCTTTCTCCGTGGAATGACCCTTATTGCGGTGCCGACAGAAACGAGTAGTATTTGACAACAGAGCCGACTTGGGGTCGCCGGAAAAACCTCACCGCCCCCGCCGCGTGCCGTGAAAACGGCGATACGCGGAATTCATTTCCCAGCCATGCCACTGTTTCCGGCGCTGGTTTGACTTGTTCTGCGAACCGACGCGGACAACCGGGAGAGCCATGACCGTCGACACCCTTCCTTCGGCCGACCTCGACCTAGAAGTGCTGCTGGCGCACAAGGAGACGATCGCCGACGGCGTCGTCCGGCTGGTGTTCCGCCACCCCGCCGGCGACCGGCTGCCGCCGTGGGCGCCGGGCGCCCACGTGGATTTGCTGCTGCGGCCGGACATCGTCCGCCAGTACTCCCTCTGCGGCGACCCCGCCGACCGCTCGGTGCTGGAAGTCGCCGTGCTGCGCGAGCGCGCCGGGCGCGGGGGATCCGCGTTCGTGCACGACGCGCTGCTCCCGGGTGACCGGGTCCGGATCCGCGGTCCCCGCAACCACTTCCCGTTCGAGCACGCCGAGCGGTACCTGTTCATCGCGGGCGGGATCGGCATCACGCCGGTGGTCCCGATGCTCGCGGCGGCCGACGCGAGCGGCGCCGACTGGCAGCTGGTCTACGGCGGGCGGTCGCGCCCATCGATGGCGTTCGCCGCGCGGCTGCGGGAGCGGTACGGCGACCGGGTGGTGGTGTGGCCGCGGGACGAAGGGGGACTGCTCGACGTGCCGGGGGTGCTGGCCACGGCGTTCGCCGGCACCGCGGTCTACTGCTGCGGGCCCGAGCCGCTGCTGGCGGTGACCGAGGAGGTCTGCGCCCGGCGCCCGGACCTGACTCTCCACGTGGAACGGTTCTCGCCCAGGGAGGTCACCGGCGCGGTGACCGGGTTCGACGTCGAACTCGCCCGGTCGGGGCTGACGCTGACGGTGCCCGCCGACCGGTCGATCCTCGAAGTGGCCGAAGACGCCGGGGTGCCGGTGCTGTCGTCGTGCCGCGAAGGCACGTGCGGCACGTGCGAAACCCCGGTGCTCGGCGGGGTTCCCGACCACCGCGACTCGCTGCTCACCACCGAGGAGCAGGCCGCGAACGAAACGATGATGATCTGCGTGTCCCGCTCCTGCGGCCGGAAGCTGGTACTGGACCTCTGACATGCCCGTGACGACGACGAAAATCGGCACCTGGGCGGCGGCTCTCCTAGCCGCCGCGTCCTGCGGCTGGGCACTGTGGACGGTGGCGGGCCACCTCGGCGACGTGCCGCGGCCGCCGGTCACCCAGGTCGCCGCCCCGCGCCCGACCGTCCCGATCGATGCCTCGCCCACCTCGCCCACGCCGGCCGGCCCGCCTCCCGCGCCGCCGGCCCCGACGTCGTCCCCGGCGGTGCCGGGGCCGGATCCCACCATCCCCGGCGGCCCCGTGGTGACCGGAAGCTTTCCCGCGGCGCCGCCCGCGACGCCCGAGCAGCCGGCGCCGACCGGGGAATACCCGCCGTTGCCGGGGGATCCGCCACTGCCGCCGTCGTCGCCGCCCCCGACGGAAACCTCGCCGGCGCCCGCGCCGCCGGAGCCGACCGAGCCACCGGTCACCGAACCCCCGCCGCCCCCGCCCGCTCCGGAATGCGATTCGAGCGGATTGCTGGGTCCATTGCTCTGCACCGTGCTCGGTCTGCTCGGCTGACCGCGGGGAAGTATTAAAAGCAAACACTTCGAGCCCTTTTGATGACTCTATTCCTCACCGTGGAAATGTGTTTGCACGCCGAATATTTCACGTCTCGTTAACAGCGGAAATCCGAGTTGCCCCCGTTCTTCGTGATTCACTTTCTCTCGTTCGGACGGCCCGATTCCCGGCGGGCCGGACAGAAACAGGAAGGAAGCCCATGTCCCCAGAAGCTCCGCCAGGAGCCCGCACGAGGCGGCGTCGCGCCAAGTCGGCGGTCACGGTCACGCTCGCGGTCGCCACCCTCGGCGCCTCCGCGGTGGCCGCGGTCCCGGCCTCGGCGCAGCAGCCCATCGGGGTCGGTCCCGTGCCGATCACGTTCCACATGAAGGACGACAACGGCAAGTGGTTCGACTCCGGGCTGAACCTGTTCGGAGACCAGTCGCTGGCCGTGGCGGAGCTGCCGCGGCTCGGCACGCTGGGCGGCCTGACGACCGGGGGTGAGCTGTCCAGCCTCCTGAACTCCGACCTCGCCGGCGCGGTCGGGAACCTGACGCAGAACCTCCTCGGCCAGGTCCCGCTGCTCGGTTCGCTCGGTGGCGAGCTGGGGAAGGCGCTGAACCTCGACAGCACGCTGTCGGCGGTCAAGTCGATCGGGGCCACCAACCGGCAGGCGGCCCCGGCGGCCCTCAAAGCGGAAAACCTGCTCGGGCAGTTCGCCCAGCAGCTGACCACGATGCGGGCCGACCAGCCGCTCAACCTGAGCTCGCTGCCGGTCGGCCTGGACCTGCAGGGCGCGCTGAACGACCTCGCCCAGTTCGCCGTCAAGGGCCCGCCGGTGACGGTGAACTTCGTGGTCGACCCCAAGGAGTCGACCGGTGCCCGCGACCCGATGGGCCTGATCGCTCCCGAAGGCGCCGAGGGTTTCCCGTACGACATGCCCGGTGGCGCGTTCTTCGGCCAGCGGTCGATCCAGCTGACCGAGCCCGGCCTGTACGCGTTCACCGACATGGTGACGCCGTACATGCTCGGCGCGGTGGTGGTCGACGACCCGCTCACCATCGGCCTCGACTTCGGCAAGGCGTCGATGGTGAACTCGCGCAACCTCGTCGTCCCGACCAACTCCGACATCGTCAACCGGCTGGTGAACACGTTCTTCAACATCACCAACCCGAACAACTGGCAGCAGTTCAAGCCGGACTCGGAGAACAGCTTCAACGCGATCCAGCCGCCGGTGCCGATCCTGCAGTACGACGCCGCGGGCAACCCGGTGCTGATCCCGAACCTGGACGCCTACTTCGACAAGAAGTTCTCGTACCCCAAGACGTTGTCGAAGGGCAACCAGCTCCCCGCGACGCCGGGCGTCGGCGAGGTGTGGGTCGACACCGAGGTCGAGGAGTGGGCCGGCAAGAAGGCGGTCGGTTCGGCCACGAAGGTCAACGTGGCGAACTGGACGGTCGACCGCAAGATCGGCGCCCCGTCGATCAACATGAACAACCCGCACAACATGTGGACCGACAAGGAGTACAAGTACCTCTACCAAACGGAGTGGTTCTCCAACAAGGTCGACGTGTTCGACCGGGAGACGGGTGAGTTCGTCCGCCAGACCCAGGTCGGGCAGAACCCGGCGCACGTGATGACGGAGCCGGGAAGCGACAAGCTCGTCATCGGCATCAACGCCGGCAACGAGGTCGTCGAGCTGGCGCCGGGCGGCACGAACGTGCTCCGGAAGATCACGGTCAGCCCGACCGGCGAGGTCCGGCACCCGCACGCCCACTGGACCAGTTCGGACGGCAAGACCGTGGTGACGCCGAACGTGCTGACCAACAACGCGTCGGTGATCGACATGCCGACCGGCACGGTCCGGACCGAGAAGACGGGCCAGTTCCCGATCGCCTCGAGCATGACCCCGGACTCCTCGAAGTTCTACACGGCGGACTTCCTCGGCGAATCGATCACGTGCGTTTCGCTCGCGCAGGCCGCCTGCGCGGACAACGGGCAGAAGGTGCACAGCAAGACGATCGACCTGTGGGCGAACTACAGCCCGCAGGACGGCCCGAAGAGCGGCGCGCCGTTCGGCGGCCTGACGATCCAGCTGCCGGTCAGCCCGGACGGCAAGGCGATGCTCGCGGCGAACGTGCTGTCCCAGACGGTCACGGTCATCGACCCGAGGACCGACAAGATCGTCAAGGACCTGCCGTGCACGGCGGGCTGCCACGGCATCAACTTCGGTGCCAAGAAGGGCGGTGGCTACTACGCCTACGTGTCGAACAAGTTCTCCAACGTCATGCAGATCATCGACGTCGACCCGAACGGCGACGGCGCCATCGACGACGCGAAGGTGGCGGGCCAGCTGACGCTCGACCCGACGGCGACGACCAAGATGGACGGTTCGATCTCCGGGAAGGCGGGCTACGGCGGCCAGGGCGTGCTGGCCGTTCCGCTGGTCTACAACGGATGGGTCCAGCAGAACCAGGGGAGCTGGCGGTCGCAGTTGACCTGCCGGCAGCTCAACCCCATCGCCGCAGCCGCCTGCTGACACACACGGCACTGGTCCGGGGCCGGGACCCCCACCCGGCCCCGGACCACACCGTCGGAGGAGATCCCCATGGCGCACCGCCTTCCCCGCACCCTGTTCGCGTTGCTCACGGCCGCGCTCGGCGTGCTGGTGCTGGCCCCGCCCGCGGCGGCCCAGGTGTCCATCGTGCCCGACCGCGTCGACGGCGGTGGCACGCACACCTTCGCCTTCCGGGTGGCCAACGAGCGCACCGACACGAAGTCCACCCGGCTCGAACTGGTCTTCCCGCCGACCCCGCCGGTCGCCTACGTCAAGGTCGACCCGGCACCGGGCTGGACCGCGACCGTCCGCCCGCGGCCGCTGAACCCGCCGATCGAGATCGGCGGCAAGGTGGTCCGCGAGGTCGCGGACGCCCTCGTCGTCGAAGGCGGTGCGGTCGCGCCGAAGCAGTTCGAGCAGTTCCTCGTCACCATGGGCCCGCTGCCCGCCGACGGGCGGCTGCTGTTCGAAGCGACGCAGAACTTCGCCAACGGGACGGTCGCGCACTGGAACCAGGCGACGTCGCCCGCTCCCGCGATCACCTTCGGCACCGGGCCGGTCGCCCCCGCGGCCGAAGCCGGTGCGCAGCAGCAGCTTCCGGCCGCCGCCGACGGTGCCGCCGCTCCCGTGGACCAGGTCCCGCCGACCACCGGCGGGCCGCCGTTCGCCGTGCTGTGGGGCGCTTTCGGCCTCGCGCTCGTCCTGATCGCGGTGGTCGGGTACCGGGCCCACCGCCGCCGGCTGCGCCGGCCCGCCGCGGAACCCGCGCCCGAACGCGCGGAGGTGGGCGTCGAATGACGGCGGTGAAAGACCGGCCCCGCGTCGCGGCCACGCGCCCCCGCGGCGGGGCCGGGCGGTTCGCCGCGCTGCTGCTCCTGGTTGCCGCGTGCTGGGGCACACTGCTCGCCACGACCCCGAGCGCGACCGGCGACCCGGTGCTCGTGACGACGTCCCCGGGCAACACCGAGGTGGTCAAGTCGCCCGACGCCGTCGTGCTGGCCTTCGACCGCCCGGTCCCGGCCGCGCTGGCCACCGTGCGCATCCTCGACCCCGGCGGCGGCCAGGTGGTCTTCACCCGGCCGTCCCACCCGGACGGCCGGGACGACACCATCGCCGTACCCATGCCCGCGGAGCGCCACGAAGGCACGTACGCGGTGGCGTGGACCGTGCCGTCGAGCCGCCTGGAGCCCGTCAGCGGCTCCTTCACCTTCGACGTGTCGTACCCGATCCAGCCCGACGGCGTCCCCGAGATCGAGACCACGCGCGACCCGCTCGTGACGGCCGTCCACCTGACGGCCCGCACGCTCGCGGTCGCGGCCATGGTGCTCCTGACCGGTCTCGCGTTCTTCGCCGCGGCGATCGGGCCCGCCACCGCGCGGGCCCGGGCCACCCGCAGGGTGGTCAAGACCACGTGGTGGCTGCTGACCGCGAGCACACTCCTCGCCCTGCTGTCAGCCGGCCCGTACGCGGCCTGGGTACCGTGGCGCAACGCGTTCGACCCCCGGCTCCTGACGGCCGCGTTCGAGTCGGACGCCGGCGGCGCGTTGCTCGCCCGCCTGGCCACGCTCGTGCCGGCCGCGCTCGGCCTCGCCCTGCTGCTGAGGACCGAGCCCGCGACCACGGCGGCAGACCGCAGGCTGCGCGGAGCGGCGGTGCTGGGCTGCGCGTCCGCGGTCCTCGCCACGTGGACGTTCGCGGACCCCCGGCCGTCCGGCGCACCGTCATTTCTGGCGCTCGCGGCGGACATCGCCCTCCTCACCGCCCTCGCCGTCCCGGCCGGCGGCCTGGTGCTGCTGCGGTACCCGGTCGCCCGCCACCGCCACCCGGTGTCCCGGTTCGCACACGCGGTGGCGGCCTGCGCGGCCCTGCTCGCCATCGCCGGAACCGCCCAGTCGTGGTCCGGCCACCGCCTGGGCTGGCTCCCCGGCGGTGCTCTCGTGCTGGCGGTGCTCCTGGCCGTGGTCGCGTGGTTCGTTTCCCGGCGTCTGGGGAAGGAGCGGTTCGGCCGTCCGCTGATCGCGCTGGCGGCTGCTGCCGTGGTGGTGGCTGTCGCCGTGGCGTGGCTCGGCCACCGCCTGGGCTGGCTCCCCGGCGGTGCTCTCGTGCTGGCGGTGCTCCTCGCCGTGGTCGCGTGGCTCGTCCCCCGCCGTCCGCCGAAGGAGCGGTTCGGCCGTCCGTTGATCGCGCTGGCGGGAGCCGCGGTGGTGGTCACCGCCGCCACCGCGACACTGGTCGCGCTCGACCCCGGCCAGAGCGCGCACGCGGCGGGCCCGGCGGGCCAGGCCCCCGCGGCGATCCGGCAGCAGGCCGCACCGGCGCGGCTGACCTCCGAGACCGGCGCGCTGGACCTGGTCGTCATCCCGGCCGCGGACCGGCTCGACGTGCGCGTCTCGGTGCTCGGCGCGCACCGCGCCGACACCACCGTGACCACCGCGCTCGGCCGCGGGAACCGGACCACGCCGGTGCCCCTCGACCACGCCGGCACCGGCTACTGGACGGGCTGGGCGACGGTGCCCGAGCGCGGCCGGTGGGAGCTCGCCCTGACGCTGCGGGCCGGTGACGGCAGCACCCGAACGGTCACGCAACCCATCGACGTGCGATGACCGCCCCCACCAGCCGCCCGGGAGCCGCCTTGTCTTCGCCCCCCACCGTCCCCGCGCACCGGGCCACCCGGCCGTCACCCCGGCCCCGCCTGAGCACCGTCCTGCAGCTCGTCTCCCGCCGGCTGCACTTCCTGGCGGGCATCGTGGTCGCGCCGTTCCTCGCGGTGCTGTGCCTGACCGGGCTCGTCTACGTGTTCAGCCCCCAGATCCACGACAGCCTCTACCACTCCGACCTGTACGTGAACCAGGTCGCCGAGACGCGGCGCCCGCTCGCCGAACAGGTCCGCGCGGCCCTCACGGCGCACCCGGAGGCAACGCTCAAGTCGGTCCTCACCCCGCCCGCCGCCGACCGCACCACCCGCGTGGTGCTGACGGTGCCCGGGCCGGCCGGACCCGCGGACCGCACGGTGTTCGTCGACCCGTACACCGCGCTCATCAACGGCGAGCTGACCACGGTCGAGAACCGCCTGCCCGCGAACACGTGGTTGCGCCAGCTGCACGGCAACCTGCAGCTGGGCGCACCGGGCCGGCTCTACGCCGAGCTCGCCGCGAGCTGGGTACCCCTGGTCGCGGTGGGCGGCCTGGTGCTGTGGCTGGCCCGCACCCGCCGCAAACGCCCCCTGCGCGAAGTCCTCCTGCCGTCCACAAAGGACAAAACGGGCTGGACCCGCCTGCGCGCGATCCACGGCACCGCCGGCCTGTGGCTCACCGCGGGTCTGGTCCTCGTCGCCCTGACCGGTCTCACCATGACCCAGTTCGCGGGCGGCCGCCCGGACCCGGCGACCGACCCGCTCCACCTGAGAGCCCCGGTCCTGGCCGCGGCCCCGGTCCCGGTCCCACCCGGAGCCCAGCCGATCGGCATCGACCGCGCACTGGCGACCGCGGAGTCCGCGGGCCTGAGCGGCGAGCTGGCACTGGTCCCGCCATCGAGCCCGGAGTCACCCTTCACCGCCACGGAACTCACGGAAGGCCTGCCGATCCACCGCGGCGCCATCACGATCGACCCGTACACGGCGGAGGTGACCGAGCGCATCGGCTGGACCGACTATTCACTGGCGGCCAAGCTAGGCACGTTGGGCACGCAGTTCCACACCGGCACCCTGTTCGGCCTCGCGAACCAGATCATCCTGGCCCTCCTGGCGGCGGCGACCCTCGTCCTGCTCGCCCTCGGCTACCGAATGTGGTGGATCCACAACCCGTACCGGGGCCGCTGGGCCTCGTTGCCACGCCCGGTGTGGCGCCAGCTGGCGGGCGTCCCGCTGATGGTGATCCTGCTGGGGATCGCGGCACTGGCCTGGGTGCTGCCATTGGTCGGGGCGAGCCTGCTGGTGTTCCTGGCCGTGGACGCACTGCTGAGCCGCTTCAAACGACGCTCGGCGTAGCTGCGGGAGCTACGCCTCGGCCAAACTCGCGAGAGCAGTTCTCACCACCATCGCCTCCGGAGCATTCAGCTCATCGAACACAGCCAACGCCTCCCGCAGCCGAGCGACGCCGTTCGCGACGTCCGCGTCCCTCAACGAACATCGTCCGAGCCCTTCGAGCGCTCGTCCTTCCTGTAGGCGGATCCCGATGGCCCTCGATCGGTCGAGGGCGTGACGGTAGAACTCGCCGGGGTCGCCCGCGTCCGGCCAGGCCAGGGCCAGGCCGCCGAGATTGTTGAGGTTCTCGGCCTGCCACGCCCTGTCGTCCCCGAACAGAACTTGGGCGCGCCTGAGGTACATCAGCGACAGCCCGAAGTTGCCGCCGGCGTGGTGCAGCCGGCCGAGGTTGTTCAAGGCCACCGCTTCACGGGTTCGGCTGTCCAACCGGCTGTAGATGATCTGCGCGCTGCTGTAGCAGCTATCGGCCATTCCGTAGTTGCCGCGCTCGAAGTGCATCCGGCCGAGGTTGTTCAGCGCCCGCGCCTCGGTGTACCGGTCACCCAGCTCCCGAGACAGGGAAAGCACTTGATCGAATATGCCGATCGCGCTCACGTAGTCTCCGCAGACGCCGTAGGTGCAGCCGATGCAGAGCAAACTCAAGGCTTCGCCGAGCCGGTTGCCGAGTTGGACGTAGAGCGCGAGCGCCCGCTTGCCGTCGGCTCGGGCGGCCTCGTGCCGTCCGAGCCGGAACTGCACACTCGCGAGGCTGACGAGTGCGCCCGCGATACCGAACGGATTCTCCAGCTTTTCGTAGAGGGCACGCGCGCGGGTGAGGTACTCGATGGCTTCCGGGTACTCGGAAAGCTCCATCCGCGCGAACCCGATTTCGGTCAGCACGGCGGCTTCGCCGAGCCGGTCGCCGGATCTGGCGTACAAGTCCCGTGCGCGGATCAGGTCTTCGACCGCCGCCAGGTGGTCACCGAGCAGGCTCTGCACCCGCCCCAGATCCGCGCGGGTGGCTGCTTCGTCCGTGAGGTTGCCCGCCGCCAGTTCCGCGGCCAGCACGGCCTGGTCGATGCGGTGGGCGTGGTGCCAGTACCCGTGCTGCTCGAGGTAGGGGTGGAGCGCGACCGCGAGTTCCGCGGCCCGGTGCAGGTGGTCGTGGACCGCGGCGTAGGTGATGCAGGCACCGAGGTTGGCGCGTTCCGCGCTCAGCCACGCGATCGCCTCGACTTCCGATTCGAATTCGTGCGTCCCCATCGGCGCCTTGGCGGCGATCTCCGGGCGCGGGCCGCGGGTGGCGACGAATCGGGTCGCCGACCGGACCGCGTAGAGGTAGTAGTCGAGCAGGCGCTCCAACGCTTTGTCGTCGCCGTCTTCGTCGCTCAGGGTCAGGCTGTAGGCCCGGGTGAGGTCGTGCAAGCGGTAGCGGCCAGGCGCCACTTCGTCCAGCAAGTGGTTGAGGTACAGCGCGTCGAGGCGTTCGCAGGTCGTTTCCGGATCTTCGCCGTCGAGCGCCGCGGCCGCGCGTGCCTCGATCTGGGTGCCGGGGTGCAGGCCGAGGCGGCGGAAGAGCCGTTTCTCGGCCGGGCTCAAGTCCCGGTAGGAGAGGTCGAACGCCGCGGCGACGGTCCGGCTGCCCGCGCGGAACATCGTGATCCGGTTGCGGGAGGACCGGAGGTCGTGGGCCAGCTGCTCGGGCGTCCAGCAGGGGTGGTTCCGCAGCCGGCCGGCCGTGAGCGTGATGGCCAGCGGCAGGTACCCGCACATCGCCATCAGCTCGGCCACGGCCCGGGGGTCGTGCCGATGCGCACCGGTGTAGCGCTCGAACATCGCGGCCGCGTCCTGTGGCGGGAGCGTCTGCAACGAGACCGGGCTGGCGTCGGCAACGGACTCGATCCGACGCCGGCTCGTGACCAGCACGAGGCTGCCGGGACTGCCGGGCAGCAGCGGCCGGACCTGCTCGTCGCCGACGGCGTCGTCGAGCAGCAGCAGGATCTTCCGCCCCGCCAGCTTTTCCCGCCACAACCGGGCGCGATCGTCCAGGCCGACGGGGATGTCGATCGCGGGGACACCCCAGAAAAGCAGCAGCGACGCCAGCGCGTCACCAGGATCCACGGGTGCTTGCCCGGGACTGTGACCGTGCAGTTCGAGGAAGATCTGGCCGTCGGGGAAGTAGTCGGCGAGCTGGTAGGCGGCGCGGACCGCGAACGTCGTCTTCCCGATGCCCGGCATGCCGTCCACGACGTGCACGGCCATCCCCAGGGTTCCCTGACCTGCGGCGGTGGACACCGTCGCGGTGAGCTCGGCCAGCTCCCGACCACGGCCGGTGAAGGCCGGGAGGTCACGGGGGAGCGTGGAGCGGCCGCTCGCCGAAGCCGGGAAATGCACCGCTTCCGGCCGCCGTGGCGGTTGCTCCGCCGCCACCGGAGCGAGCTCTTCGGTACTCGGCGGATACGGGTGATCCGGCAGGCTGATCCAGCCGACGGTCACCGTTTCTTTCACGGCGACGTGCACTGGCCGGAACGTCGACGAGTCCACAATCGCACTGCTGCGGACGACTTCGTCGAAGAACCACGTCGATGTGATCAAAGCGAGCGCGCCCGGCGATTCGGCCAGGGCGATCTTGAGCTGAGCGGCCTCAATAAGGCGAAATGTCTGGTTTATTGCGGGGCCGGTGGCTCCTTGGTCGTCGTAGGCGACTTCTCCGGCGTGGAGTGCCATTCGCAGCCGGATCTGCTCCTCTGCCCGGTGCGTCTCATTGTGCCGCTGAAGTTCCCTGGCGAGGGACGTGGAAAGAACCTCGACGAAGGGCCCTTTGGGGATCTGCGCCGGCACGAGCACGAGAGTTCCGTCGCCGGTGCTCTCGTGCTTGCAGTCGAACCACGGCACCCCCGCATCCTTGAAGGCGCAACGCAACGAGAGATCGAGCCCTTGCCGGACCACCAGCCGGTTCGGTGTGGTCCTGTCCTGGTGACCGTAACCTTCGATGTCCACCGCGAGAACCGTGCGGTGGACGACCTGTCGTGAGTGCTCCATTTTCCCCCACACGCACTTGTCCAGGATTCGAGTGTATGGACGGGCTGGTCAGGGCGGCAATCCGGACGTCGCCGAGCGGCGCCTCGGAGCGGATGAATGGTCTCCGGCTCTAATTGGCCGGTGGACAGCAATTCCGGCCGTCCTGCCCGATTTTTCGGCGCTGCGGCCGGTCAGGATCCCGGCAGCCCGGGCAGCAGCATGTCCGCGACGTCCAGCGGCGTGGACAGCATTTTCTGTTCCAGCATCAGGTCGGCGACGCGCTGGAGGTCGCCGAGGTCCAAGTGGGCGGGGAAACTGCCCACGCGGACCTCGCGCGCTGTCTTGGCTTCGACACCCAGGTACTGCTGGAACATCTGCTCGCGCACATCGCGGTTCTGGACGTCGCCGACGCCTTGGCCGAGAGCGCGCCGGAAAGCGTCGACCAAGTCCGGCCGGTTCGCGGCCAGACGTGCGGGGACCACCCAGCCGGACATGGCGATCTCGAAGTTCAGATCGAGTCCGAGATCCAGCAACTGGACCGCTCCGGCCTCGTCTGCCGTCGTGACGAACGGTTCGGCGACGACGGCGCCGTCGATCTCCCCGCGCTGCATCGCCGGGACCATGGCCCGCATGTCCATGGTGACCCAGCTGATGCTGGTGGGGTCGCCGCCGGCTTGCTGCAGTTCCGAGATGGCGAGCAGGTCGGAGATCGACCCCCGGCTGGTGACCCCGATCCGCTTGTGGGCGGCCTGGTCGGGGCGCGTGAAGGAGTGGTTCGGCGCGCCGACGAGCATCAGGTGACCGGGTTTGGCGATGTAGGCCGGGGCAATGATCTTCAAGTCGGCCGCGTGGGTGGCCTGCGCCGTGAACATGCCCGGATAGCTGCTGAACGCCACGTCGAGCTTGCCCGTTTCGAGCCCGCGGACCGCCTCCGGGCCGCTGGCCAGGGTGACCACCTGGACGTCCAGGCCGGCCGCGCGGAAGTACCCCTGGTCGACGGCTCGGTAGAACGCCGCGACGTCGACGAGGGGCAGCACACCCACCCGGACCGAGACCGGCGGCGTCGCTGCCGGCTGCCCCGCCCCTCGGTACCAGAGAAAGCCGCCGACGACCATGGACAAGGCCAGCACCACGGCCACGACGACCGCGGCAGCTTGCTTCCGGCGGGCCTGCCCGTTGCGCGCCCCGGAGCGGCGCACGGCTCCGCCGCGGTGTCCGGCCCGCGACCGCACCAGCTGCAGCGGCACGGGGATCGCGGCCGTCTGCCGCGCGTCGAGGCCGTCGCCGCTGATGGCGAGCAGGTCCTGGCCTCCGCACCTGCGGCGCCGCGCGCCGTGGTCGGGCCCGGCGCCACCCCGCTCCGGCGGCGCGCCGCTGAGCGCGCGACGAAGATCTGCCAGGCGCCGGTCGAGCTCGACGTCGTCGATCTCGACGGCACGTCGGCGGAACCATCCGAGTACCATGTTGCCCGCTCCCTTGCTCGTACTGTCCATTGCTCGCCCTCGGCTCAGCTGTGGTGCGTCCCGAGGGCACGGCGGAGCCTCTCCCGGCCTTTCCGGTATCGGCGCTGGACTGTGCGGACGCTGATTCCCAGTATCTGCGCCACTTCCGGGAACGAGCGTTCGTTCAGGCACGCCAGCGTCACGACCTCTTGCAGGTCATCGGGCAGTGCGCGGAGTGCGTCAAGTGCGTCGGTTATCTCGGCGCGCTCGTCCGCGAAGTCGCTTTCCCGAAGGGCTTCGATGCTGATCAGGTCCTCCGCGGGCAGCGGCACCTCCCGACGACTTGATCGCGAGTCGTCAATGAGAAAATTGCGCGCGATCGTCAGGGCCACCCGAACCAAGACCTCCGGGTCGGCGCGGGGATTGCGATTCAGGTAGCGCCTGAGCCGCAGCAGTGTTTCGTAGACGACTTCTTCGGGATCCAGCCGGCGCGTCCGGGCGCGGGCGTACTTCTCGACCTCCGGACCGACGAGTCGGAGAAGCTTGGCAAGGTCTGGTCCTCCTTGGCTGGCAGGGACACTTCCCCAGTCGCTGGTCACCCGCGCTCGCCTTCGACGAGCCGCCGACCGGGTCTTCGACCAACGGTCCAGAATTGCCGTGGATGAAAGTCCTGCCCGGCGGGCGCGCCTTTCACAGGCGATTCTCGATCGTTGGCGTCGACGCTCATGCCTAGGAAGACGGCGTGATCATGCGGTCGCGACAGATGTCACCCGATCAGACCAACTTCGTCGTTGTGGCACGTGGTCGCCGCCATTTTTTCGCGCGCACCGAAAGCCCGCGGATTTGCGCGGGGCTTGGTCGTTCTATCGCCGGCGTCCGGACGGGAGTTCTCCGGTCGTGCAACCCGCGGCGGAGGCTCGAACTCGAGGGAGTGGTGTTCCGCTACCTCACCAGGGGCCGTGAGGAGCTCGGCGGCGAACCGCGGTGTACCCGATCCTCGACCGCGCCGAGATGCCTCCCGAGGCGCCCCGGCTCGCGGGCGACGTCGAGCCGCCCGCGGTAGGCCCGTCAGGACGACGCCGAGGCGAGACCGAGGGCGCCCGGCGTGCAGGAGACCACAGTGGACACCACTCAACCGGACGAAAGCTTCCGGATACCACAAAACCCCAGGCCGAAGAGAATCTGACCTGGGGTGGTGGGGGTGCGCCATCAGGGACTCGAACCCCGAACCCGCTGGTTAAGAGCCAGCTGCTCTGCCAATTGAGCTAATGGCGCCGGTGTCTGCCGGAGGCTTCCCTCGGCGACGTGGAAAAGATTAGCACCCCGTTCGGACCCCGTTTCAGGGGGGTCCCCTCAACCCGGTTCGGGCGTTGCCGCCACGGCGTCCCGGCTGGTCGGGCACACTGTAGTCGGACATCGACGGCGAAACAGGCGGGTGGGCATGCGGGGTATGAAGGCGCGACTGCTGGTGGTCGCTGGGGTGATCGGCCTCACCGTGGGCGGGTGCAGCAGTGCTCCTTCGGGTGAACCGCCGAAGGAGACGGCGTCCTCGAGTGCGCCCAAGCCCGCGCCGAAGCCTGCTGTGCTCACGGTCACGCCTGCGAAGGATGCCAAGGACGTCGCGCCCGGGGAGCCGGTGAGTGTGAGCGTTGCCGATGGGAAGGTCGGCGAGGTGAAGCTGACCGGGGCCGATGGGAAGGTCGTCGCCGGGAAGGTGCGGGCCGATGGTTCCGGGTGGGACTCCGCCGAGCCGCTCGGGTACGGCAAGACCTACAAGCTGACCGCGTCGGCGACCGGCGGTGACGGGAAGCCGGTCACGTCCGAGTCGAGCTTCAGCACCGCGAAGCCCGCCCGGCAGGTCGGGGTCTCGGTCAACCTCGTCGAGGGGGAGACCGTCGGGGTCGGGATGCCGCTGATCTTCACCTTCACCGGGAACGTCGCCGACAAGGCCGCGGCCGAGAAGGCGCTGAAGATCACCGCGGAGCCGGCCACCGAGGGGGCGTTCCGCTGGTCCGGTGACAAGCAGGTCACCTGGCGGCCGAAGGACTACTGGAAGAGCGGCACCAAGATCAAGGTCGACGCCGCCGTCTACGGCAAGCCGCTCGGGAACGGCAGCTACGGCCGGGAGGACAAGAGCGCGAGCGGCACGGTCGGGGACAAGCTCGTCGCCGTCGCCGACGGCGGGACCCACCAGATGACGGTCACGATCAACGACCAGGTGGTCAAGACCATGCCGACGTCCATGGGCAAGCCCGGGCACAACACGCCGGCCGGGACCTACACCGTCATGAGCGAGCACAACGGCTACACGATGAACTCCGCCACCTACGGTGTGCCGGAGGACTCGCCCGGCGGCTACAGCACCTTCGTCCAGTACGCGGTGCGCCTGTCCTACAGCGGCATCTTCTACCACTCCGCGCCGTGGTCGGTCCGGCAGCAGGGGCACAGCAACGTCAGCCACGGCTGCCTGAACCTGTCGACCGAGAACACGAAGTGGCTGATGGACACGTCCAAGAAGGGCGACGTCGTCACCGTGCAGAACAGCGGGGGCCCGAAACTGGAGCCGACCGACGGCTGGAGCGTCTGGCAGCTGTCCTGGGACGAGTGGCGGACCGCCGGCAACTAGCCGTCCTTGGCCGAGGTGCGGATCAGCTCCCGCGCCTCGGCCTCGCTCGACACCGCGGGCCCCGAACCCCAGAGCGGCTTGTTCGCCGTCTCGCGGCTGAAGAACACCGCGACGGCGCCGATCGCGCCCGCCGCCATCAGGTACCAGGCCGGCCAGAAGTCGTGGCCGGTCGCGGAGATCAGCGACTGCATCACCAGCGGTGTCGTGCCGCCGAAGAGCGACACCGAGATGTTGAACGCGATCGACAGCGCGCCGTACCGGATCGCCGTCGGGAACAGCGCGGGCAGGGCCGCGGGCATCGACACCTCGAAGCAGAGCAGCAGCAGGCCGAGGCCCATCAGCCCGAGGAACGTCAGGACGAGGCCGCCGTCGTGCACCAGCAGCATGAGCGGCCAGGACAGCACGAGGAACCCGATGCAGCCCGCCATCATGACGGGCTTGCGGCCGACGTGGTCGGTGATCCGGCCGCCGACCAGGATGATGAGCATCATCACGACCATGACGACGATGATCAGCAGCAGTCCGTGGGTGGCGTCGAGGTGCAGCTGCTCGGACAGGTACGTCGGCATGTACGACAGCAGCATGTAGTCGGTGACGTTGAACACGAGCACCAGGCCGACGCAGATGAGCAGCGCGGGCCAGTAGTCGGTGAACATCTTCCAGAACGGCTCGCCGGAGCGGCCGCGCTTCTCGGCTTCCTCGGCGTGCTTCTGGAACGCGGGGGTCTCCTCGAGCTTGAGGCGCATGTAGAGGCCGATGATGCCGAGCGGGCCGGCGACCAGGAACGGGACCCGCCAGCCCCAGTCGAGCAGCGTCTCGTGCGGGACCCACGCCTTCATGCCGGTGACGACGGACGCGCCGAGCACGTAGCCGGACAGCGTGCCGAACTCGAGCCAGGAGCCCATGAAGCCGCGGCGCTTGTCGGGGGAGTACTCGGCGATGAACGTGGTCGCGCCGCCGTACTCGCCGCCGGTGGAGAAGCCCTGCACCATGCGGGCGAGGACGAGCAGGATCGGTGACCAGACGCCGATGGACGAGTAGGACGGGATCAGCCCGATGCACAGGGTGCCGATCGCCATCATGATCATGGTGACGGCGAGGACCTTCTGCCGTCCGATGCGGTCGCCGAGCGGCCCGAAGACGAGCCCGCCGAGCGGGCGCATGAGGAAGGCGGCGGTGAAGGCGCCGAAGGTGCCGATCAGCCGGACGCCGGGTGACACCGTGGGCGGGAAGAACACCTCGGCGATGGTGTCGGCGATGTAGGCGTAGACGCCGAAGTCGAACCACTCCATGGCGTTGCCGAGCGCGGCGGCCCCCACCGCGCGCTTGAG
Organism: Amycolatopsis sp. cg9; assembly: GCF_041346945.1. Lineage (NCBI taxonomy): Bacteria > Bacillati > Actinomycetota > Actinomycetes > Pseudonocardiales > Pseudonocardiaceae > Amycolatopsis > Amycolatopsis sp. cg9. The sequence goes on along the minus strand of NZ_CP166850.1, from coordinate 230,069 downwards.
CAGGGATCGGTCGACGACAGTGATGTCCTCGTACCGCAGTTTCTTCCGGTTGCGCGTCTTCGGCCGTGAACGTTCCACCAGGACACGGTGCACCCGGGCAGTGGCTCGCGCATGCTGAGCCACCTGGTCGTGAGGGTTGCCACGCCCGGGTGAAGGTCGGTTGCACCGCGCTGACCTGCCTACACTGCCCGCTTCGCGCATCCGAGGGGGATCCGATGGCGGCAGTCGTGGTACCCGTGGCACCGGCCGGCCGAAGACTCCCGGCGCCGCTGTGGTGGACGATCTTGTCCGGCGTGCTGCTGCTCGTGATCTTCGCGGGCTACACGGTCTGGGCGGGCGTCTGGACGACAGCCGGCGTCTACCTCGAAGACTTCCGCTCCTACGTGGCGACCGGCAAGGCGGTGCGAGCGGGCCTACCCCTCTACGAGCAGGGCGTCTCCCACCTGCCGACGATCGGGGGCACGTTCAAGTACACGCCGTTCGCCGCCGGCCTCTTCGTACCCCTCACAGTCGTCCCCAAGCTGCTCCTGCCGTTGCTGGCGCTCCTGGCCAACTTGTTCTCGCTGCTGGCGGTCATCTGGATCTCCCTGGGCAGCCTCGGGTACGCCCGCGACCACGGCCGGGCAGCGGCCACCGCGGCCCTCACGGCCCTGGCCCTCCCCCTGCAGCCGGTCCTGATGAACTTCACGACGGGCCAGGTGAACCTGTTCCTGCTCCTCCTGGTCCTGGCCGACCTGACGGGCCGCAACCGCTGGTGGACCGGAGCCGGCGTAGGCCTGGCCGCGGCAATCAAGCTGACCCCGGCGATCTTCGTCGTCTACCTCCTGCTCACCCGCCGCTTCAAAGCAGCAGCGATGGCGGTCGCAACGTTCGCCGCCACAGTCCTGGCAGGCTTCATAGCGCTCCCACAAGACTCGGCGGCGTTCTGGGCGGCCAACCTGGCGGACCCGTCCCGCATCACGGGCGACAGCGACGCGACGGCCCCGGAGAACCAGTCGATCCGCGGCGCACTGGCCCGCATCCTCGACATCGCCGACCCCCCAGGCTCGATCTGGATCCCAGCAGCAGCACTGATCGCCCTAGCAGCGTTCTGGACGGCCGTCCGAGCCCAGCGCAACGGCCAAGAACTCCTGGCCGTGAGCGCGATAGGCGCCCTGATGGTCCTGGTAACCCCGTGGACCTGGACGCACTACTGGGTCTGGTTCATCCCGTTCTTGGTAATGGCAGCCTGCGCAGCCCACCACGCCCGCCCCTGGTGGCCGGCCGCAACCCTCACCGCGACCTACCTACTCCTCTTCCCCTGGCGAGTAGGAACAGGCCGCAACAACATCCCCCTGGTAGGCCTGGTGGTCCTCCCGGAAAACCACCCACCAGAAGCCCAAGCAACAGCCCACACCCTCTACGTAGCCCTGGCCCTGGCCCTACTGCTCCTGGCAGCCCTAACTCCCACCTGGCTGAGCCCCGCAACGAAAGGCAACCACAACGACGGGGGTCCGGGGGTAAGCCCCCGGCGGGGGCATGGGGGTTCGACCCCCAAGAAAAGGCGAAACCCCAGGCGTAGGGAAGGTTGCGAAGCAACCGACCAGCCTGGGGCAATGGGGTGAGCGACGGGTTTCGAACCCGCGACCTCCTGGACCACAACCAGGTGCTCTACCAGCTGAGCTACGCCCACCATCAGCGAGGGAACCGCGTGCGATCACCTCGTTGGCTGTAATCGTAGCGGGTGCCCTCGCGGGGTTCGCAGGGGGTTACCTTTGGTGCTGTTCTTGCACTTCAGCGGCTGCGGCTTTGGCTTCGTCGCTGGTGGGGCCGGGCTGGGGGACGAAGGCGACGCGCCGGTAGTAGTCGAGTTCGCCGATGGATTCCCTGATGTCGGCGAGGGCGCGGTGGGCGAGGCCCTTCTCCGGCTTGGCGTAGTAGATGCGCGGGTACCAGCGGCGGACGAGTTCCTTGACCGACGACACGTCGACCATGCGGTAGTGCAAGTGGGCGTCGAGGGCCGGCATGTCGCGGGCGATGAAGCCGCGGTCGGTGGCGATGGAGTTGCCGGCGAGGGGTGCGGTGCCCGGTTCGGGGACGTGCTCGCGGATGTAGTCGAGGACGCGCCGTTCGGCTTCTTCGAGGGTGGTGCTGGAGGCGCGGACCTCTTCGGTGAGGCCGGAGTGGGCGTGCATCTCGCGGACGACGTCGGGCATCCCGGCGAGTTTTTCCTCGTCGGCGTGGATGACGATGTCGACTCCGTCGCCGAGCACGTTGAGTTCCGCGTCGGTGACGAGGGCGGCGATTTCGATCAACGCTTCTTTGTCGAGGTCGAGCCCCGTCATCTCGCAGTCGATCCAGACTAGGCGGTCGGTCACCTGGTGACCCTAACCCGACACGGGGATAGGAGTGGCGTTACCTGCGCGTACGGCGCGTTACGCTCCCGGTGTGGTGCAGGACACACGATCGGGGAGCTGCGAGTGACGGAGCAGGGGTCGCCGGCGAGCGAGATCGCCGCTGGTTACGCGAGTGAGGGTGCCGCGCTCGAGCTGGGCGCGGTGGTGATCGACGGGGTGGCGGACGCCGCGGCCGCGGTGCGCCTGCCGCTGGCGACGCTGAACCGGCACGGGCTGGTCGCGGGGGCGACCGGGACGGGCAAGACGAAGACGTTGCAGCTGATCTCGGAGCAGTTGTCGGCGGCGGGGGTGCCGGTGGTGCTCGCGGACGTGAAGGGGGACTTGTCCGGGCTCGCCGCGGCCGGGGAGCCGAACGACAAGGTCGCGAAGCGCGCGCAGGAGCTGGGTGACGACTGGGCGGGTTCGGCGTTCCCGGTGCAGTTCCTCTCGCTGGGCACCGGAGGGAAGGGCTCGCCGATCCGGGCGACGATCACGAGCTTCGGGCCGGTGCTGCTGTCGAAGGTGCTCGGCCTGAACGAGACGCAGGAGTCGACGCTCGGGCTGATCTTCCACTGGGCGGACCAGCGCGGCCTGGCGTTGCTGGACACGAAGGACCTCCGGTCGGTGATCACGCACCTGACCAGTGACGAGGGCAAGGAGGACCTCAAGGGCATCGGCGGGGTGTCGGCGGCGACGGCCGGGGTGATCCTGCGGTCCTTGTCGAACCTTGAGGCGCAGGGCGGGGAAGACTTCTTCGGCGAGCCCGAGCTGGACGTGCACGACCTGATGCGCGAACGCGACGGCAAGGGCGTCGTCACGCTGCTGGAGCTGGACAACCTGCAGGCGAAGCCGGCGTTGTTCTCGACGTTCCTGATGTGGCTGCTGGCCGAGCTGTTCGAAGAGCTGCCCGAGGAAGGCGATCTCGACCAGCCGAAGCTGGTCTTCTTCTTCGACGAGGCGCACCTGTTGTTCAACGACGCGTCGAAGGCGTTCCTGGAGCGCATCGAGCAGACCGTGAAGCTGATCCGGTCGAAGGGGGTCGGCGTGTTCTTCTGCACGCAGCTGCCGACGGACATCCCGAACAACGTGCTTTCGCAGCTCGGCGCCCGGATCCAGCACGCCTTGCGCGCGTTCACGCCGGACGACCAGGCGGCGCTGGCCAAGACGGTCAAGACGTACCCGAAGACGAAGTTCTACGAGCTGGACACGGCGTTGACGTCGCTGGGCATCGGCGAAGCGATCGTCACGGTGCTGTCGGAGCGGGGTGCGCCGACGCCGGTGGCGTGGACGCGGTTGCGCGCGCCGCGCTCGAAGATGGGCTCGATCGGTGCGGACGCCGTCGCCGCGGCCGTCGCGTCGTCGGACCTGCACGCGAAGTACGGCGAGACGATCGACCGGGAGTCGGCGTACGAGAAGCTGGCCGCGAAGGTCGCCGCCGCGCCCGAGCCGGCTCCCGAGGCTCCCGCCGCGCCGGCTCCTGCCCCGGCGCCCGCTCCGGAGAAGGACGATCCGGGGTTCATCGAGTCGGCGATGAAGAACCCGGCGGTGAAGTCGTTCATGCGTTCCGCGGCGAGCGCGCTGGGCCGGGAGATCACGCGCGGGCTGTTCGGCAACCGGAGGCGCTGACAAAACCTGACGCAACCTGTCAGGTATCGCTGCGAAGCTGGCTCCACCATCGAGACAGGGGAAGCCATGACCAGCACCGCGACCGCGTCGTTCGTCCTCGACAAGTGGGAGCCGCAGGCGACCGACGAGGCCGGCGGCACCGAGTTCGCCCGGGTGGCGATCGCCAAGACGTTCACCGGTGCGGTCGAGGGGACCAGCACCGTCGAGATGCTGACGGCGTCCAACGCGACTTCGCGCGCGTACGTCGCCTTCGAGCGTCTCGACGTCTCGGTCGACGGCCGCAAGGGCGGCTTCGTCCTCCACCACACCGCCGACGACACCGGCCTGACGCTCAAGATCCTCGCCGGCTCGGGCTTCGGTGACCTGGCCGGGATCTCCGGCACGGCGAACATCGAGGTGGACGCCGGGCAGAACCACGCGCTGGTCCTGACCTACGACCTGTGAACAGCACGAAGGCCGTTTCGAGAGCCCCCGATTGACTCTCGAAACGGCCTTCGCGGTCCCCGCTCCCCGAAGCGGGTGGGACGGACCGCCCCGACCACGGCCCGTCCGCGTCCTAGTTGTTCACGATCTGGTCGACGATCTTCTTGGCGTCGTTGATCGGGATGGCGAAGCCGATCCCGACGCTGCCCGCCGAGCCGTTGGCCGACGCCGTCGGGCTGTAGAGCGCCGAGTTGATGCCGATGACGTTGCCCTGGGCGTCGACCAGCGCGCCGCCCGAGTTGCCCTGGTTGATCGAGGCGTCCGTCTGGATCGCGGTGTAGCTGGGCGAGTCCTCGGCCTGGTTCGAGGTGCGGCTGAAGGGCGACTGCTGTTGCTGCTGGCCCTCGCCGATGTCCGACAGGTTGCGGTTGAGCGCGCTGACGATGCCGGTGGTGACGGTGTTCTGCAGCCCGCCCGGCGAGCCGATCGCGACGACCGACTGGCCGACGACCAGCTTGCTCGAGTCGCCCAAGGTCGCGGCCGTCAGCCCGCTCGCGTTCTTGGCCTGGACCACCGCGATGTCCGCCTTGGTGTCCGCGCCGACCACGCCGGCCTGGTACTTCTTGCCGTCGGACGTCGTGATCACGACGTTCTGGGCGCCGTCGACGACGTGCGCGTTCGTCAGGATCCGGCCGTCCGAGGTCAGGATGACGCCGGAGCCGATGGCCTCGCCCTGGTCGGTGGTCACGTTGATCTGGACGACGCTCGGCGTCACCTTCGCCGCGACGCCGCTGACGTCGCCGGAGGTCGAGTTGGCGACCGTCTGCCCGCTCGCGGCCGGCGTGCTCACCGACGTCGTCGCGCCGTCCGCCGAGTTCGTGGTGAGCCCGACGATCGCGGCGCCGCCGACGCCGCCGACCAGCGCGGCGCCGAGCGCGGTCGCGCTGACGATCAGCGCGACGCGGCCGCCCTTGCGCGGCTTGGTCTTCAGCGCCGTGGGCGCCTGCCCCGGCTGCTGGAGCGGCGGCTGCGGGGTGAACAGAGGGTTCGGCGCGGCCTGGTGCTGGTAGCCGTACTGCTGCTGCGCGTACGGCCCGTACTGCGGGGTGCTCTGGTGCGGCTGGTGCCCACCGGGTGAGGCGGGGCCGGGCCGACTCTCGTTCTCGGTCATGGCACTAGATTCGCGCTCGTGCTTGTGAGCAGCCTGTGGAAATACCTCAGGCTTTGCTGAGAAGAATCAGCTGAGAAAACTCAGGCAGTTCTCAGTCGAAGAACGCCGGCACGTCCAGTGCTCCGCCCGCCGCTTCGAACTCGTCGTGCACCGCCTTCCGCAGTTCGGCGTCGCCCAGGTAGTCGGCCGCGGTCAGGGCCAGGCCCAGCGCGCCGTCGCGGACCCCGGCGTCCCCGGTGGACGATCCGGCCGCGGCCGCGAACTCCTTGGTGTGCAAGGCGACCGTCGGACCCGAGACGGCGAGCATCGGGTGCAGCGCGGGCATGCGGTACGACAGGTTTCCCAAGTCCGTGGAGCCGGTGAGCGACTCCGGCACGATGCCCGGCGGCAGCGGCTTGCGGCCGGTGCCCAGCTGGTTGGCCGACCAGCGCCCGGCGAGCGCGGTGTTGAACCGGATCGGCAGGTACGCGGCCTGTGCGTCCCAGATCAGCTCGACGCCGCAGCCGGTCATCGCCGCCGCGCCTTCCGCGATCGACGTCATCCGGGCGGCGAGGTCGCGCAAGGTGTCCGGGCTCTGGGAGCGGAGGTAGAACAACAGCGCGGCCCGCGCCGGGATGACGTTCGGCCGGGCCCCGCCGTCGGTGAAGACGCCGTGGACGCGGTCGCTCTGCGGGAGTTGCTGCCGCAGCGCCGATACACCCTGGTAGGCGGCGACCGCGGCGTCGAGCGCGTTGCGGCCCATGAAGGGTTGCGCGGACGCGTGCGCGCCGACGCCGTGGAAGACCATCTCGAGCTGGCGGCGCCCGAGGAACGGGTGCAGCGCGATGTCGTGGCTGAACGGGTGCAGCATGATCACCGCGTCGACGTCGTCGAACACGCCCGCGCGGGCCAGGATCTCCTTGCCGCCCCCGCCTTCCTCGGCCGGCGTGCCGATCAGGCTGACCCGCCCGCCGAGCCGCTCGGCGACGGTGGCGGCGCCGAGGAACCCGCCCGCGGCGGTCGTGCAGATGACGTTGTGGCCGCAGGCGTGACCGAGCCCGGGCAGCGCGTCGTACTCGGCGAGGACGGCGATGTGCGGCCCGTCCCGCTCCGGCGTGCTGACGCGCAGCGCGGTGTCGAGCCCGCCGACGCCGACGGTCGCTTCGTGGCCATGGCGCTTCAGGAGGTCCGCGAGCGCCCGCACCGACCGGTGCTCGGCGAACCCCTCTTCGGGGTGCGCGTGCAGATCTTGGCTCAACGCCACCAGATCGGGTGAGCTGCGCTCGACCGCGGCGGTCACCTCGGCCCGCGTCGCCTCGTCCGCGCCGGCGTGCGGCGAGGACAGCGGTTCGGCGGCCGCGACGGCGTCGGCCGTGGCCTCGACCAGGGAACGCAGGTAGCTGTCGTCGGGCGGGACGGGTTCGGCGTGGGTCATGGGTTGCTCCTATGTCAAGCTGCTGTGGGTAGCGCGGCTGTGCGGGGTGTGGTGTCGGTTCGCAGGAGGTTGAACACGACACGGGCGAGGCGTCGTTTGAGGGCGCGGAGTGCTTCCATGGTGGTGTCTCCGTTGCTGCGGCGTCGGTGGATGTAGTCGCGGCCGGGGCCGTCCAGGCGAATCTGGGTGACGGCGATGCGGTGCAGCGCGGCGTTGAGTTGCCGGTTGCCGGCGCGGGCCAGCCGGTGTCGGTTTGTGTTGCCCGAGGAGGCGGGGATGGGGGCGACTCCTGCGTGCATGGCGTAGCAGGCTTCGGATCGGAACCGGGTGATGTTCGCGGTTTCTGCGATGATTTTCGCCGCGGTCAGCGTGCCGCAGCCGGGCAGGGCGAGCAGCTGCGGTGCTTGCTGGGTCATGCGGGTGGCCAGTTCGCGTTCGAGTGCGTTGATGCGCACGGTGAGGTCGCGGATGTCGGTGACCAGTTCGGCGGCGATGCGCACCACCATCGATGCCGGCTGCTGGGCCAGCCATGTGGTGAGCCGGTCCAGCTCGCAGCGCCGGTCCAGGCTGCGGGCGGCGGGATCGAGTTCGGGGTCGAGTTCGTGGAGGTGCCAGCGCAGCCGGTTCTGCATCCGGGTGCGGGTGCCGATCATGTCCTCGCGGTGGTCGACCAGCAGCTTGACTTCCCGTGAGGCCTCATCGTGGGTGGCGGTCGGCAGGTCCGGCTCCCGCAGCGCCGCTCGCGCGATGGCCAATGCGTCGATCGGGTCGGACTTGCCGCGGGTGCGCGCCGAGGAGCGGGCCCCGGCCATCAGCTTGGGCGGTACCCGGACCACGGCCTGGCCCGCGGCGAGCAGCGCCCGTTCCAGCCGGGTCGAGACGTGCCGGCAGTCCTCCACCGCGAACACCACTTCGGCCTCCGGCCAGTTCCGCAGTGCCCAGCGCAGCAGCTGCCGATGACCGGCGTCGGTGGCCCGCACCGTCTGCTCGCCCAGCTTGCGGCCCACCTCGTCCACCGCGACCGCTGTGTGGGTGTTCTTGTGGACATCGTTACCCAGCACCACCACCATGGGGATGGTCTCCTTCCAGCTTGAAGGGACGGCTGGGCCGGCCGGCGGACACACCTCAGTGGGGGCGCTGCCACGCTCCTGTCAAGTCACGCCGGTCGGTCCTGACCACGGTGACCGGCACAACCCATGATCGCCAGCCTGCAGGCAGGCGGCAGCGAGGCTAGGAGCCAGGTCACCAATGGTCAGGATTCCCACCACCGCAACAGCGGCAACACCACCCTGACACTGAGGCGATGCTAACCGGCGGGTCCGACAATCCGCGGCGGTCAGCCCAGCCGGCCCGCCACGATCTGCGTGACGCCGGCGTACCGCTCGGTGATCCCCGTGAAGCCGCGGGCGCGCAGGCCCGCCGCGATTTCGCCGCGGTCGAACATCTTCTGCCCGCTCACGAGGCCGCCGGCCGAGTCGAGCAGGCGCGCGGGCTGCCAGCCGCGGCGGGCGCTGGTCAGCAGGACGATCCGGCCGCCGGGTTTCAGCACGCGCGCGAAGGAGTCCAGCGCCGCTTCCGGTTCGGCGAACATGTGGAGGGCGGCGAAGCAGCAGACGCCGTCCACTGTGGACTCCTTCAGCGGCGGGCGCACCGCGTCCGCGCGCAGGTAGGCGACGCTGTCCGGACCGGCCTCCGCGACGGCCTTGGCGAGCATCGTGCGGGCGCCGTCGAGCCCGATCGCGAGCCCGCCGGCGCCGACGGCCGCGCCGAACGCGCGCGTGAAACGGCCGGTGCCGCAGGCGACGTCGAGCGCGGTGTGCCCGGGTTCGAGGCCGAGGAGCCTCGTGGCGAGGCGGACCTCGCCGGCCATGCTCGGCCCGAGCGGGCCCTTGAGCGCGCGGCCGAGCGCGGGGCGCCAGTACCGCTCGTAGACCTGCGGGAGCAGGGTCGTGCGCATCAGGCGCTGGGTGAGCCCGGTCGGCGGACCGGCCTGGTCCGCGGCGCCCAGCAGGTCGAGGTAGCCGTCGCTGGTCTCCGCCGGGTTCTCGAGCAGGGCGTTCAGCCGCTCGAGGGCGGTGGTTCGGCTGGTCGGCACGGCCCCTCCCAGGGTTCGAATACCGGCAGTATGTCAAATCTCAGGTACTCGATCGGGTGAACAATGCCGGGCTCAGGCGTTCGAGTCCCGGAATTGTCGGTGGTCCTTCCTAGCGTCGCAGCCGAGGTTCCCGATCCGAGGAGGACAGATGACGGCTTCGATGCTGGACAGCGAGATCACGGTGCACGGCGAGTTCGACCTGGCCGCGGCGGCCCGCTTCTTGACCGGCTTCGCCCCGGCCGGGCAGCCGGCGGCGGAGGCGGGCGCGCTCCGCGTGGCCTTCCCGCTCGAAGGCGCGTGGACGCCGGTGGGAGCGGTGCTGCGGCAGAGATCACCCGGCGCGGTGGCGGTGGCGGTGCACGGCCCGCCCGAGCACGCGGCGGCGATCCTGGCCCAGGTGCGGCGGATGTGCTCGCTGGACGTCGACGGCACGGCCTTTACGGCGGCCGGCGCCCGCGACCCGGTGGTGTCCCTGCTGCAGCAGCTGCACCCGGGGCTGCGGCCGGTGCTGTTCGCCTCGCCGTACGAAGCGGCGTGCTGGGCGGTGCTCAGCCACCGGGTCTGGATGACCCAGGCGGTCCGGCTGCGCCGGCGCCTGACGGAACGCCACGGTGCGGAGGTGGACGTCGGCGGCAGCAGGCTGACGTCGTTCCCGTCACCGGCGGTCCTGGCGGAGCTGGAGTTCATGCCGGGCCTGTCGGGCCAGAAGGTCCAGCGCCTGCGGGGAATCGCCGAGGCGGCGGCCGCGGGAGCACTGGACGCGGCGACGTTGCGGGCGATGTCCCCGGACGAGGCGTTGGACCGGCTGCGGCTCCTCCCGGGAATCGGCCGGTTCAGCGCCGAGCTGATCCTGATCCGCGGCGCGGGCCACCCGGACATCTTCCCGCAGGACGAGGGCCGCCTCCACGAGATCATGCGCGACGCGTACCACCTGCCGGAGGCGGGAGTGCCGGAGCTGGCGGAGATCGCGGAGGCGTGGGCCCCGTTCCGGAGCTGGGTGTCGTTCCTGTTCCGCGTCGAAGGCGAGGCCCGGCTGAGGGAGTCCCGATGACCTGAGCACCGCCCGAACCCGGCCTCAAGCGAGAGGAGAACCCCAGTCGCGCTCACCGATCTTGAGCGCCCGCGCCCGTTCGCCGGAGGATTCGGGGCGGATCCGCTGAGCCAGGCACTGCCGGTGCACGACCATGCTGCAGCTCCCCGGACCGTTGTTGCTGCGCGCATCGAGGACGAGAGCGTCCCCGCCGGGACTCAGCGTGGTCCGCTCCCCGCAGAAGTCGCAGGCCCAGGTCAGCGCAGCCAGGTCGGTGGCGCGGATGCTGAGCCGCACCGACACCGGCGGGTGCCACCGGTTGACCTGCTGGACCACCGCCTCGACCCGCGAACCGACCGGCGGGAAGAGCGCGAGCAGTTCCTCGTGGCTGCTCGTGTGCGAGGAGAACAGCTCGATCATGTCGATCGAGGCCGACAGGCCGTCGTCCTCGTGGCCGGTGATCTGGACCAAGACGCCCCACGGCTGGTGGCTGACGACCTCGGCCTCGACCCGCTGACCGGGCATCAGCGCGAAGCTCTTCGTCTCGAACCTGTCCATTGCTCCCCCTCGATCACCACCGGCGGAAAGGAGATCACCACGACCCACTACCGGAGCCCGCGAAACCGCCGTCGGCAGGGACTCACCGTAGCCAGATGTCGCCTGTGGTGAGGTATCCGGGTGAGTTCGCCCGTTCCTCTCGCGCTCGGCAGCCCGGCCGGTGACGCCCTGTCAGCCCTCCGGACGGCCGCCGCCGACACCTCGCCGGCCGGTTCGCTGCTCGAACAGGCCCAGACGCCCGCGGTGATCACCCTGGTCGCCGGCGGTGTGGCGCTGCTGGTCGTGCTCGTCGGCGGTACGCCGTGGCGGCTGGTGCGCAACGTCGTCACGATCGTGCACGAGGCCGGGCACGCGCTGGCCGCGGTGCTCGTCGGGCGGCGGCTGCAGGGCATCAAGCTGCACTCGGACACTTCGGGCGTCACCGTCTCGCGCGGCAAGCCCGAGGGGCCGGGCATGGCGTTCACCGCGATGGCCGGGTACCTCGCGCCGTCGGTCCTGGGGCTGCTGTTCGCCAGCTTGCTCGGCAACGACCTGGTCGGCACCGTGCTCGGGCTGATCGCGCTGCTGCTGCTCGGTGTCCTGGTGATGGTGCGCAACGCCTACGGGGTGTTCACCGTCGTCGCCAGTGCCGTGGTGCTCGCGCTGGTCGCGTTCGTCGCGCCGGTCGAGGTGCAGGCGCCGTTCGGCTACCTGGTGACCTGGTTCCTGCTGTTCGGTGGCGTGCGGCCGGTGGTCGAGCTGCAGACGAAACGCCGTCGCGGCCAGGCGCGGGACTCCGACGCCGACCAGCTCGGCCGGCTCACCGCGGTGCCGCCGGTGCTGTGGGTGCTGGTCTTCGCCGTGGCGACGGTCAGCTGCCTGATCGCCGGCGGGCTGTGGCTCCTGGAGCCCGTGGCCACCTGAGCGAGCCCATGCGGCAAACTGGTCTCTCGCTGGTCCGCGCGGAGGGAGACGAACGATGGACGAGGTCGCCAAGGCCGTGGCGGAGTGCGCACGGGCGGCGAAGCTGGCCGCGCCGTCGCTCGCCGCCGCTTCCGCCGAGGCCGTCGACGCCGCGCTGACCGGGATGGCCGAGCGGCTGCTCGCGCACCGCGAGGAGATCCTCGAGGCGAACCAGGCCGACGTCGAACGCGCGAAGGCCGAGGGGATGAGCGCCGGTCTGCTCGACCGGCTCACCATCACCCCCGAGCGCCTCACCGGCATGGCCGAGCAGCTGCGGCTGCTCGCCGGCGCACCGCACCAGGAGCGCTCGGTCGAGGTGTCCACGCTGGACGGCGGGCTGCGGCTGGTCGAGCGGCGGCGGCCGGTCGGCGTCATCGGGGCGAACTACGAGGCGCGGCCGAACGTGACCGTCGACGTGGCGTCGCAGCTGGTCAAGTCGCGCAACGGCGGTGTGCTGCGCACGGGCTCGGCGGCGCTCGGCTCGGCGCAGCGGCTGCGCGAGGTCGTCATCGCGCCCGCGCTCACCGAGGCGGGCATCGACGCCGACTGCGTCCAGCTGGTGCCGCGGGTGGAGCGGGAGGCGGCGTCCGCGCTGGTCCGGCTGCCGAACCTGGTGCCGCTGGTGATCCTGCGCGGCAGCGGCGACAGCACCCGGGCCCTCGCCACCGAGGCGGCGGTCCACGGCGTGCGCACCCTCGCCCACGCCGACGGCGGCGGCGTGCTGTACGTCGACCGCGGCGCGGACGTCACCAAGGCGCGTGACCTGGTCTACCACAGCCTCGACCGGCTCGGGGTCTGCAACCGGCTGAACCTGCTGCTGATCCACGAGGGCATCCACGACGAGGTCTGGCCGGCGATTTCCGAGGCGCTGGCCGAGCGGGGCGTCACGCCGTCGCTGGCCCCGCACGAGCACGCCATCGGCTACGAGTGGGCGCTGGACTCCGACCGGGAGGCGACCGTCACGGTGGCCAAGGTCGGCGCGCTCGCCGACGCGGTCGGGATCGCCAACGAGCAGACGTCGGGCCTGGCGGCGGGCATCGCCACCGAGGACGAGTCGGCCGCCGACGCGTTCTTCGACGGCTACACCGGCACCGGTGTGTTCTGGAACGCCCCGACCCGCCTCCTCGACGGCTTCAAGCTGCTCGCGGTTCCGGAAACCGGCATCAACCTGGACAAGGTGCCCGGTCCCCGCGGCCCGGTGACGTACACGGATCTCTACGTCCGCCAGTACGCGGTCCTGCCGGCTTAGCCGATGCTCCTGCCGGTCGAACCGGCGGACGTCCGGCGGGTCGACCTGATCCGCGTCGAGGGTGACCGCGAGTGGGAACAGTGGACGACCGTGCCCGGGCCCGTCCTCGAGTCGGCGACGAGTGCGGACGCGACAGCGCTCGTCAAGCTCGTCGCCGACCTCCCGGACGCCGGGATGATGCGGTGCTACCACCCGGTGTACGCGCTCAGGGCGCACGGCGAGGAAGGCGTTCTCTTCGAGATCGCCTTCTGCTTCCGCTGCCACAACGCGCTCGGTTTCGCCGGCGGCGCCCAGACCACGCTCGACGGGTTCGACCCGGAGTCACCGGCGGGGCAGGAGCTGCGCCGCCGGTTCCGGGCCGCGGACCCTACCGCGGCGGAACGTCCGCCAGCTTCCTGAGCTCCTTGGCCGTCTCGGCGACGTTGGTCAGGAGTTCCGTGCGGTCGTCCTGGTCGGCCGCGTGGCGGTAGATGGCGGTCGGGCCGTCGCTGATCGCGATCGCCGCGACCAGGCGGCCTTCGGGGTCGCGGGTGAGTCCGGTGGTCACCGACACCTCCCGGCCGACCGTGTCGACCGTGGTGAGCGTCCGCTCCTTGTACCAGCCTCGCGTCGTCATGTTCCGCAGCTCCGGGGGATGGGCTCGACAGGGATACGTCGTAGGACGCCCGGACGGCCGGAGGCGTTACGGCATACTGGGCCGGGTGATCTCCCGGCCGCACGTCCTGCTGTCCGCCGCGCAGTCGCTCGACGGATACCTCGACGACACCTCGCCCGAGCGGCTCGTACTGTCCACAGAGGACGACTTCGCCGTCGTGGACCGGTTGCGGGCCGAGGCGGACGCGATCTTCGTCGGCGCCGGAACCGTCCGGGCCGACAACCCGCGGCTGCTCGTCCGGTCGCCCGAGCTGCGGCGGCAGCGGGTCGAGCGGGGGAAGCCCGAGCAGCCGGTCAAGGTCACCGTGACCACTCGCGGCCTGGACCCGGACGCGCAGTTCTTCACCGTGGGGGACACCGAAAAGATCGTCTACGCACCGCCCGCGGCGGCCGGCGACCTGAAGCGCGTCGCCACCGTCGTGGACGCCGGGAGCCCGCCCGACTTCGGCCGCGTCCTCGACGACCTCGGGCAGCGCGGCATCGGGAAGCTGCTGGTCGAAGGCGGCGGCGGCATCCACACCCGCTTCCTCACCGAAGGGCTCGCCGACGAGCTGCGGCTCGCGATCGCGCCGTTCTTCGTGGGGCAGCCGGGCGCGCCGCGGTTCGTCGGGCCCGGGCTCTACCCGCGGCCGCTCACCCTGGTCGCGGCCCGGGAACTGCAGGGGATGGCGATCCTCGAGTACCGCGCCGCGGCCGAGCCGGACGGGCCGGACGTCCGGCGGCTCAAGGAAGCGATCGCGCTCGCCGCCGACTGCCCGCCCAGCCACACCTTCCGGGTCGGCGCCGTGATCACCGACGCCGGGGGCGAGGTCATCGCCACCGGGCACTCCGGCGAGGGCGATCCGACGAACCACGCCGAAGAAGCCGCCCTCGCCAAGTGCGCCGGCGACCCGCGCCTGGCCGGGGCGACCATCTACAGCTCACTGGAGCCGTGCAGCAACCGGAGCTCGCACCCGCGCAGCTGCACGCAGCTGATCCTCGACGCCGGGATCCCGCGCGTCGTGTTCGCGTGGCGCGAGCCGCCGGTCTTCGTCGACGCCCGGGGCACCGAACTGCTGCGGCAGGCCGGGCGGCACGTCGTCGAGGTGCCCGCGCTGACCCCGGAGGTCCAGCGCGAGAACACCCACCTCGACTTCTGACCCGCGGCTAGCAGGCGCCGTTGTCCTGCCAGACACCCCATTCGCCGGTGGTACCGGGCTCCTCGCCCTGCGTCCACCACTTGGCGGTCCACTTGTGGCTGTTGTGCGAAACGACGTTGTCCTTCACGTAGACCTTCGTCCGGTCCCATTCGGCCGCGGTGCACGAGCCGCCGCCCGGAGTGGTCGGGGTCGTGGTGGCCGGCGGGGTCGGCGTCGTCTGGGGCGGCGTCGCCCCGGCGAAGCGGACGCTGAACTTCGTGAAGTCCCAGTCGTTCTGCGGGACGTTGCTGCAGACGCCGTTGTCGGTCGTCCCGACGCAGGCGCGGTCGCGGTTGACCGACCAGAACGTGAAGCGGCCGAGGCCGTGGCTGGTCGCGTAGTCGTACACGGTCTGGAAGTCCGCGGTGTAGAACATCTCGGCGGCGTCCGATTTGCCGTTCATGCCGGAGAAGCCTTCGTGCGAGTAGGCCGTCGCGCTGTCCCAGCCCAGGT
Organism: Amycolatopsis sp. cg9; assembly: GCF_041346945.1. Lineage (NCBI taxonomy): Bacteria > Bacillati > Actinomycetota > Actinomycetes > Pseudonocardiales > Pseudonocardiaceae > Amycolatopsis > Amycolatopsis sp. cg9. Next base: position 214,901 of record NZ_CP166850.1, on the reverse strand, counting down.
GCGACATCAACAGGCCGTGCAGCGCTTCGAGGGCCGACACCTGCGAGGAGCCGCCGTTGAAGCCGCCGTCGAACGGCATGATCGAGAAGTTGTTGGGCGTGAACCCGATCGACTTCGCCTGGTCGAGCAGCTGCGTGCCGAACCAGCCGGTGCCGGCCGCGGTGCCCGGCATGGTCACCGACACGAAGAGGCCGGGGTTGTTGGCCTGCAACGTCTTCGCCGCGCCGAGCTCGTTCGCGATGGCCGCGGTGTTTTCGTACTCGGGCTCTTCGAGGTCGAAGTCGATGGCCTTGAGCGAGTACTTCGTGACGACCTGCTGGTAGGCGGCCGCGGTCGCGGCGACCGTGCCGCAGGTCTGCCCGAGCTTCGTGCCGCCGTACCCGCCGACGGAGACGGAGATGTCCCCGCCCGCCCCGCGGATCTTCGAAATCGCGGCGGCCACGGTGGTGTCGGTGGCGATCGGGTCGGTGCCGTCCCAGGTGGGGCTGCAGCCGCCGCCGTTCGGCGCCAGGATGAACGCGAGCTGGAACGCCTTGAGCCCGGTCGCGTTCATCACGGTGACCGGATCGGGCGGGTTGTTGCTCTGGGGCATCAGGTAAGGCGCCGCGGCGTACCAGTTGTTGCTCAACGCCGCAGTGGCCGCGGGAGCACCGAGCACGAGGCTGACGGCGGTGGCGGCGAAAGTGGCGGCGGCGAGCCCGATGGCGGCCAGTCTGCTCTTGCGCATGAGCTGTCCTCCCGGTGGGGATCGAGGGTGGACAGATCATTGGACTAGACCATTGACGAAGTCAAGGCACGAAGGGTGGATCGCTGTCGGCCGTGGGCGAAACGCGCCGAGATATCCGAAATTTGCCCGAGGAATGACGCCGCCAGGGTGACGCGACCGCCGAGCCACGAACGCACGAACCGGGCGGCAGGAGATCCCACGCGGGCGGCGGGTGCTGCGGGGCGGGCGTGGCGGGCAGGGTGCGATCGGCGAGCCCACCGGCGCCCGGGCGTGGCACCCACGAGGTGGCGGGAGATCTCGCGCGGGCGGCGGGTGCTGCGGGCGGGGGCGTGGCGGGCAGGGTGCGATCGGCGAGCCCACCGGCGCCCGGGCACGGCACGAACCGGCGTCCCTCACCCCGACGGCAGCGTCACGACCACCACCAGACCGCCCTCCGCGCGCGCCCTCGCCACCACCTCGCCGCCGTGGGCGTGCGCCACCGAGCGGACGATCGACAGGCCCAGTCCCGCGCCTTCCGCGGCCACCCGGGCCTGGCGGTGGAACGGGTCGAACAGCGCCGGTACCTCCGGGGGCGGGATCACCGGGCCGCTGTTCGCCACCTCCAGTTCCACCCCGTTCCGGCTCTTGCGGGTGGTCACCCGGACCCAGCGCTCCTCGTTGTTGTGGCGGAGCGCGTTCTCCACCAGGTTGTGCACCAGCCGCTCCAGCAGCAGCGCGTCGCCGATCGTCACCGCCTCCGCCAGGTGCTGGGAGACCTCCGGGGGCGTCACGTGCGCGACCAGGGCCGCCAGGTCCACCGGGCAGCGTTCGGTCAGGGCGCTCTCCGACTTCGCCAGCAGCAGCAACCCGCTGATCAGCCGCTCGTGGCGGGCGTTGATCCGCAGCAGCTTGCCGCCCAGCTCCCGGACGTCGTCCGACGCCGTCCGGCGGTGCATCGCCACCTCGACCACCGAGCGGTTCAACGTCAGCGGGGTGCGCAGCTCGTGGGACGCGTTCGCGACGAACCTGCGCTGGGCGTCGAACGAGCGGTCCAGGCGCTCGACCATCACGTCGAACGCGTCCGCCAGGTCCTTCACCTCGTCCTCCGGTCCGCGCAGCGCGATCCGCGCGTGGCCGCCCGGGTCGGCGGCCGCGGCGATGCGGCGGGCCGTCTCCGTCACCTGGCGCAGCGGGGCCAGTGCGCGGCCCGCCACCAGCCAGCCCAGGCCCGCCGCCAGTACCGCCACCGCCGCGAGGGCGAGCGCGCCCTGCGTCAGCAACGACGTCGCCGCCGCCGCGCGGAGCTGGTGGGCCTGGGCGTCCAGTGCTTCGAGGGAAGGCAGCAGGGGCGCGCCCGGGGGCGGGGTGCCCGAAATGATCGCCACCCGCTGCCCGACCTGGCGGGTGAACAGGAAGTACGTCACGCCCAGCAGCGCCACGCCCGCCAGCAGGAACAGGCCGCCGTACAGGACGGTCAGCCGCAGGCGGAGGTTCACCGGAGGCGGTAGCCGACGCCGGTGACCGTCTCCACCAGCGGGGGATCGCCGAGTTTGCGGCGCAGCTTGAGGATCGTCAGGCGGACCGCGCCGGTGAACGGGTCCGCGTGTTCGTCCCACGCCTTCTCCAGCAGGTGTTCCGCGGACACGGCGGCGCCGTCGGCGCGCAGCAGCTCGGCGAGCACGGCGAACTCCTTTTTGGACAGTGGCAGGTACCGCCCGTCGCGGAACACCTCGTGCCGCGCCGGGTCGAGGGTGACGCCGGCGCGGCGCAGCACCGGTGGGGCGGCCGGGCGGCAGCGGCGGCCCAGCGACTGGATGCGCGCGGCCAGCTCGGGGAACGCGAACGGCTTCGTCAGGTAGTCGTCGGCGCCCAGGGACAGCCCGGCGACGCGGTCGGTGACCTCCGCGGCCGCCGTCAGCATCAGGACCCGCGTGGTGACCCCCGCGCCCACCAGCTCGCGGCAGACGTCGTCGCCGTGCACGACCGGCAGGTCCCGGTCGAGCACGACGACGTCGTAGTCGTGCACGGCGATCCGCTCGAGCGCCGCGCCGCCGTCGTGGGCGACGTCGACCGCGTGGGAATCTTCGCGCAGCCACTCCGCGATCGCGTCCGCGAGCATCGGCTCGTCCTCCACCACCAGGACCCGCATGCCCCGATGATCGCCGCGGCGGTGTTTCTTCGCCGTTAGCAGCGGTAGAGGGTGTCCGCGCCGCCGAGCCGCACCGGTCCGCCGCCCGGGCCGGACCGGCCGCCGTACGCCGCGGGGTCGACGACCGCGCAGTGCTGCTCGATCCAGCGCCCGCGCGCCTCCTGCGCGGGACTCCGGGGCGGCCCCACCGGACCCGCCTGACCCGCACCGGAGCTGCTCAGCACGAACCGCAGCTTGCCTTCGGCGACCCACCGGCCGAGCTGCGCGACCGACGGCGCGTCGTCGCGGCCGCCGAAGCCGCCCATGCCGATCACGGTCGCGTCCGATTCGATGAGGAACGGCGCGACCGTCCCCGCCTCGGCGTTGACCGCCAGTGCGATCTCGGTCCCGTTCCGGGTGGCGTAGTCGAGGATCCGCCGTTGCTCGCCGGTCAACGTCGTGGTGCCGTCGCCGCCGGCGAGCACCAGCCGGGGCTGCGGCCCGCCGGGAGAGGCCGAGGGCGGCGGCACGGGACCGGTCGTGGGACCGGCGGCGGGCAGGGTCCCGGCCGACGTGCTCTGCGCGGCCGCGTACGACCAGACGGCCGGGGTGAGCAGCACCGGCACCAGCCCGGCGGCCAGCGTCAGCCGGCTGCGGGTGGCGAGCAGGCCCGCGATCGCGGCGACGGCCGTGCCGAGCACCGCCCAGCGCGTCCAGCCGTGGAACGTCGTGTCCCGCGAAGTCAGGACGAACGCCCAGGCCGCGGTCAGCGCGATGGCGAGCGGGAGCAGCGTCCGCCGGTGCCGGCGCCACAGCAGCGCGAGCCCGGCCGCGGAAACGGCGGCGACGGCGGGGGCCATCGCCGTGGTGTAGTACGGGTGCCAGATGCCGCCGGCGAAGCTGAACACCGCGGCCGTCACCAGCAGCCAGCCGCCCCACAGCAGCCAGCCCGCGTCCCGCCACCGGCGGCCGATGACCAGCAGGACGAGCAGGCAGAGCGGCAGCAGCCACGAGATCTGCCCGCCGACGAGGTCGTTGAACAGCCGGCCCGGCCCGGGATCGCCGCCGAACGACGACGTGGTCTGCTGCCCGTCGCGCATGATCATCATGCCGCCGCCCTCGCCGTCGCCGGAGAGCCGCCCGAAGCCGTTGTAGCCGAAGACGAGGTCCCACGCGGAACCGTCCGCGCTGCCGCCCATGTACGGCTTGGCACCGGGCCACCAGTCGTACAGGGCGATCCACCAGAACGACGACACGACCAGCACGATCCCGGCGCCGAGCACGTCCATCAGCCGCCGCCGGAGCGGCCCGGAGGTTCCGGCGAGGTACGCCGCGACCAGGGCGGGCACGATGATCCACGCCTGCAGCATCTTGGTCAGGAAGCCGCAGCCGACGAAGAACGCGCACCAGAACAGCCACTTGCGCCCGTCTTCGAGCGCCCGCGTGAGCGCGTACGCGGCGGCGACCAGGAACAGGACGAGCAGCGTGTCGGGGTTGTTGCCGCGGTTGATGATCACGGTCACCGGCGTGAGCGCGAGGATCGCCGCCGCCAGCAGGGCGACGTTCTCCCCGGCCCACCGCCGGACGGTCCGGTGCAGCAGGAAGACTGCCGCGACGCCTTCGAGCACCTGCGGCAGCAGCAGCGCCCAGCCGTGGTTGCCGAAGACGAGCACGGAAAGCGCTTGCGGCCACAACGCGAGCGGCGGTTTGTCGACCGTCACGACGCCGTACGGGTCGAAGGAGCCGAAGAGGAAGTTCGCGAAGCCGCTCGTCATCGACTTCGCGGCGGCCGAGTAGTAGGTGTTGCCGAGCTGGCCGTCGCCGATCTTCCAAGCGTAGAGGAGGGCGGCGCCGAGGCAGACGAGCGGAAGCGCCCAGGAGCGGGTCTTCGGGAGAGCGGCGGTGATCATGCCGCCCACCCAACTCGGGCCCGCGTTTCCCGGGCGTTTCCGGTCAGCTGTTGTCGTTCAGGAAGTCGTAGTCCTTGCACTCACCGGCGTGGTACCGGTCGTCCTCTTTCCAGTACCGGCAGAACTTGAAACCGATCCGGGTCTCGGGGAGGTTGTAGACGCCGCCGTCGGCCGCGCTCTTGGTGTCGCAGTTGCCGTTGCCGCCGACGTGCATGCTGTAGAGGATGTAGCCGTTCTCCGGAGTGCCCTTGTAGACGTCGATGATGACGCCGCGGCCGTCGGCGTCGGTGTCGCAGATGTGGACGCGGTCGCCTTCCTCGGTGAACACGCCTTCGCCGCTCCAGCCGGTCACGTCACCGAAAGCGTCGCCGGTGTGGAGGTGTTTCGTGTGGTCGGCGGCCGAGGCCGGCGACGCGCACGAGAGCACGGCGACCAGTGCCGCGGCGGCCACGCCGAGTACTTTTTCAAGTCTTCGTCCTTCCTCGGTGGGGAAGGGGAAGCGTAGCCGCCGCGGCTTGCAGTTCACTTGCCGTCACTCCGCCTCGAGGTCGCCCTCCAGGGACAGGTACACCTCGCGCATCTTCTCCAGGAGTGAAGGGTCCGGTTCTTCCCACAGGCCGCGGTCCGCCGCCTCGTTCAGCCGCTCCACGATTCCCCGCAGCGCCCACGGGTTCGCCTGGCGCAGGAACTCCTGGTTCACCTCGTCCAGCACGTAGGACTCGGTCAGCTTCTCGTACATCCAGTCGCCGACGACGCCCGCCGTCGCGTCGAAGCCGAACAGGTAGTCCACTGTGGCCGCCAGCTCGAACGCGCCCTTGTAGCCGTGCCGCCGCATCGCCGCCAGCCAGCGCGGGTTCACCACGCGGGCCCGGAACACCCGGGCCGTCTCTTCGCTCAGCGTCCGCGTGCGGACCGCGTCCGGGGACGTGCTGTCACCGACGTAGGACGCCGGGGCCGAGCCCGTCAGCGCGCGGACCGTCGCGATCATCCCGCCGTGGTACTGGAAGTAGTCGTCCGAGTCGGCGATGTCGTGCTCGCGCGTGTCGGTGTTCTTCGCCGCCACGACGATCCGCTTGTACGAGCTCTCCATGTCCTCGCGCGCCGGGCGGCCGTCGAGGTCGCGGCCGTAGGCGAAGCCGCCCCACACCGCGTACACCTCGGCGAGATCCTTGTCGTCGCGCCAGTTCCCGGAGTCCATCAGCGGCAACAGGCCGGCGCCGTACGCGCCCGGCTTCGAGCCGAAGATCCTGGTGGTCGCCCGCCGGGAATCGCCGTGCGCGGCCAGGTCCGCCGAAACGTGGTCGCGGACGAAGTTCTGGTCCGCGGGTTCGGCCAAGCCGGCCACCAGTCGCACCGCGTCGTCCAGCATCGTGATCACGTGCGGGAAGGCGTCGCGGAAGAAGCCGGAGATCCGGATGGTGACGTCGATCCGGGGGCGGCCGAGTTCCGCGAGCGGGATCGCTTCGATGCCCGTCACGCGCCGCGATGCTTCGTCCCACACCGGCTGGACCCCCAGCAGCGCCAGGACTTCCGCGGCGTCGTCGCCGGACGTCCGCATGGCCGACGTGCCCCACACCGAAAGCCCGACCGAGCGGGGCCAGTCGCCGGTGTCCTCGCGGTACCGGCGGAGCAGCGAATCCGCCAGCGCCTGCCCGGTTTCCCAGGCGAGCCGGCTCGGGATCGCCTTCGGGTCGACGGTGTAGAAGTTCCGCCCGGTCGGCAGCACGTTCACCAGCCCGCGCAACGGCGACCCGCTCGGCCCGGCCGGGATGTAGCCGCCGTCCAGCGCGTGCAGCACCGAGTCCAGCTCGGCGGTCGTGCCGGCCAGCCGCGGGACGATCTCCTCCGCGGCAAAGGAAAGCACCCGCGCGACCTGGGCGTCCGGCGCCACCGAAGCGACCGCGGTGGCGTCCCAGCCACGCATTTCCATCGTCTGGACGAGTTCCCGCGCCGTCTTCTCGACCGCGTCCACTTCGGACATCGGCGCGTCTTCCTTCAGGCCCAGCGCGGCCCGCAGGCCCGGCACGGCCCCTTGCTTGCCGCCCCACATCTGGGACGCGCGCAGCATCGACAGCACCAAGTTGACGCGTGCTTCCCCGACCGGTGCCGCGCCCAGGACGTGCAGGCCGTCGCGGATCTGCGCGTCCTTGACCTCGCACAGCCAGCCGTCGATGTGCAGCAGGAAGTCGTCGAACTCCGCGTCGTGCGGGCGTTCCTCGACGCCGAGGTCGTGGTCCAGCTTCGCGGCCTGGATGAGCGTCCAGATCTGGGCGCGGATCGCGGGCAGCTTCGCCGGGTCCATCGCGGCGATGTTGGCGTGCTCGTCGAGCAGCTGCTCCAGCCGCGCCATGTCGCCGTAGGACTCCGCGCGCGCCATCGGCGGGATCAGGTGGTCGACGATCGTCGCGTGCGCCCGCCGCTTCGCCTGCGCGCCCTCGCCGGGGTCGTTGATCAGGAACGGGTACACCAGCGGCAGGTTCCCGAGCACGGCGTCCGGCGCGCACGACGCCGACAGCCCCGCCGTCTTGCCCGGCAGCCACTCCAGCGACCCGTGCTTGCCGAGGTGGACGACGGCGTGCGCGCCGAACTCCTCCTCCAGCCAGCGGTAGGCGGCCAGGTAGTGGTGGCTCGGCGGGAGGTCCGGGTTGTGGTAGATCGCGACGGGGTTCTCGCCGAACCCGCGCGGCGGCTGGATCATGATGATCACGTTGCCGCTCTGCAGCGACGCCAGCACGATGTCGCCGTTGTCGACGTACAGCTCGCCCGGCGCCGGGCCCCAGTGTTCTTCGACCCCCGAACGCAGCTCCGCGGGCAGCGCGTCGAACCACTCCCGGTAGCGCGCGGCCGGCACCCGGATCGGGTTGCCGGACAGCTGCTCCTCGGTCAGCCACTCCGGGTCCTGGCCGCCGGCGGCGATCAGCGCGTGGATGAGGGCGTCGCCGTCCGGCTGGTCGGTGCCGGTCGGGTCGACGCCGGGGAACGCGTCCGGTCCCAGGTCGTAACCCTGCTCGCGCATCCGCCGCAGCAGCTCGATCGCCGACGCGGGCGTGTCCAGCCCGACCGCGTTGCCGACGCGCGAGTGCTTCGTCGGGTACGCGGACAGCATCAGCGCGATGCGCCGCTCCGAAGGCGGCGTGTGCCGCAACCGGGCGTGCGCCAGCGCGATGCGGGCGACGCGGGACGCGCGCTCGGCGTCCGGGACGTACCGGGGGAGGCCGTCTTCGTCGAGTTCCTTGAACGAGAACGGGACCGTGATCAGCCGCCCGTCGAACTCCGGGACGGCCATCTGGTTGCCGGCGTCGAGCGGGGAGAGCCCGTCGTCGTTCGCCGCCCACGTCTCGCGGTCGCTGGTCAGGCAGAGCGCCTGGAGGATCGGGACGTCGAGCGCGGCCATCTCGGCGACGTCCCAGGCCTCGTCGTCCCCGCCCGCGCCCACCTCGGACGGCCGCGTGCCGCCCGCCGCGAGCACCGTGACGAGCAGGGCGTCCACCTTCCCCAGCTCGGCCATCATCTCCGGCGCGCGCGTACGCAGCGAAGCGGTGTAGATCGGCAACGCGCGCCCGCCGGCGGCTTCGACCTCGTCGGCGAGGGCGTGCACGAACGCGGTGTTCCCGGACAGGTGGTGCGCCCGGTAGTACAGGATCCCGATGACCGGGCCTTCGGCGCGCGACGGCCGCTCGAGGACACCCCACGAGGGCTGCTCGGCGGGCGGCTCGAAGCCGTCGCCGGTGAGCAGGAGCGTGTCGGAGAGGAACCGGTGCAGCTGGGTGAGGTTCGCCGGGCCGCCCTGCGCGAGGTACGCGTGGGCCTCGGCGGCGATGCCCGCCGGGACGGTCGAGAGCTTCATCAGCTCGGCGTCCGGCGTCTGCTCCCCGCCCAGCACGACGACGTGCGCGCCCGACGCCCGCAGCGTGTCCAGGCCCTCCTGCCAGCTCCGCGGGGTGCCGAGGATCCGCGCGACGACGATCTTCACGCCTTCGAGGAGCGCCGGCAGCTCGGCGACGTCGAGCCGCGCGGGGTTGCCGAGCCGGTACTCGCCCTCGGCCGATCGCGCGCTGAGCAGGTCGGTGTCCGAAGTGGACAGAAGCAGGATCACGAGGTTCCTCCTCGGGGTCCGCGCCCCGGGTAGACGGGCGCGCCGGCGGGAGTTCCTGGCTCCCGGAGATCTCCGGTGACAGTGGCGGGACCGCCCCGGACTCTCACCGGGTTCCTCCACCTGCCGACGCGTGGGTTCCGCCTCACTCTCCGGTGCGGCCGACCCGGCGTCAAGGTGACGTGCGTGGCTCAGAGCCGCTTGGCCGTGCGGAACGCCTTCGCGTAGGTCCCGGACCCGTCGATCAGCGACACCCCGCCCGCGTCCCCGAAGGTCGGGCCGTTCGCCACCTTGCGGCTGGACAGCACGCGGTGGTGCCCGTCGCCGTCGATGCCCAGGTAGATGCCCGTGTGCGAGACCTGCGGCCCGAGCTGCGGCTCCAGGTTGAAGAACAGCAGGTCACCCGGCTGGAGCGGGCTGAAGTCCGTCACCTGCCGCTTCTCGTCCGGGATCAGCGAGGTGCCCGGGCCCAGCTCGGCCAGCGCCCACGCCCGCCGCGGCAGGCCCGGGCCCTTCGTGTTCGTGCCGAGCAGCGGGTAGCCCGCCCGGTAGCCGTAGACCATCCGCACGAACCCGGAGCAGTCGAGGGACCGGGCGCGCCGCGGTTCCGCCGCTTCGTGGACGCCGTCCGGGAAGTCCCAGCCGATGCCCAGGTAGTCGTAGAAGTCCGACTTCTCGAGCCGTCCCTCGGCGCTGTCCGGGCCGAAGCTGGCGTCCCCGGCCACGCGCAGCTTCTTCACGACCTGGTCGGCCGCGCCGTCGGTGTACTGCAGCGCCATCGCCAGGACGTCCGGGCCGGTGTCGGCGGCGGCCTTCGGGAGCCACTCGGTGAACCACGGCTCCTTCTCCGCACCCGCCCGCCAGGCCTGCGGCGCGAGCCGGATCCAGGCCGTCGACGTGATGCCCGCCGTGGTGAACTTCGGCTCGGTGAAGGTCCGGGACCGGCCGGTCAGCATGACCGTGCGCGAGCCGTCGGTGAACGACGCCAGCTGGGCGCCCGCCGCGTCGCGGACGATCGTCCGGGCCGGGTGGTCCAGCCGGTCGTAGGTGTAGCCGCCGGTGACGGCCGCTCCCGAGGGCGCGGGCGACGCCGAGATGGCCGTGATGTCCGGCCGGTCCTGCGTGGCGACGTAGACCGCCGCCGTGCCGGACACGCCGATGACCGCGGCGAGGACGCCGATCCGGACCGCCTTGCGCATCGTCACCTCACACCGTCGGGACCAGGCCGACCAGCACGCCGCTGATCAGCACGGCGTAGCTGGCCAGGCTGACGCCGCCGGTGGCGAGCATCGTCGCCACCGGCTTCTGCCGGACCAGCTGGTAGGCGACCAGGCCGGGCACCACGAACCCCAGCGTCTGGTGCACGAACAGCAGCGGGAAGTCGGCCTGGAGGAAGATCAGCAACGTCGTCTGGAGCACGACGCCGAGCAGCACGACCGCGGCGAAGAGCCGCTTGCCGTAGAGGATGACCACGCGCTGCAACGCCTTCGTGCCGCCGAAGGTCAGCGCCGTCATCAGCACGATGATCGCCGCGCGCCGGTAGTCCTCCACCATGGTCAGCGCGATCCAGCCGGGCGTGATCATCCCGCCGGGGGACAGGTTCGTCGTCAGGTAGCAGACCAGCGACAGCAGCAGGCCGATGGCGAGCCCGACGGTGGCGACCTCGGGGGCGAGGGACGTGGTGAGCATCAGGCGACCGGTTCCAGTTTCGCGAGTTCCTCGATGAGCAGTTCTCCCTGGCCGTGGATGTTGCCGATGGCGATCAGCGACGCCTGCCGCTCGACGCCGCCGACGATCCCGCGCAGCAGCTCCCGCGGCGAGCGCGAACCACCGAGGTCGACGACGCGGTCGTGCCACTCGGCGGGGATCGCGGCGCGGGCGCTGCGCGTCGGTTCGCCGATCAGCACGACCCGCTCCGGCGCGATGCGGGGGATCAGCGCGCCCATCTGGCCGTTGCGCTCGACGCGGTCCGGCCGGCAGTTGATGATCACGTGCAGCGGGTCGGAGATCGCGCCTTGCGCGCGGAGCTGGTCGATGTTCATCAACGTCGATTCGGGGTCGTTCGCCGCGAAGACGTTGGCGAAGCGGAGGTGACGGCGGCCGGCGCGGTACTGGTGCACCTGCAGCACGCCCGGGTCCGGCGGCGCGGCCCACATGCCGTCCAGCGCCAGCTGCCGGTTGACGCCGAGCAGGTCGGCGACGGCCAGCGCGATCGCGACGTTCTCCTTGAACGTGATCCAGCCGAAGCCGCGCATCTCCTCGTCGGACACGGATTCGGGGTCGACCGCGATGAGCTCGCAGTCCCGCTTGGCGGCCTCCTCCTGGAGGATGTGCAGCCGGTCCTGCTCCGCGGTCAGGCAGATCCCGCCGACCGGCATCGACCGGGACAGCGACCGCGCGACGTCGTCGAGCGTCGGCCCCATCTCGGCGAGGTGGTCCTCGCGGACGTTGCACAGCACGCCGATGGTGGAGCGGATCAGCTTGCTCTGGTTGATCTCCTGCAGGTCCGGCATCACGGCCATGCACTCGATGACCAGCGCGTCCGGCCGGTAGGCGGCGGCGCGGCGGACGATGCCGATCTGCTCGACGACGTTGGCGATGCCGAACTTGCGGTAGACCGGCTCCTCGCTGCCGTCCGGGTGGATGAACCGGGCCGCGGTACCGGTGGTCTTCGCCGTCGTGACGAGCCCGCCGCCCCGCAGCGCGCCCGCGCACAGCCGGGTGATGGACGACTTGCCGCGGATGCCGTTGACGAGCACGCGCGTCGGGATGCTGTGCAGGTGCCGGTAGTGCTGGCGCTGTTCGGCGATCCCGGCGGTCAGCATCGCCGCCGACGCCAGGACCAGCACGACGTAGAGGAACGTCACGTCAGACCCCGGCCCCGTCCAGCCAGCTCAGGTAGTCGCTCTTCGCGTGGTCGCGGCGGGGCCGGGCCGGCTCGTCGATCTCGATGCGCTGGATCAGCTCGGTTTCGTCGGTGGCCGCGCCCGCCGGGCGCCGGACTTCGCCGAGCCGGACCTTGCCTTCGGTCAGCGCCTGCCGGCAGATCTCCACGCAGGAGGCGATGGTGCCGATCTCGTCCTGCCGCTGGGGGTAGACGACGGCTCCGGTGTCGCCGCCCGCGATCCGCCGGGCTTCCGCGCCGACCCGCCGCAGCGGCCGCACGACCACCAGGAAGTGCCAGGCGAACAGCATCAGCGCGACGACGCCGGTCAGCAGGGCGGCGACCCGCGCACCCGAGCGCACGGTGTTGTCCGCGAGACCGAGCGAACCGATCGGCTGCTCGGCGACGACGACCCACTTCAGCGAAGCGGCGTTGCCCTTGTCGGCCAGGCGCTGCGCCGCGACGAGCGTCGAAGCCGTCGTCTCGCGGGCGTCCTTGCCGGACAGCGCCGCGTCGACGCTCTTGATCAGTGCCGGGTCGGAGAGCGCGGCGAAGGCGAGGTAGCCCTCGGTGTCGGCGATGGTGCGCTTGCCCTCGTCGACGACGCGGACGCGGCCGCCGGCGGGGCCGAGCAGCGCGGCCATCCGCGGCACGTCGTACTCGCCGACCAGGACGTTCTTCGAGTCCGGCAGCGGCGTGAAGGCGTAGACGACCGGGACGCGGCCGCTGGTGTTGTGCTGGCGCAGCCCTTCGCCCTCGGGCAGCTTCCCGGGGTCGCGCAGGGCCTCGCGCCCGGCTTGCAGCAGCACCGAGCCCTGCTCGTCGGCGACGTAGACGCTCCGGAACCGGCTTTCGGTGCCGGCGAGCTGGTCGAGCATGCCGCGCAGCCGGTCCGGCTGCTTCCCCTTGCCGAGCCGCGCGACGGACTGCAGATCGGTCAGGCCCTCGGCGAGGCTGCGCCGCAGCGTGTCCGCCGAGCGCGTGACGCGGACGCCGTGCTCGGACAGCGTCGTCGCCGAGACCTCGGCGTGCTGCCGCCCGAGCGTCGCGGCGACCGCCCCCGACCAGCCGAGCAGCGCGAGCGCGACCAGGACGATGACGAGCTGGGCGGACAGGAACGGGCGGACCGGCTTCGCGGGCTTGCGACGGCGGAGCTTGCAGCGGTACCGCTCGACGGCGGTCGTCAGCCGGTTGACCTCGCGGATCCGCGACTGCCGGACCGGCTTGCCGAGCGCGCCCGCCGCGACGGCGAGTGCGTCGGTGCGAAGGCGGCGGATCGGGGCGACGACCGTGCGCCGGAGCAGGACGAACCCGGCGACGGCGAGGGCGAGCAGCGCGGCGGCGGGGATCAGGCCGGGCCAGCGGACCGGCACCGCGTCGACCGGGAAGCGGCTGAACGAGACGACGGACAGGCCGAGGCTGCCGCCGGTGCCCGACGGCGAGACCGGGGCGTAGGAGACGACGGCGGCGCGCTTGCCCGCCGGGTCGGCGTCGCCGGTGAGGACGCCCGCCTGCCCCGCGGCGGCCGCGGTCGCCGCGCGGGCGAGCAGGTCCTGCGCGGGCCGGTCGGTCGCGGCGACGTCGGTGCCGTGCGTGTGCAGCACCGCGCCGTCCGAGGTGACCAGGCGGACCTGCTGCTGCGTGTCCTTGTCGAGGTCGCCGGCGGTGCCGCGCAACGCCGTCGAGACGACGAGGAGCTTGCCGGCGCGGGTACCGGTGAGCGGGAGCGCGGTGAGCACGAGCGGGGTGTCGCCGGGGCGGGCGACCGGGCGGACGGTGAGGTTCGCGACAGCGACCCCGCGCAGCGTCTCCACCGGCACCGGCTCGCCGCGCGTGGCCACGACCTTCTGCGAGGCCAGGTCGTAGACGGCGATGCCGCGCCAGTCGTCGTAGGTTTCGCCGAGGCGGGTCAGGAGCGCGGCGTCGTCGTCGGTGTCGAACACCCCGGAGCCGGCCGCGACCTGCAGGTCACCGGCGGCGGCCGTTGCCGACGTCGCGACGCTCTGCGCGAGCCCGGCGGTGGTGCGCTGCTGGCTCGCGGTGACCTCGTCGGAGACCCGGCCGGACTGGTCGTCGGCGCGGATCAGGGAAAGCGGGCCCGCGGTGGACAGGTAGAGCGCGGTGAAGGCGGCGATGAGCAGCAGCACCGCGAAGGTGGTCGCGGAGGCGACGCCCACGCCGCGCGGGAAGCCCGCTTCCGGGATCTGCGCGCGCAACCGGGCGGCTCGATCGTCGTGCGGTGTTGGCCGGTTCACCTGGTCTCCCCAGGGCCTTTCAGTCGAGCGATCCCGGAAGGTCACCGGCCGGTAAGGGGCCGTTAGCGGAAGGTCCACTCTTTCGGGTCACGTGAAGGTCTCGAAGTTGTCAGCGGTGACGGTACAACTCCCCCCATCGTGGGACAAACGGCGGCTAGGGGTGACGGCCGGACGGCGTCAGTACACTCCGGGTGGTGATCAGTCGGCCGCGGACGTTGCTCAGCGTGGTCGGCGTGGTCGTCGCGCTGGGGCTGGCCTTGACGTTGGTGCTGGTCCTCGGTGACGACGAGCCACCACCACCCGCGCCGGAGGCCGGTTTGGATTCCCTCGTAACGAAGTTCACAGCCGGGCTGTCCGCCGACCAGGAGTACCGCTCACCGAAATCCGACGAACGTCGTACGGCCGCCACCGGGTTCGCCGCCGTGGTGGACCGCCGCGGCACCGCGGATTTCGAAAAGCTCGGCTTTTCGGTGCGCGACGGCGTCGACCCGGCGACCGGGCGGCCGTACACGATCGCGGTGAACGAATCCGGCACCGACCGGGCGTGGGGGATGTACGTCATCGACCGGTCGGCGCCGCCGTCGCTGGTGGTGGAGGTGCCGCACCCGGCGTTCGACCTGCGCACGGAGCTGTTCGGCGTCGACCTGTTCCGGCGGGTGCCGGGCGCGGTGCTGCTGGTGGCGGGCGCGCACCGCAAGGCGGACGACGGCCGGGCGGACGTCGCCCACGAGGCGGATTCGGTGTTCCACGTCGTCGCCACCGCGCTCGCGGGACGCGGGCTGGCGCAGGTCCAGCTGCACGGCTTCCACGACCAGAACCTGCCCTCGACCGACATCGTGCTCTCCTCGGGCGCCACGGTGGCCGGCGACGCGGCCCGGCGCGCGGCCGACCGGCTGACCGCGGACGGGTTCGCCGTCTGCCGCGCCTGGGAAGAGCGGTGCAAGGGCCTGGAAGGCACGACGAACGTCCAGGGCAAGATGGCCGCCTCGGACGACACGGTGTTCCTGCACGTGGAGATGAGCCGGACGGTCCGCGAATCGCCGGAACGGCGCGCCGACGTCGTCCGCGCGCTGACGGAAGCCGATCTCACCAAACCCTGATAATTTTTTTCGACCGCGACGGGTGATTGACATCACACCCCCGCGCCGTAAAGTGCGGGTGCCGGTCGCTCTCGCATTCCACGGTATCGCCGGAATGGGGTCATGGGTGCTCGCAGCGCGCCCGGAGGCAATTCCGATCTCTGTTCGGGGAGGCTCCGCGTGCGTCGGAAACAAAAAGCGGTGGCGATCGCGCTGGCGGCCGGAATGGCGTTCCCCGTTCCCGCGGCCGCCGTGGCCGCGCCGGCTCCGGCACCGAACGCGGACGGCCGGTCGGTCACGCTCATCACCGGCGACCGGGTGCGGGTGCTGCCCGGGGCCCGCGGGGCGGCGGCCGCGGTCGTGGTCGAGCCCGGACCGGGCCGCGGCGAGATCGGCTTCCTGCGCGAGACGAGCACCGGCGGTCGTGCGGGCGACGTCACCGTGGTGCCCGCGGACGCGCTGCCGCTGCTGGCCGCCGGGCGGCTCGACCCGCGCCTGTTCGACGTCTCCGAACTGCTGCGCCAGCACCTGGCCGACCCCGAGCCCGGCCTGCCGCTGATCATGACCTACGCCGCCGGGGCCCGGCCGGCCGCGGCGGCCGCCACGACCGTCCGGGACCTGCCCAGCGTGCGCGGGGCGGCCGTCCGCCAGGACCGGCGGCGCGGCGCGGAGTTCTGGACCTGGCTCACCGCGTCCCCGGGCACGCTGCGGCCCGGCATCGCCAAGGTGTGGCTGGACGGCCTGGCCACCCCGGCCCTCGACGTCAGCGTGCCGCAGATCGGCGCCCCGGCCGCCTGGCAGGCCGGCTACACCGGCAGCGGCGTCACCGTCGGGCTGCTCGACACCGGCGTCAAGGCCGACCACCCGGACCTGGCCGGCAAGGTCGTGGCCGCCCGGGACTTCACCGGGACCCGGCCGGACGCGAGCGACGACCTCGGCCACGGCACGCACGTCGCGGGCATCATCGCCGGCACCGGCGCCGCTTCCGGGGGCCGATACCGGGGCGTGGCGCCGGACGCGCGGCTGATCAGCGGCAAGGTCTGCGTCGCCTACGGCTGCCCGGAGTCGGCGGTGATCGCCGGGATGGAGTGGATCGCGCCGCAGGTACCCGTGGTCAACCTCAGCCTCGGCGGCGACGCGACCGACGGCACGGACCCGCTGTCGCAGGCGGTGAACGCGCTCACCGCGCTGTACGGCACCCTCTTCGTCGCCCCGGCGGGCAACGACCGGACGCTCGACCTGCCCGAGCCCCTGCCGGTCGTCGCGCCCGCGGCGGCGGACGCGGCGCTCGCCGTCGGCAGCGTGTCGGCGGCCGACGTCACCAGCCCGTTCTCCAACCGCGGTCCCCGCCTCGGCGACTACGCGGTCAAGCCCGACCTGTCCGCGCCCGGCGAAGGCATCGTCTCGGCGCGGGCCGCGGGCACCCGCGACGGGGACGCGGCGCCGGTCGACGCCGACTACGCCCGGCTGTCCGGCACGTCCATGGCGGCACCGCACGTCGCGGGCGTGGCCGCGCTGCTGCGGCAGGAGCACCCGGACTGGACCGCCGGGCGGCTCAAGCCCACGTTGACCAGCACCGCGCAGCCCACCGGCGACGTCCCCGGGCAGGGCGCGGGCCGGGTGGACGCGGCCCGCGCGGTCACCCAGCGGGTCACGGCCACCACCGGGAGCCTGAGCTACGGCTTCTTCGCCTGGCCGCACACCACGCCGGTGACGAAGACCGTGACCTACCGCAACGACGGGGACACCGCCGTCACCCTCGCGCTCACCAGCTCCGACGGGCTCGTCACGCCGTCCGCGGCCACCGTGGTGGTCCCCGGGCACGGCACCGCCGACGTCGGCGTCACCCTCCGGCCCACGGCGGCGGCGACCGGCCCGCACAGCGGCAGGCTGAGCGCGACGGCGCCCGGGATCGCCGTGCAGACCGCGTTCGGGGCCACCCTCGAGCGCGAGAGCTACACCGTCAGCGTCCGGCTGATCGGCCGGAACGGCGGGCCCGGCGCGGGCATCGCCAAGCTCGTCAGCACGACGACCGGGGAAGCGTTCGGCGTCCGGCCGATCGGGCCCGACGGCGTGGCCGTGGTCCGGGTGCCCAAGGGCAGCTACGACCTCAACGCCTTCGACGTGGCCGGGCAGGCGGTGACCCTGCTGTCCAAGCCGGGGGTCGCGATCACCGGCGACACCGCGTTCACCCTGGACGCCCGGGCGGGCAAGCCGGTGCGGGCGGTCGTCGACCACCCGGACGCGCACCTGCAGTCGGGCGAGCTCGGCCTGGTCTCGGGGAACCCGGCCGGCGACCGCACCAGCACGCTCGCCTGGCTCGTCCAGCCGGGCAACGAGCTGTTCGCCGCCGGCTCCGGCCGCCCGGTCACCGACCACACCTACGCGATGTACCTCAGGGCCACGCTGGCCGCTCGCGAACCGGGCGCCGATCCCGGCGGGTACGTCTACCAGCTGGCGCTGCTCGAACGCGGCCGCGTGCCCGCCGACCCGGTGTTCCGGGTGCGGGACAAGGACCTCGCCGTGGTCGACGCCCGCTACCGGACCCAAGGCGGCGTGACGAACGGTCTGCGCGTCGACTACGCGTCGTTCGGCTTCCCGGGCGCCGACAGCGGCGCGTACCAGATCCTGCCGCACACGCTGCCGAGCCGGCGGACGGAGTACTACACCCCCGGACCGGCGGTGAGCTGGCAGCACATCCTCGCGGTGTACCCGCCGGACCTGACCGACTCGGAGAACCAGTTCTCGTACCGGACCTACCGGCCCGGCGCCCAGCACGCCGACTGGAACAGCGGCCCGATCGGACCCGCGTTCGGCGCGCCGCGCGACGGCTGGGGCGTGCTGCGCACCGGGGACCAGCTCACCTACGCGATCCCGGTGGTCTCGGGCAGCGACCCGGAGCAGTACAGCGCGCCGCCGGTGGGCCTGTCCGGCACGGCGACGCTGTCGCGGGACGGGGTCGAGCTGGGCACCACGGCCGACCCGGAGTTCGGGGCGTTCACCGTCCCCGCCGGCGGCGGGGGCCCGCTCACCCTGCGGTCCGTCGCCACGCGCAGCGTGCCGTGGTCGGTGCTCGGCACCCGCGTCGACGTGGCGTGGACGTTCCGCGACACCGGCCCGGCCGCCCCGCCGCCGCTCATGGTGGTCCGGGCGCAGGGCGCGCTCGACGACGACAGCCGGGCCCCGGCGGGCCGCCCGTTCCTGCTCTCCCTGACCGCGCAGCGGCAGCCGGGCGCGGGCGCGTTCCGTCTCGCGGACCTGCGGGTCGAGACCTCCGCGGACGACGGCGTGACCTGGGCGGACGCCCACGCGCTCCGGATCGGCGACGGCGGCCTGGCGGTGGTGCGCAACCCGGCGGGGGACCGCTTCGTCTCGCTGCGCATCACGGCCCGCGACACCGAGGGGAACGGCGTCACGCAGACCGTGCTCAGGGCGTACCGGACGACGACAGCAGGGTGACGACGGCGAGCGGGACGGCGAAGGCGGCGGTGGTCAGCAGCCGGAGGACCCGGCGGTGGGCCAGCCATTCGCCGTCCCAGCCGCCTTCGGTGTCGTAGCGCGTGTTCGCCGTGGTCATCAGCGCGCGGCCGAGCCCGAACCCGGCGCCCGCGGCCAGCGCGGCGGGGAGCGGGGCGCTGAGCGCCACGGCGACCGCGGCGACGTACGGCAGCCCGCTGGGCAGGTAGGTGCGGACGCCGGTGCCCATCTCGAACCCGAACTGCAGCGGGCCGAGGTGCCGGCCCAGCCGGAAGACGGTGTCGGGCACCAGCCGCCGGTTCTCCGGCAGCCGGAACGACCACACGCCGGTCTCGCGCAGCAGCACGGCCACGAGCGCCGCCGCCACCACGCCCCAGCGGACGGCCACGGGCAAGGGCGCGCGCAGCAGCGAGCCCGCCACCACGAGCACCAGTGCGGTGAGGGCGCCCCCGCAGACGAGGCCCGCGCAGAACGCCAGTGTCGGTGTGCCCCGCCAGACCGGCGAGCTCAGCACGGAGGCCGAGTTCCGGCTTCAAACGGAGCCGCTGGTGGCGAAGCCCGCGGCCGCGCACAGGACGAGCCACGCGCTCGGCAGCAGCCAGCCCGGCGGCGCGAGCACGACCGCGCCGGCCACGCCCAGCGCGGCGGCCACCAGCCCGGCGGCGATGGTCAGCGGGTGCCACCGGCGCCGGGGGAGTGCCGCCGTCAGAGCTCGGCCCGGCAGATCGTCAGGTACGTCTGCCCGGTGCTGCCCTCGCCCCAGAACGTGGAGAACCCGTCCGAGCAGCGGTAGACCTTCTTGTCCGGCGTGGTCCACCGCCACGCGTTCTTGGCGATCGTCTGGCCGCAGGTGTTGGACAGCGGCTGGTGGTCGACCTGCACGCCGTTCTCGTTCCACGTGCCGTACTTGTGCCACCCGGCTTCGCAGTAGGTGCTGCCGCGCCAGTAGCCGCCGAAGCAGGCGGCGTAGGTGTTGACGTAGCTGCCGCTGGTGTCGGGCAGCTCGGGGTAGCCGGTGGCGTAGGCGTCCCGGCAGTCGTTGCGGTCCCAGCCCTGCATGCCGTTCGGGCCGGACTCCGCGTTCGCCCGCCGGAGGCGCGCCAGGCCGGACCAGTCGAGCGCGGTCGCGCCGATCGTCAGCACGCCGAGCGCCACCGCCCGCAGGAACGTCCGGCGGGTCCCGGCCCCGGGCAGCTTCGCGCCCGCCCGCGTGCGCCCGGCGTCCGGGTCCGCCCGGTCAAGCTCCGGAATCCGCGCCGGCTCGAGTGCCACCGACCTCACCTCCTGCCTTCGGGCCGGTCCAGCCGGCCAGGGTGGTGTCCACGTCGGCGGCGCGGACCGGGAGCTGCAGCCGCCGGACGCGGCCGGTGTCGTCGGCGAGCATGAGCACCGGCGGCGAGAGGTGCGAGACCGAGCGCCACGCTTCGGCGTCCGAGACCACCGGCAGGCCACGGGCCAGGCCCTGCCACGCCGAGGGCGGTTCGTGGGTCAGCAGCGTCGTCCCGGCGCCGAGCTCGGCCAGCCGGTCGACCACGGTCAGGCAGAGCGGGCAGCCGGAGTCGACGGCCGCCACGACCCGCCCGGCGAACCGCGGCCCGAGGTCCACGTCCGGCGGCGCGGCCACGAAGCCGTCGGACGTCCGGGTGACGATCCCGCGCAGCAGCCGCACCTCGCGCAGCACCGCCGCGAGGCCGAAGAAGAGTACGGCGATCGCCGCCCACGTGATCAGCAGGACCGCGGTCGACGTCGTCATCGGCGCTGCCAGCCGACGTCGATTTCGTCGAGCCAGTCGAGCCGCTGGCGGTCGGTCGTCGCCGTCGTGTCCGCGAGGTGGACCTCGGCGACGCCCGCCGGGCAGCCCAGCACGAACGACCTCGTGTTCGTCTTCCACACCTCGCCGTGCTTCGTGCGCGCGCCGGCGTGCGCCGGGAGCAGCGCGGCGGCCTCGCGCGGGGCGGGGATGGACAGCGAGCCGTGGTCGCGGACCACGACCACGAGGTGCTCGCCCGCCGGGTCGAGCAGCGTCGCCGGCCGGGGCGTGACGACCATGCCTTCGACCCGGTCTTCGATGCGCAGCGAGCCGAACAGGCCGAGCACGCGGTCGCGGTGCGGCGCCGGGCCGGCGTACACCGTCATCAGCTCGTGGTAGTCGCCGAGCAGGGTGGCCACCGACGACTGCCCGTCGGTCGCTTCGGCTACGACGACCTCGCGGCCGTGCACGAGCAGGCGGTCGCGGGTGCGGGCCGGCGTCACGCGGGTGCAGGCGAAGTCGTGGTAGCCGCGCGACCCGATCTGGAACCCGGTGCCGTACGAGCCGCCCACGAAGCGGATGCCGGCGACCACGTGGGACACCGGGGCCCGCGCGGACAGCCCCACGGTCACCCGCCCACCGCTCGGCGCCGTCAACCGCAGTGTCTGGTTCGCCATCGGACCTCCGCTTCGGCGGGTATTCCGCCTCGCGAGACTAACCGACGAATTCGGCCCGGGTCACGATTGTTCGGCCATCGGGCGGTGCGGCTGCCGCCGAATGGGGACGGCAATTCCGTCAGCGAATACCGTGGAGCCCTGTGAGCATTTTCTGGCCGTTGGTGCTGACCGTTTTGTCCGCGGCGGGCGCTATTTTTCTGCTCGCGGCCGGACTCGGGCACGCGGTGCGTCACCGCGAACACCGCGCGGTGCTGCGGGCGCAGCGCCTGCTGCCCCCGGCGGTCACCGCCCCGGTCGCCCTCCTGGCGACCGGGGCGGAGGTGCTGGTGGGTGCGGGCGTGGTGGCGGCGCTGCTCGCGGCCCCGGCGGCCGCCGCACCGGCCGTGCTCGCGCAGGCCGTGCTCTACGGCGCCTTCGCCGGGTACGCGGGCGTGCTGCGCGTGCGACGGCCGGGCGTGCCGTGCGGCTGCTTCGGCACCGAGGCGGTGTCGTGGGCCGTGGTGGCGAGAGCCGTCGTGCTCGCCGCGGGCAGCGCCGGCTGCGTCGCCCTCGGAGCGGCGGGCCCGCTGTGCGTGGCGGCGGGCGCCGTCCTCGCGATGGCGGCCCACCTGTTCCGCCGCTGACGCCTCAGGCGGACCGTTCCCCCAGGCGCGGGAACGGTTTGGTCGAGAACAGGACCTCCACCGAGACCTCGAAGAACTCCGCGATCCGCAACGCCAGGTAGAGGCTCGGGCTGTACTCGCCGCGTTCCAGGTAGCCGATCGTCTGGTAGTGCACGCCGAGGGCCTCCGCGAGCTGGCGCCGCGAGATCGACCGCTCGGCGCGCAGCATCGCGATCCGGTTGTAGACGACCTCACTCATGACTACCCCACACGCTGCATGGCCTTCTCCCGCCGTTCGGCCACCGAGGAACCCGCTTCGCGCCGCGCCATGCGGCGGAGCAGGACCGGGGCCAGTGCCAATCCGATCACGGACCACGCGACGAGCACGGCGAGGGTCGGCAACGGCCGCCACGACTGGCCGATCTCGACGACGACCGCGGTGTCCGGCAGCAGCGCCGAGCGCATGCCGAGGCCCAGCCAGTACATCGGGAACACCTGCGCGACGCCCTGCACCCAGTCCGGCAGCGCGGTGACCGGGTAGAAAATCCCCGAGATCGCGCCGAGGCCCATGATCGGCAGCGTGATCAGCGCGATCGAGCGCGGGCTGTTCGTGAGCGACCCCAGCGCGGCCCCGAGCGGCAGGGTCGCGACCAGCCCGAGCGCCAGCACCCACACCAGGTGCGCGTACGACCAGACGCCGTCCGGCGCCAGCGAGTCGAACAGGAACAGGCACGGGACCAGCACCAGCAGGATCGAGGTGACCTGCGCCAGCGCCACCGCCGTGGTCTTCCCGACCAGGTAGCCGAGCATGCCGTGCGGCGTCGCTTTCGCGCGCAGCAGCGTGCCGTCCTCGCGGTCGATGGCGAGGTAGCCCGCCGTGCTGTTCAAGCCGTTGAACACGATCCCGGCGCCGAGCACGCCGGGCACGGTGGCCGCGCCGAGCGAGAAGCCGGTGCCGGGCAGGTGCGCGTTGCGCATGAAGAACAGCGCGCCGAGGAAGAGCGCGACGAAGACCAGCTGGCCGACGACGTCGTCCCGGTTGGTCCAGGTCTGCTTGAACTCGATCCAGCCGCGCGCCAGGCCGGTGCGCAGTGCGGTGGTCTTGGCGTTCATCGCGCACCCGCTTCCTGGAGGCCGAGCTCGGTCTCGCCGGCGGTTTCGGCGCGGTGGACCAGCGTCATGTAGGTGTCTTCCAGCGACGCCCGCCGGACCTCGAGGTCCGCGACCGCCTCGCCGTGCTGCTTGAACAGGTCGTAGACGTACTTCGTCGCTTCGGTCGTCGAGTGCACGAAGCGCTGGTCACCGACGCTCCAGCGGACCTCGGCCTCACCGGCGATCTGCCGGCTCAGCTCGTCGGCCGACCCGTCGGCGATGATCCGGCCGCCGTTGAGGATGAGGATCCGGTCGGCCAGCTTCTCGGCCTCGTCGAGGTCGTGCGTGGTGAGCAGGATCGTGGTGTCGAGCTCGTCGGACAGCCGGTGCACCAGGTCGTGGAATTCGCGGCGCGCCTCGGGGTCGAAGCCGGCGGTCGGCTCGTCGAGGAACAGCAGCTCGGGCCGCCCGACGATGCCGATCGCGACGTCGAGCCGCCGCCGCTGGCCGCCGGAGAGCTGCTTGAGCTTCTTGTGCGCGTGCTCGGTCAGCCCGACCGCGCCGATCAGCTCGTCGACGTCCCACGGCCGCGGCTTTTCGGGCGTCGAGTACGGCGCGTAGTACCGGCCGAGGTGCGCGAGCAGTTCGCGGACGCGCCACTTCCCGTGGTCGCGCCAGGACTGGAGCACGACCCCCAGCCGCGCCCGCCAGTCCTCACCGCCGTGCGCCGGGTCGCTGCCCAGCACGCTCACCTCGCCCGCCGACCGCATCCGGAAGCCTTCGAGGATCTCGATCGTCGTCGTCTTGCCCGCGCCGTTGGGCCCGAGCAGGCAGACGACTTCCCCGCGGCAGGCCTCGAACTCGACACCGTGGAGCACGTCGTTCGCGCCGTAGCGCATGCGCAGCCCGCGCACGTGGACCACCGGGTCGCCTGGATCTCTCATCGCCGTCACCCCCATCTGAATGATGCGATCGAATGTAGCACACCTACTACATTCGATCAGACTTCTGCTTCGTACTTGGGTGCGGCAAGCTCATGAACGAGTCGTTCATGACGTGCGGTCTGCCGGCGGCCGCTGTGATGTCGCGAATGACTCATTGGGGACCTCCGAGGTCCCCAATGAGTCATTCGCGACCTTGGTGGAGCCGGTCTCACCGGACCAGGAACGCCGTCAAGACACGTCGCGCCCTGACCTGCGCCGCACCGCCCGGTGAAAAATTTCTCCCGGAGCCGGGAACTTGACCGGCGGTCATCCGGTTCGCCGGACATGGGAACTTGGCTGGGGCTCGCGCTCCCGGGCGGTGTCGTGGTCCTGCTGGTCATGGCCGCGATCGAACTGCGGCCGCGGAAGAACGGCTCGCGGTTCAAGGCGCGGCTGTCCGCGACGTACATCGAGGAGACGACCGCGTTCCTCTACGGCACCAAGCGGCGTGAGCTGGAACACCGGGAAACCATGTCGATGCTCGTCGAGCAGGACGCCGAAGGGGCGCCTCCGTGGCGTGACGTGGACTTGGACGCCGGGATCGCGAAGATCCGGCCGCGTTCGGACCCGCCGGGGCCGGAAAACGGCCAGCTACAGTGACCCCATGCCGACCCCAGCACGCGTGCGAGCCGACGCGTGCCCTGGTGTTTTCGCACCGCACGACGCCGCCGACGGGCCACTCGCGCGGGTGCGGCTGCCCGGCGGCACGATTTCCGCGGCGCGGCTGCGTGCGCTGGCCGACGCCGCCGAGGCGTGCGGCGACGGCGACCTCCACCTCACCTCGCGCGGCAACGTCCAATTGCGCGGCGTCACCCGGCCCGGGCTCGCGGAGCGGCTGACCGACGCCGGCCTGCTGCCTTCGCCGTCGCACGAGCGGGTCCGGAACGTCCTCGCTTCGCCGTTGAGCGGGTTGCGCGGCGGGCTCGCCGACGTCCGGGGCCTGGCCGCTTCGCTCGACCACGCGCTGTGCGCGGCACCGGAGCTGGCCACGCTGCCCGGGCGGTTCCTGTTCGCCTTCGACGACGGCCGCGGCGACGTCGCCGGCGAAGGCGCCGACGTCTGCTGGCGCGCGACCGGCCCGGACGAGGGCACACTGCTGCTCGCGGGCGGCGACACCGGCAGGCGGGTGGCCCGCGCCGACGCTGTCGCCGCGTTGCTCGAGGTCGCGCTGGAGTTCGGCCGCGTGCGCGGGACCGCCTGGCGCGTCGCCGAACTCGACGACCCGGCTTGGCGGGGGACTCCGGTTCCCGTCGCGGGCACCGAAGCCGTGGCCGGGGTGGTCCCGCGGGACGACGGCGGTCTCGCGGCGGGTGTCGTGCCGCGCTTCGGGCAGCTTTCGGCCGCGCAGGCACGGGCCCTGGCGGAGTTCGGGAGGGCGCTGGTCACGCCGTGGAAGTCCGTGGTGCTGCCGGACGTGCCCGCGGATGTCTTCGAGCGACTCGGTTTCGGGGCGGCCGCGCTGGGCACGACCGCCTGCATCGGCCGTCCCGGCTGCGCGAAGTCGCGCGCCGACGTGCGCGCCGACGCGGTGTTCCGGCCCGGGCTGCGCGCGCACTTTTCGGGCTGCGAACGACGCTGTGGCAAGCCGGCGCAGTCCCATGTGGACGTGATCGCCGAAGCGGACGGATATCGGGTCGACGGCCGTTGGGTGCCGCTCGACGAGGTGAAGGGAATCCTGTGATCGACTACCTGCGGGACGGTGCCGAGATCTACCGGCACTCGTTCGCCACGATCCGCGAGGAGGCGGACCTGGCGATCCTGCCCGACGACGTGGCCGGCCTGGCGGTCCGGATGATCCACGCCTGCGGCATGGTCGATCTGGTCGACGACCTGCGCTACACCCTCGACGTCGTCGAGTCGGGGCGGGCCGCGCTGGAAGCGGGCGCGCCGATCCTGTGCGACGCGCAGATGATCGCCAGCGGCGTCACGCGCCGCCGCCTGCCCGCGGCCAACGAGGTGCTCTGCACGCTGTCGGACCCCTCGGTGCCCGGGCTGGCGGAGCGGATGGGCACCACCCGCTCGGCGGCGGCCCTGGAACTGTGGCGCGACAAGCTGCCCGGCTCGGTCGTGGCCATCGGCAACGCGCCGACCGCGCTGTTCCGCCTGCTGGAGATCCTCGACGAAGGCGTCGGCGCGCCCGCGGCGATCATCGGCGTGCCGGTGGGCTTCGTCGGCGCCGTCGAGTCCAAAGTGGAGCTCGCGAAGCGCGCCCCGGCCCCGTACCTGGTGGTGCACGGCCGGCGCGGCGGCAGCGCGATGGCCGTCGCGGCGATCAACGCACTGGCGAGCGCCGAAGAATGAGCCTGGGCAAGCTGTACGGCGTCGGCCTCGGCCCCGGCGACCCGGAACTGATGACGGTCAAGGCCGCCCGGCTGATCTCCGAGGCGTCGGTGATCGCGTACCACAGCGCGCGCCACGGCCGCAGCATCGCGCGCTCGGTCGCCGAGCCGTACCTGCGCGAGGGGCAGATCGAGGAGAAGCTCGTCTACCCGGTCACGACGGAGACGACCGACCACCCGGGTGGCTACGAGGGCGCGATCGCGGACTTCTACGAGCTGAGCGCGAAACGGCTCGCGGAGCACCTCGACGCCGGACGTGACGTCGTCCTGCTCTGCGAAGGCGACCCGTTCTTCTACGGCTCGTACATGTACATGCACGAACGGCTCGCCGGCCGGTTCGAGGCGATCGTCGTACCCGGGGTGACGTCGGTGAGCGCGGCGTCGTCGGTGCTCGGCCGCCCCCTGGTCCAGCGCGACGAGGTCCTGACGGTCCTCCCGGGCACCCTCCCGGCCCCGGAACTGGCCCGCCGCCTCGCCGACACCGACGCGGCCGCCGTCCTGAAGCTCGGCCGGACGTTCGGCTCGGTCCGGGAGGCGTTCGCGGAGGCGGGCAAACTCGACGACGCGGTATTCGTCGAGCGCGCGACGTGGG
This sequence comes from Amycolatopsis sp. cg9, assembly GCF_041346945.1. Taxonomy (NCBI): domain Bacteria; kingdom Bacillati; phylum Actinomycetota; class Actinomycetes; order Pseudonocardiales; family Pseudonocardiaceae; genus Amycolatopsis; species Amycolatopsis sp. cg9. The sequence continues at coordinate 188,334 of NZ_CP166850.1, read as the reverse complement.
GGCAGCAACGGATCGAGCCGCTGGCTTCGGTGGACCCGTCGACGGTGCCGTACTTTTCGCTGGCGCTACTGCCTTCTCCCGCCTACGCCTCGCGCCAGTCGCCCGCTCCCGCGCCGGCTCCGGCCGCGTCCGGCGGCGAAGTCGTGGTGGTCGGCCTGGGCCCCGCGGGTCCGGAGTGGCTGACCCCGGAGGCCGCTTCCGAGCTGGCCGAGGTCGAGCACATCGTCGGCTACGGCCCGTATGTCGCGCGGGTGCCGCAGAAAGCGGGCCAGCAGCGGCACGCGTCGGGCAACCGGGTGGAGGCGGACCGGGCTCGGGAGGCGCTTTCCCTTGCTGCCGCCGGTGCCCGGGTGGCGGTGGTGTCTTCGGGCGACCCGGGAGTCTTCGCGATGGCGTCGGCGGTCCTGGAGCAGGTGGCCGCTGGGCACGGCACCGGGGTGAAGGTCCGCATCGTCCCGGGTGTGACGGCGGCCCAGGCGGCGGCGTCCCGGGTGGGCGCGCCGCTGGGGCACGACTACTGCGTGCTGTCGCTGTCGGATCGCTTGAAGCCGTGGGAGATCATCGAGAAGCGCCTGGACGCGGCGGGAGCGGCGGATCTGGTGCTGGCGCTGTACAACCCGGCTTCGCGCACTCGGACGACCCAGCTGGCTGACGCCCGCTCTGTCTTGCTCCGCCACCGTTCTTCCGAGACGCCGGTGGTCGTGGCGCGGGATGTGGGTGGGCCGGAGGAGGACATCCGGATCACGACCCTGGGTGAGCTGGATCCGTCCACAGTGGACATGCGCTGCCTGCTGATCGTGGGCTCGTCGCGGACTCGAGCGGAGAACGGCATCGTCTGGACCCCGCGGAGTTACTGATGACCGGAGATGAACTCGGCAGCCGCGAGTGCAAAGTCTCGCGCGGCTGCCGAGTTCCGGTACCTCCCCGTCTCGAGCACCGTTCGAAGCCACTCGGATTTGTTGTCGCCTGAGACGTCGGGGTGGAAGCGTTCCAGCTCGCCGCACGGCACAACGAAGATTCCCAGCTCCCGCAAGCCTCTGTCGAGGTCCGCGAAGGCAGTCACGGCATCACCTGAGAGGTGGTGCACGCCGTACTTCTTGAGCTCACGCCAGCCGCTCACCGGGCTGACGGCCTCCTTGATCTTGGCGATCTCCCGGTTGCTCAAGGTGGTCGCCTTGCTTCTGGCGAATTGAGCATCGACGAGCGCTTTCGCGGCGGTGCGGTCGGGCTTCCGGCCCCATGACTGCACCGCGTTCTCGATGACCGCGCGAGCGGTCGCGAAGTTCTCAGGGGCGCCGCCCTGAGCACGGACGACCTCGGAGAAATCCTTGTCATCGCGGAGGAAGTCGATGTCGAGGAGCGCGGCGACCGGCACCTTGGCCGAGCGCAACGCATCGACGGCTCGGCCGACGCGGGCTTTGCCGTTGCAGTGGGTGAAGTGGATGTTCGTCGCTCCGGCCGATGTCTCCTCCAAGACCGCGCGATAGTAGGTGCAGTCGGATTCTGCTTCGCAGACGATCACGCCCCGGGCGAACAGGCCATCGACGATCGGGTAGTACTTCACGAGTGGGTCGTCGTACAGCTTGCGTACCTTTTCCGGCGCGATGCCAGCAACGTGGTTGACTTTGCCCGCACGGGTCAGCCTGGTGATCGCGACGTCGTAGTCCGCTCGTACCGAGGTGATGCCCTTGATGATGTCGGCGCTGTGGGTTGCGACGATTACCTGAGACCCGGCGGCGTGCTCCTCGGCGAGGAACTGACCCAGCAGGTATGCCTGCGGCGGGTGCAGGAATGCCTCGGGCTCGTCAATGAGCACGATGGGGTAGCGGGAGGTCTTCAGGGCGAAGAGTATCCCGGCGAATGCTCTGAACCCGTCGCCCTGTTCGGTCAGGTGCGGCAGCTCGTCGAGCTGCCGCAAGTACTCGTGGCTTACGGGTGGCGCCGACTCGGGTGCCGTCACCTCGCCCACGTGCAGCGTGATCTCGGATGCTGCGTACCGGTTCACAGCCAGCGGCTCACCGAACGCGCGGCGCAGCAGGTCGCTCATCTGTCGCTCGAAGTCCCGATCCTGGAACAGTAATTGGGCCATCCCGACGGCTGGCTCCTTGAACGGGTTGAAGGCTTGCCCGCCGAGTGGTTGGCCAAGGCGACCCTGAGCATCCAGCTGGAGGACGAGAATCGCGGACAGTGCTCCCAGCCTCCCAGGGAATTGCTGCAGAAGACTCCATAGGTTCTCGATCTGGCCAAGCGTCAGAACCACGCCTGAGTTCGTCCTGATCTGATCTTCGGCCCCGACCGAATCGCCCTTCTGAACAGGGTAGGTACGTCGGATCCAGGCCAGGAAGTCCTCACGCCTTGGGGAGGAGTCGATAGCGACGCGCCGGAGGATCTTGTTCGGTGGGTGCGCTTCCTGTGATCCCTGAAGTCCAAGCTGACCGCCTAGTTCGCGGAGCAGGACGCTCTTGCCGACGTTGTTCGGCCCCACGATGACCGTGAGGCCGTCGGCGAATTCCACCTCTTCACCGGACTGCAGTTCCATGCTTCGGAGCTTGACCACCATGGCGTCATCCTGTCACGGGATGGAGGCCCTTTCCGCCGTCAGCGTGTCGGGTCCTTGCCGTTCGGTTGCCGCGGTCCCGGGCCCGGTGACCACCAGCCCGGCACCGTCTTCTCGCCGTGCACCACCGTCGGGGCGATGCCCTCCGTGAACGGCTCGATCTGCAGCAGCTGGCCCCATGACTGGCTCGGCTGCCCGATCAGGTAGCTCGGGACCTCCGGCTCCTCGGCCAGCTCCTCCAGCCACCCGATCGGGCCGCCGTTCGTCGAGGATGCCCACTGCGCCTCGTCGGCCAAGCCGCCCGCCGTGATGCGGTAGGCCGGGACCTGGGAGATGCCGTCGTGGGACGTCACCGGCTGGACGCACGGGTACACGAACGACGCCGGCCAGTCCACGTAGACCGGCTTCGAGCCGATGCGGTCCGTCAGTGTCGTGAACGTCGGGACGCGGGGGGCGGACGCCGCGATCCAGCCGTCCTCCGTGAGGTCGTTGTCGACGATGTTGATGCGGACCGCGTCCGTCTCCGGGGGGAGGTCGCGCAGGTTGATGCGGGTGTCGTTCCAGCCGCCGGTGCCCGCGCCCGGGGGCAGCATGAACTGGCTGCGGACGATCTTCACGCCGTCCGGGGTGTTGTGGCCGTAGTCGAGGCTGACCGACGTCGGACGGCGGGGCGCGCCCGCGGTCGCCACCACGATCTGGCCGTCCGCCGGCTTCTCCGTCAGCGCGTACCAGTCGCTGCGCAGCCGTCCGGCGCGCGTCTCCGGGTCGAGGAAGCTCGACCACATCGGGACCTTGTCCGGGGTGAACCCGTGCGGCGGCTCGGCCAGCGGGTCCTTGTCGTCGACCGGGCGGGTGTGGAAGCCGGTCTGGACGCGGCCGTTGTCCTGCTCCGGGTTCGGCAGGGGCGAGTTCTCCTGCGGCTTCTCCGCGACGGTCCGCTGCTCGGACTGCGTGTGCAGGATGCTCGTCGCCGCGTCGCGCTCGACCATCACGTGGTCGGAGAGGTTGCAGCTCTTGCCGAACAGGTGCCCGACGTTCGCCGCGCCCAGGCTGTAGCTGCCGGCCTGGTTGTGGATCGCCCACGCCATCGTGACGAACTCGCCCGCCGCCACCAGGCCGCAGACCACCACCAGCGACAGCGACCCGAGCCGCAGCGCGCGCAGCCGGCCTTCCTGGGGCTGGGCCGGCAAGCCCGGCCGGTGCGCGCGGACGTTCTCGACGAACGCGTACACCCCGGCGATCGCCGCCGCCACCAGCAGGATCGTGGACAGGCCGATGCCGCCGATCGACGGCGCCACGTTCGTCCACTGGACGCCGAGGCGCGAGACGAACCAGTACGTGTTCGGGCCGGTCGCGGCCAGCGCGGCGACGACCAGCAGCCCGGCCAGGAAGGCCGCGCGGTTGCGTTTGGACCGCAGCACCGTCGAACTGGTCGCGAGCGCGGTCAGCGCCGCCATCGACGCGCCGACCGCGGCGAACGCGCCGAAGTGGTGCGTCCACTTCGTCGGCGTCAGGGCCAGCAGCAGGAAGAACAGCGCCGTCGTGCCGATCAGGCGGCGCGCCGGGCCGAGCGACGCGCCCTGGATGCGGCCGCGGCGCAGCAGCATCACCAGGCAGGTGGCCGTGCACAGCACGACCAGCAGCACCGGGAACCGGCGCGGCGCCGAGCCGTCCGGCAGGCTTTCGAACAGCAGCTGGTAGCGCGCGAGCTCCTGGAACCACGACAGGTTCGGGCCGACCTGGGTGCGGATCCGGGTGGCCTCCTGCACGGTCGCGAACGTCTGGTCGGCGAACACCACGACCAGCACGAGCAGCCCGGCCGCGGCGACCGGCGCCAGCACCGGCAGCCAGCCGCTGTCGTTCGCGCGCTGGCGCACCAGCTTGAACAGCGGCCGCGCGGCGACCAGGAACGGCGCCACCGCGATCAGCCCGGTCGGCGTCGCGGCCAGGGTGAACCCGGCCGCGGTCAGGCCGAGGCACAGCGGCAGCAGCCGCCGCGTCACCAGCGTGCGCTCGACCGCGCAGATGGCCAGCAGCGAGCCGAGCGCGGCCACCGGTTCCGGCCGGACGCCGTTGTTGTAGGGCATCCACCAGATCAGGAACACCGTCGCGGCGGCCCAGCTGGCCGGGCGGCTGGTGCGGATCTGGGTGCCGAGGCGCGGCATCACCTCGCGGCTGATCAGCAGCCAGCTGAGCACGCCGAGCAGGAACGACGGCAGCCGGATCCACGGCGGCACCGTGCTGACGTGCGTCATCAGCTCGAAGACGTGGTAGAACCAGCCGAACGGCGCCTCGGCGACGCCGAACCAGCGGTGGTAGTTCGTCAGGTAGCCGGTCGATTCGGTGACCCGGGCCATCGTGAGGATGTAGCCGTCGTCCGAGGTCACCGGCCCGATGAAGACCCAGGCGCCGAGCGCGGCGATCACCGTGGCGTCCCGCAGCGTCAGCCGCCACCAGCCGACCGGCGCCCAGCGCGGGGCGCGGCGCGCGAAGCCGGAGTCGCGCCGCCAGACCGCGATCATGCAGCCGATCAGCGACAGGATGGCGACCACGCCGACGACGATCTTCAGCGTGGTCGGCGACGTCTGGTAGCGCGTGTCCGGCACGACCGAGACGTGCAGCCCGGCGATCGGGTCCTTGCTCGAGTTGATCGAGGAGTAGATGCCGACCACGCGGGGCCGGACGTCGCCGCCCGCGTGGAAGATCGGCGTCCCGGCGACGGCGAGGGTCATCTGCGTCGCGTCGACGTCCAGCTCGACGTCGCACTTCTCGGCCGGCAGCGGCTGCTGGGCGATCTGCTGGCCCTGGCTGGAGGCGAGCAGCACGCCGTTGTCGACGCGCAGCTGCATGCCGACGCCGTTGCCCGACTTCGGGTCGGTGCGGCCGTCCGGCACGGTGGCGAACAGCAGGCCCGGGCCGTTCGTGCGGGCGTCGACCGAGCGGATCGCCGCGCACGGCAGTTCGGCGCGCAGGTCCTGGGCCCAGTACCCGGTCAAGGGCGCGTTGACGGAGCGGGTGTCGCTGCCGGTCGGCCAGACGACCTCCGCCGTGTCCTGCACCACCGGCAGGAAGGGGAAAGCCAGCGCGCACAAGGCCGAGAGCAACCCCAGCGCTACGGCAATCAGACGCATCGGCGCAACGCTAACGGGTCAGCGGCCGGCGGCTGACGCAGCCCCCGGATCACGCGGTGTGAACCGGCCGTGGTGGACCGCCTCCGTCAGGGGACGGCGGTTGCGCCAGCCGTGGCGCTCCAGGTCCGGCACGGTCTCGAGCCGGCTCACCGGGCCGACGCAGAGCCACGCGACCGGCCGGACGCCGTCCGGGATGCCGAGCAGCTCGCTCAGGAACGGCTCCCGGTAGAAGCTCACCCAGCCGACGCCGAGGCCTTCCGCGGTGGCGGCGAGCCAGAGGTTCTGGATCGCCAGGCACACCGAGTAGAGGCCGGCGTCGGCGATCGCGTGCCTGCCGAGGACGTCGGGCGCGCCGCGGGCCGGGTCGTACGTGACGACGATGCCGAGGCTCGATCCGAGGATGCCCTCGATCTTGATGTTCGCGAAGGTGCCGGCGCGGTCCTCGCTGAGCTGCGCGGCGAACACCTCGCGTTCTTCATGGACGTGCTTCGCGAACCTCTCGCGCGTCGGGTGGTCGTCGACCAGCACGAAGTCCCAGGGCTGGGTGAGCCCGACGCTGGGCGCCGCGTGCGCGGCTTCGAGCACCCTCGTCAGGGTCGCTTCGGGGATGGGCGCGCCGGTGAACTCGCCGCGGACGTCCCGCCGCTTGCGCAGGACTTCGTAGAACTCTTCGATCATCGGTGCAGTACCCATTCGACGGCTTCGGGGACGGTCGCGGCGGTCTCGGTGGCCGGCCGCGGCGGGCGCCGGACGACCAGGACGGGCTTCCCCAGCTCCCGGGCCGCGGTCAGCTTCGCGCTGGTCTGCCCGCCGCCGGAGTCCTTGGTGACCAGGACGTCCACGCGGCCGAGCAGCTCGCGCTCGGCGGCCACCTCGTACGGCCCGCGGGCGAGGATCAGCTCGTGGTGGCGCGGCAGCGGCGGCTCGGGCGGGTCGACGCAGCGGATCAGGAACCACAGGTCGTCGAGGTGCGCGAAGGCGGGCAACCCCTGGCGGCCGCTGGTGAGGAACACGCGTTTCCCCAGGTCGGGGAGCTGGCGCGCGGCGTCGGCGAGGTCGTCCGCCCAGTGCCAGACGTCCTCGGGGCCCGGCTGCCAGCCGGGCCGCGCGAGCCGCAGGAGGGGAGTGCCGGTGAGTTCCGCCGCTTTCGCCGCGTTGGCGCCGATGCGTTCGGCGAAGGGGTGCGTGGCGTCGACGACGGCTTGCACGGCGTTCTCGCGTAGCCAGGCCGCGAGCCCTTCCGGGCCGCCGAAGCCACCTACGCGCACTTCGCCGGCGGGCAGGCGTGGCCGCGCGACGCGTCCAGCGAGCGAAGAGACAACGCGGACTTCGCACGCTGTCAGGTCTTCGGCGAGTTGCCGTGCTTCGCCGGTGCCGCCGAGGATGAGGATCACCGGGGGCGTCCGTACCCGACGGCCTCGCGCCACCGGTCGAGGGTCCGCAGGTTGGCGAGGGTTTCCGCCCAGGTGAGCTCGGGTGCCTGCCGGTCGCCGACGTGCGCGGCGACGTGGTCGGCTTCGCGTGCGAAAACGCCTTGGGTCGCTTCGACCTCGATGACCTCGGGCTCGCCGCCGGCCGGGGTCAGGATGATCTGCGACGTGCCCGGCGTCCGCAGCGGGTGGATCCACGCGGGGCGCGGGACGTGGAGGTGCCCGCGCGAGCCGTACACGCGGATGCCGTCCTCGCGGGTCAGCCGGATGCCGCACGAGATCGTCGCGAGGATGTCGCCGGGCAGCCGCAGCAGGCCGGTCGCGTACTCGTCGACGCCGTCCGCGTTCAGCCGGGCCATCCCGCTGACCTCGGCCGGTTCCACCACGGCTTCGCCGGTCGCCGCCTGGGCGACCAGCCGGGCCAGCGACGTGCAGTAGCAGCCGACGTCGAGGATCCCGCCCCCGCCGAGCGCCGGATCGCCGAGCCGGGCGGTCTCCTCGGGGTTGCTGTCGAAGGAGAACGTGGTGTCGACCGCGCGGACCTCGCCGATGGCGCCGGCCGAGATGAGCTCGACCAGCCGCCGGGTCTGCGGGTGCAGCCGGTACATGAACCCTTCCATGAGGAAGACGTCGTGCGCCCGGGCGGCGGCGATGACTTCTTCGGCGTCGGCCGCGGTGAGGGTCAGCGGCTTCTCGCACAGCACGTGCTTGCCCGCTTCGGCGGCGGCGATCGCCCACTCCTTGTGGAGGGCGTGCGGGGTCGAAACGTAGACGGCGTCGACGTCCGGGTCGGCGAGGAGGTCTTCGTAGCTGCCGTACGCCTTCGGGATGTCGAACCGCGCGGCGAACTCCCGCGCCCGCCCGGCATCGCGCGCGCCGACGGCGGCGAGCGTGCCGTGCTTGCTTTCGTCGACACCCGCGGCGAAGTGCCCGGCGATCGTCCCGGCGGCCAGCAGGCCCCAGCGCAGTTCCGTCACAACGACTCCGGTTGGTCCGCCCGGTCCCGGGCACTCGAGTAGAGGAAGCTGTCGGGGAAGTTCGTGGCGCCGAGCACCCGCCCGACGAAGATCGTGGCCGCGCGGGTCATCCCGGCTTCCCGGACGAGGGCGGGGAGGTCGCCGAGCACCCCGCGCACGACGGTTTCCCCGGACTGGGTCGCGAGCGCGACGACGGCGACCGGACAGCCGGCGCCGTAGTGCGGGACGAGTTCCCCGGCCACCCGCTCGACGTGGTTGATCGCGAGGTGCAGCGCGAGCGTCGCCCCGGTGGCGGCGAAGGCGGCGAGCGTTTCGCCCGGCGGCATCTTCGTGGAGCGCGCCTGGACCCGCGTGATGACCAGGCTCTGCCCGATTTCGGGCACGGTGAGCTCGCGCTGGAGGACGGCGGCCGATGCGGCGAAGGCGGGTACGCCGGGGACGACCGCGTACGGCACGTTTTCCGCGTCGAGCCGGCGCATCTGCTCGGCGACGGCGCTGTAGAGCGAAGGATCGCCGGACGTCAGCCGCGCGACCTCGTGCCCGCCGCGATGGGCTTCGACGAGCTTCGCGACGATCGCTTCCAGCGCGAGGTTCGCCGTGTCGACGAGCTCGGCCTCGGGCGGGCAGTACCGCAGGAGGTCGGGCGGGGTCATGCTGCCGGGGTAGAGGCAGACGGTGCAGCGGGCGAGCAGATCCCGCCCCCGCACGGTGATGAGATCGGCGGCCCCCGGCCCGGCCCCGATGAAGTGCACGGTCATCGGCTGCTCTCCTGGCTCGTGCTGAAGGGCGCTTTCAGCGCATGACATGAGCTGAAGGGCGCTTTCGTCGCGTCCGGTGGGAGGAAAGTCCCCTTCGGCCCGCTGGGGCGGGGCGCGGTCATCGGCTGCTCCACTGCGTCACGACCCGGGCCGGTGTCCAGCCGGTGAAGCCGCCCAGCGGGGCCGCTCGCTCGACCCCGATCCGCACCAGTTCACCGCCGTGCTCCTCGTACGCCCTCGCCAGCACCTGCTCCGCCTCCATCGTCACCCCGTGCGCCACCACGCGTGCGCCCGTGGCCACGCAGGTCGCCAGCACTCCCGGCACCGTCACCCCGCCGCCGATGAACACCGCGTCCGGGGCGGGCAGCGCGCCCAGCACCTCCGGTGCCTCTCCCGTCACCACCTCCAGCTCCGGTACTCCCAGGTCCACCGCGTTGCGGCCGATCCGCTCCGCGCGTTCCGCGTCCCGCTCGATCGCGACCGCCCGGTTCAGCCCGTGCAGCCGCGACCACTCGATGCCGACGCTGCCCGCGCCCGCACCGACGTCCCACAGCAGCTCGCCGGGGCTCGGCGCGAGCCTCGACAGGGCCGAAACCCGCAGGTCGCGCTTCGTCAGCTGGCCGTCGTGGGCGTACACGTCGTCCGGGATGCCGATCAGGGGCAGCGCCGGACCCACGCACGTCAGCGCGAACACCGTCAGCGGGCCGGGTTCGCCGGCCCAGCCGTCGGTGATGCGCTCCTCGGGGCCGCCCAGGTTCTCCAGCGCGAACAGCTCGCTCTCGCCATACCCCCGCACGGTGAGGAGGGAGCGCAGAGCCGGTGCGTCGGCACCCAGGACGAGCACCCGCCGCCGCGGGGCCAGCACCCGGGCGACCCGGGCCGACGAGCGGCCGACGATCGTCACCACCTCGGTCTCTTCGGCGGACCAGCCCAGTCGGGCCCGGGCCAGTGTCACCGACGAGAGCGCGGGGAACGCGTCGACCTCGTATCCATGTGCCACCAGGGTAGTGCCGACCCCCGACAAAAACGGATCCCCGCTGGCCAGGACGCAGATCCGCTGCCCTTCGTGCTCCGCGATGAACGCGTCGAGCGCGGGCAGCAGCGGCGACGGCCAGGGCACCCCGCCGACCTCCGGCGGCAGGTACGCGAGCTGCCTCGGCGCGCCCAGCACGACGTCGGCGCCGAGGACGAGTGCTTGGGCTTGCTCCGACAGGCCGGACCACCCGTCAGCTCCGATCCCCACCACCGTCAACCGTGATTTTTCGCGCACGATTTCCCACCCTAAGCGAGGCGGCCGCTGTGCGATGATCGGCCGGTCGCCGACCTGGAGGAGTGCTGTTGAAGCCCTACCCGTTCACCGCCGTAGTCGGGTTGCCGGACCTGCGCCTCGCCCTGGTCCTGTCCTCGATCTCGCCCGCCGTCGGCGGGGTGCTGGTGCGTGGCGAAAAGGGCACCGCGAAGTCGACCATGGTCCGCGCGCTCGCGGGCCTGCTGCCGGGCGTCGACGTCGTCGACGGCTGCCGCTTCTCCTGCGATCCCGCCGCGCCCGACCCGCTCTGCCCGGACGGCCCGCACGACGGCGCGAGCGGTCACCGGCGGCCCGCCAAGCTGGTCGAGCTGCCGGTCGGCGCGGCCGAAGACCGCGTCATCGGGTCGCTGCACCTCGAACGCGCGCTCGCCGAAGGCGTCACGGACTTCCAGCCGGGCCTGCTGGCCGCCGCGCACCGCGGGCTGCTCTACGTCGACGAGGTCAACCTGCTGCACGACCACCTCGTCGACACCCTGCTCGACGCCGCCGCGATGGGCCGCGCGACCGTCGAACGCGAGGGCGTCTCCGTCTCGCACGCCGCGCGGTTCGTGCTGATCGGCACCATGAACCCGGAAGAGGGCGAGCTGCGCCCGCAGCTGCTGGACCGGTTCGGGCTGACCGTCGAGGTCGCCTCCAGCCGCGACCCCGAGCAGCGCGTCGAGGTCGTCCGGCGCCGCCTGGCCTACGAAGCCGACCCCGACGGTTTCGCCGCGCAGTACGCCGAAGACGACGCCCGGCTCGCCGCGGAAATCGAGGCGGCGCAACGGCTTCTGCCGGCGGTGAAACTGCCCGACGACGCCCTCCGCCAGATCGCCGAGGTCTGCGCGTCCTTCGAGGTCGACGGCATGCGCGCGGACATCGTGACCGCCCGCACGGCGGTCGCGCACGCGGCCTGGGCCGGCCGCGACGAGGTCACCACCGAAGACGTCCGCGTCGCCGCGCGGCTCGCGCTGCCGCACCGCCGCCGCCGCAACCCGTTCGACGCGCCCGGGATCTCGGAAGAGCAGCTGGAGCAGGCGCTTCAGGACGCGCAGCCGCCCGAGCCGGGTCCCGAGGACGACGGTCCCGGCTCGGGCTCGACGCCGGAGGAGGCCCCGCAGGAGGTTCCGCCGGGCGACGCGCCGCAGCGGCAGCAGCCCCAGCAGCAGCAGAACGGCGGGCAGCAGAAGACCGTCGGCGCCGGGGAAACGTTCAAGGCGAAGGTCTTCCGCGTCAAGGGCACGGGCGAGGGCGAACGCGGACGGCGGTCGCGTGCGATCACCGACAGCGGGCGCACCATCGGCGTCCAGCCCCCGAGCGTCCGCGACGGGCGGCCGCACCTGGTCGCGACGGTCAAAGCCGCGGCACCGCACCAGAAAGCCCGCGGCCGCGACGGCGCCGCGCTGAAGCTGCGCCCCGAAGACCTGCGGTACGCGCTCAGGGAAGGTCGCGAAGGCAACCTCGTGCTGTTCTGCGTCGACGCGTCCGGTTCGATGGGGGCCAAGGCCCGCATGCGCGAGGTCAAGACGGCGGTGCTGTCCCTGCTGCTCGACGCCTACCAGCGTCGCGACAAGGTCGGGCTCGTCACGTTCCGCGGCGCCGAAGCCGAACTCGCGCTGCCGCCGACGATCAGCGTCGACGCCGCCGCGTCCCGCCTCGAAGGCCTGCCCACCGGCGGCCGGACCCCGCTGGCGGAAGGGCTTCTGGAGGCCGCTCGGGTGCTGCGCGTCGAAGAGATCCGCGACCCCCGCCGCCGTCCGCTGCTCGTCGTCGTCACCGACGGCCGCGCCACCAGCGGCCCGGACGCCGTCGCGCGCGCCCAGGCCGCGGCCGGGCTCCTGACCGGCGTCACGACGATCGTGATGGACTGCGAGAGCGGCAAGATGCGGCTCGGCCTGGCCGCCGACCTCGCCGCCCACCTGGGTGCGGAACACGTTCCCCTGGCCGACGTCGCCGCCGAATCGCTGGCGAGCGCCGTCCGCGCCCGGACCGGAAGGGTCGCCTGATGCCGCAGGGCAAACCGGAAACCGTCCCGAACGACGGGCTGACCACGCGCCAGCGCCGCAACCGGCCGCTGCTCGCCGTGCACACCGGCGAGATGAAGGGCAAGTCGACGGCCGCGTTCGGGATGGCGCTGCGGGCCTGGAACCAGGGCTGGTCGATCGGCGTGTTCCAGTTCGTCAAGTCGGCGAAGTGGCGCGTCGGCGAGGAAGCCGCCTTCAAGGCGCTGGGCAAGCTGCACGACGACACCGGCGAAGGCGGCCCGGTCGAGTGGCACAAGATGGGCGAGGGCTGGAGCTGGGCGCGCAAGTCCGGCACCGAGGACGACCACGCCGCGAACGCGCGTGAGGGCTGGGCGGAGATCAAGCGCCGGCTCGCCGCCGAGGCGCACGGCTTCTACGTCCTCGACGAGTTCTCCTACCTGCTCAAGTGGGGCTGGCTCGAGGTCGACGACGTCGTGTCCACCCTGGTCTCGCGGCCCGGGCACCAGCACGTCGTCATCACCGGCCGGTACGCGCCGCCGGAGCTGATCGAAGCCGCCGACCTGGTCGCCGAGATGACCAAGGTCAAGCACCCGATGGATGCCGGCCAGAAGGGCCAGCGGGGGATCGAGTGGTAGCGCGCGTGGTGATCGCCGCGCCCGGCTCCGGGCACGGCAAGACCACCATCGCCGCCGGGCTGATGGCGGCACTGCGCGCGGCCGGGCACCGCGTGTCCGGGCACAAGGTCGGGCCGGACTTCATCGACCCGGGCTACCACGCGCTCGCCACCGGGCGGCCCGCGCGCAACCTCGACCCCTTCCTGCAGGGCGAGGACCGGCTGATCCCGTTGCTGCGGCACGGTTCCGCCGGTGCCGACATCGCCGTGATCGAGGGCGTGATGGGCCTGTTCGACGGCGCGCTCGGCACCGAGGGCTACGCCTCGACCGCGCACGTCGCCCGGCTGCTCGACGCGCCGGTCGTGCTGGTCGTCGACGCTTCGGCCGCTTCGCGCAGCGTCGCCGCGACCGTGCTCGGGTTCGCCCACTACGACAACCGCGTGCGGCTCGCCGGCGTCATCCTCAACAAGCTCGGCTCGCAGCGGCACCTCGACGAGATCGCCTCCGCACTGGAAGCGACCGGCGTCCCGCTGCTGGGCGCGCTGTACCGCAACGAGGAGATCCACGCGCCGAGCCGGCACCTCGGGCTCGTCCCAGCGGCCGAACGGGCCGCGGAAGCGCAGCACGTGCTGCCCGCGCTGGCCGCGTGGGTCACCGAGGGCGTCGACCTCGAGGCGATCGTCCGGATCGCCTCCGCGGCACCGCGGCTTTCGGCGCCACCGTGGGAACCGTCCGGTGTGGACGGTCCGCGGGTGACGGTCGCCGCCGCCGGTGGTGCGGCGTTCACCTTCCGCTACACCGAGAACGTCGAGCTGCTCGCCGCCTGCGGGGTCGACGTCGTGGACGTCGACCCGCTGCGCGACGAAGCGCTGCCCGAGGGGTGCGCCGGGCTGTACTTCGGCGGCGGCTTCCCCGAGGTGCACGCGGCCGAGCTGTCGGCGAACACGGCGTTGCGCGCGCAGGTCGCTTCGGCGATCGAGCACGGGATGCCGGTCAGCGCCGAATGCGCCGGGCTCCTCTACCTGTGTCAGTCCCTGGACGGCCTCCCGATGGTCGGTGCGGTGCCCGCGGACGCGAAGATGACCGCCCGCGGCAAGCTCGGCTACCGGCGCGCGGTGGCCGTGGAGGACAACCTCCTGGCCGCGGCCGGGCAGCGCGTCACCGGGCACGAGTTCCACCGCACCGAGGTGACGCCTTCGCACGGCCCTACGGCGGCCTGGGGCTGGGACCGGCAGCTGGACGGCTTCGCGTCGCCGACGCTGCACGCGTCCTACCTGCACGTCCACTGGGCCGGGTACCCCGAGCTGGCCCACCGGTTCGCCGCCCGGATGCGGGCCCGTGCCTGACTACGACCTCCACCACCACGGCGACCGCGAGGTCGGGCCGGGGCTGGTGGACCTCGCGGTGAACGTCCGACTGCCCCGGCCCCCGGCCTGGCTGCGTGCCGAGCTGGTGTCCGCGTTGGACTCGCTGGCCGCCTACCCTTCTTCCGGGGAAGCCGCCGCGGCGGTGGCCGCGCGGCACGGGCGTGCGGTGGCGGACGTCCTGGTCACCGCCGGGGCGGCGGAGGCGTTCACGCTGCTGGCTTCGGCGATGAAGCCGCGCCGGGCGGTCGTCGTGCACCCGCAGTTCACCGAGCCCGAGGCCGCGCTGCGGGCCGCCGGGCACGACGTCGAGCGGGTCGTCCTGTCCGAAAAGGACGGTTTCGTCCTCGACCCGGCACTGGTCCCGGCCGGCGCGGACCTGGTGTTCGTGGGCAACCCGACCAACCCCACCTCGGTGCTGCACCCCGCGGCCGCGTTGCGGGCGCTGGCGCGGCCCGGGCGGCTGCTGGTGGTGGACGAGGCCTTTCTCGACGCGGTGCCCGGTGAGGGCGAAAGCCTGGCCGCCGGACACCCGGGCGTCGTCGTGCTGCGCAGCCTGACGAAGACGTGGGGCCTGGCCGGGCTGCGGGCGGGGTACGTGCTCGCCGAACCCGAGGTCGTCGAGCGGCTGCGGGCGGTTCAGGTGCCGTGGTCGGTGTCCACCTTGGCCGCGGTCGCGACGGTGGCCTGCTGCCGGCCGGCCGCTTTGGAAGAAGCCGAGAAGCTGGCGGTAGCCGCGGAGGACGACCGCGAATACCTGGTTTCGCGGCTGGCCGAGGCGGGTGCCGAGGTGCTGGGCGACCCGCGCGGCCCGTTCGTGCTGGTCCGGATCCCGGGCGGCGCGGGAGTGCGGGAGCGGCTGCGGGACGCCGGCTACGCGGTCCGCCGCGGGGACACGTTCCCCGGCCTCGGCCCGGACCACCTGCGGCTGGCCGTCCGCGACCGCGCGACGACGGACGCGTTCCTGACGGCGTTGAAAGAAGTTCGCTAAACACCGACAGGGGGCTGTCGCCGCCACCGCCCACAGTGGGCGGAGCCGGGAAACACCCGGCGTGGCAGCGAAAGGAACAGCATGCCCGGATTCAACGACGTCGCCTGGTTCGAGATCGGCGCCACCGACCCGGCGGCCGCCGAACGGTTCTACGGCGACGTCTTCGGCTGGAAGGCCGTCCAGGACGAGTCGGCGAGCCCCGACCCGGCATACCGGGTCATCGACACCGGTGGTTCGCGCGGCGGGCTCGCCACGGGAACCGAGGACTACGCGATCTTCACCGTGCTCGTCGAGGACGTCCAGGCCGCGTGCGAGCGCGCGGAAGCCGCCGGGGGCCGGGTGCAGCGGGCCCCGGTCGTCAACCCCGTCGGCGTCACCTTCGCGCACCTGCTCGATCCCGCCGGCAACCATTTTTCCGTTTTCACCCCGCCAAAGTGAGCTGTTCGACGACGCCGTAAGGGATGTCGAGGTCCTCGCGCCGCAACGGGCGGGGCGGGGGCACCTCGGCGGTCGCGGCGACCGAGGTGATCCGGTCGGTGCGGAACGCGCGGATCTCCTCGCGCAGCCGGCACCAGGCCACCAGGTACCAGTGGCCGGGCTTGCCGACGTAACCGAGCGGCTCGATGTCCCGCCGCGTCACGGCTCCCGCCCGATCGCGGTAGCCGATGCGCAGGACGCGGCGGGTGTCGAGCACCTGCGGCAGCGGCGGCGGGCTGCCACCGTCGCCGAGCAGGTGGACGCGGGCAGCGAGGTCCTGCGCCGCGACGGCGTCGTCCTGCCGCATCGCCGCGACGAGCTTGCGCAGCGCCGAGCCGGCTTCGGCGCGGAAGGGCGTGCCGTCCAGCCGGCGCAGCGCGAGCGCCATCGCGACGGCTTCGCCCGGCGTGAGGTTGACCGGCGGCAGCGTGTGCGTCCGGTCGAGGCAGTACCCGCCGGTGCGGCCGGGTTCGGCGTAGATCGGGACGCCGGATTGTTGCAGCGCGCCGATGTCCCGCTCCACGGTGCGGGCGCTGACCTCGAACCTGGCCGCGAGCCAGCGCGCGCTGCGCGGCCTGGGTGCCACGGCGCGGAGCTCTTCGACGAGCGCGTACAAGCGATCGGTGCGGTTCACGCGGCCGACTTTAGGGGCGGGGTACGACAGTTTCAGGCGAGCGCGAGCAGCGCGGCCGCGACGGCGACCTCGACCCCGGCACCGAGGACGTCTCCGGTGATGCCGCCGAGCCTGGTCGTGCACCGTTTGAGGAGGAGGGCGGTGACTCCGTAGGCGAGGAGCACGGCGAGCGGTCCGCGCCACCAGGTGAGGCCGGGCAGCAGCGTGGCGAGTGCGGCCGCGGCCAGGCCGACGGCGATCGCGGCGGTGCGGGGGACCGAGCCCGCGACGGTCGCGCCGAGGCCTTCCGGGCGGGCGGAGGGGACGCCTTTCGCGCAGGACATGGAGAGCGTGCACCGTCCGATGAGGACGGCGGCGAACGCTGAGTACGGGTCGGTGAGGGCGCCGGCTTGGACGAGGAGGGTGAGGACGAGGGTGGCGACGCCGGTGGGGCCCGCGTCGCCGCGGCGCATGACGTCGAGGGCTTTGGCGCGGTCGTAGGAGGCGCCGAGGCCGTCGGCGGTGTCGGCGAGGCCGTCCAGGTGGAGGCCGCGGCTGCCGAGCGCGACGGCGCCGATGGCGAGGGCGGCGGTGGCGAGGGTGGGGAGGTGGAGTGCGTGGCCGGCGGCGACGACGAGCCCGGCGGCGAGGGCCAGGGGAACGGCGGCGATCGGGGCGAGGAGCATGGCGCCGCCGGCTGTGCGGCGGTCGATGACGCGCGGCGCCGGGACCGGGATGGTGGTGAGGGTGCCGACGGCCAGCCGCGCGGAGTCGACCCAGCGGCTCATGAGCGCCCCAATGTGGCCTTCGGTGCGTGAGACGCACCGAAGGCGGCCTTGGGCGCGTGCGACGCAGCCAAGGCCGCCTTGGGGCGCGGAGGCCTGGCCTCCGGTGCCGCAGCCGTTTCGCGGGAGCGGAGCGAGTCGTGTGGGCCGGGTCGACGGTCGCCCGATGGTCGCGAATGACTCATTCGCGACCTGGGACGTCCCGAATGAGTCATTCGCGACCTCGCTGCCGCGCCGACCGCCGCACGCGCGGAGCCCGGCTCGGGCGTGGTGCCCGGCCTGGGCGTGTGCCCGGCCCGGGCGCGCCTCGGGCCGGCTTCACGCCAGGTCCGCCAGCAGGCCCATGTCCGCCAGGATCGCCCGCGCCGCTCGCAGCGCCGGCACCGCCTGTACCGCGCCGCTGCCTTCGCCCAGCCTCAGCCCGAAGTCCAGGATCGGTTCCAGCCCCAGTGCCTTCAGCGCGAACGCCTGCGACGGTTCCGTCGACCGGTGCCCGGCCAGCCACCACTGCTCCGCCCCCGGCGCGATGTCCCGCGCGACCAGGGCCGCCGCGCCGGAGAACACGCCGTCCAGCAGGACCGGGATGCGCCGGAGGGCCGCTTCGACCAGGAAGCCCGCCGTCGCCGCGAGGCACGCGCTGCCCAGCGTCGTCAGGCGGTCGAACGGGTCTTCGACGCGGCCGGCGGCCCGCGACAAAGCTGCCGTTACCGCCGAAGTCTTCCGAGACAGGCCCGCCGCGTCCACGCCCGTGCCCGTGCCGACCACCTCGGCCGCCGGCAGGCCCAGCGAAGCCGCGACGACCGCCGCGCACACCGCCGTGTTGCCGATCCCCATGTCGCCCGGGATCAGCAGGTCCGCGTCGCCTTCTTCGCCGGCGATCGCGCGGCCCGCCTCGAACGCTGCCCGCGCTTCGCCCGGGGCCAGGGCGTCCTCGACGTCGATCGAGCCCGAGCCGCGGCGGATCTTGTGGGCCGTCACCGAGGCCGGTACGTCCGAACCGTCCCAATCCACGCCGAGGTCGGCCACCCGCACCTTCGCGCCGACCTGCGCCGCCAGCACGTTCACGCCGCTCTTGCCCGCCAGGAACACCCGGACCATCGCCGCGGTGACCTCGCGCGGGTACGCCGAGAGCGCCGAGACGCCGTGGTCGCCCGCGAAGACCACCACGCGGACGTCGTCGAGCGGGCGCGGTGGCACGCTGCCGTGCGCCGCCGACAGCCAGGCGGCGAGCTCCTCCAGCTTGCCGAGCGCGCCGAGCGGTTTGACCAGGCCGTCGAGCCGCTCCAGCGCGGCGGCGCGGGCGGCGGGGTCGGGCACGGGTACGTCGAACACGGGCGCCTCCAGCTACAGGTCGAGCGCCCGGCCCGCGACGACCAGCACGACCCGGTCGGCGTCGGCGGACACCCGGTTGTTGAGTGCGCCCAGCACATCACGGAACAGCCGTCCGGACGACGTTGCGGGCACCACACCGCTGCCGACCTCGTTGCTGACCGCGACCACCGGCACCCGCGCCGCGGCCCACGCGGCGAGGAACTCTTCGAGGCGGTCGTCGAGCCGGTGCTCCCAGCCCGGCTGCTGCCGCCAGGCGCCGACGTCGTCCAGCACGCGGGACAGCCAGGTGCCGAGGCAGTCGATGAGCAGCGGCTCGGTGGCCGTGCGCAGGGTGCCGGCGAGGTCGGTGGTCTCCACGGTCTTCCAGTGCGCCGGCCGGCGCGCCTGGTGCGCGGCCACCCGCGCGGCCCATTCGGGGTCGTCGTCGCCCGCGGGCAGGCCGGGCGCGACGTAGACGAGGTGCGGGTGGCGGGCGACGAGCCGCTCGGCGTGCCGCGACTTCCCCGAGCGGACACCGCCGAGGACGAGCACCTTGCCTTCGTCGCGTCCGTACCGGCGGAGGGCGCGTGCCAGGGTCTCGAGGTACCCGGCGAGCCGGTAGGTCAGCTTGGTCATACCCGGCATTGTGGTGCACGCGCTACCGTGCGCCACGTGCCACTCCGTCTAGGGACAACCGCTGCCGGACTCGTTACCGGATACGGCGCCGACGCTCTGTTCGGTGACCCCCGACAGGGGCACCCGGTCGCCCTGTTCGGGAGTGCCGCGGCCCGGCTGGAACACCGGCTGTGGGCGGACTCGAAGCCGCGCGGAGTCGCGTACGCGGGGTTGTGCACCTTCGCCGCCGTAGGCCTGGGCGTCGCGCTTCAGGCCGCTTCACGGCGAAGCCCCTTCGCGCGCTTCGTGCTGACAGCGGCGTCCACCTGGGTCGTGCTCGGCGGACGCGGTCTCGCGGCCGAAGGCGCCGAAATGGCCAGACTGCTCGAAGCGGGCGAAGTGCCCGAAGCACGTCAGCGGCTCTCGCACCTCTGCGCGCGCGACGCGACGACGCTCGACACCGCCGAGCTGGCCCGCGCGGCCACCGAGTCGATCGCCGAGAACACGTCGGACGCCGTGGTCGCGCCGCTGTTCTGGGGTGCGGTCGCCGGGCTGCCGGGGCTGCTGGGCTACCGGGCGCTCAACACGCTCGACGCGATGGTCGGCTACCGCTCCGCGCGCTACCGCAACTTCGGCTGGGCCGCGGCGCGGGCCGACGACGTGGTCAACCTGCTGCCTTCGCGGCTCGGCGCGGCGCTCACGGTGGTGTGCGCGGGCGATCGGGCGCGGGCGTCGTGGCGGGTGTGGCGCCGCGACGGTTCGCGGCACCCCAGCCCGAACGCGGGCCAGGTCGAGGCGGCCTTCGCGGGCGCGCTGGACATCCGCCTCGGCGGGACGAACAGCTACGGCGGCGAGGTCGAGAGCCGGGCCCGGCTGGGCGAGGGCCGCGATCCGGAGCCGGTCGACCTGCGGCGGGCGGTGCGCCTGTCGAGGTGGGTCGGACTGGCCGCCGTGGTCGTCGCCGCGGGGGTGGCCCGGTGAGCGGCCTGCTGGTCGCCGGGACGACGTCCGACGCCGGGAAGAGCCTGGTCACCGCCGGGATCTGCCGGTGGCTCGCGCGCCGCGGGGTTCGCGTGGCGCCGTTCAAGGCCCAGAACATGTCCAACAACTCCATGGTCTGCGGCGACGGCGCGGAAATCGGCCGGGCCCAGTGGGTGCAGGCGCGCGCCGCCGGCGTCGAGCCCGAAGCCGCCATGAACCCCGTGCTGCTCAAGCCCGGCAGCGACCGGCGCAGCCACGTCGTCGCGCTCGGGAAGCCGTTCGGCACCCTCGAAGCGGGCGAGTACGCCACCGGCCGGGCCGGGCTCGCGGAGATCGCCTTCGGTGCGTACGAGGACCTCAGCGCCCGCTACGACGTCGTCGTCTGCGAAGGCGCCGGCAGCCCGGCGGAGATCAACCTCCGCGGCGGCGACTACGTCAACATGGGGCTCGCGCGGCGGTTCGGCCTGCCGGTCCTGGTCGTCGGCGACATCGACCGCGGTGGCGTGCTGGCCGCGATGTTCGGCACCCTCGCGCTGCTCTCACCCGAGGACCAGGCGCTCGTCGCGGGCTGGGTGGTCAACAAGTTCCGCGGCGACGTCGGCCTGCTGCGCCCGGGCCTGGACAGCCTGGAGAAGGTCACCGGACGGCCCGTGCTGGGCGTGCTGCCCTGGCTCGACCGGGTGTGGATCGACTCGGAGGACGCGCTGGCGGCCGCGGGCTGGCGCCGGGAGGCCCACGGCGGTGGCCTGCGCGTGGCCGTCGTCCGGTTCCCGCGCGCGTCCAACGCCACCGACGTCGACGCGCTCGCCGCCGAACCCGGCGTCACCGTCACGCTGACCGCCGACCCGGACGTGGTCGTGGCCGCGGACGTCGTCGTGCTGCCCGGTTCGCGCGCCACGGTGACCGACCTCGCCTGGCTGCGCGACCGCGGCCTCGCCGCGGCGGTGGCGGCCCGCGCCGCGGCCGGGCGGCCGGTGCTGGGCATCTGCGGTGGCTACCAGATGCTCGCCGAGTCCATTGTGGACGACGTGGAATCCGGCGCCGGCGCGGTTCCCGGCCTGGGTCTGCTGCCGGCGCGGGTGGCGTTCGCCGCGGAGAAGGTCCTCGCCCGTCCGGCCGGCGAGTGGCGCGGGAACCCGGTCCACGCCTACGAGATCCACCACGGGTCGGTGACCGCGCCGGCGGATCTGGAGTCCTTTCTGGACGGTGTGCGCGTGGGACCGGTCTGGGGCACGATGTGGCACGGCGCCTTCGAAAACGACGCCTTCCGCCGGGCGTGGCTCACCGAAGCGGCGGCCCAGGCGGGCGTGGCGTGGACCCCGGCGCCGGACGCGCCCGGATTCGGCGCCCTGCGCGAGGAAATGCTCGACAAGCTGGCCGACGCCGTCGAGGAGCACCTGGACGCGGCGACCCTGCTCGGCCTGCTGGAGCGGGGCGCCCCCGGCGGGCTTCCGTTCGTCCCGCCGGGCGCGCCCTGAACGGTCAGGCGGCGACCGCGGCCTTCTTCGTCAACGCCTTCTCCGCGAAAGCACCGAAAGCCAGCCCCAGCGCCAGCCACAGCGTCACCTGCGTGCCGACCGAAGCCGTGCGGAAGCTCCACAGCGTCGACGCCGGGAACTCCGCCGGCACCTCGTCGACCGCCGGCATCAGCCAGGCCACCACGCCGATCACGACGAGGTAGCCCGCCGCCGCGAGGAGGAAGCCGTTCCAGGCGCCGAAGCGGTCGGCCAGCTTGCGGCCGAACACCGTGGCGAAGATGCCCACGAGCAGGGACACCGCGACGAAGCCGAAGTACAGCTCGGTGCGCGAGCCGATCGTGCCCGGCTGGCCCACCGCGGGCGGGTTGGCCGGGTACTTGAGGAACGGCACCAGGAACACCACGGCGAACGCGCCCGCGGTGAGCAGCAACGCCGTCACCCGGGGGCGCAGGTTGCCGAGCCTGCCTTGGGCGAACGCGAAGGCGAGCGAGAGCAGGCCGCCGATCGCCACGCCGTAGACGAGGACGCCGGTGAGCAGCCCGACGGTGCTCTGGACGTCCCGGGGGACGAGCTCCTCGTCGTGCTCTTCGGCGGGGGCGGGCTCGGCGCCCGCGCCGTGCGAGTGGGAATGGCCGCCGGACTCTTCGAGGCCGATGGCGGTGTTCACCGACGGCTCACCGAAGGCGTAGGCGAACCCGAACGCGAGCACACCGGCGATCAGGCCCGCGAGCATGCCGCGGACCAGCAGGGTCTTCATCATGGGAGTACGTGCCCGCCGATCAGTGGCAGGGGAAGGCCAGCAGGTGCCGGCCGTCGTGCACGAACTCGTGGACGTACATGTTCGCGAACACCGCGGTGGCGCCCTGCTCGGCGCTCACGAAGTACAGCGCGATCAGCGCGAGGAGCACCACGAACACCGCCCACGGCACGATCTCACGGATCGGGATGCGGATCGGGAGCGGGACGGCGGGAGCTGCCGTGTGGGACATGAGCGTGGCCTCCTCGGGCTTTCGCGGCCTCATCGGGGTCGGTCACGAGGGTCCGGGTCTGGCTTCCCCCTGGCGGGGGTCACAGTGGCGCGACCGCGCGGACTTGCACCGCGTTCCGGAATCTCCTCGTCTGGCCGGTTGAGCGTAGGTCCGCCGTTCGGGGCGAGTCAATGTGACAATGCCGCGGTGACTCGAATGGTGGCGGCCCTCGATGTGGGCGGTACGACGATCAAGGCGGCGTTGCTCGACGAGCAGCTGCGGCCGCAGGCGGCCCTGCGGGCGGAGACGGCGCGGAGCGCGGACGGGACGGCGCTGGCGGCGCAGGTCGTCGACATCGTGGCCGCGCTGACGGAGCAGGCGGGCACCGGGCGGCCCGCCGCCGTCGGCGTCGTGGTGCCCGGGATCGTCGACGAGGAGACCCGGATCTGCCACTTCTCCGCCAACCTCGACTGGCGCGAAGTCCACTTCGGGGAGCTGCTGGAAGGGCGGCTCGGGCTGCCGGTGGCGTTCGGGCACGACGTCACCGCGGGCGGCATCGCCGAGTTCCGGGTCGGCGCCGGGCAGGGTGCCACGAACGCGGCGTTCATCCCGGTCGGCACCGGGATCGCGGCCGCGCTGCTGCTCGACGGCCGGATCCACCGCGCGCACGGCCAGGCGGGCGAGGTCGGCCACATCGACGTCGGCCACCCGGGCAAGTGCGGCTGCGGGGCGACCGGCTGCCTGGAGGCGATCTCGTCGGCGGCCTCGATCGCGCGCCGCTACACCGAGCGCACCGGCCGCCCGGCCGACGGCGCCCGCGAAGTCGTGGAGCTGGCCCGCGGCGGCGACGAGGTCGCGGTGGCGGTGGTCCAGGACGCCCTCGACGGCCTCGGCCACGGCATCCGGACGCTGCTGACGCTGCTCGGCCCGGAGGTGATCGTCCTGGGCGGCGGCCTGTTCACGGCGGCCGACTACGTGCTGGAGCCGGTGCGCGAGTGGCTGGCGGCGCACCTGACGTTCCAGCAGATGCCGGAGCTGCGCATCGCGAAGCTCGGCGACGAAGCCGGCCGCCTCGGCGCCGGCCTGCTCGCGTTCGACCTCCTCGACGCCTAAGCCAGGAGGACGTCGACCCCGGCCGCTTCGAAAGCCGAGATGTGGCCGGGGTCCGCGCCCGAGTCCGTGATCAGCCGGTCGACCGCCGCCGTGTCGCAGATGCGGGCGAACGCGTGGCCGCCGAGCTTGCCGCTGTCCGCGATCACCACCACGTGCCGCGCGCGCGAAGCCATCAGCCGGTTGATGCTCGCCTCGCCTTCGTGGTGGGCGTACGCGCCGCGTTCGGCGTCGAACGCGTCCACGCCGAGGAACACCAGGTCGAGGGTGATCTGGTCGAGGAACAGGCTCGCCAGCGGCCCGGTCAGCTCGAAGGAGTGCTGCCGGGCGACGCCGCCGGTCACCACGATCTTGATGTGCGGGCGCACCGCCAGCTCGTGGGCGATGTTGAGCGCGTTGGTCACCACGGTCAGCGCCGGCGAGCCGTCCCGGCCCGGCGGTTCGGGGCGCAGCGCGAGCGCGCGGGCGACCTGGGTGCTCGTGGTGCCGCCGTTGAGCCCGATCACCATGCCGCGTTCGGCCAGGCGGGCGGCGGCGGCGCTGATGCGCTGCTTTTCGGGGGCGTTGCGCGCGGCTTTGTGCCGCAGCGGCAGGTCGTACGCCACGTTGCTGGCCACCGCGCCGCCCCGCGTGCGGGTCAGCAGCTGGCGGCCCGCCAGGTGGTCCAGGTCGCGCCGGATCGTCGCGGGGGAGACGTCGAGCTCTTCCGCGGAGGCCTCGACGTCGATCTTTTCCCGCTGCCCCACCATGTCCAGCAGTGCGCTGAGCCGTTCGTGCCGGTCCAAGCCCATCCCTCCGCAGCACCTTTTCCCAATCTGCAAAGGTACTACGCGGAAGCGGGAACGCGGGCCCCGAGCGGGGCCCGCGTTCCGTTGCCTAGCGGATCAGAACCACCACTGCGACTTGCCGCCCGCGATGAAGTCCCACAGCTGCAGCTTCGTGCCGTTGGCGCCCACCGAGCCCTCGGCGGTCAGGTAGCGCGGGCTGGCCGGGGTCTGCTGGCGCAGGTAGCCCTCGGGGATCTCGGTCAGGCTCCACCACTGGTTCTTGCCACCGGCCTGGAAGTCCCAGAGCTGGATCTTGGTGCCGTTCTTGCCGATCGAGTTCGCGTCGGCGTCCAGGTAGCGGCCGCTCTGGTAGTTCTGGAACCGGTAGTAGCCCTCCGGGTTCTGCGTCAGCCACCACGCCTGGTTGGCGGCGGTGTCGTTGCAGTCCCAGAGCTGCACCTTGGTGCCGTTGGCGTTGATGGTGTTCAGGTCGGCGTCCCAGCAGCGGCCGAAGGCCGCGGACTCGATGATGTACGGGCCCGGGTCGACGGCCGCGGCGGCCATCGTGTTCGTCGACTTCTTCTGCTGGACGCCGGCCACCTTCGCCGGGCGCAGCTTGAGCTGGCCGAGCGACGTGACCGCGGTGCCCTTGCCGTCGGCGGGCGCGGCGCCGGCCTGCGGCACGGCGACCAGGCCGAACAGGCCCGCGGTCGCGGCGACCGTCACCATCAGGCGCTTCATCTTCGTCATCGTTCCCCTTTTCGGATCATCGGTGTGCTGACGACGAAGGCGCGCGGCAACCGGCGCCAGGCCGTCGCGGCCCGGCGCTGGAACGTGCCGGCGAATCCCCCTCGTCGAGACCGCGAACCCCCGAAAGCGGTCTCTGAAGCCATCATTCAGGGCCCGTCCGTCCCCGTCGAGAAGATTTCCCGGAGAGGCAAAAACGCAGGTCAGGTGTGTAACGGAACGAGATCTTCACCCGATGGAGGGGCAAAGACCCGGGGGGATCGTGCGCATCGAACTGACGTTGCCGGACCTCGTCCGCGTCGGCCTCGCCGCCGCGGCCGACCCCATGGGGGAGCTGGCCGCGAGCCTGCAGGTCCTGCAGCGGCGGGACGGCGGCCGCAACGCGGCTTCGGCGGCGTTCAACCGGTGGCGCTACCGGGTCTGGCAGGGCCTGCCGGATTCGGCGGCGGTGCTGATGTGGCTCTGCCGCCCGGACGCGCCGATCCCGGAGTTCCTGGTACCCGCGGCCGGCCGCTACGACTTCGAGACGGGGCTCGCGGCGGTGCTGAAGGCCGACTCCGTGAGCCTCAAGGCCGCGCTGCGCACCGCGCCGGCCGACCACGACCTGCCGCCGTGGGCGGCCGCGTTCGCCGACGGCGACACCGCCGGCCTGCCCCGGTTGGTCCAGGCCATGCAGGAGTACCACGACCTGGCCCTCGCACCGGGCTGGGACGTGCTGTGCGCGCAGGTGGACGCGGATCTCGGCATGCGCACGCAGGTGCTGCTCCACGGCGGCGTCGACGCGCTGCTGACCGGCCTGCGCCCCAAGGTCCGCTGGACGGCCCCGGTCCTGGAGACCGACGACGGGCTCCCCGGCACGCTCCCGTCGGAAGGCACCGGCCTGCTGCTGGTCCCGACGTACTTTTCGGTGGGCCCGGCGCTCGTGCCGCCGTTGCCGGGCGGCGTTCCCCGGCTGCTCTACCCGTGCGTCCGCCACGCGGCGCACACCGCCGGCGTCGACCGCGCCGCCCGGAAGACCCCGGGCGGCGCGCTGGCGGACCTGCTGGGCCCGACCCGCGCGGCGGCGCTGACGGTCCTGGCGGTCGGCTGCTCGACGTCGGAACTGGCGGCCCGGCTGGGGGTCACGCCGTCGGCGGTCAGCAAGCACACGACGGTGCTGCGACGCGCGGGGCTGATCATCACGCACCGGGAGCGCAACACGGTGCTGCACTCGCTGACGCCGCTGGGAAGTGCTCTCCTGGACAGCTGAGGCCCGCTCGCCGTTGCCTCAGCCGAGGGACGCGGTCGCCGCCACCAGTTCGGCCAAAGCCTCCCGGGAAAGCTCGCCGAAACCGCGTTCGTTCGACGGCTCCACCCATCGCACGAAGCCCGTCGTGAAGGCGAGACCGCCGATCTCCGCCGCCAGGCTCGCCGCCGGTTCGCCGACTCCGCGCTCCCGCAACGCTTCGGCCATCGCGGCCCGCAGTTTCGCGCGCTTGAGCAGTTCGCGCTCGCGCAGGTCGCTGTGGCCCGCGACCACCGCCTGGACCTTGCACGCCCACTCGCGCCGCTCCGGGCCGAAGACCTCGCCGGTCGCCGTCAGCGCCGCCGCGATCGCCTCGATCGGCGTCGCTTCCGCGGGCGCCGAAGCGATCGCGTCGGAAAACAGGCGGCTCAGGATTTCCTGGCCCGCGAACAGCACCTCGCGCTTGTCGGCGAAGTGGCGGAAGAACGTGCGCTTGGTCAGGCCGGCCCGCTCGGTGATCTCGGCGACGGTGACGCTCTCGTAGCCCCGGTCGAGGAACTCCGCCACCGCGGCGCGCATCAGCCGCTCGCGCGTGTTCGGCTCCCAGCGGCTCATGCGGCCCAGCTTAGGCGATGGCACTCGGTGTCATCACGGTGCTAGGGTGATGGCACCAAGTGTCATCACTGTGCGGAGGTCGTCATGCGTGTTTTCGTCACCGGTGCGTCGGGCTGGATCGGCTCGGCGCTGGTCCCCGAACTCCTCGGCGCGGGCCACGAGGTGGTCGGGCTGGCCAGGTCGGCCGCCTCGGCGGCCGCGGTCGAGGCGATGGGCGCCGACGTGCTACGCGGCGGCCTGACCGACCTCGAAACCCTGAAAACCGCCGCGGAGAGCGCGGACGGCGTCGTCCACCTGGCCTTCGGGCACGACTTCACCCGGATCGAGGAGTCGATCGAGACCGACGCGCGCGCGGTCGAAGCGATGGGTGCGGTGCTGGCCGGCAAGCCCTTCGTGGTCGCGTCGGGAACGCCCGTCGTGCCCGGCCGCCCGTCCCTGGAGGACGACGACCCGGACGGCGCCGGGCCGGTCGCGGGCCGCACCGGAATCGCCCGCGCGGTCGTGGCCATGGCCGGGCGCGGCGTGCGGTCGTCCGTCGTCCGGCTGCCGCGGTCGGTGCACGGCGAAGGCGACCGGCACGGCTTCATCGCCCGGCTGATCGGCCTGGACCGCGAGAAGGGCGTCTCCGCCTACGTCGGCGACGGGACGCAGCGCTGGCCCGCGGTGCACGTCCTGGACGCCGCGCACCTGTTCCGGCTGGCGCTGGAGCAGGCCCGACCCGGTGCGGTGCTGCACGCGGTGGGCGACGAGGGCGTGGCGATCCGCGACCTCGCCGCGGTGATCGGCGCCCGGCTGGACCTGGTGCCCACGCCGGTCCCGGCTGGGGAACTGGGTTTCCTGGGCCTGATCCTGTCCGTCGACCAGCCGTCGGCCAGCGCGCGCACGCAGGAGCTGCTCAGCTGGCGCCCGACGCGGCCCGGCCTCCTCGAAGACGTCGAGAAGGGCCACTACTTCGGCTGAGGAGTGGGACAGCGCCGGCGGAGGTGGCGACAGTGACACCTCCGCCGGCGCCGGGTTCTACGCGATCGGCCGGTCCGTCGGCGCGATCGGGGCGGGCAGGAAGTCCCGCCCGGTCAGGAAGGCGTCGACGCCGGCCGCGGCACTGCGGCCCTCCGCGATCGCCCACACGATCAGGGACTGGCCGCGGCCCATGTCGCCGGCCACGAACACGTTGTCGAGGCTCGTCTTGAACGCCTTGTCGCGGACCACGTTGCCGCGCCCGTCCAGCTCGACGCCGAGGTCTTCGAGCAGCCCCTGCTTCTGCGGGCCGAGGAAACCCATGGCCAGCAGGACGAGCTGCGCGGGCAGCTCGCGCTCCGACCCCTCGACGGGGACGAACTTGCCGCCTTCGTTGCGCACCTCGACCAGCTTCAGCGCCCGGACGCGGCCGGACTCGTCGCCCAGGAACTCCTGCGTGTTCACCGCGTACAGCCGCTCGCCGCCCTCTTCGTGCGCCGAGGACACCCGGTAGATCATCGGGTACGTCGGCCACGGGTGGGCGTCCGACCGGGACTCCGGCGGCTTGGGCATGATCTCCAGCTGCGTCACCGAACGCGCGCCCTGGCGGTGCGACGTCCCGACGCAGTCCGCGCCGGTGTCGCCGCCGCCGATCACGACCACGTCCAGGCCCGAAGCGTCGAACGGCGACTTCTCCAGCTCGCCCGAGGCGACCCGGTTGGCCGGCGGCAGGAACTCCATGGCCTGGTGGATGCCGTCGAGCTCGCGGCCGGAGATCGGCAGGTCGCGCCAGTCGGTCGCGCCGCCGGCCAGCACCACGGCGTCGTGGGCCAGCAGGTCGGCGATCGGCAGGTCGGCGCCGACGTTGACCGACGCCCGGAACTCCGTGCCTTCGGCTTCCATCTGCGCGAGCCGGCGGTCGAGGCGGGACTTCTCCATCTTGAACTCGGGGATGCCGTAGCGCAGCAGCCCGCCGATCTTGTCGGCCCGCTCGTAGACCACGACGCTGTGGCCCGCGCGCGTCAGCTGCTGCGCCGCGGCGAGTCCCGACGGGCCGGAGCCCACGACCGCGACCTTCTTGCCCGTGCGCACCGCCGGGACCTCGGGCGTGATCCAGCCCTCCGCGAAGGCGCGGTCGACGATGGAGATCTCGACGCGCTTGATCGTCACCGGGTCGTCGTTGATCCCGAGCACGCAAGCGGTTTCGCAGGGTGCCGGGCACAGCGTGCCGGTGAACTCCGGGAAGTTGTTCGTCGCGTGCAGCCGGTCGATGGCCTGGCGCCAGTCGTCCCGCCACACCAGCGTGTTCCACTCGGGGATGAGGTTCCCGAGCGGGCAGCCCTGGTGGCAGAACGGGATGCCGCAGTCCATGCAGCGGCCGGCCTGCTTCTCCAGCTTCGTCGTGGCGAAGTCCTCGTAGACCTCTCGCCAGTCCAGCAGCCGGAGGTCGACGGGACGGCGCTTCGGTTCTTCCCGCGTGGTGGTCAGAAAGCCCTTGGGGTCAGCCATGTGCGGCCTCCATGATCGCCTCGTTCACGTCGCGCCCGTCGCGCTCGGCCTGCACCTGGGCGGCGAGCACGCGCTTGTAGTCCTTCGGCATGACCTTCCCGAAGCGGTCGACGCCCGCGTCCCAGTCGGCCAGCAGTTCCCGCGCCACGGCGGATTCCGTTTCGTCGTAGTGCTTTTCCAGCGTCTCGCGCAGGAAGTCCGCGTCCTCGGAGTCGAGCGGGTCGAGGTCGACCATCTCCGGGTTGACGCGGTGCGCGGGCAGGTCGAGCACGTAGGCGATGCCACCGGACATGCCGGCCGCGAAGTTCCGCCCGATCGGGCCGAGCACGACCATCCGGCCGCCGGTCATGTACTCGCCGCCGTGGTCGCCGACACCCTCGACGACGGCCAGCGCGCCCGAGTTGCGCACGCAGAACCGCTCGCCGACCTTGCCGCGGATGAAGATCTCGCCGCTCGTGGCGCCGTAGGCGATGACGTTGCCGGCGATGATGTGGTCCTCGGCGGCGATCCGCGCCTCCTTCGGCGGGCGCACGATCAGCCGGCCGCCGGAGAGGCCCTTGCCGACGTAGTCGTTGCCGTCGCCGTAGAGCCGCAGCGTGATGCCCTTGGGCACGAACGCGCCGAACGACTGGCCCGCGGTGCCGGTGAAGGTGACGTCGATGGTGTCGTCGGGCAGGCCTTCGCCGCCCCACCGCTTGGTCAGCTCCGAGCCGAGCATGGTGCCGACGGTCCGGTTCACGTTGCGGACGGGCAGTTCCAGCCGCACCTTGTCGCCGGAGTTCAACGCGCCCTCGGCGAGCTGGATCAGCGTGTTGTCGAGCGCCTTCTCCAAGCCGTGGTCCTGCAGCGTCTGCTGCAGCCGCAGCCCGGCCGGGGCCGTGTCGGGCACGTGGAAGATCGGCGACAGGTCCAGCCCGGCGGCCTTCCAGTGCTCGATCGCCTTGCGCTTGTCGAGGAACTCGGCGTGCCCGACCGCCTCGGCGATCGACCGGAAACCGAGCTCCGCCAGGTACTCGCGCACTTCCTGGGCGATGAACTCGAAGAAGTTGACGACGTATTCGGCCTTGCCGCTGAACTTCTCGCGCAGCTTCGGGTTCTGCGTCGCGACCCCGACGGGACAGGTGTCGAGGTGGCAGACGCGCATCATGATGCAGCCCGACACCACCAGCGGCGCGGTCGCGAAGCCGAACTCCTCGGCACCGAGCAGCGCCGCGACGATGACGTCGCGGCCGGTCTTGAGCTGGCCGTCGGTCTGCACCACGATCCGGTCGCGCAGCCGGTTGGCCAGCAGCGTCTGCTGCGTCTCGGCCAGGCCGAGCTCCCACGGGCCACCGGCGTGCTTGATGGACGACAGCGGCGACGCGCCCGTCCCGCCGTCGTGGCCCGAGATGAGCACGACGTCCGCGTGCGCCTTGGACACGCCCGCCGCGACCGTGCCGACGCCGACCTCGGACACGAGCTTCACGTGGATGCGCGCGTTCGGGTTGGCGTTCTTGAGGTCGTGGATCAGCTGCGCCAGGTCCTCGATCGAGTAGATGTCGTGGTGCGGCGGCGGTGAGATCAGGCCGACGCCCGGCGTCGAGAACCGCGTCTTCGCGATCCACGGGTACACCTTCGCGCCGGGCAGCTGCCCGCCTTCGCCGGGCTTCGCGCCCTGCGCCATCTTGATCTGGATGTCGTCGGCGTTGACGAGGTATTCGCTCGTGACGCCGAACCGGCCGGACGCGACCTGCTTGACAGCACTGCGCCGTTCCGGGTCGTAGAGCCGCTCGGCGTCCTCGCCGCCCTCACCGGTGTTCGACTTGCCGCCGAGGCGGTTCATCGCGACGGCGAGGGTCTGGTGCATCTCCATCGAGATCGAGCCGTAGGAGATGGCGCCGGTGGCGAACCGCTTGACGATCTCCGAGACCGGTTCGACCTCCTCGATCGGCACCGGCGCGCGCTTGCCGTACTTGAAGTCGAACAGCCCGCGCAGCGTCAGCAGCTTCTCGGCCTGGTCGTCGACGGACTTCGTGTACTCCTTGAAGATCTCGTACTTCCCGGACCGCGTGGAGTGCTGGAGCTTGAAGACGGTCTGCGGGTTGAACAGGTGCGGCTCGCCTTCGCGGCGCCACTGGTAGTCCGCGCCCGTTTCGAGCTCGCGGTGCGACGCCCGGACGCCGTCGGCCGGGAACGCGTACTTGTGCCGCTTCGCGACCTCGTCGGCGAGGGTCTCGAAGCCGACGCCGCCGAGGCGGGACGTCGTGCCGGTGAAGCAGGTGTCGATGACCTCGTCGCCGAGCCCGATCGCTTCGAAGATCTGCGCGCCGGTGTAGGACGCGACGGTCGAGACGCCCATCTTGGACATCGTCTTCCGGACGCCCTTGCCGAGCGCCTTGATCAGGTTGGCCGTCGCTTCCTTCGGCGTGACGCCCGGGATCTGGCCCTGGTGGGCCAGCTCCTCGACGGTCGCCATCGCCAGGTACGGGTTCACCGCGGCGACGCCGTAGCCGATGAGCAGCGCGATGTGGTGCACCTCGCGCGCGTCGCCGGCCTCGACGATGAGGCCGACCTGCGTGCGCGTCTTCTCGCGGACGAGGTGGTGGTGCACCGCGCCGGTCAGCAGCAGCGAGGGGATCGGCGCGTGGTCCTCGTCGACCCCGCGGTCGGACAGCACGATCAGCCGCGCGCCGTCCTCGATCGCCTCCGACACCTCGGCGCGGATCTCGTCGAGGCGCTTGAGCAGCGCCTCGCCGCCGCCGTGGACGTTGTAGCGGCCGAGCACCGTGACGGCCTGGAACTCCGGCAGGTCGCCGTCGTCGTTGACGTGCACCAGCTTGGCGAGCTGGTCGTTGTCGAGCACCGGGAACGGCAGCACGATCCGGCGGCAGGACGCCGCGTTGCCCACCAGCAGGTTCGGCTCGGCACCGATCTGCGTGCCGAGCGCGGTGACGAGCTCCTCGCGGATGGCGTCCAGCGGCGGGTTCGTCACCTGGGCGAAGAGCTGGATGAAGTAGTCGAAGATCAGCCGCGGCCGGCTGGACAGCGTCGCGATCGGCGAGTCGTTGCCCATCGAGCCGATCGGCTCCGCGCCGGTGCGGGCCATCGGCTCGAGGATGGCGTCGAGCTCTTCCTCGGTGTAGCCGAACGCCTGCTGGCGGCGGACGAGCGCCGCGTGCAGCGGCACTTCGCGGTCGCGCTCGGGCAGGTCCTCCAGGTGCAGGAGACCGGCCTCGACCCACTCGTCGTACGGGTGCGCGGTGGCCAGCTCGGTCTTGACCTCGTCGTCTTCGACGATCCGGCCCTCGGCGGTGTCCACGAGGAACATCCGTCCGGGTTCGAGGCGTCCCTTCCGGACGATCGTCGCCGGGTCGATGTCGAGCACGCCGACCTCGGAGGCCAGCACGACGAGGCCGTCGTCGGTGACCCAGTAGCGGCCGGGGCGCAGGCCGTTGCGGTCGAGGACCGCGCCGATCTGGGAGCCGTCGGTGAAGGCGACGAGCGCCGGGCCGTCCCACGGTTCCATCAGCGTCGAGTGGAACTCGTAGAACGCGCGCCGGGCCGGGTCCATCTCCTGGTGGTTCTCCCAGGCCTCCGGGATCATCATCAGGACGGCGTGGGGCAGCGAGCGGCCGCCGAGGTGGAGCAGCTCCAGCACCTCGTCGAACGACGCCGAGTCGCTGGCGCCGCGGGTGATCACCGGGTAGATCCGCTTGAGGTCACCCGGCACCAGGTCGGTCTCGAGCAGCGCCTCGCGGGCGTCCATCCAGTTGCGGTTGCCGCGCAGGGTGTTGATCTCGCCGTTGTGCGCGACGTACCGGTACGGGTGCGCCAGCGGCCACGACGGGAAGGTGTTGGTGGAGAAGCGGGAGTGCACCAGGCCGATGGCGCTGGTGACGCGCTCGTCGGTGAGGTCGGCGAAGAAGCGCTCGACCTGCGGCTCGGTGAGCATTCCTTTGTAGACGATCGTGCGCGAGGACAGCGACGGGAAGTACACGTCGTCCTCGACGAGTTCGTGCTCGGCGCGCTTGCGGACGCAGAAGGCGCTGCGCTCGATGTGCAGCGGGTCCGAGTGCTCCGGCTTCGGGCGGCGCGCGGTGAGGAACAGCTGCGTGAAGTGCGGCATGGTCTCGGCGGCGGTCGGCCCGCAGTGCTCGGTGTGCACCGGCAGCTCGCGCCAGCCGAGGACGCGCATGTCCTCTTCGGCGGCGATGCGCTCGATGGTCGTCATGGCCCGGCCGCGGCGTTTTTCGTCCTGCGGCAGGAAAGCGGTGCCGACGGCGTAGGTGCCCGGCTCGGGCAGCTCGAAGTCGACGACTTCGCGGTAGAACTCGTCCGGGACCTGGATGAGCAGTCCCGCGCCGTCCCCGGTGTCCGGTTCGGCACCCCGCGCCCCTCGGTGTTCCAGGTTGCGCAACGCGACCAGGGCTTTGGCGACGATGGCGTGGTCTCGGCGCCCGGTCAGGTCGGCGACGAAGGCGACACCGCAGGCGTCGTGTTCGTAGTCGCTCCGGTAGAGGCCCTCGGCCTCGGCGTTGCTGAACTGCTCCCCGGACGGGGGCAGGGAATTGGCACGGTGGGTCACGGCTGGCCGCCTCCCAAGGCGTTGGCGCGACCGGTACTCACTCCATCGTGTGGTTCTAGCTGAACCGGTTAACGAAGTGGTCCGGTACCGCGATGGTCAGTCGAGAACAGATGCTGTTGTCGAAGTGCAAGATGCCGCGAGGCGCCGGCCGGGCGTCGATGCTCGGAAACCGGACGCAGGGCATCTGGGAGGCCGCACAACACTGGGCAGCCGAACATGTCGGGTGCTGCGTGCGCGCGCAGACCGGCCACTGTGGTGGGGGCCGGCCGGAGCGCGCGGTGTTACTCCCGGGTTCGCCGGGTCTTATGACGATAGTGTGAATTCGCTGTTATCGACATACGTCGTTGCCCCCGGGTGGGAAATGCCACGCTTACGTTGACGTGCCCGGGGGTAGTCCCATATGTCGGGCTGTGGCTCCCGAGTGCCGGTCTGTGTGTGCTCTGACCTGCGGAAACGTTCGTCCCAAGTGGCCTGGGGCACGTGCTGGGAGGCCGTGCCGAGGTGGGAAGCTGGGGGCATGGCGGACTCGTCCGATGACTGATCGTTATCTCTCCGTGGCTCGATCCGGGGTCCACGAGATCGAGATCAAGCGCTCCCGGTTCCTCTGCGCGCTCGCCCCGGTGACGTCGGAAGAGGCCGCGCGCGAGTTCATCGCGGGCCGCCGGCGCGCCGAACCGGGGGCACGACACCACTGCCACGCCTTCGTTCTCGGCCCCGACGGCCGGACCCAGCGCTCGAGCGACGACGGCGAACCGGCGGGCACCGCGGGCACGCCGATGCTGGAAGTGCTGCGCCGCCGCGAGGTCACCGACGCGGTCGCGGTGGTGACCCGCTACTTCGGCGGGGTGCTGCTGGGAGCGGGCGGACTGATCCGCGCGTACGGACAGTCCGTTTCGGAGGCACTGGAAGTTGTTGGTGTACTAGAACACCGGCGTCTCGCGCTGGTGGAAGTCGCGGTGAGCTACGACCGCGCGGGCCGCCTCGAGAACGACTTGCGCGCGTCGCCGTACTTGCTCCACGCCACGCGGTTCGACGAGCGGGCCCGCTTCGAGATCGGACTGGCGCCGGGGGAGGCGCCGGCCTTCGAGAGCTGGCTGGCGGACCTGACGAACGGCGAAGCGACGACGACCGCGCTCGGCGACCACTGGGTGGTCCGGGGTTCCTGAGCGGGCGCCGGGCGTGTTCGTGCTCGGGCTGGGGTCGCGAATGGGTCATTGGCGGCGTTGGTGGTCCCGAATGAGTCACTGGGGACGTTGCGTGCGGTCGGCTGGGAGTGGGGGTGCATACCGGGCGGCCGCCGGGTGGTCCTGAGTGTCGCGGGGTGCGTGCTCGGGCTGGGGTCGCGAATGGGTCATTGGCGGCGTTGGTGGTCCCGAATGAGTCGTTCGCGACCTCGCGCCCGTCCGGCCCGGGGGGTGCAGTCGGATTCGGCGGCCACCGAGTGGTCCACCGTCCCTGACTGGTCCGGTCCGCGGATCGCTTGGCGCACAACGAACTTTCGGTGCTTCCGCGGGAGGGTCCCGCCGTGGCACCATGTCCTGCCACCGAGTTCCGGTACCACTTCGATCCCCTCGACGTTGTCAGCGCGGCACCCGCCGACCTGACATCGTTGTCACGACGCCCGACAACGTTGTCGCCCGGCGAAAGCGTGCGGCAAGGAGAGGAAGGGTTCCATGTCCGGACCACTCCCGAGGATGCGCAGACGGGTGCGCGCGGTTCTGCTCGCGGTCGCGCTCGTCGGCG
The DNA here is from genome assembly GCF_041346945.1 of Amycolatopsis sp. cg9. Classification (NCBI taxonomy): domain Bacteria; kingdom Bacillati; phylum Actinomycetota; class Actinomycetes; order Pseudonocardiales; family Pseudonocardiaceae; genus Amycolatopsis; species Amycolatopsis sp. cg9. The sequence goes on along the minus strand of NZ_CP166850.1, from coordinate 152,774 downwards.
CGGGGCTCGCCGCAATGCCCGCCGAAGGCGCCACGTCAGCCCTTACGCAGTACGTGAATCCCTTCATCGGCACGGACAACAGCAACTCGCCGAACCCCGTGCCCGGCGGTGCCGGCGGCAGCACGTACCCGGGCGCCGTCGTGCCGTTCGGGATGGTGCAGTTCAGCCCGGACACCCCGACCGCGTCGCCGTCCGGGTACCGGTACAGCGACACCGGCATCGAGGAATTCAGCCTCACCCACTTCAACGGCGCCGGCTGCCCCAACAACGAAGACCTCGGCCTGCTGCCGATCACCGGCGCCATCGGCACTTCGCCGGGCACCGGCTGGACCGGGTACGCGGGGCGCTACACCAAGGCGAACGAATCGGCCGCGCCCGGCTACTACAAGAACAAGCTCGACAACTACAACACCACCGTCGAGCTGTCGGCGACCAAGCGGTCCGGCTCGATGAAGCTGACCTACCCGAACACGACGTCCGCGCGGCTGCTCGTGAACACCGGCCGCAGCGCCACCGGCAGCCGCACCGGGTCCATCAGCATCAGCGGCAGCCAGCTCACCGGTTCGGTGACCGGCGGTGGTTTCTGCGGGTCCGGCAAGACGTACCAGATCTTCTACGTGATCCAGTTCGACCGCGTGCCCAGCGGGTTCGGCACCTGGCTCGGCGGCACGGTGAGCGCCGGGTCCGCGAGCGCCAGCGGCACGAACTCCGGCGGCTACGTCACCTTCGACACCTCCAGCAACGCAGTTGTGCAGGCGAAGGTCGGCATTTCGTTCGTCAGCCTGGCCAACGCGCAGGCGAACCTCGCCGCCGAGAACCCCGGCTTCGACTTCGCCGGCGTCCGCGGTGCGGCCGACACGAGCTGGAACGACGTCCTGAACCGCGTGCAGGTGACCGGCGGTGCGGCCGCGGACCTGCAGAAGTTCTACACGGCGCTGTACCACGTGTTCCAGAACCCGAACATCGCCAGCGACACCAACGGCCAGTACCGCGGGTTCGACCAGGCGATCCACACGGCGTCCCACACCGTCTACCAGAACTACTCAGGCTGGGACATCTACCGGTCGTGGGCGGCGCTGATCGGGTTGCTCGCCCCGAACGAGGCGAGCGACATCGCGAAGTCGATGGTGCTGGACGGCCAGCAGGGCGGCCTGCTGCCCAAGTGGTCGCACAACAGCAACGAGCACTTCGTGATGACCGGTGACCCCGGGCCGATCGTCGTCGGCAGCATGTACGCCTTCGGGGTCCGCGGCTTCGACACCGCCGCGGCGCTCACGTTGATGGACAAGAGCTCCAACGGCGGTACCGCGCAGGGACAGGCGATCCGCGGCCGGGAGAGCGGCTACCTCAGCCGGCACTACGTCTACGAAGACCCGTCGGATTCGCTCGAGTACTCGGCGTCGGACTTCGCGGTGGCGCAGTTCGCGAAGGCCGTCGGCGACACCGCGAAGTACACCACCTACATGCAGCGCGCCCAGTGGTGGCAGAACGTGTTCGGCGCCGACTCGGGCTACGTCCAGCCGCGCGGCAGCGACGGGAACTGGGCGTGGCCGGTCGTGCCGTCGAGCGACAGCGGCTACACCGAGGGCAACCCGTCGCAGTACACCTGGATGGTGCCGTACAACTACCAGGGCCTGATCAACCTGATGGGCGGCCGCAAGACCGCCGTCCAGCGGCTGGACCACCACTTCACCCAGCTCAACGGCGGTCTCACCCAGCCGTACTTCTACATCGGCAACGAGCCCGAGCACGGCGTGCCGTGGGCGTACAACTACGCGGCCTACCCGCAGGGCACCAGCTCGGCGGTGCGGCGCGTGATGAACGAGTCGTTCACCACCGGCGCGGGCGGCCTGCCCGGCAACGACGACCTCGGCGCGACCTCGGCGTGGTACGTCTTCGCCGCGCTGGGCATGTACCCGGCGACGCCGGGCGCGGACGTCCTGGCGCTGCACGGGCCGCTGTTCCCGGCGGTCTCGATCGTCCGCCCGAGCGGCACGATCCAGATCACCGGCTCGGGCGCGGGCCAGGGCGCGCAGTACGTGCAGAGCCTGAGCGTCAACGGGACCGCGACGACCAAGTCGTGGATCCGCTACGGCGACATCGCGGGCGCGGCGGCGCTGAACTACACGATGGGCTCGTCGCCGAGCGCCTGGGGCACGAGCACCGCGGACGTCCCGCCGTCGTACAACGACGGGTTCACGCCCCCGCCGGCCGCGCCGGAGCTCGGCACGAACCTGGCGCAGGGCAAGGCGGCGTCGGGCTCGGCCTCGTGCAACTCGGCCGAGAGCGCGGACAAGGCCGTCGACGGCAGCCTGGCGAACAACAGCAAGTTCTGCAGCACCGCCGCGACGAAGTTCCTCCAGATCGACCTCGGGTCGGCGCAGAACGTGTCCTCGTTCGTGGTCAAACACGCCGGCCTGGGCGGTGAGACGACCGGCTGGAACACCGGCGCCTTCACGATCCAGACGTCGACCGACGGCTCGACGTGGACGACGGTCGCGTCGGTGTCCGGCTCGCGGGCCAGCCGCACGTACCACCCGATCACGACCCGATCGGCGCGGTACGTGAAGCTGAACCTCACCACACCGACCAACAACGGCAACGGCGCGGCCCGGATCTACGAGTTCGAGGTCTACCGCTGACCGGCCGGTCGTGAGTGTGAAACAGGGTTCCAACCCTGTTTCACACTCACGACCGCGCGGCCCACTGCTCTCGGGTGATGGCGTACTCGACTTCGCCGTGTTCGCTGCCCGGGGCCCGCTCGTGCTCGGGGAACTCCTCGAAGTACGAGCGGACGAACGTCATCCCCAGTTTCTCCATCACGCGCCACGAGCGTTCGTTCACCTTCATGGTGGACGCCGTCACGCGGGTGACCCCCAGGTCGGTGAACCCCTTCGCGAGCAGCGCCGCCGAGCCCTCGGTGCCGTAGCCCCGGCCCCACGCCTTCCGGTGCAGCCGGTACCCCAGCTCCGGCTCGTCCGGCGGGTCCTGCGGGCGCGGGCGGAAGTGGAACCACCCCAGGAAATCGCCGGTCCGCTTCTCGATCGCCGCCCAGAACCCGTAACCGGGGAAACGCTCGTAGTAACCGAGGAACGCGGGGAGATCCTTTTCGGCGATCTCCGTGCGGTCGGCCGGCAGGCCCCCATTGAGGTACTTCATCACGTCCGCGTCGTCGTACAGCTCGAAGAGCGCGTCCGCGTCGTTCTCGGTGAACCGGCGGAAGATCAGCCGCTCGGTTTCGAGGAATACGTGCATCGGGTGATGCTGGCAGTGACCCCAGTGCGTGGCAACGAAATTACGCGGCGACGGCGAGGCCCTCGCCGAGCACCGACGCCCCGGCCTCGGTCAGCAGCGCGGGCACGCGGTCGCCGCACTTGCCGGGGTGTGCGGGTGCGATCAGGCCGAGCCGCGCGAGCCGGTGCGCGGTGGACTGGTCGCAGCAGCTCAAGCCGTCGATGAACAGGTCGGGCTCGCAGCTGCAGCTGATCTCGGCGTGGCCCCCGGCCACGGCTCTCAACGTGGCCCGCTCACGATGGTTCAATTCGGTGATCATGGCGGCGCCTCCTTCCCGTCGTGCCCATTAGACGCCTCACCACCGACAGTTTCCGCCTCTCAGCGTGCGAACCCGGGTATTTCAGGGGTGCACGTAGGGGGGTGTGTCGCGCTTTTTCCGGGTGATCCCCGGATACCCCTAAGGCAGCGGTTCAAGCGTCGTCTTGCGCAGGTGGCGGAAAACGATCGACGTGCGGAACCCGACGATCTCCCGGCGCAGCGCCAGGCGGTCGGTGAGGAAAGCGTGCAGCGCGTCGATGTCCGGGGTGGTGACTTCGATCAGGAAATCGTCACTCCCCGCGGTCACGTACACCGAGAGCACTTCCGGCAGTTCGGCGATCGACCGCTGGAAGGAGTCGATGACCGCCCGGCTCAGCGGCCGCACCTGCGCCGTGACCAGCGCCCGGACGCCGCGGTTGAGGCTCGCCAGGTCGATGTCGGCGTGGTAGCCGCGGATGACGCCGCGCTCACGCAGCAGCCGGATGCGCTCGAGGCACGTCGAGGGGGCGATGCCGACCTTGCGGGCGATGTCCCGGTTGGTCTGCCGCGCGTCTTCCTGCAGGTGCCGCACGATCGCCGAATCAAGTTCGTCGAGCACCGTGACCTCCCGGTCGGAGCCGAATTTCGTTCGGCGTCGAATCCACGACGCCGACGATCACTCTAACTTCGGCTGCCATGACCGCACATGAGCACCTCGTCGCCCGCCGTGGCCGTCGATCCGGCATCACCACGATGGTCGCGATCCATTCGACCGCGCTCGGCCCCGCCGTCGGCGGCTGCCGCTTCAAGCCCTACGCCACGCTCGAAGAAGCCGTCGGCGACGTCCTGCGCCTCTCGGCGGCCATGACGGCGAAGTGCGCCGTCGCCGGGCTCGCGTTCGGCGGCGGCAAGAGCGTCATCGCGCCGGAGCCCGGGCGCGTGCTCGCCCCCGAGGAGCGCCGGGCCGTCCTGCTCGACCACGCCGACCTGATCGCCGAGTTCGGCGGCGCGTACCGGGCCGGCCCGGACGTGGGCACCGGCCCGGCCGACATGCTGGTGCTCCGGGAGGCCTCGCCGTACGCGTTCTGCACGCCCGAATCGGCGGGCGGAACCGGTTCCTCCAGCGGCCCGACCGCCGTCGGCGTGCTCGCCGCGCTCCGGGCGGCCGGCCCGGCGGACCTGGCCGGCCGCCGGGTGGTGATCAGTGGCTACGGCTCGGTCGGCGCGCACCTCGCGGCGAGCCTGCACGCGGCCGGCGCCGACGTCGTCGTCTCCGACATCGACCCGGCCAAGCGCGCCGAGGCCGAGCAGAGCGGGCTCACCTGGACCGAGCCGGAGAAAGCGCTCACCCTGACCGCCGACGTGGTGATCCCCGCGGCGGTCGGCGGGGTGCTGAGCCCCGAGACGGTGGCCCGGCTCGACACCCCGCTCGTCGTCGGCCCCGCCAACAACCAGCTCACCGACGACAGCGTCGCCGACTCCCTGGCCGCCCGCGGCGTCCGCTGGATCCCCGACTACGTGGCGAGCGCCGGAGGGATCCTCTACACGCTCGCCCGTGAAGCGGAGGGCTTGGACCACGAGGCCGCGCTCGCTCGCGTCGGGACGATCGAGCGGACCGTCACGGACCTCCTGACGGCCGCGGAGGCCAACGCGACCACCCCGTCGCACGAGGCGGCCGCGCTGGCCGAACGGCGGCTCACTTCTGGTGCGGTGCCACGTATTCCTTAGCCTCGGGAGCCTCGAACAGCGGCTTGACGTACTTGACGCCGCCCTCGGCGGAGGCGTCCGGGGTGGCCGCGTACACCTGGCGCGTCGCCGGCGTCCCCGGCTTGGAGAAGTCGAGCGCCGCGACCAGGTTGTCCGTGCTCGCCGACGTCGTCTGCTTCAGCGCCGCGGCGATGCCGTCGCGGGTGAGGTCCTTGTTGTCGCAGGCCTTCTTCAGCACCGCGCCCCAGACCTCGCCGACCGCGTAGCCGTAGGGGACACCGCCGTTCGGCGTCTCCTTGTACGCGGCCTTGAACTTGGCCGCGACGTCCTTGGCCTTCGGCAGGTCCGCGGAGAACGGCACGCTGCTGGCGACGATCGTCAGCTTGTCGAGCGCGCCGGCGGCCGGGCTCTTCAGCAGCGCCGGGTCGAACGTCGGGTTGTTGCCCAGCACCGGCACGTTCAGCCCGAGCGCCTTGTTCGTCGCGACCGCGGACCCGGTCTGGGCGGGCGTGGTGGTCAGCACGATCGCCTTGACCCCGGCGCCCTTGAGGCCGGTGACGACGTTGGTCAGGTCGCTGTCGGTCGAGGTGATCTTCACTTCCTTGACCGTCAGGCTGTGCTTCTTGGCGTAGAACTGCGAGCCGCGCAGGCCGTTCTTGCCGTACTCGCCGTCGATGTAGACGTGCCCGATCGCGTCGCCGTCCTTGATCAGGCCCTGCTCCTGCAGGTACGACAGGCCGTCGATGATCTCCAGGTCGTAGGTGGTGCCGACGATCATCACGTACGGGTTGTCGAGCAGCTCGGACGACCACGACGCGGGCGCGGCGACGGTCTTGTCGGTGGCCAGGTTCTGCTTCAGCGCGGCCACCACCGGCGAGCCGAGCAGCTGCACGAACCCGAGCACCTTCGGCTCGATCTGCGGGTACAGCGTCTTCGCGGTGTCGGCCTTGTAGCCGTGGTCGACCTCTTCGAGCTTCACCTGCCGGCCGCAGACGCCGCCGGCGGCGTTGAAGTCCTTGGCCCACAGCTCGTTGCCCTGCGTGACGCCGAGGCCGAGGTTCTTGAACACGCCGGACTTGTCGGTCATCACGCCGAGCGTCACCTCGGTCGCCGTCACCCCCTTGCCGGTCTTGACGCCGGAGCTGTCCGAGCCGGACGAGCCGGAGTCACCGGCCTTCGTGCTGCACGCCGAGAGGACGAGGACGGCCGCCAGCGCCGCCGCCAGGTGTGTGCGTTTCATTTCTCCTCCGGGGGTTGACGGCGAAACCGCCGCTGGGTGAGCCGGCGGCCGATCGCGGCGAGCCCGCCGGGCTCGAAGAGCACGACGAGGACGATCGCGGCGCCGTACACGAACGAGCTGACGAGGACGGGGGTCAGCGCGCCGTCGCCGGTGCCGGAGAACCAGCCCAGGTCGGCGGAGTACAGGGCGAGGACCTGCGGGAGGCCGTTGACGATCAGCGCGCCGACCAGCGCGCCGGGCACCGAGCCGAGCCCGCCGATGATGACCATCGCCAGGAAGGCGATGGACACGTTGATGCCGTAGGTGCCGAACTCGCTCTCGTCCGGCTTGAGGATGTCGAACCACAGCACGGTCATCGCGCCGGCCAGGCCGCCGTACGCCGAGGAGACCGCGAACGCTCCCGCCTTCGCGCGCATGACGCTGACGCCCATGACCGCGGCCGCGGCTTCGTTGTCGCGCACCGCCCGCCACGACCGCCCGACCCGGCCGTGGACAGCGCCGCGGGCGATCACGAACGCGAGCACGGTCAGCAGCAGGAACAGGTACCACGTGCGCTCGGCCTGCCGGATCGGCACGCCGAGGAGGGTGATTTCGGGGCCGTCGTTGGTGAAGGGGAAGCCGAACAGCGAGAACGGCGCCGGCGTGCGCCCGGTCGACGTCCCGCCGGTGAGCTCTTCGGCCGACTGCCCGAAGTAGAGGCCGAGGAACACCAGCGCGAGGGAGGCGACGCCGAGGTAGATCCCGCGCAGCCGCCCGGCGACCGGGGCGAAGGCCAGGCCCAGCAAGGCCGCGACGGCCACCGCGCCGAGCAACGACAATCCCGGGTCGAGGCCGAATCCGATCACGCGGTCGTCGCCGGCCGGTCCGGACAGGACGGTGTAGGCCGTGCCGCCGGCGAGCAGGAAGAAGGCGTGGGCCAGGGAAAGCTGCCCGGCCTGCCCGACCACGAGCGTCAGCCCGATCGCGCCGACGCCGCCGATCATCATGTACTGCCCGGCCTTCAGCCAAGCCGCGTCGAGGTAGAGCGGCAGCGCGAGCAGGACCACCAGCAGCGCGAGCCACGCCGCCGTGCGCACGAGCTTGGCCAGGTTCCGGCGGGGCCGCGGCGGTGCCTGCGGCTCGGGTGGAGCGTCCACTTCGGACACGGCGCTGTCAGACACGCGTTCGCTCCCTCGTGCCGAACAGCCCCGAAGGCCGCACCACCAGGACGACCAGCATCACCAGGAACACCGCGCTCTTGGAGAAGTCGAACGAGACGTACTGCGCGGACAGCGCTTCCACCAGGCCGACGACCAAACCGCCGACCACCGCGCCCGCCGTCGAGTCGAGGCCGCCGAGGATCGCCGCCGGGAACGCGGCCAGCGCGATCGAGTGCGTCCCGCGGGACAGCCCGGCGCCGGAGAAGTCCTGCGTCGCGATGAACAGCACGGCCACGCCGGCCAGCACCCCGGCGACCAGCCACGCCGTCGCCGTCACGCGGGAGCTGCGGATGCCCATCAGCGCGGCGGCTTCCCGGTTCTCCGCCTGCGCCCGCATGGCCACGCCCCAGTTCGAGTACTTGAAGGCCAGCCAGAACGCCGTGATCAGCACCGCGGCCACGCCGAGTGCGACCAGGTGGGTGCGGAAGAGCGTGATCCCGCCGAGCTGGAACGGCTTGGCGTCCCAGGCGTCGCCGAGGAAGGGCAGCGTGACGCCGAGGCGGCGCACGATCTCCTCGGTGACGATCACGTCGACGCCGATGGTGAGCAGCGCCAGGCTGTTCGCGTCGGCGTGCCGGGACCGGGACAGCAGCAGCCGTTCCACGACCAGGCCGAGCAGCCCGGCCGAAACGATGCCGACCAGCGAAGCGCCGACCCAGCCGAGCGCGTCCCGCGTCACCACGACGAGGTAGCCGCCGAAGAGCACGAGCGAGCCGTGCGCGAAGTTGACCACCTCGGTGGCCTTGAAGATGATGACGAACCCCAGCGCCAGCAACGCGAACACCGCGCCCTTGCCGAGGCCGTTCACCACGAGCTGCAGGAATGTGTTCACGCCGCCTCCGTGCCCAGGTAGGCCTTGATGACGTCCGGGTCGGACTGGACTTCCGCGGGGGTGCCGTCGGCGATGCGGCGGCCGAAGTCGAGCACGGTGACCCGGTCGGCGATGCCCATCACCAGGCCCATGTCGTGCTCGACGAGCAGGATCGAGATCCCCAGCTCGGCGCGGACTTCGCTGATGGTGCCGGCCAGTTCCGCGGTTTCGGACGCGTTCATCCCGGCCGCGGGCTCGTCGAGCAGGAGCAGCACGGGTTCGACGGCGAGCGCGCGGGCGAGGTCGACGCGCTTGACGGCGCCGTAGGGCAGCGCGCCGACCGGGGTGTCGACGACCGGGCCCAGGCCGAGGAACGCGCAGATCTCCCGTGCGCGTTCGGCGTGCCGCCGTTCGGCGCGGACCGTCCACGGCAGCCGCAGCCCGATCTCGAGGAACCCGCCGCGGGTCAGCGCGTGCCTGCCGAGCATGACGTTGTCCAGCACGGTCGAGCCGGGGGAGAGCGCGGCGTTCTGGAACGACCGGCCCACGCCGAGGCCCGCGAGCTTGTGCGGCGCGAGCCCGGTGAGGTCGGTGTCGCCGAGCCGCACCCGGCCGGCGTTCGCCCGGTACAGGCCGCTGATCACGTTGAAGCAGCTGGACTTCCCGGCGCCGTTCGGCCCGATCAGCGCGTGCAGCGAGCCGGGGGCGACGGTGAAGCTCACCTCGTCGAGCGCGCGGATTCCGCCGAACCGGAGGGAGACGTCTTCGACGCGCAGTTCCGGCGGCGTCATCCGGCCCACCTCGACAGGGTCCGGCCGGCGAGCTGCTCGCGCGCCCGTTCCGCCTCGGCGTCGGCGGTCTCCTGCGACTCGGCGTGCCCGCCGAGGTAGAGCCGCTGGACGTCCTGGCTGGCGGCGAGCTCGGCCGCCGTCCCGGCCAGCGCCACCCGGCCGACCTCCAGCACCACGGCGTGGTCGGCGACGTTCAGCGCCATCACGGCGTTCTGCTCCACCAGCACGACGGCGGTGCCCTGCTCGTGGATCTCCCGGATGGTGCGGCCGATCTGCTCGACGACCTTCGGCGCGAGTCCCAGCGAGGGCTCGTCGAGCAGCAGCAGCTTCGGCGCGGACATGAGCGCGCGGCCGATCGCCAGCATCTGCTGCTCGCCGCCGGACAGCAGCCCGGCGCGCTGCTTGGCGCGTTCGGTGAGCACCGGGAACAGCTCGTCGACCCGCTTGCGGGCGGCGGTGCGTTCGGCCGCCGTGCGCGCCCCGATGCCGCCGGCGCGCAGGTTCTCCTCGACGGTCATCCGGGCGAAGACCTGCCGCCCCTCGGGGACGCCGACGACGCCGAGCTGGACGATCCGGGCGGGGTCGAGCTTGCCGAGCGCGTGCCCGGCGTAGCGGATTTCGCCGCCGTCGATCGCGCCCCGGTGCATGCGGAGGGTGCCCGAGACGGCTCTGAGCAAAGTGGACTTCCCGGCGCCGTTGCTGCCGAGCACGGCCAGCACGCCGTCGGCGGAGACGTCGAGGTCGACACCGTGCAGGGCGGCCGTCGACCGGCCGTACCGCACCCGGAGACCACGCACGGTCAGCACGTACTCACTCCAGGACGCAAGAGGCCTCCTCCACTCGTGTGACCTGAGTCACGGTCAGTGGCGGTCATCCTGCGTTCACCCGCGGCCCTCGGACACCCCCACGTGGAGACCCCCCTGGCTACGAAACGGACACGGCGGACTCCCGGAGCGCGGCGTACACCTCCGGGGAAGTCGTGCACTCGCCGAGGCGGACCGGCTTGCGGTCGCCGTGGAAGTCGCTGGAGCCGGTCGCGAGCAGGCCGAGTGAAGCGGCCACGGCACGGAGCTGGGCGCGGACCTCCGGGGGTTGCTCGGGGTGGTCCACCTCGATCCCGGCGAGCCCGGCCTCGGCCAGCGTGGCCAGCTGGGTGTCCGACACCGAAGCGCGGCGCTTCACCGACCGCGGGTGGGCCAGCACCGCGACCCCGCCCGCTGCCCGGACCAGGCCGATCGCGGCCGCCGTGGCCAGCACGTGCTTGGGCACGTCCGCCCGGCCGCCGTCGGCGATCCACTCCGGGGTGAAGGCGTCGGTGATGCCCGCCGCGGCCAGCGCCGCGGCGATGTGCGGGCGGCCGAGCGGTGCGCCGCCCGCGATCGCCCGCACCTGTTCCAGGGTGATCGGCGCGCCCAGCTCGCGGCAGCGCTCGACCATCCGCACCCCGCGCCGGTCCCGGTCGGTGCGGATCAGCTCCAGCTCGGCGCCCAGTGCCGCGTGCCCGGGATCGACGAACAGCCCCAGCAGGTGCACCTCGGCGTCGTCGAGGCGGCAGGAGATCTCGACGCCGGGGACGAGCTCGATGTCCGCCGCGGCGGACGCCTCGGCCAGGCCGGCGAGGGTGTCGTGGTCGGTGAGGGCCAGCACCGCCAGCCCGGCTTCGGCGGCCAGCCGGGGCAGCTCCGACGGCGGCGTCGTCCCGTCGGACGCCGTGCTGTGCGCGTGCAGGTCGATCGTCACCCGGGGGACGATCTCACAGCAGCCCGGCTTCGCTCGCCTTGCCGATCGCCTCGACCCGGTTGCGCGCGCCCAGCTTGTGCAGCGCCGACTGCAGGTACGTCTTCACCGTGTTGCGCGCCAGCCCGGTGGACTCCGCGATCTCCGGGTTCGTCTGGCCTTGCGCGGCCAGCCGCAGCACCTCGTACTCCCGGCGGGTCAGGCCGCTGCGGGCCAGCGCGTCCGACCGCTGCCCCGCGTCGGGCAGGATCCGCGGGTCGACGACGCGTTCACCGCGCAGCACCCGCCGCAGCGCCGCCACGAGGTCGGTGCCCGCGACGTCCTTGAGCAGGCAGCCGTGCGCGCCCGAGTCCAGCGCGGCCAGCACGCCCTGGTGGTCGCCGTGCGCGGTGAACACCACGATCCGCGCCGCCGGGTGCACGTGCCGCAGCTCCGCGATCACCTCGGGCGCGAGCATGTCCGGCAGCCGCAGGTCGAGCAGGATGAGGTCGGGCCGCAGCTGCGCGACCCGCTGGATCGCCGCCCGCCCGGACTCCGCCGAACCGGCCACCTGCAGGCACGGGTCCGAGCGCAGCAGCAGCGTCACGCCGTCGCGGACCACCGGGTGGTCGTCGACGACGAACACGGTCGCGGGCGTCACGGCCGCACCAGCGGGACCCACGCGCGCAGCGTGCAGCCGTCGTCTTCGTCGCGGACCAGGCTGACGCGGCCGCCGAGCCGCAGCGCGCGCCCGGCGAGCGTCCGCAGGCCGACGCCGGTGCCGGGGACGGCAGGTGAGCCGGTGCCGTCGTCGGCGACGACCACCTGGACCCCGTCTTCGCTGGGCAGGAGGCTGACGATCACCGACGACGCCCGCGCGTGCTTCTCGACGTTGAGCAGCCCTTCGCGGACGGCGGACACCAGCAGCGCCGTGCGTTCGGCGTCGAGCGGCGGCACCGCCGCGAGCTGCACGAACCGCGCCGGAACGCCGCAGCGCGCCTGGAACGAGCGGCAGTGCTCGGCCAGTTCGACCGGCAGCGCCCGCTCGGGGCTGGACTCCGACAACGCGAGCAGCGATTCCCGCAGCGCCCCGGCGGCCGCCGAGACGTCCCCTTCCAGCCGCCGCAGCCGCGCCTCCAGCGCCGGGTTCCCGCGCGCGTCCGTGGTCAGGTCGCGCACCTGGACCCCGATGGAGAACAGCAGCGCGCCCACGGAGTCGTGCAGCGCGCTCTGCATCCGCAGGCGCTCGCCGGCGACCGCGGCCGCGCGGTCCGTCTCGGCCACCCTGGCCAGGTGCAACGCCGTCCCGGCCTGGGAGGCGACCTCCTCCAGCCGCCGGACGGCGTCGTCGCCGAAGTCGGCGGGCTCCCGCATGGCCGCGTACGCGATGGCGACGGTCTCGCCGCGCGCGATGATCGGCACGGCGAGCAGCGCGGCCAGGCCTTCCCCGCGCACCTGGGCGTCGAAGTGGTGGGTGATCGTCGGCGCGCTGACGTAGTCGGCGACCCGGACCGGCCGGCCCAGCGCCAGCACCCGCCCGCCGACGCCCTGACCGGTCGGCACCTCGAGGTCCTGCAGCGCGTCCGTGCGGTTGCCGGACATCCAGCGGATCACGGCCCGGCCCGGCTCGGTGAGCTCGCCGACGAACCCGGCCTTCGCCCCGACCGCCTCGCGGATCAGGCGCGCGGTCCCGTGCAGCGCGGCGACGCGGTCGAGCGTGCCGAGCAGCTTTTCGCGCTCGCGCAGCAGCTCGCCCAGCACCGCGCTGTACTCGGCGACGTGCTCCTTTGCCGTCACGCGCCCACGATCGCACACGGACTGTGGTTTCGGACATACCCGGCTGGAGAGGTACGCGGGCGCCCGGTCGACTTGAATGGGGGTGTGGAGATCCTCACCGACGCCGGCACGCTCGCGCTCTACACCACCGACGCGTCCAACTACCGCCACGTGCCGCGCGGCGTGGTCCTGCCGGAGACCGTCGACGACGTCGTCGCGGCGGTCGCCGAGGCCCGCGCCCGGGACCTGCCGGTGATCGCGCGCGGCGGCGGCACGAGCGTCGCCGGGAACGCGTGCGGGCCCGGGCTGGTGATCGACACCTCCCGCCACCTCGGCGGGGTGCTCTCGCTGGATCCGGAGACCCGGCTCGCGCGGGTGCTGCCCGGCACGGTGCTCGACGACCTGCAGGCGGTCGCGGCCCCGCACGGGCTCCGGTTCGGGCCGGACCCGTCGACGCACAGCCGCTGCACGCTCGGCGGGATGATCGGCAACAACGCGTGCGGTTCGCACTCGGTCGCGTGGGGGCGCACGGTCGACGTCGTCCGCTCGCTGGAGGTGCTGCTCTACGACGGCACGCGGCTGCGGGTCGGGCCGGACGAGCCGACCGAGGGCCGGATCTTCGACGAGCTGCGCGCGCTCGTGCGCGACAACCTGGCGTTGCTGCGCAAGGAACTTTCGACGTGGCCGCGCCGCGTCTCCGGGTACGGGCTCGAGCACCTGTTGCCGGAGAACGGGTTCGACGTCGCCAAGGCGCTCGTCGGGAGCGAGGGCACGTGCGTGACGATCCTGGAGGCGACCGTCTCGCTCGCCCGGCTGCCGGACCGCAAGGTGCTGGCGGTGCTGGGTTTCCCGTCCGACATCGCGGCGGCGGACGCGGTTCCGGCGATCCTGCCGTGGTCGCCGCTGACCGTCGAGGGCGTGGACGCCGAGCTGGTCGCGATGCTGCCGGGCCGGGCCGGCGACCTGCCGCCGGGCGGCGCGTGGCTGTTCGTGGAGCTGGCCGGCGACGAGCCGGCCGAGCGGGCCCGCGCGCTGGCCGCGTCGCTCGACCTCACCGGGTTCGCGATCGTCGACGACCCGGCCGCGCAGCGCGGGCTGTGGCGCATCCGCGAGGAGGGCGCCGGGCTGGCGACGCGGCTCGCCGACGGCTCGGAGGCGTGGCCCGGCTGGGAGGACGCCGCCGTCCCGCCCGAACGACTGGGCGCGTACCTGCGCGAGTTCAAGGAGCTCATGCGGGCGCACGGGCGGCGCAGCGTCGTCTACGGCCACTACGGGGAAGGCTGCCTGCACCTGCGGCTGGACTTCGACCTGCTGTCGACGTCCGGCGTAGCGGGGTTCCGGCGGTTCCTGGAGGAGGCCGCGGACCTCGTCGCGAAGCACGGGGGCTCGCTGTCGGGTGAGCACGGCGACGGCCAGGCGCGCTCCGAACTGCTGTCCCGGATGTACAGCCCGGAGATGATGGCCGTTTTCGCGCGGTTCAAGGGGATCTTCGACCCGGCCGGGCGGATGAACCCCGGCATCCTGGTGGCGCCCCGGGCGGTCGACGCGGACCTGCGCGTGCGCCGGGCCCCACTGTCCATCGAGGACGTCACGGCACTGGCCTACCCCGAGGACCGGGGGAGTTTCGGCCAGGCGATGCGGCGCTGCGTCGGCGTCGGGAAGTGCCGCAACACCAGTGGCGGCGGGGTGATGTGCCCGAGCTACCGGGCCACTCGCGAGGAACAGCACTCCACACGCGGGCGGGCGCACCTGCTCGCCGAGATGATCAACGGCGAAGTGATCACGGACGGCTGGCGGTCGGCCGAAGTGCACGACGCGCTGGACTTGTGCCTGTCCTGCAAGGGATGCCTGTCGGACTGCCCGGTCGACGTCGACATGGCGACGTACAAGGCGGAGTTCCTGCACCAGCACTACCGCCGCCGGCTGCGCCCGGCGTCGCACTATTCGATGGGCTGGCTGCCGCTGTGGCTGCGGCTCAGCGCGCGGGCGCCGCGGCTGGCCAACGCGGTCGGGCGCTCCCGCTTGGCCGGCCTGGTGAAGCGGCTCGGCGGGATCGCGCGGGAACGCGACCTGCCGTCGTTCGCGCCATCGCCGTTCACGCGTAGCCGCGCCGATCTCCGCCGCCGGGCTTCGGGCGAGCGCCGGGTGGTGCTGTGGCCGGACTCGTTCAACAACTACCTGACGCCTTCGGTGCTCGACGCCGCGTACGAGGTGCTCACCGCGGCGGGCTACGACGTCGTGCTCCCGGACCGCGGAGTCTGTTGTGGACTGACGTGGGTGTCGACCGGCCAGCTCGGTGTCGCCCGGCGCGTGCTGGACCGGACCCTGAGCGTGCTCGCGCCGTACCTCGAGGACGGCTGCGAGGTGGCCGGGCTGGAACCGAGCTGCACGGCGCTGTTCCGCGGCGACCTGCCCGCGCTGATGCCGGGCGACGAGCGGGCCTCCTTGCTGGCGTCGCGCACGTTCACCTTCGCGGAGTTGCTGGAGCGGGCGCCGATCCCGTTCGCGGCACTGGACGTCGACACCATCACGCAGGTGCACTGCCACCAGCACGCGGTCCTCGGCTTCGGCGCGGACGAGTCGGCGATGGCGGCCGCGGGCATCCGCAACACGACGCTGGACTCCGGCTGTTGCGGCCTGGCGGGCAACTTCGGCTTCGAGCGCGGCCACTACGACGTCTCGAAGGCGGTGGCGGAGGACCGGATGCTCCCGGCGATCCGCGCGGCTTCGGAGGACACGGTGGTGGTTTCGGACGGCTTCAGCTGCCGGACGCAGATCGAGCAGGAGTCGGGCCGCCGCCCGGTGCACCTGGCGGAACTACTGCGCCGCGCGTTGCCCTGAGCCCCACCAGGCCCTCGCCAGCGCGTCCAGCGTCGGCTCCGGGGGAGCGGGCAGTTCCTCGAAGTACCAGCGGAAGTTGCTGTAGACGTGCAGCAGTGCGTACGCCAGGCAACGGCGTTCGTCGATCGGCTGCCCGTAGCCGTCGAGGAACCGGCGCAGGAGATCGCCGTCGCCGCTCGTCACGAACAGGCCCACCGCCACGAAGTCGTACTCCGCGGCGCCGCGCATCGCGGGTTCGAAGTCGAACAGGCCGGTGATGCGCTCGTCGTCGATCATGACGTGGTCGCGCATGAACTCCGTGTGCAGCGGCACGACCGGCGGCGTCCCGAGGTCGACGGCGTCGAGGAACGCCGGGATCTGCGTCACCCAGGCTTCGTCCACTTCGGTCCGGCGGTGGTGCTCGACGACCTTCGCCCGCTGCCTCGCGACGAACTCGGCCCAGTCGTCCGGCGCCAGGGCGGCCAGCCGCGGGTCGTCGACGGCGTGCAGCGTGGCCAGCAGCGCACCCAGCTCCGGCATCAGCCGTCGCTTGTCCGCAGTGGACAGTGCGGGCCAGGCTTCCTTGAGCGTCCGGCCCGGCAGGCGTTCCATCAGCAGCCAGCCCCAGCCGTCGCGCTTGCCCGCGTCCTTCAGCGCCGGTGCCGGCACCGTGCCGGGCAGCACCTCGAGCATCGTGCGTTCGGTGACGATCTCGTCGCGGTACAGCGGCGGGTACAGCTTGAGGACCAGGTCGTCGCCGACGGCGTACACCGGCAGCGAGCCTTCGGTGAACGGCACGACGTCGTCGCGGCCCAGCAGGCCGGTGACCGCGGGCAGCAGGCCGGCGCGGGTGAGCGCGGCGAACTCGGCCTCGGTCGCCGCGGGCGGGAAGGGCACCATGACCTCGACGGTAGGGCGGGCGTCCAGCGGTTATTCGCTGCGCTCCAGCAGCGTCCGCGTCGCGGTGAGCACGAGCCGGCAGACCTCCTCGGGGTCGGCGCTGGCCAGCGGCTCCTTGCCGGAGATCTCGCGGACCAGCGCGATGCCCATCAGCCACGCCAGCGCCAGGTCGGCGCGCAGCTCGGCGTCCGGGGCGTCGGTCAGCGTGGCCAGCACCCGCGCGTACTCCTCGCCGATCTCCTGCCGGATCGCGGCCGCGACGCCGTCGCTGCCCGAGGAGCGCAGGTACGTCTCCAGTGTCCGGTTCCCCGCGCCGTCCGGCGCCAGCATGCTGAGCAAGGAAGCGCTGAAGAGCCGCTCGGGCGGCGTGGCGGCCAGCTGTTCACGCCCGTTGCGCGCGATGACCGCCTCGAACAGCGCTTCCTTGCTGCCGAAATAGCGGAAGAGCAGCGACTGGTTGACCCCGGCCAGCTTGGCGATGTCCCGCACGGTCGTCCGGTCGAAGCCGCGTTCGGCGAACAGCTTCGCGGCGGCGTCGAGCAACGCCAGCCGCGTCGCGGCCGCGTCCCGCTTCCGGCCGGGCTGTTCGCTCACCGGTGCAGGTTAACCGGCAAACCGGACGCGCGTGCGCCCGCCTACGCGCCGGTGAGCCGGATCGCGGCGGCCGGGCAGGTCAGCTCGGCCTGCCGGACCGCGTCCTCCTCGCCCGGCGCCGGTTCCTCGGCGAGGAGGACGACCGTGCCGGTCTCCTCGTCCTGGTCGAACGTCCCCGGCGCGAGCAGCACGCACTGTCCGGAAGCGACACAGCTGCCGGTGTCGGCGGTGATCTTCACCGGGCTCACCACTCCACGGGGACGCGGTCGACGCCGCCGGCGACGCGGTTGGTGCGGACCGGGATGTCGTCGATCCCGACCGCGAGCCGCAGGCCGGGGAAGCGCCGGAACAGCTTCGGGAACACCGTCCGCAGCTCGGTGCGGGCCAGGTTGGCGCCGATGCAGACGTGCGCGCCGGTGCCGAAGGCGAGGTGCACGTTCGGCGTCCGGTCCGGGTCGAACTCGTCGGGGTCGGCGAACACCGCCGCGTCGCGGTTGGCCGCGTCGCTGGAGATGAGGACGGCGTCGCCGCGGGCGATCCGGGTGCCCGCGATCTCGACGTCCTCGTGCGCGTACCGCAGCAGGCCGGTGCCGCTGGTGGCGGTCAGCCGCAGGATCTCCTCGACGGTCTGCGCCACCTGACCTTCGGGGTCGGCGGCGAACCGGTCGCGGCGGGCGGTGTCGGTGAGCAGGAACAGCGTGCCCATCGCGATCCGCGTCGACGTCGTCTCGTGGCCGGCGAACAGCAGCCCGGCCCCCATCCGGGCGAGGTCGTCGTCGGTGAACGTCGGGTCGTCGGCCTGGACGGCGACCATGTCGGAGATGACGTCGGGCCGCGGGTCCGCGCGCTTGGCCTCGGCCAGCTCCGTCATGTAGGCCTTGAACTCGGTCATCGCGGCCTGCGCGTCCTCGCCGCCGTCCATCCTGGCGATCCGCTCGGACAGGCCCCGGAACTTCTCGCGGTCCTCGTAGGGGACGCCGAGCAGCTCGCAGATCACCAGCACGGGCAGGGGGAACGCGAGGAAGTCGGTCAGGTCGACCGGCGCACCCGGGTCGGCGTCCCGCGCGGCCTGCAGATCGTCGAGGCAGCGGTCGGTCAGCTCGGCGATCCGGTCGCCGAGGGCGCGCATGCGCGGCGCCGAGAACGCGGGCGCGAGCATCCGGCGCATCCGCTTGTGTTCCCGCTCTTCGCTTTCGAAGTCCCCGCTCGGCCCGTCCTGCACCGCGGCGTAGGAGATCCGCGACGCCTGCTCCGGGGCCGGGTGCGACCGCCCGAAGCGCCGGTCGCGGAAGACCTCCTTGGCTTCCTCGTACGAGGTGATGAGCCAGGCCGGGTCGCCGGCGGGGGTGAGCACGCGGCTCACCGGCGCCTGCCGCCGGAGCGCTTCGTAGTCCGGGGCGATCTCGAGCGCGTTGCCGCGGGTGAAGGGGAGCCGGGGCGGCTGTTCGGTGGTGGTCATGCGTCGCTCCTGGGGTCGCGGTTCAGATCGGAAAGCCAGCGGAGTTCGGCGTCGAACCGCCCGAGCACGTGCCGCAGCGCGGCGCGGCTCCACGGATCGGCCTGCCCGGCGGCGAGCGCGGTGAGCCGTCCGCGCTCGGCGGTCAGCGCCCGTTCCCGGACTTCGAGCACCCGCGCCCGCTCTTCCGGGCGCAGCCACCCGAAGTTCCCGACGCGCGCCAGGAACTCCTCCTCGCCGAGCGCCAGCTCGGGCGGGAAGTCCGCGAGCATGTCGTGCAGCAGCTCCCGCCCGACGTCGGTGATCGTGTAGACGTGCCGCGGCGGCTTGGCCTCCTGCTCCTCGGCACTGCGGCTCACCGCACCGGCGTCGACGAAGCGCCGAAGCGTGGGGTAGAGCGAGTTGTTCGACAAGGTGTGCCCGGTCGACGCCTCCACGGCTTTGCGCAGTTCGTAGCCGTGCATCGGTTCGCGGGCCAGCTTCGACAGCAGGAGGATCTCGATCCACACCTAGGTCACCGTAACCTAGGGCTCGGTGACCCGGCAATGGCTCACGGTGACAGGTGGACGGAAACTTTCCGTTATCGCGGTGACTGCTCGTGGCCGGATCGGCGCTCGACGTGAGCCTCGGTCGTGTGTAGCGTTGTAAGCAGCTGCTTACAAACCTGGAGCACGGGGGTTCCGCATGACAGTCACCCACACCGAGCCGCTCTCGTACCCCTTCAACGAGGAGGCGGGCCTCGACCTCAACGAGGCCTACGCGGCCGCCCGGGAAGGCGAGGGCATGGTCCGGGTGAAGATGACCTACGGGGAGCCGGCATGGCTGGCCACCCGGTACGCCGACGCCCGGCTCGTGCTGGGCGACCGCCGGTTTTCGCGGGCGATGGAGAAGGAGAAGGACGCGCCGCGGCGCATGCCCGTGCAGCGGGACGGCGGGATCCTGCAGATGGACCCGCCGGACCACACCCGGCTGCGGACGCTGGTCGCGAAGGCGTTCACCATGCGCCGTGTCGAGCTCCTCCGGCCGCGGGTCGCTTCGCTGGCGTCGGAGCTGATCGCGGACATGAAGGCGGCCGGGGCGCCCGCCGACCTCGTCGACGCCTACGCGCTGCCCATCCCGGTCGCGGTGATCTGCGAGCTGCTCGGGGTCCCGGTCGCCGACCGGCCGAAGTTCCGCGTCTGGAGCGACGCCGCGCTGTCCACCAGCGGGCTCACGCCCGAGGAGTTCGAGCGCAACCGCGAGGAGCTGCGCGACTACATGCGCGGCCTGATCGCCGAGCACCGCGCGGCGCCGCAGGACGACCTGATGACCGCGCTGATCGAGGCCCGCGACGTGCGCGACCGGCTGACCGAGCTGGAACTCGTCGACCTGTGCGTCGGCATCCTCGTCGCCGGCCACGAGACGACCGCGAGCCAGATCCCCAACTTCGTCTACGCGCTGCAGGACCAGCACGAGCACTGGGACCGGCTGGTCGCCGACCCGGACCTGATCCCGGCCGCGGTCGAGGAACTGCTGCGGTTCGTCCCGCTCGGCGCGGGCGCCGGGTTCGCCCGCTACGCCACCGAAGACGTCGAGGTCGGCGGGGTGCTCGTGCGCGCGGGGGAGCCGGTGCTGGTCGCGGTCGGCGCGGCCAACCGCGACGGCCTGCAGTTCGACGACGCCGAGAAGCTGCGCTTCGACCGCGGCGACAACCACCACCTCGGCTTCGGCCACGGCGTCCACCACTGCCTCGGCGCGCCCCTCGCGCGGCTCGAACTGCAGGAGGCGCTGCGCGCGTTGGTCACCGAACTGCCGGGCCTGCACCTGGCCGGCGATATCGTGTGGAAGACGCAGATGCTCGTCCGCGGACCGCGGTCGATGCCGATCGGATGGTGACGATGAGCTGGGAAGTGCGGATCGACGAACACACCTGCATCGGGTCGGGGATGTGCGCCGCCCTGATGCCGGAGGTGTTCGTGCTCGAGGGCGCTGTCGCCCACACGGTGACGTCGTCCGTCGACGGCGACGAAACGGTGCTCGACGCCGCGGACTCGTGCCCGGCGATGGCGATCACGGTGACCGACGGCGGCCGCGAGATCGGCCCGCGGCCCTAGGCCCGGGGCAGACCCCGCGGCGATCGCCGGGCTAACCGTCCAAGCGGGACCAGAACGCGGTCAGGGCGCGCGCCACCGGGTGCGGGTCGGTCACCGGCCACCAGTGCCCGGTGCCGGGTAGCTCGGCGATCTCGGCACCGGCGGCTTCGGCCGCGGCCCGGTGCTGCGCGGGCGTTCCGCTGGCCTGGTCGACATCGGCGAGGGCGACCAAGGCCAGGCCGGGCCGCTGTCGCGCCTTCGCGAGGCCGCGGCCCGCGTCGGCCATCACCGGCTGGGCGGCCGACCGCAGGAGCGAGAGCACCGCCCGCCCCATTTCGTCGTCCATGCCGGCGGCCACGCGTTCCGCGACCGGGCCGGTCATCCCGAGCGCGGTGACGACCGCCAGCCGCTGCTCGAAGGTGCCGCCGAAGATCTCCTTCACCGAGGCCTCGCCCGCCCCTTCCTGCTGCCACACCTGGGCCCGCGCGTGCCAGACGTAGTCCGGGGCGTAGAGGCCGAGTGCGTCCGACGCCCAGCTGCGGATCAGGTCCGGGCGGGCCATCGCGATCCGGACCACGTGCCCGCCGCCCCAGTCGTGGCCGACGAGGTCGACGGGCTCCTTGAACTGCTCCAGCCGCGCGGCGAGCCAATCGCGATAGCCCTCGACGGTGGCGGAGAAGCCCTCTGACGCTGGAACCCCGAAGCCGGGCGGGGACAGCGTCACCGCGTCGTCCCGGCCGAGCGCCGCGATCAGCGGTCCCCACACGCCGGAGTTCTCCGGATTGCCGTGCACGAGTACCAGGGGAACGGTCATTTTCCACTCCTAACTTGCGTGCATGTACGCAAGTAAGTGTAGCAGCGGCCAGTGCGGGCCGACCACGGCCGGAAGCTACGGCGTGCGGGCGAAGGCCGCGCGCACCGAGCGCGTCGCCTCCCGGATGAGCGCGGGGACGTTGCGCACCGGGGGCTGGGCGATGAGCTGCAGCCCGGTCCCGCGGACCAGGGCGACGACCAGTACGGCGGCCGCGGCCGGGTTCGCGTCGGGCCGGACGGTCCCGTCGGCGACGCCCTGGCGGACCACGTTCGCCAGCAGCTGCCGGAAGTCGGCGTCCCGGCGGGCGAACAGCGGGGCCAGCGCGGGGTCGGCCGCGATCGCCTCGCCCCACAGCTGCAGGAACGCGCGCGCCGACGGTGTCCGCCGCACGACGTTGCGCAGGTACGCCTCGACGATCCGCACCAGGTGGTCCAGGCCGTCTCCCCGGTAGTCGGGGACGTCGAACCGCTGCGCCTCGTCGAGCACGGCTTCCAGCAGCCGTTCCCGGCTGCCGAAGTGGTGGTAGACGATGCCGCGGCTGTAGCCGGCGGCTTCCCCGACCTCGGCGAGCGTGACGGCCCGGGACCCGCTGCGCGCGATGAGCGCCATCGCCGCGTCCAGCACGCGCCGCTCGGTCTCGGCGCGTCGTTGGTCCTGCGTTCGCCTGGTCGGCCGCTCGGTCATGCGTCGTGCTCCCTGGCTGGCATCGTGATCGACGAAGTGTGCCACGCCCCGCCGGAACCCGGCCTAGGGAACCAGGCGCCCCCGTTCGGTCACCACGGCCGTGATCAGGCCGAACGGGGTGACGTCGAACGCGGGGTTGAACACCTCGGTGCCCGGCGGCGTGACCGGGGTTCCGCTGTACTCGGTGAGTTCGCGGGCATCGCGTTCTTCGATCGCGATGCCCGCGCCGTCCGCGAGCTGCTCGTCCACAGTGGACGAAGGCGCGACCACGACGAACGGGACGCCGTGGTGCCGCGCGGCGATCGCCAGGCCGTAGGTGCCGATCTTGTTGGCGACGTCGCCGTTCGCGGCGATCCGGTCGGCGCCGACGAGCACGCAGTCGACCATCCCGCGCGCCATGGCGGCCGCGGCCGCGCTGTCGGGCTGGACGCGGTGGGGGACGCCGGCCTGCGCCAGCTCCCACGCCGTCAGGCGGGCGCCCTGCAGCAGCGGGCGCGTCTCGTCGACGAGCACTTCCTCGACGAGCCCGCGTTCGTGCAGGTGCCAGACGACCCCGAGCGCGCTGCCCCAGCCGACGGTCGCGAGGCGCCCCGCGTTGCAGTGGCTCAGCAGCCGCAACGGGCGCCCCGGGCACTCGGCGAGCACGATCTCGGCGGCGTGCGCGGAGGCGGTCTTGTTGAGTTCCTCGTCCTCGGTGAGCAGGGCCTGCGCCTCGGCGAGGACGGCGTCGGCGCCCTGCCCGAGCTTGGCGAGCGCCCGCCGGACACCCCAGGCGAGGTTGACCGCGGTCGGGCGCGCGTGCGCGATCAGCTCGGCGTCCGCCTCGACGTCGCCGCCCAGCCGGGCGGCCAGCGCCACCCCCAGCGCCCCGGCGGCCCCCAGCGCGGGCGCCCCGCGGACGGCGAGCCGCTTGATGGCGTCGACGAGCTCACCGACCGTCCGCAGCTCGAGCAGCCGGTAGTCGCCGGGCAGCGCCGTCTGGTCGATGATGACGATGGCGCCGTCCGCCCAGTCGATGGTCCTGCGCACGAACCCTCCCGTGAAATCCGGTTGCCGCGGTGGTGAAGATGCGGCTGTGACCATTGAACGGCAGAACCCGCCCGGCCTGCACACGCCGCCGGGCTACCACCACGTGACGGTGACCTCGGCGACCCGCACGGTGCACCTGGCCGGCCAGTGCCCGCTCACCGCGGACGGCTCGGTCGTCGAGGGCGGCGTGCTCGCCCAGGCCGACCAGGTGATCGCCAACGCGGCGGCCGCGCTGGAGTTCGCCGGCGCCGGACCGGCCGACGTCGTGCGCACGGTGATCTACGTGGTGACGACGGACCGCGAGACGCTGTCGGCGGTGTGGGCGCGGCTGGCGGAGTCCCCGATCGGCGAGGCGTTCAGCTCGGCGAGCACCTTGCTGGGAGTCGCCCAGCTGGGGTACCCGGGCCAGCTGGTGGAGCTGGACGTGACGGCCGCGCTGGACTGACGACCGTTCAGAGACCCGCCATCAGGTCCGTTTCCGTGATCCCCGGGCCCTGCCCCCACCGGATGAACCACTCCGTGCCGAAGGCGAACGCGAACGCGTCGTCCGGCATGGCCAGCATGAACATCTCCTCGCTGATCTGGCTGGGGTGCGCCCGCATCGCCGCCCGCTTCACCGGCGCGTACTCCGCCACGTCGACCGCCGCGGTGATCTCCGCTTCCGGCTTGCCGAACTCGACGTTCTCCGGGGGTTTCGGTGCCGCCTCCGGGGGCATCAGGCCCTGCTCGACCGCGGCTTCGAAGCCGCGCTGCATGAATTCGCGGTTGAACGTCGCCTGGAAGACCCGGCCCGTGCCGGCCAGCTCGGCCGCGCGGATGCCGACGCGGTGGACCTGGATGTGGTCCGGGTGGCCGTAGTCGCCGTTGTCGTCGTAGACCGTCAGGACGTCGGCCGACTCCTCGCGCAGGATCGCCGCGAGCTGCTCGGCCGCCTTCTCGACGTCGGCGCGCCAGAAGCACGCCGGGTCGTCGTTCGTCGGCTCGCCCATCATCCCGGAGTCGCGGTAGCCCAGGAACTCGACGCGCTCGACGCCGAGGATCGCCGCGGCCGCGTGGGACTCCTGGACCCGCCGGTCCTCGAGTTTTTCCCCATCGGCGAGGAAGCCGTCGGGTACCTCGCCGACTTCGCCCTTGGTGGCGACGACGAGCACGACCCGGTGCCCGTCTTCGACGGCTTTGCGCATGACGCCCGCGGTGCGGAGGCACTCGTCGTCCGGGTGGGCGTGGAAGGTGACCAGTGTTGCCATGTCCGCGACGCTACCGAAAGGGTCCGACAAAAACCGCTCGCCGCCGTGCGGTTCTCGTCGGTGGGTGCCGCTAGCGTCCCCGATCGTGGCCGACGACGAGAAGAGCACGCTGCGGATGTTCCTGCGGGCGCAGCGCGAAAGCGCATTGGCGATCCTCGACGGGCTCGGGGCGGAGGAGCTGAGGAGACCGGTCCTGCCGTCCGGCTGGACGCCGCTCGGCATGGTCGAGCACCTCGGGTGCGCCGAGCGGCACTGGTTCCAGGAGATCGTCACCGGCGCGGCGGATCCCCTGCCCTGGCCGGACGACGACCGGCCGCTGACCACGCCACGGCGGCCGGACGTCGTCTTCGCCTTCTACCGCGAGCAGTGCCGCCGGTCCGACGAGGTGCTCGCGGCGACCCCGTTGTCCGCGCGCCCGCGAGCGCGCCACCCCGGCCCGCTGGGCGAGGAGATCACCGACCTGCGCGGGGTGGTGCTGCACGTCATCGAGGAGACGGCCCGCCACGCCGGTCACCTCGACGTGGTGCGCGAGCTGCTCGACGGCCGCACCGGGCTGGGGCCGCGCTAGCCGGCTTGTTCTTCGGGGCACCACCAGGTCGACCGCCCGCCGACGGTGCCGTGCGTCATTTCGGCACCGCACCGCGGGCAGTGGTCGCCGGCCCGGCGGTGGCCGATGATCTCGCCGGTGTGCACGCCACCGTGCTTGATCGCGGCGCGCAACGCCTTCCGCAGCGCCTTGTGGAGGTCGGTGAGCTCGTCACCGGCCAAGTCGTTGACCGGCCGGGCGGGGTTCAGCCCGGCTTGCCAGAGGGTTTCGTCGGCCAGCAGGTTCCCGATCCCGGCGACGACGGACTGGTCCAGCAGCCGCGCCTTGAGCGGCGCCCGCCCCCGCCCGACGCGCTCGCGGAAGTCCTGGCGCGAGATCTCCCCGGCGTCCGGCCCGAGCGCGTCGAGATCGGGGTCGAGCCGCACCCGGCTCAGCCGCCGGGTGTCGAACAACCGCAGCTGTTCGCCGTCGGCGAAGGTGATGGCGAACCGGAACCATTCGGGTTTCTCGTCCCGGTCGCGCCGCCGCCGCGGCGGCCCGCTCTCGTCGCCGAACCGCAGCTGCCCGGCCATCCCGAGGTGCAGGCCGAGCGTGGGGCCGGCTTTGCCGCGGCCGCTTTCGGTTTCGCACCACAGGGTCTTGCCGCGCCGGTGCGCTTCGGTGAGCTTGCCACCCCGCAGCGCGGTGCGGATGTCCCCGGGCGCGTGCGGGCGGCAGACCCAGTCGTCGTGGTCGTCGACGTCGCGGATCTTCCGCCCTAGCGCACCGGCGAGGACTTGACGGGCGAGTTCCACTTCGGGCAGTTCCGGCACGCGGTCCAGTCTGCCTACTGGGGCGGGGGTTCGCAGAAGTCAGGGCGTCCACGCGCCGGTGAACAGGGCCACCTCGACGTGGTCCGGTTCGTTGCCGTACTCCGGGCGCCGGGCCTGCTCCGCCGCCCGGCGCAGGTAGCCCGACCAGGTGCTGGTCCACCACGCCGTGCCGTACTTCGAGGCCGGGCCCGCTTCTTCGGGCAGCCGCCGCGCCACGACCCGGTCGAAGATCAGCGGCTGGACGCCCCCAGTCCGGGGTGACGTCCGCCCGGAGCCCGGCCAGCGCCGTTTCCAGGCGTCCGGCCGCGTCTCGCTGCGCCAGGACACGGGCGGTCCGGTATGGCCCGTAGCCGCGGACGCCGTGACCCCAAGCCAGCACGCCGGCGGTGAACTGCGTGGCCGAGACGTCCCGCGCCCGCCAGCGGTCCGCGAGCGCGAACACCTCGGCGCGCCAGACCGCGCCGCTGAGGGCGAAGTCCCCCGGCCACGTTCCCGGTGGCAGCCGGGCCGCCCAGCGGGCCGGGTCGACCGGGATCGCGCGACACTCGCCGGGCAAGGCAACGTACGGCATGAGCAGGTAGTCGGGTTTCCCGCTCCGCTCATTACCACCGCTCAGCCCGCCGGCTGCCCGGCCTCCGCCGGGACCGGCGCCGTCACCGCGCACACCGACGCGTCCAGCGTGTCCGTGAACGAAGCTCCGGGGAACGCCGCCGCGTACTCGCGGTGGAACTCCGCCCTCGTCAGCGCCGGTGCCTCCGCGGCCAGGCTCTGCCAGCGCGGGTGCCGCCGCAGCCGGTAGCTCGCCATCGCGTCTGCCACGGACCGTCCGGAAACCCCCGCGCGCACCGCTCCCGCCACCGTGCGGGACGCCCGGTAGACCCGGTAGGCCACCGCGTTCGTCGCCCACTCCGGGGTGTGGCGGACGCAGTCGACGACCACGAGCCGTCCGCCGGGCCGGACCAGCCGCCGTACGTGCGGCAGGTACCGCTGCGGGTCCGGGCCCAGGTGGTGGAGGGTGTTGACGCTGAACACGAGGTCGAACGCGCCGTCCCGGTCCGGCGTGACCTCCCACAGGTCGTCGACGCGGTACCGGATGGCCGGGTCCGCGTGCCGCGCGCGGGCCAGCTCGATCATGCGGGGTGCGGCGTCGACCGCCAGGACGTCGTCGTAGCGGTCCGCGAGCAGGTCCAGGAACCGGCCCGCGCCGCAGCCCAGGTCCACCGCGCGCCCGCCGCCCGCGGGCAGGACGCCGGCCAGCCACTCCCGGTACCTGGAGTGGCTGAGATCGGCGAACCGGTCGTACAGCTCGGCGATCGGGTCGAACGTCGCTTCGGGCATGCGGGCGCACCTCGGGGGTCGACGATCAGGGCTGAAGATGATCTTCGACCGCCGGCTGGGGGAGTCGCCAGTGCAGGGCCCGAGGTGAACTCGACGGGGTGAAAACCGTTGCCCCATCGGGGAAAGCGTCAGGACAGCTCGGCCGCCGCGGTCGTCTCCCATGCGAAGCCGTCCGGGTCGGTGAACGCCTCGGCTCCGCCGCCGACCGCGATGCGGTGCGAACCCGTGCCCTCGGGCGACACGCCCGCGTCCTTCGCCAGGGCCTTGCGCCGGTACAGCGCCAGCTTGACCGGGCTCGAGCCGCTGTCGAACTCCACGTACATCCGGCCGAAGCTCTTGCCGACGGTGAACCCGTGGTCGGTGTAGAACTTCTTGCTCGCCACCACGTCGGCGACGCCCAGCAGGAGCACGACCTGGCCGAATTCGCGGGTGGCCGGGCCGGTGTTCTTCTTCGCCGACGTCGCGAGCTTCCAGATCGTCCCGTCCGGGGCCTGGACGACCGCGCCGTAGCCCCACATGGACTTCGCGGGTGCCTTGAGCGTCGTCGCGCCGGCCTCGACGGCCGTGGCGACCAGGGAGTCGACGTCCGCGGGCTGGGCGACGACCAGGGAGAGGGTGAAGCCGCGGAAGCCGGTGGACGGCTCCTGCGAAGCACGGAAGCGCAGCGGGACGGCGGGCCCGAAGGCGGCGGTGTGGAAGCGCTCGGCGGCCGCGGGGTCGGCCACCTCGAGGGTGATGGTGTCGATGTTCGTCATGCCGGTAACGCTAGGTCCGCACCGCTCACCGGCGCTTCTCGATTCCTGACCGGTCCGCGCTAAACCATTCGGCCCAGTCACGCGTGGTCGTCGTGACCTGGCACGGCACGGAGAGGACGGCGATGGGGTTCGCGGAGCAGCTGGACGAGATGGTCGAGCGGATCATCGACGAGGCGATCAAGTTCTTCATGGCCTCACGCGGCTGGCAGCTCAACATGAACGGCAACTACGAACAGTGGCCGGGCGGCGACGGCTCCGAGATCACCCCGCCCGGCAGCCCTTCGCGGACGTCGGGCGGCCAGGTGCTCCGGAGCGGCATGCCCGGCTACTACGACGGCTTCGAGTACGGCGCCGGCGAGAACGCGGGCTCGCTGGTCTACGGCCACTTCGAGACGACCGTCCGCGAGCTGTTCCGCCCGTGGCGGACGATCCCCGACCCGGCGGCCTTCGACGACTACCTCGACCAGGTCCGCGACGCCGCCTGGTCCGTGTCGCTGACCAGCGCCGCCGACCGGGTCAGCGCGGTCGGCAACGCCGCCCTGGACACCGTCGGCTACCTGCAGGAGAAGATCGGCGGCGAGAACATGCGCGGCGCCACGATCTTCGCGTTCGACCAGAACTTCTGCACCCCGCTGCCGACCGTCCTCCACGGCCAGTACGCCGTCGCGCTGCTCGCCGGCGTGACGCTGCTCGGGGAGAAGGAGATCTGGGCGAAGGCGCGCGAGGACGTCCACTCGATCGCGGAAAAGATGTACGCGGCGATGAAGGAGCGCGGCTCGGCCGTCGCCGACCTCGGCACGATCACGGCGTTGTTCGCGCTCGCCGCGGTGTTCCCGACGCCGGCGCAGCCGATCCTGGCCGGCGTCGGCGCGGCGCTCCCGGCGCTGGAAACGCTGCTCAACGCCGGCGACGAGCCGAACAAGCAGCCGGTCGAGTTCGCCGGCGGTACCCCGGAAAAGGTGATCGCGAGCGCGGGGGAGGCGCTGAAGACGCTGGCGCGGACGATCCGCGGCTGCGAGGACGACATCACGGGCAAGATCAAGGACGGGATGGACACCGTCACGCGGCGGTCCAAGTCGTTCGCGATGCCGAAGCCGAAGCTGCTCGAGGTGGTCGACGTCAGCGGGATCAAAGTGGACCTGGAAGTGCTGCAGTTCCTCGCCACGGACACGCTGCCGCAGATCGAACAGCAGATCAACGCGGGCGCGGACCTCGTCTACTGGGGCTCGATGTGCGGCGCGGCGTGGTACCGCCCGGGCGACCTCGGGGTGTCCGACACGACGGAGGGGCCGTTCCCGGCGTGGCAGGAACTGGCGGCGCTGGCCGGCAACCTGATGTCCGACCTCGCCTGGGAGGTCAAGGAGAGCGCGGCCCACCTGGCGATCGCGGCCGACCGCCACGGCCGCACGGAGGCCGAGATCACGGAGTCCCTGCGCCGCCACGCCAAGAAGCTCGAAGGCTTCGCCGGCCACGACCCGATCGGCACGGCGACCCGGTGGCTGAACGAGCACCCGTGAAAACCGTTGGACGGCGTCGGGAGGGGGTTGGTAGCTTGCCGTCGAACCGTGATTTTGCCCGAGGAGGTGGGACCCGTGAACGCTGGATCGAAGTGGGTGCTCCCCTCGTTGTCACGGTCTGGCGGCTGACGCAGGGGCCGCCGGGAGCGCTGTGAAGAAGCACTCCCGAAAGGCTGTTTTCATGGATTCTCCGCATTCCGAGCCCGCCCTGGTGATCACGCGGGTGGCGGAACACCAGTGGCACGCACTGTCCGACGACCGCGTGGTCGGCCGGGCGGAAGCGTCCCCGCGCCCCGATGGGCGTTTGTTCCTCAGCATCGACACGTGGCACTCCGACGATTTTGCGCGGCTCGCTTCGGCGATGCTGCCGGCTCTGCCGCGTCCGCTGTACACCGTGGTCGACGAAGCCGACGACGAGTTGAAGTCCCACTGGGAGCGCGCCGGTTTCGCGACCCGGCGGCGTGAGTGGGAGTACGTCGTGCCCACTGCACCGGGGACCGTTCCGCCCGGTGTGACCATCGGTCCGGCGACGGACCAGGACCAGCTGCGTGCACTCGACGACGTGATCCGCGCCGAGGTGGCGTGGTCTTCGATGCCCGCCGAAGTGCTGCCGCGGCCCGATGGTGCCTGGGACTTGGCCAAGTACGTGGTGGCTTCGGAGTCCGGCGTCCCCGTCGGCCTCGCCCGGCTCGGCCCGCTGCGCCGCCAGACCCGGATCGGGCTGCTCGCGGTCCGCGCCGGCCGGCGGCGTCACGGCATCGGGCGGGCGTTGCTGACCCACGTGCTGGATTCCTTGTACCGCCGGGGAATCGAGTCCGTTTCGTTCGAAGTCGACGAGACCAACTCGGCGGCGATCGCGTTGGCCGACGGCGCCGGCGCGCGTCGAGCGGGCAGCACCGTCGAGCTGGTGGTGCGCTGATGGGCGGCAAGGGAGGGATCGAAGTCGAGGGCACGGTGCTGGAGTGCCTCCGTGACGCGACTTTCCGCGTGGAGCTGGAAAACGGGCACAAGGTGCTCGCGCACATCAGCGGGAAGATCCGGAAGAACTACATCAAGATCCTGCCGTTCGACCGGGTGCTGGTGGAGCTGAGCCCGTACGACCTCAACCGGGGGCGCATCCTGTTCCGGTACCGGAACTAGTCCCGGGGGCGTCGCCGAGGCCGATGCCTCGGCGACGACCCGGTCTCGCGGAGATAACAGTTGACCACGGGTCCGTAGCGGGTCGGGCCACTCGCGCGACAACAGCCGGAACAGACCACGGGCGAAGGGCGGGCGCAGTGAGCATCGACGATTGGTACCTTGCCGGCTCCCAGCGGCGTGATGTGCACCCGAACTTCGGGCCGGACGACGACGTACCTGATCCATTCGTCCTCGGTGAGGCGCCGCAGCGGGAGTGGACCGTTCCCGGTCCCCGGCGGACGGCTCGCCCGGCCCGGCCGGTCGCCGAGGTGAGTCAGGCGTCGAAGGCGAAGAACCAGGCCGGGCGGTCGGCCGGGGGCAGCTCGGGACAACGGCGGCGAGCTCCGGCCGCGAAGGAGCCGTGGCGTACGTTCGCCGCCCGATGGCTGCGGACTCACCCGAACGTGAGCAACCGCCAATGGCGGGAAGCGGTCGAGGAGGCGGGCTACGTCGGTGTCACGGCCGCGGCGATCTCCGCACTGCGGAGGGAAATCAAGCCGGTCCGCGGCAAGCCGCGTCGTCAGCCGGTGGTCCGGCCGGCGCTGCGTCCGGCGCCGGCCGTCAAAATCGACTACTGCGACGGGTGCGGGATCGCCGTCGGAGACAACGGTCTTTGCCGCTGCTGACGGCCGTCAGTACTCCTTCTTGATCACGAAGTACGACCCCCGGATGGTCCCGGCCAGCTTGGACTTCTGACGCGCGAACTTGAACCCCGCCAGCTCCGCCGGCACCTCCATCCCCTCCGAAAGCTTGAACCCCACCGCCCGCTTCCCGGAATCCTCGATCGTGTACATCACGTTCACCGACAGCCCGCTCTCGTAGAACACGTACGCCATCCGGATCCCCGCGACCTCGAACTCGGTCGCCTCGAGAGCCGGGGACGCGATGACGATGCCGCGTTCCTCCGCCAGGATCCGGTGCACCCACTCGACGGCCGACGGGACCTCGACCGCGGGGGAAACCGTGAACACGTGGTCGTACTTGTTCTTGAAGTAGCGGGCCTCGTTCGCGCGCAGGCCGGCGAGGGCGGCCGCGACCGGGGAAGACTCCAGGCCGGTGGTCGATACGGTGCCGAAGTCCACGGTGTGGGGCATGGCGAACTCCTCCAAAGGTCAGCTGGTGACGAAGGTAGACCACGCGCGAGCCGACGGCACCGGGTACTCCTAACTCGGCAGGGTCCGCCGCAGGAACTCCGTCGTCAGGTCCCACGCGCGGGCCGCTGCTTCGGGGTGGTGGAACATCGGGGCCACGTGGTTGTGGAACGCGTGGCCGGCCTCCTCCTGCACGTGGATCTCCGCGCCCGGGTGGGTGGCCACCGCCGCTTCGACCACCGCCACGTCCGAGCGCGGGATGTACGGGTCTTTCCCGCCGAAGTGGAACTGGATCGGGCACGTCACCCGCGAAAGCTCGCCGATCGACGACGGCACCGTCGAGCCGTAGAACGACACCACCGTGTCCGGGTCGCCTTCGGCCGCCGCCGCGAACGCCAGTGAACCGCCCAGGCAGAAGCCCAGCAGGCCGGCGCCGCCGGTGACCGTGGGCAGGGAACGGAGGTGGGCCATCGCCGCCAGTACGTCCGCGCGGCCCAGTTCCGGGTCGAACGACGCGGCCACCTGCATCGACGCCGCGACGCCCGCCTCGTCGTGCGTCGACGACCAGCCCGGGGCGATCCGCCGGAACAGTTCCGGGACCGCCACCACGTACCCGGTCGCCGCGAGGTCCGAAGCCACCGAGCGCAGGTAGTCGTCCAGGCCGAAGATCTCCTGGACCAGCACCAGGCCCGGGCCGCGGCCGGACGGCGGGTGCCAGATCGGCAGGTCGGTCATCGCAGCGCCCTTTCCAGGATGTCGGCGACCAGCGCGGCCTGGCGGCCGTCCGGGTCGAGGTCGGGGTCGAACACCGTCAGCTCGAAGCCCGCCGCGCCCGGGCGGGCCAGCAGCTCGCGCAGCACCGAGACCAGCGCGTCGGGGTCGAGGCCGCCGGGATCGGGACTGTCCACTGCGGACACGTGCGCCGGGTCGAGGACGTCGATGTCCACGTGGACCCAGAAACCGTCCAGGTCCGGGACCGCAGGCGGCACCGGTGCGCCGGACATGATCGCCTCCGACGTGACGTGGGTGATGCCGGCCGCCCGCAACTGGGCGGACTCGGCCGATCGCACGCCGAGCACCAGGACGTCTTCGTCGCGGACGTAGGGCCGGAGCCCGTCGATGTCGGCGAGGTCGGCCGCGCCGCGGCCGGTCATGATCGCCAGGTCTTCGCCCGCCGCCGCGCCGACGTGGCCGGCCGCGGGCAGGTGGCGGAAGTCGTCGTGGCCGTCCAGGTACGCGATGCCGTAGCGGCCGGACCGGCGCAGCGCCAGCATCGCGCCCAGCGAGATCGAGCAGTCGCCGCCCAGCACCACCGGGAAGCCGCCGTCGGCGCGCACCGCCGCGATCCGGGTCGCGAGCGCGCGCGTGTAGGACGCGATCGCCGCCGAGTTGCGGACGCCGTCGCCCGGCTGCCAGGTGCCCACGTACCGCCCGGGTGTCACGACGCCGCCGTCCGACGCGCCCAGGCGGCGCAGGATGCCCAGGTCGCGCAGCACGCCGGGCGTCTTGTAGCAGCCGGGCACCGCGCCCTCGGCGGGCGGGCGCAGGCCCAGGTTGGACGGAGCGTCGAGCAAGACCAAGTTCCCCACCGGGTCACCGTACTGGCTCCGCGGCCGGTCGCGTCCTAAGTTGGGAGACCGACCTAGGAGGCGCGATGGCCGAACGCACCAAGTACATCCTGGACGAAGCCGATCTCCCGACGCAGTGGTACAACGTCGTCCCCGATCTGCCCGAGCCGCCCCCGCCGCCGCTGC
Source organism: Amycolatopsis sp. cg9 (assembly GCF_041346945.1). Taxonomy (NCBI): domain Bacteria; kingdom Bacillati; phylum Actinomycetota; class Actinomycetes; order Pseudonocardiales; family Pseudonocardiaceae; genus Amycolatopsis; species Amycolatopsis sp. cg9. The sequence continues at coordinate 119,394 of NZ_CP166850.1, read as the reverse complement.
ACCCCGGCACGCGCGAACCGGTCGGGCCGGACGACCTGGCGCCGCTCTTCCCGCAGGCGCTCATCGCCCAGGAAGTGACGACGGATCGCTATGTCGACATCCCGGAGGAGGTCCGGGAGGTCTACCGGCTCTGGCGCCCGTCGCCGCTGTTCCGCGCGCGGCGGCTGGAGAAGGCGCTCGGTACGCCGGCCCGGATCTATTACAAGTACGAGGGTGTCAGCCCGGTCGGCTCGCACAAACCGAACACCTCGGTGCCGCAGGCGTTCTACAACGCGCAGGAGGGCGTCACCCGGCTGACCACCGAGACCGGGGCCGGCCAGTGGGGGAGCGCGCTCGCGTTCGCCTGCGCCCAGTACGGCCTCGAGTGCGAGGTCTGGCAGGTCCGGGCGTCCTACGACCAGAAGCCCTACCGCAAGCTGATGATGGAGACGTTCGGCGCGACCGTCCACCCCAGCCCGTCCGAGCTGACCGAGTCGGGGAAGGCCATCCTCGCCGAGCACCCGGACTCGACCGGCAGCCTCGGCATCGCGATCAGCGAGGCCGTCGAGCAGGCCGCGCAGGACCCGAACACGCGGTACGCGCTGGGCAGCGTCCTCAACCACGTGCTGCTGCACCAGACGATCATCGGCGAAGAGGCGCTGAAGCAGTTCGAGCTGGCCGGTGACACGCCCGACGTGCTCGTCGGCTGCACCGGCGGCGGCTCGAACTTCGGCGGGCTCGCCTTCCCGTTCCTGCGCGAGAAGCTGGCCGGCCGGATGGACCCGGTGATCCGCGCGGTCGAGCCGGCCGCGTGCCCGTCGCTCACGCGGGGGAAGTACACCTACGACTTCGGCGACACGGCCGGGCTCACGCCGCTGCTCAAGATGCACACGCTCGGCCACGACTTCATCCCGGACCCGATCCACGCGGGCGGCCTGCGCTACCACGGGATGTCGCCGCTGATCTCGCACATCTACGAGCTCGGCCTGATCGAGGCGATCGCCGTCGGCCAGCAGGAGTGCTTCGCGGCGGGAGTGCGGTTCGCGCGGTCCGAAGGGATCATCCCGGCGCCGGAGCCGACCCACGCGCTCGCGGCGTGCATCCAGGAAGCGTTGCGGTGCAAGGAAACCGGCGAGGAGAAGGTCATCCTCACGGCGTTGTGCGGGCACGCGCACCTGGACCTGCCCGCGTACGGTGCTTACCTCGCCGGGGACATGGTGGACAACGAGCTGTCGGCCGCCACCCTCGAAGCGTCGCTGGCCGCGCTGCCGTGAACTGACGTCAGAGCACGTCGGGGATTTCGGGGCGCGTGAGTTCGGCCCGCGGGGTGGCCAGGACGACGTGGTCGCGACCGGCCGCCTTGGCCTCGAAGACCGCGTCGTCCGCCGCCTGCAGCAGGATCGTGTAGTCCGTGGCGGTTTCCGGGTAGACCGCCGCCCCGATCGACGCGGTCAGGCCGGTGATCACCTCGGGCTTGCCCGGGCGGACCACCGGGACCGCGACCTCGATGCGCGCGATCGCCGTCCGGATGCGGTCGGCGATGGCCACGATCTCCGCGCTCGTCGTGCCTGGGAGGAGGACCACGAACTCGTCGCCGCCGAAGCGGCCCACGTAGTCGCCGCCGCGGACCGAGCCCTGGATCGCCGCCGCGATCGCGCGGAGGACCTCGTCGCCCGCCAGGTGGCCGTTGCCGTCGTCGATGGCCTTGAAGTGGTCGATGTCGATCATCAGGACGCCCGCCGTCGAGGAGAGCTCCGCCGCGCGGGCCAGTTCGTTGCGGGCCAGCTGGACCCAGAACTCCGGGGCGAGCAGCGCCGTCTTGGAGTCGGTGCGCGCCGCGGCCTGGAACTGCGGGAGCAGCAGCCCGACGTGCAGCGCCACCGGCGTCACCATGAGCACCGGCAGCAGCCACGGCCGGACCGTCATGACCAGCGCGATGCCGCAGCCGACGCCGACCGCGGCCAGCACGATCAGCACGTCGGACGGGTTGCCGAACGCCCGCCGCGGTGGCTTGCCCGGGTTGCTCATCAGGATCGCGAGGATCACCAGCACGTAGTTGAGCCCGAAGTAGACGAGGCCGGCCGCCAGCAGCGCCGTCATCCCGCCGAAGCCGTCCAAATAGGGGACGTAGGGCGCCACGTGCCCGGTGCCCGCGGAAAGGACGGCGCCCGCCGCGAAACAAGCGAGGATGACCGTGGCGCCGGAAAACACTTTCCGGTGAATCACGCCGCGGCGTTGGTAAACGCGGACCCAGGAATGGGCGTAACTGACGACGATGACGAGCGTGGCCAACGGCGGGGGCAGCAGGAGCAGCCCGGCGAAGATCCAGATCGACTGCAGGTGCATGTGCGGCCGGCCGTCGGCGGCCAGCTCGCGGATGCGCTCGATCCGTTGTGCCGCTTCGAGGTGCACGACTTCACCGGCGAGGATCAGTCCACACCAGAGCAGCGACTGGGCGGTGATCGGCACGAGCGCGGCCGTCGCGACGACCGCGATCAGCGCCAGCGCGTCGACGACGAGGACGTAGCCGAGCACCGGAGTGGCCAGCTTCCACATCGCCCACGTACGGATACCTGATCGTGGACGTTCTGAGCTGGGCTTTCGCCCTTGGGACCCGGACAATCCCACGAAACGCCCCTCTTCTCAGGACGGAACTCTTCGCGGAAATCGTCACTGTAATCGAATGAACGCGGTGTGTCACTAGGCCGGTCAGGCTACCGTCCGGTTACGCACCGTGCAAGATCCCTCACGAACAGGAGAAGTCCATGTCGCACTTCCTGCCCACCGCCAACCTCGTCCCGTCCCGCCGCCGTTCGCAGCGGCCGACCGACTGGACGCGGCAGCTCCCCACCGACTGGACCCGCGCGATCCCGACCGACTGGACCCCGCGGCAGCTGCCGACCGACTGGACCGCCCGCGAACTGCCCACCGACTGGACCGTCCGCGAGCTGCCGACGGATTGGACCCGCCCCGGCGTCTCGTCACCGCTGCCGCAGTGCCCGACCGACTGGACGCGGTCCTGATCCGCACCCGGTGACCGGCGACCGGGCCGGTCACCGGGGATCCGGTTGCGCCCGGCGCCACAACGAAGCCGCGCCGAGCGCCGCCACCACGCCGATCGCGCCCGCGCCGGCGACCACTCCGTGCGGGGCCGCGCGTTCCGCCGCGAGCCCGGCCAGCACCACGCCCAGTCCCTGCGACACCCGCAGCGCCGTCAGCGCGAAGCCGAACGCCTGCGCGCGCTGGGTGTCCGGGGTGAACTGGACGAACGTCGTGTTCGCGATCAGGTTGTACGAACTGGCCACCCCGGACAGCGTCAGCAGCGTGAGCGTGCCTTCCAGGTTCGGCCGCAGCGCGCAGCCGAGCAGCGCCGCGCACGCGAGCACCGCCAGCGGCCCGAGCAAGCGGGCCCGCCGCGCGGGCGGGATCCGGGACAGCGCCGCCATCCCGAGCACGTTCCCCAGCGCGTACGCCCCGAGCAGCAGGCCGACCACGGCCGCGCCGCCCCCGAGCTCGGCGGCGTAGGGCGCGGCGATCGCCTCGCCCGCGATGTAGGCCCCCGACACGCACCCCAGCGCCACCAGCGCGAGCCGCCGCCGGTCGCCGGTCACCACCGTCCAGCCCGCGCGGACGTGCCGCCACCAGCGGACGCCGGACGATTCGCGGGGCGGCCGCGGGTGGACGCCGGTGACCAGGAACAGCGCCGACACCGCGAAGCTCGCCGCGTCCGCCAGCAGCGCTCCGCCGGTGCCGGTGGCCGCGACGAGCAGCCCGCCCAGCGCGAAGCCCGCGACCTGGCCCGCCTGCACCAGCATCATCAGCAAACCCATGCCGGGCACGAAGGTCTCGCCCGGCAGCACCTGCGGCAGCAGCGCCGCACGCGCGGCGTTCCACACCGGGTTGGCCAGCTGGACGCCGACCAGCAGCGCCGCCACCGACGGCAGCGGCAGGCCGGGCACCGCCATCACGGCCACCGCGGCCGCGCGCAGGACGTCCGCCGCGACCATCACCGTCCGCGGCGGGTACCGGTCGGCCAGCCCGGACAGCAGCGGGCCGCCCACGAGGTCCGGCAGGAACGTCAGCGCGTAGGTCAGCGCGGCCCAGCCGGGCGAGTTCGTGCGGTCGTACACCAGGATCGACAGCGCGACGCGCGCCAGCTGGTCGCCGGTGACCGAGACCAGCTGGGCGGAGAACAGCGCCCGGAACTCGGTCACGCCGAGGACGTCCCGGAACCCGACCGCGCGTGCCGCCATGGACACTCAGGGTACCGTCACGAACGCCCAGCGTGAACGTCCGTTAGAAGGTCACTGGCCTTCGCCGCACGTGATTTTCGGCTGCGGGTTGTAGTGGACCGTCCGGGTCGAGCGGCTGACCTCGCGGCCGGTCGCGGCGTCCTTGAGCACGCGGGTGTCGGTCGTGGTGAACCCGGGCGCGCCGTTGGACGCGTGGCAGTTCTCCTTCGGGCCCGGCTTGGGCTGCGGGTCGCTCGCGTTCGAGCGGCCGCCGGGGATCGACTCGACGGTGTAGCGCTTCGTGCCCCACAGCTTCACCGTGATCGACGACGGCGACCAGATCGCCTGGATCGCGATGCCGGTCGGCGAGTCGTTGGTGAACTTGAGGTCGATCACGCTGGACCCGTTGGGGTTCTGGAACACCGTCGCCTCGCGCGCGGCGGGGTAGCGGCTGATGTAGTAGCTGTGTTCCTTGTGCCCGGCGTCCTTCATGCCCGCGAAGTAGGACGCGTTGTACAGCGTCGTCGCGAACTGCGAGATGCCGCCGCCGACCTCCCGGCCCGGGGCGCCGTCCTTGATCACGCCCGCCTCGACGTAGCCCTGCGCCTTGCCGCGCGGGCCGGTGAACCCGTTGAGGCTGAAGGTTTCCCCCGGCTTGACGATCGCGCCGTTCACCTTCTGCGCGACGACGCGGATGTTCGTGCCGGAGTCGGCCGCGAAGCCGCCGGTGGTGAACTCGCCGACGACTTCCTTCACACCCAGCTGGTTCGCCTGGTCGGTGGTCACCTTGGCCGGGGCGTCCTTGTAGATCGCCGGCACCTCGCGGCCGTCGGTCTTCTTCAGGACGTCGGGCAGCGGCTTGAGGCTCGGGTCCCAGTCGATGGTCCGGCCGTCGGTGGAGGGGTCGACCGTGGGCTTGCCGCCCTCGAAGACGATGGTCGCCTCCTTGCCCTCCTTCTCGGTGGACTTCAGCTGCGGCCCGGCGGCTTCGACGATCTTGGCGTTGTCGATCTTCGGGGTCAGCCCGCCGCCCTCGGCCGGCTCGAACGTGATCGCCGCGGCGATCGCCTCCGGCTTCACCGTGGCGTTCTTGCCCTCGCCCTTGACCACCAGCGGGCCCGAGACGGCGGGGCGCGCGAACTGGTCCAAAGCGGCCTGGACGCCTTCGGGGGTGGTGCGGACCGGCGTGCTCGTCACCGGCAGCGCGAGCGTTTCGCCGCGCGCCCACTTTTCGACGACGGTGGCGCTCGCGGCCGGCACGTCGAGCTTCTGCCCGGCCTTCGGCGGCACGGCGACCGGGTTCGCGCCCTCGAACTTCACGGTGCCCTCGACGGGGTCGCGGTCGACCTGGCCGCGCAGCTGCTCCAGCGCGGTGGTGAGCTTGGCGTCCTCGGCGTGGCTGACGACGCCGACCTCGCGGCTGGAGAACAGCGACGACAGGCGCGTGAAGGGGTTCAGCGGCTGCTCGCCGGCCTGGTCGAGGGTCTGCGGCCAGTCGAGCTTCAACCCGGCGAGGGTCGGCGACAGCGTGCCCTGGACGTCGCCGGCCGTCACGGCCAGCGGACGGGTGAGCCGCGGCTCGATCTTGCCGCGCAGCTCCTGCTCGGCGGCGTCGCGGTCCATCCCGCCGACGTCGACGCCGGCCACGGTCACCCCGCGCGGCACGCTGCCCTGGCTGACCAGCAGGTCGATGCCGTAGACGACGACGAGGAAACCGAACACCCCGCCCGCGATCCAGCCGGCTTTGCGCAGGTTGCGCGGCTTCGGGGGCGTGGCTTCCGGTTCGGGCCGGACGACCGGCAGGACGTCCGTCTGCTCACCGTGTGACTCGGGCCAGCGCGGTTCGTACGGCAACTCTCCACCCCTTCAACGCGGCGCCGGATCGCGCCGGTGACGGGCTCAGCGTACGGGGCACCCGGACAAGCCGTACGACTCGCCCTAACGGGGGATGAACCGGTCACGGAACGGTCGAGTGAAGCAACCTCACCGCGCGTCGGGTTCCGCCCCGTCCCGCCCCAAGCGCCCCAATGTGGCGTTCGGTGCGTCAGACGCACCGAACGCCACATTGGGTGCGCTGGACGCAACCAACGCCACATTGGGGTGCTTGGTCCCTCAGCGGGCGTCGGGTTCGGGGTTGTGGCCCGCCCGCGCGAGGAAGTCGAAGTCACAGCCCTCGTCGGCCTGCGTGATGTGTTCGCTGTAGAGCGCGCCGTAACCGCGTTCGAACCGCGGCGCCGGTGGTGCCCACTCCGCACGGCGCCGGTCCAGTTCCGCATCGGACACCTCGAGCCGCAGGACGCGCGAGGGAACGTCCAAGGTGATCGGGTCGCCGTCGCGGACCAGCGCGAGCGGACCGCCGACGTGCGACTCCGGGGCCACGTGTAGCACGCAGGCGCCGTAGCTGGTGCCGCTCATCCGCGCGTCCGAAATCCGGACCATGTCCCGCACCCCGGCCGCGAGCAGGTGCTTCGGGATCGGCAGCATCCCGTACTCGGGCATCCCGGGGCCGCCGAGCGGGCCGGAGCCGCGCAGCACGAGCACGGAGTCCGCGGTGATCGAAGGGTCTTCGATCCGCTTCTTGAGGTCGGCGTAGTCCTCGAACACCACGGCCGGCCCGGTGTGCGTGAGCAGGTGCGGCTCGGCCGCGATGTGCTTGATGACCGCGCCCGACGGCGCCAGGTTGCCGTGCAGCACCGCGACCCCGCCCTCGGCCGCCACCGGGTTGTCCCGCGGCCGGATGACGTCGTCGTCGTGCACCTGCGCGGCGGCGAGGTTCTCGCCGAGGGTGCGGCCGGTGACGGTGGGCCGCTCGGGGTGCAGCAGGCCGGTCAGCCGCGACAGCAGGCCGGGCAGGCCGCCCGCGTAGTAGAAGTCCTCCATCAGCCAGGCGCCGCCGGGCCGGACGTTCGCCAGCACCGGCACGCGCCGGGCGATGGCGTCGAAGTCGGCCAGCGACACCGGGATCCCGCTGCGCCCGGCCATCGCGATCAGGTGGATCACGGCGTTGGTCGAGCCGCCCAGCGCCAGCACGGTGGTGATCGCGTCGGCGTACGCGCGCTTGTCCAGCACCTGCGTGATGGTCAGGTCCTCCCAGACCATGCCGACGATCCGCGCGCCGCTCGCCGCGGCCATCCGGTGGTGCGCCGAGTCGACGGCGGGGATCGACGCGGCGCCCGGCAGCGTCACGCCGAGCACCTCCGCGGCCGACGTCATCGTCGACGCCGTCCCCATCGTCATGCAGTGCCCCGGGGACCGCGCGAGCCCTCGCTCCAATTCGGACATTTCGGCGTCGCCGATCAGTCCGGCGCGCTTGTCGTCCCAGTACTTCCACATGTCCGTGCCGCTGCCGAGGACCTCGGTGCGCCAGTGCCCGCGCAGCATCGGCCCGGCGGGCACGAAGATCGCGGGCAGCCCGGCGCTCGCCGCGCCCATCAGCAGCGCCGGCGTCGTCTTGTCGCAGCCGCCCATCAGCACGGCGCCGTCGATCGGGTAGGACCGCAGGATCTCCTCGGTCTCCATGGCGAGGAGGTTGCGGTACAGCATCGGCGTCGGCTTCTGGTACGTCTCCGACAACGTCGCGACCGGGAACTCGAGCGGGAAGCCGCCGGCCTGCCAGACGCCGCGCTTGACCTGCTCGGCGCGTTCGCGCAGGTGCATGTGGCACGGGTTGATGTCGGACCAGGTGTTGAGGATGCCGATGACCGGCTTGCCGAGGTGCTCTTCCGGGCTGTACCCGAGCTGGCGGGCGCGGGCGCGGTGGCTGAAATCGCGTAGTTCGCCGCCGCCGAACCAGCGGTGGCTGCGGAGTTCCTCGGGCGTCTTCATGTGATCCAGTATGGCATCTGATATATGATCTCGCGGGCCTGGTTGAATGGGTCCCGACACGAGACAGGGAGCGCACCATGACCGGGACGTTCAGCTTGCCGGCCTCCCGGACCGAAGTGGTCCTGGAGGAGATCCGGCGCGGCATCCTCACCCGGGAGCTGGTGCCCGGCCAGCCGCTGGTCGAAGCGGAGCTGGCCGCGCGCCTCGGCGTGTCCAAGACGCCGGTGCGCGAGGCGCTCAAGGTGCTCTCCAACTCCGGGCTGGTGACGTTCAGCCCGTACAAGGGCGCTTCCGTGGTCACGGTCGACGCCGAGCTGGCGAAGTCCGTCTACGACGTCCGGACGGTGCTCGAGCCGGAAGCCGTCCGCCGGACCGTCGGGCAGCGCGACCCCGCCCTGCTCGAAGACGCGGCGGAGGCGCTGAAGGAGGCGTCGGCGGCGATCGCGGACAAGGACCAGGCCGCGCTCAGCCTGCTGAACCGCCGGTTCCACCGCGCTCTCTACCGCGGCTGCGGCAACCCGCTCATGGTGAGCATCCTCGACGACCTCAAGGACCGCGCGGCGCTGATCAGCGTCGTCGGCTGGGAAGCCAACCCCAGCTGGAAGAAGGAGTGGAACGAGCACAAGGCGGTCCTCGCGGCGGCCAAGAAGGGCGACGCCGACGGCGCCGCGGCGCTGCTGCGCGACCACATCGGCGGGTTCCTGGAACGGGTGCTCAAGGCGATCGGATGAGGCTCCTGCTGATCTCGGACACGCACCTGCCGGCCCGCGCCCGCGAGCTGCCGTCGCAGGTGTGGGACGAGGTGGCCGTGGCCGACGTCGTCGTGCACGCCGGCGACTGGGTCGAGATCGGTCTCCTGGACGAGCTGGAGCAGCGCAGCAAGCGCCTGATCGGCGTCTACGGCAACAACGACGGCGCCGACCTGCGCGCGCGGCTCCCCGAGATCGCGCGGGCGGACCTCGACGGCGTCCGGCTGGCCGTGATCCACGAGACGGGCGCGAAGCAGGGCCGTGAGCAGCGGTGCGCCGCACAGTTCCCCGACACCGACGTGCTCGTCTTCGGGCACAGCCACATCCCGTGGGACACGGTGGCGCCGTCCGGGCTGCGGCTGCTCAACCCCGGATCGCCGACCGACCGCCGCCGTCAGCCGTACTGCACGTACCAGACCGCGCGCGTCGAAGGCGGCGCGCTGGTGGACGTCGACCTGCACGAACTGCCCCGGAGGGGGTAGACAGGTCCCATGGATCCGGCATGGGCCTTGCGGGAGATCGCGTTCCAGCTCGAACGCGCGGGGGAGCCGACCTACCGCGTCCGGGCGTTCCGGAACGCGGCCGCGACCGTCGACAAGACCGACGCTTCGCAGCTGGCTTCGATGGCGGAGAACGGCACGCTCACGTCGTTGCCCGGCATCGGGAAGGCGACCGCCGGGGTCATCGAGGACGCGCTGGCCGGGCGCGATCCGGCGTACCGGTCGAAGCTCGTCGAGAAGGAGCTGCCGGACGGCGAGCCGCTGCGGTCGGCGCTGCGCGGGGACTGCCACACCCATTCGGACTGGTCGGACGGCGGCAGCTCGATCGGCGAGATGGCCGTCGCCGGGCGGGACCTCGGGCACGAGTGGATGGTGCTGACCGACCACTCGCCGCGGCTGACCGTCGCGAACGGCCTCTCGCCGGACCGGCTGCGGACGCAGATGCAGATCGTGGCGAAGGCCAACGAGCTGATGGCGCCGTTCCGGCTGCTGCACGGCATCGAGGTCGACATCCTCGACGACGGATCCCTGGACCAGGAGGACGAACTGCTGGGGCAGCTGGACTTCGTCGTCGCGAGCGTGCACTCGAAGCTGAAGATGCCCGCCAGGGACATGACCCGGCGGATGGTCGCGGCGGTCCGGAACCCGCGCACGCGGGTGCTCGGGCACTGCACCGGGCGGCTGGTCGTCGGCCGCGGCCGCCCCGAGTCGGAGTTCGACGCCGAAGCCGTGTTCACCGCCTGCCGCGAAAACGGCGTCGCGGTCGAGATCAACTCCCGGCCGGAGCGGCTCGACCCGCCGATGCGCCTGCTGCGGCTGGCCGCGGAGCTCGGCTGCGACTTCACCATCGACAGCGACGCGCACGCGCCGGGCCAGCTCGACTGGCTGGGCTACGGCTGCGAACGCGCGATCAAGGCGGGGATCGGCCCCGAGCGGATCCTCAACACCCGCACGGCCGACGAGCTGGTCAGCCGCTGATCTCGATGACCGGGTACCGGGCCGGGTCGAGCCAGCGCAGCAGTGCGTCGAGATCGGGCGCCGGGATCGCGACGCAGCCGGCGGTCGGCTTCCCGGTGGTGACGTGCAGGAAGAACGCCGAGCCCGCGCCCGGCACGACCGGGGATCGGTTGTAGTCGATGACGACAGCGTTGGCGTAGCCGGGGCCCGCCTCGCCGAGGTTCTCCCCGGCGGCCTCGTCGAACGGGCACGTGCCGGGCGCGCAGGAGAAGTGCGTGTTGTAGTGCGGGGAAGCGACGTCGGACACCCACCAGTCCGAGGTGGTGACCTTCCGGTAGGGCAGCCGGGTTTCGGCCGGTTCGGTCCCGAACGCTTCGGTCAGCGGCCACACGCCGGCCGGGGTGCGGGACGTCGACTCGCTCGCCTGCCCGACGCCGTTCTTCCCGACGTGCGCGGGGACCGGGCCGTAGGCCTTCGTCCATTCGTCCCCGGTGCGCTGCCACGCGGTGAGGACGGCGGTGGTCGCGCCCGGCGAGTCGGCTCGGACGGTGATGCGCTGTTCCGGCTCCGGCTGCTCCGGCGAGGCGGCCCCGCTGGTCAGCAGCGCGGCCGCGGCCAGCGTGGCACCGAGGGATCTCCTGCGCATGGCGGAAAGCCTAACGGTGCCACGCGGGCCGCGCCGTGCTCAGTTGATGGTGTAGGAGTCGCCGTAGACCTTCCACTTCAGCGGCGTGTGCAGGTCGAAGTTGCCCGCGTTGAGGAACACCAGCTGCTCGGTGTCGACGCGGGAGGTGTCGGCGTGCGCCTCCTCCTGCTTCATGATGACCTTGCGCGCGTCGAAGAACGCCTTGAGGTAGGTGGTTTCGCTGCCGCCTTGCGCCGGCGTCTTCGCCTTCTTCATCGCGGCCTTGCGGATGCCGCCGAAGCTGTCGGAGCTGTCACCGGGGCCGTGCATGACGATCGCGTCGTAGTAGGCGAACTGGCCGAGGTTGCTCAGGCCGTCCGACTTGCCCTGGCTCACCGCGGGGTTGAAGTAGACGCGGTCGCGCTCGTTGTTCTGCGCGGTCTGGAACGCGGTGGTGGCCGCGGCCTGCTTCCAGGCGCTCTCGAACGCCGAGCCGAGCCCGCTGTGCGAGTCGGTGCCGTTCACCTTGCGCAGCGCGGGAAGGAACTTCGCGAGCGGGTTGTCCGGCACGGAATTCGTGTAGGCCTCGACGAGTTCGAGCATGTCGCCGGTGCCGGAGCAGAACCCGATGATGCCGGCGGTGTACCCGCGGCCGTCGCCGATGTCCTCGATGTACTTGTACTGCGCTTTCCAGTCCAGCGACGAGTTTTCCGCGCTGGAGACCAGCTTCATCGCGATCTCCTTCTTCGCCGGCGCCGACAGGTCGCCGACGGCGAGGGCGGTCGCACTGGAAACGCTGGTGGCTTCGTTCGCGGCGATCGCGGGAGTGGTGATCACGAGGGCGGCCACGGAGGCCGCGCCGAGCGCGCCGAAGAGAACCGGCCGCAACTTCTTGCTCATGGGGGGAGACCCTTTCCGCGGGGTGCGCCGTGGGGGATCACGGCGGGTACGGGTGATGCGGGTGGAGCTGCGGCGTAGCGACACGGTAGCGAAGAGTCAGCAGGGTTCACAAGAGGCGGAATTCGTTCATGTTCGTGAACGGTCCAGACCATCGGGAGGGGTCCGCAAAGGACGGTGGTCGCGCTGACATCCGGGCTCGCGCTCGGGCCGCGGAATCCGGACGGGGCGTTCGGGTGGCGCCGAGTGGGCCTGGTGTCGCGAATGGGTCATTGGGGGCGCTGGAGGTCCCGAATGAGTCATTCGCGACCTTCGGCGGCGGCCGGGCGGGGCGAGAGAGGGGTCAGCGGGCGCCGGCGAAGAGGCGGATCACGTCCGGGAGCACGCTCACCGGGATCGTCGGGTCGATCGCCCGTTGCACGCCCAGGCCGATGCCGAGGCTGAGCAGGGCGGTCGCGGCGTCGTCGGCCGACATCGGGAGCGTGATCGCGAAGCGCTCGGCGTACCCCGTGAGCAGGCCGGCGATGGTTTCGCGGATGGCCTTGTCCCGCGCGGCCAGTTCGGCGCGCACGTGCGGGTCGCGGCGGGCGTTGGTGGCGAACTCGACCTCCAGCGCGGTCCACGCCTCGTCGCCGATGCTGCGCTCGGCCCACGCCTGGAACGCCGTGAGCAGGCCTTCCATCCCGTCCGCGCCGGACAGCGCTTCGGCGACCAGCGCCACCTGCTCGTCGTGGATCCGGTCGAGCACCGCGAGGCAGAGCTCGTCCTTGCTGCGGAAGTTCGAGTACACCGCGCCCTTCGAGTAGCCGGCCTCGTCCGCGACCTTCTCCAGCGACGTCACCGAGTAGCCGTCACGCAGGAAGAGCTGCTTGGCGGTGTCGATCAGCTGCTGCCGGGTGCGCGCCTGGCTTTCCGCGCGGGTGAGTCGGGCCATGGCTGCACTCTAGCGAGGCCCGGAATCGGGGTACCGATAGTATCGAGATACTGTTAGTCTCCGAAAATGGAGCAACGCCACTTCGAAGTCCTCGTCGTCGGAGCCGGGGCGTCGGGGCTGGGGGCCGCCATCCGCCTCGGCCAGGCCGGGGTCACCGACCTCGCCGTGCTGGAGAAGGCGGACGCGCTCGGCGGCACCTGGCGCGACAACACCTACCCCGGCTGCGCCTGCGACGTCCCGTCCGCGCTGTACTCGTACTCGTTCGCGCCGAACCCGGAGTGGACGCGCGCGTTCGCCGGGCAGCCGGAGATCCGGGCGTACCTGCGCGAGACGGCCGCGCGGTTCGGTGTCGCGGAGAAGATCCGGTACGGCGTCGAAGTCACGCGTGCGGGGTGGAACCCGCGGGAATCGCTGTGGGAGCTGGAAACGTCGGCGGGCGCGTACACCGCGCGGATCCTGGTCGCCGGCACCGGTCCGTGGCATGAACCGAAGATCCCCGACCTGCCGGGCCTCGACGGGTTCCCCGGCGAGGTCTTCCACTCCGCGCGCTGGAACCACGGCTACGACCTGGCGGGCAAGCGGGTCGCGGTGATCGGCACGGGTGCGTCCGCGGTGCAGTTCGTGCCCGAGATCGTGCCGCGGGTGGCGGCGCTGCACCTGTTCCAGCGCACCGCGCAGTGGGTGCTGCCGAAGCCGGACCACGCCGTCCCCGGCGTCGAACGGTTCCTGCTGCGGCGGTTCCCGGCGTTGCAGCGCGCTTTGCGCCGTGCGGAATACGGGGCGATGGAGACGCTCGGGTTCGGCTTCCGGCACCCGTGGCTGCTGCGGCAGGTGCAGAAGATCGGGCTCGCGCACCTGCGGCTGACCGTGCGGGACCCGGTGCTGCGCCAGGCGTTGACGCCGGACTACACGCTGGGGTGCAAACGGCTCCTGATGTCCAACACGTACTACCGGTCGCTCACCGAGTCCCATGTGGACGTGCACGCGACGGCGGTTTCGGCGGTGCGGGACGGACGCGTGCTCGGCGCGGACGGCTCGTCGGCGGAGGTCGACGTGATCATCTTCGGCACCGGCTTCCACATCCTCGACATGCCGGTGTCGGCGCGCGTGTTCGACGGCGACGGCCGCAGCCTCGACGACCACTGGAAGGGCAGCCCGCGGGCGTACCTCGGGACGACGGTCGCCGGCTTCCCCAACCTCTACCTGCTGCTGGGCCCGAGCCTCGGCACCGGGCACTCGTCGGCGTTCATGATCATGGAAGCCCAGCTGCGCCACACGGTGGCGGCGGTGACCCGGACGCTGCGCTCGGGGTGGGCGTCGGTGTCGGTGCGCCCGGACGTCCAGGAGGCGTTCAACGCGGACGTCCAGGCGGCGCTGCCGGGGACGGTCTACCAGTCCGGCGGGTGTTCGAGCTACTACACGGACGTCAACGGGCGCAACAGTTTCAGCTGGCCGTTTTCGACGGGGCGGCTGCGTTCGCAGGTGGGTTCGTTCGACGAGGCGGACTACGAAATCCGGAGGGTCCATGCGGTTCGGTGACGGCTACCCGGCGATCGACCCGCGGGGCGCGGTCGTCGCGATCACCGGCGGCGCACGGGGCATCGGCCGCGCGACGGCCGCGGAGTTCGCCGCTCGCGGCGCCACGGTGTGCGTCGGGGACCTGGACATCGTGCCCGGCACGCACAGCTTCCCCCTGGACGTGACCGTGCGCGAATCCTTCGATGCGTTCACCGCCGGGGTGACGTCGCGGTTCGGGCCGATCGACGTGCTGGTCAACAACGCCGGGGTGATGCCGCTGGGGGACTTCCTCGAGGAACCGGACGCCGTCGGCCGGACCACGTTGGACGTCAACGTCCTGGGCTTGGTCCACGGCCTGCGCGCGGTGCTGCCGGGGATGATCGCGCGCGGGCGGGGGCACGTGGTGAACGTGGCGTCGATGGCGGGGAAGATCCCGCTCCCGGGCATGGCGGTGTACAACGCGAGCAAGTTCGCGGCGCTCGGCCTGACGGCGGCGGTCCGCCGCGAGTACGCGGCGACGGGGGTGAGCGTCAGCGCGGTGCTGCCGAGCGCGGTCCGGACCGAGCTGTCCTCGGGCGTGCGGCTCGGCGGCGCACTGCCCACAGTGGACCCGGAGGACGTGGCGAAGGCGATCGCGGGCACGTTGCGGACCCGGCGAGCGGAGACGGCGGTACCGAGGTGGCTCGCGGGCTGGGACCTGCTGGCGGCGCTTACGCCGGAGCCGGTGATGAGGTGGGCCCGCGCCTTGATCGGCGACGACCGGGCGTTGACCGAACTGGACGCGGAGGGCAGGGCGGCTTACGCGACCCGGATCGCGGCCCAGGTGCGGTCACGGACGGAGCCGATTCGGTAGCGGCGAGCGGGGTAGCTGGGGCCGGTGGGCGCGGGGCTTCCGGCCGGGGCGCGTGCCGGCTGCCGCTCGCGGTCGCACCCGGAGCCGCAGCTGGCGAGGTCCGGGCGCGGGGAAGCTGGGGACAGCTGGGGGCTTCCGGCCGGGGCGCCGGCGACCACCCGCGGTCGCGGTCGGTGAGGTCCGGGCGAGCGGGGCAGCTGGGGCCGGTGGGCGCGGGGCTTTCCGGCCGGGGCGCGCGCCGGCTACCACCGGTGGTCGCAGCCGGCGAGGCCTGGGCGCACGGTCCCAGGCTGCTCCCGGTTCAGTCCCACTCCCACACCATCCCGTACACCCCCGGCTGGGCGTCCAGCACCGCGATGTGGCTGGTCAGGCTCGGCCCCACCGGCAGCTCCCGGGACCGCTCCCCGTCCGGCGCGCCGTCCCTCGGGTGGTGGTAGCGGTAGCACCGCACCGGCACCGCCGCGGCGTCGAAACACGCCTGCAGCACGATCTGCCGGGCCGGTGCGCGCACGCCGAACTGCAGATAGCTCGTCTCCGGTGGCGCCCCTTCGTACCCGAACTCGAAGTCGAACACGTACGTCTCGCCCGCGCGCAGCGGGTAGTCGAAGCGTAGCTCCACCGCCATCAGTTCGGACGCCGGGTCGCGGCGGACGCGGCCGGGGCGGCAGCAGTTCGCCGAGCGCAGCACCGGCCGGTGGCCGCCGCCCGTCTGGGGGCGGAAGAACGAGACCCAGCGGTCGACGCCGTCCTCGCGGCTGGTCACCACCAGTTCCGACCGGACCGAGCGCTCGGTGCGGTCCGGGCCGAGCGTCGCGCGCTGGTGGACCGAGGCCAGTGCCAGGCGGGCGTTGCCGTCGAGGTCGATGCCGTCGCAGGAGGCCAGCTCCGTCGGCTCGGAACCCAGTGCGCTCGCCAGGCTGACGCCGCCGGGCCACGGCGAGCGCTCCCGGGGGCGGGCCACCAACGTCGTCAACGCGGCCGCGGGCAGCCCGAGGCAGCCTTCCGCGACGCCGACTGCGTGCAGCGAGCGGTGCCCTTCCGGGTGACGCCGGCCGCGCCGCCAGTAGCTGAGCGTCGCCAGGCTGACCTGGGCGCCGTGCGTCGCCATCCGCCGCTGCAGGGCTTCGAGGCTCAGGCCGCGGTGCCGGATCGCCGCGTCGAACGCCACGTCGAACGGTCCTTCCCGGACCGCGGTGGCGACTTCGGCCGGCAGCGCTTCCATCGGGTAAGCATGAATTCTCGCGGAACAGCGCGCAACGAGGCCTGCCACCAAAGTAGGTGGCAGGCCCCGGCGGGGGATCAACTGACCGTGAGCGCGGTGTCGTCCACGGCGAACGACGTCTGCAGCGACTGGTCCTCGGTCCCGGCGAACTTCAGCGTGACCGTCTGGCCGGCGAACGACGACACGTCGATCGTCTTCTGGACGTACGCCGAGGTGCGGTCGAGGTTCGAGTACGTCGCCAGCGTCGTCGACCCGAGGGACACGACGAGCTTGTCGTAGGCGACGTTCTCGGTCTCACCGGTCCACACGCGCAGCCAGAACGTCAGGCTCGCGCGGCAGTTCGCGGGGATCGTCACCGACTGCGAAAGCGTGTCGGTGTGCGCCGAACCCCAGCCGCCCAGCCACGAGTCGTAGCTGCCCGAACGCGCCGGCGCCTGGTTGCCCCACTGGCCGATCGTGGTGTTCGGGTCGGTCCACGACGCCTGGCCCGACTCGAAGCCCGGGTTCTGCACCTGCTGCCCGCTGCACCCGCCCGGGGGAGGCGTGGTCGTGGTCGGCGGCGTCGTCGTCGGGGGTGTCGTGGTCGTCGGCGGGGTGTCGGTGCACGTCGGGTCGCCCGACTGCGCCGGCACGCTCACCGCGTTCCACGCCGCCTTGACGGTGTTGAACTCGGTGCAGCTGCCCGGGTACAGGTTCTTCGCGGCCTGCAGGGTCCACGTGCGGTAGCGCAGGTAGCTGCTGCCGGACGTCTTCAGCTGGACGGCGCCGTGCATGATGTTGATCGCCTTGCGGATGCCGAGGCCGGTCACCGTCGTGTTGTTGCACGTCGAGCTGGCCGGCTGCCCGTTCGTCGGGTTGCTGCCCTCGGCGAGCAGGTAGAACCAGTGGTCGCCGGGCCCGGCCGCCTTGTGCACCTCCGCGTTCGGGGTCGAGCTGGAGTAGCAGTTCGGGTCGCCGACCTTCGACGGGTCGTACATGTAGCGGATCGCGCCGGTGCCGACCAGGTTGACCTCCTCGCCGATCGCGTAGTCCGGCGGGTCGTACTGCGACGGCTCGTTCGCGTAGAACTCCGTCGCGGTGCCGAAGGTGTCGGCGACGAACTCCTGCGTGCCGCCGCCGGAGAAGCCGCCGGAGCCGGAGTAGTCGTCGATGCCGTGGCCCATTTCGTGGCCCAGGATGTCCAGCGAGCCGACCCATTCGCCGCTCGGGTTGTGCCCGAGGTTCACGTAGGCCGGGCGCGAGTTGTAGTAGTACGCGTTTTCGTCGTCGAGGCCGACGCGGATCTTCCACGCGCCGCCGTTGCCGGTGAAGCCGTTGCGGCCCACCCATTCCGAGAGCATCTTCTTTTCGGTCTGCGCGACGAACAACGCGTCCGCGCAGCCGGTTTCGATGTTCGTGCCGCTGCCGTTGCCCCAGCTGTCGTCCGGCCCGGTCAGGACGGAGTCGCTGCTGTAGTTGCGGCAGTCGAGGTTGGCGGTGTTCGGGTCGGCCATCGAATACGTGCTGCCGGACTTCGTGGTGTTGAGCGCCAGCGGCGACGGGCCGTTCCACTTGCCGGTGCCGGTGCCCGCGGCGACGTGCTGCACGGTCCGCAGTACCCGTCCGTCCACGGCGTCGACGTAGACGCTCAGGCTGCTCGGCTCGCCGTGCTCGTCGGTGCCTTCGACGTTGCTTTCGTAGGCGAGCCGCCCGGCGCCGTCGGCGACGACGACGAGCTTCCCGCCGGGCAGGCTCTTCGGCCCGCGGACCTGCGTGCGGGCGACGGCCTCGGCCTGCCGCGCGGACAGCTTGGCGCCGCGGACGTCGAGGTCGCCGAGGGGCTGCTGCTGCGCGACGGACGTGGTCTTCACCGTCCCGGCCGCGTCGGTGGCGATGACCAGGTCGCCGCCGATCACGGGCAGGCCGTCGTAGGTGCGGTCGTAGACGACGTACGACAGCCCGCCGGCGGACCGCACGTCCCGCTGGACGAACTTGTCGTGCGTGCCGGTGAACAGCGCGGCGGGGCGGGCGGCGACCAGGCTCGCGGCGGCGCCGGTGGCGTTGGCCTGCGCCTGCGCGGCGGAGGGCGGCGGTTCGGGCGCGGGCTGCGCGGGCGCGGCGACGGCGATGCCGACCACCACCATGCCCGCCGCCGTGGCGCCGCCGAGCGCGGCGAACCGTTGCGGCAATCTCATGACGCTCCTTGGAAAACGCGATGGGGGAAGGGGAGAACCCGATCGACGCTAATCGCGGAGCAGGGGCGTCAGAAGATTCATCACAGCACCGGATTTTCACGCCCGGCGCTGTGAAAGCGTGAAAACCTCAGAGCGTTTCGAAGCGAATGCCCGCCTTGGTGAGGCGGTCGATGAGCGCATCGCCCATCGCGGTCGCCGTGGTCACCTGGCCCGCCGTTTCCGGGAGTTCGTCGGTTGCCAGGCACAACGCCGATTCCGCGAGCATCTTCGCCGTTTCGTCGTAGCCGGGGTCGCCGCCGGACACCTCCGTGACGACCCGCGAGCCGCCGCCTTCGCCGATGAACCGCACCGAGAACCACGACCGCGCGCGGCGCTCGGGGCTCGGCCCGTTGCCGGGTGCGAGCAGCCGGGACAGCGCCCGCCGGGCGGGCGGCACCTGCGCCGCGGCGAGCAGGGCACCCGCGCCCGCCACGCCGCCGGCCAGTACCGGAAGGTGCTTGACCGCGGCGAAGTGCCGGTAGGTGAAGTCCGGGCCGTAGCGCTCGGACGCGGCCGCCGACCGGCGCACCACTTCGGGGTCGATGGTCGGCAGCGGCACCGCCCACCAGCCCGGATCGGCGAGCCGGTGCGGGCGCCCGAGCGGGGCGTGCGCGAACCGCCCCGCGGGCCGCGGCTCGGCCGCCGCGCGCTCCTTCGCGACCCGGGCCCCGGCCGGCAGCCGGGACATGATGGTCAGCGCGCTGAGGAACGTGCCGCCGGACGGCATCCCGCCGGCCCGGACGTAGCCGTCGACCTTGAGCGGCACGCCTTCGGGCAGCTGCCGCACGGTGTACCGGACGCCGAGGTCGTGCGGGATCGAGTCGAAGCCGCAGGCGTGCACCAGCCGGGCCCCGGTCTCGCGGGCGCGCCGGTCGTGCGCCAGGTACATCCGGTCGACGAACTCGGGTTCGCCGGTCAGGTCGACGTAGTCGGTGCCCGCCTCGGCGCACGCGGCCACCAGCGGTTCGCCGTGCGCCAGGTACGGCCCGACGGTCGTGATGACCACTTTCGCCGATTCGGCTACGGCCCGCAGCGACGCGGGGTCGGCCGAGTCGGCGATCAGCAGGTCGAGCGCGGCGAAGCGGTCGTCGATCGCCGCCAGCCGCGTCCGGACGGCTTCGAGCTTGCCGCGGTTGCGCCCGGCCAGCGCCCAGCGCAGGCCGGTGGGCGCGTGGCGGGCCAGGTACTCGGCGGTCAGCCCGCCGGTGAACCCGGTGGCACCGAACAGGACCACGTCGTGCGCGCGCATGTCACTCCTCTTCCGACGTCGGGCCCGCTCAGGTTACCCGCGGGTCAGTTCGCGGCGCCGGGTGGAAGTACCGGCGAGTACAGTGCCCCCGAACGCGAGGAGGAAACCGTGACCGAACGCTTCGGCAGCTACCAGAACGAGCTCTACCTGCAGGGACTCGGTGGGCAGCTGCCGCCGTGCTCGACCGACGCGACCAAGCTCGAAGCGTCGGCCCGCGAGGTCATGGCGCCCGGCCCGTTCTCCTACGTCGCCGGCGCGGCCGGCTCCGGCGCGACCGCGCGCGCCAACCGCGAGGCGTTCGACCGCTGGCGCGTCGTCCCGCGGATGCTGACCGGCGCCACCGACCGCGACCTGGCCACGACGGTGCTCGGCACCCGGCTGCCCGCCCCGGTCGCCGTCGCGCCGGTCGGTGTCCAGTCGATCGTGCACCCGGACGCCGAGTCCGCGACCGCCCGTGCCGCCGCGTCGGTCGGCCTGCCGTTCATCCTGTCGACGGCGTCGTCGACCGGCATCGAGGACGTCGCCGCGGCCAACGGCGACGGCCCGCGCTGGTTCCAGCTGTACTGGCCCGGCGACGCGGACGTCTGCGCGAGCCTGCTGTCCCGGGCGAAGAGCGCGGGCTACACGGCGCTGGTCGTCACGCTCGACACGTGGACGCTGGCCTGGCGACCGTCCGACCTGGACCAGGCGTACCTGCCGTTCCTCAGCGGCGAGGGCCTCGCGGTCCCGTTCACCGACCCGGTGTTCCTGTCCCGGCTGGAGAAGACGCCGGAGGAGGACAAGGGCACGGCGATCCTGACCTGGCTCGGCATGATCACCGGCACCGACCGGACCTGGGACCAGCTGCCGTTCCTGCGCGAGCACTGGGACGGCCCGATCGTCCTCAAAGGCATCCAGCACGTCGCCGACGCGCGCCGCGCGGCCGAGGCCGGCATGGACGGCATCGTCGTGTCGAACCACGGCGGCCGCCAGGTCGACGGCGCGATCGGCGCCCTGGAGGCGCTGCCGGGCATCGTCGCGGCGGTGGGCGACCGGCTGGAGGTCCTCTTCGACTCGGGCGTCCGCACCGGCGCGGACGTCCTCAAGGCACTGGCACTGGGCGCGCGGGCGGTGCTGGTGGGCCGGCCGTGGGTGTACGGCCTGGCGCACGCGGGCGAGGACGGCGTCCGGCACGTGCTGCGGAGCCTGCTGGCGGACTTCGACCTGACCATGGGTTTGTCGGGCCACCGGACACTGGCGGACCTGAGCCCGGACTCGCTCCGGCGGAGCTGAGGTAACGAATCGGGAAACCACGGGACAAGCGCGGGCCCGGTCGCTACCGTTCGGTTCCCAATCGCGGGCCGTCGGGGGCGGCCGGCTCCCGTTTTCCTTTCCCGTTGGGGGTTTCCCATGGCTGGAATCGCCATGCGCATCGGTGTCGTCTTCGCCGTCCTCGGCTTCGGCTCGCTCATCCTCGAGCAGTTCGACTACGAGTTCCGGCTCATCGCCTGGGCCTCGGACATGCAGCCGTGGTTCGGCATCGGCCTCGGCGTCGTCGGGCTCGCGCTGGTCGGCGTCTCGGCGCTGGCCGGCCGCGCCAAGGCCACGCCGCCGCAGCCGGCGCCGGGCGCGCCGCAGCAGCAGTACCCGCAGCAGCCCGGCCAGCCCGGCTGACGCTGAGCCCGAGCGCCCCAATGTGGCGTTGGTTGCGTCAGACGCACCGAACGCCACATTGGGTGCGCTGGACGCACCGAACGCCACATTGGGGCGCTCGGGGTGGGCCGGGTCACGCGGGCGGGATATTGGGAGGCCCGGTTCGTCACGCACGGCTATCCTCGGTCCAAGCATGTCCACGCCATCCCCCTTCGCAGCGCTTCGGGCGCGCCTGCCCGAGCTGATGCCGCGCGACGAACAACGTCTGCGCCGCCGGCTCGACGGTGCCCGCAAGGCGCGTGACCGCGACGCCGCCCTCGCGCAGATCGCCGCCGACGTCGACAAGGCCGAGCTGCGCGTGCAGTCGCGGCGCGAGAGCGTGCCCAAGATCGAATTCCCCGAAGAGCTGCCGGTCAGCAGGCTCAAGGGGGAGATCGCGGCCGCCATCGAGAAGCACCAGGTCGTGATCGTCGCGGGGGAGACCGGCTCGGGGAAGACCACCCAGCTGCCGAAGATCTGCCTCGAGCTCGGCCGCGGCATCCGCGGGCAGATCGGGCACACCCAGCCCCGGCGGCTGGCCGCGCGCACGGTCGCCGACCGGATCGCGAGCGAGCTGAAGACCGAGCTCGGCGACACCGTCGGCTACAAGGTCCGGTTCACCGACCAGTCCGGGCAGGACACGCTGGTCAAGCTGATGACCGACGGCATCCTGCTCGCCGAGATCCAGACCGACCGCTCGCTGCGCCAGTACGACACGCTCATCATCGACGAGGCCCACGAGCGCAGCCTCAACATCGACTTCATCCTCGGCTACCTCAAGCAGCTGCTGCCGCGCCGCCCCGACCTCAAGGTCATCATCACCTCGGCCACCATCGACCCGGAGCGCTTCTCGAAGCACTTCGACGACGCGCCGATCGTCGAGGTCTCCGGCCGGACCTACCCGGTCGAGGTGCGCTACCGGCCGCTCGTGGACCCCGACGATCCCGACGCCGACGACGAGCGCGACCAGACCCAGGGCATCCTCGACGCCGTCGAAGAGCTGTGCGCCGAGGGGCCCGGCGACATCCTCGTCTTCCTCTCCGGCGAGCGCGAGATCCGCGACACCGCGGACGTCCTCAACCGCGCGAACCTGCGCAACACCGAGGTCCTGCCGCTGTACGCGCGGCTTTCGGCGGCCGAGCAGCACCGCATCTTCCAGTCCCACACCGGGCGGCGCGTGGTGCTCGCGACCAACGTCGCCGAGACGTCGCTGACCGTCCCGGGCATCAAGTACGTCGTCGACCCGGGCACGGCGCGGATCTCCCGCTACAGCCACCGGACCAAGGTGCAGCGGCTGCCGATCGAACCGGTGTCGCAGGCGTCGGCGAACCAGCGCAAGGGCCGCTGCGGCCGCACGTCCGACGGCATCTGCGTCCGGCTCTACTCCGAAGAGGACTTCGAGAGCCGGCCGGAGTTCACCGACCCCGAGATCCTGCGGACCAACCTGGCGTCGGTCATCCTGCAGATGACCTCGCTGGGCCTCGGCGACATCGCCGCGTTCCCGTTCGTCGAGCCGCCGGACCGCCGCCAGGTCACCGACGGCGTCGGCCTGCTGATGGAACTCGGCGCCTTCTCGTCCGCCGGTGCCGACCGCACCCTGACCGACGTCGGCCGCAAGCTCGCGCAGCTGCCGGTCGACCCGCGGATGGGCCGGATGGTCCTGGAGGCCGCGAAGAACGGCTGCGTCCGCGAGGTCATGATCATCGCCGCCGCACTGTCCATCCAGGACCCGCGCGAGCGGCCGGCGGACAAGCAGCAGGCGGCCGACGCCCAGCACGCGCGCTTCGCCGACCCGACGTCGGACTTCCTCGCCTACCTCAACCTCTGGGAGTACGTCGCCGAGCAGCAGAAGGCGTTGTCCGGCAACCAGTTCCGCCGGATGTGCCGCACCGAATACCTCAACTACCTGCGGTTGCGGGAGTGGCAGGACATCTTCAGCCAGCTGCGTCAGCTGGCCAAGCCGCTCGGGATCTCGCTGAACACGAACGCGTCCCCGGTGGACCCGCAGCGCGTGCACACGTCGCTGATCGCCGGGCTGCTCTCGCACATCGGGCTCAAGGACCCGGCGAAGGGCGACTACCTGGGCGCGCGCGGCGCCCGCTTCGGCGTGTTCCCCGGCTCGGCGCTGTTCAAGAAGCAGCCGCGCTGGGTGATGTCGGCCGAACTGGTCGAGACGTCGAGGCTGTGGGCGCGGGTCAACGCGCGCATCGAGCCCGAGTGGGTCGAGCCGCTGGCCCAGCACGTCGTCAAGCGGAACTACTCCGAGCCGCACTGGGAACGCAAGCAGGGTGCGGTGATGGCGACGGAGAAGGTGACGCTGTACGGCGTCCCGCTGATCGCCGACCGCCGCGTCAACTACGGCCGGATCGACCCGGAGCTGTCGCGGGCGATGTTCATCCGGCACGCGCTGGTCGAGGGCGACTGGCAGACGCGCCACCACTTCTTCGCCGAGAACCGGGCGCTGCTGGAGGAGGTCGAGGACCTCGAGAACCGGGCACGGCGGCGCGACATCCTCGTCGACGACCAGACGCTGTACGAGTTCTACGACGAGCGCGTACCGGCCGACGTCGTCTCGGTGCGGCACTTCGACAGCTGGTGGAAGAAGACCCGCCACGAGCAGCCGGACCTGCTGTCGTTCGAGAAGTCCATGCTCATCAACGAAACCGCGGGCGGCGTGCGGGAGTCGGACTACCCCGACTCGTGGACGCAGGGCACGCAGGTCTTCAAGCTGACCTACCAGTTCGAGCCGGGCGCGGACGCCGACGGCGTCACCGTGCACATCCCGCTGCCGGTGCTGAACCAGGTCACGCCGGACGGGTTCGACTGGCAGGTACCCGGGCTGCGCGAGGAGCTGGTCACGCAGCTGATCAAGTCGCTGCCGAAGGCGTTGCGGCGCAACTTCGTCCCGGCGCCGGACACCGCGAAGTACGTCCTTTCGCGAGTGTCCCCTTCGGACGGTCCACTGCTGGAGGTGCTGGGCCGCGAGCTGCGCGCCCTGCGCGGGATCACGGTGCCGTACGCGGACTGGGATCCGGCTTCGGTGCCCGAGCACCTCAAGATGACGTTCCGGGTGGTCGACGAGCGCGGCAAGAAGCTGGCCGAGGGCAAGGACGTCGAGGCGCTGCAGCGGCGGCTGGCCCCGAAGGTCCGTGCGACGATCTCCCAGGCGGCCAACACCTTGGAGAAGGCCGGGCTGACGAAGCCGTCGTTCGGCTCGCTGCCGAAGGTGTTCGAGTCGTCGCAGCGCGGCCACGACGTCAAGGCGTACCCGGCCCTGGTCGACGAGGGTGCCTCGGTGGCGGTGCGGATGCTGGACACGCCGGGCCAGCAGGCCCACGCGATGTGGGCGGGCACGCGGCGGATGCTGCGGCTGAACCTGAACTCGCCGATGAAGTTCATCACGAGGTCGCTGACGAACTCGTCGAAGCTGGTGCTGAACCGGAACCCGCACGGCAGCGTCGCGGCCCTGCTCGAGGACTGCGTCGACTGCGCGGTGGACGCCCTGATGGCGGCCGGCGGTGGCCCGGCCTGGGACGAAACGGGCTTCGCGGTGCTGCTGGAGAAGGTCCGCGCGGGCCTGCACCCGGAGGTCCTCGGCGTGCTGACCGACGTCGAGAAGATCCTCCGCGCGGCCAACGACGTCGAGGTCCTGCTGCCGGCCACGCGCGGCCCCGCGGAGTCGCTCGCCGACATCCGCGCGCAGCTCGCCGCGCTGGTCTACCCCGGTTTCGTGACGGAGACGGGTGCTTCGCGGCTGCGGAACGTCGTGCGCTACCTGCAGGGGATCACGCGCCGGCTGGAGAAGCTGCCGACGGAGCCGACGCGCGACCTGCAGCGCACCGCGGACGTCGCCTGGATCCAGGGCGAGTACGCCGACGCGCTGGCTTCGCTGCCGCCGGGCACGTCGTCGCCGGCGTTGCGGGAGGTGCGGTGGATGATCGAAGAGCTGCGGGTTTCGTTCTTCGCGCAGACGTTGGGGACGGCCCACCCGGTGTCGCTGAAGCGGATCACGAAGGCGATCGACGACGCGCTGGCGTGAGCCTCAGAGGAAGACGCGCGCGATGTCCAGCCACTTGTCCGCGTCTCCGCCGACCGCGGTGAGGCCGGTTTCGGCCCGTGACCGGCGGTGGGTGACCCGGAGGCAGAAGTCGAGCGCGCTGCCGCGCACCCGTTGCGCGGCGGCTTCGGGGCCCCAGGTCCAGAGTTCGCCGCCGGGACCGGTGAGTTCGACGCGGACCTCCTCGGCCGGCATCGGCGACTGCGCCGCGTAGAACGACAGCCCCAGGCCGGCCACGCCGAGGGCGGCCACGTGCCGGAGCCGCCCGGTCGGCCGGTGCGCGACACCGAGCGCGTCGAAGACGTCCTGTCCGTGCGCCCAGGTTTCCATCAGCCGGAGCGGCACCATCAGCACGGCGGTCGCCTGCGAACCGAACCAGGGAAACGCGTGGTCCAGCGGCACGTCCCGCAGCGCGGCCGCCAGTTCGGCGCGGCCGGTGCGCCAGCGGTCCAGCAGCGCGGACCGCGGTCCGGCCGCCCCTGCGGCGGCGTCGGCGTCGGCGTCCTTCGGCTCGGGGTCGAAAGCTCCGGGCGTCCGGATCGCGGTGAGCACGTTCGCGTCGGCCGCGGCGAGGTGCGCGATCTGGTGGGCGATCGTCCAGCCCGCGGCCGGGGTCGGCCGGGACCAGTCGGGTGCCGCACTCACGAGGGCGTCGAGTTCGTCGCCTTCGGCCACCAGGTCGGGCAGTGCGTGGTCGCGCGGTACCGCGGAGAGGTCGAGCCCGTAGTCGATCATCGCGTTCCAGGCTACCGGAAATGCGGTTTGTCCGGCTCCGGACTTCCGTCGGTTGACCGGGTGCGGGCACGCGAGAAGCCTGGTCCGGCTGGAGACCCCTCCTGGGAAAGGACCGTCCGATGTCCTTGGGTGTTTCGTCCGCCAAGCGAAGAATCCTCGCCACGCTCACCGCGCTCGTTTTGCCGCTCGTGGTCGTGCTCGCCCCGGCCGCGCAAGCCGCCGAGCCGCGGCACGACGTGCCGAACCCGCTGCTCAAAGAACGGTTCGCCGAAGGGGAAGAGGAGGACGGCGACGACCCCGCGCTGTCCGCGCTCTGCCAGACCTACATCGGCAAACCGAACCCCTACCGCCCGCTGGTGCCCAACCGCGACGTCATCGACGGCGACACCATCGTGCCGACCGGCAGCCAGACCGGGTGCAGCACCGCCCAGAACGAAACGACGATCGCCGTCAACCCCGAGAACCCGCGCAACATCGTCGCCGGGTCCAACGACTACCGGCTCTACAACACCCGTGAGGCCCGCAACGACTCCGGCGGCTTCGCCTACACCTCGTTCGACGGCGGCAAGACCTGGACGAACGTTCAGCTGCCGCACCTGGACTTCCCGACCGGGGCGGCCGCGCCACTGTCCTACATGGACGCCGCGGGCGACCCGGCCGTCGCGTTCGGGCCGCACAACACGGTCTACTACTCGACGCTCGTGTTCAGCCGGGCCGCGGTCCCGGACGACCAGCAGCTCGCCAGCGGCATCGCCGTGTCGGTGTCGCACGACGGCGGGCGCAGCTTCGGCGACCCGGCGATCCTGCACCTCGACGGCGTCACGCCGGCCGGCACCCCGACGCCCGCGAACATCTTCAACGACAAGGAGTGGATCGCCGCCGACCCGGTGTCGGGCACGGTGTACGTCACCTGGACGCAGTTCACCTACGACGCGGGCGGGAACTTCGTCGAATCGCCGATCGTGCTGTCGAAGTCCGGCGACTTCGGCCGGACGTGGTCGCCGATGCGCCGGGTTTCGCCTTCGCTGACCGGCTTCCCGGGCGGCATCACGCCGTTCGGCAGCGGGTCGAACCCGGTGGTCACCCGCGACGGGACGCTCCAGATCGCCTACGAGACGTCGGTGTGCGCCACGGCGGCGTGCGACCGGCCCGCCGATCACGACGCCGTGGTCGTGGCGACTTCACGCGACGGTGGCCGGACCTTCCGGCACGCCGAGGTGGGGCTCGACTTCGACTTCCCGGTCGACGAAGACGTCGCCAACAACGCGCTGACCGGGGAGAACTTCCGGGTCAACAGTTTCCCGCAGCTGGCGTACGACCGGGTGACCGACCACCTCTGGGTGACCTGGGCCGACGACCGCAACGGCACCTACCGCGACGGCGAGTCGGTCAAGACGAACGGCGACGCGTTCCTGAGCGGCTCCGACGGCCGGCACGGCTGGTCGAAGCCGGTGAAGATCGGCACGGGCGCCGACGAGGTGTTCCCGGCCGTCGCCGCACTGGCCGGGCGCGTGGCGGTCACCTTCTACACCCGCGCCTACGACCCGCACGGCATCGGCCTGGACTACGCCTACGCCACCGGGTGGGGCGACGGTGCCGGCGCGGCTCCGATCCGGCGGATCACCACGCAGACGTCGAACCCGCAGGTGCAGTTCGTGGCGACCGGCGCGGTCACCGGGAAGGAGCTCCAAGGCGTGTTCATCGGCGACTACACCGGGGTCGCGGTCGGCGCCGACCTCCGGCTGTACCCGTGCTGGACCGACTTCCGCGGCAACCCGGGCCGGACCCTGCCGAACCAGGACGTCGTGACGCAGCCGCTCTCGATGTTCCCGTAGGCGCGGGAGCCGTGCCGGGGTGACCGGCACGGCTCACTTCGCGTCGGCGTACGTGTCCACCGGGGCGATGTGCAGCGGGAACCGCACCGGGCAGGCCGGGCCGAAGAGCATGCGCGCCGCCTCCGCCACGCTGTCCGTGATCGCCGTCGTCACCTCCTCCGCCAGCTCGGCCGGGGTGTGGACGATGACTTCGTCGTGCTGGAAGAACACCAGGTGCGCGGGGGCCGGGAGGCGCTGGCGCAGCGTTGCCAGCATGACCGCCGTCATGTCGGCCGCGCTGGCCTGGACGACGAAATTGCGCGTGAAACGGCCCCAGCCGCGGGAGGCGCGGCGGGCCTTCAGCTCCGCCGCTTCGTCGGAAGCCAGTCCGCCGGTCAGCGCGCGCCACGCCGCGGACGGTGCCGGGGACGTGCGGCCCAGCCGGGACCGGACCCGCTCGCCGCGCTCGCCCGCCTGGGCCGCGCGCTCCACGTAGGACACCGCGTCCGGGAAGCGCTGCCGCAGCAACCCGAGCAGGGGGCCCGCTTCGCCGGACGTGCCGCCGTACATCGCCGACAGCATCGCGATCTTCGCCCGCGCCCGGTCGTCGCGGTCGTCGTCGGCGGCCGGGACCCAGCGTGAGCCGGAGAACAACGCCTCGCCGAGGCGCGCGTACAGGTCCGTCGCCGCCGCGACGTCGGCCAGGCGCCGGTCGCCCGACAGCGCCGTGAGCACCCGGGGCTCCAGCTGCGCCGCGTCGGCCACCACCAGCTTCCAGCCCGGATCCGCCCGGACGCACGTGCGCAGCACCTTCGGGATCTGCAGCGCCCCGCCGCCCCGGCTGGCCCAGCGCCCGGACACCACCCCGCCCACGACGTAGTGCGGGCGGAACCGCCCGTCGGCCACCCACTCCTCGAGCCACGCCCACCCGTTCGCCGCGAACAGCCGCGAGAGCTCCTTGTACTCCAGCAGTGGCCCGACCGCCGGGTGGTCGATGCCCTTCAGCAGGTACTTCCGGGCCGCCGGCACCTCGATCCCGGCCCGCGCCAGCGCGCGGACCACGCTCGGCGGCGAGTCCGGGTTCACCGGCCGCCCGCCGAACGCTTCGCTGATCTTCGCCGCCAGCTCCACCAGCACCTTCGGCCGCTCGCCGGGGCGCACCCGCGGGCCGAGCCGGGAAACCAGCAGTGCCTCGTGCAGGTCGGCGCGCCAGGGCAGCCCGTCGGCCGACATCTCCGCCGCGGCCAGCGCGCTCGCCGACTCGGCCGCCAGCAGCAGCCGCATCCGGTCGGGGTGCTCGGTCGCCGCGACCCGACGCTCCTGCTCGGCCAGCACGCGCCGGACCGCCGTGACGACCGTCACGCCCTCGGGCAGCGTCGGCACCCTGGTCTCGAACAGCGTCGGCTGCGCCAGCTCGACGGACGCCGAATCCGGGGGCGGTTCCTCGCCGTTCGCCCTGGCCCAGGCCGCGCGCAGGCTCCGCGACTGCTCCTCCGTGCCCTCGTACGCCAGCAGCAGCCCCTCCGCCAGCGCGACGTCGTAGCAGCGGCGCACCCGCACCCCGGCCGCGACGAGCACCGCGTACGTCGACTCCGCCGACGCGAACACCCACCGCGGCTCGAGCGATGCCTCCAGCTCCCGCGCCGACCTCGCGAAAGCCGCCTCGTCCAGCCCCGTCAGCGTCGAAGACGGCGTGTGCACGGTGAAGCTCCCGTCCTCCTCACGCCCCGCGATCACCTGCACGAAGACATTGTGCCGACCACCACCGACAGTTTCCGCGCGCTCGCGGGTGGTGCGTTCGGCGTAGGGTTGGTTTACTCTCCAGTAGCTCCCATACCGCCGGTACGCCCGCCGTCGGCGTGGGCTCTCTTCCCCGCAGCAACGGAGGTGCCTGGATGAGCCTGGTCGAGCTCGCCACGCAGGTGGCGGACAAGGTGGCCGAGACGGCCCGCAGCGTCGACGTGATGCGGCGCGCGGGTCTCGTCCCCTTCCCCCGGCTCGACGAGGGGGTCCGCTCACTGGTGGCGATCCGCAAGTTCGGGCCGTTCGCCGGCGCGAACCACATCTCCGCGCGCCGCGACCCGACCGCCGTCGGCATCGTCGACGAGCTCGGGCCGCTCACCTACAAGCAGCTCGACGACCAGTCGAACGCGCTGGCCAGGGCGTGGTCGCAGCGCGGCATCGAGCCCGGCCAGGTCGTCGCCGCGCTCTGCCGCGACCACCGCGGCCTGGTCATCACGATGGCGGCGGCCGGCAAGCTCGGCGTCCGCCTGCTGCTGATGAACACCGGGTTCGCGAAGCCGCAGCTGGCCGACGTCGCCAAGCGCGAAGGCGTCACGGCGCTGATCTACGACCAGGAGTTCACCGGCCTGCTCGACGCGATGCCCGACGGCGTCGACCGCTACCTCGCCTGGGTCGACCCGGACAGCGACCTGACCGACCGGACCGTGCCGGTGCTCAGCGAGATCATCGCCAGCACGGACGACCGGCCGTGGCCCGCGCCGGCCAAGCCGGGCGGTTTCGTGCTGCTGACCAGCGGCACCACCGGCACCCCGAAGGGCGCGCCGCGGCCGCACACCTCGGCGCTGGCGTCGGCGCAGTTCCTCGACCGGATCCCGCTGCGCTCCAACGAAGCCACCTACATGGGCGCCCCGCTGTTCCACGGCACCGGGCTCTCGCAGTTCATCCTGTCCTTCGCGCTCGGCTCGACGGTCGTGATGCGCCGCAAGTTCACCCCGGAGGAGGCGCTGAAGGGCGTCGCCGAGCACAAGTGCACCGCGCTCGTGCTGGTGCCGACGATGCTGCAGCGCATCGTCGACCTGCCGAAGGAGACCCGCGAGAAGTACGACACGTCGTCGCTGCGGATCATCTTCGTCGCCGGCTCGGCGCTCTCGCCGGACCTGGGCAACCGCGCGAACGAGGCGTTCGGCCCGGTGGTGCACAACCTGTACGGCTCGACCGAGGTCGCGGTGGCGACGGTCGCGACGCCGGAGGACTGGCGGAAGGCCCCCGGCACGGTCGGCCGCGCGCCGGTCGGCTGCAAAGTGGCGCTGTACGACGAAAAGGGCCGGAAGATCACCGAGCCGAACGTCACCGGCCGGGTGTTCGTGGGCAGCGGCCTGAGCTTCGGCGGGTACACGGACGGCCGCCACAAGGAAATCATCGACGGCCTGCTTTCGAGCGGCGACGTCGGCCACTTCGACGAGGACGGGTTGCTGTTCATCGACGGCCGCGACGACGAGATGATCGTCTCCGGCGGCGAGAACGTGTTCCCGATCGAGGTGGAGAACCTCCTGGTGGAGCGCGAAGACGTGCTCGAGGCGGCGGTGATCGGCGTCGAGGACCCGGAGTTCGGCCAGCGGCTGAAGGCGTTCGTGGTGCTCGCCGACGGGGTTTCCCTGGACGCCGACGAAGTGCGGGACTACGTGAAGGCGAACCTGGCGCGGTACAAGGTGCCGCGGGACGTCGAGTTCCTGGCCGAGCTGCCGCGCAACGCGACCGGGAAGGTGTTGCGCACCAAGCTTTCCTGACGTCGGTTCGGCAACCGTCGGCCGAACCCGCGGTGCCGACCGGGCCCCGGGGTCAATCCCAGTCGATGCCGAAGACCCCGGGCCCGAAATCGAGGGCCACCGCGTGGACGCCGTCGCCGCCGTCGAGCTTGAGGGGGCGGCGGGCCAGCGAGCCCGTCGAGCCGTTGCGCGAGTACTGCCAGCACCGTTCCGGCGCGGTGCCCGGCGCGAACCGGACCTCCAGCAGGTACTCCCGCACCGGGCGGCGGAACTCGCGGTAGTGGGTGTTGCGGCACTCGGGGTACGGCGGCCCGCTGTTCGTCAGCGTGTACTCGATCAAGTGCGTCTCGCCGCGGTCGATCGGCTGGTCGAAGAGCAGCTCGGCGACGATCAGGCCGTGCGCCTCGTCGACCTCGGCGCGGCCGACCCGGCAGTTGCGGACCGCGTGCAGCTCCGGGGCGCCCGCCGCGGGGTCGTCCTGGGTGTACACGAGCAGCCAGCGGTCCTGGCCGTCCGAGACCGCCTGGAACACCGCGCGGGCCGTCACCGCGCGCTGGCCGCCGTCCGCGGCGATCTCGCAGAGGTCGTGCAGCCCGACCAGTTTCAGCGGGTGCTGGCGCTCCAGCGCGTGGGGCGCGCCGACCTTGTCCAGCAACGGCTGCAGCACTTCGCGCGGGAACGACATCGGCTCGCCGCCCGCGTGGCGCTTCCCGGCGCCGCCGCGGGGCCGTGGCGGGGGCAGCAGGCCGAGCAGCGCGCCGGCCGGGACGTCGAGGATCTCTTCCAGGGTCCGGACCGCCGACAGCGAGCTCTGCCGTTCGGGCTGGCGCTTGCCGGACTGCCAATAACTGAGGGCGGTGACGCTGACGACGACGCCGCGCGCCCGCAGCCGGGCCTGGATCCGGTCCAGCGACAGGCCGCTCGTCGCGATGGCCGCACGCAGCTGCGTGGCGAACGCGGTGCGCCCGTTCTCGTCGCCCGCCGTGCTGCCCGCCATTGCCGATCCGCCCCGTGCCGTCCCCCGACGATCCCCGACACGGAGCACGTTAGCAGGATTCCCCGCCCCGACCGCGTCCCTCTTCGCCGGGCGGTCCGCTGGGGCGAACGGGCTAGTACTGGCAACTGTGAACCATTGCCCCGGCCAGGCCGGACACGCTTTCATGACTTGCCTGCGCCGGTGGCCCCGCCTCCCCCTCACGGACCACCCGGGCGCGGGCCGAGAAGCCGTGGACAACGGCTCCGGTTCACCCGGCCGCGTTGTGCGACCGGCCGGTGTGGCCGCGCGATGACCGGTGGCCCGGCGACGCCCCCAGCGCCGGGCCACCGGTCTTATTACCAACGGGTAGCATCCGGTCCATGACGCTCCGGAAGAACATCCTGATCACCGGCGCCAGCAGCGGGTTGGGCGAGGGCATGGCCCGCCGGTTCGCGGCGCAGGGGCGGAACCTCGCCCTGTGCGCGCGGCGCACCGAGCGCCTCGAGAACCTCGCCAAGGAACTCGAGGAAGCCCACCCCGGGATCAAGGTCGTCACCCGCACCCTCGACGTCACCGACCACGACCGCGTGTTCGCCGTCTTCGAGGAGTTCCGCGCCGAGCTGGGGTCCCTCGACCGGGTGATTGTGAACGCCGGGCTCGGGAAGGGGCAGCCGGTCGGGAAAGGCCGGTTCGACGCCAACCGCCAGACCCTCGAAGTCAACTTCGTCGCGGCCGCGGCCCAGATCGAAGCGGCCGCCGGGATCTTCCGGGACCAGGGCGCGGGGCACCTGGCGGTGGTCTCGTCGTTCAGCGCCATCCGCGGGCTGCCCGGCAACCTCACCGCGTACGCCGCTTCGAAGGCCGGGATCTCGGCGTTCGTCGACGGCACCCGGCTGGAGCTGAAGCGCAAGGGCATCGCCGTCACGGACGTCCGGCCGGGCTACATCGAGTCGGAGATGAACGACCGGCTCGGCAAGAACCCGTTGCTCGCCAGGGCGGAGAGCGGTGCCAGGGCGCTGGTGAAGGCGATCGAGGCCGAGCCGCGTCGCGCCTACGTCCCGGCGTGGCCCTGGGTGCCGCTGAGCGTCGCCATGCGCGTCGTGCCCGCCTCGGTCCTGCGGAAGTTCGCATGACCACCGTCGAGGTCCGCGCGGAGGACGCCTTCGACGCCGCCGCGGTGCACGCCTGGCTGACGACCAAGGTCGAGGGGCTCGGCCAAGAGCCGCCGCGCGTGCGGCAGTTCCCCGGCGGCGCGTCGAACCTGACGTACCTGCTGACCTACCCGGACCGCGAGCTGATCCTGCGCCGGCCGCCCGCCGGGCACAAGGCGGCGTCGGCGCACGACATGCGGCGCGAGTACCGCGTCCAGCACGCGCTCCGGCCGGTGTTCCCGTACGTGCCGCGGATGCTGGCCTTCGGCGACGACGAGAGCGTGCTCGGCGGCGACTTCTACGTCATGGAGAAGCTCGAGGGCCTGATCCTGCGCGGCGACCTGCCCGCCGGTCTCGAGCTGAGCGCGGACCAGGCGCGCGAGCTGGCCGGCAAGGTCGTGGACCGGCTGGTCGACCTGCACGCCGTCGACGTCGGGAAGGCCGGGCTGGCCGACCTCGGCAAGGGCGCGGGCTACGTCGAGCGCCAGATCCGCGGCTGGTCGGACCGGTACGTCGCGGCGCGCACGGACAACGTCGGCGACTTCGCCGAGGTGCGCGCCTGGCTGGCCGAGAACCAGCCCGCCGAGGTGAAGATCTGCTTGATCCACAACGACTACCGGCTCGACAACCTTGTGCTCGACGACCCGGCGACGCTGAACATCACCGGTGTGCTCGACTGGGAGCTGGCCACCCTCGGCGACCCGCTGATGGAGCTGGGCAGCATGCTGGCCTACTGGGTCCAGGCCGGTGACGACGACGTGATGAAGGCGAGCCGCCGCCAGCCGACGCACCTGCCCGGGATGTTCACCCGCGAGGAATTCGTCGCGCGGTACGCGGAGAAGACCGGGCTCGCGATCGGCGACTGGCGGTTCTACGAGGTCTACGGCCTGTTCCGGCTCGCGGCGGTGCTGCAGCAGCTGTACCGGCGGTACCGGGAGGGCGCCACGCGCAACCCGGCGTTCAAGGACTTCTGGCAGTTCGTCGGCTACCTGGACTGGCGCTGCCGGGAAATCATCGCGAAGGGAAGCGTGTAGTGGGCGCGATCTACCTGGTCCGGCACGGTCAGGCGTCGTTCGGCGCGGCGGACTACGACGCCCTGTCGCCGCGGGGCCTCGAACAGTCCACTGTGGTCGGCGCGGAACTGCTGCGCCGCAACGTCCCCTTCAGCCAGGTCCGCTCGGGCACGCTGGCGCGGCAGCGGGACACCGCGGCGACGGCGCTGAAGGTGCTGGGCAGCGACGTCCCGGTGGTCGAGGACCCGCGCTGGAACGAGTACGACCACGTCGACATCGCGCGCCACCACGCCGGTGGCGCGCCGCAGGAGGATTCCCGCGCGTACCAAGGGGTGCTCGACGCGGCGCTGACCGCCTGGACGTCGGCGGGCACCGGCGGGCCGTGCACCGAGACGTGGCCCGCGTTCCGGTCGCGCTGCCGTGCCGCGCTTTCGGACCTGGTGGCGTCCCTCGGCAAGGGGGAGCACGCGCTCGTGTTCACCTCCGGCGGCGTGATCGCCACGGTCTGCGGCCTGCTGATGGGCACGCCCGAAGCCGGGCTGCTCAAGCTCAACCGCGTCACGGTCAACGGCGGCATCACGAAGCTGGTGTCCGGCCGCGGCGGCGTCACCCTGCTGTCCTTCAACGAACACCCGCACTTCGAGGCCGACGCGGCTTCGTTGCTCACCTACCGGTAGGAGACGTTCGATGCGGTTCGGCGAGGTCACGATCCACCCGGTCAACGGCCACGGCCCCGAAGACGTCGTGGTCGACGGCGACGGCCGGATCTACACCGGCGTCGACGACGGCCGCATCCTGCGCCTGTCCCCGGACGGCCGCCGCATCGACGTCCTCGCCGACACCGGCGGCCGCCCCCTCGGACTGGAGCTGTACGGCGAGGACGAGCTCCTGATCTGCGACGCCCGCGCCGGCCTGCTGGTGGTGCCCCTGTCCGGCGGGACGCCGTCGGTGCTGGCGACGTCGGCGCTGGGCCTGGACTTCGTGTTCTGCAACAACGCGGCGGTGGCGTCGGACGGGACGGTGTACTTCACGGACTCGTCCCGCCGCTTCGGCATCGACAACTGGCGCGACGACCTGATCGAGCAGACCGCGGGCGGCCGCCTGCTGCGGCGTTCCCCGGACGGCTCGATCGACCAGCTGCTCGACGGCCTCCAGTTCGCGAACGGCGTGGCGCTCGCCCCGGACGAGTCGTTCGTGGCGGTGGCGGAGACGGGCGCGTGCCGGGTGTCGCGGGTGTCCCTTTCGGACGGTCGTGCGGACGTGCTGGTCGACGGGTTGTGGGGCTTCCCGGACAACATCTCGACGGGCACGGACGGGCTGATCTGGATCACGCAGGCCTCGCCGAAGGTGGCGGCGCTGGACGTGGTCCGCCGGCTGCCGGCGTTCGTGCGGGCGGGAGTTCGCCGGCTGCCGACGTCGCTGCAGCCCAGCCCGGGCCGCGAGGTGGGTGTGCTGGGGGTGGCGGCCGACGGCGAGGTGGTCCGCGAACTGCGCGGCGAAATCGACGGCTTCCACATGCTGGTGGGCGTCCGGGAGTGGCAGGGGCAGCTGTACTTCGGCTCGCTGGAGGAGAACGCGATCGCGGTGACCGCCGCCGCGGGGTGACTACCACGGCACGGTTTCCCCGTGCCGGTCCAGGAACTGCAGACCCGGCTTTCCCGCCTGGGCCTCGAGAACGTCCACCACCAACGGGATCGACTCCTCCGGTGACAACGGCGCGTCCGGGCCGCCGAGCCGGGTCCGGTTGTGGCCGGGGTCGATGAGCAGCTTCGTGCGCCCGTCACCCTCGTAGCGGGTCGCGTAGCTGCGCATCAGCTGGTTGAGCGCGGCTTTGCTGGCCTTGTACAGCTCGTACCCGGGTTCGGTGTTCAGCGTGATGCTGCCCTGCTCGGACGACATCACCGCGACCGTCCCGCCCCGGACGACCAGCTCGCGCAGGGCTTCCAGGACTCGCAGCGGGCTCAGCGCGTTGGTGACCATCACCTCGGTGAACATGTCCGCCGGCACCTCGCGGATCGGGAGGTTCCCCCGGTCGACGGCCGCGTTCACGAAGAGCAGGTCGAATCGCCGCTCGCCCAGCCGTGAGCGCAGGGCAGCCAGTTGTGCGGGGTCGGTCATCTCCAGGGGCTCGACTCTGATGCCAGGGGGAGTGTCGCCGCGGGTGGTGGCGGTGACGTCCCAGCCGCGGCGGGTCAGCTCGCGGGCGAGGACGAGACCCAGGCCGCGGGAGGCGCCGATGACGAGTGCTTCGGGCACGGTGATCTCCATTTGTCTAGACGCGACGTTGCGTCTAGACAGTAGCACGCTATCGTGGCCGCATGCCGAACCCGCCGAGGGCCCGCTCCGGCAACCGGCGCGACGAAAACGCGCGTCTCGCGGTGCTGCACGCCGCCGACGACCTGCTCGTCGAGCACGGGTTCGGGGGATTGACCATCGAGGCGATCGCGCGGGAGGCCGGCGTCGCCAAGCAGACGATCTACCGCTGGTGGCCGTCGAAGGTCGAGATCCTGCTCGACACGCTCATCGAGGACACCGCCAAGCGCCTGCCGGTCCCGGAAAAGGGGCTCCGCGAATACCTGCACGCGTTCGCCGGCTTCGTCACCGGCGACCCGGCGGGCAAGGTCCTGCTCACGCTCCTCGCCCAGGCCCAGCACGACCCGGCCACGGCGGCGAGCTTCGAGGAGCGCTACCTCGGCCCGCGCCGGGCCGAGGAACGCGACCTGATCACCCGCGCGATCGACGCGGGCGAGATCTCACCGCGCCTCGGCGCCGATGCGTTGCTGGACGCGCTGTTCGGCCCGATCGTCTACAGCGCGCTGACCGGGTCGAGCCCGTCCCGCGCCCTGGTCGACGCGCTCGCCGAGGAGCTGCTCTAGCGCCCGACCCGAGCGCCCCAATGTGGCGTTGGTTGCGTCCAGCGCACCCAATGTGGCGTTCGGTGCGTCTGACGCACCGAACGCCACATTGGGGCGCTTGAGGCGGGGCGACGTGAAGTCGCGGCGCGGTGAAACTGGCGAGCGGCTGCTCTAGCGGCCCGTCCAGCGCGGCTCGCGGCCCGCCGACCAGGCCGCGTAGAACTCCTTGTGGTCCTTCGCCGTCATCAGCAGGGCCTGCGTGATCGCTTCCAGCTCGATCGCGCTGCCCAGGTCCATGTCCAGTTCGCGGGTCAGCAGCACCTTCGTCGTCGCGTACGCCAGTGCCGGGCCGTCCGCCAGGCGGCGGGCCAGCGCCGAAGCCGTCGAAGCCAGTTCGGCGTCCGGAACCACCTGCGACGCCAGGCCGATCTCGAGGGCGCGGGCGGCCGGGAGCTTGTCGCCCAGGATCAGCAGTTCCGTCGCGCGGCCCAGGCCCACCAGGCGGGGGAGCAGGTACGCCGAACCCATGTCCGCGCCGGCCAGGCCGACCTTCGTGAACAGGAACGCGAACTTCGCCGACTCGGCCAGCAGGCGGAAGTCGCTCGCCAGCGCGATCACCGAGCCCGCGCCCGCCGCGACGCCGTTGACCGCCGCGATCACCGGGATCGGGCACTCGCGCAGGGCCTTCACCACCGCGCCCGTCATGCGCGTGAACTCCAGCAGCTCCGCCGTCTCGAACTTCTGCAGCTCACCGATGATCTCTTCGACATCGCCGCCGGAGCAGAAACCGCGGCCCTGCCCGGTGATCACCAGCACCCGGACGTCTTCGTGCTGCGGCAGCTCCAGCACGAGGTCGCGCAGGTCGGCGTAGACGTCGAAGGTCAGCGCGTTCAGCTTTTCGGGCCGGGTGAAGGTCACCGTGGCGACCCCGTTGTCCACAGTGAACTCGAAGTGTTCCCACTCCTTCGTCAGCGGTGCGGTCGCGCGGAACGGGCTCATGACTGGATTCCTCCGCCGTCGAGTACGAGGGTCTGGCCGTTGATCGCGGCGGCCTCCGGGGCCGCCAGGAAGGCGACGGCGAACGCCACCTCCGAAGGTTCGAGCAGCCGGCCGAGCGGGGCCGCCGCCGCCAGCGCCGCTTCGGCGTCGTCGGTCGACCGGCCCGTGCGCTCCTGGATGCGCGCCACCGAGGACGCCGTCATGTCGGTGCGGACGAACGCCGGGCACACCGCGTTCGCCGTGACGCCGGTGCCGGCCAGCTCCGCCGCCACCGCGCGCACGAGACCCAGCGCCGCGTGCTTCGACGCCGTGTAGGCGGCCGTGTAGCGGTAGCCGACGTGGGACGCCGTCGAGGCCACCGTGACGATCCGGCCGCGGTCGCGCTCGCGCATGCCCGGCAAAACCGCGCGGGTGCAGAAGAACGCGCCCGTGGCGTTGACTTCCAGCTGCCGGTGCCAATCGTCCGAAGTGGTCCGGGCGGCCGGGGCGCTGGAAGAGATCCCCGCGTTGTTGACGAGCACGTCCACCGGGCCCGCCGCCGCGAAATAGGCGGCGACGGCGTCCTCGTCGGTGACGTCGCACTCGGCGCTGCCGGGCGCCAGGACGGTGTCGCCCAGCGAACGGAACCGCGAGGCGATCGCCGCGCCGATGCCGCGGGTGCCGCCGGTGACCACGACCAGGCGGCTCACGGGCGGGCCGCCAGTGCCCGCCGGTCGAGCTTTCCGTTGGCGGTACGGGGAAGTTCGGTCACGAACACCACCTCGCGGGGGTACTTGTGCTTGGCCAGGTGGGCTTTCGCGTGGTCCTTCAGCTCGTCGGCCGACACCGGGTTCCGCACCACGACGTACGCGCGCGGCACGACCAGGCCGTCGGTCTCGTGCCCCACGACCGCGCAGTCCACCACGGACTCGTGGCCGAGCAGGCAGTCCTCGATCTCGCCGGGTGCCACGAACACGCCGCCGACCTTGAGCAGCGCGTCGGCGCGGCCGTGGTGGCGGAAGAACCCGCCGGACCTGCTGAAGAGGTCGCCGGAGGTCAGCGTGTCGCCGTCGAACGTGCGCGCGGACTTCTCCGGGTCGCCGAAGTACTCCAGCGCGATCGTCGGCCCGGTCACCCGCAGCGGCCCGATTTCGCCGTCGGGCAACGGGTTCCCGAGCTCGTCGACGACCTCGGCGGTGTAGCCGGGGACGGCGGTGCCGAGCGTGCCGGCCCGGGCTTGGCCCGGCCGGTTCGACAGGTAGATGTGGTAGGCCTCGGACGAGCCGATCCCGTCGACCACCGGCACGCCGAAGGCCGCGTCCCACTTCCGGTGCAGCTCCGAAGGCAGCGCCTCGCCCGCCGACGTCGTCATCCGCAGGCAGCTCAGGTCCTGCTCCGCCGCGGCCGGGTGGGCGACCATCGCGCTCATCATGGTCGGCACGTTGACCAGCACCGTGGGCCGGTGCCGGGCGATCAGCTCGAAGATCAGGTCGGCCGTGCTGCGCTCGGGGAACGCGATCCCGGCGGCGCCGACGCCGAACGGGAACAGCGCCACCAGGTCGCGCGCGTAGCCGAAGAACAACTTGGGCACGGCCAGGACCCGGTCGTCTTCGCGCAGCCCGAGCACCTGGACGGCGTACCGTTCGAAGCTCTCCAGCGGGCTGCGCAAGGGGTGCACGCACGCCTTGGGCGCGCCGGTGCTGCCGGTGGTGAACTTCCAGATCCCGACGTCGTCCACAGTGGTCGGTGCGGCGTCCAGCGTGTCCGGCGCGGCGTCGAGCAACGTCCGGAAAGGACGTTCGCCGGGTTGCAGCTCGGCTTCGGGAACGCCGGTGACGAGCAGGTTCCGGGCGCCCGCCGCGCGCAACGCGGGCAGCGTGACGGCGTCGGCGAGCACGGCCACGGCTTCGGTGTACCCGAGGTAGTAGGCGTAGTCCTTGGGCTGCAGGAACGGGTAGACCTCGGCGGTCACCGCGCCGATCTTCTGGGCGCCGTACCAGGCCGCGACGAACTCGTCGCCGTCGCTCAGCGCCAGCAGCACCCGCTGTCCTCTTCGGACACCGGCGTCGCCGAACACGTTTCCGGCGCGGTTGGCGAGCCCGGCAAGAGCCGCGTAGCTGACTGTGCGATCCCCGACGATCAGGGCGGTCCGGTCGCCCCGGCCCGCGGCCACGTGCCGGTCGAGGAAGTGCGTGGCGAGGTTGAACGGCTCACTCACGTGCCAGCTCCCGGATCGCTTCCACCAGCAGGTCGGTCAAGGTCGAGAAGGTCGAACCGCCCTCTTCGGCGGTCGCCTCGGCGGGCTTGCCGCAGTACGCGTCGGTCATCCCCAGTTCGAGGAAACCGCCGTCGGACGAGGCCGAAGCCAAGCTCACGGGCACGTGCGGCAACGTCCGCATGAGCGCCTGGTCCACCAGTTCGGGCCGGTCGGCCAGCACCAGCGACGTCTCGTACCGCCCGGCGTGGCACTCGCCCGACCGGAACTCTTCGGTCAGCCGCTGCGCGTGCCGCCGCCGGACCAGGTCGAGCAGGGCGACGCGGCCGTCGTAGGCGAAGTTGAGCGTATCCGCCGCCCGCCGCAGCGTGACCAGGTGCGCGGGCTCGAAGTGGTTGTTGACCAGCAGGATCCGCCGGAGCCGCTGGCCGATCAGCGCGGCCCCGATGTCCACCAGCAGCGCGTGCAGCGTCTCCTCGCCGATGTGGACGCCGCCGGCGAACCCGGTCGCGAAGCGCGTGACGCCGTAGGGGACCTCGGGCAGCACCAGCACGTGGACGTCGTCGTCGGCCGCCAGCCGCTCGGCCGCGCGCTCGCACATCCCCCGCGAGATCAGCGGGTCGGTACCCAGCGGCGCGTGCGGGCCGTGCGGCTCGATCGCGCCGAGCGGCAGCAGCAGCACCGGGACGCGCGAGCCGTCCGCCAGCGCCGCGACCTGGGGCGAGGTGAGGTCCGCGAAGTACGTCACGCAAATCAAGCTACACCGCAGCGGCCTGGGGTGTATAGAGTTGCGCCCATGCCCGTCGACGCCTTCGAAACCGGTCCCCAGGACCTGGTCGTGACGTTGCTGGGCAGCTACGTGCACCCGCGCGAGACTCGCCGGGTGTGGTCGGGCGGCCTGGTCGCCGTCCTCACCGAGCTGGGCTTCTCCGACGGCGCGGCCCGCATCGCGCTGACCCGGCTGGTGCGCCGCGGCCTGCTGCAGCGCCACCGCGAAGGCCGCACCGTGCACTACTCGCTGACCCGGCGCAGCATCGCCCTGCTCGCCGACGGTGACCGGCGGATCTTCTCCCTCGGCCGGCGTGACCGCGCCGCCGGCGAGTGGACCGTGCTGTGGCAGAGCATCCCGGAGAGCCGCCGCCAAGCCCGGGAACGCCTGGTCCGGCGGCT
The DNA here is from genome assembly GCF_041346945.1 of Amycolatopsis sp. cg9. Taxonomy (NCBI): domain Bacteria; kingdom Bacillati; phylum Actinomycetota; class Actinomycetes; order Pseudonocardiales; family Pseudonocardiaceae; genus Amycolatopsis; species Amycolatopsis sp. cg9. Next base: position 77,497 of record NZ_CP166850.1, on the reverse strand, counting down.
GCGGTTCCTCGGCTTCGGGCCCTACCAGGACGGCACCTGGATCGCCCCGCACGACCGCGAGGCCGAGGTGCTGGCGCTGCTCGGCGAGCTCGACGTCACCGAGCACGCCGGGCTGCTGCTCGGCCGCCCGTCGGCCGCGCTGGACGTCCGCCGGTTCGCCGGCCGGGCCTGGGACCTCGACGACCTGGCCGCGCGCTACACCGGGTTCGTCGAGCAGTTCGGCGGGTACGCGGGGAGCGAGCCCCCGGACGCCGAAGCGTTCGAGGTCCGCACCCGCCTGGTGCACACCTTCCGCGCGTTCCCGTCCCTGGACCCGGAACTGCCCGCCGACCTGGTGCCCGCACCGGATCGCCGGGCGGCCGCGGTCGAGTTGTTCCACGATCTGTACACCGCGCTCGCCGAACCCGCGCAGCGCCACTTCGACGAGGTGACCAAGGGATGACCGAAACCAGCTCCGCCACTCAGGAAGCCCTGAGCTACACCTCGTACCTCGCGCTGGACGAAGTGCTGAACGCCCAGCGCCTGCGGTCGGACGAGCACGACGAACTGCTGTTCATCGTGATCCACCAGGTGTACGAGCTGTGGTTCAAGCAGATCCTGCACGAGGCGGAATTCCTGCAGCAGAACCTGGAAGCGGGCAACACCGCCCACTCGATCCGCACGCTGCGCCGGATCCTCACGATCCTCAAGGTCGCCGTCGCGCAGATCGACGTGCTGGAAACGATGACGCCCAGCCAGTTCACGAGCTTCCGCGCGCGTTTGGACGCTTCGAGCGGCTTCCAGTCGGCCCAGTTCCGCGAGCTGGAAGCCGTGCTCGGGCGGCGCGACGAGCGCGTGTTCGCGCACTACCCGGAGGGCGGCGAGCAGCGGAAACGCATTGCCGGAGCGATGGCGCGGCCGTCGTTGTTCGACTCTTTTTTGGCGTACCTCAAGGCTTCTGGCTATCCCGTCGAGTGTGATCGAGACGTCACTCGACCGGTGGAGCCGTCGCCGGCCCTGCAGGCGATATTGCTGGACGTGTACAGCGACGACGGCGGACCGTCGGTCGTCGCGGAATGTCTGGTGGATCTCGACGAAGGGATGCAGGAGTGGCGCTACCGGCACGTGAAGATGGTCGAACGCACCATCGGCGACAAGACCGGGACGGGAGGGTCATCCGGCGCGACTTACCTGCGCACCACGCTTTTCCAGCCGATGTTCCCCGATCTCTGGGCAGTACGGAGCCGACTGTGACCACCCTCGACGACCTCCGCGCGGACCACAACACGCTGGCCGCGCACTACTCCCGGTTCGCGGTGGCCGATCGCCTGCTGCTGTCCGGGCATTCGCACCAGGCCTGGCCGGACGTCGCGGAGGAGGGGCTGCTCGAGTCCTTCGCGGACGCCGCCCGCGACGTCGACGCGAAGTGGGAGCGTGCCTTCGCGAAAGCCGACGAACTGCGTGCCGGGTTCCGGCAGCTGCTCGGCGACCCGCACGGCGAGTACGCGCTCGGCGCGAGCACCCACGACCTGGTGCTGCGGTTCCTGTCCGCGATGGAGCTGCCGCGAAGACCACGGCTGGTCACCACCGACGGCGAGTTCCACACCCTGCGCCGGCAGTTCGCCCGGCTCGAGGAGGAGGGCGTCGAGATCGTCCGGGTGCCGCTCGACCCGGTGCCCACGCTGGCCGAGCGCGTCGCCGCCGAGGTGGACGACAACACCGCCGCGGTGCTCGTCTCGGCCGTGCTGTTCGAGACGTCGAGGCTGGTGCCCGGGCTCACGCACCTCGCCGACGCCTGCCGCAGCCGCTCGATCGAGCTCGTCGTCGACGCCTACCACGCGCTCGGCGTCGTGCCGTTCGCGCTGCACGACCTCGGGCTCACCAACGCCTGGGTGCTCGGCGGCGGCTACAAGTACCTGCAGCTCGGCGAGGGCAACTGCTTCCTGCGGCTGCCCGCGCACGCCCAGGAGCTGCGGCCGGTGATCACCGGCTGGTACGCCGAGTTCGGCGCCCTCGCCGACGAGCGCCACCCCGGCAAGGTCGCCTACGCCACCGGCGGCGACCGCTTCGCCGGCGCCACCTACGACCCGGCCAGCCACTACCGCGGCGCCCGGGTCCAGCGGTTCTTCGCCGAGCAGGGCCTCACGCCCGAGTTCCTCCGCGAGGTCTCGCAGCACCAGGTGGGCCTGCTCGCGTCGGTGTTCGACAAGCTCGCGCTGCCCGCGGACGTCGTCACGCGGGACCACGAGACGCCGCTGGACCGGCTCGGCGGGTTCCTCTCGCTGCGCTGCGCCGACGCGGGCGGCCTGCAGGCCGCGCTGGCCGCGCAGGGCGTCCGGACCGACAGCCGGGGGGCCTACCTGCGCTTCGGCCCGGCACCGTACCTTTCGGACACCCAGCTCGAGACGGCGATGGCCACCCTCGGGTCGGTGGTCCGCGGCTGACCCCCGGCCCCCTGCGTACCCCCTAAAAGCGGGGGTTACCGGTCCGTATCGCGGGACCTCCACTGGTCCGGCGGACGGCGGGGATCTAGGTTGATCCCGGGGAAATCGCACTCGGGCGGACGACCTCCGCCCCGCGCCCCTGGAAACCTCGAAGCGCGTCCCGGCCACGAACCGGGCGCGGGAGACGAAGGAGTCACCACCGTGACCGAAGGAGTGTTCACCCGGGGCACCGGGCACGAACAGGTCGTGTACTGCCACGACGAAGCCAGTGGCCTCAAGGCCATCATCGGCATCTACTCCACGGCGCTGGGTCCCGCACTGGGCGGGACGCGCTTCCACCCCTACGCCACCGAAGCGGACGCGCTCGACGACGTGCTCGCGCTGTCCAAGGGCATGGCCTACAAGAACGCGCTGGCCGGCCTCGACCTCGGCGGCGGCAAGGCCGTCATCATCGGCGACCCGAAGACGCTCAAGTCCGAAGCGCTGCTGCGCGCGTTCGGGCGCTTCGTGCAGTCCCTGGGCGGCCGCTACATCACGGCGTGCGACGTCGGCACGTACGTGCAGGACATGGACATCGTGGCCCGCGAGTCCCGCTTCGTCACCGGCCGTTCGCCGGAGGACGGTGGCGCGGGCGACTCGTCGGTGCTCACCGCGTTCGGCGTCTACCAGGGCATGCGCGCTTCGGCCGAGCACCTCTGGGGCAGCCCGGAGCTGGCGGGCAAGCGCGTCGGCGTGGCCGGCGTCGGCAAGGTCGGGCACATCCTGGTCGGGCACCTGGTCGCGGCCGGCGCGCAGGTGACGATCACCGACGTGTGGGCGCCGGCGGTCGAGCGCACCCGGTCGATCTACCCGGACGTCCAGGTCGTGTCCGATGTGGACGCCCTGCTGCGCACCGAGCTGGACGTCTTCGCCCCGTGCGCCCTCGGGGGCGCGCTGAACGACGAGACGGTGGCGCTGCTCGGCGCCCGCATCGTCTGCGGCGCGGCGAACAACCAGCTCGCGCACCCGGGCATCGACAAGCAGCTGGCCGACCGCGGCATCCTGTACGCGCCGGACTACCTGGTCAACGCCGGCGGCGTGATCCAGGTCGACGACGAGCGCCACGGCTTCGACTTCGACCGCGCCAAGCGCAAGACGACGGCCATCTTCGACACGACGAAGGCCGTGTTCAAGCTGGCCGAGACCGAGGGCGTCCCCCCGGCGACGGCGGCGGACCGGCTCGCGGAGCGGCGCATGACGGAGATCGGCAGGCTGCGGTCCATCATGGCCGGGTGAGTTCCACACCCGAAGAGATCTTCGCGAGGGCGGGCGTGCGGGGCTTCCTGCACGCCCGCCGTCTCGGTTCGCCCCTCGAATCCGGCCTCGGTGCCGACGAGCCGGTCGTGCTGGCGTCGGTGGTGAAGGTGGCGCTGGCGTTCGAGTTCGCCCGGCAGGTCGCGGCGGGGCTGCTCGACCCGGCGGACCGGGTGCGCGCGTCCGCCGCGGACCGGCTGGGCGGCAGCGGCTCGGCGGGGTTCGCGGACGACGTCTCGTACAGCCTGCGCGACGCGGCCCGGCTGGCCCTGTCGGTGTCCGACAACACCGCGGCGGACCTGCTCTTCGACCGGGTGGGCGTGGCGAACGTGCGCTCGCTGCTGGCCGAGCTGGGCCTGGCGCGGACGTCGGTCGTCGGCGCGCCGCGTGACCTGCTGCGCACGATCATCGAGGACACCGAGGCCGGGCGGCCGCTGCGGGCGCTGGACCCCCTGGCCACCACGGCGAGCACCCCGCGCGAGATGACCGCGTTGCTGGCGGCGATCTGGGGCGACCCGGCGGGGGCGGCCGTGCGCGAGTGGATGTCGGCGCAGGTCAGCTGGCACCGGCTGACGGCGGGCTTCCCGCCGGAGGTCGCGGTGGCGGGCAAGACGGGCACGATGCCGGGCATCCGCAACGAAATCGGCGTGGCGACCTACCCGGACGGCGCCGAGTACGCGATCGCGGTGTTCACGGTGGGCGGCGCGGAGACGCTCCGCCGCCCGGACATCGACCGCGCGATCGGCGACGCGGCCTTCGCGGCGGTCGAGCAGCTCCGCGCCGGTCGTGAGTGAGGAACAGGGTTGGAACACTGTTTCCCACTCACGAGGCGGGCCGGGTGCGGTCGTAGAACTCGTCCCAGGGGCGGGCCCCGGCCGGGTCCGTGGGCACGATGCGCGACACCCCGTCGCCCTCCAGCACCGCCGCGGCGAGCTCCGCCAGCTTCGCCGCCTGCGGGTGCGGGCTCGTCGGGGGCCACGCGAACGCCAGCCGGGAGCGCAGCACCTCGCCGTCCAGCGGCCGCCACACCACGCGCGGTTCCTTGCGCGGGCCCGGTTCGAACGCGACGCCGTGGCCGGCCAGCACCAGTCCCAGTGCGAACTCCGGGTTGCGCGCGTGGCGGATCGCCGACGGGCGGAAGCCGTGGTCCCAGCACGTGCGCAGCAGGGCGTCGTAGCTGCCCGGGGCGGCCGCGCGGGGTGCGTGCACCAGGCCTTCGCCGGCGAGGTCGGCCAGCGCCAGCGACGTGCGGCGGGCCAGCGGGGAATCCCGGGGGAGGACCACGCCCAGCGGGGTGTCGATCACCGGGCCGAGCTCCAGGCCGACCACGTCGACCGGGAGCTGCAGGAGGCCCGCGTCCAGCGACCGGTCGGCGAGCAGGCGGGTCTGCTCCGCGGTCGTCAGCTCCTGCAGGTCGAGCCGGACGGCCGGGTGCTGCGCGGCGAACGCCGTCAGGATCGCGGCGAGGACCGGGCCGGGCAGTTCCGGGGGGACGCCCGCGCGCACCGCGTCCAGCTCGCCGCGCTCGGCCCGCGCGACCAGCGACGTCATCCGGTCCCAGCGGGAGAGCAGGTCGCGGGCTTCGGCGCGCAGGACTTCGCCGGCTTCGGTGAGTGTGACGCGGCGGCCGCGGTCGAACAGCTTCGCGCCCAGCTCGGCTTCGAGCCGTTTGACGCGCTGGCTCAGCGGCGGCTGCGCGATCCCGAGCCGCTCGGCCGCCCGGCCGAAGTGGAGTTCGTCGGCGACGACGAGGAAGTACCGCAGCGAACGGAGGTGGTCCACGCTGCGACGATAGCCGTTCACCTATCGACATGCCGACGGATCGATCTTGGACAGCGGTTCGCGGTTCGTGGTCGGGTGTCCGGTATGGACATGGGATTCAACAGGCGCGGGCTGTTCGGCGCGGGCGCCGCGGCGGCGGCCATCCTGGCGGGCGCGGGACCGGCGGCCGCGAGCACCGGCCCGTCGCAGCTGACGGTGCGGTGGTGGGGGAACAACGGCTGGGAGATCCGCGCCGGGGCGAAGACGATCCTCGTCGACCCGTGGCTGACGCGGTTCAAGACCGGGACCTACACCCCGGCGGGCGCGGACCCGAAGACGCCGCTGTCGGTGAACCGCGCGCTGATCGACGGCTTCCTCGACCGCGGCGAACTGCGGGCGGACCACATCCTCGTCACCCACGGCCACTACGACCACCTCACCGACGTGCCCTACCTGGCCCAGCGCACGGGAGCGACGGTCATCGGGACCGAGACCCATTTGAGTCTCATGGCCGCCTTGGGGGCACCGGAAGACCAGCTGGCGGTCGCGAGCGGCGGCGAGGACCTGACCTTCGACGGCTACTCGATCCGCGTCCTGCGGTCGCTGCACTCGGCGGTGGGCGCGCGGGCGCAGGTGCCGTTCCCGGGTTCGCGGCCGCTGTCCCGCCGCGACCGGCCGCGGGTGATCGAGGACCTGGTGGAAGGCGGGACGCTCGCCTACCAGGTGACCGGCGCCGGCGCGAGCGTGCTGAACTTCGGCGGCTCGAACTACGTCGAGGCCGAGCTGGCGGGCCTCCGGCCGGACGTGGTGTGCCTCCCGGCGGGCGGCGCGAAGGTGACGCAGTACGTCCCGCGGCTGCTGCGCGTCCTGGGCAACCCCCGCTACGTGGCGGCGACCCACTGGGACGACTTCGACCTGCCGCTGGGCCAGGTCAAGGACGCGGGCGGGCTGGAGCCCCTGCGCACCGCCGTCGCGGCCGCGAGCCCGGCGAGCCGGTTCGTGGTCCTCGACCACCTCGGCTCGTTCGTCCCCTGAAAGCCGTGAAGGCCACCTTCAGGAACTCGTGGTTCCTGAAGGTGGCCTTCACGAAGGTTGCCGAAGGGGTCAGCCGCTCTTGCGGCGGAAGGTGCGCTTGTTCGCCGCCGGGCCGTGGGCGTGCTGGTTCTTGCCGCCGCCGTTCTCGTGGGAAGCGCCGGAGCGGGCGTGGGCCTGCTTGCGTTCCAGCGCCTCGCGGAACTTGCGCTTGACGTCGTCCTCCTCGCCGCTGGGCGACGGGTTCGGTTCACTCATGCCTACCTCCGAAAACGACGACGTGTGTCCGCTCCAGCCTGTCAGTCGCACACCGGCTTGGCGAGTCGATTTCAGCGTTTCGGGGACGGAACCCCGCCGAACTGGACCGACTTGCGCGTCAGGGGGCGGCCGCAGTGGTCGCACAGCAGGATCGGCTGCAGCCGGTTGCCGCATTCGACGTGGTGCAGCGTGATGTCCGGTTCCTGGCCCGTCACCTCGAAGCCCCGCGACCACTCGGCGATGAACGCCAGCGCCGGGAAGAACGCCAGTCCCTTCGCGGTCAGGCGGTAGTCGCGCGCGTCCGTGCGGGTGGCGGCCGTGCCGGTGCGCAGGACGCCCACCTCGACGAGCTTGCTCAGCCGGCCCGAGAGCACGCTCGGCCCGATCCCCAGCTCGCGCTCGAACTCCGAGAAGTGCCGGCAGCCGAGCAGCGCCGACACCAGGAGCCCGGTCGACCAGCGGTCGCCGAGCAGTTCCATCGTGTCGGGGAAGAACATCATCGGGTCGCCGGCCAGTGACTCGGCGTCCTTGCGGCGGAAGCGCTTGGACGCCGTCGCCGCCGCGACGCCGGTGCTGTCGAGGCGCTCGGCCCGTACGTCACGGGCGTCGACCCGGCGGCCGCAGGCCGCACACCCGAGCGGCGCTGATGTAGCCAGCTCGCAGTCGAGGTGGATCAGCGTCGGCAGCACCTCGCGGCGGCCTTCGACCCACTCGCGCTCCCAGGCCCAGATCGAGATCAGCAGCGGCCAAAGCTCCAGGCCGCGCTCGGTGAGCCGGTACTCGTGCCGCGTGCGGCGCGCGTCGCGGTAGGGGACGCGCGTGAGCATGCCCGCCTCGACCATGTCCCGCAGCCGCCCCGACAACGCGGTCGGCGAGATGCCCAGGCGCAGCCGCAGCTCTTCGTAGCGCCGGAAGCGCAGGAACAGGCTTTGCAGGATGAGCAGCGTCCACTGATCGCCGACCAGTTCCAGTGCTCTGCGGAGCGGATCCCCCGCCGGCCGGACGCGGTGTGCGGTCGCCTCGGTCACCGTCTTCCCCCTCATTCTCAGCGGCCTCAGCGTAACACCTGACTACACCAAAAGAAGCCTATTGACACCTGGGTACACAAATCATAGTCTCATCCCCATCAGCCAGCGCGGTGAGCCCGACAGCCAGGGAGCAGCCCGATGACCAGCACCTCCGAACAGCCGCTGATGGTGGCCCGGACGGCGGACGCGGCCGAGGAGCCCAACCCCTACCTGCTCGGCGTCTACGCCCCGGTCAGCACCGAGATCGACGCGGAAGACCTGCAGGTCATCGGCGAGATCCCGAAGGACCTCAACGGCGTCTACCTGCGCAACGGCCCCAACCCGCGGTTCGCCCCGGAAGGCCGCTACCACTGGTTCGACGGCGACGGCATGATCCACGCCGTCCACCTGGAGAACGGCAAGGCGCGCTACCGCAACCGCTGGGTCCGCACGAAGGCCTTCGAGGCCGAGTCCGCGGCCGGCAAGGGCCTCTGGACCGGCGTCATGGAGAACCCGAGGGGCAACCCCTTCGGCAACGCGCACGGCCTCGGCCTCAAGGACAACGCCAACACCGACGTCGTCTTCCACCGCGGCCGGATCCTCGCCACCTGGTACCTGTGCGGCTCGCCGTACGCGGTCGACCCGCTCTCGCTGGAGACGCTGGGTGCCGACGACTTCCTCGGCACGCTGGTCGGCGACATGATGGCCCACCCCAAGGTGGACGAGGCCACCGGCGAGCTGTTCTGGTTCGACTACGGCCCGCGCCCGCCGTACCTGCGCTACGGCGTGATCAGCGCGGACGGCAAGGTCGTGAACACCACCGAGATCGAGCTGCCCGGCCCGCGCCTGCCGCACGACATGGCCATCACCGAGCGCTACGCGGTGCTGATGGACCTGCCGCTGGTCCAGGACGCCCACGCGGCGAAGCAGGGCCGCCACAAGCTGCACTTCGACCGCTCGATGCCGAGCCGCTTCGGCGTCATGCCACGCTACGGGAACGGTAGCCAGATCCGCTGGTTCGAAGCGAGCCCGTGCTACATCTACCACGTCGTCAACGCCTGGGAGCAGGGCGACGAGGTCGTCCTCGACGTCTGCCGGGTGCGGAAGCCGGCGCCGCGCGCCGACGCGCACACCCCGCTCGCGAAGATGCTCTCCTACCTGCGGCTCGACGCCCAGCTGCACCGCTACCGCTTCGACCTGCGGACCGGCGCGTGCCACGAGGAGCCGCTCGACGACGCCAACACCGAGTTCCCCACCGTCGACGCCCGCGGCGTCGGCCGGCGGAACCGGTACTCCTACGCGGTGCACATCTCGCCCGAGTCGACGCTGAAGTTCGACGGGCTGGTGCGCTACGACAATCTTGCCGGCGCCAAGACCGAATACCGGTTCGGTCCCGGCCGGTGGGGCAGTGAGGCTCCGTTCGCACCCCGCGAAGGAGCGGCCGCCGATTCGGCGGACGGTCATCTGGTGACGTTCGTGCAGGACGAGCGCGAGGGACGCTCGGAACTGGACATCTTCGACGCCGCCGATCTCGCTGCCGGACCCGTGGCCAGGGTCCTGTTGCCCCAGCGGGTCCCGCTCGGTTTTCACGCGACCTGGGTCCGGGCGGACCAGCTGGAAAACCTCCGTTCATGAGATGCCATCGAGAGGGTCGCGCCCGGGACCTCCGGGCGCGGGGATGGTGGAGTGCGGAGACGATCGACCGGCTCGTGAAGGAGCGGGTCAGTGCCGACCCGGAGGGTCTCGCGCTGGTCGATCCACCGAACACCACCGCACTGGTCGGACGCGACCCGGTGCGGTGGACCTGGAACCGGCTCGACGAACGCGTCGACGTCCTGGCCGCGTTCCTGCTCGCCAGAGGGGTGCGAGCAGGCGACGTCGTGGCCGTGCAGCTGCCGAACTGCTCGGCCCTGGTGCAGGCGTTCCTCGCGATCGTCCGGATCGGTGCGGTGGTCACCCCGTTCCCGGTGTCCTACCGGGAGCACGAGATGGGTCCGATGTGCCGGCGCACCGGAGCTGTCGCCGTGGTGACCGCTTCCAGATACGGCGAGCACGAGCTCGCCGGGGCGGCCCTTGGGCTAATCGGCGCTGCGGCGCCGTCGGTCCGGTTCGTCGTCGCCCGGGGGGACGACGAACCGGCCGGCGCCCTGGCCTGGCCCGAGAACCCACTGTCCGAAGTGGAGAAGTCCACTCTGGACGAATATCTGTCCACGCTTGACACCGACGTGAACGACTGCGTGACGATCTGCTGGACGTCCGGCACCGAAGCCGAACCGAAAGCGGTCCCGCGCTGCCACGGCGACTGGCTCGCGACGGCCGGCGGCTGCGTGCAGGCCGCGGGGATCACGCGGGAAGACGTCCTGCTGTCGCCGTTCCCGATGACGAACATGGCCGGCATCGGCGGGATGTTCCTGCCCTGGCTGCTGACCGGCGCCGTGTTCGTCCCGCACCACCCGTTCGACCTGCCGGTGTTCCTCGGCCAGCTCGCGGCCGAACGCGTGACGTACACCCTCGCGCCCCCGGCGTTGCTTACCATGCTGCTGCACAACGAAAAGATCCTGTCCGGAGTGGACATCTCCGCGCTGCGGAAGATCGGCTCCGGCTCGGCGCCGCTGTCGCCGTGGCTCGTGCGCACCTGGGCCGAGCGGTACGGCATCGACATCGTCAACTTCTTCGGCTCCAACGAAGGCACCGCGCTGCTGTCCGGTCCCGTGGACATCCCGGACCCGGACCAGCGCGCGAGCTACTTCCCGAACTACGCCTCCGGTGTCACGTGGTCGACGCCGGTGGCCGGCTGGACGTCGGTGCGGCTGCACGACCCGGTCACCGGCGAGCAGGTGACCGGACCCGGGCGCCCCGGGGAGCTGCACATCGCCGGGCCGACGGTGTTCGCCGGCTACCTGACGACGGTGGGCGAACCGCTCGACACGTCGGCGTTCGACTCCGGCGGGCACTTCCGCACCGGCGACGTCTTCGAGATCGCCGGCGAGCACGGCGAGTTCCTGCGGTACGTCGACCGGATGAAGGACCTCGTCATCCGCGGCGGGATGAACATCTCGCCGGCCGAGGTCGAGGGCCTGCTGGCCGGCCACCCGGACGTCGCGGACGTCGGCGTGGTCGGTGTGCCCGACGACGTCATGGGGGAGCGGGTGTGCGCGGTCGTCGTCCCGGGCGGGCGCAAGCCGTCGCTCGACGACCTGGTCGCGTACCTGCGCGAGAAGAAGGTGGCCGCGTTCAAGCTGCCGGAACGGCTCGAGTACGCCGACGCCTTGCCCCGCAACCCGGTGGGGAAGATCCTGAAGCGGCAGCTGCGGGAGAGTCTGGAGTGAGGCCATGACGGTGTTCGTGCTGGGCGGGGCGCAGACCGATTTCGCGCGCAACCACGCCAAGGAGGGGCGCGGGATCCTCGAGCTGTTCGCCGAGGTCGTACCCGCCGCCCTCGCGGACGCCGGGGTCGTGCCCGAAGACATCGAGGTCGCGCACGTCGGGAACCTCGCGGCCGAGCTGTTCACCGGCCAGGCCCAGCTCGGCGGGCTGCTGGTGGCCGCCGTCCCGGAGCTGGACGGCGTCCCGTCGACCCGGCACGAAGCCGCGTGCGCGTCCGGCAGCACCGCCGTGCTCGCCGCCTGTGCGGACATCGAAGCGGGCCGCTACGACGTTGCGCTGGTCGTCGGGGCCGAGCTGATGCGCAACGTCGACGGGCAGCGCGCGGCCGAGCACCTCGGGTCCGCCGCGTGGGCCGGGCACGAGGCCGTCGGCGCGAAGTTCCCGTGGCCGGCGTTGTTCGCCGACGTCGCTTCCGCGTACGACGAGCGGTACGGGCTCGACCCCGAGCACCTCGGGCAGTTCGCGGCGCACGCTTTCGACCGTGCGGCCGGGAATCCGCTCGCCCAGGCCCGCGACTGGCGCTTCCCGGCCGGTGCGTTCGGGCCCGACGACGAGCTGAACCCGGTCATCGAAGGCCGCCTGCGCAAGCAGGACTGCGGCCGGATCACCGACGGGGCCGCGGCGGTCGTGCTGGCCTCGCCCGCGTTCGCCGAGCGGCTCGGCGGCGGCTTCCCGCGCATCGCGGGCTTCGGGCACCGCACGTCCCACATCGGGCTGGCCGAGAAGCTTTCCGCCGGGGGCGAGTACCTGTTCCCGCACCTGCGCGGCGCGGTCGTCGACGCCTACGAACGCGCCGGGGTGCCCGGACCGGACGCGCTCGACGTCGTCGAGCTGCACGACTGCTTCACCATCACCGGGCTGGTGGCGCTGGAGCACCTCGGCGCGGCGCCGCCGGGGGACGGCGGCCGGTTCATCGCCGACGGCGGGCTCGACGCGGCCGGGGTCAACCCGGGCGGCGGCCTGATCGGGCTCGGTCACCCGGTCGGCGCCACCGGCGTCCGGATGCTGCACGACGTATCCCGGCAGGTGACCGGGGCGGCGGGCGAGACGCAGGTCGAGGGCGCGCGGACGGCGTTGACGCTCAACGTCGGCGGCTCGTTCACCACCGTGGTCACGATGGTGGTCACCGCATGAGGCTCTCGGTGTCGCTGGGGCTCTGGCAGGACCGGCCGCCGGAGGAGGCACTGGAAACGGCGCGCGCCGCCGAGGCCGCCGGGTACCCGGAGCTGTGGATCGGCGAGATGGCGACGTGGGACGCGTTCGCGCTGGGCACCGCGATCGGCGCGGCGACCTCGTCGATCTCGCTGACCTTCGGGCCGCTCGCGGTGACCGTGCGGGACCCGGCGACGATCGCCATGGGGGTCGCGTCGGTGGCGGCGCTGACGGGCCGGCCGACGGGCGTCGCGCTGGGGACGTCCAGCGACGTCGTGGTGCGCGGCTGGCACGGCCGTTCGCGTTCCGGCGCGGCCACCGCGCTGGCGGAGTCGGCGATCGCCGTCCGTCAGCTGGTTTCCGGCGAGAAGTCCACTGTGGATGGAACGGTGGTCGGGTCGCAGGGCTACCGGTTGCGTTTGGCCGCCCCGAAATCGCCGGTGACGATCGCCGCGTTCGGCCCGCGGGCGCTCGACGTCGCCGCGCGGCACGCCGACCGGATGGTGGTCAACCTGGTCAGCCCGGCGGCCGCGGCGACGCTCGTGCGCGGCTTGCGGGAGGCGGCCTCGCGGGCCGGCGTCACGCCACCGCCGGTGGCCGCGTGGGTCGTCGGCGCGGTGGACCCGGACGCGGCGTCGCTCGAACAGCTGCGTCGCGGTGTGGTCGGGTACCTGGCGGCGCCCGGGTACGGCGAGATGTTCCGCGCGGCGGGGTTCGGTGACCTCGTCGACTTCGCGCGCACCCGGCCGCACCCGCGTGAGCTGCTCGCCGCGGTGCCGGTCGAGGCCATCGCCGTGGTCGGGCTCCTGGGGTCGCGGGCGGAAGTCGCCGCGAAGGCCGCCGAGTACGCGGCGGCCGGGATCGACGAGCTGGCGATCGTGCCCGCGACCGGCGACGACGACCCCGGCGGCGCGAAAACCCTGGAAGCGTGTCGATCCGCGGTCCGCCCGTTCGACGCGTAGGCATGAGCGAACCGACGCACACCGAGAACCTCGACCAGACCGGGTCCGCGGCGTTGCCGTGGAGCAGGGCGCGCGACCTCCTCGCGACCCAGACCCCCCACGAGAACTTGACGTTCTTCGTCGGGACCATCCGCCCCGACGGCCGCCCGCACGCCGCCGGCGTCGGTGCCGTCTGGGTGGACGACGCGCTGTACTTCAAGGGCGGGCCGGGCACCCGCCGGTCCCGCAACCTCGCGGCGAACCCGGCGTGCACGGTGTCGGTGCGGCTGAACGGGCTGGACCTCACGATGGAGGGCGAGGCCCACCGCGTCACCGACACGTCCACCCTGGAGCAGGTCGCGGCGGTCGTCCGCGAGGGCGGCTGGCCCGCCACGGTGGTCGGCGACGGCCTGACGGCCCCGTTCACCGCACCGAGCGCGGGCCCGCCGCCGTGGCACCTGTACCGGCTCGAGCTGCACCGCGCGATCGGCATCGCCGGCGCGGAGCCCTACGGTGCGAGCCGCTGGGACTTCGCCCACTGAGCCCCGGGGGCCGAAGGGGACGTTCACCGCATGTGACGCGAGGAAAGTCCCCTTCAGCGCGTCAGCTGAGAGGAACGTCCCCTTCAGCGTGCCGGGGGCAGTGATGCGCGCCGAGCCGCGAGGGCCGCGATGATGCGGGGGAGGCCCGCCGGGTGGAGCGGGTCGATGCCCGTCAGGTCGCGGACCTTCCGCAGGCGGTAGTCGACCGTGTTCGGGTGGACGTGCAGGCGGGCCGCCGCGCGGCGGCGGTTCGTGTCCAGCTCGAGGTACGCCGAAAGCGTCTCCAGCAGCTCCGGGTGGGCCTCCAGCGGGGCGAGCACCGCGGCCAGCCGGTCGCGCGCCGCGCCGGGGCGGGTCAGCTGGTACTCCACCAGGACGTCGTCGAGGCGGTACAGGCCCGGCTCGCGACCGAACCAGCGCAGCACGTCCAGCACCTCGGCCGTCCGCCCGGCCACCACCCGGACCTCCGGCGGCGTCGCCGTCTCGGCCGCCGCGAGCACGGCGACGCCCGCCGCGCGCCCGGCCGCGTCGACCACCGCGTGCCAGCCCGCGGTCTCGGCCAGCCGCCCGGCCAGCGGCAGCAGGACCAGCCCGCCGGGGCCGTCCAGGGAGGCCAGCACGCCGTCGCCGCAGGCGTGTTCGAACGCCGCGAGGAACCGGCGCAGCTTGCGGCGGACGGCGATTTCGGCGTCCACCCCCGGCGACGCCTCGTCGGCGTGCGGGCCGAGCTCGACGCTCAGCACGAGGTAGCGCGCCGGCAACGCGATCCCGGCGCTGCGCGCGACGACGTCGACCGGGCCGCCGTCGGCCAGCACCGACAGCAGCGTGCGCCGCGCCGTGTGCTCCTGCCCGACCTTCGTGCGCAGCTCCTCCAGGTAGCCCCGGGTGACCGCGGCGGTGACGGCGCCGACCCACGCGAGCACCCGGTCGGCCACTTCGAGGAGGTCGGCGACGTCCGCGCCGCCCGCGTCGGCCGAGCCGACGGCGAAGATCTCCCGCGCGCCGACGTGGTAGGCGTTCAGCACGGCTTCCAGCGGGAACCCCTCCTCGGCCCGGCGCACCGCGGACGCGCCGATCTGCCGCAGCTCGGCTTCGTTGAGTTCGCGGTCCTCGCGCAGGCTCCGCGCGAACGCCCGCACGGCCTGCCGGGTGATGCCCGCGATGTCACCGGCCAGCTCCTCCACCGGCAGCCGGCGGTAGTCCGCGACCTCGGCCTGGATGCGCGTCAGCACCCGCGCGATCAGCTCGGGCTCGTCCCGGGTGAGCCGCTCGTGCACCCGCTGCCCGCCGAGGGCCAGATCCGCGCCGGTTTTGTGCTCCGTCACAACCGATCCCCTCGTTCTCTGCCCGGATTCCCAGTCAATCCGGCCACCCGCGGTGCCGATGGTGTCACGGAGACCAGCCATCGGCACAACGTCAAGGAGGACGGCGTGCGAGTGAGGACAACGGCGTTCATCACGATCTTGGTCACCGCGCTGACGCTCACTACGGCGGGCACCGCGGCCGCCGCAAGCGGGGAGTACGTGGCACTCGGGGACTCGGCCGCGGCCGGCCCGCTGATCCTGCCCCCGGACCTGTCGTCCCCGGGCTGCCTCCGGTCGCTCGCGGACTACCCGCACGTCGCCGCGTCGCAGCTCGGCGTCCCGCTCAAGGACGTGACGTGCTCCGGGGCGACGACCGCGGACATGTACGCGCCGCAGTCGACGGAGACCGGCGCGGTCCCGCCGCAGCTGGACGCGCTGAGCGCCGCCACGAAGACGGTCACGGTGACGATCGGCGGCAACGACGTCGGCCTGGTCGGCGCCGCGACCAGCTGCATCAACCTGCTCCCCGGCATCAACCCGGACTGCGTCGACCGGTACACCGCCGGCGGCCACGACCAGCTGGCCGAGAAGATCGCCGCGTTCGAGCCGACGTGGGGCGCGCTGCTGGACGCGATCCACGCGAAGGCCCCGGACGCGGCCGTCTTCGTCGCCGGCTACGGCACCTACCTGCCGCACAACGGGTGCTGGCCGATCGCGCCACTGACCCCGCGCGACGCGAACTACATCCAGGGCAGCATCGACAAGACGAACGCGGCACTGGCCCGCCAGGCGGCCGCGCACAACGCGCGGTACGTCGACGTCCGCACGGCCTCGATCGGCCACGACGTCTGCAAACTGCCCGGCGTCAAGTGGTTCGAGAGCGTGATCCCGACCGCGGTCGCGGCGCCGCTGCACCCCAACGCCACGGGCATGCGCCACATCGGCGCGCTGGTGGCCGCGGCGATCGGCGGGTGAGCCGGGGACGTCCCGGGCTCAGCCCAACCGGGTCAGGCGCGGCCGGTGCGCGGTGACCTCCGCCGAGCGGCGAGGCGCGGGCACCCGCACCGGCCCCGGCCGGACGCGGGCCAGTACTCCCACGACGACAGCCACCCCGAGCACCCCCGCGGCCACCGCCGACGCCGCGTCGAACGTCAGCTCACCCGACCGCCCGAGCACGAACCCCGAATCCAGCGCCCACGCCACCGCCGCGACCCCGATCGCGGCGGCGGCCGTGCTCCGGAACGCCGTCCCGAGCACCACCAGACCCAGCGTCACCAGCGCGTACCACGGGAACCGGGTCGCGCCGGCCACGTCCGCCAGCACCACCGCGACCACCGCGGCCACACACCCGAACGGGAACCCGAAGCCACCTGCCATGCTCCGATTAAGACCGCCGGAGCACGCGGGAACCCGAGCCGGGACACATTCCCTACACCCGGGCCCCGGATCTTGACGCGCTATTGACCCGTGACGCGCCCGATGGCCTCGGCGATCTCCGGCCAGACCGCGCGCGGCAGGTTGTGGCCCATGCCCGGGATGACGACCAGCTCCGCGCCCGGGATCGCCGCCGCCGTCGCCTTGCCGCCGCTGACGTCGATCAGCGGGTCGGCGTCGCCGTGGACGACCAGGGCGGGCAGCCGCACGTCGCGCAGGCCCGCGGTGCGGTCGCCGGAGGCCACCACCGCGGCCGCGTGGCGGAGCGTGCCGACCGGGTGGCGGGCCCGGTCGTAGTGCAGCGTGGCCTTGGCCAGCAGGAACGCCTCGTCGTCCGGGTAGCCGGGGGAGCCGAGCCGCCGGTAGCCCTCGACGCTGTCGGCGAGCGCCTGCTCGCGGGTCGAAGCCGGCGGCCGCGCCAGCAGCCCGAGCGCCCACGGCTGCGCCTGGCCGACGGTGGGGTCGCCGGTGGTCGACATGATGGACGTGACGGACAGCAGCCGGTCGGGGTGGTCGATGGCCAGCTGCTGCACGACCATCCCGCCCATCGACGCCCCCACGACGTGCGCGCGGGCGATGCCGAGCGCGTCGAACAGCCCGACGGCGTCGTCGGCCAGGTCGGACAGCAGGTACGGCGCCGTCGCCAGGTCGCCCGCGGCGAGCGCCGCCAGGTCCGGTGCGGGCAGGTGGTCGAGCCAGGTGGAGAGCCCGACGTCCCGGTTGTCGTACCGCACGACGAAGAACCCGCGGCCGGCCAGCAGCTCGCAGAAGCCGTCCTCCCAGGTGATCATCTGGGCGCCGAGGCCCATCACCAGTACCAGCGGCGGGGCCGCCTGGTCGCCGAAGGTGTCGTACTCGAGTTCGAGACCGTTGGCCTGTGCGCGTGCCATGCCCCGATCCTGCCGCAACCGCCCGAAGCTGGCACCGGCACGGGCGGTGCGGTTACCGTTACGCCCCATGCCTCCCTCATCTTCGGGCACCGGCCAGCGGCCCCGGTCGCGGGCCGCGGCGGGTCTGCCGGCGCTCACGGCCGACCGCATCATCACCGCGGCCACGGCACTGACCGCCGAGCGCGGCCTCGACAACTGGACGCTGCGGGAGCTCGCCCGCGCGGTCGAGGCCTACCCGGCGGTGATCTACCACCACGTCGGCGACCGCGACGCCGTGGTGAACGCCGTCGTCGACCGGGTCGTCGGCCTGCTGGAGCTGCCCGAAGAGCGGTTGCCGTGGACGGAGTGGTTCACCGAGCTGCTGGCCGGCCTGCGCGCCCTGCTGCGGACCTACCCGGGCTGCGCGCGGCGGCTCGCGCTCTTCGGCCCGTCGGTCAAGGCGGCCACGCGCAGCATCGACGCCGGCATCGGCGTGCTGCTGCGGGCGGGGTTCGGCCGGGAGAGCGTGCTGGCCTACAACCTGCTGCTGATGACCGCGTGCCAGTTCGTCGCGATGGAGGACGACCGCGACGGCGCGCTCGCCCTGCGGATCGACAACACCGAGGAGTACGCGGCCTACCGCGAGCGGGCCGACCTGCCGGGGATGGCCGAGCTGGGCAACGCGATGCACGACCTGATGGGCGACCCCGACCTCGCCGCGGGCTACTACGCCCAGCTCTACGACTACGCGGTCGGCCGGTGCCTCGACGGCCTCGCCCACCGCTTGGAAGAACTGCGCAAAGCGGACACTGAGGGTTGACAGCGACTTGACAGTGCCCCGGCGTACCGTGGACGCGCGTCGGTGGTTCGCCCATCGACCCGGAGCCCCTGGCGCCCTCCTCCCCCTCGTGGCGTCGGGGGCTCCGGTCTATTCGCGGGTCTGTTCGCGATCGCCCCGGCGCGGCACCGGCGGCTCGGCTTGGATCGCCGGGAAGATCTCGCCGACCAGCGTGACGAGCGACTTCGACAGCAGCAGGTGCACCTGATCGCGGGTCAGCGACCCGCGCACGAGCCATTCCCGGCCCGCCGCCTTCACCATCCCGCCGAACGCGCGCACGAGCGCGTTCAGCTCGGGCCCGTGGTTGCTTTCGCTGGACAGCCCGACGGCTTCGAGCACGCGGTCGGCGGATTCGCGGTCGGCTTCCTCGAGGATCCGCTCCACTTCGAGGTCGCGCCCGATGCCTTCGGGCGCGATCGCGGCCAGCCACATCCGCTCCTGGCTGGTGACCATGTCGAGGAACCACTCGATGGCGACGTCGGCACGCAGTTCGAGCGGCCCGTCGGGGAGGATCTCGACGGCCAGCCGCGGCACGGTCAGCGCGCGGCGGATGATTTCCAGGTACAGCTCGCGTTTCGTGCCGAAGTAGTGGTTGATCAGCCCGCGCGCGACACCCGCCGCCGCGGCGATGTCCGAAGTGGACACTTCGGAGTAGGGGCGTTCACCGAACAGCCGCGCGGCGCAGGCGTAGATCTGTTCCTTCCGTTCGTCCGGTTCCAGTCTTCGCCATCTCGGCGCCGGCTCGGTGTTCATGGTCCCATCGTCGCACGGCGGGGTGCGCCGGGCAGCCCGGTCCGCACCTTGCCGGACGGGGTGCCACGATCGGGGCACGGTCAGTCCGGGAGCGTGATCGGGGCGAGGTCGGTCGGCCCGCCGTGGAGGTCGCGAATGAGTCATTCGGGACCTCCACGGTCCCGAATGACTCATTCGCGACCTCGGCGCCGCCGCACCGCAACCGCGGCCGTTCCCGGGCAGCCGTTCGCTCCCGGTCGCAGCGTTCCCGGCCGCGGCAGGGAGCGGCGAGCGGGGAGCCGGGGCACGGTCAGTCCGGGAGCGTGATCGGGGCGAGGTCGTCGAAGACGTCTCCCGGCCCCGGGTTCACCGGATCGGTGGCGCCGCCGAAGTGGTGCAGCACGCCCCAGACCGCGTTGAGCGCCGTCTGCACCGCGCCTTCGGCCCAGCCCGCCGTCCACGAGACGTCGTCGCCCGCGAGGAACAGGCCGCGGTGGCGCGGCTCCAGCGACTCCTGCACGAAGTGCGTGAACAGCCGGTGCTGGTAGCGGTAGTGGCCGGGGAGGTTGGCCTTGAACGCGCCCATGAAGTGCGGTTCCGCCTCCCACGACACGGTCACCGGGTCGCCGATGATGTGCCGCCGGACGTCGACGCCGGGGTAGATCTCGCGCAGCGACTGCAGCATCACCTCGACGCGCTCGGAGACCGGGAGCGGCAGCCACTTCAGCGAGTCGTCGGCCCACGTGTAGGACAGGCAGATGACCGCCGGCGCCGCGGGGTCGTCACCGAGCAGGTAGGTGCCGCGCGGCATCCGGTCGGTGAGCGTCATGCTCATCGCGTCGCGGCCGGTCGCCGGGTCGCGGTCCAGCCAGAACGGCCGGTCGACCGGGACGAACACCTTCGACGACGCCATGTAGTGCGTGCGCTCGATCGCCGTCCAGTGGTCGATCGGGAACAGCTCCGCGTCGCATTCGATCTGGGACAGCAGCATCCAGCTCTGCGCGGTGAACACCGCCGCGGGGAACGTCCGGATGTGGCCCTCGGTGTCGGTCACCGTGATGTTGTTCGGCGCGGTCCGGTGCAGCCGCGCGACGCCGGGTTGCGGCCGTCCACCGTGGAGCGAGCTCAGGCTCGTGCCCGCCGGCCAGAAGGCGATCTCTTCCGGTGCGTGCTCCCACAGCCGCAGCGGCAGCTGCCTGCTGCCGCCGACGATGCTGCGGTGCTCGTCGTCGGCTCCCGTGTAGACCACGCGCAGGATTTCCAGGATGGAGTTGGGGAAGTCGGTGTCCCAGCCGCCGGTGCCGAAGCCGACCTGGCCGAAGATCTCGCGGTGGCGGAAGGAGGCGAACGCGGGCGAGTCGCAGAGGAAGCCGTAGAACGTCTGGTTGTCCAGCCGCGGTACGAGTTCGTCCCACAGCCGCTTGATCGTCTTCGCGTCGCGGTCGCGGATCGCCGTCTGCATCTCGGCGAAGGACGCGTGCTCGGCGAGCGTCCGGTCCCAGGCCGCGGCGACCTCGCCGTAGACGGCGGGCAGGTCCGCGGGCGTCCGCGCGTAGTGGCTCTGTCCTTTCAGGTCCACGACGGTGCTCGGCGTCCCGGGCGCCAGCGGGTTCGGGAACGGCGCCGTCTCCAGCCCGACCTTGTCGATGTAGTGGTACAGCGCGGTCGACGCGGGCGGGAAGCGCATCGCGCCCATCTCCGCGACGACGTCGTCCGGGCAGCCGGGGAAGCGCACCGTCCGCAGCCGCCCGCCGAGCTCGGCGATTTCGTAGACCACCGGCCGCAGGCCCAGTTTCATCAGCTCGTACGCGGTGACGACGCCGGACAGGCCGCCGCCGATCACCGCGACTTCGGTGCCGTGCCGCTCCGCCGGGACCGAGCCCAGCCCGGCCGGGTGGGCGAGGTAGTCGTCGTAGGCGAACGGGAAGTCGGGGCCGAACATCGTGATCGGGCGGCCCGGCGGTTCTTCGTGGTGGATCGCGGTCGGGACGGCGGAGGTCATGCGGTGGTTCCCCGGTACAGTTCGGGCCGTCGGTCGGCCAGGTGGGTGTTCTCGAGCCGGGAGGCGGCGAGCGCTTCCCGGGTGACGTCGGCGTGGACCAGCTCCGGCCCGGACCCGGCGCGCGCCAGGACTTCCCCGGTCGGGGCGACCACGCAGGAGCGGCCGCAGTAGGTCAGCTCCCGCTCGGTGTCGCAGCGGTTCGCGTAGGCGACGAACAGCTGGCTTTCGTAGGCCCGCGCGGGCACGAGCGTGTCGGCGACCAGCTCGTACGGGCTCATCAGCGCGGTCGGCACGACCAGCAGCTCGGTGCCGGCGAGCGCGTGCGCCCGGACCAGTTCCGGGAATTCGACGTCGTAGCAGATCAGCAGCCCGATCCGGAGGCCGCCGAGATCGGCCTGCACCACCGCTTCGCCGCCGGGGGTGAACCACGCCTTGTCGAGGTCGCCGAACAGGTGCGTCTTGCGGTAGTTCGCGAGCCGCCGGCCGGCCGCGTCGACGAGCTGGACGCTGTTGTGGACCTGCGCGCCGTCGGATTCCGGGTAGCCGTACGCGAGGGCGACGCCGGTTTCCCGTGCCAGCGCGGACATCCGCCGCGCGATGGGTCCGTCGGCGGGTTCGGCGAGCTCGTGCGTGCGCGCGCCGATGTGGTAGCCGGTGGTGCTCATCTCGGCCGTGACGACGAGGTCGGCGTCGGTCCCGGCGAGGGCCGCCGGGAGCTCGGCGAACGGGCCTTGGTGGATCGCGACCCTCATGCCAGCCTCGACTTCCGGATCCCGTACCCGAAGTAGAGGACCAGGCCGAGCGCCATCCAGCCGCCGAAGACGAGCCAGGTGGCGCCGTCGAGGCTGAGCATCATGTAGGCGCAGCACAGCACGCCCAGGATCGGCGTCACCGGCGAGAACGGCACGCGGAACGAGCGCGGCCGATCGGGCTGGCGGCGGCGCAGCAGCAGGACGGCGACGTTCACCAGCCCGAACGCGAACAGCGTGCCGATGCTGGTCGCGTCGGCCAGCTTGCCCAGCGGGATGAACGCGGCCAGCACGGCGACGAAGCCCGAAACCACCAGGGTGTTGACCCGCGGCGAGCCGCTCTTCGCGTCTACTTCGGACAGCACGCCCGGCACCAGGCCGTCGCGGGACATCGCGAACAGGATGCGCGTCTGTCCGTAGAGGACGGTCAGCACCACGCTGGAGATGGCCACGATCGCGCCGACGGCCAGCAGCGCGGCCCAGAGCGGGTTGGCCGACACGACGCCGAGGACGTGCGACAGCGCGGCTTCCTGGCCGTCGAACTCCTGCCACGGCAGCGCGCCGACCGCGGCCACGGCGACCAGGCAGTAGAGCACGGTGACGATGCCGAGCGAGAGCAGGATCGCCCGCGGCAGGTCGCGCTGCGGGTTCTTCGCCTCCTCGCCGGCGGTCGAGGCGGCGTCGAACCCGATGTAGGAGAAGAAGAGCTTGGCCCCGCCGGCGCTCAGCCCGGCCAGCCCGAGCGGCAGGAACGGCGTGAAGTTCTTCGCCCGCACCGCGGTGAACGCGATCGCGCAGAACAGCACCAGCGTGCCGATCTTGACCACGACCATGACGGCGTTGGCCCGCGCGCTCTCCTTCGCGCCGGACAGCAGCAGGACCATCGCGAGGACCACGACGGCGATGGCGGGCACGTTCACGATCCCGCCCGAGCCCGGCGGCTGGCTCAGCGCGTCCGGGATGGCGAAGCCGAACGCCAGCCGCAGCAGCTCGTTCACGTACTGGCCCCAGCCGACGGCCACGGACGCCACCGAGACGCCGTATTCGAGGATCAGGCACCAGCCGCAGACCCAGGCGACGAGCTCACCGAGGGTGGCGTAGGCGTAGGAATACGACGAACCGGACAGCGGGATCATGCCGGCGAGCTCGGCGTAGGAAAGCGCCGAGAACAGCGCGGTGATCCCGGCGAGCACGAACGAGAGCACCACCGCCGGCCCGGCCACCGGGACGGCTTCGCCCAGCACGACGAAGATCCCGCTGCCGAGGGTCGCCCCGATGCTGAGCATGGTGAGCTGCCCGAGGCCGAGCGACCGCTTCAGCGTGCCATGATCACCTTCGGCGACGAAGTCGGCGACCGGTTTCCGCCGCACCGTCGCGGCCCGCAAAGTCATGCCGACGACCGTATCTGCCATTTCCGGCAGGCAAAACAGGACTACATTGCGCGTACAGATGAATCACAGGTGATTCATTGCACAGGATGCGCGGATCGTGGCGATTCGTTCTGCTCGGCCGCGGGCAGGAGCAGGGTGAAGGTGGGCGGGGCCGGGCGGCTCAACCGGAGCCGGCCGCCTTCGGCCTCGGCGAGGCTGCGGGCCAGCCGCAGGCCGATCCCGTGGTCGCTCGGCGCGGTCGCGAACGGATCGGTTTCGCCCAGGTCCGGGCCTTCGTCGGCGACGTCGATAGCCAGCGCGTCCCCGGCGTCGCGGGCCACCACGGTGACCGTGCCCTGGCCGTGCGTCGCCGCGTTGTCCAGCAGGACGCCGAGCACCTGGCGGACCGCCGCGGCCGCCACCCGGGCCGGCGGCGGGTCCTGGCGGGTGATCCGCAGCGCTCGGCCGTGCGGGACGAGCAGGGCCTCGCCGGCCTGGCGGACTTCGTCGAGGAGCGCGTCGAGGTCGAGCTCCGCGCTCGGGGCCCGGCGTTCGCGGCCCAGCGCCAGGAGGTCCTCGATGGTGCGTTCCAGCCGGTCGGTCGACGCGATCCCGGCGCGGATCGCCGCGTACGGGTCCGCCGACGGAGTTTCCAGCGCGGCTTCGAGCTGCAGGCGCAGGCCGGTCAGCGGGTTGCGGAGCTGGTGGGACGCCTCCGCGGAGAACGCGCGCTCACGCTCCAGGGTCTCGCCGATGCGGGTCGCGGTGGCGTCCAGCGCTTCGCCGACCTGGTCGATCTCGGCGATGCCCGCGCGCGGGGAGCGGGCGGTGAAGTCGCCGTCGCCCAGCCGCTCGGCCGCGGCAGCGAGCTCCTCCAGGGGACGCACGAGTCGCTTGGTGGCCCGTCGGGCCATCAGCAAGCTCACGCCGGTCGTCGCGACCGCGAGCCCGGCCATGGCGACCCAGGTGAGCACGATCTGCAGCCGCAGCTCGGACAGCGGTAGCGCGGCGCGGACCACGCCGGTCACCCGGGAGCCGCTGACCACCGGCACCGCCAGCGCCATTTCGTCGCCTTCGCGGCCGACGACGACGTCCACCGTGGCCCGGGCCGCTTGCCGCTCGACCGGGCCGCCGACGGCGGGCCCGTGCCCGGCGAGCAGCCGCCCGTCCGGGGCGTAGACCCCGACCTCGCCCTCGATTTCCTCGTCCTCCTCGTCGAGCGGCGGGACGATCGGCGTTCGGCCGGCGCTCAGGTCTTCCGACACGGCGAGCGCGGTGGCGTCCGCGGCCCGCTCCAGGTCGCCCTTGGCGTCGTCGTGGTAGTACTGCCACACGGCGATGCCGAGCGGCAGGGCGAACAGCACGGTGGCGACGAGGGCGGCGAGCACCGTCAGCGAGGTGATCCGGCGGCGCACGGCTAGCCTTCGGCCGCGGACCGGGCCGGGTCCTCCAGGCGGTAGCCGTGGCCGCGCAGGGTGGCGATCCGGGGCACCTCTTCGTCCGGCCCGGCGACCGACGCGAGCTTGCGGCGCACCGCCGCGATGTGCACGTCGAGGGTCTTCGTCGAGCCGTACCAGTGCGCGTCCCAGACCTCGGCCATCAGCGTCTCGCGGCTGACCGCGACGCCGGGCTGCTCGGCCAGCCGCGCCAGCAGGTCGAACTCCTTCGCGCGCAGCACGACCTCGCGGCCGTGCAGGGTGGCGCGGCGGCCGGCGATGTCCACGGTCAGCCCGCCGACGGTGACCGGCGGCCGGGCCCCGGCGGGCGCGCCGCGGCGCAGGTGCGCGCGCACCCTGGCCAGCAGTTCGCCCAGCCGGATCGGCTTGGTGAGGTAGTCGTCGGCACCGGCGTCGAGGCCGACGACGACGTCCATCTCCTCCTGCCGGGCGGTGAGGATGACCAGCACGGAGGCGGGCAGCGCGCTCCGCAGCCGGCGGCAGACCTCGACGCCGTCCAGGTCGGGCAGGCCGAGGTCGAGCAGCACGAGGTCGAACTCGCCGGCTTCGGCGGCCTGCAGGGCCGTCCGCCCGTCGCGTCGCCAGCACACCTGGTAGCCGTGCAGGCGCAGGGTCGATTCGAGCACGCTGCCGATCGCCGCGTCGTCTTCCACCACCAGCAGGTTCGGCATGCCGGGAAGCCTAACCAACGGCCCGCCGGATTTCGGACGACTGTGGCCTATTCCGTCCGGGTGCCGAGGCCGATCTGCGATATCCGCTGCGAACCCCCGGCGACGGCTTCGGTAAACGCAGCAACCTCGGCGGCCCCGAACCGGCTGGTGGGGCCGGTGACGGCCAGTGCCGCCAGCACCCGCCCGTCACCGTCGTGCACCGGCACGGCGACGCTCGACGCACCGGCTTCCGGCTCCCCGTGGCTGACGGCGGCCCCCTCGGCCCCGTCGAGCACCCGCCCGGCGGCCCCGAACCCGAGCGGCAGCTCGTCCCCGACCCGCCCGACGTGCCGGATGGCGAGCGGCCCCTCCTGCTGGGCCACGCAGACCAGCACGGACGTGCTGCGGACGTAGAGGTTGACGGTCTCCCGGCACTCCAGCGCGAGGTCCCGCAGCACCTGGCGGACCGGCTCGGGCAGCTGCCACGCGGTGTTCGCCAGCTGTGCCCACCGCAGCATCCCGGGCCCGACGGTGATCCGCCCGTCGGGCCGCGTCCAGAGCAGCCCGCGCTGTTCACAGGTGACGACGAGCCGCAGCACGGTCGTCTTCGCCAGGCCGCTGGCCGCGGTGAGATCCTTGACCGCCCAGGTCCGGCGGTGTTCGGTGAAGAGAGCGAGCAGATCGAACGCCCGCAGCACGCTCCGCACGGCGCCCTCGTCGCCGGTCTGGTGCTCCGTCGTCATCGCGCGACCTCCCCAGTCCGCTGGACGGACCAAGCGTACCGCGCCGTGGACCCCTCAGGCCACGCATCGCCCGAACGCCGCGGTGCTCAGCGTCTTGAATGAGTCATTCAGGACTTCGGAGACCTGAATGACTCATTCAAGACAGCGGGGCGGGGCGGGGTCAGGTCACGTGGTGCTCGAAGGCCGTGATCGTCTCCGCCAGCACCTCCGCGCCGGGCCGGGACCACAGGTCCGCGTTGAACACCTCGACCTCGATCGGCCCGTCGTACCCCGCCGCCTCGACGCAGGCTCGCAAGTGGCGGTGGTCGATGGGCCCGTCGCCCGGCAGGGCGCGGCCCAGCAACGGGTCGGGCAGCGGCACCAGCACGTCGCACACGTGGAACCCGGCGATCCGGCCGGCCGCCGCGGCGATCGACTCCTCGATCCGCGGGTCCCACCAGACGTGGAACTCGTCCACGACCACGCCGACCTGCTCGGCGGGGTGCTCCGCCGCGATCGCCAGTGCCTGGTCCACAGTGGACAGCACCGAACGGTCCGCGCACTGCATCGGGTGCAGCGGCTCCAGGCCGAGCCGGACGCCTCGCTCGCCCGCGTACGGGGCCAGCTCGCCCACGGCGTCCGCGACCCGCCGGCGGGACGCGGCCAGGTCGTTGCCCGCAACGCCGCCGACCACCAGCACCAGCACCCCGGCGCCGAGCGCGGCCGCTTCGTCGATCGCCTCGCGGGTCTGGGCCACGCCGTCCACCGGGGACCCTTCCGGGGTCACGCCGGTGAAGAACCCGCCGCGGCACAACGACGAAACCCGGACCCCGTGCTCCTTCAGCAGCCGCGCGGTTTCGGCGACGCCGGTTTCCGCGACCTTGTCCCGCCACAGCCCGATCCAGCCGACGCCCGCCGCCGCGCAGCCCGCCACCGCTTCGGGCAGCGACCACGCCTTGGTGGTGATCTGGTTGAGGCTGAGCCGCTCGTCCATCACGCCACCCCGGCGGCCAGCAGCAGCGGCCGCATCCGGGCCGCGGCGAGGTCGGGGTCGGCCAGCGCGCCCGCCTCGTCGGCGAGCCGCAGCAGGGTCGCGAGGTGGGTGATCGTGCGCGCGGATTCCTGGCCGGCGATCATCCGGAAGTGCCGCTGGTGGCCGTTCAGGTACGCCAGGAAGACGACGCCGGTCTTGTAGTGCCGGGTCGGCGCGCGGAAGATCTCGCGGGACAGCGGCACGGTGGGGTCGAGCCGGGCGTGGAAGCCGGCGGGGTCGCCGTCGTCCAGCCGGCGCAGCCCCGCCGCGGCCACCGGGGCGATCGCGTCGAAGATGCCGAGCAGGGCTTCGCTGTGACCGGCCTCGTCACCCGCGATGAGTCCGGGGTAGTTGAAGTCGTCACCGGTGTAGCAGGCGACGCCCGCGGGCAGCGCGCGCCGGAACTCGGTCTCCACGCCGGCGTCCAGCACCGAGACCTTCACCCCGGCGATCGTGCCGGCGTGCTCGGTGCAGAGCGCCGCCAGCTCGCGGGCGGCCGCGCGGACGTCGTCGTGACCCCAGTAGCCGGCCAGCGCCGGGTCGAACTGCTCGCCCAGCCAGTGCAGCAGGACCGGGCCGCCCGCCTCGGACAGCAGCTTCCCGTACGCCGCGTGGTAGTCGCCGGGCCCGGTGGCCGCGGCGGCGAGCGCCCGGCTGGCCATCACGACCGGGATCGCCCCCGCGCCGCCGACCAGGTCCAGCTGCTCGCGCCAGGCGTCCACAATGGACGCAATGGTCGCCGGCCCCGGCGGCAGCTGGTCGGTGCCGACGCCGGCGCACCACCGCCGTCCGGCCGCGGCCGCGCCGGTGCGCGTCACGAGCTCCCGGGTGGTCGCCCAGTCGAGACCCATCCCGCGTTGCGCGGTGTCCATCGCCTCCGCGACGCCGAGGCCGCACGACCAGAGGTGCTCGCGGAAGGCGAGGGTCGTGTCCCAGTCGACGGCGTCCGGTTCGTCGGCGAGCGCGTCCGCCACGACGTGCGCGGCGGCGTACGCGATCCGCGACGACGGTGGCGTCCCCGCCGGCTCGGGACACGGCGGCCCGGACGGCGTCCAGCCCAGCAGCCCGCCGCCGGGCACCGGGAGCACGAGCATGGGGGACCTCCAGGGACTCAGAAAGCGCTTTCTCGAATCCACGGTAGGGCCTGCGCCGAAGCACGACAAGGCCCGACCGGGTCAGCGCTTGGGGCGGCCGGTGCTTTCGCGCAGCACGACTTCGCCGGAGAGCCGGACCGTCCGCGGCCGGGTGCCCGCGGAGCCCTTGATCGCCAGGTCCATCGCCCGCTCGCCCAGCTCCTCCAGTGGCAGCCGCACGGTGGTCAGCGCCGGGGCGAGGTCGCGGACGACCGGGATGTCGTCGAAGCCGGCCACCGAGATGTCGCCCGGCACGGAGAGGCCTTCCTCGCGCAACGCCGTCAGCGCGCCGATCGCCATCACGTCCGTGACGGCGAAGACGCAGGTCGGCAGCTTGCGCTTGCGGCCGGCCAGCAGCTGCTTCGTCGCCTCGTAGCCGCCGTCGCGGGTGAAGGCGCCCTCGACGACGTCGTCCTCGCGCAGGGTGATGCCGTGCGCGGCGAGCGCGTCGGAGAACCCGGCCAGCCGGTCGATGACCGTGCTCAGCCGCCGCGGGCCGGCGAGCACCGCGAACCGCTTGTGGCCGAGGGCGACCAGCGCGTCGGCCAGCGCCGCGGCGCCGCCCTTGTTGTCCGGCTGCACGGTGTCGATCTTGAGCCCGCGGTGGCGGCTGACCGCCGCGACCTGCCCGCCGCCGCGCCGGTACGGCTCGAGCTCGGCGGCCATCGCGCGCTCCCACGCCCGGTCTTCGAACGCCGACCCGATCAGCAGGATCGCCGCGGCCCGCTGCGCGCGCAGCGTCGAGACGTAGGCGACCTCGCGATCGGGGTCGCGGAACGTGCCGGCCAGCATCACGAGCAGCCCGTTGTCGGTCGCCACCCGCATCACGCCGCCGGCGATCGCGGCGAAGTACGGGTCGCTGACGTCGTGGCAGATCACGCCGACCGTGCGGTGCGTGCCGCCGGCGAGGGCCTGCGCGTGCGCGTTCGGGGCGTAAGCCAGCTCGGCCGCGGCGGCGGAAACCCGCTCCCGCAGGTCGGCGCGGACGGACGCGGTGCCGTTGAGCACCCGCGACGCCGTCGCGAGCGAGACGTTCGCGCTGCGTGCCACGTCTTCCAGTGTCACGTGCGGCCGGGCCTTCATGGCTGGCTCCTCCAAGATCGGTTTCGAGTGTCTCCGCGTGCTCGGTCGGTGCAATCTACTGGGAGGAGGGTGTCTCCGGAGAAGCCGCTGCTCGGGGGACCTGACCCGTTCGAGTGAAACGGGCCGGGAAGATCGGTCGCGGCGCGTGTGTTGCAAACAAGGAGAACCTTCAAGTGGTGAGTCTGCCACTGCTGATCGACGCGAAAGGAACACGCATGCTGTTCGGTGACGAGCACGTCCGCCGCTACGAGGAGACCGACGGCGAGGTCGGGCACGAGTGGAAGGAAGGCGTCCCGACGCTGGTGCTGACCACCAAGGGCCGCAAGACCGGTCAGGAGCGCAAGTTCGCCCTCATCTACCAGGAAGTCGACGGGAACCCGGTGATCGTGGCCTCCAAGGGCGGCGCGCCGAACCACCCCGGCTGGTACTTCAACCTCGTCGAGACCCCCGAGGTCGGCGTGCAGGTGAAGGCGGACAAGTTCACGGCCGTCGCCCGTACGGCCGAGGGCGAGGAGCGCGCGAAGCTCTGGGACAAGCTCGCCGCCGTCTGGCCGGACTACAACGAATACGCCAAGAAGACCGACCGCGAGATCCCCGTGGTGGTTCTCGAACGCCGGTGAAATCGGCAGTGTGATCTGCGCCGCGTTCGGCGCGCGCCGGGGCCGAACCGCCCGGTCGTCGGCTACGAATGACATCCATGACCGACCGCTGGACCGCCCTGGACCTCGAGGGCGAGCTGCTCACCCGACGCCAGATGATCGCCTACGGCCGGCGCTTCGCCCGCGCCGGCCGTGGCGCCTGGTACAGCTTCGCGATCGAGGTGGTCTGGCAGTTCCTCGCGCAGACCACCCGGTTCCGCGTCCGGGGCTCCCGCCACATCCCGAAGACCGGCGGGGTGCTGGTCGCCTCGAACCACCTCTCGTTCGCCGACCCGACGACGCTCACCGCGTTCTGCCTCGCCGCCGGCCGCGTGCCGCGCTACCTGGCCAAGGCCTCGCTGTGGAACCTGCCGGTGGTCGGCCGCGTGATGCGCTCGGGCCGGCACATCCCGGTCTACCGCGGTGCGGCGACAGCCGCCGACGCCTACCGCGACCTGGTGACTTCGGTGCGGGCGGGCGAGTGCGTCGCGGTCTTCCCGGAAGGCACGTTCTCGAAGGACCCCGACGGCTGGCCGATGCGCGGCAAGACCGGCCTCGTCCGCGCCGCGCTGGAGACGGGCGCGCCGGTGATCCCGGTGGCCAACTGGGGCACCCACCACCTGCTGCCGTCGACGGCGTGGTTCCCGCGCGGGCTGCCGCGCAAGACCGTCGAGCTGGTCGCCGGGCCGCCGGTCGACCTGTCCGACCTGCGTGACCGCCCGCTCACCCGTGAGGTGCTGGAGGAGGCGACGGCTCGCATCATGGGCGAGGTGACGACGCTGCTCGAGTCCATCCGCGGCGAGCGGCGGCCCCTCGCGGCCTGAGGTCGGCGTCACCCCGCCCGCTTCCGGCCGAAGGGGTAGTTTCGGCTCATGAGTGCACAACACTTTGATGTCGTCGTCCTGGGGGCCGGGGTAGGCGGCTACGTGGCGGCGATCCGCGCGTCGCAGCTGGGGCTGAGCGTCGCGGTGGTCGAGGAGAAGTACTGGGGCGGTGTCTGCCTGAACGTCGGGTGCATTCCGTCGAAGGCGCTGCTGCGCAACGCCGAGCTGGCGCACGTCGTGACGCAGGAGGCGAAGGCGTTCGGCATTTCGTCGGACAGCCCGATCCGGGTCGACTACACGGCCGCTTACGAGCGGAGCCGGAAGGTCGCCGACGGGCGCGTCAAGGGCGTGCACTTCCTGATGAAGAAGAACAAGATCACCGAGTTCGACGGGCACGGCACGTTCCTCGACGACCACACGCTCGAGGTGAACGGCTCGCAGCTCACCTTCGGCCACTGCATCATCGCGACCGGCGCGACCACGCGGCTGCTGCCGGGGACGTCCCGCAGCTCGCGGGTCGTCACGTACGAAGAGCAGATCCTGTCCAGCGAGCTCCCCGCGAGCATCGTGATCGCCGGCGCGGGCGCGATCGGCGTGGAGTTCGCGTACGTGCTGAAGAACTACGGCGTCGACGTGACGATCGTCGAGTTCCTCGACCGCCTCGTCCCGCTGGAGGACGCCGAGGTGTCGGCGGAGCTGGCGCGGCGGTACCGGAAGCTCGGCATCAAGGTGCTGACGTCGACCCGGGTGGAGTCGATCGACGAGTCGGGTTCTTCGGTCCAGGTGACGGTGTCGTCCGAGAAGGACGGCCGGCAGGTGCTCACCGCCGACAAGGTGTTGCAGGCCATCGGTTTCCAGCCCCGGGTCGAGGGCTACGGGCTGGAGAAGACCGGCGTCGCGCTGACCGAGCGGGGTGCCATCGCGATCGACGGCCGCGGGCGGACCAGCGTGGACCACATCTTCGCGATCGGTGACGTGACGGCGAAGCTGATGCTGGCGCACGCGTCCGAGTCGATGGGCGTGGTGGCGGCGGAGACGATCGCCGGTGCGGAGACGATGGAGCTCGACTTCCCGATGATCCCGCGGGCGACGTATTGCCAGCCGCAGATCGCCAGCTTCGGGTGGACCGAGGCACAGGCCCGGGAGAAGGGGTTCGACGTCCGGGTGGCGAAGTTCCCGTTCACCGCCAACGGGAAGGCCCAGGGGCTGGGCGACGCCGGGGGGTTCGTGAAGCTGATCAGTGACGGTGCGCACGGGGAGCTGATCGGCGGGCACCTGATCGGGCCGGATGTCACGGAGCTGCTGCCGGAGCTGACTTTGGCGCAGCAGTGGGATCTGACCGTGCACGAGGTGGCGCGGAACGTGCACGCGCACCCGACGCTGGGTGAGGCCGTGAAGGAAGCTGTGCTCGGGCTGGCCGGGCACATGATCAACATGTAAGCGTGAACCTGCTCTGACCTCGGGACTCGCAGGTCAGGGCAGGTGTCAGGCCGTGGCCGGGCCGTCACGCGGCTTGGCGTTCGACGGCGAGAAGTCCGAACGAGGGTGGGTGTTCGATGGCCGACGAGCCGAGTGCCGAAGGTGGTTCACGGAGTTACGCTGACCAGGTAGTTGTCTCCGTGCGTATTGCGGACGCGGCTCCGATCGACGAGCAAGTACTCGAAGTTGTCGAGATCGAATCTCATGGAGCGGCGTGGCACAGGGACTGGCTCGTAGCAGAGATTGAAGCGATCCCCAACGCAGATGACAAGGAAGGGTTCCCCGCGCCGTACACCATTGAAGTCCAAGAGAATCGTCACGAGTGGGGCGCTTCGGCTGCCGTTTTAGCTATTACTTCTTTCATTGGCGGCGCGGTAGCCGGTGGGGTTATCGGGAACGGTGCGTACGATTCACTCAAACTTGTTGGCCGCAAGATGGCGGACAGGCTCAGGATATCTGGTTTGGTGCCAGTACCGCCGATGAATGAGGGTGACGCGCTGGAGCGGTCGCAAGCGCTGCTTGCTGCCAGGTTTGGTGAGCCGGTTGAAGGTCTCAAGCTTGTCTCGGTCGAGGTTCGGCCGCCGCACGCGGCGAGCGTGACTTACCGTGGATCGCGCGACCGGGTTTACGATTGTGATCTGAATATCGAAGACGGGTTGGTTATATTTTCGCGGGTTAGACGTCGTCAAGAATGACTGGATTGCTTTCCGTGAACTAGGGTCTCTGCGGTGAATTCGTCGACAGTCTTTCCGGAGTGGTCGACGTGGCCGAGGTGCTGCGACAGCGTCCTGTCGACTTGTCCGCGTCGAGCAAGGCCGAGGCGTAGAAGGCCACAGCGCGCCCTCGGTCACGGTCGATCATGCCTGGATAGGCGAAACCCGGAACCACATGATCAACATGTAGGGACGTCGAAGCGGAGCTCCGGCCGTTCCCAGCGGACCTTGGGCGGGTTCGGCGGGACCGTGCCGGTGCGCCGCGCACCCATGCGGAGGTAGAACTCCAGCGCGGGCGGGTGCGCGACGACGCGAATCGCGCGCAGCCCGCGGGTTCGCGCTTCACCCCGCAGGTGCTCGACCAACCGGCGGCCGACGCCGAGGCCCTGGGCGGCGTCGGCGACGAAGAGCAGGTCGAGTTCCGCTTCCACGAGCGCGTAGAAGCCGACGACGCCGCCGTCGTGCGTGGCGGTGAACGTGGGGTTGGCTTCGACGTACGCGGGCGTGACTTCGTAGCCGTCGAGGATGGTGGCGTAGTCGCCTCGGTACGCCGACGACGCGTGCACGAGCGCGGTCAGGGCGGCGGCTTGGTCCGGGGTGGCGCGGACGATCTCGACCATGCGCGCAGCCTACGGTGGCGGAGCCGGTGGCCCGGACTCACGGTCTTGACCTCAAGGTAACTAGAAGTATCAGACTGACGTCATGAAAGCTGTGGCGTTCACCGAATTCGGCGGTCCCGAAGTCCTCCGCGTCCTCGATCTCCCCGAGCCGCACGCCGGGCCCGGCGAAGTGCGAGTGCGGGTCAAAGCCGCCGGGGTGCAGCCGTACGACGCGGCCGTTCGGGCCGGGTGGGAGCCGCCCGGGCTCGAACTCGGGTGGCCTCGCGTGCCCGGGAACGAGTTCGCCGGCATCGTCGACGAAGGCGAACTCGAGGCCGGGACCGAAGTTCTCGGCTTCACCGCCGTGCGGGCCGCCGCCGAGTACATCGTCGTGCCCGCCTCCGATGTCACGCCGAAGCCGCCCGAGATGCCGTGGGAAGTTGCCGGTGGGTTCACCGCCGGGGCGCAGACCGCGTCGATCGCCTTGGAGGCGCTGAAACTCCGGGCGGGGGAGACGCTGCTCGTGCACGCCGCCGCCGGGTCGGTCGGGACCGCCGCCGTTCAGCTCGCGAAGCTCAAGGGGGCCGCCGTCATCGGTACCGCGAGTGCGTCCAATCAGGACTACGTCCGGTCGCTGGGCGCCACGCCCGTCGTCTACGGCGAAGGGCTCAAGGAGCGGGTGGCGCCGCTGGGGGTCGACGTCGTGCTCGACGGTGCCGGTGGGGAAGCGTTCGACCTCTCACTCGAACTGGTGAAGGACCGGACGAGGATTCTCACGCTGGTCGAGCACGGGCGGGCCGCCGGACTCGGGGTGCTCGTTTCGAAGTCCGGACGCTCGGCCGCGCGCCTCGCCGAGCTGGCCGCGCTGTACGCCAAGGGGGATCTGCGCTTCCACGTGCGGCGGGCCTATCCGTACACCGAGGCGGCCGCGGCTCACCGGGAAATCGAGACCGGGCACGGCCGCGGAAAAATCGTTCTCACGTTTCCGTGATCGTTCCAGGATGTGGACGGCTGCGCGATCCAGACTTTGGTCGGTGGTTCCCCGCCCAGTCACTCCTTAGATTCTCCCCATTACACCCGGTCGAGTGACCGAGGATCACAGGGAGACATCAATGGTGAGATTCAGCCGGGTTGCCGCGCACGCGGCACCGCTGACGGTCGGCGCGCTGCTGCTGACCACGGGCGTCTCCGCGGCGCAGCCGTCCACGGTGGACGCCGCGACCGCGCGCACCGAGGCCGGCATCAGCGCCCTGCAGAGCATCAAGAAGAGCCTGAGCCCCGCGGAGCGCAAGCAATCGAGCCAACTGGTCGTCGAGAAGCGGTTGCGGGCCGACCGGTCGCTCGCCGCGAAGCTGCCCGACTACCGCTCCGGGGTCGGCGTCAGCGGCGCCGGCACCGTCGCGGTCGACATCGCCGCGTACGGCAAGGCCGTCGCGAACGCCGTCCGGGCGGCGGGCGGGACCGTCCGCTACACCGCGCCGGACGGTGCCGTGCGCGCCGACGTGCCGCTGTCCGCGGTGGACGCGATCGCCGGCCGCGCGGACGTCGCCGAAGTGAAGCCCGCGGCGCAGGCCACCACGTGGAGCGAGCCGGGCAACCGCGACCTGCGCCAGGCCGTGGCCGCGCAGGCCGCCGCGGCGACGCAGGTGTCCGAAGGGGACAAGGCGCACGGCGCCGACACCGCCCGCACGACCTACGGCGTCAGCGGCTCCGGCGTCAAGGTCTGCGTGCTCTCCGACGGCGTCGACTCGCTCGCGAAGTCGCAGAGCGCCGGCGAACTGCCCGCGGTGGACGTCCTGTCCGGTCAGAAGGGCAGCGGCGACGAGGGCACCGCGATGCTCGAGATCATCCACGACCTCGCGCCGAACGCGACCCTCGGCTTCGCCACCGCGTTCACCAGCGAGGCCAGCTTCGCCGCGAACATCCGCGCGCTGCGCACCACCGGCAAGTGCCAGATCATCGTGGACGACGTCTCCTACTTCGACGAGTCGCCGTTCCAGGACACGCAGGTCGCGCAGGCGGTCAACGACGTGACCGCGGCCGACGTCCTGTACTTCTCCTCGGCCGGCAACTCGGGCAACGCGACCGACGGCACCAGCGGGTACTACGAAGGCGACTTCCGCGCGTCTTCGACGAAGATCAGCGGCGTCACCGGGACCCCGCACGACTTCGACCCGAGCAGCACCACGCAGAACTTCGACGCGCTTTCGGCGGGCTCGCTCGGCAAGCCGGTGACGCTGTTCTGGTCCGACCCGTGGGGCAAGTCCGCCAACGACTACGACCTGTTCATCCTGAACTCGTCGGGCAGCGTCGTGGCCTCCAGCGAGAACGGCCAGTCCGGCTCGCAGAACCCGTACGAGATCGCGAGCGTGCCGACCACCGGCTCGGGCTACAAGGTCGCGGTCGTCAAGTACAGCGGCGCCGACCGGTTCATCGCGCTGAACGTCATCCGCGGCCGCTTCGTGGCTTCGGGTTCGCTGAAGGCGTTCAGCACCAACGGTGTCACGAACGGCCACTCGGCGGCGGCGAACGCGTTCAGCGTCGCGGCGGCGCCGGCCGGCCCGGCGTTCGGCCGCCCGCTGGAGACCGGTGACCCGGCCAACCCGGCCGGCCCGTACCCGGGTCTGTACACCGCGTCGAGCAAGTGGGAGCGGTTCTCCTCCGACGGCAAGCGCAAGCTGTTCTACAACGCCGACGGCACGGCGATCACCCCGGGCAACGTCTCCTCGACCGGCGGCACGACCCGGAACAAGCCGGACATCACGGCGGCGGACGGCGTGGCGACCTCGGTGGCGGGCTTCCAGCCGTTCTTCGGGACGTCGGCGGCGGCTCCGCACGCGGCGGCGATCGCGGCCCTGCTGCTCTCGGGCAAGCCGACCGCGACCCCGGCCCAGATCCGCTCGGCGCTGGTGTCCTCCGCGATCGACCTGGGCGCGCCCGGCTTCGACACGGTGACCGGCACCGGCGTGATCATGGCGGGCCCGGCGCTCGCCGCGCTGGGTGTCCAGCCGAAGTAAGCACCTCCCGCGAAGGGGGCCCGGCACGCGCCGGGCCCCCTTTCGTCATTTCGCGGCGACGAAGAGGTGGAAACCGAGACCGGCGTGGGTGAAGCGCTCGTGCTTCGGCACGCCCAGCCCCGCCGTGCCCAGCGCGGCTTCGATCGCGGCGACCGGCCGGATGCGGAAGCCGTTGTCCGTCAGCATGCGCGACTTGCCCATGAGGTCGGGGTCGCCGACGCCCAGCACGAACCGCCCGCCGGGGGCGAGCACCCGGGCGACTTCGGCGAGCGCGGCGCCGAGGTCCTCGACGAAGTAGATCGTGTTCGTCGAAACGATCGCGTCGACCGAACCGTCCGCGAAGGGCAGCGCCGTCATCGAGCCCTCGTCGAGCACGAGCCGCCCGGTCGCGACCTCTTCGCGGAACGTCGCCCGTGCGCGGTCGAGCATCGTCGCCGAGATGTCCACGCCGTGCACCCGGGCGGCGGCCGGCAGCAGCAGGCCGAGGCCGAGGCCGCCGCCGAACCCGATGTCCAGTGCCGTTTCCCCGCCGGTCAGCTCGAGGGCGGCGACCGCCTTCACGACGGCCTCGCGGTTCCGGCGGTTGAGCATCGCGCCGACGACCCGGCCCCGCAGGCCGCTAGGGTGGCCGAGCTGCCGGGCGAGCCCGGCCCGGAAACGCTCGCGAAGTCCCATACGAGCAGTCTAGGAGGCGGGATGGCGAAGACGGCGGTGGTCACCGGGGCCGGATCGGGGATCGGGCGGGCGGTGGCGCGCGCCCTGCTCGAGGACGGCTACTCGGTCGCGCTGGCCGGGCGCCGCGTCGCCGCGCTCGAGGAAACCGCCGCGGGCTTCGAAGGCGCGCTCGTCGTGCCCACCGACGTCGCCGACGAGCACTCGGTCGAAGCGCTCTTCGCGGCCGTCCGCGAGGCATGGGGACGGCTCGACCTGCTCGTCAACAACGCCGGCATCGGCGCGGCCGGGACGATCGCGGAGCTTTCCGTCGAGGACTGGAAGCGGACCGTCGACGTCAACCTGACCGGGATGTTCCTCTGCGCGCGCGAGGCCGTGCGGCTGATGAAGGACCAGGACCCGCGCGGCGGCCGGATCGTCAACAACGGCTCGATCTCCGCCCACGCGCCGCGGCCCGCGAGCGTCGCCTACACCGCGACCAAGCACGCGGTCACCGGGCTGACCCGGTCGATCTCGCTGGACGGCCGCGCGTGGAACGTCGCCTGCGGCCAGATCGACATCGGCAACGCGGCGACGGAGATGACCGAACGCATGGCGGCGGGCATTCCCCAGGCGGACGGCCGGGTGCTCGCGGAGCCGACGTTCGACGTCCGGCACGTGGCCGACGCGGTGCGGTACATGGCGGGGCTGCCGCTGGACGCGAACGTCCAGTTCCTCACCGTCACGGCGACGACGATGCCTTTCATCGGCCGCGGCTAGGGGCTCCGACATTCAGGTGAAGTAGCGACCCGCCGGGTCGACGGCACCGGGCCCGATTGGTAAACCGGGGAACTACGCCGACCGCGAGGGCCCGAAGTGCCGACTCAGCTGACCTACGCCGTAGTCATGGTGGCCGTTCTCGCTTTCGCCGGTTTTCTGGCGAAGCAATTCGTCGGCGAAGGGGTCAAACACCTCGGTCAGCGGTTTTGGCCCGTCGTGTTCCGCAGCCGGCGCCGGACGCTGACGAGGGGCGAACTGCGGCGGTACACCGCCGGTGTCAAAGCCACCTACAACAGCCACGCGCTCGGTTTCCTGGCGACCACCAAGGTCACGGTCAGCGACGTCTACGTCCCGCTCCAGAGCGAGGTCGACGGCCGCCGCGAAGACATCTACGGGAGCATCCGGCACCGGAGCCGGACCGTCGTCCTCGGGCCGGCCGGCGCGGGGAAATCCATGCTGCTGAAGAACTCCATGGTGAAGTGGGCCGACCGGCCCGCCGACTTCGAGCGGGTCCCCGTGTTCGTCGAACTGTTCCGCCGCAACCGCGGTGAGGAGAGCCTGCGCGACCTCGTGGCGGACGCGCTCGGCCGGGGCGGGGTGAAAAAGCCGGATCGGTTCCTGGAACGGGCGCTGGCGGACGGCCTGCTGAGCGTGTTCTTCGACGGCTTCGACGAAATCGTGACCGATCGCCGGGGCGAAGTCACGCAACAACTGAAGGAGTTCGCCGAGAAGTGGCCGAAGTGCCAGATCGTCGTCACCTGCCGCGCGGCGGTCTACGATTTCGAACTGCGGCCGGATTTCGACCACGAGGTCCGGGTGGCCGGTTTCGACGACGCCGCCATCCGCCGGTTCCTGCGGCTGTGGTTCACCTCGAAACGGGCCGATCGCGACGCGCGTTACGAGGTCGAGCAGGTGATGGCCGGCTTGCGGGCGAGCCCGCCCATCCTGCTGCTGGCCCGGACGCCACTGCTGCTCACGATGATCGCTTCGCTGCACGAGGCCGATCCGGGGATCGGCCCGGTGCTGCCGGGCTCGCGCGCCGAATTCTACGAAATGGCGGTGCAGCACCTGCTGCGCCGGGATTCCGAGCTCGGGCGCACCCGCGGCCTCGCCACCTACAAGGCCGGGCACAAGACGATGGCCCTGCGGTCCATCGCGCTCCAGGCGCAGGGGGCGATGGCACCGGGGACCGATCGCCGGACCCTGTCGGAGGACGAGCTGCTCGCGAACATCACCCGGGTGCTCGCCCGGTTCAACCTGGACGCGGTGCACGCGGCCGCGATGCTCGAAGAGATCGTCGACCGCAGCGGGTTGCTGGTGCGGGTGGACGCCGGGAACCTCCTCTACGAGTTCCCGCACCTGACGCTCCAGGAGTACCTGGCCGCGATGGAACTGGCGGACCGCCCCGAGCGGCTGCTGGCGCTGTACGAGGAGAACCCCGGCCGCTGGCGCGAGACGGTCAAGCTCTGGTGCGGGGGCGCCCACCGCGACTGCACGCCGGTCGTGGCGAAGATCTTCGCGGGCGACGAACGCGGGAAGTTGCTGGCCCTCGAATGCCTGGCCGAGGCGCGGCAGATCGACTCGGTGCTGGCGGAGTCGGTGCTCCGGCACTTCGAGACGGCGCTCCGCGGGTTCGTCCCCGGTGATCCTTCGGGGACCGCCGCGCTGGGAGCCGTCGCGGCCGACCCGGGCCCGCGCGGGAAGGCACTGCTCAGGCGCCTGACCCAGGCCGCGCTGCAGCGGCAGGCTTTCGCGTTCCACGCACTGGCCGCGACGCGGCTGCGGGCGGCGGTCGAGACGCTGAGCGATCTGGCGACGTGGGTCCCCGGTGCGCGAGCGGCCCTGCGGGCGACCGGGGAGCTCGCGATCCCGGTGCTCGCCGAACGCGCGAAATCGGGATCGCTCGACGCCGTCGACGACATCGCCGCGGTCGGGACGGCTTCGGCCGGCCTGGCGCTGGCCGGGCTGCTGTGGGACGGGAGCGACGTCGCCGTGCGCGCCGCGTGGCGCCTGGCCGTGCTGGTGACCGGCCCGGACGTCGAGGACGAACTGCGGCGCGCCGACATCGGGGACCCGGCCGTCCGGCGGTACGACTGGCTGTGGGTGCCGTTCGACCACGGCCAACCCGGGCACCTCAACGAGATCATGGGCCGGGTCGGGTACCTGATCGACGATCGCCTCGCGACGAGGGTGCCGGACGACGCCGACCGGGTCGACCCGCGGCTCGCCATGCCGATCGGGGTCCTGGGCGCGTCCCGGCAGTACGACCCGGTCGCGCTGGCCGGGCTCGATCTCGAAGTCGCGCGGGTCGCGCGTTCGCTCGGCGTCGAAATCCGGGACTCCACGGGCAACGACGTGGTGCTCGGGGACATCCACCGGCGGGACGAGGGCCGGGCGCGCCGGCTCGCGCTGCTCCTGCTCGAACGGGCCGGGGTGGGGGCCGGGTACCGGAAGCTGCTGGACAACCTGCCCGCCGTGGTTCTGGTGCGGCTGGTGCAGCGGCTCCACCGGACCGATTTCCGCGCCGACGAAACCGAGTGGCGGACCGTCCAGGAAGACCCGAAGGCACCGATCGTGCTCCGGCCGCTGGTGAAGCTCGCCTTCACGGTCCTGGTGGGGATCCCGTACCTGCTGGGCGTGGTGCGGGCGTCGGGATCCGCGTTCGGCTGGTGGCCTTGGACGGCGCCGTGGATCGGGTGGGCCACCTGCCTCGCGGTCCTGGGGTCCGTGCTCGGTCTTTTCGTGCTCCTCTCCTACGACACCGGCTGGGCGGCCGCGGCGTTCGGGACCTTCGTGGTGCTGTCGTTGCCCGGGGTGCTGGCGTGCGCGGTGACGACGCTGGTG
The DNA here is from genome assembly GCF_041346945.1 of Amycolatopsis sp. cg9. Classification (NCBI taxonomy): domain Bacteria; kingdom Bacillati; phylum Actinomycetota; class Actinomycetes; order Pseudonocardiales; family Pseudonocardiaceae; genus Amycolatopsis; species Amycolatopsis sp. cg9. Next base: position 36,780 of record NZ_CP166850.1, on the reverse strand, counting down.
GACTGGGTCGGCGGGCCCGCCCTGGCCTCGGGTTCGGCGCTCCTGCTGGTCGCGACGATCGGCCTGGTGGGGCTGCTCGGCCACCGGGAGCGCGAGATCGCCAACCCGTTCCGCGACCTGCGCGGCCTGGACGAGAGCGTGCTCCGGGTCCGGTCCACCGTGATCTCCGGGCGGGGCGCGAACTAGGGGATCACCCGCGCCTTCCGGAACTCGTCGAACAGCCGGTAGAACATCTGCTCCGTCTCGACGTACTCGTGGAACCCCGCCCGGCGCGACTTCGACGTGTCCGCGAACACGTCGTAGTCCCAGCCGAACACGAAGTCGGCGAACGCCCACGACGAAGAAACGTCCGCGTACGACGCGGAAAGCCCGTGCCGGGCCGCCATCGCCGTCCACAGTGGAGCCTTGTCGGCCATGACGTCCACCAGGGACATCCGCAGTGGCGGGGCGGCTTCCAGGCCGAAGTACGCCGCCAGCTTCGGCCACAGTTCGCGCCAGCGGAACAGGTCGCCGTTCGCGATGTTGAACGCTCCTCGCTCGCCGGTCGCCCAGACCGTGGCCGAGGCGAGGAGGCCGGCGTCCGTCATCTCCAGGAGGCTGTCGTAGGCGCCCGGCTTGCCCGGGAACCGCAGTGGCACGCCCAGTTCCTTCGAGATCGACGCGTACACCGCGATCACCAGCGCCAGGTTCATCGGGTTGCCCAGCGCCGTGCCGCCGACCACCGAGGGGCGGATCGCCGACCACGTCCACGACCCCGCGCGGCGCTCGAGGAACTGCTGCTGGTCGACGTTGAACTCCGGGGGCAGGTGCCCGGCGTCGGTCTCGCGCGCCGGGGTCTTGAACGGGCCGAGGTGGGCGCCGTAGACCTTGTAGCCCTGCATCAGGCTGACGTGCTCCAGGCCGGGCGAGGCCGCTTCCGCCGCGTCGACGACGTTGGTCAGCATCGCCAGGTTCGGCGGGACCAGTTCCGCCCACGTCGGTTTGTCCTGGTAGGCGGCGTAGAAGAGGTGTGTCGTGGCCGTCAGCCCGCTGAGCTTCGCCCGGGTGTCGGCCGGGTCGAGCAGGTCGACGGCGATCGTGCCCGGGCCGCCGCGGCGGGAGAGGCCGGTGACGTCCCAGCCGCCGTCCGCTCGCAGGTGCTCGATGAGGTTCCGGCCGATGATCCCGTTGGCCCCGGCGACGAGTGCTGTCTTGCGCTTCATGACACCAGGCTCGGCCGGCGGGTGAGATAAGTCCAAGGCATCCTTGTCACCATGTCGATAAGCTGAGTTCATGACAAGCCTGCGGCAGCTGGAATACCTGGTCACGGTGGTCGACACCGGTTCGTTCACCCGCGCCGCCGAGCAGCTGCACGTGACGCAGCCGGCGTTGTCGCACCAGATGCGGGCGCTCGAACGCGGCGTCGGCGGGCCGCTGCTCGAACGGCTGCCCCGCGCCGTCCGGCTCACGCCGATGGGCCGGGCGATGCTGCCGCACGCGCGGGCGGCGCTCGCCGACGCCGAACGCGCGCGGTGCGCCGCCCGGCTCGCCTCCGGGACGACGGCGGGCGAGCTGCAGGTCGCGACCGTGTACTCGGTGAGCCTCGGGGTGCTGCCGCCCGCGTTGCGCGTGTGGCGGCGCGACCGGCCCGAGGTCGACGTGCGGCTGATCGAGTTCCGGCACGCCGACGAGCTGCGCGAAGCGATGGCCGCGGGCGAGGCCGACGTCGCGCTCGGCCCGCGGCCGGCCGGCTGGACCGGGCCGGTGCGGGAGCTGGGCGTCGAGGAGTTCGTCGTCGTGCTGCCCGCCGACGGCGCCGCGGAAGACGACGAGACGGGAGTGGTCGACCTGGCCACGCTCGCGGACTGCGCGTGGGTGCACTACGCCCCGGGCAACGGCCTGGCGGAGCTGGTCGACGCGACCTGCGCGGCGGCGGGTTTCCGCCCCCGCGCGGCGGTCCGCACCGAGCAGACGGCGGCGGCGCCGATCCTGGCGGCGGCGGGCCTCGGTCCCGCGCTGGTCCCGGCGAACGTCCTGCCCGCGCGCTTCGACGGCCGGGTGCTGCGCCCGAGCGTGCCGGTCCGGCGGCCGCTGGTCGCGTACACGCGCGCGGCGCCGGACCCGCTGACCGGCGCGTTCATCGAAACCCTCGCCGAGCACGCGACGGTCTAGAGGCGGTCACGCCAGGGGTGGCCCGGCGCCAGTGCGTCCGCGAGCCAGCGCCGCTGAGCGGCGTCGAGCACCGGCAGCGCCGCGGCGAAGTCCTGCTCGTCCTTGGGCCGGGTGCCGCGCGACTTGGCGAACAGCTGCACTTCCGGGGCCAGGTAGGGGATTCCGCCTGCGGTGGCGGCGCCCAGCCCGGTGATGGCCCGCCGCACCGCGGGGTCGCGGCGGGAGACCCACTCGTCGCCCTCGGTCTCGTCGAGCATGATCTGGATCCGCCACGGCGCCGACGGGCCCGGCCGGCACCAGACGTCGTCGATCCCGCGCGGCAGGACTTCGCCGGAGTGCCACGGCCGGAGCGCGCCGGGCGGGTCGGCCGCCCACCACTCCCACGCCGGCAGCGCTTCCTGGACCGCGGCCTGGTCGCGCCGGAGGAACAGGACGTCGACGTCGGCGTGCTCGCGGAACGCCCGCCCCACCGCGAATTCGATCGCGTAGCCGCCCGCGATCCACCACGGGACCGTGACACCGGCGAACAGCGCCGCCACTTCGGCCGGGGTGGCCGGGTCCCAGGTCACGAGACCGCGATCCCGGTCAGCACCGGGCCGGTGAACGGCGTCGTCGCGACGTCGTGGACCCGCGCCGACCAGACCGCGTGGCCGTGGCCCGACCACAGCGGGGCCACCGGCAGGTCCCGCAGGAGCTGGTTCTCCGCCAGCCGGTACAGCTCGCCCGCCTCCTCCGGGGTCGCCGCGGCGTCGGCCAGCGCCAGGTTCTGGCGGAAGACCTCGTCGGTGTAACCCGACTCCGAAGCCAGCGCCGAGAGCAGCTCGTACGGGCTCGCCGTCGCCAGCTTGACGTCCAGGGTGGCCGGTCCGTCGAGCGGGCCGGTGTTCGGGGACGCCTGCGCCGTCACGGAAACGTCCAGTGCTTTGTGGAGCCCGACCACCAGCGTGCGCGTCCAGGCCTCCGCGCCGGGTCCGAAGTAGACGGTCGCGCCGCCCGGGAAGGCCGCCTGCTTCAACAGGGCCTTGCCCGCCGCCGCGTCGAAGCTGCACGGTCGGCACGTGCCGGAGCGCTCGCCCGGGGCGTCCGCCGGGGGCAGCAGGGCCTTCGCCGGGTCGACCTGGTGCGCGAGCGGGCCCGCTTCCAGGGCCGCGCGGTCCACGCCCAGCGCGAAGCCGTGGCGGACCGTCGCGTCGGAGAACCGCGGGTTCGCCACCGGGAACGCCAGGTAGCCCGCCTCCGGCAGGGCCCAGGTCGCGTGGCGGTCGGCGCCGAAGTCGGTGTGCATGGCCTCGTGCTGTTCGCCGGGGACCTCGGTCGCGAGGTCGAGGGTGCCCGCCTTGACCGCGTCGTACTGGGCGCCCGGCTCGCCGACGCGCAGCTCGATCTCCTCGGCCTTCCCGGCGCCGGCGCGCTTGAGCGTGCCACCCGTGCCCGGGTGCCAGCCGCCGTCCAGGCGGTACGGGCCGTTGCCGACCGGAGCCTTGGCGAAGCCGTTCCAGTCGCGGGACGTGAGCACCGACGCCGGCAGTGGGACCAGCCCCGGCGCCGACAGCAGGGCGGGGACCTGGCCGGATGGGCGGTCGAGCGTCACCGCGATCGTGTCCGGGGCCGGCGCGGTGATCTCGCGGGCACGCAGGAGCTTCGTGAGCACCGGCGAGGACACCCAGTGCTCGGCGGCGACCGCCCGCCACGTGTCCACATAGGACCGGGCGGTCACCGGGGTGCCGTCGTGGAAGGTCGCGGGCCGCAGCTTGACCGTCCAGTGCACCCGGTCGGCGCTCTCGATCGACTCGGCCGCGCGCGGCGTGACCTTGCCGGACGCCGCGTCGAAGTCGGCGAGCGGCGTCCACAGCGCGCCGGTCACCAGCCGGCCCGCCTGGTCGGCGAGGTCGGCGGGCAGCAGCGTCGCGGGCTCCCGGATGCCGACGGACAGCACGCCGGGACGGGCCGGGTCGGAGCCGGAGCAGCCCGTGACGGCGAGGGCGAGGACGGCGAGCAGGACGAGCAGGCGCATGCGCCAGTCCTACCAGTCAAGAGCCAACAAAAGACGGTTGTGTCCGGTTGATCTCCGTCGTACCGTTCCCGTGGTCACGCTCCGAGCGTTCTGGGAGGTTTCGCGTGCGCACCTGGTTGCGGTCGTGCTTCGCCGCCGTCACCGTCAGCGCCACGCTGGTCGCGACCGGGCTCCCGGCCGCCGCCTGCGGCGAGGACGACAAACCCGCCACCCCCGCCGCCCGCACGCTGGGCGACCCGGGCGCGATCAAGAACGTCAAGGCGGTCGGCAACGTGCCCGACGCCGCCGGCGCCATCTCGATCGGCTTCCTGGACTACGGCCGCCGCGACGTCATGGTCGTGTCCGGCGAGTTCGGGCTGAAGGTCTACGACCTGACGAAGAACCCGGCCGCGCCGAAGCTGGTCGGCCAGGTCAGCCTGCCGGGCCTGTGGGAGACCGAGGACACCGAGGTCGACCAGGACCGCAAGCTGGTGTTCCTCTCCCGCGACCCGCGCGCGTACGGCGGCACCACGCACACCGGTGAGTCCGGCATCTACGTCGTCGACGTCTCGAAGCCCGAGGCCCCGGCGATCCTCAGCTACGTCAAGGTGCCCGCCGGCCACACCACCAGCTGCGTCGACGGCTGCCGCTACCTGTGGACCGGCGGCCCGGCGAAGGCCGACGACCAGCCCGCCGACTGGGGCGGCCGCCCGATCTGGGTCACCGACATCCGCGACCCGCGGCACCCGAAGGTGAACCCGCAGCCGATCGAGCTGGCCCGCAACGACGGCAAGACCGACTACGTGCACGACGTCCAGGTCGACGACAACGGCGTGGCCTGGGTGTCCGGCCGCGGCGGCGTGCGCGGCTACTGGACGAACGGCGTGCACCGCGACCCGCTGTCCGGGAAGGTCCGCCGCGCCACCGCGCACGAGCCGATCCCGTACGCCGGCGGCGGCATCGCCGAGACGGCGGCGCCGTCCCGGTTCATGCACAACAGCTTCCACCCGGCCGGCCACCGCGTCGGCGACGGCGCCTGGCGCGGCCAGGACCTGATCTACGCGACGGAGGAGAACTTCGTCGACGGCTGCGCGGGCGACGGCGTCCTGACCATCTCGTCGCTGAAGGGCTCCTACAACGGCGAAGGCTGGCGCTCGACGCCTTCGCAGCCGTTCCGCCTGGAGAGCGTCGGCACCTGGAGCGTCAACGGCCAGGAGGGCAGCGACCCGGCGTCGGACGACTGCTCCGCGCACTACTTCGACGTCCGCGGCAAGATCCTGGTGCAGTCGTTCTACGCGCAGGGCACCCGGTTCCTCGACGTCAGCGACCCGACGAACCCGCGGCAGATCGCGTACTACCGGCCGGGCGACGCGAGCGCGTGGGCCCCGTACTGGCACGGCAAGTACGTCTACGTCGCGGACAACGCCCGCGGCGTAGACGTCCTGCAGCTGACCTCCTAGGACTTCAGCCAGACAGCGGTGTCGGTCGGCAGTTCGCGGCCGGCCGGCCCGCTGGCCAGGAGGATCTCCCCGGCGGGGAGCGGGATCGGGGCGTCCGAGAAGTTCAGCGCGAACGTGAAGCCGTCGCCGACGCGGAACGCCAGCACCCCTTCGCCCAGCGAGAGCCACTCGAGCGGGCCGGTCGGGAGGTCCCGTCGCAGGCGCAGCCCGTCCCGGTACAGCGAGAGCATCGACGCCGGGTCCGCCGCCTCCGCCTCGGCCGTGTAGTCCTTCCACGCCGCCGGCTGGGGCAGCCACGCACCGCCCGGACCGAAGCCGAACGGCGGCTCCGCACCCGACCACGGGATCGGGACGCGGCAGCCGTCGCGGCCGGGGTCGGCGCCGTTCGTGCGGGCCCACACCGGGTCCTGACGCAGCTCGTCGGGGATGTCCAGGACCTCCCAGAGGCCGAGCTCCTCACCCTGGTAGACGTACAGCCCACCGGGCAGGGCCAGCGTCAGCAGCGCCGCCGCCCGGGCCCGCCGGGTGCCCAGCTCGCGGTCCACCGGCAGTTCGTGCAGCCGGTTCGCGAACGAAAAACCCGTGTCGCCCTCGCGGCCGTAGCGCGTGACGTGCCGCGTGACGTCGTGGTTCGACAGCACCCACGCCGCCGGTGCGCCGACCTCGTCGTGCGCCTTCAGCGTCCGGTCGATGACGTCCCGGAAGCGCTTGCTGTCCCACGGGCAGACCAGGAAGTCGAAGTTGAACGCCGAGTGCAGCTCGTCGCGGCGCAGGTAGCGCGCCGCGCGGGACATGTCCGGCAGCCACATCTCGCCGACCAGCACCCGCTCACCCGGGTAGCTGTCGACGATCTTGCGCCACGAGCGGTAGATCTCGTGCAGGCCCTCCTGGTCGGAGAACGGCGTCTCGTCGCCCTCCTCGACGTCGGGCAGGTGCGGGTCCTTGACGAGCCCGTCGGCGACGTCGATGCGGAAGCCGTCCACCCCGCGGTCGAACCAGAACCGCAGCACGTCCTCGAACTCCGCGCGGATTTCCGGGTTGTCCCAGTTGAAGTCGGGCTGGCGCGAGCTGTAGAGGTGCAGGTACCACTCGCCGTCGGGGACGCGCGTCCACGCGGAGCCGCCGAAGCGCGACTTCCAGTTGTTCGGCGGCTCGGAGCCGTCCGGGCCGCGGCCGGGCCGGAACCAGAACCGTTGGCGCTCCGGCGATCCCGGGCCCGCCGCCAGCGCGGCCTGGAACCACCGGTGCTCGTCGGACGCGTGGTTGGGCACGATGTCGATGATCACCCGGATGTCGCGCGCGTGCGCCTCGGCGATCAGCTCTTCGGCCTCGGCGAGCGTGCCGAACAGCGGCTCGATGTCGCGGAAGTCGGCGACGTCGTAACCGCCGTCGTCCATCGGCGACGGGTACCAGGGGGTGAACCAGATCGCGTCGATCCCGAGGTCGGCCAGGTGGTCCAGCCGGGCGCGGACGCCGGCGAGGTCGCCGACGCCGTCGCCGTTGCCGTCCGCGAAGCTGCGGATGTAGATCTGGTAGATGGCCGCGCTCCGCCACCAGCCGGTCTTGTCGGTCACGTAAGTGCCCCTCCTAATCGGGTTTGGAAAGGTCAGCCCTTGATGCTGCCGGCGGTCAGCCCGGCGAGGATCTGCCGCTGGAACGCCAGGAACAGCGCCACCATCGGCAGGCTGGCCAGCACCATCCCGGCGACGAGCACGTTGAGCGGCATGTCGATCGCCACCCGTTGCAGCATCACCGAGAGCGTCTGCTTTTCGGTGTCCGGGAACACCAGCAGCGGCCAGATGAAGTCCTTCCACGCGGTGACGACCGCGAGGATCGAAACCACGGCCAGGATCGGCCGCGAGATCGGCAGGATGATCCGCCAGAGCGTGCGCACCGGCCCGGCGCCGTCGATGCGCGCCGCTTCGATGAGCTCGTCGGGGATCTGGTCGAAGAACCGCTTCAGCAGGTAGATGTTGAACGCGTTCGCCGCCGCGGGCAGCCAGACCGCCGTCGGCGAGTTGATCAGGTTGAGGTGCAGCAGCGGCAGGTCCGTCACCGTCACGTACGTCGGGACGAGCAGGGCCGTGGCCGGCAGCATCAGCGTCGCCAGCATCAGCCCGAGCACGACGTTGCCGAACTTGGGCCGCAGCTTCGACAGCGCGAACGCGGCCGGGACGTCGATGGCCAGCTGCGCCAGCCACGCGCCGCCGGCGACGACGAGCGTGTTGAGGAAGTACTTGCCCAGGTTCAGCTGGCTCCACGCGTCGGCGAAGGTTTCCGGGTGCCACTCGTGCGGGACGAGCGTCGCCGGCGTCGCGGCCAGTTCCTGCGGCGACTTCAGCGCGCCGGTCACCGCCCAGTAGAGCGGGAACATGAAGGCGAGGACGAAGATCACGAGTGTGCCGGCGAAGACGACGCCGTAGACCACCTTGCCGCGCGGGCTGCGCAGCGCGGACGGGGAGACGAGGGTCCTCATGACTGGTCCGCCTTCCGCGTCAGCCGGACGTACCACGCCGAGAACACGCCCAGCGCCACGAACAGCAGCAGGCTCATCGCGCTCGCCGAGCCGAAGTCGTTGTAGACGAAGGCGTAGCGGTAGAGCAGCAGGAGCACGGTGACCGTCGAGTCGTCCGGCCCGCCGCCGGTCATCACGTACGGCTCGGTGAACACCTGCATGGTCGCGACGACCTGCAGCAGCAGGAGCACGAGCAGGACGAACCGCGTCTGCGGGAAAGTCACGTGCCGCAGGCGTTTCCACAGCCCGGCGCCGTCGAGTTCGGCGGCTTCGTAGAGCTCGCCGGGGATCGTGCCGAGCGCGGCCAGGTAGATCAGCGTGGTGCTGCCCATGTTGGCCCACGTCGAGACGAAGACCAGCGACAGCATCGCCGTGCCGGACGAGTCGAGCCACTGCCCGCCCGGCAGGCCGACCGCGCCGAGCGCGGAGTTGAACAGGCCGGGACCCGGGTCGTAGAACCACTTCCACATCAACGCCGTGACCACCGGCGGCAGCATCACCGGGAGGTAGACGGCGAGCCGGAAGAACGCCTTCGCGTGCCGGATCTCGTTGAGCAGCACGGCGGTGAGGAACGGGACGGCGAACCCGAAGACCAGCGCGAGCCCGGTGAACAGCAGGGTGTTGCGCCAGGCGACGCCGAACAGCGGGTCTTCGAACAGCTTCGCGAAGTTGTCGAACCCGACCCACGTCGGCGCGTTGACGAAGTCGACCTGCTGGAAGCTCAGCAGCACGCCGCGCACGATCGGGTACCAGGAGAACAGCGCGAACACCACCAGCGCGGCGCACAAGAGCCCGTACGCGGTGAGGTTTTCCTTGAGCTTGCGCTTGAGCCTGGTGCGGCGGCGGTCTTCTTGCGAAACAGCCGGGCGCCTGGCCCGCGACGACGACGTCGCGGGCCAGGCGAGGAGGCTACTTGACCTGGGCGAGGACACTGTTGACCTTGGATTCGGCCGAGGAAAGCTGCTGGTCGATGTTGGCGTTCTGGTCGGTCAGGACCGCCTGCATGACGCTGTCGAGTGCGGCGTAGATCTGCTGCGCGTTCGGTGGCTCGATGCTGCCCTTGATCTTGCTGGTGGTGTCCACGTAGGACTGGAAGTTCTGCGCGGGAACGTTGGCGTACTTGGCCTTCAGCGCCAGCTGCTGCTCGCGGACGGTGCCGGTCCAGACGTCGGGGGTCGGCTCGGCGGGCAGGCCGACCGGCTGCTTGCCGTCGACGTACTGCTGGATGTGCTTCTCGAAGCGGTCCGGGTTCAGGTACTTCCACTGGATCCACTCGAGGCCGGCCTTGATCTTCTCCGGCGAGGCCTTCGGGTTGACCATGTAGCCCTCGCCGCCGAGCAGGGTGCCTTCGCCGCCGGGCATGCCCGCGATGCCGTAGTCCTCGTACTTGCCGTTGAACTGCTTGACCAGCACCGGGACGTTGTCCGGGGCGGCCATGTACATGCCGAGCTGGCCGGAGCCCATCATCCGCTGCACGTCGGTGGCTTCGAGCAGCTGCTTGGCGCCCATCGAGTTGTCGGTCCAGCGCATGTCGTGCAGGTACTGGAGGGCCTTCTTGCCCTTGTCGTTGTTGAAGTCGGCGACCCACTTGTCGCCGTCCTTGCGGGCGATGTCGCCGCCCATCGAGTACAGCCAGCCGGTCAGGTGCCAGCCACCCTGGTTGTTCTTGCTGTAGTCGGCGTACCCGACGACCCCGTTGCCCAGCGCGGAGATCTTCTTCGCGGCGTCACGGACCTCGTCCCAGGTCTGCGGCGGCTTGTTCGGGTCGAGCCCGGCCTTCTGGAACAGCGGCTTGCTGTAGAGCAGGCCCATCGTGTAGTTCATCGTCGGCAGGCCGTAGAGCTTGCCGCTCGCGTCCCGGAAGTTGTCGAGCAGTTCCGGCTTGATGTCGTTGATGTGCGGAACGCTCTTCGCGGCTTCCGTGATGTCGGCGGCCTGGTGGCGCGCGATGATCTGCGCGGGGTCGGTGAAGTAGACGTAGTAGACGTCTTCGAGCTGCCCGCCGGCGAGCTTCGCCGAGAAGGTCTTCGGGTCCATGAAGCCTTCGTGCGGATCGATGTCGATGTTCGGGTGCGCCGCCTCGAACTCCTTGACGTCGGCGTCGAACACGCTGCGCTCGAACGGCTGGCTGGTCGGCGGCTGCCCGGTGACCGTGATCTTCACCTTGCCACCGCTCTGCGCGGCGTTGTCGCCGTCACCGCAGGCGGCCAGGGTGAGCGCCAGGCCGCCCGCGGTGAGCAGGCACAACATCCGGCGGGAGACGGTTCGGGACCAGGGACTGCTCATCTCAAGCCTCTTCTCGGGGTCGCGACGGCTGTCACGTGATTGCGGTCACCATAAAGGGGTGGACCAGATCGACGCAATAACCCGACGAGAAGTTGCAAGTTACGAACAGGCTGCGAGCCGCTGGCGCCCGGCAGGGCGACGGGCCGTGCGGCGGGCACGAAAAAGTGAGCGACGGGTTCAGAACCCGCCGCTCGGTCGAGTGGGGTCAGGCGGTACGGAGGTCGCGAATGACTCATTCGGGGCGCTGGAGGTCCCGAATGAGTCATTCGCGACGCCGGGCGCTTCGGGAGGGGTCAGGCGGTGCGGCGGGCCGTCGAGCCGCGGACCACCAGTTCCGGCGCGAACAGCAGCTCCTCCGCTGCCACCTCGCCGCCGTTGATGCGCTTGACCAGCAGCTCCACCACCGCGCGGCCCATGGCCTCGATCGGCTGGCGGGTGGTCGTCAGGGGCGGGTCGGTGCAGTTCATCAGCGCCGAGTCGTCGTAGCCCACCACCGACACGTCCTCCGGCACCGACAGCCCCTGCCGCCGGGCCGCGCGGACCGCGCCCAGTGCCAGCAGGTCGCTCGCGCAGAGCACCGCCGTCGCGCCGCGCGGGTACAGCCGGGCCGCCGCCGCGTGGCCGCCTTCGATCGAGAACATGCCGTGCTCGACCAGTTCGTCCAGCACCGGTAGGCCCAGCTTCGCCGCGTACGACTGGAACGCCGCGAGCTTGCGCTGCGAAGGCACGTGGTCCGACGGCCCGAGGACCAGCCCGATCTTCTCGTGCCCCAGCGAACTCAGGTGCCCGACGACCTGTTCGACGGCCACGGCGTCGTCGCACGAAACCTGCGGCAGGCCGAGGTGCTCGACGGCCGCGTTGATCAGCACCGTCGGGAGGCGGCGCTCGACGAGGTGGTGGTAGTGCGAGTGGACGGCGTCCGCCTGCGCGTACAGCCCGCCGGCGAAGACCACGCCCGACACCTGCTGCTGCAGGAGCAGCTCGACGTACTCCGCCTCGGACACCCCGCCCGCGGTCCGCGTGCAGAGCACCGGCGTGAACCCCTGCTGGGCGAGCGCGTTGCCCATGATCTCGGCCAGCGCCGGGAAGATCGGGTTCTGCAGCTCGGGCAGCACCAGCCCGACCAGGCGGGCGCGTTCGCCGCGCAGCTGGGTGGGCCGCTCGTACCCCATCACGTCCAGCGCGGTGAGCACGGCGGCGCGGGTGCTGGCGGACACCCCGGACCGGCCGTTGAGCACCCGGCTGACCGTGGCTTCGCTGACCCCGACCTGGCGGGCGACTTCGGCAAGACGACGCGTCATGGGTGAAACTTTACAGCAACCGAGTGCAAAAGCACGACGTGCGGAACCGTGCCGAGCCGGTGATCGACAGTCGCGAAGCGCGCACATCCCGTTCCTAGCTTGGCGATCGTGACCAGCACCCTCGACCGCGGCACCACGACGCGCGGCCTCACCACCCTCTTCGCGCTCGCCCTGGCGCTGGCGGCTTACCGCGGCTTCCGGCTGCCGGGCGACTGGGCCGTGACGCTCGAAGCCGTGTCCCTGACCGACGGCTTCCACCGCCGGTTCCTCGTCGGCACCCTGCTCCACCCGCTCGCCCTCGCGACCGGGTACGCGTACTGGGTCTTCGCGGCCGCCGCGTTCGGCGTCCTCGCCGCGGTGCTCGGCGTCCTCGCCTTCGCATTCGCCCGCGCCCGGCACCCCGGCCACCGGCTCCTCGTGATCGGCTGGCTGCTCCTGCCGTCCGGTGGCTTCCTCTTCCACGAGGCCGGCTACTTCGACCAGGCCCTGTACCTGCTGCTGTTCGCCGCACTGTGGCAACTGCCGCGCCGGCCCGCGGTGGCGTCCGCGCTGCTCACGGCCGCGGTGTTCACCCACGAGATCGCGGCGCTCACCGTCCTCCCCGTCTTCGCGCTCGTCCTGCTTCGGCAGTCCTCGGTGCGGATCACGGCGAAGCTGCTCGCGACGCCGGTCGCGGCGGAACTCGCCGTGCTCCTGGTCCCCGCGTCGAGCCCCGGCGCGGTCGGCCGGCTCGAAACGGCGCTCGCCACCGCGGACTTCACCCCGCGAGCCGACGCGCTCGCGTTGTTCGAACGCGCCCAGAGCCAGAGCTGGCAGCTGTATTCGATCACCGAGGTCCTGCGGTACCTGGCCCCGATCCTCGCCGTGGTCGTGGCCGGCGCCCTGCTGCACCGCCTCGACGCGCTCGCCGTCGCGGCCGTGGCGGCACCGGCGTTGCTGGCCTTCGCCGGCTGGGACTGGGCACGCTGGGGGTTCCTGCTGGTCACCAACCTCGCCGTGGTGCTGTGGCTGACTCCGGCCCTCCGCCCGCTCCCGTTGCTCGTCACCGCGGCGCTGCTCGCGTACCTGCCGCTGCCGTACTTCGACGGCCGGCACCCGCGCGAGCTGACCGCGAGTCAGCTCCCCCTGGGCAGCCGCACGGTGAACACGGCGCCACCGTCGTTGTGCGCGGTGAGCGAGCCGCTGTGCGCCAGCACGTTCTCCCGCGCGATCGCCAGCCCGAGCCCGCTGCCCCCGGTCGCCTGACGCGCGTGGTCGCCGCGGGTGAACCGGTCGAACACCACCGGCAGCAGGTCCGCCGGCACCCCCGGACCGGCGTCGGCGACGCGCACGACGACGTCCTCACCGGTGCCGTCGAGGGTGACCGTGACCGGCGCGGCACCGTGCCGGACGGCGTTGCCCAGCAGGTTCGCGACCACGGTGTGCACCCGCCGCGGATCGGCGACGACGGTGACGTCACCGGCGGTTGTCACGACGGCTTCGACGCCGGTGACCTCGGCGGCATCGGCGACCAGGTCGGCGAGGTCGACCGGCGCCACCCGCAGGTCGGCCTTCCCGGCGTCGAACCGCGCGATCTCGAGCAGGTCTTCGACGAGCTTCGCGAGCCGCCGGGCCTGCGTGCCGAGGATTTCGGCGGCGCGGGTGCGGGTGGCCGGCTCGGCGTGGTCGAGGGTGTCGACCGTGGCGATCATCGAAGCGAGCGGCGTGCGCAGGTCGTGGGCGACGTCGGCGACGAACCGCCGCTGCTGCCGGTCCTTCGCGTGCAGCTCGTCGATCGACGCGCCGAGCCGCGCGGCCATCGCGTTGAACGACTCGGCGAGCGCGGCGACTTCGTCCCGGCCCGTGACCGGCACCCGCGTTCCCAGCGCGCCCGCGCCGAGTTCGTCCGCCGCCGCGGACAACGCCTTGATCGGACGCCGGATCCGCCGTCCGATCAGCAGCGCGGCGCCGGCTCCGAGCACGCTGACCACGAGCGCGGTGCGGACGAGCTGCCAGCGCAGTCCGGTCAGGTCGTCGTCGAACCGGCTGAAGTCGAAGAACTGCACGAGGTGGTAGCCGGGGACGGGCAGGTTCGCGTTGACCACGAACACCTTCCGGCCGGTTCCCGGCACCCGCGCGTAGGCGGTCCCGAACCGCTCGGGCCCCCGCTGTTCGAACAGGCCCGCCCGCACGGGCCCCAGCATCGCGAGCTTGTCCGGCACCGGGATGGGCCCGTCGGCGGTCCGCACGACTTCGAGCGGGCCGCCGGGCCGCTCGGTCACCACCGCCCAGTCGGGGTCGAGGCCGATCCGGATGCGGTCGAGCCACCCGTCGGTGCCGACCTTCGAGAACTCCTGGAGCAGCTGCCGGTCGGCGGCCGCGTTGGCCACGGCCGAGACGGCGAACCGGCCCAGTGCCTCGTCCGCCTGCACCTGGTACGCCGAGTACGCCATGACCGCCGTCGCCGTGGTGGTCACCCCGACGATCGCGGCGACGATCCGGGTCCGGAGGCTGACGGCGGGGAGCCTCACTTCGTCACCAGCCGGTAGCCGAGCCCGCGGACCGTGCGCAGCAGCACCGGGTTGGCGGGGTCGTCCTCGACCTTGGCCCGCAGCCGGGCGACGGCCGCGTCGACGATCCGCGAGTCGCCGACGTAGCCGTAGTCCCAGACGCGCTTGAGCAGCACCTGCCGGCTCAGGACCTGGTCGGGGTGCTCACCGAACTCGACGAGGAGCCGGATCTCGGTGGCGGTCAGCGCCAGTTCCTCGCCGTCCCGGGTGACGCTCATCGCGGCGGGATCGATCTCCAGCCCGCCGACGCGCAGCACGCCGTCCCCCACGGCGGCCGCGCACGCCCGGCGGCCGATCGCCTTGATCCGCGCGTCCAGCACGCGCGGTTCCGCCGGCTTCACCACGTAGTCGTCGGCGCCGCATTCGAGCCCGGCGACGACGTCGATCGGGTCGCCGCGCGCGGTCAGCAGCACGATCGGCAGCCGGCTGCGGGCCCGGATGCGGCGGCAGACCTCGAACCCGTCCACGCCGGGCAGCATGACGTCGAGGAGGACGAACTCGGCGTCGGCCAGCGCGGTGAGCGCGTGTTCGCCGGTGGGGGCGTGGACGACGTCGTGGCCCAGCGCGCGCAAGGCCAGCGAAAGTGCTTCGGCCAGGGCTCGGTCGTCTTCGACGAGCAGCAAACGCGGCACCGGTCCTCCCCGTGATGATCTCCCGGGCGAGGCTAATGCAGGCCGGCCGGCGACCCGGCGGTTCCGTGCGGAACCGTCGAGCCGCCGTGCCGTTTCGTCACACTAGGCGGCCGCCACCTCGAACTCGGCCACCTGCCCGGCCGGCCAGCCGGTGTTGCCGGTGAACGTCAGCCGCACGAAGCGCTGGGACGTCGCCGTGAACGAGGCCGACGCCGTGTTGCCGGAAGCCGGGTCGAACGCGTAGCCGCGCGAACCCACCAGCGTCGTGTACGAGCCGCCGTCGGTGCTGCCGGAGATCGTCACCGTCTCGGTCCGCGCGCCCCACGCCGACGACGGCGGCAGTTTCAGCGTGACCTTGTTGATCGACGAAGCCGCGCCGAGGTCCACCGTCAGCGTCTGCGGGAACGCGTTGTTCGCGCTCTCCCAGTACGTGTCGGCGTTGCCGTCGTTTGCGTTCGACGGCGGGAAGCCGCCCTGCGACGCCGACGCGCTGATCGCCTTGCCCTTCGCGATGTTCGTGCCGGACTGCGGCGGCTGCGGCGGGCCCGAATTCGGCGCGGGCCACGTCGAGCAGTCGCTCCAGGTGCCGGTCCAGCCGCTGTTGCCGGACCCGCCGAACGTCATCTTCGGGATCGACGCAGGGTAGGGGCAGTTGTAGGTCCCGGTCACGCCGACGCCGGACGCGCTGAGGTTGCTGATCGACACCGACCCCTGCGTCTGCGACTGCGCCACGAACGTGCCCACGCCCTGCACCGAGACGCCGTCGATCGTGATGCCCTGGATCTGCTTGCCCTGCCCGTTGCCGTCGATGAACTGGATCGCCTCGTACGGGCTCTGGATCGCGGTGAACCCGGTGACCCGGATGGTCACGCCGGTGATCGCCTGGTCACGCGCGTCGAACCACAGCGCGCCGACGCCGAACTGCCAGTTCGGGTCGAGCGCCCCGGCCCGCAGCGCGGTGTTGTTCGACAGCGTCACCGTGCCGCCGAGCGGCACCGAGTTGAACCGGTTCGCCACCAGGTACCCGCCGCCGAGCGCGTTGGTGTCCTGGACGAGGTTGCCGCTCACCGTGTTGTTCGAGCCGCCGTACAGCGCGATGCCGTTGGCCAGGTTCGGCTGCACGACCGTGTTGTTCACCAGCGAGTTGCCCGAGTCGGCCTGGCCGTTGGACCACAGCGCGAGGCCGTCGTCGCCGTTGTTGCGCAGGTAGTTGTTGCGCAGCGTCGAGTTCGTGACGGCGCCGTCGAAGTTCACGCCGTCGGCCTGGGTGTCGAGGATGCGGTTGTTCTCGATGGTGAGGTTCGAGGACGCGCCGTTCATCAGCCACAGCCCGCACTTGGTGTCCTGGATCCACAGGCCGCTGACGACCGAGCCGGCCCCGAGGACGCCGTGGAACGCGTTGTCCGGGCTGCCGTCGTTGCGCTCGGTCACGTCGCCGAAGACCGCGAAGTCGTACAGTTTGATGTTGCCGGACGCGCTGCCGTTGTTGAAGATGTTGTTGCCGTGCAACACGGTGTACCACTGACCCGCGCCGCGGACGGTGGTCTGGTCGATCTGCAGGGCGGACCCGATCTCGAACCGCCCGGCCGGGACCCAGACCTCGCGACCCTGCGACCGCGCCGCCGAAAGCGCGTTGCGGAACGCCTGCGTGTCGTCCGAGGAGTCGTCGGCCGTGGCGCCGTAGTCGGTCACCGAAAGCGCGTTGGCCGGCTTCGAGCCCGCGCCGCCGACCTGCTCGAAGTCGGCGAGGTCGATGGTCGCCTGCCCGACGTCACCGGAGTTCGCCTGCACCCGGACCTTCGCGCCCGCCGCCAGGTTCTGCCCGAGCAGCAGCCGCGCGTCGTCGAAGAAGTGGTGCGTCTTCGAGCCCGTGATGAAGCCGGTGTCCACGTAGGTGTAGCGCGAGGTCACCGGCAGCGCGAGCGTGGACCCGTTGACGGACACCGAGAGCCGGCCGGAGGCGCCGTCGGGCAGGTTGTAGTGGACGTTGATCGCGTTCGCCGCCGCGGGCAGCGTGAACTCGACGTACTGGCCGGTGGTGATCCGCACGGCCTGCCGCCCGGATGCCTCCGAAGCGACGCTGCCTTGGGTGAAGTCGGGGCCGATCGCCGAACCGTTCGTCGCCGAGCACTCGGCCTCGACGGTCCGGAAGGGCACGCTCGCGCCGCCGGAAGCGGTCGCCGGGCAGGTGGCGGCCGCGGCCGGGGTGGCGCCGGAGAGCACGACCAGGCCGGACGCGGCGAGTGCGGCGGCGAGCAGAGCCGGGATGCGGGACATCGTCATCACCTCTCAGGATGCGTAGGCTTCGAGTTCGGACAGCTGCCCGGCGGGCCAGCCGGTGTTGCCGGTGAAGGTGAGCCGCAGCGTGCGCGCCGAGGTCGCGGGGAAGGTGATGGTCGCGGTGTTCCCCGACGCGGGATTGAACGTGTAACCCGCCGCGGCCTTGACACCGTCGACGGCGATCGTCTGCGTGCGCGTGCCCCACGCCGACGACGGCGGCAGCTTCAGCACCAGCCGCGAAACGCTGACGGTGGCGCCGAAGTCGACGGTCAGCGTCTGCGGGAACGCGTTGTTCGCGCTCTCCCAGTACGAGTTCGCGTCGCCGTCGACGGCGTTGGCCGGCGGGAAGCCGCCCTGCGAGCCGGAAGCGGTGACGCTCTTGTGCAGCGCCAGGTTCCCGCCCGGCTGGGTGGGCGTCGTGGTGGTGGCCGGCGGGGTCGTGGTGGTCGGCGGCGGGGTGGTCGGGCCGCCGTTGTCCGAGCCGTACACCGGCGTCGGCCACGAACCGCAGAACGTCGTCGCCCAGCCGGAGTTGCCGCCCTGGTCGGCCAGGCCCGCCATCGCGTCCGGGCCCATGCAGTTGTAGACCCCGGCCCGCCCGACGCCGGTCGCGACGACGTTCTTCACCGACCCCGTCGGCTTGGCCTGGATCTGCCAGGCGAACGTGCCGGCGCCGCTGATCCGGACGTTCGTGAAGTGCACGTCCGTGGTCGCGCCGTCGATGAACTGGATGGCTTCGTAGTTGTTGTCCTGCAGGTCGAGGTCGGTGACGTCGACGCGGCCGGTGATGGCCGAGTCGCGGCCGTCGAACCACAGCGCGCCGACGCCGAACTGCCAGTTCGAGTCGAGCACGCCGGTGCGGATCGCGGTGTTGCGCGCGACCGTCGTCGTGCCCGACAGCGGCACCGCGCTGAACCGGTTGGCGATGTGGAGGCCGCCGCCCTGGTCCTGGTTGTCCGCCACGACGTTGTCGGACACGGTGTTGTCGTGCCCGCCGTAGATCGCGATGTTGTTGGCGAGGATCGGCAGCAGCACGGTGTTGGAGGAGAACGTGTTGTGGTGGTCGGCGTCGTGCTCGGACCACATCGCGAGGCCGTCGTCGCCGGTGTTGCGCAGGAAGTTGTTCGTCACGGTGACGTTGCTGATGCCCTGGTGCAGGTTCAGCCCGTCGGCGGTCTGGTCGAGGATGCGGTTGCCGGACACGGTGAGCCCGTCGAACGGCCCGTCGAGCCACAGCCCGACCTTCGTGTGCTGCAGCCACAGGTTCTGCACGACCGAGCCGCCGCCCAGCGCGCCGCCGATGGCGTTGGACTGGTCGCAGTCGACGCGGGCGTCGACCTGGCCGATGATCGCGAAGTCGTAGAGCTTCACGGCGCTGCTCGTGCCGGGCACGGCCGGGTTGCCGGGGTAGGTCGACGTGCCGCAGCTGGCCGGTTCGCCCTTGCCGAAGATCCCGGCGCGCGGGCCGGTGAGCACCGAGTACCACGGTCCGGCGCCGCGGATCGTCACCTGGTCGACGGTGATGTGGTGGCCGAGGGTGAAGGTGCCGGCCGGGATCCAGACTTCCTTGCCCTGGCTCTTCGCGGCCGCCACGGCGGAGTCGAACGCGGCGGCGTCGTCGCTCGTGTCGCCCGCGGTGGCGCCGTAGTCGGTGACCGACACCGAGTTCGCCGGCCGCGTGGCGGCGGCGCCGACCTGCTCGAAGTCGGCCAGGTCGATCGTCGCCGGCGTGACGTCGCCCGCGTCGACCTGCAGCTTGATCTTGGTGCCGGCCGGGTACGACGTGCCGAGCAGCGCGCGGGTCTCGTCGTAGAAGTGGTGCGCGTGCCCGTCACCCGGGTTGTTGGTGAACGGGTAGGAGCCGTAGTACCAGGCCCACTTCGACGTCAGCGCGATGTCCCGGTTGTGGGTGCCGCCGACGTAGAGCGAGATCGTCCCGTTCGCGGAATCCGGGACGCTGTACCGGAAATCGATCGAGTTGGCCGGTGCGGTGAGCGTGAATTCGACGTACTGGCCCTGGCCGGAGAGCGTCACCGCCTTCCGGCCGGACGCTTCGCCGGCGAGCGTGCCGGCGGCGCGGTTCGGGCCGATGACCGAACCGTTCGTCGCGGCGGTTTCGGCTTCCTGTTCCAGGAAGGGAACGGTGGCACCGCGACCGGCCGCGAGCGCCGTGCTTTCCGCGGGGGCGGCGGCGATCGTGAGCCCGGCGGCGGCGATCACGGCGGCGGCTGATGCGCCGTACCGAGCCTTTTTGGGCGCGCTGAAGACAGAGCTGAGGGACATGGGCGGCACTGGCCTTTCCGCAGCAGGTGGGGACCTCTGTGACCGGGATCATACGAATCCTGGACAAGAAATCGCAATAGTTGAACTAACTTACGCAAGTTTGCGACAGGAATTGACGACTGCGCCGGATGCCCGGCGTCCGCTTACGCCCCGCGGAGCAACGACCCCGACGACCGGCCGCGCTGATAGTTTCTGGGCATGAGCCAGCGACGTGCTGACGGCAGCGCCGGGGACGCGGATTACGGCGCGATCGGTGGCGTGTACACCGATTACCGCAAGCCGGATCCGCGCATCGGCCAGTACCTCCTCGACGCGCTGGGCGACGCGCGGACGGTGCTCAACGTCGGCGCGGGCGCCGGGGCGTACGAGCCGGAGGACCGGGAAGTGACCGCGGTCGAGCCGTCGGCGTCGATGCGCGCGCAGCGGCCGGCGGGCCTGCCGCCCGCGGTGGACGCCGTCGCCGAGAAGCTGCCGTTCCCGGACCGCGCGTTCGAGGGCGCGATGAGCACGTTCAGCGTGCACCAGTGGAACGACCTCTGGGCGGGGCTGAAGGAGGTGCGCCGCGTGACCCGCGGCCCGGTCGCCATCCTGACCTGCGACCCGGCCCTGCTGCGGCGGTTCTGGCTGCTCGACTACGCGCCCGAGGTGATCGAGACCGAAGCCCGGCGCTACCCGTCGATCGACGACATCGCCGACGGGCTGGGCGGGCACACGTCGATCGTCGGCGTGCCCATCCCGGGCGACTGCACCGACGGCTTCAACGAGGCCTACTACGCGAGGCCCGAACGGCTGCTGGACCCGGGCGCGCGGCTGTCGTGCTCGGCGTGGAGCTTCGTCGACGACCGCGTCCACCACCGCTTCGCCGCGGAGCTGCAGCACGACCTCGACGACGGCACGTGGGACCGCCGCTACGGCAAGCTTCGCGAGCAGCCGACGTTCGACGGCTCGCTGGTGCTCGTCGTCTCGGACCCGACGGCGTGACGCCGCCGCCGTTCGACCCGGAACTCGCGCCGATCGTCGAAGCGCTCCGGGCCCTGCGCCCGCCGCTGGCTTCCGCGGCCGACATCCCCGGCCGCCGCGAGCTGAACGCCGTGGAGCACAAGACCGTGGAAGAGCTGGCGGCCGCGTACCCGGCGTACCGGGTTTCGGAGGAGCACGCGGGCGACGTCCCGCTGCTGGTGCTGGCGCCGCCTTCGAGCGCGGGCGTCCTCTACTACGTCCACGGCGGCGGCACGATCGTCGGCAGCCACCTCGGCGCGGACGTGCCGAACCTGCTGGGCTGGGCGGCCGAGGCGAACCTGACCGTCGTCTCGCCGGGGTACCGGCTGGCGCCGGAGCACCCGTACCCGGCGCCGGTCGAGGACTGCTACGCCGGTCTCCGCTGGACCGCCGAGCACGTCCCGGGCCCGCTGCTGATCGGCGGGATCAGCGCGGGCGGCGGCTTGGCGGCGGCCACGGCGCTGCTGGCCCGCGACCGCGGCGGCCCGGCGCTGACCGGCCAGCTGCTGCTCTGCCCGATGCTGGACGACCGCAACGACACCCCGTCGGCGATCGAGCTCGACGGCCGCGGCCTGTGGGACCGCACGGCGAACAACGTCGGCTGGACGGCCTACCTCGGCGACCGCCGCGGCACCGCCGACGTCCCGCCGTACGCGGCCGCGGCCCGCGCCGAGGACCTTTCCGGCCTGCCACCGGCGTTCCTGGACGTCGGCACGGCGGAGACGTTCCGCGACGAGGTGGTGACCTACGCGTCCCGCCTCTGGCAGGCGGGCGGCGAGGCCGAACTGCACGTGTGGCCGGGCGGCTTCCACGGCTTCGACTCCCTGGCCCCGAAAGCGGCGATCAGCCGAGCGGCCCGCGCCGCCCGGCTGACGTGGCTGCGCCGCCTACTCGGCCAGTAGCGCCCGCAGCTCCCGCCCCGCGCCCCCGCTCGCCCCGGCTCATGCGCTCGCCCCGGCTCATGCGCTCGCCCCGGCTCATGCGCCCCAATGTGGCGTTCGGTGCGTCAGACGCACCCAATGTGGCGTTCGGTGCGTTGGACGCACCCAACGCCACATTGGGGTGCTCGGGGCGAGCGGGACCGGCGGCCTGGCTGCGCCGCCTACTCGGTCAGTAGCGCTTGCAGCTCCCGCACCGCGATCGCCAGTTCGTCGGCGAAGCGGTGCATCTCCGCCGAGACGTGCTTCGGGGTGCTCAGGTAGATGTTCCAGCGGTCCGGCAGCAGCACGTACGCGATGCCGATGCACTGCGGGCTCGTCGAGCCGAACCCGAAGTACTGGATGTTGACCGACGGGGCCGAGCTGGTGCTCAGGTAGTCGTCGCGCGTCTTCAGCCAGCCCGGCGACGAATACAGCGCCAGGTCCGAGGTGTCCCCACGGCGTTTCGCGATCAGCTGCAGCTCCCACAGGTGCTGCTCGGGCGCGTCGCCGGCCTGGCACTCCTTCGCGCGGGCCACGTGCTTCGCCGCCGCCGCGCGGAACGCGGTGCGCTTCTCCTCGTCGGACGCCGCCGGGTCGGTCAGGACGTCGGCGAAGTGCACCACCTCGGGGGTCACGACCCGCATGGCTTCGGTGCGGCCGTTCTGGAACTGCCGGGTGGCGATCGACTCGTACGTCGCACCCGTCAGGCCCTTCGCGCGGCGGTGCGCCAGCTGGTACGACATCTGCGCGAACGCGTCCGGCGACATCCCGAGCTCCTTGGCCCGGTTGGCGCCGAAGTCGAACGACACCGTCTGCGTCGCGGTCGCGTCCGCGTACGCCCGGAAGGCGATCCCGGCCGCCAGCGCGTCTTCGCGGAGGGAGTCGGTCAGCGCGAAGTCGACCGGCTCGTAGCCGGGGACGCCCGAAGCCGGCTCCCGGTCCGCGCGCGAGCCGCTCAGCAGCGCGTCGGTGAAGCCGAGGATCGTGGTGCCGTCGAGTTCGCAGTGCTCGACGTTGATCCCCGCGGTGCCGTCCTCGAACACGATCAGCGAAACGGCCTTGTCGTACCAGCGGTTGTCGCCGTACAGCAGCCGGTCGCTCGCCTCGAGCGTGTCCGAGGGGGCGAAGTCGTCCAGGCACAGGCAGAACAACGCGGTCTCGATCGTCTCCAGCGAAGCCGCGTTGCCCGCGTCGATCAGCGCGGTCCGCGAAACCGCCCACTCCGCGCGCGCCTTGGTCGTGAAGTGCCCCGGGGGAACTTCGGCCACGTGGTCGTCCTTGAGGATCGCCCGCAACGCTTCCGCCAGCTGCGACGGCGAGTACGGGCGGCCGTCGCCGGCGATGACGTCCAGCCGGAACGGGGTGTCGTGGTGGAACACGACGATGTGCCGCTCCCGCGACGGCCCTTCCCAGCCTTCGCGGTACGGCGTGCGCGCGGTGTCCAGCACCTGCCCCGGGATGCGCGTCGCCGAGAACAGGTACTTGTGCTGCACCATCGACTGCGGCGTCCCGCGCAGCAGCACCGGCGGCACCAGTTCCTCGTCGAGCTTCAGCTTGTAGTCCACGGCGGACGCGGTCAGCTCGGCCGCGCGTTCCACCTGACCCAGCGGGGAATCCTGGAACAGGAAGAAGAAGTTGGCGTTGAGCGCGATCCGGTCGCGGCGGCCGAGGTAGCGGTACGGCCAGAACGTGTCGAGCCAGCTGCGCACGCCGGGCGAGCGGTCGTACTCCTCGAGCGCGGCCTGCAGCTCGTGCGCGGGGCTGCCCGGCGCCAGGAACTCCGCGACGGCCGCTTCGGTCTCCGCCAGCTCGTCCGGGGTCAGCAGCGGGGCGCACCACTCGAGGAAGCGGCGGCCGCTGTCCTCCAGCGTGGGAACGGGGACGCGGGGGAGCCGATCCTCGTTGCCGAAGGTGCGGGTGGACCATTCCGGACTGCTCACGATCATCCTTCTTCGTGGGTTTCGAGCGCGGTCGCCAAGGCGTCCGCGCCTTCGGGACGGGAAACGAACAACCGGGCGTAGAGCCACCCTTCGGACTCCAGCCCGGTGGGGTCGACGCCGGCGGTGTCGAGGGTGCCGAGGATCTGCGCCTGCTCCTCGGCGGAAGCGAACCGCCGCTGCCGGAACACCCCGCCGACCTCGGCGGTCTCGTAGCCCAGCTCGGCCAGGCTGTCGGCGACCGGGTCGTAGGAGAACATCCGCAGCACGAAGTGCGCCATCCACGGCCGCGCGCCGCGCGCGATCCGGGCGATCGTCTTCTCGGTGACGTAGCCGACGCAGCCGGTGGAGACGACCAGGTCGACGTCGTCGAGGAGCTTCCGCTGGGTGCTGTCCGGGTCGTCGTGCTCGAGGTCGGCGTGGATCGCCTCGTCGAGGAACCCGGCGGAAAGCGCGTACTCGAGTGCGGGCGCCGACGCGTCGAGGCCGTAGAAGCGCGGGCCGCCGTCGTCGACGATCCGGGCCCGGTCCGCCTCGAGCAGCGACGCGTGGTCCAGTGCGGTCACGGCCGGGTCGGTGTAGTGGGCGTACAGGTCGTCCATCGTGGCGTCGCAGCGCCGGAGCGCCGCGTTGACGCCGTAGGAACAGCCGACGTCCAGCACGGTCGGCCGCTCCGCGGGGTGTTCGGCGATCAGCTTCGCGAAGTACGGCTTCGCGAGCTGCGGGATGTGGTAGTCCACGCGCCGCAGCGTCCCGAAGAACGGCCGCGGGTCGGGCGCGGTGTAGATGTGGTCGAACGAGATCTTTCCGGTCGAGTCGAAAGGCACAGGCCAAGCTCCTGGTCTAGTCGCAGCTCCGCTGTCCGGTGAGGGCGGCGGTGGAGGTGTGGACGGACTAGTCGAGCAGTTCGTCGCCGCGGACGGTGCGCCCGGCGAGGTGGGCCGGCAGGACCCGGCCGAACAACTGCCTGGTCCGCTCCGCGCTGCCGATCACCCCCGGGCGCTCGCTGTAGGCGAAGATCGCGGAATGACGCGCGATCGCGCCCGTCACTTTACTGACCCGGTGCAAGGCGAAGCGCCCTTGGAAGAGCTGAAGATCGCCCGGACGGAGGTCGAGGCGCTGGACCGGATGGGTGCCGTCGTCCCGGAGCACCGCGCGGACCGCGGGGAAGTTCTCGTCCGTCGTGGACCGGATGCCCGGGCAGTATTCGAAGGTGCCGCCCGCTTCCGCGGCCTGCGTCAGCATGCTGACGGTGTAGGCGTTCGTGTCGAAGTGCCACGGGTGCGCGCGGCCGGGCGCGATCACGTTGAGCGTCAGCCCGGCGAGCGGGTCGGCCAGCTCGTGCAGTTCCGGCAGGCCGAAGCAGTCGGCGACGAACCGCTGGAACAGCGGGCTGGCGTAGAGCCGGTCGATGATCGACGACGCGGGGATGCGGTCACGGGCGACGAAGGCGTTGCCGCGTTCCATGATCGTCCGGCCCGGGTGGTCTTCGGGCAGCGGTTCGTCGATCGCGGTGTTGTAGGCGTTGACTTTTTCGATCTTCGTGTAGGCGTGCGGTTCGAGCTCGGCGCACTCGGTGCGGAGGACTTCCCGCAGTTCCGGCCGGACGAAGTCGGCCAGCACGCTGCAGCCGGCTTCGGCCAGGTCCGCGCGGGTGCGGTCGACGATCTCCCGCCAGGCAGCGCTTCCCGGATCGGTGAGCGGGTAGCGCTCGGTGTCGACCATGCCCAGTGCTTCCACGGAGGTGCTCATCGAAGTCCTTCCGGCAGGTGAAGCTTCGGTGCTTGCCCTGGTCGTGAAAGGAAAGAGTTAGCACAGATCCCGGCTGGTCACCCGGGCGTTTGTGAGCGGTGACACAAGGTCGTCAGTTCCCGATTCCGGTCGCCCATGAGCTGAGCGTGACGGTGTCCGTGGTGCCCAGGTCGGTGTCTAGGGGCTGCTTCTGCTCGGGTTCGCCGGGGACCGGGACCACCGAGATCGCCGCGCCGGTGCGCGTGTCGCCGGAAGTGACGGTGGCCGACCACGCGAGCACTGCCACGACCTTCTCGCCCGGCCGGACGGTCAGGTCCTGCGGGCCGAGGTCGCGCGCGAAGTACGAAGTTCCGTGCTCGACCTTGACATCCAGCGGCGTTCCGTCACCCGCCAGGACCTTCAGGTCCGGGTAGCCGGTGACTTTCCGGGGCCGGGTGTCCCGGTTGGTCAGCGTGAGCACGCTGGCGCGGTGGCCGAGACCGGCTTCGACGGGTCCGACCGAAAGGGACAGCCCGCTCGGTGGCGGCGGCGCGTAGCTCGGGCTCGGCGTCACGGTGGGCGCGGGTGGCGCCGGCGGTGCCGGACTGTCACAGCCCGCCAAGAGCGCGAGAACGAAAAGCGGCACGATGCGAGAAACCCCCATGGGCCGGAAGACTAGCGGGCCCCGCACCGGATGCGGTGAACGACTCGTTCATGGCGCCGGACGCCGTGAACGAGTCGTTCACCGCGTCACCTCACGGGGTCAGCAGCGGCAGGAGCGGCTTGCGCACCGCCGTCGCGACGCCGTCCGAAGCCTCCGCCGCGGCGAGCCGCTCGGCCGGCGGCCGCCCGTAGCCCGTCGTGCGCTGCACCAGGGGACGGCCCAGTGGTTCGACCATCGCGCGCATGTCGCTGATCGTCTTGTACGACCCGTTCGACGCACCCGCCATCCGGCTGATCGTCTCCTCCATCAGCGTGCCGCCGATGTCGTTGACGCCGCCCTGCAGCACCGCGCGGCTGCCCTCTTCGCCGAGCTTCACCCAGGAGCTCTGGATGTTGTCGATCATGCCGTGCAGCAGCAGCCGGGACAGCGCGTGCACCGCGCGGTTCTCGCGCAGGGTCGTGCCCGGCCGCGCCAGCCCCGCCAGGTAGATCGGCGCGCTCTGGTGGATGAACGGCAGCAGCACGAACTCGCTGAACCCGCGCTTGCCGTGCTTCTCCAGGCCCTCCCGCTGCAGCCGCGCGAGGAGCTTGAGGTGGGCGACCCAGTGCGCGGGCGTGTCGACGTGGCCGTACATCATCGTCGACGTCGTCGGCAGCCCGACTTCGTGCGCCGTCGTGACGACCTTGATCCACTCCGACGTCGGCAGCTTGCCCTTGGTGAGCACCCAGCGGACGTCGTCGTCGAGGATCTCCGCGGCCGTGCCCGGCAGCGAGTCCACGCCGGACTCCTTGGCCTTGATCAGCCAGTCCTTCAGCGACAGGTTGGTCCGCGACGCGCCGTTCACGACCTCCATCGGGCTGTAGGAGTGCAGGTGGATCTCCGGCTGACGGCGCTTGACCTCGGCCGCGAGGTCGAAGTACGCGGTGCCCGGCAGGTCCGGGTGGATGCCGCCCTGCATGCAGATCTCGGTCGCGCCCGCGGCCCACGCCTCGTCGACGCGGTCGCCGACCTGCTCCAGCGACAGCGTGTACGCGTCGGCGTCGGTGCGACGCTGTGCGAAGGCGCAGAAGCGGCAACCCGTGTAGCAGACGTTCGTGAAGTTGATGTTCCGCGTGACGACGAACGTGATGTCGTCGCCGACGGTCTCGCGGCGCAGGTCGTCGGCGAGCCGCGTGAACGCGTCCAGCTCCTTGCCGTCGGCGTGCAGCAGCGCCAGCGCGGCGTCGTCGGACAGCCCGGCCGGGTCCTTTTCCGCGCTGCGCAACGCTTCCAGGACGGTAGAGTCGAACTTCTGCGGCCCGGTCTTGATGCGGTCGCCGATCTCCTTCCAGTCCCCGTAGACGGAGTCGAAGTCGCTGCGGCGGTCCTCGGTGCGGCCGCTGGTGTCGATCTCGGTGTGCAGGTCGGTCCGGCCGGACTCCTGCCAGCCGCCGTCCGGCTCCTGCCACGGGATGCCGACCGGCATCGCGCCCTCACGGGCCATCCCGGTGGCCGGGTCGACGAGCGCGGCGACGTGCCGGGTGATCCGCGGGTCCAGCCACGGCTCGCCGGTCTTGACGTACTCCGGGTAGATCGTCAGCCGTTCCTTGAGCTCGAAGCCGGCCTTCTCGGTGCGGCGGGCGAGCTCGTCGATCTGCGGCCACGCGCGTTCCGGGTTGACGTGGTCCGGGGTCAGCGGCGAGACGCCGCCCCAGTCGTCGATGCCGGCGCGGATCATCAGGTCGTACTGGCTGCCGATCAGGTTCGGCGGCGCCTGGATGCGCATCTTCGGGCCGAGCACCAGCCGCGCGACGGCGATGTTCGCGGCGAGCTCTTCGAGGTCGGCGTCCGGGGTCGCGCGCATCTTCGTGTCCGGTTTGGCCCGGAAGTTCTGCACGATGACTTCCTGGATGCCGCCGTAGGTCTTGGCGACCTTGCGGATCTCGAACAGCGCGTCCGCGCGCTCGTCGTGCGTCTCGCCGATGCCGATGAGGACACCGGTGGTGAACGGGACCGAGCTGCGCCCGGCGTCTTCGAGCACCCGCAGCCGGACCGCCGGGTCCTTGTCGGGCGAGCCGTAGTGCGGCCCGCCCTTCTCGCTCCACAGCCGCGTCGCCGTGGTCTCCAGCATCATGCCCATCGACGGCGCGACCGGCTTGAGCCGCTGGAAGTCCTGCCAGGTCAGCACGCCCGGGTTGAGGTGCGGCAGCAGGCCGGTCTCCTCGAGGACGCGGATGGCCATCGCGCGGACGTAGGAGAGTGTGTCGTCGTAGCCGTGCGCGTCCAGCCACTCGCGCGCGGCCGTCCAGCGGTCCTCCGGCCGGTCGCCGAGCGTGAAGAGGGCTTCCTTGCAGCCCATCTCCGCGCCCTTGCGGGCGATGTCGAGGACCTCGTCGGGGGAGAGGAACGGCGATTCGAGCCGGCCCGGCACGGTGACGAAGGTGCAGTAGCCGCAGCGGTCGCGGCACAGGCGGGTCAGCGGGATGAACACCTTGCGGCTGTAGGTGATGATGCCGGCGCGCCCGGCCTCGGCCAGTCCGGCGTCGCGGATGCGGGAGGCGTACTCGGAAAGCGTGGTGAGGTCGTCGCCGCGGGCGTGCAGCAGGACGGCCGCTTCGGTGACGTCCAGTGTCTTCCCGTCACGCGCCCGGGCGAGCGCGCGGCGCATCGCGGAGGCGGTCGGGGTGGTGGCGTCGGGTTCGGGTCCCATTCCACCCACGCTAGGACCGTCCTCGCGCGACCAGCCAGTGTGCGTTCCGCACCTGGCTGCGGTGGCATGCGGACGTGATCGTCGTCGCAGGTCAGCGCGCTCGGCGGGTTGTCGATCACCGGCCCGGGGTGTATTACCTAAAGGGTGGCATCTGTGGTCGGCAAGAAGATCGGCGGCCGGACGTACTACTACCTGGCGGAGTCCGCCCGGGTCGACGGGAAGCCCCGGGTGGTGACCCAGCGTTATCTCGGCACGGCCGACGAGATCGCCCGCGCCGTCCCGGGCGGCGAACCGGCCTCGGCTTCGCACCGGACGTACGGCGACGTCGCCGCGGTGTGGGCGACGCTGTCCCGGCTGGACTTCGTCCGCCGCGTCGACGACGTCGTGCGCTCGAAGCCGTCGCTGGGACTGACCCTGGCCGTCGCGGTGCTGCACCGCGCGACCGCGCCGGAGACGCCGATCGGCGAGTGGTGGGCCGCGAGCGCGGCCGCCGACCTGGTGCGCCCCCGGATGTCCACAGTGGACGGGGTGTGGCGGGCGCTGGAACGGCTGACGCCGGACCGCGTCGCCGGGATCGAGGAGGCGGTCGCCGCCGCCGTCCTCGCCACCCTCGACGACCACGCGGCGCTGGCGGTCGACGTCCCGCAGTTCGCGGTGTTCGCGCCGGCGGACTGCACGCTGCCCTCGGCGTGCCGGGAGGTGCTCGCCGGCGTCGGCCTGCGCGTGACCCGCGACGGCGCCATCCCGCTGTTCTCACGGCTGTACCGGCGCGACGACGGCACGGCGCCCACCTTCGCTTCGCTGATGGCGGGGCTGGGGCCGGCGACGCTCGTCTTCCACTCGGGGCAGGCCGCCCAGCTGGACCTCGGCTCACGCAGCGGGTTCGTCGGCTCGCTCCCGCTGACCGACCACCCCGAGCTGCTGACCCAGCCCGCGGCCGCCCGCAGGCGCGTCGACCCCGAGCGGTTCGCCGGGCTCACCGCGCTGGACACCCACGCCGTCGTCGACGGCGTCCGGCGGCGGGTGATCCTGACGCACTCCGCGACGCTGCACGCGGCGCAGTCCCGCGCCTTCGCCGACGAGCTGGCCACCGCGACCCGCGAGCTGGACGGCCTGGCCGGGGCGCTGGCGGCGGGCACCCACCGCGGCGACCGCGCGCAGGTGCACGCCGAGCTGGGCCGGGTGACCCGCGGCCGGCGCATCGAGCGCGTGCTCACCGCGGTCCTGAGCGGGAACCGGCCGGGGGAGATCCGCCTGGAACGCCGGATCGATTCTTCCGCTTTGGCTCGCCTCGACGAGGAGTTCTTCGGCAAGCAGGTGCTGGTCACCGACCGCGACTGGCCGATCGGCGACGTCGTCACGGCCTACCGCGCGCGCACCCACCTCGAATCGACGTTCCGCTGGCTCACCGGGCCCGCCGTGACCGGGCCGACCCCGCGCTGGGAGTGGACGCGGCAGCGGATCGCCGCGCACGGCCTCGTCTCGGTGCTCGCCGCGACGGTGACGCACCTGATGCGGCGCGAGGCCGACCGCGCCGGGATGAACCTGTCCGTGCGGGAGCTGCTCGACCGGCTGGCCGGCATCGGCGAGCTGGTGCTGCGCTACCCGTCCACCGGCGGGCGGCCGCGGGCGAAGCGCCTGCTGACCGAGCTGGACCCGGAGCAGCAGGCGCTCTTCTCGCTGTTCGAGTCTCAGGACTCCCGGTAGATCTGCAGCGCGGAGAAGCTCTGCACCACCGGCATCAGCTCGATGACGTTGATGTTCACGTGCTTCGGCTGGTTGGCGGCCCAGAACACCGACTCGGCGACGTCGTCCGCGGTCAGCGGCGTGGTGCCCTCGTAGACCTTGCCCGCCTTGGCCGCGTCGCCGTCGAACCGGACCTTCGAGAAGTCCGTGCCGCCGACCATGCCGGGCTCGACGTTCGTCACCCGGACGCCGGTGCCGTGCAGGTCGCTGCGCAGGTTGAGGCTGAACTGGTGGACGAACGCCTTGGTCGCGCCGTAGACGTTGCCGCCGGGGTAGGGGTAGGTGCCGGCGATCGAGCCGATGTTGATCACGTGGCCGCGGCCGCGCTCGACCATCCCGGGCAGCAGCGCGCGGGTGACGTGCGCGAGGCCGCGGACGTTGGTCGCGATCATCCGGTCCCAGTCGTCGAGGTGGGCCTGGTGGGCGGGCTCGAGGCCCTTCGCCAGGCCGGCGTTGTTGACCAGGACGTCGACGGTCTTCCAGTCCGCCGGGAGCTGCTCGACGGTGGTCTTGACGGCCTCGGGGTCGCTGACGTCGAGGGTCACCGGCAGGACGGCCTCGCCGAGCTCGCCGGCGAGCTTCTCGAGCTTGTCCCCGCTGCGGGCGACGGCGATCACGCGGGCGCCCTCGGCGACGAACCGGCGCGCGATGGCGTCGCCGAAGCCGGCGCTCGCGCCGGTCACGAACACGGTCTGCTGGGTCATGGGGTGAACCTTTTTCCGGTCAGGAACGCACTGAGGGCGTCGTCGAACTCGGTCTCGCGCTCCAGGTTAGGCAGGTGGCCCGCGCCCTCGATCACCGCCAGGGCCGAACCCGCGATCTCCCGGTGGATCAGCTCGGCGTCGGCGACGGGGGTGAACTCGTCCTCGCCGCCGACGACGACGAGGGTGGGGACGGCTACGCGGGCGAGCGTCGGCGTGTAGTCGGGGCGCTCGGCGCGGCCCCGCAGCGCGGCCGCGGCTCCTTCCTTCGGAGCGCCGCGCATCATCTTCCGGACGTGCGCTTCGACGTCGGGCCTGGTCGCGCGGGTCTGCTTCGAGATCATCTTGGGGAGGAGCTCGTCGGCGTAGGCGTCCATGCCCTCTTCGAGGATCCGCGCGGCGGTGTCGATGCGCGCCTGCTTGGCCTCGGGGGTGTCGAGGCCGGCGAAGGTGTCGGCCAAGAGGAGGGCCTCGACCCGGTGGGGGTGGTCCTTGACCAGCTGCATGACGATCTGGCCGCCCATGGAGAGGCCGCCGAGCACGAAGCGGCCGAGCCCGAGGTGGTCGGCCAGCTCGACGAGGTCGTCCGCGAAGACGTCGAGGCCGGTCTTGGTGTCGTCGGTCTTGGAGCCGCCGTAGCCGCGGAGGTCGGGCGTCACGACCCGGTGGCCCCGCTCGGCGAGGTACTCGGCTTGCGGTCGCCACATGGAGCGGTCGAAGGGGTGGCCGTGGACCAGCAGGACCGGACGCCCGTCCCGCGGGCCGAGGTCGTCGTGCGCGAGGTTCATGCGGCCGACGCTAAGCGGAGCACCGGCGCGGTGCAATACGGTGCAATGTACTCGGAGCAATGTTCTTTCGCTGGCGCTCGCGGGCGGTTGGGGGCAGACTGGGCCGCGGACGGGCTTCGTCACGGGGTCTGACCTGCGCTGATCTTGTTAAGGGACCCCCCTGTTTCGGGCCCTTTCGGGGCATGTAAAGTTCTCCAAGTCGCCAGGGAAACCGAGCGGCAGGGACACGAACCAAGCTCTCGCAGAAGCGATTGAGTGGGTGGCCCACAAAAACTGCTAGAAATAACTCGCTTCGAGTAAGGCCGCTTGACGGCGGTGCGACTCGGGGTGTGTTGCTTGAGAACTCAACAGTGTGCTAGTGAACTAAGCCAGTAGAGCTTATATATGAAACCCCCTCGTCGGGGTTTCCTTTGAGAAGCAAGAAATTGCCTCGATTAAACTATTCATTGTTGGAGAGTTTGATCCTGGCTCAGGACGAACGCTGGCGGCGTGCTTAACACATGCAAGTCGAACGCTGAACCACTTTCGGGTGGGGATGAGTGGCGAACGGGTGAGTAACACGTGGGTAATCTGCCCTGCACTCTGGGATAAGCCTTGGAAACGAGGTCTAATACCGGATATCACAACTCTAGGCATCTAGTGTTGTTGAAAGTTCTGGCGGTGCAGGATGAACCCGCGGCCTATCAGCTTGTTGGTGGGGTAATGGCCTACCAAGGCGACGATGGGTAGCCGAGTTGAGAGGGTGACCGGCCACACTGGGACTGAGACACGGCCCAGACTCCTACGGGAGGCAGCAGTGGGGAATATTGCACAATGGGCGCAAGCCTGATGCAGCGACGCCGCGTGAGGGAAGAAGGCCTTCGGGTTGTAAACCTCTTTCGCCAGGGACGAAGCGCAAGTGACGGTTCCTGGATAAGAAGCACCGGCTAACTACGTGCCAGCAGCCGCGGTAATACGTAGGGTGCAAGCGTTATCCGGATTTATTGGGCGTAAAGAGCTCGCAGGCGGTTTGTCGCGTCGGATGTGAAATCCCACGCTTAACCAAAGGAGCGTGCATCGAAACTGGCAGACTTGAGTTCGGTAGGGGACTGGAATTCCTGGTGTAGCGGTGAAATGCGCAGATATCAGGAGGAACACCGGTGGCGAAGGCGGCTCTCTGGGCCGATACTGACGCTGAGGAGCGAAAGCGTGGGGAGCGAACAGGATTAGATACCCTGGTAGTCCACGCCGTAAACGATGGGCGCTAGGTGTGGAGGGTTTCCACGTTGTCCGTGCCGTAGCTAACGCATTAAGCGCCCCGCCTGGGGAGTACGGCCGCAAGGTTAAAACTCAAAGGAATTGACGGGGGCCCGCACAAGCGGTGGAGCATGTGGTTTAATTCGATGCAACGCGAAGAACCTTACCTGGTCTTGACATCTTGCCAGACATCCCCAGAGATGGGGCTTCCTTCGGGTTGGTGACAGGTGGTGCATGGCTGTCGTCAGCTCGTGTCGTGAGATGTTGGGTTAAGTCCCGCAACGAGCGCAACCCTTATCCTACGTTGCCAGCGCGTCATGGCGGGGACTCGTGGGAGACTGCCGGTGACAAACTCGGAGGAAGGTGGGGATGACGTCAAGTCATCATGCCCCTTATGACCAGGGCTTCACACGTGCTACAATGGCTGGTACAAGGAGCTGCGATACCGCGAGGTGGAAGCGAATCTCTTAAAGCCGGTCTCAGTTCGGATCGCAGTCTGCAACTCGACTGCACGAAGTCGGAATCGCTAGTAATCGCAGATCAGCATGCTGCGGTGAATACGTTCCCGGGCCTTGTACACACCGCCCGTCACACCATGAAAGTCGGTAACACCCAAAGTCCATGGCCCAACCCTTCGGGGAGGGAGCCGTCGAAGGTGGGACTGATGATTGGGACGAAGTCGTAACAAGGTAGCCGTAGGGAACCTGCGGCTGGATCACCTCCTTTCTAAGGAACAACATCCAGTGAGCTCAGCTTGCTGGAAACTGCGTTTAACACCCGAATGTGGTGTTGTTCTGGTTGCTCAAGGAATTGTGGAACTACTGGTTAAGGCTAACCGCGGTAGTGATACCGCCGGCTAGTACTGCGGAGCTTGCTTCGCGTGGAACACCGCGTGGAGCTGGGTGGTGGGTTGTTCGCTGTGCACACTGTTGGGTCCTGAGGCAACACGCCGAGGGGCTAACCCCCCTAACGTTTGTTTCTGGTGTGGTGTTTGAGAACTGTAGAGTGGATGCGAGCATCTTTGTGGTCAAGTTGTTAAGGGCACATGGTGGATGCCTGGCTTCAGGAGCCGATGAAGGACGTAGGACTAACGATAAGCCTCGGGGAGCTGTAAACCGAGCTTGATCCGGAGATTTCCGAATGGGGAAACCCAGCATCAGTGATGATTGTGTTAGCACCTGAATACATAGGGTGTGTGGAGGGAACGCGGGGAACTGAAACATCTAAGTACCCGCAGGAAGAGAAAACAACCGATTCCCTGAGTAGCGGCGAGCGAAAGCGGAAGAGCCCAAACCAACGAGTCTGTCAGCTTGTATGTGGGTTTGTAGGACTGAACGACTGAGTTTCTTCAAAGTTGTGCGGTTAGTGGAAGTCGCTTGGGATGGCGGGCCAGATGGTGATAGCCCAGTACGCGAAAACCAGTTTCAAGGACTCAGTTGGGATCCTGAGTAGCGGCGGGACACGTGGAATTTGCTGTCGAATCTGCCGGGACCATCTCGGTAAGGCTAAATACTCCTGAAGACCGATAGTGAACCAGTACCGTGAGGGAAAGGTGAAAAGAACCCCGGGAGGGGAGTGAAAAAGTTCCTGAAACCGTGTGCCTACAAGCTGTCGGAGCACCTTTATGGTGTGACGGCGTGCCTTTTGCAGAATGAACCGGCGAGTTATGCTGCGTGCAAGGTTAACCCGTGTGGGGAGCCGCAGCGAAAGCGAGTCTGAAATGGGCGTTGAGTACGCAGTTATAGACCCGAAACCAGGTGATCTACCCATGTCCAGGTTGAAGGTGCGGTAAACGTACTGGAGGACCGAACCCGTACTCAGTTGAAAAATGGGGGATGAGCTGTGGGTAGGGGTGAAAGGCCAATCAAACTTGGAGATAGCTGGTTCTCCCCGAAATCTCTTTTAGGTGCAGCGTCTCGTGAATCATCTTGGAGGGGGTAGAGCACTGTTTGGACTAGGGGCCCGTCATGGGTTACCGAAATCAGATAAAACTCCGAATACCGGTTATGTTTTCACGGGAGTCACACGGCGGGTGATAAGATCCATCGTGAAAGGGAAACAGCCCAGATCACCAGCTAAGGTCCCTAAATATGGCTAAGTGGGAAAAGGATGTGGGATTGCACAGACAACCAGGATGTTGGCTTAGAAGCAGCCATCATTTAAAGAGTGCGTAATAGCTCACTGGTCGAGTGGCCTGCGCCGAAATGTACGGGGCTAAGCATATTACCGAAGCTATGAAGCTGGTCATTCATGCGACATCGGCTTCATGAGGGTGTTGTTGGGTAGGATGGGTAGCGTTCTCCAGGGAAGCCGATGAAGTCAGTCCGTGGAGGGTGCTGGAGCGCTTCAGAAGTGAGAATGCCGGTATGAGTAGCGAATAAAGCGGTGAGAAAGCCTGCTCGCCGGAATGACCAAGGGTTCCTGGGGAAGGCTAATCCTCCCAGGGTAAGTCGGGACCTAAGGCGAGGCCGAAAGGCGCGAGTCGATGGACAACAGGTTGATATTCCTGTACCAGTTGATTGTGCTTGACGATGGAGTTTGACGCAGAAGGCTATGTTAGCCGGGGACGATTGGAAGTGTCCGGCCAAGCAGTAGTCAGTTGAGAGCAAATGCTTATCCAGGCGAATTGTCCGGATTGACAAGCTGTGGCCGGGGAGGCAAATTACGGTAGCTGAGTCGTTGATGTCAAATGCCCGAGTGAAGATCTTCTGCCGAGAAAAGCCTCTAAGCATCAGGTAACATCACTGCCCGTACCCCAAACCGACACAGGTGGTCAGGTAGAGAATACCAAGGCGAGCGAGAGAACTCGGGTTAAGGAACTCGGCAAAATGACCCCGTAACTTCGGGAGAAGGGCTGGTGAAACATCAAGATCAGCCTGCAGGAGCTGAAAAGATACCAGCTGGCTGCGACTGTTTATCAAAAACACAGGTTTCTGCAAAATCGTAAGATGAAGTATAGGGGCTGACGCCTGCCCGGTGCTGGAAGGTTAATTGAGGAAGGTTAGCCGTAAGGAGAAGCTCTTGAATTGAAGCCCCAGTAAACGGCGGCCGTAACTATAACGGTCCTAAGGTAGCGAAATTCCTTGTCGGGTAAGTTCCGACCTGCACGAATGGCGTAACGATGGGCACTGTCTCAACCAGAGACTCGGTGAAATTGAATTGCCTGTGAAGATGCAGTGCTACCCGCGGCAGGACGGAAAGACCCCGTGAGCTTTACTATAGCTTGATATTGAGTGCTTGAGCCTTGATTGTGTAGGATAGGTGGGAGGCTTTGAAGCCAGGACGCTAGTTTGGTGGAGGCGTTGGTGAAATACCACCCTTTAATTTTGATGTTCTAACCCGGCACCACTGATCGGTTGTGGACAGTGTCTGGTGGGTAGTTTGACTGGGGCGGTCGCCTCCCAAAGCGTAACGGAGGCGCCCAAAGGTTCGCTCAGAATGGTTGGAAATCAGGAGGTTAGTGCAAAGGCACAAGCGAGCTTGACTGCGAGACAGACAGGTCGAGCAGGGACGAAAGTCGGGCTTAGTGATCCGGTGGTTCCGAATGGAAGGGCCATCGCTCAACGGATAAAAGGTACCCTGGGGATAACAGGCTTATCTCCCCAAGAGTCCATATCGACGGCGAGGTTTGGCACCTCGATGTCGGCTCATCGCATCCTGGGGCTGTAGTCGGTCCCAAGGGTTGGGCTGTTCGCCCATTAAAGCGGTACGCGAGCTGGGTTTAGAACGTCGTGAGACAGTTCGGTCCCTATCCGCCGCGGGCGTAGGAAATTTGAGGGGGGACTGTCCTTAGTACGAGAGGACCGGGATGGACGCACCTGGTGTACCAGTTGTTCCGCCAATGGAGCATCGCTGGTAGCTATGTATGGAAGAGATAAACGCTGAAAGCATCTAAGCGTGAAACTCGCCTCAAGATGAG